>NZ_JAYMGX010000001.1:0-1591104 GCF_037078395.1 Haloarcula sp. CGMCC 1.6347
CGGCGGGGTTGCCTCCCGTACCCATCCCGAACACGGAAGATAAGCCCGCCAGCGTTCCGGGGAGTACTGGAGTGCGCGAGCCTCTGGGAAATCCGGTTCGCCGCCACCATTCATACCTTATTCACTCATCGAAGAGAGGCATCTCTCTCCGGTGGGCTTTCGATTTTTATAAGCAGTGCGTAACTACGTGGTCTGACCGAAAGGGTACTGTATGACTCGCGAGGTCAAGCTAAACGAACTTACGGCGCTTCTCGAAACAGCGACGTACCCCCTGCCGGTTGAGACCGCCCAGGCAGAGTTCGACGATGTACAGCTCGTGTACGCAGACGGCTCCGAACCGTTAGCTGCGCTACTGGATCGGGTCAATGATGAGCAGTTCGACTCACCGGACGAGGCACAATCATCCATCTACAGTACTATCCCAGTTGAAGGAGTCGGTGAACCGGGCCAGTCTGAGGGTGAGGGCTAACTGAATTCGCTACGCTTAAACGACCGAGTTGATTACCCCTATTCGTGCCAAGGTGGCAGAGTCTGGCCTAACGCAGCGGCCTGCAGAGCCGCCCATCGCCGGTTCAAATCCGGCCCTTGGCTTCCTCGTCTCTTACACCCCCGAGAAGTGCCGGTATGTAACTGTTACCTGCCTTTCTCTGTAGACTCGACGTTGTGAACTGTTGCTCGAAAACGGTTGCATACAGGATCAAGACTCTATCGAAGAATACAGTACGGACAGTCCGCTCATGAAATCCGTTTCGACGGGGCAACGCCCGACGTAGTGGGATCGCACGAACTATAGTAGCCATTGAAAGTCAATGCACACCTGATCGCACGACAGCAGTGCGATCAGTGTGTAAATCGTTTCAATTGTTACTATACTGTTACGGCCACAAACTGGTTCCCGGGACATTCGAAGCTGGAGTTAGCAGAGATGGGGCGGCGGAGAAAGGTGGATGCCGCTGCTGACCCGGTATCAACTCTTATTTGTCGGCACCAGTATTACAGTTGCAATGGGGTTGTTGGGACGGGAAACACGGCGGAGAGTCGTCGACAACTACGAACTGCTACTGATTTGTCTGATCGCCATCGCTGCGGTTGGCGGATATCTCACGTATACGGGCCACGTTGCTCCGGGAACGGACACAACTACGCGTCAGGTATCGTCGTGGCAGTCGTCCGGATCGTTCTCCCACAATGCGACAGTTCGCAACGGTACCTCGGCGTTTCCAGAGGGTGAAGTGCTCGAAGATCAACCTGTGTATCTCCGGACGGTCGCCCCCGTATTGGACGGCGCGTTCACGTACACGTTCAGCGCCAGCAACGAAAGCGATCTTACGGCCTCGGCTGACGTGTTCGTTCAGTATCGCTCCGTCGAATCAACCCAGAACGGAGAGCTCGTCTACTGGGAGGTCAAACGACCACTGACACAAGGCACTGTGCAGTCGCTGGCCGCGGGTGAGCGGCTGACGGTTCCGTTCTCGCTGAATGTCAGTCGCGCAGCCGAAACTGTTCGACGTATCGATTCGGAACACGGCCAGACGTCCGGTCGACTTGAGATGGCGGTGGTCTCTCAGGTGGCTCTTTCGGGGACGCGAAACGGGCAGTCGGTCGACACGACTCGGACGTATCGCCTCCCGATTATCCCGAGTCAGAGCAGCTACCGGGTCGAAAACGCTGGCCCGGTTCCGAACAGTGGTGACCGAACCGTCGAAGCGCAGGTCGAAAAAGCGTATGGACCGATCTGGACTCTCGGTGGCCCAGTGCTCCTGCTTGGTAGCTTTAGTGGTGCTGCTGCCCTCGTCTACGGGCGCACGACCGACTATCTCACACTTACCGACGCCGAGCGCCGATGGCTCGCATACAAGTCCGCCCGTGAGGAGTTTGACGATTGGATAACCGTCGGCCGGGCTGATCCAGTCGACGACGACATCTGGACAACTTCAGTTGATTCGCTCGTCGGGCTCGTGGACGTCGCAATAGACACCGAGGAACGTATCATCGAGTCAGATAGCGATTCTGAACTCATCGTGTACACTGGTGACCGACTGTTTCGGTACGCGCCTCCGCCAGAACCCGGAACTGATTCGACTGTGGGAAACAGTGGCGCTGAGACGCCGGACTGACCGAGTTGTTTTAGTGCTCTTCGGTGCCGCCGTCGGCAGCTTGCAGTTCGGGCAGTGCATCGAGTTCTGGGACCAGCCGGTACCCGGTCCCCGTGCCGACTGCAGCGGAGAACGCGAGCGCCGCAACCAGCTGCGAGACTGGGCCGAAGCCAGCGCCTGAGGCAGCTGCCACGACAAGAACCGTGAGTACGATTCCGGCAAGACCGATCGCGGTCTCGCGGACAGCGACGCGCCGGAACCGGCGACGGCGGTCACTCGGTTGCGTCTGGAGTACCGGGAGGACATCGTGATATCGCGTCTGCACGAGGTAGTTCGTCACTACGGCGAGCAGGCCAGCGATGAACGCCCACGGCCCCCAGCTAATTCCGAATGCCGGCTCGAAGCCGAGCGTGAATCCGTTCGGTTCGGCTGACTGTTGACTTTCGGGTGTCGTCGGCACGGGCTCAGCGCCACCGCCGGCCACGGTTTCGGGTTCTTCTTCGCTGGTGGTGGGTGTCTCAGCCCGTTCGTCGGTCGACGTCCCGACACCAGTACCGCTGCCACCGCTTCCGCCGCCAGCGGCTGTTTCAGTCTCGTTCCCGTCATCGTTTGCGGTCCCGTTCGTCGAGTTACTGTCCGTCGGCGTTGGCGTCGGCGTCGTGGGATCGCCCCCGTCCTGCGTACCACTCCCATCATCGTCACTGGGTGGCACACTGCCACCACCGCCACCGGTTGACCCACCGCCGCTCCCACCGTTGCTCTCGTCCCCTTCGGTTGACTGCTGTTCGGGAACAGGGGCGGTGATCGATATCGTGCCAGTGAAGTTGCGCTCCGCTGGCGTCACTGCCAGCCCAAAGCGAACTGATTCGTCGGGCTCCAACGAGACGGTGTCGCCGGCGACTTGTGCTCCAGTGTCCATCCGGTACATGCGAACTGTTTCCGGCTCGCTGTCCAGTTCGACGGTAGCGGCACTATTAGTTCCCTCGTAACCCGCAAACCCGACGACGAACAGGTCATCGACGCGGGTCTGACCGTTCGGGAGCACTGGTGAAAGACTGATGCGTAGCTGCCCTGTCTCGTCGTATTCGGCGTACTGGTCCCCGTTTACCGTGTCAGCGGGAGCCAAGTAGACGCCGGAGTTCCGGTCGGGTGCAACCTCGTCGCCGTCGATGAAGGCACCTGTTGCCATAGCGGTCCCTGCGAGGAGGACGACCGCTGCCATGACGGCGACGAGAGTGCGATTCATAGTTGGTTGTGTCGTGCCGACTGCGTTGGATCTTCGTGTGTGCCTGTATCTGGGCCTGTTGGTCGGCGGCCAGCGCCGGAATCGCGTTTCACTTACTGCTGGACCGCCTCGACGACGAAGGTCACGTCGCTGATCTCGCTGAGATCGTCGCCATCGACGCCGTCATCTCGGAGGTCGACAACGATGTCCAGTTCCACGGTGTCGCTGTAGCCGCCGTCTGAACTCCCGCCGTCGGGGTCGAGCGCGATAGCCTGGTCCGAGCCGACAATCGAGACGCCAGCGGATCCCTCCCGGAAGTCCAGAACTTCACCGTTTGTGGGGTCATCCCCAACCCCAGTAGTGCTGTCATCAATATAGAGGTTGACCTTGGATTGGCTGTTGTTGTCGACCTCCAAAGCGTTCTCGAAGCTGGTCTTCGCTTGTTCGTTGAGATTCGTCTGTTCGAAGTTGATGATATCAACCGACTCGTTTGTGTCCGTCCCGACGATGCTCGTGGCACCGCTCCCCGGGCTGAACCCCACCTGTGCCGACCCGGTATCGCCGGTGACTTGGAGATTGACGTTCCGGTCTGCTTCGATAGAGGTGAACGCACCGGAACCAAACACCGCACCCGTCCCCACACTGGCCGCACCAATACTAAGGAGAAAGCCACGCCGATTCATTGGAAGCTAGTTCACGGCATAGCGGCTTAGTACTGAACAGCGTTAGCGGCTTCAATGAGTGCTTTAGCCGGGCTAATGCAACAAAATAGTAAGTGGTAACCTCTCGATAAGCGAACTGAACATGAAACTGAACCGTAGAAGCGTACTCGGTCTCATCGGGACAGTCGGTATCGGATCTGGCGCGGCGTTCGGCTCTGGTGCATTTAGCACTGTCAGCGCAACGCGTGAAGTCGAAGTCAACGTCGTTGGCGCTGACGGCAACGGCTCCGAGATCGCAACCGAATTTACTGACGTGCTTGTCGACGCGTCCGCCGATGAGGTTGCGCTTCGGAATAGCAACGACGATCTCGTTACCGACGCTACGACCCTGTTTCCGACGAGTTCTGACTCTCTTGCTACCGATGGCGGCACGACTGTTTCGACTGACTACGTAAGCCTCATCGCGAACGACGTATCTGTCGTCTTTGGATACGAGGACGGTGGAACCGACGAACGGCTGATGCCAAACAGTACGTACGACTATGACAGTGGGTTCTTCAAGCTGGTCAACAACGACGGAAACTCGACGGCGTTCAACGTTGAGCTGAGTACCGGCAGCGGCCTTCTTTCCGATATCAACGGGAGCGGCGATACCCACAGCGAAGAGGTGTCTGCCGGTGGGGTTTCTGATCTCTCTGCAACCCTCGAAACGGGCGACAGCGCCCAGGAAACCGAAGACCTGACAATCACAATCACTGAAGTATAACGGGTTGGCTCTGCTGTCCGACTCCCTCACCTACCATGCCCTGCTGTCGGCAGACGCCTGCCTCTGGCGATGGATGTCTAGCGTAGAAAATACAGTTACTTACCATTTACAATCAAATACGAACAAAAAATCTATCAAGTAGTGCAGTTTAAACAGGAACATGGGACAGGTGGGGGTTAGCCGGCCAGAAGAGCGACAGCTATCGCGTGATGACGTATACGACATACTGAGCAACCAACGGCGCCGGTACGCTTTACACGCGATAAAACAGGAGGACGAGTGCGCCGAACTCTCTGACCTTGCCGAGCAAGTCGCTGCGTGGGAAAACGACAAGTGCATTCAGGAGATCACGTCCACGGAGCGACACCGCGTGTACACGTCGATGCAGCAGACACATCTCCCGACGCTTGAACGCGCGGGAGTCATCACGCACGACAACGGGACAGTTACGATGACCGATACAGCTGACAGCCTTGACGTGTACCTTGACGTCGTCCCGGGGGATTCGATTCCGTGGGCGGAGTACTATCTCGGGCTCGCCGCTGTTTCGTTAGCGCTCGTCGTCGCTGTCTGGGTCGGTGTCTTTCCACCGTCGGTTCCGTCGCTCGTGTGGCCGACGGTCATCACGCTGCTGTTTCTCGTCTCTGCGGCGTATCACGTCAAGGAGACTCGCCGGCTGCAACTCGGCGCAGCCGATAAGCCACCGGAGTTGTCGGAATGAACAAGAAGTGGACCCGACGTGGTGCACTCGCGTTCATCGCCAGCGGTGCAGGACTGCTCGCTGCCGAAACAGCCGGTGTCACTACCATCGACGCAAAGCGGTCCAGTACCCTGAAAGCGACCGACGGCAGCGATGCACTGCTTGGTATCGACATCGGGCCGGACAGTGACACGGATGACCAGAAGGTCAGTGGCACGGACGGCCAGCAGGTGACACTGGCAACGCTCACCAACAACTTCGACCAGCAACTTACGAGTGTTCGTGTCAGCCCCGGTCCCGCTCCACCGTTCGAAACTGTCCAGACGCCGAACAGGCTTCTGCCGGGCGAGAGCGGCGATGTCACAACGACGCTCGCCTGTGACTCAGAAGGGAGTACCACTGTCAACCTTGATATCACTGCTACCGGTACCGACCAGCGTGTCGAACTGAGCCGATCGGTTTCAGTTGAGTGTCGCGACCCCAGGGTGTCGTGGTGGCACTTCGAAGATGTTAGCAGAACGGATATCCCGGATTCCTGGGCCGCTGGCAACGATGGTGAGCGAGACCGTAGTCTTGACCCGGACAGTGACCCCCTTTATGAACCGGATCTAGCGACATCCAGTCAGGGCCGCGGTGAAGTGCTCAATTTCGATGGTGACGACGTCGTCACCGTTCCCGACGACGATACACTCGACTTGACTGCTGATTTCTCGCTCTCTGCCTGGGTATTCCCCCGAAGTCAGAATGGCCTCACACGACTGTTCAGCAAGTGGAACTCCCGTGGCGACGATAGCTATCAGTTCGGCTTCGGTGGTGGTTGGAAGGGTTCGGACGACAGAGAACTGCTCATCGAGACCACCGACGATAACAAACTCACGGGTGTTTCGCTGACGAAGAACCGGTGGGCACACGTCGTGTGGACCCACGGATCACAGGACAGGGTGTACGTCAACGGGGCGCAAAAGGGGCCGACGTTTTCGCTCCCCGATGCGCAGGCGTCCGAACAACCGCTTCGAATCGGCACCGGCATCAACCCTGGTGGGAACGCTATCTACGGATTCAACGGTGCCATGGACGAACCCAAGGTGTACGACGCCGCGCTCACCGCCGAGCAGGTGAGCAATCTCTACAATTCAAGCACGGCAAGTGCAGGTGGTGGCGGCGGCGATATCACCGGATGAACCCGCGATCATTCACGCCTAAGCAGGCGGCGTACCTGTCGCTTCAGCGGGACCGACCGGTCCCGGCTCCGCTCGCGCGTTGTTCCGAACCCGAAGGTCGCCCCAACTGCCGCTGTGAGGCTTCCTAACACCAGGAGATTGAACGCTCCGAGGGCCACCAGCGGGTGGACTCCGTGCAGCCCCGCGATGACGCCCGGCGGTGCTAGCAGGAAGTATCGATGCTCTTCGACGGTCACGACCGCCTGTTCGCCCGGTGGTGGGGCGGGCACCGACAGCGTTGCCGTCGCGGACCCGCCGCGCTGGACGACAAGCCGGTTACGGTCCATCGCCGCGTCCGGGTGCGATGATTCGAGGATAATGAGCATCGTTACCAGTCCGCCGTTTTCGGCAGTGAACTCGCTTTCGACGGTCTCCCCGGGCGTGACATCCTCGCTAGTGCTGTCGATGGTGACGCTGTGAGTGCCGCTCGGAGCGACCATCGCCGCGTTGGCTGGGACGAGAATCAACACTGCCAGTGCGAGTATAACCGTCCAGCCATTGATGGCGTCCCCGTCGCGCGAACGAGTCCGTTCTCTGGTCCGCTCCTCGCTGGCCCGGAAGCTGTCGACGAAGACGAGCAGAAACAGTCCGAGCCCGATAGAGATGAACAGTCCACTGAGTCCCTGTCCGCTCGTCAGGTCGCTGTTGCCCGGCCCGCCAATCAATACCAAGCCGCTTTCTGCCGCCGTTCGAGCGGAGCTGATGGCGGTGCCGAGACCGGGGAGCCGGACGACCTGTCCGTTGATCTGGAGTGCTGTCGCGACGACTCGGTCGTCCGTGACAACCGGCTCACCTCCGCTCTGGTCTCTGAACGGGTTGTTGTCCCCTTTCGTGATGTAGCCGCCGTCGGTCTCCGCGACAACCCGGTGTGTGGTCAGTCCGCCGCCCTGTAACTCGACCGCTTCGAACACGATGACGTCCCCCGGCTCGATCTCGCCAGCGACGGGTGCAGGAACGGCGACGAACGCGTCGCCCGTGTTCAGCGTCGGTGACATACTCCCTGAAGTCACGTACCCCAGCAGGATCGGCTGTCCGAGGAGCTGCCCGATAACGAGGGAGAGAACGACGAGGACAGCAAGCAGGGTGAACGCGTCCTCGACGGCCTGCCGCAGCATACCTGCAGTAGCCGGTCACAGGTTTTCAACCCTCCGAACAGCGGAGCAGTCGACGCAGTCGCTCATTATTCGAAGCGTACGAAATCGGCGCGTGGGGTCTCTGCGCGCGACGCACTGTCGTATGGTGACCGCGTGGCAGGCCAGTTCTGGTCGACCATATCACTGACCGTCTCGATCACTCTGTTTCGACAGGGATCGTGTGGACCTGCCGGAGCGGCGCGATGTGTGCTTTCGCCGCCTCGTCCAGTGGAAAGGTCCCGTGGATGTCGGCCGGGACCTGGCCGTGGACGACACGCCCGAACGGCGCGGCGGCGGTGGGATACACCTGCTCGGCCAACCGGGCGACAGGGGCCGCGACATCGAGGCCTTCCAGCGCTTCCTTCACAGCCGCTTCGCCGACGTGGACGGACTCCCCGTCGATCAGTATGAACGCGAACGGCGGGTCGTCGAACTGCGCCCGGAGGAACGCCTGAATCGCATCGGACTCCCAGGGGACCGGCGTGATGTCCGTGGCACAGCGGGTTACCGTCTCGGCAGCGCGCCGGAACAGGTCGGTACTGCCGTCGTAGACGAGAAGCGACTGAGTCACACCCCCCTGTACGGGTTTGGGCCGTTTGAACGTTGTGTAGTGTCACAACGGCTTATGCTTCTGCCCCTCTACGTTTCTGTATGGACGCACGGGACGAACCGATGCCCAGACTCGCCCGGCGACTCGAAACAGTACTGGAGAGCGCGCTTGCCGATAGCGTGTCGTGGACGGTCACTACTGACGGCCCAGTCGTCGCTCGACTGCCCGACCGCGAGTTCGCGTTCGAGCGGAACGATAGCCCGGATGGGTACCGGTGGACAGTCGTGTTACGCGCGGACGGTGCGGTCGTGAGCAAGTTCGGGCAGTTCGAGACGGTCGATAGCGTTGTCGAGCGGGTCGAATCGCTCGCCCACTCCGACGCTCGGTACACGGTTTGCTGTGACGGCTAACTGTCCCAGCGCCAGAACTACCCAGCAAGCGAATTCAGTGACCACGTTTCAGTCAGCGACACGTCGCTCGTGGGTAATCTCTATACGAATCCCGTACCAACGAGCAGGCGTATGAGTCTGCTCAAGAACAAGCACCTCCTCAACGGGATCGTCTCACTGGTCGTCAGCGTCGGTATCACTGTCTGGCTGGCCGACGACGAGGACGCGCCGTGGAGCCTGACTGACATGGCCATGGCCGTCGCTATTTCGTCGTTCCTGTCCGGCTTTTTCACCAGCTACTTCGCCGACTGACGCCCGGTGACTCTCTGGACGGGGGAACACCGATGCCGTTCCGGCCCGTCCGACTAGTATGGACGAACCAGAACCCGTCGACGACTGGCCCAACCGCCCGTTCTCGCCGACGGAAGCCAGTGCCCTGCTGGATGACATCGACGGCGCTGTCGCGGTCTGGGTGATGCACCACGACAACGACGTTCGGTCGGCCGTCGTTCTCGATGACGCCCCCGAGGACGCAGTCATCGACATTGTCGTCGAGACTGAGGCTGCCTTCGAAATGTACAGTTACACGAGCGGCGTGTGGATGGACTACGGCACGCAGCGGAAGGACGACTCGGATGCCCCGTCGATGGCAGGAACGCTCGACAGCTACGACGTTCTCGCTGGCGAGTCTGATACAGCCTGACCCGATACATCGACACCGCCGTTACTGGGGCGAGACGCCCCTACCACCCGTCTATCAAGACACTCGAAAAGTAATCATTAAACGGCGCGGCGACTGACCCTCCTGATATGCAACGACGAGCCGCGGCGGCGTACTTCGCGTTCTTCCTCGTTATCAGTGTTGCTGCGTACGCCTACATCGGCGTCGCGGAGAGTCAGCGGCCGGCGGTGTCGCTCGACGCTGACGCCGAACTGACGAACGAGAGTACGTTCACTGTCGACGGAACGGAATACACAGCCACGAACATCCACATGTCCGGCGGCGGCGGTGGCGGCCACGGCGGCGGCGGTGGCAGCATGGCAGCTGACCTCTCGTGGACGAACGAGTCGTCACGGTATACAGCGACGTTAGAGCACAACGCCACGACGACCTACCAGAACGACACCTATCGCGTCCACACTGACGGTAACGAGAGCACGGTGACGCTCGAAGAGGAACTCAACGTCAGCGCACTCCTCGTCGAGGACTCCTCAGTCCAGAACACGCTGGCGACCCAGAACGGGACCGAGTACGTGGTCTACCAGTCGAACAACACGCAAGTCCCGCTGAGTGAATGGCTCCCAGAGCCGGAGACGGTGTCGTTCACCACCGGCGATACCTACCCGCACGCGACCGATAGCGGCACCCAGGAGACCACGATCTCCGAAGTGACCGACGACGGCGCGACCCTCGAATGGTTCGCACCGCGCGAGAACACAATCGAACTTTCGGAGGGTGGGAACGTCACGCTGAACGAGCAGCAGTTCTTCACGCACTTCCCAGACCATAGCACCGTCCAGATCGTCCCGATTCAGCAGTACGGCCAGTACCAGGAGACACTCGACCAGCAGGACTACTTCCACGAGCGCAAGAACGGCATCTGGGGCGTCTCGATACTCTCGGGCATCGCGGCCGTGCTGATGCTTGGGATGGCGTATATGCCCGTCCGCGGATAACAAGCCGTCTGTTTTTGGTCTTCTTCGACGACCGGTTTACGCGTCGGCTGCCCAGCTGATGTACGCTAGTCCGACACCGAGCACGCTCATCAGGACCGCCGCGACCATCTGTACAATCGCCGCTGCCATCGACGCGTGCGTCTGCCACGGTGTGCCGGCCACCGCCGCGAGCGTGGCGACGACGAGCAACACGCCGACAGTGACACCTAGCGGGCGCAGCGGCTGTGCGAGTACGCGCTGAACCGTACCGGTAGTTCCGTCCATACTGGTGCCATCCGCCGTCTCGGTGGTAAATGAACCGGTCTCGGACTCTGTCCTGTCGCGCTGCTTCTTGTACACAGAACAGCGGGCCGGGCGGGAGTTGAACCGGAGGAAGACATGCTCGCTCACATTCGTTCGCTGTGCGTGCCTTCCAGGGTTCAACTCCTTCCTGCCGGTTCACTCACCGACTCGCGGTGCTCGTCGGTTCGTTGCACGGGCCGGAGGGAGTTGAACCACCTGCACTTCGCTCACTACGTTCGCTCGTGCCGTAGTTCAACGCCCTCCGTAGCCGCTTTGCTTCTCACGTCCGTTCGTCGCAAAAGCGGGCCGGGAGGGAGTTGAACCCCCGACCATCTGGTTAAAAGCCAGACGCTCTGCCTAACTGAGCTACCGGCCCTCGCTATTCGCTCGGGGGAGCGGCGATTAAGACCTTACGGTCCGTCGTCGAAGTACGATTCGATAGCCTCGCTGATGACTTCTCCGGGGGAGGCCCCATCGAGTGCAGCCTGCCGGCGGAGTCGACAGTAGGCGTCGCGGCCGAGTTGTGTCCGTAACTCGCCCAGCGCGTACCCGTTTCTGGCGAGCGCCGCGTCCACGGACGCGCCGTCGTTGACACTGCTGGCAACGGACCGGATCTGGCGGACGGTGAGGTCGTGGTCGAGGGCGGCCCACGCCAGTAGGAGGCGGGATTCGCCGGAGACTCTGGCGATGTGTTTGGCCGCCGTCGGCGCAATTTCTCCCTTGGCGACGTGAATACGGACGGACCGCGGGAGGTCGTGCACGCGGGACCACTTCCGGATGAACGAGACCGACGCCTCCCCGCCGGCCCGTTCGGCAGCGGCCTTGTAGGACCCCTCACCACGGACCAGGGCTGCACACGCGGCCGCGCCGCGCAGAATGAACACGTTGTCGTCGGCGCCGGCGGTGTTCTCGGAGAACTTCTCGACCGTTCTGGCGGCGAGCTCGAGGCTCTCGGAGTCGTCGGGATCGAACTCGATGGCCTCCTCGGGCCGCTGGCCAGTGAGTGCCGGGTCCCCGCGGATGACCGGTTTACCGACCGGTGATTCACGGTCGGTCGATGGAACGTAATTGTCGGGCCCCTCAGGCATCGATACGTGCTTGGGGAGCACCGCACAAAAGTATCCCGTACAGGGGTGTCATACAGGCTATTGTAAGTCATTCCGGGATTTCGCCGACCCGGGCCGGCGCACTTAATACGCAGTCACAACAGTCTGTATCAGTCGTCAGAGGCGCTCTCGCGCTCTTCGCTCATGTGCTCCCAGATTTCTGTGCAACCGCAGCCATCCTCGACGTTGTCGAGGTGGTCTGTGGTCGGCTCTTCGCGTTCGGCGTCGTCGTCGTGGGTCTGTTGTGCGTTCGTCATCGTTTCTGGCACAGCAGCGACCTGCGTGGCCGCCGCGTGGTGTCGTACTCCTTCGTAACGCCCCCACTATCTTAAACACGGACTCTCCTGTAAGCTTGGCCCGCACTGCGACTTACAGGCAACATATGTTTGTATCTCGTACAGATCCCATCAAATAGTGGGTCATTATGTTCTGATACACTCACCGCATGACTGCGGTGGATTCGTCCCGATCCGGTGATACTTGCGACCGCCGATGCTCTCAGGTATCTCTGGAATCTAATGAGATGTAATGACGACCGACGTTCACCAGCTCGACGACGGGGCCTGGATTTCCGTCAACGACTCGCGGGAAGTGAACGTCTCGGACCTGTGGTTGTTAGCTCGAAGCGACTTCTGTGGGTGTGAGACGACGGATTTCCTCGCCGAGGGGTTCGTAAAAGTGGGCGTGGATTACCCGGATATTCAGGCGCGAATTGCCGGTCAGTGTATCGCCTGCGGTGAAAGCGGTGTTACCGACTGGCTGACGGTCGGCCGCGTCGTAGACCCCGAATCCGGTGAGTTCTACGGCGTCGTCCACGAGAGCGTCCATTTTCCGGAGAAGCGAACCCGGCTTGCCCATCCCGAAGAATAGGCAACAATCTCTTGTTTCGGGGAGTGGTGGCGACGGTTGACGGCAAAGTGTGTTGTATAAGTCTGTGAGACTTGTGGAAGAACACATTAGCTATGCCCAGTAAAGTCGAGAAATGGAAGGACGAGGTCTACGGTAACGAAATCCGGGAGCATCTGATGGAGTTCGCAGAGAAGGGCTGGGACGCCATTCCGGAAGACGAGCACGACGCCTGGTTCGAGCGCTTCAAGTGGTGGGGCCTGTACCACCAGCGCTCCGGCCAGGAGTCCTACTTCATGATGCGTATCGGGACGCCAAACGGCGTCATCAAGCCCGGCCAGCTCGAAGTCATCGGCGAAGTCGCGAAGGAGTACGCGACCGGCCCCGTCGATAACCCCGAGTTCGGCGAGGCGTACTGTGACTGGACGACCCGCCAGAGCATCCAGCTCCACTGGATCAAACTGGAGGACATCCCCGAGATCTTCGAGAAGCTCGAAGCCGTCGGCCTGGGAACGCAACAGGCCTGTGGTGACTCCTGGCGGAACATCGTCGGCTGCCCCGTCGCCGGCAAGGACAAACACGAGCACGTCGACGCCTGGCCCGTCGCCGAGGACCTCCACGAGACGTTCAAGGGCAACGACGACTACTCGAACCTCCCGCGCAAGTGGAAGGTCGCCATCGCTGGCTGTGACGAAGGCTGTGGCCAGGGCGACATCAACGACCTCGCCTTCGAGCCGGCCGAGAAGGACGGCGAACTCGGCTTTAACGTCCGCATCGGCGGCGGCCTCTCCCGCAAGGAACCGCGCCTCGCCCGCGATATCGACGTGTGGGTCCCGCCGGAGCAGGCCGCCGACGTGGCCCACGGCATGTCCGCGCTCTTCCGCGACCACGGCGACCGCGAGGACCGCTTCAACGCCCGCATCAAGTTCCTCATGGACGAGTGGGGTCCGGAAAAGATGCGCTCGGTCCTCCAGGACGACTACGTCGACTTCGAACTGGAGACCGCCGGCGAGGACATGCGCGACCAGTACAGCTACAACACCGGCTCCCAGGACGGGCACAACGACCACGTCGGGATCCACGAGCAGAAGGACGGCAACTACTACGTCGGCCTGAACGTCCTGGTCGGCCGGATGGGTGCCGACGACGTGCTCGAACTCGCGGAACTCGCCGACGAGTACGGCTCCGGCGAGGTCCGACTGACCCAGCGCCAGAACATCATCGTCACCGACGTCCCCGAGGAGAACCTCGACGAGTTCACCAGCGAACCCCTGCTGGAGAACTACTCCCCGGACCCGTCGCCGTTCATGCGCGGGTCCATCGCCTGCACGGGCACGGAGTACTGCTCGCTCTCTATCGTCGAGACGAAGAACCGCCAGGTCCGCTACGCCCGCTGGCTCAAGGACAACGTCGAACTGCCCGAGGACCACAAGGACTTCCACATCCACCTCTCGGGCTGTACGGCCTCCTGCGCCCAGCCCCAGATCGCCGACGTTTCCCTGCGTGGCATGAAGACCCGCAAGGACGGCGAACCGGTCGAAGCGCTCGATATCGGCCTCGGCGGCGGCCTCGGCGACGACCCGCGCTTCGCCGACTGGGTGGAGATGCGCGTCCCGGCCGACGAAGTCCCCGGCGCGATCAAGAACCTCGTCAACAACTTCAAAGAGGCACGCGAGGGCGGCGAGACCTTCCGTGACTTCGTCGAGGACCGCGACGAGGAGACGCTGGCCGAGCTGGTCGAACCCGAAGAGACGGACTACCACGACCCGTACATGCACAACACGAAGATGACGTGGTACCCCTACGCGGAGGACGACGACATGCAGTCCTCGCCCGCGCCCACGAACGGGCAGGGCGAGCCGCTGCCCTCTGACGACTAAGGCGTACTACTGGGCACTCTCGGCTCGTTCTTCGACGAATCGTGCGGTTGTCCGCCGTTTGATTAAGTTTCGTATCTGCCTGTGGCCGGGAGTGCGCTCCGTCGCACGACCACCGTCAGAGCGCTGCTCTGACGAGCCTTCGTTCGCTTCGCTCACGAAGACGGGGAAAGGCAGGCCCGCCTGAAGAAACAAATTTAGTAGCTGTTGTCGCTGAGCATACCGCGAGCGAAGCGAGCGGTTTCACGCGAATCGCTTTGCGATTCGCGCTTTTTCGCCCACGTTTTTCAAGGAGTGGTTCGCGCTTTGCGCGAACCCGACGCAGAAAAAGGTGGTTGGTAAGCCTTATTCGCCGCACTGGCATAGCAGTAAGTGGCAGCGGGAGGCCGGCTCCCGTGGCGCAAGCCATGAGGAAAGTCCCCCCACCTGTCGGACAGGTGACCGGGCGCAAGCCCGGGGCGGGAGACCGTCGGCTCTGGAACAGCAACGACACGTCGTCGCCGGACCGATGAGGTGTGCGAATCCCGAGCGAGGCTGGTCGTGCCCCACCAGACGGTGCGGCACGCGGCCAAAGCGAGGGAGAGGTAACCCACCGAGGGCAGTCGCGACCCGGTGACTCCGGGGCGCGCAGTTGTGGACCACATCCGTGCTCCACCCGTGGGCCGCAGACGCCCCACGCATTCCGTGGGCCGCAGACGCCCCACGCCTCCGGCGACGGACCGATGGAACGGCGAAACCTCACCGGTGCAAGGCCGCGTCGACAGGTAGTCCGACGCCGCGCGCAAGCGCTGGACGTGGCCGCTCAGCCGAATGCTGGCCCGAACAGAAGGGGGCTTACTCCCCGCAGCCACTGATTCTGATAGCGGCGGGTCCGATGGTTACAAGCCCGCGCCGGCCGCAGGCCCGTGTATGACCGCAGCCGACCTTATCGACGACGTTCGTGACGACCAGCAGACGGAACTCTCCCGACTGGGCTCCTCGAAGACGCTGTACGCCGACACCCGCGGCGAGATGGAACCGGACGTAGTGCTGGCGGCGGCGGCCGCCCGCGAGCAGGCGGCCCACGACACGTTCGACGCCTGGAGCGACGACGACCACGACGACGCGGCGGCGCTGTTTGCCGATGCGGCGGGCGAGACGGCCGAGCGCCGCGACAGCCTCGGCGCCGACCCGGTCGACCGGACGCCGGCGATGCACGACGTGCTCGCTGACCTCGACGGGACCGTCGAACGCCTCGGCGGCTTCGTCGGCTGGTCGCTCGTCGACAAGAAGGTCAAAGAGCAGTACACCGGCTTCTTCACCGGCCAGGCGGACCCCCAGACGGCGAGTACGTTCCGCAGCGCTGGCAGCGACGTGGTGGACCTCCGCAACGAGGCCGCCGAACTGCTCGATGCGGTGTGTGAGAGCGACGACGACTGGGACGCCGCGGCGGCGGCTGCTATCGACGTCATCTCGACGGCCTACGACGAGTACTTCGAGACACTGGAAGACCTCGGCGTGAACCCGAAACCGGTCTGCTAACCCTTCACGAACCACGCGGCTCAAGTCCGTCCAGCCCGATGTGTGGGTAATGAGCGACACCGGCGGCCCACTCTCTATTGACCGACCAGATGTCGACCGCGAGTTCCGCGTCGACGCCCCGTTCGAGCCCGCAGGCGACCAGCCCGAGGCCATCGAAGGGCTCGCGTCGGGCTATCGCCAGGGGATGGACCGACAGACCTTGCTCGGTGTGACCGGCTCCGGGAAGACAAACACCGTCTCGTGGGTCGTCGAGGAGATTCAGCAACCCACGCTCGTCATCGCCCACAACAAGACCCTCGCGGCCCAACTCTACGAGGAGTTCCGCGAGCTGTTCCCGGACAACGCCGTCGAGTACTTCGTCTCCTACTACGACTACTACCAGCCCGAGGCCTACGTCGAGCAGACGGACACCTTCATCGACAAGGACGCCTCCATCAACGACGAGATCGACCGGTTGCGCCACTCCGCGACGCGCTCGCTGCTCACCCGCGACGACGTCATCGTCGTCGCGTCGGTGTCGGCCATCTACGGCCTCGGTGACCCGCGCAACTACATCGACATGTCCCTCTCACTGGAGGTGGGCCAGGAGATCGAGCGCGACGACCTGCTCGGGCAACTGGTCGACCTGAACTACGAGCGCAACGACGTGGACTTCACGCAGGGGACCTTTCGCGTGCGCGGGGACACGCTGGAAATCTACCCGATGTACGCCCGCTACGCTCTGCGCGTGGAGTTCTGGGGCGACGAGATCGACCGGATGCTGAAGGTCGACCCGCTTGAAGGCGAGGTCAAAAGCGAGGAGCCAGCCGCCCTGCTCCACCCGGCGGAGCACTACTCGATTCCGGAACAGCGGCTCCAGCGGGCCATCGACGAGATCGAAGAACTGCTGGATCAGCGTATCAGCTACTTCGAGCGCCAGGGTAACCACGTCGCCGCCCAGCGCATCGAGGAGCGGACCACGTTCGACATCGAGATGATGCAGGAGACGGGCTACTGCTCGGGCATCGAGAACTACTCGGTCCACCTCTCGGACCGGGAGACGGGCGAGGCCCCCTACACCTTGCTGGATTACTTCCCCGATGACTTCCTCACGGTCGTCGACGAGTCCCACCAGACGCTCCCCCAGATCCGCGGCCAGTTCGAGGGCGACAAGAGCCGCAAGGAGAGTCTCGTCGAGAACGGCTTCCGCCTGCCGACGGCCTTCGACAACCGCCCGCTCACCTTCGAGGAGTTCGAGGAGAAGACCGACCAGACGCTGTACGTGAGCGCGACGCCGGGCGACTACGAGCGCGAACACAGCGACCAGGTCGTCGAGCAGATCGTCCGTCCGACCCACCTCGTCGACCCGGCCGTCGAGATCGCCTCGGCGACGGGACAGGTCGAGGACCTGCTGGAGCGCATCGACGAGCGCGTCGAGCGCGACGAGCGGGTGCTGGTGACCACACTCACGAAACGCATGGCCGAGGACCTCACGGAGTACCTCGAAGAGTCCGGCGTGAGCGTCGCCTACATGCACGACGAGACGGACACGCTGGAACGGCACGAACTCATCCGGTCGCTCAGATTGGGCGACATCGACGTGCTGGTTGGCATCAATCTCCTCCGGGAGGGGCTGGATATCCCGGAAGTATCGCTCGTCGCGATTCTCGACGCCGACCAGGAGGGGTTCCTCCGCTCGGAGACGACGCTGGTCCAGACGATGGGCCGGGCTGCCCGGAACGTCAACGGCGAGGTGGTGCTGTACGCCGACGAGCGCAGCAACGCCATGCAGTCGGCCATTCAGGAGACCCAGCGCCGCCGGCGCATCCAGCAGCAGTACAACGAGGAGCACGGCTTCGAGCCGACGACCATCGAGAAAGAAGTCGGCGAGACGAACCTGCCCGGGAGCAAGACCGACACCGGCGGCATTTCCAGTGACGGCGCGAGCGACGCCGACGAGGCCGCACACCAGATAGAGCAACTGGAAGAACGGATGCAGGAGGCCGCGGACAATCTGGAGTTCGAACTGGCTGCGGACATCAGGGACCGCATCCGCGAACTGCGCGAGGAGTTCGACTTAGACGGCGGCGACGACGGCGACGGCGTTCCGGCACCCGGCCCGGAGTTCTGATCTGGATCTGGGAACCGGTCTGACCCGGATTCTGGGCACCGCTCTGATACTGCCCGCTCGCGCTGCTGTCAATCGGCCCGCTGACTCGCCCCTGTCCGGCACCGATGCCGCTGTCATCTCGACTTGGACTAATACAACCAAAATTGTTTTACGCGCTACTGCAGTTGTATAGCGTGATGTCCCGCGTCTCGCTCCCACACGATGCGAAGGCCGGTCCCACCAAGCCGGAGGTCCGGGCCGTCCTCGCTAGCAAACTCGCCCTCACCGGGTCCGACCACTTCGCGGAGGTCGGCTCCTGTACCGGTGCCGTCACTATCACGGCGGCGCGCCGGGCCGGGCGGGTCACTGCGCTCGAACGCAAAGCCAGTCGACTCGACGTGACTCGCAAGAACCTCGCCGCCAACGACGTCGACGCCGATGTCGAACTCCGCGAGGCCGAGGCCCCGGAGGGGTTGCCGGACGACGCCGACGCGCTCTTTCTGGGCGGGTCGCGCAACTACGAGGCCGTCCTCGACCACGCCGTCGAGACCGGTGTCGACCGTATCGTGATGAACGTCTCGCGGCTGGAGGTCGCCGGCGCAGCCACGGAGGCCTTCCGAGAGCGCGACATCCTAGAGGAGGTCGTCCAGTTCCAGGTGAGCCACGGCTACGAACTCGCCGGTGCGACGAGTTTCAACTCGGAGAACCCCGTGTACATGCTCGTCGGCAGCGCCAGCGAGGATGTCGCCGCCGACGGCGGCACGCCGGCCGAGACTGGGGCGACGAACGGAGGCCAGCGATGACCCTCTACGGCATCGGCCTCGGTCCCGGCCAGCCCGACCTTGTGACCGTCCGCGGGAAGCGCGCCCTCGAATCCGCCGACGTGGTGTACTCGCCGGGGCGGCTCTCGCGCTCGGTCGCGACCGAGCACGTCCCCGAGGAGCGCATCGGCGACCTCGACTTCCCGATGACGCGCGACGAGGACAAACTCCGGTCGGCGTGGAAGGAAGCCGCCGCCGAAATCGCGCCGACGGCCCGCGACGGCGACGCCGCTTTCGTCACGCTGGGGGACCCGAACGTCTACTCGACCTTTGGCCACCTCCGGCGAACGCTCGCAGCGTTCCACCCCGAGGTCGACCTCGAAGTGGTGCCCGGCGTCAGCGCCATGTCGGCGTTCGCGACGGCGCTGGGCGTCGAAATCACCGCGGGGTCGAGCTTAGCGCTGCGGGAGGCCGACCGCGGCGCGTCGCCGACGGGGCCGGACCGGATGATTCTGTTCAAGGTGACCGACGCGCCGGCTACCCACGAGGGGCTGGTCGAGGCCGGCTACGACGTGGTGTACGGCCGCCGGCTGTTCATGGAGCAGGGCGAGACCGTCGTAACCGACGACCCGAGCGAGATCGACGAGCGAGACTACTACACGCTGGCCTACGCCGAGAAGCCCGAGACCCGCGTCGAGCAGGCGACCGACGCCTTCCTCGAAGCGGCCGACGAGAGCGGCGTCGTGACCGACGGCGGCGAGAACGGCTCCGGGGCGGTAGTGCGACAGGAGCGCTCCGAAGCCGCCCTCTGTGGCGACGAGGTGAAACATGACTGAGAAGACTGATGAGACTGGCGAGACGGACCCGCAGACGGCCATCGACTCCGTCGCCGGCAACCGCGACGACCGCGTCTACGAGCACAACGCCGGCGACGAACAGGAGGGCATCCCCTTCGTCGGGGCCGGACCGGGCAACCCCCGGCTGCTGACCGTCGCCGGCCGCGAGCTACTGGCCGACGCCGACCTCGTGGTCCACGCCGGGTCGCTCGTCAACAGCGAACTTCTAGAGGAGTACTGCGCCGACGCCGAGACAGTCTCCTCCATCGGCAAGGACTTAGAAGAGCTGATTCCGCTGATGCGGGACGCCTACGAGGACGGCGACACGGTCGTCCGCCTCCATAGCGGTGACCCCGCGATTTATGGAGCCGCGCTGGAGCAGATGGACGCGCTCGAACACGAGGGCGTCCCGACCTACATCGTCCCCGGCGTCACCTCCGCCTTTGCTGCCAGTGCTACGATGCGGACCCAACTGACGCTGAACGAGGTCGCCAACCACGTCGCCTTCACCCGCCCGCAGGGCAAGACCCTGGACGAAGACGAGGACCACATCTCCGAGTTCGTCGGCATGGGCGACGTGACGACCTGCATCTACCTCGGGACCCACGCCGTTTCCGAGACGATGGACCGCCTACTTGAGGACGGCCACGACCCCGAGACGCCTGTTGCGGCGATTTATCACGCCTCCTGGCCCGACGAGGACGTCATCGAAGGGACGATTGCGACCATCGGAGAGAAACTGGAGGACGCCGGATATCGCGCCTCCGCGATGGTCGTGATTGGGGACGCTGTTGGTGGTGAGGACTACGAGCGCTCGTTCCTCTACGGCGACTGGGCGAACCGGGGCAGTGATTCGGGTGACAGTTCGCAGGAGGCTGACGACTAGGATGGTTCGTCCGTATCGAGTACAGCCAGAAAGCCCCCGGTCGCTCCAGTCGAGGACCTCGCCGCGCGCGCTCGCTGCCCTCGCGTGCTCGCGTCGGTCGTCTTCCCGGAGCGACCGGCCCCTTTCAGTCCACCCTACAGCACCGCACTCCACCGCGAGCCACACACCTCCCCACCCGATTGCGCTGCTCGCTCGCTGGACTCGCTGTGCTGCTCATCCCTCGCACAGTTTTGGCGCGCCATCCGAGCGCGCCAGCGCGCGCCGACAGCAGTCGAGAATCGAATCGCAGACAGGACCCAGGCGGCTTCCTGGCCGACAGTCGCCTGGGGAAGTTTCACTGGCCGGAGCGAACCCATGAGCACTGACACAGACAACGATTCCAGTTCGAACAGTTGCAAAGCGCCCGACTCGGACGGCGAAGTAGCCGAAGACATCGCCATCGTCGCCTTCGAGCGGAAGATGGACACCGCCGAGGACATCGTCGACGGCATCGGCGACCGCTATGAGTCCATCGACATCCTCGAATACCACGGCGACGTGTTCGAGGAGTACTGGGGCGAGTACGACTGCTTCATCGGCCTGATGGCCAGCGGCATCGCCATGCGCAAGACGGCCCACCTGCTCGATGACAAGTGGGACGACCCGGCCATCTGTGTCGTCGACGAGGAACTCACCTGGGCCATCCCCATCACCGGCGGCCACCACGGCGCGAACCAGGTCGCCGACGACCTCGCGTCGATGGGCGCAGTGCCGGCGATGACCACCGCCTCGGAGGCCGCCGACAAGCAAGGCGTCGAGAAGCAGGCCAAGGCGCTCGACGCCCACGTCGTCAACGGCGACTCGACGGTTGCGACGAATCTCGCCGTCTTGGACGACGAACTCGGCCCCGTCGAGCGCCTCGACGGGCCGAAGGCCGTGCTGGTCGACGACGATGTGACCGTGCTCAAGCGCAACAAGGACGACGGCGTCGTGCTGGGGTGCGGCAGCGTCGCTGGCGCGGATGTCGAGCAGTTCCACGCCGCCTGGGAACAGGCACTGGACGAGGCCGACTTGGACCGCGACGACGTGGAGTTCATTGCGACGGGGACTCGGAAAGCCGACGAAGACGGGATGCTCGCCGCCGCCGAGGAGTGGGGCCTGGGCGTCATCGCCTTCGAGAAGGAGACGCTGGAGGAGTTCGAGGGACCGACCCCCTCGCGGTCGAAGGAACTCATCGGCTGGCCCGGCATCGCCGAGGCGTCGGCCATCGCTGCCGGCAGCGACCACGACCTGTTTGCCGAGAAGACCCGCTACGACGAGGCCGTTACCGTCGCCATCGGGCGCTAACCTCGACGTTTTCCGAGAGTCATGTTCTCAGCTTCGGTTTCCTGTCACCGAGCGACCGCTGAACTATCTGTGGCGATGATTGTACGGCCGTTTCGCGTTCATGTCACTGTACAACTCTAAACTTATTTATTATGTGCGCCTGTGGTGACAAATGGCGCATGACAACACTACTCGAAGGGAAGACGGCGGTCGTTACGGGCGGCGCGAGCGGATTCGGCCGGGCCATCTGCCGACGGTACGCGGAGCACGGTGCTAACATCATTGTCGCGGACCTGCAGGAAGAACCACGCGAGGGCGGCGAACCGACGCACGAACTGGTCAACGCCGAGACAGACCAAACAGCACACTTCGTCGAGTGCGACGTGACCGACCCCGACGACCTGGAGGTGGCTGTCGCCGCGGCCGAGGAACTGGGTGGTATCGACATCATGGTCAACAACGCCGGCATCTCCGAGATAGCGGACTTCTACGAGACTACAGAGGAGGACTACAACCGGCTGATGGACGTGAACACGAAGGGGGTGTTCTTCGGCGCGCAGGTCGCCACCGAACGGATGCGCGAGAACGGCGGCGGCACCGTCATCAACATGTCCAGTTCCGGCGGCATCCGCGGGACTGGGCTGCTGGTCAACTACTGCACCTCCAAGGGCGCGGTCCGACTGTTCACGTACGCGCTTGCGGACCGCCTGAGCAACTACGACATCCGGGTCAATGCCATCCACCCGGGCTACAGCAAGACCCAGATGTTCGAGGACGAGCGCATCGACGACACGACGAAGATGATGCTGAAGGAACTCATCCCCTCCGGCCGCTTCGGCGAACCGGAGGAGATCGCCGACGCGGCGACGTTCCTCGCCAGCGACATGGCCTCCTACGTCAACGGCGAGAGCCTCGTCGTCGACGGCGGGCTGTCGAACACCTGACCGAGAGGGTATCGAACTGTCTGCGGTGCGATTCGCGGACGCGAGTACGATTGAACAGCGACCGCTCTCGACTTCTTCCCGAATCCGAATACAACTGGAATATGGTCTCCCAACACCTTCGCTTGGACTAGTACAAGCACAATTGTTTTATGCGAAAGCGGCGTTGTACTCATCATGCGCCATAGTATCGAGAATCGACCGGCGAGTCGCGGAGCGCCAGGATGAGCAGCGACGGACGCCAGTCGACAACGGCCGCGACCGAGGCAACGCGTCCAGCCGACTACGGGACGCTGTACGTGGTCGGTATCGGGCCGGGGCTGCCCCACGACATGACCCAGCGGGCGAAAGACGTCATCCAGACCGCTGACTGCATCATCGCCTCGAACCTCTACCAGGAGTTCCTGCGGAAGGACGGGACGCTCCCGCCCCAGTCCGCCGAGGTCGATGGGAAATCCGATGACGGCGAGATCGCCGACGAGGAAGGGGCGGTGCTGGAGCGACCCGACGGCAGCCGGCAGACCCTCATCCGGTCGTCGATGGGTAAGCAGGTCGAACTCGCCCGCGAGGCCTTCGAACGGGTCCGGGCCGGTGAGGACATCGCCCACGTCTCCGGCGGCGACCCGAACGTCTACGGGAAGTCCGACCTGCTGTTCACGATGGCCGACGCCGACGACGCCGACGACGTGCCAATCGAGATTGTCCCCGGCGTGACCGCGGCGCTGTCGGGCGCGGCGAACCTCGGCGCGCCGCTGTCGAACGATTTCTGCACCATCTCGCTGTCCGACAAGTGGCGCGGCTGGGAGGAAATCGAGGAGAAGCTCCGGGCGGCCGCGATCAGCGGCTTCGTCGTGGTCCTCTACAACTGTTGGCGCGACTACGAGCGGGCCGTCGATGTGCTGCGGGAGGAACGAGCCGACGACGTGCCCGCCGCCATCGTCAACGACTCCGGCCGCGGCGAAGCCGGCCGGAACCTTGACGACGAGACGGAGACGGTTACGACGCTCGGCGAACTGTCCGAACACGACGACAAGGTCGGCGGGATGGGTTCGTCCATCGTCGTCGGCACCCACGAGACCGAAGTGTGGCGCAACGACTACCAGGAGTTCCTCGTCACCCCGCGCGGCGGGCGTGACGTCGACGATTTCTGACAATGAGCACTGACAACACCACCGACGCGAGTACCGAGACAGAATCGAAATGTGGCGCGAGAGCGAGTTCGTCCACAGAAACGACGCCGGACACGGGCGACGACACCGCCTCGAAGTGCGGGGCCTCGTCGTCATCCGACTCCTCGTCTTCCTCCAGCAGTAGCTCCTGCGGGGCGTCCTCATCGTCTGATTCTTCGGATGACGAGGAGGAGGTCGGCGCGACCGTTGACGATTTCGACGCCGAGCCGGGTCAGCTCATCGCCGTCGGCCTCGGCCCTGGCCAGCCCGAGGGGATGACGGCCCGCGCGCGCTCCGCGCTGCTGGACGCCGAGCACATCGTCGGCTACACTACCTACGTCGAACTGCTGCCCGACGAGGTCACTGAGGGAGCCGACGACATCTACAACACGCCGATGTGCGGCGAGGTGTCCCGAACCGAGGAGGCCATCGACCGCGCGCTGGCGGGCAACGACGTGGCCATCATCGGCAGCGGCGACCCGAACGTGTACGCGCTGGCGGGCCTCGCGCTGGAGATTATCGAATCCAAGGGCGCGACGGCGACGATGCTCGACTTCGACGTGGTCCCCGGCGTCCCGGCGGCCCAGTCCTGTGCGGCTCGGGTCGGTGCGCCGCTGGTCAACGACACCGTCTCCATCTCGCTGTCGGACCACCTCACCGACATGCCGACCATCGAGTCGCGGCTCCACGCCGCCGCCAAGGAGGGGTTCACCATCACCATCTACAACCCCTGGAGCCGGAAACGGCGGGACAACTACGAGAAGTGCTGTGAAATCCTGCTGGAGCACCGCGACCCCGAGACGCCCGTCGGCGTGGTCCACGCCGCCGGCCGCGAAGACGAGCAGGTCGAGATCGTCGAACTCGGCGAGTTGCCCGAACTCGGCGAGACGGACCTCGTCGACATGACCACTACCCTGCTCGTGGGCAACGAGGACACCTACGTCTGGGACGACCGGATGGTGACCCCGCGGGGCTACGAGACCAAGTACGACTACTAATGTACCGAATCACCATCGACCGCGACGCCTGCGACGGCGTGTTCGCCTGTCTCGTCCGCGACGGGCGCTTCGCCGAGGACGGCGAGGGACTGGCGACGCTCGACACCGCGGGGCCGACCGAACTGGAGGTCGACGACGCCCACGCCGTCGCGGCGACGTTCGACGACGACCAGCGAGACGACGCCGAGCAGGCCGCCGCGGCCTGTCCGCTGGACGCGATTCACGTCGAAACCGTCGAGGAGGACGCCACCGCAGACGCTGCGCCAGCGGGTGACACCGAGGAGGTCCAGCCATGAGCGTCGAGACCGGCGCGCCGAACGATATGCTCGCGGCCCACCCCGAAACGGCGTACTTCTGGGGACGGGTCGCCGGCGACGGCGAGTGCGAGGACGGCTGCGTTACCGTCCGGACAAACGACGAAACGGCCGCTCGACGGCTCGCGTCCATCGCTGGCGCGGAGCGGGCCGACCGCCGGATCGTCGAACGCGCGTACGCCCACGACACCTCTATCACCCGCCAGGAGGAGGAATTCACAGTGCAGGTCGTCGGCGGGCTCGCGGACCGCGCTAGCGCCGCGCTTGGCTTGCCTTTCGACGGGGACTCGGGCGGCTACCGCTTCGACGCGCTGGCCGACTACGACCGCCAGCTCCTCCGGGGACTGCTCGAAAGCTGTGGCACCGTCTGTTTCAAGTCCGACGACAACGCTGTCGGCATCTCGTTCGTTCACGAAGACGAGCGACTCCTCCGGACGGTCCAGACGCTCCTCGACCGCTGCCCGGTCGACGCGCCGTACGACGACCTCTCGGAAACCTCGTCGGGCTACTGGTTCGGCGTGGACGACGACGCGGCACCTGCCCTCGGCGACTGGCTCTACGAGGGCAGCGAGGAGACGGGGCTGTTCGCGCCGAGCCGGCGGCGCAAGCTCCGCAAGAGCATCGAACGAGTCCGATGAGCGAAGCGATTACCGCACCCGACACGCTCGACGACGAAGCGGTGTTGCTCGTCGGGCACGGCTCCCGGCGCGAGAAGTCGAACGAGCAGGTCCGTGACCTCGCGGTCGAACTGGAAGGGCGGCTCGGCATCCCGGTCGACGCGGCCTTCCTCGAACTCGCGGAGCCGGCCATCGACGAGGCCATCGCGGGGCTGGCCAGAGCCGTCTCGCAGGTATCGGTGGTCCACCTCTCCCTGTTCGCCGCCAGCCACGTCAAAAACGACGTGCCGCTGGCCGTCGAGCAGGCCCGAGAGGCCCACCCCGAACTGACAATCAACAACGGCGCACATCTGGGCGTCCACCCGGCGCTGCTGGACCTGCTGGACGACCGCGCGGCGGCCGTCGAGGCCGAACTCGGTGTCGACCGCGAGGAGGACGAAGTGGCCGCCGTCGTCTGCGCCCGCGGCTCCAGCGACCCGGACGCCAACGCCGACGTGCACAAGCTCGCCCGGCTGCTGTACGAGGGCCGCGAGTTCTCGCGGGTCGAAGCGTCGTTCATCGGCGTCACCGAGCCGCTGCTTGACGAGACGCTGCACGACATCGCCAAGACCCGGCCCGACGCTGTCGTCGTCATTCCGTATATGCTCGGCGATGGCGTGCTGACCGGCCGCATCAAGGACGGCGCACGCGAGTTCGACGAGGAGTACCCCTACGTCGACGCCGCGCCGGGCGAGCCGCTCGGGACTGACACGCGCCTGCTGGACGTGCTGGGCGACCGCTGGCAGGAGGCCCGCACGGGAAGCGTCGAGATGTCCTGTGACACCTGCAAGTACAAGGTCGAACTGGACGGCTACGAGGAGGACCAGGGCGGCGCTCGCGCGATGCTCCGGGCGCTGACCCACCAGGCCGAACACGCCGACCGCGAGAACGTCGACGACGACCCGCACGTCCACGACGCCCCCGAGAAACACGTCGCCGTCTGCACGAACCAGACCTGCGCGCAGGACGGCGCACCAGCGGTCCTCGAACGGCTTCGCCAGGCTGCCCGCGACAGCGACCAGTGCGACGCCCGCATCACCCGGTCGTCGTGTCTCGGCCGCTGCGGCGAGGGGCCGATGGTCGCCGTCTACCCGGACGGCGTCTGGTACGGCGGCGTCGAGGACGAGGACGCCGCCGATATCGTCTCCTCCCATCTGGACCGCGACCGCATCGTGAGCGAACTCGTCGACCAGACGCTTTGAGAGTACACCCTTACAACACTACGATACCCATGAGCTGCTACGAAATCGAGGCCCTCCGACTGGGCCTCATGAACGTTCTCGGTACCGAAGACGACCACGCCCGCCAGCACGCCGAACAGGAGCTGGAGGGCCACATGACCGGCCCCATCGAGGCCCTCGCTGGCGCGGAGACGCTGGCCGCGATAGAGCGGCATCTCGATGCCGCGCTTGTGGACCTCGAAGAAGACATCGCCGCGACCCCCGAAGACGACCCCGAGTACGACTACCTCCGGGGCCGACTCGTGGCGGTCCGCGACGCCGAGCGGGCGGTGTCGCGCATCACCATGCAGGGCGAGGACGTCCTCGACGGGCTGGGTGAGGCCCACGACGTCCTCCACGAGGCGTTCCCGGTCGATGAGTAGCCAGGGCACTCCGACCGCCGACCTCGGAGACGTAGCGCCGGCCCGCTCGCGCCATCAGGGCCGCCGTTCGGCGGTCACGCTGACCGACGGGCTCGCGGTCGTCGGGACCGCCGACGGGGACCTGCAGGCGTTCGACGTGTCGACAGGTTCCGGCCCTCCACGTCGGCGCTGGCAGTACGAAACAGACGGGGAGCCCAGCGTCGTCGCGGCGGTACCGTTCGACGGCGGTGTCGTCGTCGGTGAACGCAGCGCCCGTGGCGAAATTCGGTGTCATGACACCGACGGGACGCTGCGCTGGCGGTACGAAACCAGGACGGACCTCGGCGCGGCTCAGCAGGAGACGCGCTTCCTGCTCCCCTTTGTCGCGTCCCTCGCCACTGACGGTGACCGGCTGTACGCCGCCGCAAGACGATACGAGCGACGGACTGACGATGACGGGAACGACCTCCGCCACTTCGAGAGCGTCGTCCACGCCTTTTCGCCCGACGGCACCGTCGACTGGACGTACCGGACCGACGGTTCGCCGATATCCCTTGACGCCGACGATGGCCGCGTCGCAGTCGCGTACAACCGCTGTCCCGGCGACCACCAGCACGGCCTCGTCGTCCTCGATGCCGCCGACGGTGACCCGCGCTGGATGTGGGACCCCGGCACCGACGGCCAGCGGCGTGTCGGTGACGTTGCCCTGCTGGACGACGGCGCTGTCGTCTCCAGCCACGGCGACTACTGTGGCTACCGGCTCGACAGCGGCGGCCGGGAGCGCTGGCGTGTCCCGCTGGCGACGCCGACCGACGTGGACGGCGACATCGTCTACGCGTACCCGAACCACGTTCACGCGACAGAGGTGGGCGCGGTGTTTGTGACCGGCAACACCTACCCCGAGGAGGGCCGCGAGACAGAGGCACGGCATCCGACCGAGCACACTGTCGTTGGCGTCTCGCCCGATGGCGACCGTCGCTGGGACGCGCCCGTCGGCGGCTTCGCTAGCGGGCTCGGCACCGACGGTTCGTTACTCGCGGTCCCCGGCGCGCAGAACTTCCGGGACCGCGACGCCGACGACCACGCACTGCGGCTGTTCGATGTCGCAGACGGCCCCATCGACATATTGGACACCGACGGCGTCGTGACGGCGGCCGCAGTCTCCGATGGGACCGCTGTCGCCGTCGAGGAGCCGGTCGTCTACCACGACGAGGGCCGCGAGCGCGGGGCGTACCGGTTGCACCGAGTCGAGATGGGAACCGACACCGGCCGACCGCGTCGTTGACGCGCCGAGGTAGCGATTTGGGCCGGTAACGGTCCGGGCGAACGATTTCTGATTCAGATGTCCTGTTCCCGGTTTGGCTCCGGTTACTGTGTTATGGGGTGTCAAACTAACCGTTCGCTAGTCGTAGCGCCTCGGTATGGGAGCCGAGTATGGCCAATGACACAGACGCGGATCACGAGGAGGGACCGTCGGACGCGGACTCCGAGGCCGACGACGACAGCACTGCTGTCGATGACCACCCAACCGAGCGCGAGCGGGAGTTCGCGCAGATGCAGCGCCGGCTCAACGAGCGGGAGATGGGCCTCGACCAGCGGAGCGCGGAACTCGACCGGCGCGAGGAGAAAGTCGACGCCCGCGAGGAGGAACTCGACCAGCGAGCGACGGAACTGGACGAGCGGGAGTATCGGCTCGACGAACGCGAGGCTGCTCTCGACGACCGGGAGACTGCGCTCGACGAGCGCGAGGCCGAACTGACCGAGTACAACGCGCAGTTATCCGAGCGCGCCGCGGAACTCGACGAGCACGAGGAGACACTGAACACCTACCTCTCGGGGCAGATGGCGGAAGTCAAGGAGGCCGTCGGGGAGACCATGTACGACGCCCTAGACCAGTACGAGGCGGACCGGTCGGGCGGTCGGTTCGGCCCGACCGGCACGATGCTCGTCGGGCTGACCGGTGTCGCGCTCGTCGTTGCCGGGATCGGGTTCGGCGCGCTGGTCTCGGCCGGTACGGCGTCGTTCGGCGTCGGCGGGACGACGACGAACCTCGCTATCGCCGCCGTCGTCGCTATCGTCGGCCTGGCGCTGAATCTCGGAACGGTTGCCGGAAAAATCTGAGCCGCGTCGTCGTTAGTCCGCGGTCGCGGGATAGTCCAGGTCGTCCGCGACTGGGGTATCACTGTCCCCGAGCCAGGCGTGAATCCCTGCGATTGTGGCCCACAGCAGCAACTGGCCGAACACGACCGTCCAGCGGTAGGCTGCGACGAGCGCGGCGGGCACGTCGCCGTGGACCGGGTTCGCGGGTGCGAGCGCGACTGGAACCGCGAGCAGCGCGAGCGGCAGCGCCGTCGCCCCGAGTCGAACTGCCGCGTGGCGTCCCTCGGCCCGTCGATACGTGAGTCCGGCGAGCACCGCGACCAGCGCGCCAAGCGTCATCAGGCCGGCGTACCAGGCGAGGCGCGTCTCCGTTCCGAGCGCCTGCTCGACGCCCGGCGGCTGCGGCGGCAGGACGAGCCACGGCGCGCCGGAGACGGTGAGGAAGCCGGCTCCGGCGAGCGCCAGTCGCTTCGTCGCGCCCGAGCCGGGAATCGCGGGTTCGAGGAAGAAATACGCCATCCCGAACACTGCGACGCCGAAGAGGATACCCCAGAGGACGCCGCCGCCGATGCTCGCGACGGCCGTCGTGAGTCCGGAGACGACGGGGCCGCCGCCGTGGCCGTGCCCGTGTTCGAACGTCTCCAGACCGGCGGTGAACGCGTTGCCGACAGTCGCGACGAACAGGCCGTAGACCAGCCCGCCTGCCACGCCGGCCACTGCGCCGCGTTCGAGGTAGTCAGTCGCCATCAGTGGCAGGTGATCCCGGCGCTGTGTCGGAAGTTGTGCAGCGAGTCGTGCAGCATCGGGTCCTGCACGAACAGCAGCGTGAAACCGAGCGCCGCCACCAGCGCGACGGCGATGGCTATCTGCGGGCCGGTCAGCGACGCTCTGGCGCGTTCGATACGGTCGTACACGCTGTCCGTAGCGCGTGTGGTGTCAGTGTCGTCCTGCATTGAAATCTCATTTGTCTTAAGAACAAGTAAGATTGTAAAACTTCCGCCTGAGACAGCTCCGACGGGGGTTATCGTTCGCTGGCGACGGCGTCGACGCGCTCGGCGGTCAGCGCGTCCAGCGGGACGACTGCTGCGTCTGTTTCGTCTGCAACGAGGTCGAGCAGACCGGCGCGACTCCCCTCGCCCGCATCCACGACGACGGTCCGGTCAGCCGCTTCGCCGAGCGTCCGCGCCGCGCTTCTGGTCGCCGCGACCGGGCTCCCGTCGGCGGCGTTCGCGCGGCCGTCGGTCACGACGACGACGACGCCGGCGTCCGGGTCCGCCCGGTCGAGCACTTCCCGAGCGGCCGTCAGACCGTCCGGTAGCGGCGTCCGGTCGCCGGTCGGGAGGTCCTTCAGGTGCCGGGCGGCCAGCGAAACACTGTCGGTCGGCGGGAGCACCACGTCCGCGCCCTCGCCGGCGAAGGTGACGAACGCGACCTGGTCGCGGGCCTGGTAGGCGTCCTTCAGGAGCTCCAGCACGGTACCTTTCGCGGCTTTCATCGCCGGACGCATCGACGCGCTCGCGTCGACGGCGAACACGACCAGCGTTTCCGCGTCGCCTGCGCGAACGGACTTGCGGAGGTCCCGCGATTCGACGCGGCCGCTCCCGCGGCTGGCCGCCGCCCGGACCGAGGCCGCGGCGTCGACCTCGTCGTCGCGGCCGGCGCGCTCGGTGCGGACCGTCGCACCGCGCCTGGTGTCTGTGGCACTCGCCCGCCCGCTTGTGCTCCCGCCGTCCGTGTCGACCGTCGGGGCGTCCACGTCGGGCGCGCCGCTGTCACCGACTTCCGCGCGGGACTGGCCCGGCAGCAGCGGGGTAGCACTTTCGGGGTCGTCGGACTGCCCGGGTTCACCCTCGTCGCCATCGTCTTCAGTCGCTCCTCCGCCGTCGTCGGCCTCTGTCTCCTGCCGTTCGCCGTCGCTGTCGGCGGAGGCAGGCGTCGGCTGCTCGCCGTGCTCACCCGACTCGTCGTCGCTGTCCTCGCCGGATTCTCCGCTGTCGTCTGGGCGCTGCTCCTGCTGTTCTCTTTCGCCGTCCTCACCGCCGTCAGAATCGGCTCCGTCGTCCGCCGACTCGCCACCTGCCTCGTCCCCGTCGTCGCCGTCTGCGCCGCTTTTCTCACTACCGCTCTCACCATCTTCGGCGGACTCCTCCTCAGACTCGCCGTCTTCGTCATCGAAGTGGTCGTCGAGCACGTCGTCCACATCCGGTGCGTCCTCGAAGGGCCGGGAGGTGAGCCGGTGGGGTAGCGCGAACTCGGCGGCCCGCTCGATGTCCGATTCGAGGACTGTCGTCCGCCCGTCGAGCGCGGCGAAGGTCCGGGCCGTCCGCGCCGTGGCGATGTCCCCTCGGTGGCCGTCGAGGCCGGCGTCCCGACAGAGCTCGGCGATCTGCTCGCGGAATTCGCGGGCGAGGTCGACCTCTGGAAGCAGTTCGCGGGCCGTTCGGAGGCGCTCGCCCGGGTCGCGGTCGTCGGACTCGGGGTCAGTCCGTGCCTCCCCGTCCCCATCCCCGAGCGCCTGATCGATGATAGCGACGCGGTCGTCAAGGTCCTCGCAGGCCGACACCTCGGTCTGGAGGGCGAATCGGTCCCGTAGTTGAGGACGCAGATCGCCCTCCTCGGGATTCATCGTTCCGACGAGCGTGAACTCGGCGGGATGGGTGACCGTCACGCCGTCGCGCTCGACCCGGTTCTGACCGCTCGCGGCGGCGTCGAGCAGCACGTCGACGAGATGGTCGTCCAGCAGGTTCACCTCGTCGACGTAGAGGATGCCGCGGTTCGCGCGGGCGAGCAGGCCGGGGTCGAACTCGTGGTCGCCGTCGAGCGCGTCGGCTACCGACAGCGTCCCGACGACGCGGTCCCGCGTGGCTCCGAGGGGGAGCGTGACGAGCGGTACCGACCGGGTTTCGACCGGTGGGTCCGAGCGCGTCCGGCAGTCCTCACACTGAGCCTCCGGTCTGTCTGGCGGACAGCCGTAGGGGCAGTCAGCGACCGCGCGCTGCTCGGGCAGCAGGTCGGCGAGCGCGCGCACCGCCGTCGACTTCGCCGTGCCCTTCTCACCACGAACAAGGAGGCCGTCCAGGTCGTCGTCCGCCGCGACGGCAAGCAGTCCGTCCTTGAGGTCTCGCTGGCCCACCACGGCCGCGAACGAGGCCCCCTGCGAAGCTTTTTTGCCGTCGCCGAATACAACCATACTTGTATTAGTGCAAACGGAGATTTAATAACGTTATGCCACAGCTAGGACTCTACACCGCGACAGAGAACGAACTCGGGGCCGTCCAGCGGGCCGCGGGCGAGGTGGACGCCGACCTCGTCGTCCGCTCGGAGAGCGACCTCGACGACGAGCCAGCGGTCGAGGCGTTCGTCGACGAACTGACAGACGCCGACGCCGTAATCCTGTGGCTCCACGGAGCCGAGGACAGTATGCCCGGCTACGACCTCGCCGTCGAGCGCCTGCGCGAGGCCGGCATCCCGCTCGTGGTGAAAGCGACGGGCGACGCCTTCGCCTTCGAGGACACGTCGGTTCCCGACGAGCACCGCGACACCGTCTACGACTACCTTGAGAAGGGCGGGGCGAGCAACGTCGCCAACTGCCTGCGCTACCTCGTGGCGCAGTTCGGCGACGCCGACCCCTCGTACGACGATCCGGTGACCCTGCCCACGGAGGGTGTCTACCACCCCGACCACCCGGGCGCGAGCATCGACGACCTGCGGGCGACGTTCGACCCGGCGAAACCGACCGTCGCCGTGTGGTTCTACGAATCACACTGGACCCACGAGAACACGCGCTACGTCGACGCGCAGGTCCAGGCCATCGAGGCCCAGGGCGCGAACGCGCTCCCCATCTTCTGCGAGCCGGCGACCGACGCCGAGCGCCAGTGGAACGCCGAGCAGGTCACCGAGGAGTGGCTCCTCGATGCTGACGGCAACCCGCTCGTGGACGCCGTCTGCTCGTCGTTCATGTTCTCGCTGTCGATGGACGAACGCGGCCGCAGCGCCGACGACGAGGGCGACAGTGCCCAGGACGTGTTCCTCGACAAGCTCGGCGTCCCGGTCATCCAGACCGTGACGACGATGCGCTCGCGCTCGCGCTACGACAGCAGCGACACCGGCGTGATGGGCTTCGAACTCGCCCTTTCCGTGGCGCTACCGGAGTTCGACGGCAACGTCATCACCCACCCTATCTCGGGCAAGGAGCGGACCGACGACGACGCTGGCATCGGGAGCGCGCCGAAACAGCACTTCCCCATCGACGACCGAATCGACCACGTCGCGCGGCTGGCCGTCAACTGGGCCGAACTGCGCCACACCCCGAACGACGAGAAGCAGGTCGCCGTCGTCCTGCACAACTACCCGCCCAGCGACGACGGCATCGGGACGGCGTTCGGGCTGGACTCGCCCGAGAGCACGGTGAATCTCTTGGAGGAACTGGACGCTCGTGGGTACGATTTAGGGGATACGATGCCCGACAGCGGCCAGTCGCTGGTCGAACGCCTCACCGCACAGCTTACCCTCGACGACCGCTGGGTCGCGCCCGAGGACGTGCGCGAGATGAGCGTCGACACCGTCTCGCCGACCCAGTACGGCGAGTGGTTCGAGACGCTCGACGAAGACTTCCGCGAGAACGTCATCGAGGAGTGGGGCGACCCGCCCGAGCGCCCGTTCGCGATTCCCGGCGTCGAGTTCGGCAACGTGCTCGTGACGGTCCAGCCCCCGCGCGGGTTCGGTATGGACCCCTCGAAGGTGTACCACGACTCGGACCTCCAGCCGCCCCACGACTACGTCGCGTTCTACCGCTGGCTCCGCAACAGCTACGAGACGGACGCCGTCGTCCATCTCGGCACCCATGGCAGTTTGGAGTGGCTGCCCGGAAAAACGGTCGGTCTGGACGGCGAGAGCGCGCCGGACCAGCTCATAGACGATATCCCGAACGTCTACCCCTACATAGTCAACAATCCCGGTGAGGGAACACAGGCCAAGCGCCGGTCCTACGCCGCTATCGTCGACTACCTGACGCCGGTGATGGCCAACGCCGGGACCTACGATGATCTCGCTGACCTGGAGGAACTGGCCGACCGCTACCGCGAGGCGGGTATGGAGGACGCCCGCACCGACGACGGCGAGCACCTGGCAGAACAGATCCGCCAGACTGTGGACGAACTCGACCTCGCCGTCGAACTCGGCATCGCCGGTGAGATTGACGAGAAAGCCGACGTTCGAGGTCCGGACGAAGCCGGATCGACCCTTGCGGAAGGTGATGTGGAAGGCGAGGATCTCGACATCGACGCCCTCGTCGAGCGCGTCCACGAGTACCTCACGGACGTGAAGACGACCCAGATACGGAAGGGCCTGCACACGATGGGTGAGCCGCCCGGGGACGACCGACTCGTCGACTATCTAGTCGCCCTGACTCGGCTTGAAAATCCCGGCGCGCCGTCGTTGCGAGAGAGCGTCGCGGGCGTGCTCGGCGTCGACTACGACAAACTACGGAACGCCCCTGGAGAGTACGACGAGGCGCTGGGGATGACCTACGCCGAGGCCGCTGACCACGTCCACGAGACCAGCAAGGACCTCGTCCGGACGCTGGCCGAGCACGACTTCGACGTGCCAGAGAGCGAACTCGAAGACAGCAGTTCGGAGGTGAACATGAACCTCCTCGTGGTCGACATCGAACCGCTCGGGGACGCCCGCGTGCGCTCGGGCGCACACGAGGATTTGCGAGCGGCGCTGGCGTACATCTGCGAGGAGGCGGCCCCGCGGGTGGCCGGCGCGGCCGACGAGATCCCGCGAACCGCCGACGCGCTGGCAGGCGAGTACGTCCCGCCCGGCGGCTCCGGCGCGCCGACCCGCGGCGGTGTCGACCTGCTCCCCACGGCCCGGAACTTCTACACGCTTGACCCGCGGAAGGTCCCGGCCAAGACGGCCTGGGACGTGGGCAGCGAGGTCGCCGACGGCGTGCTGGACCGCCACGAAACCGACGAGGGCGAGTACCCCGAGGAAATCGGCGTCGTCGTCTGGGGCACGCCGACGGTACGAACCCGCGGCGAGACCATCGCGCAGGTGCTCGCGCTGATGGGCGTCGAACCGGTCTGGTCCGACGCGGGCCGCGTCGAGGATGTCGAGCCGATCCCGCTCGAGGAACTCGGCCGGCCGCGCATCGACGTGACGACACGCGTCTCGGGCCTGTTCCGTGACGCCTTCCCGGCGGCCGCGGGGGTCGTCCACGACGCCGTCGACGCCGTCGTCGACCTGGACGAACCCCACGAGATGAATTATGTGAAGAAACACGTCGAGGAGGAGACCGACGATCTCGTCGCCGACGGTATGGACGAGAGTGACGCCGAGAGCGCGGCGAAACACCGCGTGTTCACGACCCGGCCGGGCGGCTACGGTGCCGGGACGAACAAGGCCGTCGACGAGGGCAACTGGGACGACCGCTCGGACCTCGCCGACGTGTACGTCCAGTGGGGCGGCTACGCGATGGGCTCGCGCGGCCGGGTCAGCGACGCCCACGACGCCTTCGAGCGCCGCCTGTCCTCGGTCGACGCGACGGTCAAAATCGAGGACACCGCCGAGCAGGACGAGTTCGACTCCTCGGACTGGTACGCCTTCCACGGCGGCTTCATCTCCGCAGTCACGGAAATCGCCGGCGAGGAGCCCAATTCCTACGTGGGCGATTCCTCGGACCCGGACAACGTCGACGTCTACACCAACGAGGAGAAGGTCCGGAAGGCGATGCGCGCCCGCGTCCTCAACCCCTCGTGGCTCGACTCCATGGAGGAACACGGCTACAAAGGAGCCGGGGACCTCTCGACGACGGTCGATGTGGTGCTCGGCTGGGACGCGACGACTGATGTCGTCAGCGACACGCTGTGGGAGGACGTCGCCGAGCGCTACGCCTTCGATGCGGACCGCCAGGACTGGCTCCGGGACGTGAACCCCTGGGCGCTGGACTCGATTACCGACACGCTGCTGGAAGCCATCGACCGCGGGCTCTGGGACGCCGACGACGAGACCCGCGACCGTCTGCGGGATCTGAATCTGGAGGTGGATGGCGACCTGGAGAGCCGAGCGACGGGCGGTCCGGAGCGAGGCTCTCCGGACGAGCGAGCGGGGAGCAGTGCGACCCGCGAGCAGGACGAGGAGGTGACCTCAGATGACGACTAACACAGACGACGCGACAGACGACGAGACGAACAGCGACGACGACTTCGAGGAGTACGCCGACCTCGGCGCGACCACCTCGAACGCGATGGACATCGCGGAGACGTCGATGGACCGCGTGCGCGAACTCGTGCCGGACGAGACGCTGGCCGACCGCATCCGCCAGAAGTCCGTCCACGCCACCGGCGACCCCGAGTTCCAGTATCTGATGCGGTTCACTGGTGCGGACGACGACGAACCGGTCAGCGCGGGAGCGCGGGCCGTCCTCGACGAACAGCCCATCGTCACCGACATCACGATGGTCAAGGCCGGTATCACCGGCCGCGGGCACGACTGCCCGGTCAAGAAGGCCATCGGCAACGGCGCGGAGCTGGCCGCCGAAACCGGGATGACCCGGACGGCCGCGTCGGTGCTCGAACTCGACAAGCAGGGCGTCTACGACGGGGCGATTGCCGTCGTCGGGAACGCGCCGACCGCCGCGCTCGCGCTGGCGGACTGCATCGAGGACGGCACGCGCCCGGCGGTCGTCGTCGCCACACCCGTCGGCTTCGTCAAGGCCGCCGAAAGCCGGGAACGGCTCCGGGAGGTCGCCGCCGAGCACGGCGTTCCGACCATTACGAACGTCGGCCGCCGCGGCGGGAGCGGGCTGGCCGCCGGCCTGACGAACGAACTGGTGCATGTGGCATCGGACGTGCGCGAAGGGACGGTCTCACTCGATGACTGACGACGACTACGACCTCGATAGCGGACCGGACCCGGCGGCCATCGCGGCGAGCGCGCCCGAGGACCCCGACGCCGACCGGCCGGTCTACGCCGTCGGCATCGGCCCGGGGAACCTCGATTTCCTGACGCCGCGCGGTGAGCAGGCGATTCGCGAGGCCGACGTGGTCGTCGGCTTCGAGACGGTGGTCGACTTCGTCGCCGACCGGACCGACGCGGACCTGCTGACCTGCGGCTACCGGGACGAACTCGACACGCTGGAGACCTTCGCCGAACGCGTGGCCGACGGCGAGCGCGGGACTGCGGTGGCGATGGGTGACCCGAACCACTCGGGCTACCAGTTCGTCGGGAAGGTCCAGCGGGCCGTCGACCGGCCGGTTCGTATCGTGCCGGGCATCTCCTCGCTCCAGATCGCTGCCAGTCGCGCCCGGACGCCGATGGAGGACACGACGTTTGTCACGCTGCACAAGAGCGGCGACCTCTCCGCCGACCTCGACCGGCTTCGGAGCGACGTGGGCGACCGACACCTGCTCGTGTTGCCGCGCCCGTTCGACCTGATGCCCGAAGACATCGCGGCCGAACTGCTGGACGCTGGCGGCGACCCCGAGCTGCCGGCGCTGGTCTACGAGCGACTGACCCACGACGACGAGGACCGGACCGCGACGACGCTCGGCGACCTTGCCAAAGATGCTGGCGGTGACGGCAGGGACGACACGCGGTTCTCGGACCTGTCGGTGTTCGTCGTGCGGCGAGACTGAGCCGTTTTACTGCGGTCAGCTAACTGCGGCGGGCTCTTGCTGCCGCCGCCTGTATTCGTTTATCAGACGGAACGCCAGCACGTACCCGATAGCAGCGAACACGACGGCCAGGATGATGTTCCCCGTCCACAGTCGGACCAGCACGTCGCCGCCCATCGACATCGACACACCGTCGAATGACAGCCCGGGTATCGGCCCCAGAATCCGGTTGCCGAGCCAGAAGCTCGACGCGTACACGCCCCACTTGACTGGCGGATTGAGTATCAGCACCGAGGCAAACAGCGCGACCTTGCTGAGCTGTCTGAACAGGTACGCGAGGACGAGAAAGGCGATGAACCCAGTGCCAAGCGTCGGTAGCGCGGTGAGAAACACGCCGACGCTGAAGCTCATCGCGACCTCCTGCGGAGAGTGGTCTTCTATCAGCGCGGCCACTAGCTTCTCTTTGACCTGGTCTCGCGTCTGCGCTACTCGTCGGCGAACCATCTACGTGCCAGAATGTACCGTGGGTACAAATCGCTTCCTCTCGTCGACGGGAGCTCGGCACTGCCGCCGCGACAGCCCTAATCGCCCTCGCCGTCGGTCGCCATCGGCCGGTTTGTCGCGGCCAGCGTCGCCTCGAACGTCCGTGGTGTGCGCGTGTCGGCCATCGTCCGTGCCGTCTCGACGGCGGTTGCGACGGCTTCGGTGACGAGCGGGTGGTCGTCCAGCGTGTCAGTGTAGGCGAGCCCGCCCCGGTTGAGGTCGAGTTTAGCGGGGATCTGCGCCTCGGTCGCGTCGCTCGGCGCGAGAAAGAGCGGCACGGCGACGGCGTGGTCGTGGGTGAGGTTGTACCTGACACATTCGACGGCGGGGTTTTGCAGCAGATAGCACGGTTCGACCTCGCCGAAGGCCGAGCGCTCGCGCAGGCGCTCGGCGTGGTACTCCGTCACCTGCCGCTGATACGGCTTGCCGCTGGAGCCGAAGGCGACGAGTGCGACGGAGGAGTCGGCAGCTTCCGGTACCGCAGTAGCGGCGCGGTCCCGGAGCGCTTCGGTCAGCAGCGGGCTTCGCCCAACCGGTTCACAGTAATGCGTCTCGGCGTCAACCTCGTCGAGTGCCGCCGGAACGTCCGTGACTGTCGTGTGGTCGTGAGCGACGGTCATCGGAAGCGCGAACACGCGGTCCGCATCGATGGCTACCAGTTCGTCGCGTAACTCCCGACGGGGTTCGTGGTCGTAGGTCAGGACCGTCACGTCGGTGGCTACCCCGCGCTCGCGCAGACGGCGAGCGTGTGTCTCGTAGGGCGTAGCGCGTGACGTGTCCCGACCGATGAGCAGGAGTGTGTCGTGTGGCATTGGTAGCTCCCAACGCTAAAACAACCTAACTTGTTTTAGCGAAAGTTGGCTTGCCTGAACGTTGGCAGGAACCCACTAATACCTTTGGGTCCCCCTTCGCTCGGCTACCGGCGACCGTCCGTTCAGGACACCGGGCACCGTGTCTTATACACGCTCGACCGCAATCTCGGGCCATGGACGTGACCGAGAGCGACCTGCCTGGTGTGGGGAAGAAACACGAGGTGGACATCGGCGGTGGCCAGCAACTGGTCGTCGTGACCCACAACACGGGCACCCGTGAACTGTTCCTGAGAGAGAACGAGAACGCTGACTCGGAGAAACTGCTCGAACTCTCCGACCGGATGGCGCGGATGGTCGGCACGATACTCGAAGGCGCGTACTTCCAGCCGGTCGAATCCGACCACGTCGAGACGATGCTGTCGGAGGGGACACTGCTTGAGTGGTACGCAGTCGAAGAAGACTCGCCGCTAGTCGGGGAGACTCCGGAGAGCGTCGACATCGGCCAGCGGACCGGTGTCACTGTTGTCGCGATACAGCGCGACGACGACGTCATTGCCGGCTCCACGTCCACCGCCGAGATCGAGGCCGGCGACACGATCGTCGTCATCGGCGAACGCGACAACTGTGAGCGATTCGAGAAGCTCCTGTCCGGAGAGCTGTAGACAGATGCCGACAACCGGCTCGTTGGGGGTCCATCGCCATGGCTGACCTGCTCGGTATCGGTGTGTTGTTCGCCGCCGTCGCGGCCGCCACGCTCGTCGCCGTGCGGCTGAACAAGTCGGTGATCCCGTTGTACATTATCATCGGGATGGTGCTGTCGCCGTCGGTCGCGGGCCAGCTCTCCGTCGCCGGCTACGGCCTCCCAGTCGTCGAGTCCTCCGAGTTTATCGAACTCGGCGCGGAGCTGGGTATCGTCTTCCTGCTGTTTTTCCTCGGGCTTGAGTTCAATCTCGACCGGCTGCTGGATCGGTGGGAGCGCATCACCAGAGCGGGGACCATCGACCTCGGCATCAACTTCGGTGTCGGTCTCCTGCTCGGGTTCGCGCTGTTCCGGGACCCGCTCGCGGCCTTCCTGATCGCCGGCATCGTCTACATCTCCTCGTCGGCCATCATCACGAAGTCGCTCATCGACCTCGGCTGGATCGCCAACGACGAGGCGGACCCGTTGCTCGGGACGCTCGTGTTCGAGGACCTGGTCATCGCGGTGTATCTCACGATAGCCGCCGCGCTCGTCGCTGGCGGGTCCGACGTAGGGGCCGCCGCGACCTCCGTCGGCATCGCGCTTTCGTTCATCGTCGCGCTCCTGCTCCTGGCCCGCTACGGGACGCCGTGGTTCGAGCGGGCCTTAGAGACGAACTCGAACGAGTTCACAGTGGTACGAGCCGTCGGCATCACGGTCCTCATTTCCGGCATCGCCCTCGCTATCGGCGTCAGCGAAGCCGTCGCCGCGTTCTTCGTCGGGATGGCCTTCGCTTCGACTACTCACACGCACAAACTGGAGAACCTGCTGGAGCCCGTCCGCGACACGTTCGCGGCGGTGTTTTTCTTCTGGATCGGCGTCGAGACCGACCCCCGACTGTTCGCCGGCGTCGCGGGGCTGGTCGCCGCCGCTGTCGTCGTCACGACGCCGACGAAGATCCTGTCGGGCTATCTGGGCGGCCGCGCGTACGACCTCGACCCCCGTCGATCGATGCGCGTCGGCCTCGGCATGGTCACTCGCGGCGAGTTCTCTCTGATCATCGCCGCCGTCGCACTGACCGGCGCAGGCACGTCGCTGTCGTCCGAGCTAGCCAACGCTGTCTACTCCTTTACCGTCGCCTACGTGCTCGTGATGAGTATTCTCGGGACGATGCTGATCCGGTACTCTGCTCCCTTCGAGGACTTTGCAACGGCCCGCTTCGGGGCGGAGTAACGACAAAAATGTGGGGGGCGGTCTTACAGCTCGCTGTCGGGAACGACGACGACCTTCCCGAAGCCTTCGCGGTCCTCGATTATCTCGTGTGCCCGAGCGATCTCGCTCATCGGCAGCGTCTCGCGGACCCGCGGCTCCATCTCTCCTTGCCAGACCAGATCAAGCACTTCGTCGGCCTGCCCCGGGGTGGCCATCGTCGAGCCGATGACCTGCAACTGGTTCCAGAAGATGCGGTTGATGTCCGTCTCCGGGTTGCCGCCGGTAGTCGCGCCGCAGGTGACGACCCGGCCGCCTTTGACGAGGCTTTTGAGCGAGTCCTGCCATGTCTGTGCGCCGATGTGGTCGACGACCATGTCGACGCCGCGGCCGTCGGTCAGGTCCCGAATCTCGCTCGCGAAGTCCGCCTCCTCGTAGTTGATGGTGTGGTCCGCGCCCAGTTCTTCGGCGTAGTCGAGCTTTTCCTGGCTGCTGGCGGTGGCGAACACCTCGGCGCCGGCGTGGTCGGCTATCTGGACGGCCGCGTGGCCCACGCCGCCGGAGGCACCGAGAACGAGAACGGACTCGCCGGCCTTCAGGTCACCGCGGTCACGGAGCATCCGCCAGGCGGTCTGGAACACCAGCGGCGATGCGGCGGCCGTCTCCCAGTCGACGCCCTCCGGGACTGGCGTGAGATTCTCCGCTGGCACGGCGGCGTACTCGCTGTGGACACCCCGGACGTGCTCGCCGATGATGTGGAAATCAGGCGCGAGCGTCGGGTCGCCCTTCCGCGTGAACTCGTCGCCACCACCGCTCTTGCCGGCGAGGACGGCGACGCGGTCGCCCGGTTCGAACCGCGTGACGCCGTCGCCGACCTCGTCGACGACGCCTGCGGCGTCACTGCCCGGGATGTGTGGCATCTCCAGGTCGATGCCGGGGAGCCCGCGCCGGGTCCAGATGTCGAGGTGGTTCAGCGCGGCCGCCTTCACGTCGATGACGACCTCGTCGCGGCCCGGTTCGGGGTCGGGAAACTCGCCATACTCGAGCACATCACGATCGCCGTGACTGTCGAACTGAACGGCTTGCATCGTCATCACTTCCCGTGGCTCGCTTATAAACGCCAGCCTCCCGGAGGCTATTCTGGTTGTCGTCGCCAGTGTTCGGCCTACCAGCGCCGCTCAATCTGTGTCTATTGCTTATTCTATTCTGCCTATGCACTATATGGTTACAGAATACACCCCTTCTCCCTATCTAGCCGACTTCTATTATTATCTATCGTATATGCAGCCATATCAGCCTGAGATACTGTGGATATCTGGAGATAAAAATACAAAAGACGCTAATTCAGATATTTGAGCGTCCTTCTCGGCCTTGCAACACTGTCCGGGATTGGTGTGTGCTACTATTCACCACTGCTGGCTCGATGAGGAGCATACTTACCGCTCGAACCCGTTCTCTACGCCACCAATGACACACACATCAAACACACCCACTGGTCGCTCTCGGGCCGTTCCGACACGCGACTGCGTGGGTCCTCGCTGCGTGACAGTGGTGACTGACCGATGAATCTCTCACTCGTTATCGTCGCGACGATGACTGGCGTCGCAACCGGCGTCGTGTTCGGACTGCTTGACGTTCCGATTCCGGCCCCACCGAACCTCGCTGGTGTCATGGGTATCCTCGGAATCCTCGTCGGCTATCGCCTCATCGAGTACTTCGACGTCGGCGTCAGCCTGCTGTCGTTGCTGAAGGTCTGACGACGATAGAGCGCTTTTCTGACCTGAGCGTCCCATCTTCTCGCTACCAGAACGACAGTGACGGCAGTGATGACACTGCCGCCGTCAGTGGTCCGCGTGTTCTGTCCCGTTGTGCTGGTGACTGCTTTCGTTCCCGCTGTGGTCGGTTCCAGCGTGGTCGTGATCGCGAGTGAGGCGGCCGTGGTACGTGTCGAGCGTCCGTTCGAGGAGTGCGGTCCGCGTCTCGTGGCCCTCGACGACCGGTTCGACCCACCGCGATTCGGTTCGCCAGTAGCCCATCACGTCGCCGGACGGCTCGATCACCTCCGCGTCGAGGCCCTCGACCCCCCAGTCGTCCGTGTACGCCTGAATGAACGAGACGACGACCGTCTCGATGCCGGCCGCGAGTTCGTGGCCGCGCGTGCTCTTCGTGACGTACGTCAGCCTGACGCGGCTGTCTTCGACGGCGAGCGAGTCGATGTCGACGAACCACTTCCGCAGGTTGGACTCGAACGCGGCTAGCTCGGTGTCGGCAGCACCGCCGGCTTCGTCGTCGCCACCTGCGTGTTCGCTGTCGTGGCTGTGTCCCTCGCCGTGGTCGTGACCGCCGTCTGTGTGCGTGTGGCCGTGCGCCTCGTCGTGATGTGCCCCATCGTCTCCCTTCGCGGGCGTTGCCGTCGAGCCGCTGGCTCCGATGTCGTCCGACTGGCTGTTCTGCGTGCCGCCGAGGCTGCTACAGCCTGCGCTGGTCGCCGCAGCCAGCGCGAGGGTTCCGAGGAACCCACGCCGACTCCGTCGCTGGCTGGCGTCTGTCATGGCTCAGGTCCTCCGTCGCGTTGCGAGCAGCGCTGCGCCGACGAGCGCGAGCAGCGTGACGACGGCGGTGAACCCGGGTCCGGACGCGGCGGTCGTCTCCGACTCCGCGGTTGCAGTGTCATCCGCCGCCGTGGTCGCTGACTCGCCCTCGGTGTCCGCCGGCGTCGCAGTCCCCGTAGTGCCGCCGGATTCGCCGTTGCCGTCAGTCCCGGATTCGGCCTGCTGGTCGGTCGAAATCCAGACCGGGCTGGTCAGCGCTCGGTCGCCGTCCTCGTCGACGACGCGGAAGGCGACCCAGGCGTTCCCGTCGATGTCCACGTCAGTGCTCATAGTGTCGTTCGTCCCGTCGAGCGTGACGTTCGAGACGGTCGTGCCGTTCCGGATGACCTCGGCATAGGCCAGTTCGTCGAGGTTTCGGACCGTTGCGGACGCCTCCACGGACGACCCGGCGGTCGTGTTCACGGTCTCGCCGGGCATCCTGTCGTCGACGGTGAACTCGACGGACGGACCGTACGTCGCGTACGTGTGCCCGTCTTTCACGGACTGAGCCCACTTCTCTGGCGTGACGGGTCCCTCGACGTATGCCCGCGTGCGGGCGGTGCCGTATTTCGCCGGGAAGCACTGCGAACAGTGATCGTCGCTGACACCGGTCGCCGTGATTTCGTAGCCCTCGTTCCAGAGGGTGAACAGCCCCTGGACGCTGGCGGTGTCGGACTCGCCGTACGGGCCGTTGTACGCCTCGATGGCGTCGACCATCGGGAGGTACTCCTCGTGTTGGCCGGGCGCACTGTCGAGGCTGACGAAGCGGTCACCCGGATGGTTGATCTGGAACACCGTCGCGTTGTGTCGGCTGCGGGACTCCTCGATGAACTCCACGAGGGTCCCGTCGGAGTCGACCATCTCCTCGCCGTGCATCGGGTAGGGGTTGAAGTGCCCCAGGTCGCCGGTGGTGATCTCCTCGCTCCGGATGAACATGATGTCGCGCTCTGCGGCCTGTGACTCCATCGAGCCCCAGCCGCCGATGGCGTTGTGGTCGGAGATGAACACCGCGTCGACGCCCGCCGATTTCTGGATGGCGACGAAGTTGTCGATGGGCGTCTTGCCGTCGAAGCTGACGCTGCTGTGGGCGTGGGGGTCGATGCCGACCCAGTTGCGCTCGCTGGGGTCCAGTTCCTCGGTGAACGTCGCGTTGACGCTGACTTTCTCGCCGGGCGTCACTGAGATGTTCTTCTCGACTGGTTCGGCGATGTAGCCGGTCCCGTGGTTGAACACCAGCGTGTAGTTACCGGGCGGGAGCTGGAACGAGGCCGTGCCGGTCGGCGTCGTCTGGGTGTAGACGGTCTCGACCGCGGTGCCGTCGTCGAGCACCGTAACCCGGGCGTCGGCGGGACTGACCTCGCCCTCGTCGTCTATCGTTGCGGTGACGTTGACGGGGGCCGGCCCCTCCAGCGAGTCGAAGTCGGCGGTGGCCGTTTCGCCGCCGCTGACGGTGACGGACTTCGGCTCTGATGCCGCGAATCCGCTGGCATCGGCCGTCAGCGTGTACTCGCCGGCGGGGAGTTCGAGTTCGTACGTTCCGGTCTCCGACCCGACGGTGTAGGTGAACGCGCGGTCGCCCTTCGAGGCGGTGACTGTGGCCTGTGAGACGGACTCGTTGTCCGTGCTTTCGATGCTGCCAGTCACAGTACCCGTCTCGGTTCCCTGCTGCTGGTTGTAGTACTCGCTGGTCGCGCTACTTGAACCGTCCTCGCCGACGAAGAGAGCGAACTCCGCTGACCGCGTTTCGCCGGGGTCGAGACGGTGTTCGAGCCACGGGTCAATCCAGGTCGTGGCACCCGTGTACGAGGTAAAGGAGCCGTTCCCGCCCCAGACGCCGTAGCTCACGCGGTCACCGGTGAGCGCGGCCCAGGGCTGGTCGAGTGTGTCGGCACTCACTGGCGGCGAGCGCGTCTCCTCGAGTCTCCCCGAACCGGGGAGCCAGGTCGACTGCCCCTCGGAACTCAGTGCTGCCCCGCTCTGGAGGCGCTCGGAATCGTTGACCGGGAGGCGCTGATCGCCGCCGTTCTCCATCGTGGTGTTGATCCAGATGTGGCTGGAATTGGCCGGCAGCGTGTACGTCGTCGTGACGGAGACGTTCGGGTTCGTACTGACGTGGCCGGTCGCGGTGACGACCGCCGCGCCGTCCGGCCCGGTGGCGTTCTGGCGCTCGAAGGACTCGTAGACGGGCCACGTCCCGAAGTTGTTGAACGCGAACTCGGCGACGCCGATCTGGTCGGTCGTCAGCCCGTACGCGTTGGCGTCGTAGATACCGCCCGGCAGCGTGCCGAAAGGACCGTTAGTTTCAGTGCCGATGGCGGCGGCGACTTCGCTGTTTTTCAGGACGATAGTCTCGTTCGCCGGCGTCTCGCCGCCCTTGATTCGCTCGCCGGTGACGGCGACCGGCCTGTCCGGTCGCTCGACGTGGCCCGACGAGGCCAGCCACTTCACCGTTCGGAAGAGGAACGGCCGCGTGTCGGTCTGCTGGTGTTCGGCCTGCCACTCGTCGGTGAGATACGTCGTGAGCGACTTCTGGCTGCCGAAGGCGACGACGCGGCCGTTGTCACCGATGTCCCACGTCGCGGCCGCACCGACGATGCGCTCGCCACGGGGGTACTCTTTCTCTGTCGTGGAGTAGGTGTACTCGTAAGTATCGCTGTCACCGTACAGCAACGGGGCCTGCGTCCCGTTTTCGGTGTCGGTGACGTTGAGACTGACTCCGTCGTACTCCACGGTGTCGACGTTGTTCATTATCGGATGCCGGCCCGTGTTGTGCAGAATGACCCGCCACTCGTAGTCCTCGACTGTCTTGTTGGTCGGATCCTGAACGTTCCGGAGCCACTTGTCGCTCTCGCCGTTGAAGTGGAGCCCGTACGGGTCGGTGATGTCGTTGAGCTTGCCGGCGTGGCCCTGTAGTGGCGAGGTCCAGTCCCCGACGACGAACAGGCTGCCGCCGTTTCTGACGTACTCGTCGATTGCATCCTGCTCGGCCTCGCTATAGGCCGTCTGGGGGACGGGAATGATGACCACGTCGTAGTCCGACAGCCCGCTCGCGGCCGAACTGTTCCACGAGGTCAGCCCGCCGGTCGTCGACCGTTTCGTGTCGACGTCGTACCCGCGTTCGCTGAGTCGGTTTGCGAACTTCGTGAACGTCGAGCCCTGATGACTCCCGTCGATCAACACGTCGACGCCGGCACCGCTGTTGTTGAGATCGACCGAATCATCAGGAACCGGACAGCTCCCGTCGAGCTGACAGGTCGCTCCACCAGCCGAGGCCGTCTGTGTTGCTGTCTGACTGTTCGCCGTTGCCAGCTCGTTTTGTTCGCTCGGCGCAGCAGCGGCGCTTCCGAGGAAGCCGGTGCTGACAACCGACAAAACGAGTAGTACGCTGAGTAGTACTGGCCGTATGTGATTTCTATCCATCACTTCCTGTACGGTATTGTGACTATATAGTTAAAATTTATGATAGACGCACTGTTTCCGGATACTGACTGTTCTCCGTAACGAATGATTGACTTTCCCCCTGAGCTGTGGCCCGGACTTCGGGGATGGATGAACCCTCAGCTGTCCCCCAGTATCGCACCGCTTGGCCAGTATAAGACGGCTTTGGCGGACACACCTTGTCTGTCGGCCACACATTCCGACACACGGATTGTGGTAGCGACGACGGCCCGACAGATCGCCCACAGGTCTGTCTCCGGCGGTGTCCGTGTCACAACCGGCACGTACCAGCTTTTAAGACCCGATGGGCGGAACTTCGAAGGTATGTCACGCAAAGTCTTCTTCGATACGGACCCTGGCTGCGACGACGCGGTCATGCTGGCGATGGCGCTCGGTCACGACGGGATCGACGTTGTCGGTCTCTCAACTGTCTGTGGGAACACGACTATCGAGAACACGACGCGAAACGCCCACGCGATACTGGACCTCGGTGGCTACGACGTTCCGGTGTCCCGGGGCTGTGGGCGTCCGCTCGTCGACGATCTCACGACCGCCGAGTGGATTCACGGCGAGAACGGGCTCCACGGCGACATCCCCGACGCCGAGGACGACACGCGGGACATCCACGGGGCCGACGCAATCGTCGAAGCCGCCCACGAGTACGGGGACGAACTGACGATCGCGGCCGTCGGTCCGCTTCCGAATCTGGCGATCGCACTGGCCAAGGAGCCCCGGTTACCAGACCTCGTCGAGGACATCTATCTCATGGGTGGGGCGGCGATGACGACCGGGAACGTGACGCCGATGGCCGAGGCCAACTTCCACAACGACCCCGCGGCGGCCAGCCGCGTCCTGCAGGACGCCAACACGCGGATGGTCGGCCTGGACGTGACCAACCGCGCCACCGTCTCCCCCGAGTTCATCGAGGAGTTCCGCACGGCCGACGGCGTCCGCGGAACCATCGCCGAGTGGCTCGACTACCGACCCGACTCCGGGACCTACCCGCTGGCCGATGCGCCGGCTATCCACGACGCCGCCGTCGTCGCCGATCTCATCGACGAATCGGTACTCACCTTCGAGGAGTACCACATTGAGGTAGACACGACCGGCGGCCCCTGCCACGGGGCCGTCATCTGTGACGAGCACGGCACGACCGACAACGACCCCAACAATCGTGTCGCTGTCGACATCGACGTCGACCGATACCGGGACATCCTTGAGACGGGCCTCCAGGCCTACGCGACGCAGTAGCGGCCGCTTGCTGTGTCGGTTCTGCTATTACAACGCCCTGATAACACCCGTGAAACTGTCTTCGGGGCGAAAATCCGATGAGCCGACAGCCTGAAGCCACGGAAACCAGACCACTGAGGCGCGGACTGCTCCACCGCTGCAGCACGAGTGTGTCCGAACTTGCGCTACTGTGCTATTGCCGACCGAATGCCAATATGGCACAAGTCTGTGATTCACTTTGCGCCATATTACCACACCAGCGTCTGTGTGGATTAATTGTTGTAGTTCCGTCACATTAGCACCCAGCAAATATTTTATATAAACGTTCAATCTAATGTATGCTGTGTCACGAAGCAACAAAGAAGACCTAGAAGCCGCTTCAGCGGACCGATCGGAGAACGATACGACGAACACACCAGTCGACCGGCGGAAGTTCCTCTCGGCTACTGCTGCACTCGGCGTTGCGGGACTCGCCGGCTGTGCTTCCAGTTCCGACGACGGCACCGAGCAGACCGACGAAGCATCTACAGATGCTGAGGAGACCACGACCTCATCTGGCACGGCCGAGAGCACATCTGAACCTGCAACGGGCGAGGTGACGCTCGTCCACGACACCCACGTCCACGGCAGTTATGGCGACCTCGAAGAGGCGGCGAACATCGCTACCTACTTCGACCTGATGAATCAGATCGCGGACAACAACGACCACTCAATAAAGGTCGGATCCGGCGACGACCTGGCCACCTCTATTCTCTCCGCACAGTTCGACGGCAAACACATCGTCGACGCGTTCAACGAGGGCGGGCTGGAGTTCGACACGTTCGGGAACCACGACTTCGACAGAGGGCCGGACGTGTTGCGGGACCGCATTTCCGACAGCGAGTTCCAGTGGGTGAGCGCGAACGCCCGCAACGCACAAACGGGCGACGTGTTCGGCGCTGAACAGGGAGCGAGCCAGTACGAACTCGTTTCGGCCGGCGATGTGACTGTCGGGCTCACGGGCATAATCAACGTCGAAGCGCCGACAATCACCACCATGGGCGAGACGACGGAGGTCCCGGGCCTCGAAGCCCCGGTCGAGGCAGTCGTGACCGAAATGCGGGACGACGGCGCTGATCTTGTCGTCGTGCTGTCCCACGTGGCAAGCCCGGCCGCCGTCGAGCTCGCGGAGTCTGTCGACGGCATCGACGCCATCGTCGGCGACCACGCCGCGACGTTCTCCGAGGAGCCCCAAGTCGTGAACGACACGGTGCTTTCGTTTGTTGACGACGAGTACGACTACCTCGGCGAACTGACGCTCACTGTCGAAGACGGGGAGCGAACCGACCACAGCCTGACGGTGTACGACACCGCTGCCGCGGTTGATGAGGGCCGCGTCGAACCGCACCCAGGTGTGCTCGAAGTCGCGGAAAGCTACGAGAGCAAGCTCAGCGACGAGCTCGACGTCGTCGTCGGCGAGACAACCGTCCCGCTCGATGCCCGCGAAGACACTGTGCGTTCCGAGGAGTCGAACTTCGGGAACTACATCGCCGATGCGCTCCGCAGCCACGGTAACGCGGACGTCGCAATCCAGAACGGTGGGGGTATCCGGACCGACGAACTCTACCCCGAAGGGGATATCACGAGACGGATGGTCTACAGCGTCCTCCCGTTCGGGAACAACCAAGTGACTATCGAGGTCACCGGTGAAACGCTGGTCGAGGCACTGGAGCTCAGTTCGACCGGCGGGGGCGGATTCCTGCAGGTGAGCGGTATGCGCTACACATACGACCCGGACAAATCGAAGGGCGACCGCGTCACGGAGGTAACAGTCGGTGGTGAGCCACTCGACACCGAAGCGACCTACACCGTCGCAACGAACGGCTTCACCGCCACAGGCGGCGACAGCTACACGATGTTCCAGGACGCCCCGAGGATTATCGACGCGAACGAGGGCGAACTGCTGTCGGTCATCGTCGAGGACGCAATCGAGGAGGACGGGACGATTTCGCCGTCGGTCGAAGGCCGAATCAAGACAGAGTAGCTACAAACATGGATTCACTTGGCCGACCATGATTGTCTCGCCGCTGTGTGCGGCGTGTCCTACACTGGGCCGCATCGCCGTCGTGCGCTCTCTCGTCGTCGGTCGTCCGGCATCCCAGCGCCCGCCTTCCGTGCGATGGTTGTAGCCGGGTTCCGTCGTCTCGGCGGTAGCAGACTCTCTCCCGATGTGGCACTCTGACCCGGAGTCGCATCTCGCTCGTAGCTGACAGTACACGGCCAGGCCACGTCTGGCGTGAGAACTGTCGTCTCCTCGCTGTGTCCCCGAGTAGCCCCCTACGTCCCGTCTCCGAGCGTGAGCGTCGTGTCGTCGAACTCCAGAAACGCAGTCTGGTAGCCGCGATGTCGCGCGACCTGTGGCGGGGCCCCGACCGAAAGCGTCACCTCGTCACCCATCGCGATAGCAGGGAACGGGGCACCGTAATGATACCCCAGCTCGGGGTGAACGGCTGCCTTCAGTGGCTCGCGGACCTCCTCGCCGGCGTTGGCCACAGTTGCTCGGAGACCCATGAACGGGAGGGGATACTGGTTGTACGGCGTTCGAGCGGACACGGCGAGATACGGGCCAGAGCTGTCGATTCCGGCCGGAGCCCTACGCAGCACCTGCACCACAAATTCCGCAGCACCACTTTCGACGATCCCGCCGTGTTCACCCGGTAGCGACGCTGCATCCGCCAGCCTTCCGTCGGGCTGCATATCCGTCTCCATCGGTTCGAGCGCCCCCGCTTGTCCCGCCTCGTCGACGAACCGCTCGCGAATGTTGTTCGTGATGTCGGTTCTGAACAGCAGGTCGAACTCGGCGTCCACCGCGTCGGTGAACCGCCCGCGATACTCCCCTAACTGCCGCGCTGAGACCGGGTCAAACGAGAGTTGCACCGTGTACTCTCCCTCCTCCGGAAACGCGACGTTGTCCCCGAAGTGTGGGCCCATCTGCTGGGACAGCATCGGCCACAGCGACTTTTTGGTCACACTGTCGCCGCTTTCGGCGGCTCGAACCTCGACCGGCGGGCTACCCAGCGGGATGCGCTGGTTGTATTCCGGGTCCCACACGGTTGCCATGAGATGCAGTCCCTGCCCGTCCTCGATCTGTACGTAACTCTTCTCCTTGCCAGTTAGTATCCAGAAGTCGTGAAGCAGTGTATAGGACATCGCCACCATATACGGTCCTACCTCCGCCATACCGACCATCCGCATCCCGTCTTGATGTGCCGGGATGTGCACTAATGGCCGTTCCTGGGCAGACGCTGTCGGGAGCTCATTTCCCCGCCCCTGTTCGGTTCCCTCGGGCGTCGATTCGGTACCGCCAGGTGCAGCCTCGGACGGGGTCTCGTCCGCGGCGTCATCCCCCGTTGCACAGCCGGCGACACTCACCCCAAGTGCTACCCCACTCGTAGCGATGAAGTCCCGGCGCGTCGGGTTTCTCCTGGGCGACATGGTATCCCTCTGCTCTCGGAAAGGATAAAAACCTTGTCAGGGATAGACCGTCGCCGTCGTTCGGGCGGACTGTGGGGCCGGCTGGGTCACGACGGACGGGGGAACGAGCGTTTCGAGCGGGGCGGGAGCAAGTAGTTCCCGCGTCGAACCGTCGTAACGTATTGCAGTATCCCGTTGTTGTTCTTCGTACCGACGCCGCCGACATTCGCAACGTCGTCGCCGTTCATGGCGTTCCGGGTCCGGATAAAGTCCGTTATGCCCTCCTGAAGACTGAGGAAGTGTACTCCGGTTTGGCCATCGTCTACCGTCGCGAAATCGCGTCGGAGGAGCCGTGGGTCACCGCCCTCATCTCGTGCACGCGCGAGTTTCTGTGCGTGCCCGACCACTCCCTTCTCAAATGCGTCGTCCTCGACTCGGTCAGCGACACCAGTCTCCGCCACGAGCGACGAATCACCGAGGTTGTCGCCCACACCCTCGACCAGGTTCTCCGCCGCGTGCGTCGCCGAGAACATCTTGGCGACGCGCTGTTCCCGGGAGTCTTGGTTGTACCACTGGTCCAGTTCCGTGCGTAGCAGTGAGAGGTGTTGCGTGGTCCCGCCCGCGAACGGCCCCTCCGCGATCGTTACGCTGTCTTCCGTCGCTTGATTCTGTCGGAACCCCGATTTGAAACCCATGAACAGCGGTGCATCTTCGGGGACCACGCCGTCCGGAACGTCGTCCACGTCGTCGTGTTCCGCCGGGAGCCCCGCACCGATAAACCCCGTCCGTCGGTCGACCAACTCGACCGTCCCGTCTATGGTTTCGGTGACTTCGCTCCCGTTTGCGGTCTCCAGCTCACCGAACAGCGCTTGCTTGGCCTCCAGCACCGCCGAAGCGCGGTCGCTTGCCAGATGAACGAGGAGGTCCGGGGTATCGAACGACGGGTCCTCGAAAGGGGCCAGCGCCGCTGGCTGTGGCAGGTCGACCGACTCGGAGAGCGGTTCGTCATACCGGTCGAAGTACGCCGGGGAGTAGCCGACAGTAAACAGAAGCCCGTCAGACGCCCACCGATACGTCTCCTCTAGCTCGCGAAACGCGTTCTCCGCTTGCGTCTGGTCGCCGTCATCGACCGGTCCGTCGCCAACATAGTCGGCCAGCAACAACACATGGTGCCGAGCCGGCACCGGATTCCCGTGCTCGTCGGTTCGAGAGAACTCGTTCCACGCGTGCTGTCGACTCGGTAGTTCAGCCTCCGATTCGGTGCCAGCCGGCCGGTCGGTACCGCGGTCTGTCCCTCCCGCCTCCGTTGGCTGCCCCTCCAGGTCGAGGCAGGCTGCGAGCCCTGTCGACCCTCCGAGGGCGACGGCTGCGCGGAGCGTTTCCCGGCGGGTCAGGGTCCTGTCTCCGTCTGTCATCAACTACTATCCGTTCGGACGATTCCGGCATAAGTATTGGCCTGAGGCCCAACAGGACGACGCTCGGCGGCCTGACTCCGCGAACGACGAGACGGCTCGCTACTGCGGCGGTCAAAACGGACGGAGTGCGCTTACCGGGAGAAACAGTGCCGCTATTCGTAGATGTGGACGCTCCCGGTGGTGTTGTCCTCGATGTAGTCCCAGTCGTACTCCACGCCCAGGCCGGGGCCGTCGGGGACACTGACTGTCCCGTCGTCGTCGACGGCGTCCATCAGGTCGGAGTAGCCGCCCTCATACACCGGCGGCTGGGTGTTCTGGCAGTCCGGGTGGACCAGCGCCATCTCGTAGTAGTTGGAGTTGCGGCAGGCGGCAATGCAGTGGCGCTGGGCGGGGCCGGGTGCGTGGAACTCCACGTCCAGCCCGAACGATTCGGCCATCCGGGCCACCTTGATCGCGCCGGTAATGCCCGCGTCGTACTCGGGGTCGGCCCGGAGGAAGTCGGTCGCCTCGCTGGCGGCGAAGTCGGACTTGATCTCCAGTCCGCGGATGTGTTCGGTCTGGAGAATCGGCGTGTCGAGTTTCTGTGCCAGCTTCTTGTGGGCGTGCTGTGAGATACCGCCGTCGCGGAACGGGTCCTCGTACCAGAAGAAGCCCTGTTCATCGAGCGCCCGGCCCAGTTCCAGCGCGTCGGCGAACGTCTCCAGTTCGCAGGCGGGGTCGTGCATCAGGTCCATCTCGTCGCCGACCGCTTCGCCGACGGCGTGGACTGCCTCGACTTCGCGGTCGAGACTTCGGGCGTCGTCGCCGCCGCCCCAGCCGTGAATCTTGAAGCCGCCGAAGCCCTCGTCGCGGCACTCCTCGGCGAAGTCGGCGAAGGCCTCGGGCGAGTCCAGCCCGCCCGCGTCGTCGCCGTGGTACGTCGACGCGTAGGTGGGGATACGCTCGCGGTAGGTCCCCAGCAGTTCGTGAATCGGCGCGTCGTAGTACTTGCCGGCGAAGTCCCACAGCGCGATATCGATCGGGCCGATACCCATCCGGTCGTACTTCCGGAGCGCGCGCTTGCATTCGGACCAGTGTTTCTCGCGTTTCAGCGGGTCCTTGCCGATGAGGTACTCTGCGATGATGTTGTACTGGGCGGCTGCCGGCGAGTTCCCACCGACGTACTCGCCCGTGATTCCCTCGTCAGTGTGAATCTGTACGCCGAACAGTTTCCGCGTGGTTGTCTCGCCCGGCGCATAGACCAGATTGAAGCCGTGCTTATCGGTCCCGACGTCATTAAGGGGGTACTCGAACTCTCGGCTTTCGATCCTCGTTATCGTTGGCGACATTTGCCGGACATACTGTGGTGGGGATATTAAAGCTACCCCGCGACAGATACGCCGTCTCTGTTTGAGCGGCCGACACAGCGGTGACCGGAACCACGGTCTCATCTGCCAGCTGTAAGTCTGTGAAGAATCTCGCCATCTCGGGGTGGCGAATATCTTGAAATAGTTACAGCCGGCAGTATCACTCAGTCCAGCGCGTCAATACGACGAATACCGGCCTCACCCAGCCGAACCGAACAGCCGATGTACAGCGGTTCGATGACTCGGGGGTAGTCGAACGACACCGCGTGCTCGTGGAGCACCTTCGGGTCGCCGGCTTCGCCCTGCCACATATCGTGATGTGAGGGGAGCAACCGGGATAGCTGGAGCTGATTTGCGGCCTCGATAATCTCGTTTTCGTCCATGTACCACTTCGTTCTGACACCGCAGTCCGGCTCGGGCTCGTAGATAGAGCCGACGGTGCCAAACGCCAGCGCGCCCACGTCGATGTCGAACCGTTCGCCGACGTCGGCAAACGCCTCGGCAGGCCGGCTATCGCCGGCGTGGAAGAACGTCCCGGCGTCGTGCTCGATGACGTACCCCACCGGCTCGATGGCGTCGGGGTCGTTGGTGCCAGTAACGTGAACGGTGAAATCACCGACAGCGAACTCGTCGCCGACGGCGATCTCGTTGCGCTGCTCGTCGGGGACCCGCATCTCACCGTCGTAGTCCGGGGAGTCATACGATGCCGACGGGGCGTACAGGTCCGCTCCGAGGTCCTCGACCAGCGGGCCGTACGAGGGCGGGTGCATGTGGTCGATGTGTTCGTGTGTGACGAGTGTGGCATCACACTGGGTCGCGTCGGCGGGGTCTATCGGCACCGGAATCATGCGAATGAGGTTCGGCGGGTCGCCAGTCCCGAAGTAGGGGTCGATGTACAGTGTCGTCGACTGCGACCGGAGTACGAAGCCGTTACAACCGAGGTACCAGATTACGACGCCATCGCCGGGGTCTGTCGCCTCTATTTCGTCACGGACGAACCAGTCGTCCCACGTTGACTGAACCATGCGCCGAACTACGCCCGGCCGGGTCAAAAAATCCCGTACCGCATTCAGTCGAGTGTGACTGTCGACTCCGTCTCGGAGGCCTCGTAGATTGCCTTGATCGTGTTGATGTCGACGAGGCCGTGTTCACCGTCGGCGTAGGGCTCAGTGTCGGTCAGCAGACAGTGGGCGAAGTACTCGAACTCCTCTTCCATCTGATCGATCTGTTCGAAGTCGATGTCAACCGTCGTTCCCTCGTGGGAAAGCTGGAGCGCACGGTCGTCCCAGGGATAGAAGGCCGGTTCGACGCGGACCTTGCCCTCGGTTCCGAGTACGGATATGTGACTGTCGAGATGGGCGTTCTGGCTGGCTGTACACACCGCGTACATGTGGCCGGGGAAATCTAACTGGAACGCGCCGTGTTCGTCTGGCACGTCGGCGAACTCTTCCTGTACCGATGCGACAGTCCCCCGGACGGCCACGGGGTCGGCATCCAGCAGGAATCGGCTCGTGTTCAGCGGATAGAGGCCGATATCCATCACGGCACAGCCGCCGGAAAGCTCCCCGTCCAGCCGCCACTGGTCGGGGTCGGGGACGAGTTCGAGGATGGGTTCGGTCATATTCCCGTGGACGAACAGCGGTTCGCCGATGTACCCTTCGTCGATGAGGTCCTTCGCCCGCCGGACGGCTGGCTCGGTGTGCATCCGGTAGGCGATCATCAGCGTCGCGTCGTGTTCGTCACAGACCTCGACCATTCGCTCGGCGCGCTCGATGGTGGCCTCCATCGGCTTCTCACAGAGGATTGCCTTCCCCAGTTCTGCCGCCGTCTCGACGTAGGGGAGGTGGAGCGCGTTCGGGGTGACAATGTAGACGGCGTCGTACGCGTCGCTCGCGGCCCCCTCGTGGAACTCCTCGTAGGTGATCGCGTGTTCGACTGTCTCCGAATCAGCGGCCACATCGGCCGCCTTCTCGCGGTCACTGCTGACCAGCACAGTCGTCTCACAGAGGTCCCCCGCGTCGACGGCGGGCATCGCCTGTTCGGTGGTCCACCAGCCGACGCCGATCATCGCGAACCGTACTGGATCGTCGGTCTCTGTCTGTTCCTGCCAGTCTCGACGGTCGAATCCTCCCGTGAGCGCGTCAACGTTCATGCCGCTGCCATCGACTGGCTGGATATTATCTTTTGTGTTGGCACGCCCGTGTCAGCTCCCGCTGTTCTAGAGTGGCGAATGGTAGTTCGTCTGTTAAGTAAACTAGTCCCAGCAGATGACATAGATGTTTGGTATTATGGAACCATATGACTGTCTCACCCGCAGATATTCTACAGCGACCCGTCGATAATCCGGGCGGAAAATACTGTTTCACGGGCCGTCTGTGGACTGTCTTCGTCTACGCTCTCCGGTTTCCGTATCGAGAATAACGACAGTACAACCGTTACGGGAACCGTTCCATAATACTGAACGGACTGTCGAGGGCGGAGCGCCACGGTTCGTCTGACAGGGGCAACTTCGAAGCCCTGTCGCACTCGCTGTGTTCACACGAGGTGTCTACAATGACTGCCACTGACAGAACGGCGCTGCGCCCATTCGAATGACGGTCTCGTTTCTCGCCGCATTCTGACCGGCTAGTGGCACTTCGCGGTAGTGAAACTTGCTTCGGATGCCGGGGCGCTAACAACGAGAGTGGAACGCCTGTACGGGACAGACAGTGTTGATGCTGGGACCGTTCCACCATCGTCGGTCGGTTGGGCTACGACCATGACTTTGCACGCTTGCTCTTGCGGTGGACAAGAGCAACAGGATATTAAGAATAATACTATATAACTTTATTGTAATAAAAACTACACTCCACCGTCAGCGACGGTGGCCGCCTCCATTAGCTGTTGCGGTACACCGTCTTGATGTAGCTGAAGAACTCCAGTCCGGCGTCACCCTGCTCGCGGTAGGTGTTCGTCGAGGAGCGCTTGAGGCCGCCGAAGGGAACGTGCAGTTCCAGTCCGGTCGTCTTCTCGTTGACCTTGACCACACCGGACTCGGAGCGCTCGATGAACTCGTTTTCCTCCTCGATTCGGTCGGTCACGATGCTGGCCGAGAGCCCGTAGTCGATGTCGTTGGCGACCTCGACACCTTCGTCGAAGTCGGAGACGGGAATCACGGCGAGCACCGGCCCGAACACCTCTTCCTGTGCGATACGCATGTCAGGCTCGACGTCGGAGAAGACGGCCGGCGAGATGAAGTTCCCGGCGTCGTACTCGCCACCAGTGAGTTCTTCGCCGCCCGTTTCGAGGGTTGCTCCCTCCGACTGTGCGATGTCGATGTACTCCAGACTCCCCGCGAGCTCGTCTTCACTGACGTGGGGTCCCATGCCGGCCCGGTCGAGGCCGTTTCCGATCTCGAGCGACTCTGCGTAGTCGACGACGGCGTCGAGGAACTCGTCGTACACGTCTTCGTGGACGATAGCCCGGGAGGTCGCTGTACAGGCCTGCCCCGTCCCGCCGAAGGCCCCTGCCCCGACGATGTCGGCCGCTTTGTCCACGTCGGCGCTCGGCATGACAACGGTCGGGTTCTTCCCGCCCATTTCTGCCTGTGCGCGCTTCCCGTTGCTCGTCGCCTGTTCGTAGACGTGCTCGCCGACGGCTGCGCTGCCGGTGAACGACACCACGTCGACGTCGTCGTGGGTGGTCAGCCGTTCTCCGACCTCGCTACCGGGGCCACAGACCAGGTTGATAGCGCCGTCCGGAATACCGGCCTCGTCCAGCGCCTCGACGATCATTGCGCCGACGGTCGGCGCCTGCATCGCGGGCTTGATGACGACGGTGTTGCCGACCGCAAGCGCCGGGGCGATCTTCCAGGCCGGAATCGCGATGGGGTAGTTCCACGGCGTGATAAGCGCCGCGACGCCCATCGGCTCTTTTTTCGTCTGCAGACCGGCGCGGCCGCCGCTTGGCTGTTTGACAGTGCCGCCGAAGTCGCGGGCCTTCTCCGCGTAGTAATAGAAGATATCAATCGCACGCTGTACCTCGCCCTCGGCTTCGCCGAGCGGTTTCCCCTCTTCGCGGGTCAGCGTCTCCGCAAGCTCGTCTTTCCTGGACTTCAGGATTTCACCGGTCTCACGCAGGATCGCGCCACGCTCCGGGCCAGGCATCCCGCCCCATTCGTCTGTTGCTTCCGCCGCGGCCGCGACCGCTTCGTCGGCGTCCGCCGCCGAGGCCACCGGAACCGTGCTGACGACGTCAGTCTCGTCTGCCGGGTTCGTGACGTCCTGTGTCTCTCCGCTCCCGGTCCATTCACCGCCGATATAGTTCTCATACGTCTGCGTCATACGTTTAATTCATCTCATTCCCAATACTTACGCGTTTCCCATCCTTCGCTGTGCCGCGTCGTTCGACGGTATGGAACGACTGGTGGGTCACGGAGGCAATGCTGGATAACAGGCACCGTAGCCAGTGTAATCAGCGTCGCCGGTCCAACCCCGAATTCGCGATGACCGACTCACAGCGGAACCGAAATTGAAGCCCACTAAAATAGCTACCGCTGTCAAATAGCACCAACACGATCTGTGTGTTGCCAGATCTGTCACAACGTGGGACGTGGCCGCGTTGCGGTATTTGTGTTCCTTGGAAATTACTATTGGTCGGCCGTACCGGTATCCCAGAGCTATTCGCATTCTGTTGCCGTGTCGCTACGACTGATCGCTGCTGCGACCTCTCCTAGTATATAAATACATCTCATAGTCTAACATGTGTATGTATGTTATTGACCCGCTGCTGGTAGTTGCTGGACCGGCCGTCGCCCGAGTCGTCTCCCAGCATTTGATATAGCAGTATTCAATTTATAGCGATAAACCGCACCGACGAAAAAATAGCAGTCAATGCGCTGTAGTACGGCCCAGGGCTCTCGAACCGAGTCGAATCTACCACGCGAGCGGTGCCAGTGTTACCCTTCGATTTCAGAATATGGGTAACAAGTGGACAAGTATGAACACAAATACCGTACTACTCTCTCCAGAATTAACTATTTGGTACTACCAGACGATACTGACGCCCGTACCGAAATTAAACCCGGGCCAACTCGTCGCTGTCCACTCTTTCGAGAAGCGCGTCAACAAGTGCGCTCTTCCGGTGTGAGACCAGCAGATGGCAGTAAATGTCGTCTTCACTGTCCGCACCACAGTTACACAGTGGGCATCCGTATGTGTGGCTCTTTGCCCCCTCGGTCGCTCGCTGCGGGATGCTGGCTTGCATATGCGGATGTAAGCGCCTTGCCGAACATAGCAGTTTCTAGGACCGCTATGTTGCTCTCAATGTGCATATAGAGACTTTCCCCGTGTCGGCCTCGGACGCGACACATCCTACTGCTCACTCACCTTGACGAGATTGGTGTACAATGTTCGTCCCCTCTCACGCCTCAAACGAGACTGTCGTCGGTCAGACACGCCCGCCAAAACCGACGTGTTTCGAGCGGTATCTACCACGAAGAAGACCGATTCCTGGTCATATATGTCCTATATGTTTGTTGAATGAGGTTGTCCATCTCTATAAGCAATCGTTTGCATATACTACGGCGCTCCCGGCCGTCGCTGAACGACGCAGCTACCGACGGCTGCCCGACGCCTCGCTCACCCTCGCGGAACTCCGTGCTGCGCTCTCCTGTAGCCGCTGTATCCGCTCATCCATCGGCGGGTGCGTCGACAGGAGACGTGAAAGCTCGCTGTCCGCTTCGCTGTGAACGTATAGCTGTCGCAGGAGACCGGTGTCCGACTTCGACGCCTGCTCGATTTTCGTGAGGGCTCGGGCGAGTCCAACGGGGTTCCCCGTTATTTCGATCGCGCGGTCGTCGGCTGCCAACTCGCGACGCCTGGAGTAGCCGAGTATCAGCAGCGCTACCGCGAATCCGAGACCGGCAACGACCTGTAGCGCGTACCGCTGTGCCCGCCCGAGCCAGGAGCGCGACCACGACGAGGGGTTGCCACGCAGTAATGCGAACGAGCGCGCGAGGCCACCGGTTAGCACCACGACGGGAAACAGAACAAGGCCGACAAGCCCGACAACCGTCTGGACGAGGCTGTACGCGACAGTCTGAACGAGCGCATCCCGGGTCTCCAGATGCGCGAGTTCGTGTGCCAGCAGCGCCTCGAACTCCGTCGCGGATAACAGTTGGAACAGCCGCCGGTCGACGACGATAACCCCAGCGCCGCCGCCGATGGCGAACGCGTTCGGGACCGGCAGCTCCGCCAGTAGCAACGTCGGCGTCTCGACGTCCATCTGATCGACGAGCGTGTCGAGGCGGCGGTAGACCTCCGGCACACGCGCTCGCGAGAGTTCGACTGCGTCGAGAGACCGCTTGAGCCGCGCCGTAGCAGCCCAGTAGTTCACGATGCCGAGAACAATTGCCGTCACGATAACGACAAGGGCGGCTATCAGCGGCGACGGACGGCTGTCCCACACTGGTAGAAGCAGCGCGTACCCCACGTATGCCGCCGAGAGATAGACCAGCAACGACAACACTCCGACGACGGCCATGAGGAGCCGTCGGGTCACAGCCATATCTGCTGATACGCGTTGCCCGAAAAAGTCACTTCGGTGGTCAGCACGGCGTTTCTGACCCCCAGGTTCTGAATGGGGTTGTCGCTAGCGGCCATTTCATATAGCGCAATGGAATTTATCTAATACTGCTCCAGTGGCAGTCTCATTCGACGAAGCGACCCGAGAACGGCTCACATCCCATTCAAAACGGTCTTTCGAGCAGTGTGGGGCGACACGCCTTTTTGACCGGCCTTCGGACCACAGCGTATGCGAACCGCACGACTGTTAACGGACGATGGACCGGTCACTGGCGAATACGTTGACGGCGTCGTCCATGCTGACGATGGCCAGTATGTGGTCGGCCGCGATGGACGACTCCTCCCGCCGTGTGAACCGACCGCGCTGTACTGCGTCGGTCGGAACTACGCCGCGACCAACGACCAGATGGATTACGACCGGCCCGAGGAACCGGACTTCTTCATCAAACCCCCGACAGCGCTACTCGCCCACGAGCAGCACATCCCTTACCCGCCGTTCACCGACGAACTCACCTACGCCGGTGAGCTGGCTGCGGTCATCGGTGAGCGGTGTCGTGACCTTGACCCGGCTGACGTTTCCGACGCCGTCCAGGGATACACGGTACTGAACGACGTCGACGCGCTGGACCAGCAGGGCCGCACGGCACGGAAGGCCTTCGACGGGTCCGGACCGCTGGGGCCGTGGATCGAGACTGACGTCGACCCCACAGGTCTCGACATGTACACTGACATCAACGACGAGCGCCGGCAGTCTGCCAACACCAGCGAGATGCTGTTCGGTCCCCACGAGGTGGTCGCGTACCTTTCCGAGCGGTTCACGCTCCGTCCGGGCGACGTTGTTGCGTTCGGCAGTCCGGCCAACCCGGGGACGGTCGCGCCCGGTGACACAATCGAGATAACCTACGAGGGTGTCGGGACGCTCCGGAACTCGGTCGTTTCGCTATAACGGCATTAAGACGCTGGGATCGCCATATAGCGACCTTCTTTAGCCTCTTCTCGACAGATTAGCGAATCTGAGCGCTATGGCCCGATAAACTACTAAACGCTATACAAAATCACTGTAGCCGGGTCCGAATCGTCTCTGCGGTCTGCTCGCCGATACCGTCGATAGCTGTCAGCTCCTCGTCGGAGGCCGTCCTGACGTTGTCGACGCTGCCGAAGCGCCGGAGCAGTCGCTTCCGCGTTTCGGGGCCGACGCCGGGCACGTCGTCGAGCGTCGTCGACACTTCATCCCGTAGCGTCTGGTGGTACTGGACGGCAAAGCGGTGGGCCTCGTCGCGAATCCGCTGGAGCAGGTGGAGCTGCGGGGCGTCGCTGTCCCAGTCGTACACGCGGTCGGGCGTGATGACCAGTTCCTCGTCCTTCGCCAGCGCGATGGCCGGCACGTCCCAGCCAGTCTCGGCGAGGGCGTCGCGGGCCGCCCCGAGCTGGCCGTCGCCGCCGTCGATGAGCAGCAGGTCCGGGTCCGGCCGGTCGTCCCGGCCTTCGACGGCGCGCGCGGCCCGCCAACGGAGGAGTTCGCGCATGTTCGCGTAGTCGTCGTTTTGCTCGGTGAGCTTCTTCCGGCGGTAGTCGCTCTTCTCGGGCGTCTCGTCGACGAAGGTGACGTTCGAACCAACGGCTGACCGGCCCTGCGCGTGGCTCACGTCGAAGCCCTCGATACGGCTCGGGCGGTCGATACCCAGTGCGTCGGCTAGACGGCCGCTCTCGTCGTCAGCCCCGCCGCGCTGGCGGGCGTTTTTCAACGCGAGGTCGACCAGCGTCGCTTCCCGTCCGGCACCGGGCACCCCGAGCGTAACGCCCTCACTTTCAAGCCACGCTTCGATGTCCGGGTCGGCGGGGGCCTCGGCACAGAGAATCCGGTCCGGCAGGTCCCGCTCGGCGTAGTACTGCGGGATGAACGCCCGATACACGCCCGCGGTCCCCTCGCTGTCCGGGGCCTCCAGCGTGTGGCGGTCCCGTTCGACGAGCTTGCCGCCCTCGGCGTGGAGCCGGGCGACGATGGCGCGCTCGCCCTCGACGGCGGCCCCGAGAACGTCCGTCGTCTGGTATCCCCCGGAGTCGCTAACGGCGGTGTCGCCCTCGCCGTGGAGCGCCTCGACGGCCCCGAGCTTGTCCCGGAGGTTCGCGGCGCGCTCGAACTCCTGGTTCTGTGCGGCGGTCTCCATCTCGCGGCGTAGCGGGTCCGCGAGGACGCCGGTTTCGCCCTCGAAGTACCGCGTGACGGACTCGACGTCTTCGGCGTACTCGGTTTCGCTGATCTCACCGGTGCAGGGCGCGGTACAGATGCCCATCTCGTAGTCGAGACAGGGTCGGTCCCGGTTGCTGTACTTGTGGTCGGAACACCCCCGCAGGCCGTACGTCTCGCGCAGTGCCTTCACGACCGTCTCGACCCGCCCCTTGTCGGTGAACGGCCCGTAGACGGTCGCGCCGTCCTCGGGGTCGCGGGTCACCTCGATTCGGGGGACTGGATGGTCGGTCAACTGGACCAGCGGGTAGGACTTGTCGTCTTTCAGCCGGACGTTGTACGGCGGCCGGTGGCGCTTGATGAGGTTCGCTTCGAGCAACAGTGCCTGCGTCTCGGTGTCGGTGACGGCGAAGTCGATGGTCTCGGCCCGCTCGACCATCTTGGCGATGCGCTCGCTCCGCGGGTCGGCATACGAGCGCACGCGGTCACGCAGGTCGACGGCCTTCCCGACGTAGAGGACCCGGCGCTTGTCGTCCCGGCCCTGTTCGAACAGGTATACGCCGGGCTCCCGTGGCAACGACCCCGCGCGCTCTCGAACCCCGTCGGCGTCCATTAGCTCGGAGTTGGTGCTCGGCGGGGTTGAACGTCACGGGAGCGGGTCGTCGGGCGCAGGCCGGTCGACGTTCCCGGCGTCGGCAGGGGCCGCCTCCGGAACGATGGCGGCCTCGATTCGCTCGACGATACTCTCGTCCTCCGGCGCAGCAAGTTCGATGTCGTCGTCGCCGGCGACGCGCACGACGAGCAGTCGGTCGCGGCTCCAGAGATAGACCCCGAGGACGACGGCGGCGAAGGCCAGCGCGAGGCCGCCGAACAGGCGCAGCAGGTCGTCCAGTTGCGCCATCAGCGACAGCATCGTCCGGAGCATCCCCAGCATCCCCCCGATACCGACGGCACTGGCGGCACCGCCGCTGTCCAGCGAGACGTTGCTGACGAGGCTGTCGAGGCTCACGGTCATCCCGGCGGCCACCAGCACGACGCCGACGACCAGCGCCTTCACGCCGAGTTCGAGAAACGACCAGTCGCCGCTGGTGGTGACGTCGACGCCCTCGACGTTGGGGCGGTCGACCTGCCGGTAGTTCGACCCCTCGCGGTCGGGCGTGAACACGAGGATACGGTGACTCGTCACGACGACCCCGCCACGGTCCAGCCTGACGTCCGCTTCGATCACCTCGCCATCGTACAGGAGGCTCTCGGCCCGTGCGACCCAATCCATACACCCCGTTTACCGCGGACACCTGTATATTCTCCCCCCGTAACCGCTAACTGTGCGCCCTCGAACATGACAGTATGACCGCCGATCCCCGCTGCCCTCACTGCTCGGAGAAAGTCAGTGCGACCGCGACGTGGTGTATGCACTGCGGCCGGGACTTCGAGAGCCCGGTCGATGCCGGAACCGGGACAACAGTCCTTGATGCCGACGGCAGTCAGACCGCGTCTGACCTCGAAGCGGCCCTCAACGCCGGCGACGTCGACGGTATCCAGAACGCGCTCGCACAGAGCGACAACGGGCCGACACTCGTCGGTGTCTTGCTCGCCGGTATCGCGCTGTTTACCCTCCCACTCGTCTCGCCTCCGGGTGCCGCGCTGTATCTCCTCGTCGTCGCCGGTGTCGGGGCAATTGCCGCGACACAGTCGACGTTCGACGCGGCGCTCAGAACCGGCGGGAAGGCACTCGCGCTTGCTCCCTTCCTACTGGTGTTTATCGACGTGTTCCTCGGATATCTGTTCAGCGGAGCGGTGGCGACCAGTGCCACAGTTCTGTTCGGCCCGGCAATTTACGCCGGTCTGGTCATGTACGGCGTCCGCTGGTATCGTCGTCGCTGAGCGGTTTGCGGTGACCCGAACCCGAGTCGGCGTGCATCTCGATCAGCGTGTCGGAGACTTGCTCGACCGCTCTATCGGCGACGGCCGCTCGCTGGGCGTCCGTGAGCGGGGTGTGGCTGCCCATGGACGAACGTGACTGCTCAATTGGTAAATACTTCCTGCAGAGTACAGTCGCTGTCTGCGTATTCTTTGCGTGAGCGGGTCCCCGCTTTAGAGCACGCATTGATTCGCTTCGTCCGGTATCAAAACTACCATGCCTCCCGGATTCGAGAGTCCACCTACTACAGGTGGTTCTGTGACCGAAAAACGCGAATACAAAGACGAGTACCAGGACAAGACGCTGTATCTCCCGGGGCCGACAGAGGTGCGCGACGACGTTATCGAGGCGATGGCCGAACCGATGTTCGGCCACCGGATGGACCGGATGACGGACCTCTACACCACCATCGTCGAGGACACGAAGGAGTTCCTCGGCACCGACAACGATGTCATCGTGCTCACGGCGTCGGGCACGGAGTTCTGGGAGTCGACGACGCTCAACCTGGTCGAAGACAGTATGCTCGTGCCGACCTCCGGCGCGTTCAGCGAGCGCCAGGCCAACGTCGCAGAGCGCCTCGGCAAGGACGTCGACCGCATCGAGTACGACTGGGGCACGGCGGTCAAGCCCGGCGACATCCGTGACGCGCTCGAATCCGGTGACTACGACGCCGTCGGGGCCGTGATGAACGAGACCTCGACCGGCGTCCGGAACCCTATCGAGGAGATCGGCGACGTGGTCGCGGAGTACCCGGATACCTACTTCATCGTTGACGCGATTTCCTGCCTCGGCGGCGACCAGATCGACATCGAGGCCCACGGCATCGACGCTATCTTCACGTCCACGCAGAAGGCCTTCGCCATGCCGCCGGGGCTCGCGGTCTGTGCCGTCAGCGACGCGGCCTACGAGCGGGAACTGGAGAAGGATTCGGCGTCCTGGTACGGCGGCTTCCAGCGCTGTCTGGACTACTACGACCGGAAGGGACAGACCCACTCCACGCCGGCGATTCCGCTCATGCTCGCGTACCGCAAGCAGATGAAGCACATGCTCGATGAGAGCCACGACGCCCGCGACCAGCGCCATCAGGAGATGGCCGAGTACACGCGCGAGTGGGCGCGCGAACACTTCGACCTCTACCCCGAGGAAGGCTACGAGTCCCAGACGGTGACCTGCATCGAGAACACGCAGGACATCAACGTCGCCGAGACGGTCGAGGCCGTCTCCGAAGAATACGACATGGTGTTCTCCAGCGGCTACGGCGACATCAGCGAGGAGAGTTTCCGTATCGGACACATGGGCGAACACACCGTTGAGAGTATCAAAGAGCTAACCGACGCAATCGAAGACGTGGCCGATCTGTAAATTGAGGAATAATCGACTGAGGCCGGGGCTATAGGCCGTTCTAGGGCGGCTCGCTTCTACCACTTGGCGTTTTCACAGTTTGATAATGCTGGGAAGACTATATTACTGCCGACTACTTTGATGTAGATAGACGAACCATATGAGTAAAAGCAACAGGCGGAGTAGGGACAGCGACTCCTCAACACCGATGAACGTGACCAGAAAACAGTTCGACTGGAGCGAGACGCGACCGAGCGCGGCAGTGACTGAGTACATCTCCGCCATGACCGGCCGGGAACAGACTGACTTCGCACCGCTGTACGAGACTGTCGACCCCGAAGCGCTCGACTCACTCGTCGACTCCTCGAAGCGCTCGACGCCTGTCAGTATCTCGTTTGAATATGCTGGCCACTCGGTCACTGTCCGAAGCGACGGGGAACTCGTTATCAAGGCACCAAGCGCCAGTATTGGCCGATAACTTTCGGTTTGCGGAGTTTTTGCCCCTCCTCTCCTGTTTTCCCCCTGATAGCGATTGTGCTTGTGCAGGATCGAAACGCCCAGTTCCGAATATCTATAAAAGACCGTTTTTAGGCCTCGACGCCCCAGTTATCAGTATTTGAATTCGAAAAGGTAGGCATAAGTCAGGAGGTCAGAAATTCGCACGTATGACTGAAACGAACGTGCGAACGAGGGTTGTGACCCACTACAGCCGACGAATCGGGGTCGCAATCGGTGTGACGCTCGCAGTCACGCTCGCGTTCGGGGCTGTGTTTGCCGCGCACGCGGCAAATCAGGGGGCTGGACTCGCGGCCATTTCTGGGACGCTGTTCGTGGTAACGCTCAATCTCGGACTGCTCGCGATTGTTCTGGCCGGGAACGCGGCGGTCGAACTCCGGCGCCTGACCGACGCCGCGACAGCTATCGAGGACGGCGACCTTGAGACTAGTCCGGACGTCGACCGCGCGGACGAGTTCGGTCGCCTCGCATCGGCTTTTGACAGTATGCGCCGCTCTCTCAGCGACGCGTTCGACGAGTCCGAAACCGCACGTAAGGAGGCCGAACAGGCCAAGCAAGACGCACAGGCGGCGCGACAGGAGGCCGAGGAGTTCAACGAAACGCTCCTTGATCATGCGACGGACATCGGTGACGCAATGACGGCCGCGGCTGACGGCGATTTCACCCGACGCCTCGACACAGACACCGGTGTCGATGCCGTCGAACGGATCTCGGTCGCCTACGAGGAGATGGCCGACGGCCTCTCGGAGACTGTCGTCGATATCCGGCAGTTCGCAACTGATGTTGAGGAAGCAAGCACGGCCGTCGCTGCCGACGCGACAGAGGTCGAGGAACTCAACCAGTCTCTTGCCGTCGATATCCGGGAACTGGCCGGCGATATCGAAGCCCAGGCAACCCAGCTCGAAACGGCCATCGAGGAGACGAACGACCTGTCCGCGACCGTCGAGGAAGTCGCCTCGACGACTGACGAGGTCGCTCGACAGGCCGGGGAAGCCGCGAACGTTGGCGCGACCGGGACAGACCGGACGGCGGAGGCCATTGAGGCCATCGAAGGAATCGAAACCGCTGTGACCCATCTCGATGAGTTGGTGACTGACTTGGATGACCGCATGGACGACGTCGCGGCCACGACCGGACTGATAGATGATATCGCCGAGCAGACGAATATGCTCGCACTGAACGCCAACATCGAGGCCTCACACGCCGGTGACGGCGGTGACGGGTTCGCTGTCGTCGCCGAGGAAGTCAAGACGCTCGCGGAGGAAACCCAGGCGGCGATCGACGAGATCGAGAGTATCGTTGAGGGGGCTCGCGGGGAAGTCGACGAGGTGGCCGACGAGATGGACCACACCAGAGAGCGCATCGACGCGGGCGTTACCACGGTCAATCAGGTCGGTGACGCCGTCGAGCGGTTGACTGACACTGTCGACGATGTCGACGATGCGATGGCCGAGATCTCGCGGGCGACCGACGACGGTGCCAGCGCGACCGAGGAACTGGCCGCGACTATCGACACCGTCGGCGAGGTTGCCAGCGACGTCGCCGAGCAGTCCCACGACCTGGCCGATACGGCCCAGGAAACCGCCGAAACGATGAGTGCCGTCCGGCAGCGGGCAGAGGACCTCTCGACACGGACCCGAGAACTCATCGATCGACTCGATGCGTTCGAGACGCGGGCAGTCGGTCACGGTGGAACGGACGGGGCGACACCGACCGCCGGACAACAGCGCGTCGGGGGCGACGATGATTAGCGGGTCGGCCGTCTACGAGATCGCCGCGGTCCTGCTGGCCGTCGCGGCCGTCGTGCTCTCTGGGTGGCTCAGGCGCATTCCGTCGTCCCACCGACACTACTGCTACCCGGTGGTGGCCGTCGTCGGGATTTCAGCCGTGACGACCGCGCTGACGGCGGCCGGCGTCCTGCCAGTGCCCGGGTCCCAGCTCACTGTCCCGAACATCGTCGACGACTTCGTCGCGTACACGGTGCTGTGGACGCTCACGGTCGCGATAGCCGGGGCGTCCCGCCGAACGTTGGCTGTCGCCGCCGCCATCCCGGCGGTACAGGTCATCGCTTTCAACGGCGGGACGATCGTCGGCGGCGCTATCGGACTCGTCGGCTTTGGCGTCCTCGTTATCGGCCAGCTCCTGCTTGCGTACCTGTTACTCGGCCCAGTCTGGCGTCGTGCGGCCGACCTGCCCGACGACCAGCGGCTCCTGCACTGGAAGTCCCGGAACCTCCTGTTGTTCCTCATCGGGATGCTCGTCGCCTACTCGTTGCTTGCGGTTGCGGACGTGTTCGACCCGTTCGTGTTGACCGTCATCAGCGAGTACATGGGGCTCCTGATCCGCGTCGGCTTCGCCGGGTTCCTGTTTGCCAACGTCGATGCTATCGCGGTCGACCGGACCGGCTTTGCCGGCGTAACGTCGGAGTCGGCTGGCGCTCAGCGCGCTGATTGACGAGGGCCGCTGTTGTTGGTATAACACTCTGCAATCCCAGACGGAGTTGCTTAGTGGTCGGCACCCAGAACAGACTGTAATGGCTGTAGCCGACGACGCTGATCTCGCGGACAACCCCTATGTCGAGGGACCCCCGACCGAGTTCGAGGACACAACGACTCTCGACGAAGCGACGGCCCGCGAGCAAGCTGATCAGTTGCGCGAGGCGCTCCGCTATCACGACTACTGCTACTACGTCGAGAACGACCCGGTCATCGGCGACCGGGCCTACGACGCGCTGTTTGCCCGGCTCCAGCGACTCGAATCGGCGTTCGACCTCGACACCGACGGCAGTCCGACCCAGCGCGTCGGTGGCGAGCCACTCGACGAACTCCCCGACGTCGAACACGTCGCCCGGATGGGCTCTATCGATCAGGGCGGCGAGGAAGCGGACGTGCGAGAGTTCGACGAGCGGGTCCGAGACGGGCTCGACACCGACGATGTGCAGTACTTCTGCGAGCCGAAGTTCGACGGCCTCTCTATCGAGATCGTCTACGAGGACGGCGTCTACCAGCGCGCTGCGACCCGCGGCGACGGCGAGGTCGGCGAGGACGTGACCGAGAACGTCCGTACCATCTCTAGTGTTCCACAGCGCTTGCGCGGTGACTACCCCGACTTCCTGGCCGTCCGCGGCGAGGTGTACATCCCGCGGGACGCCTTCACGGCGTTCAACCGCGAGCGCGTCGAGCGCGGCGAGGACCCCTTCGCGAACCCCCGCAACGCCGCCGCCGGGACGCTCCGCCAGCTCGACCCGTCGGTGACCGCAGAACGCCCGCTGTCGGTGTTCTTCTTCGGCGTCCTCGACGCCTCGGTCGACTTCGAGAGCCACAGCGAGATGCACGAGCGGTTCCCCGAGTGGGGCCTCCGGGTGTGCCAGCGGACCGCCGTCGTCGACGACATCGACACCGCCATCGACTACCGGACCGACCAGCAGCAGGCCCGCGACGACCTCGACTACGAGATCGACGGCGTCGTCATCAAAGTCGACGACATGGACGCCTGCGACGAACTCGGCTCGACCTCGCGCGCCCCGCGGTGGGCCTTCGCCTACAAGTTCCCGGCCCGCAAGGAGGAGACGACGGTCAGGGACATCGTCGTGCAGGTCGGCCGGACCGGCCGGCTCACCCCCGTCGCGCTGATGGACCCCGTCGAGGTCGGCGGCGTCACCGTCTCCCGCGCCTCGCTGCACAACCCCTCGCTCATCGCCGACCTCGGCGTCGACGTGGGCGACCGTGTCCGCATCAAGCGGGCCGGCGACGTCATCCCGGACGTCGTCGAAGTGCTCGACGACGACGGCGACGGCCACTTCGAGTTCCCGGACACCTGCCCGGCGTGTGACAGCCCCGTCGAGCACGATGGTCCGATGGCGTTCTGCACCGGCGGCCTCACCTGTCCCGCCCAGCGCGAGCGCAGCGTCGAGCACTACGCCAGCCGCGACGCGCTTGACATCGAGGGCCTCGGCGAGAAGGCCGTCCAGCAACTGCTGGACGCCGACCTCGTCTCGGACCCCGCGGACCTGTACGAACTCACCGTCGAGGACCTCACCGACCTGGAGGGCTGGGGCGAGACCAGCGCCCGGAACCTCGTCGAAGGGATGGAGGACGCCCGCGAGCCGCCGCTTGCGAATTTCCTCGTCGCGCTGGGTATCCCCGAAGTGGGCACCGTCACCGCACGAAATCTCGCCCAGGAGTTCGGCACGTTCGAGGCGATACTGGACGCTGCCGACGAGGGCAACACCGACGCCTTCGAGGCCGTGCCCGACGTAGGTTCGACCGTCACGCGCTCAATCGTAGAGTTCTTCGAGGGCGAGGGGAACCGCGCCGTCATCGACCGTCTGCTCGACCACGTCAACCCCCAGGCCGCTGAGGAAACGGGCGGCGACGCCCTGAACGGCCAGACGTTCGTCTTCACCGGGTCGCTCGACGGCTACACCCGCAGCGACGCACAGGACCTAATCGAGCGCAACGGCGGGTCGGCGACGAGCAGCGTCTCCGGCAACACGGACTATCTGGTGCTGGGCGATAATCCCGGCCAGCGAAAACGGGACGACGCGGAAGAACACGGCGTCAAGACGCTCACCAAGAGCGAGTTCGAAGAATTGCTGGACGACGCTGGTGTCCTGTAGGCCTACAGGTCCTTGTTTTCGAAGACGTAGTAGCCGGCGACCAGCGGGACGACCAGCCACAGCAGGAGGTAGCCAATGACTGCAACCGTCCCGTACTGGGGCGGTAGCGCGGCGCTGGTACACTCGCCACCGGCCTGTGTCACTTCGAGCGTCCCACCCAGCATCTTCTCGCATGTCGCCTGCGGGTTCGACGTCAGGAGGAGCCGCGAGCGGATCGGCGAGCCCTGCAGGATCTCTTGGACGAGCGTGCGGTACGCCGCGATGGGGCTCAGCAGCGAGACGAACAGTTCGACGTGAAGCTGGGTCACCTCGCCGATATTCGCGTGGTCCGACAGCAGGTTCCCCAGGCCCGTCCCCAGGTTCGACCAGAACACCTGCAGGTAGACGTAGATCCCGAGCGACGCCGCCATCGCCCGTCGTGCAGTCTTCAGCGCCGCCGAGAGGCCGATTGCAAATGCCGTGAACACGACCCCATAGGCCATCGTGGTGAGTGCGAACAGCAGGAACGACTCCCACGCGATCTCAATCTGTGACGGGAGTATCACCAGCAGGGTCGTCAGGAGCCCGACCGTGACCGGAATGAGCGTGATCGCGCTCCGGCCGACGAACTTGCCCGCGAGCAGTTCGCCGCGCGTGTACGGGAGCGAGAGCAGTATCTTCAGGGAGCCGCGCTCGCTCTCCCGGGCGATGGCGGCGTAGCCGATCACGATAGCGACTGCGGGGAGCAGCGGCGCTGCAATGGGCAGTGCGAACCGGACGTACGCGTCTGTCGTCAGCGACGCCCCGGACTCGGCGAACTGCTGCCCGATGTTGAAATACAGGCCAAGCAGCGCCGGCAGCGCGAAGAGGACGATGAAGATCAACGAGAGGACCCAGATCCACGGCGAGCGGACCGTATCGCGGAACTCCTTTTTCGAGATAGGGTACCAGTCGGCGAACTCGGAGTTCTTGATGCTCGTGTCGATATCGCCGAGGAGGCGCTTGACGGGGTTCTGCTCGGCGCTCATGCGTCGACCTCCGGTTGCTCCTGTTCTTGCTGTTCGGTGTAGGCGGCGAACACCTCATCCAGCGAGGCCTCCTCTGTCTCGAAGTTGGCGACTTCGCCCCCGCTCTCCTCGACGGCGTTGAGGACGGCCATCTTCGCGTCGCTGTCACAGCCCACAGTGAGCGTGGTCCCGTCCGCGGTCACGGTCGAGACCTCGTCGAGCCCCTCGATAGCCGCGACCGCGGCGTCGGTGCCGTCGCCGTCGGCCAGCGTCACGCGGAGGACGGTGTCACCGGTGGCGGCCTCGCGCAGCCCGGCGACGCTGTCTTTCGCGATGAGGCGGCCGTTCTGGAGGATGCCGACCGTGTCACAGACGGCCTCGACCTGTCCGAGGATGTGACTGGAGAAGAAGACGGTCGCGCCGCGCTCGTTCTCCTCGCGGATGATCTCACGCATCAGCCGTGCGCCGTTCGGGTCGAGCCCAGTCGTCGGCTCGTCGAGGATGAGGAGGTCGGGCTCGCCGACGATGGCCATTGCGAGCACAAGCCGCTGTTGCATCCCCTTGGAGTAGCCGCCGGCCTTGCGGTCGATGGCGTCGGCGATGCCGACCCGTTCGGCCAGTTCGTCGGCGTCAGCGTCGGCGTCTTTCGATTCGATGACAAAGGAGAGGTGCTGGCGACCGGTGAGCCGGTCGTACACGTCGTAGCCTTCGGGGAGGACTCCAGTGCGGGCACGGATTCGCTTCGGTTCTTCGTGGATGTCGTGGCCGAGCACCGTCGCCGACCCGTCGGTCGCGCGGACGAAATCCAGGAGGATGTTGATCGTCGTCGACTTCCCGGCCCCGTTCGGGCCGAGGAAGCCGAAGATTTCGCCCTCCTCGACGGTGAGGTCGACCCCTTGCAGTGCGGTGAGGCTCCCGAACTGCTTGGTGACGCCATCCAGTTCTATCGCTGCCATACGGCCGGTTTGTGACGGCCGCCTGTATAGTCTTTCGTGTTCCAGTTATCACGCAAGAAAGTCAGCACGCGGCCACACACCGTCTCAGGGCCGGTTACACCTCAGCGTCGGGGTCGTGGCGCTCGGCCATCCGCTGGGCCTCCGTGGCGTAGCGCTCCCGCGTCTCCTCGTCGGTTACGGGTTCGAGCTTGTCGACCTCGACATCCGTCGCTGCCGTAATCCGTTTCCGTCTGAGCAGGTTCGGTGAGAGCTGCTTGGTCAGGTGGCGGTCGCCCTCCGGGGGCGCGTAGATGAGCGTCACCATCCGCTCGTCGCCGAAACTGGAGCGTTCGACCAGCCAGCACTGGACCGTCTCCTCGTCGTCGGTCATTGCTGTGTCGTTTGCGGGCCGGCGGTTTATATCTTACAACCCCCTCTCGAACCGCTGTTACCGGGTCACGTTCAGTCCTTGCTCAATGTCCGCGGTGAACTCCTCGTCGATGTCGACCGCAGTCCCGGCGTTCCGGACCGTATTCGTCGCGACCACGCCCGCGTTGCCCGACCGGAGTCGGATGCCGGCCGCTGAGGCGTTGCTGACCGTGTTGCCCGTGATGGTGAAACTGTACGGTCGCTCTGCACTCCGTGCGTCGGTGTTGTCAGCATCCGCTGGGACCGTTCGCGCAAGGATGCCAACCGGACAGTTGTCGACCTGATTACCCGAAATAGTGATGTCGGACGACCGGGCTCTGGGGGTCCCGGCTACCTCGTCCCGGAGGTGGGTCTCCTTGTACTCGATTTCGATGCCCGCCTCGCCGCCAGGGTCGGGTGCGAACTCCGTCAGGTCCTGACAGACGTTCCCGACGATGGTCCCGCGCTGGGCCGGCGAGCAGGCAATGAGGCTGTGGCCGCCGTCGACGGCGACGTTACCGATGACGGCGAAGTTCGCGACGTTGTACGGCGCGATGTTGTTGAACTTCACGCCGACGACGCGGTTCCCGGCGATGACCACATCGCTGGACTGCCGGAGGTCGCGGTCGCTGCCGGTCGGTGCGGCCCGGCTGGTGATACCGTACCAGTTCGGATTGACGACCTCGTTGTGTTCGACTGTTACACCCGTACATCGCGTGAACGACAGCGCCATCTGGAAGCCGTTTACCGTCCGGTTGCGGGCGATGTAGACGCCGTCGCACTGATCGGCCTGAACGGCTTGGTTGTTCAGCTGTGTCCCGTTGGCGTCGAACTCGATGTCGGTGACGGCGACGTTGTCACCGCGCACGCGAACGAGGTCGTGGCCGGCCGGCAGCGGGTTCGACTGGGACTCGGACGGTGCGGGGTCCTCCCCCGTTCCCGTCTGTGACGCGACGAAGCGGGCCCCCTGGTGGCCGGTCAGCGCGGTGTTGTCGCCCATCGTCGCCGGCTCGCCAAAGCGAAAGGTGTCGGCGCTGGCGATAACGGCCCCGCCGCTGTCCGGCACGTTGTCGAAGGCATACTGGAACGCCTCATCGGCAGTACCGCCGGTCGAGAACGCGACGCTGCCGCTGCCGTCGAGCACCAGATACTCCGTTCCGTTGCCGTTCCCGTTTGATTGTCCGGCTCCCGTCGTGACGAGGTACAGCGCTCCTGCCCCCGATAGTCCAGCCCCCGTCTGTGCCTGCCCGGTTCCGCTGAACAGTCCGATGCCCGCTACGGCACCGATACTGGACAGCACGGACCGGCGTGACGCCTGCCAGCCCGATTGCTGTGACCCAGTACCAGCTCCGTTTATGTCAACAGTCATGTATTTGGGGCTGCCCGCCCGCTCGCAATAACCGCTTATAATAGCAGTCTGACCCGTACGTACTCGTCCATACCTGAACTGTCAGTCCTACATAGCTGGCAAATCTCCGGGAGTGCGGTTGGTGGCGACACGGGTTTCCAATCACCGGAACGCGACACCCGGGCTCACTATCCCCACCGTTGACAGCAGATTTATGCCGACAGCGACGGGACGATACGGTAATCCGACGTGGGCTCCGACGACTCGCCGTTCGACGACGTATCGGCAGACCGGGACTACCTCCGGGTCCTGCTCACTGCCGTCTGTGTCGTCGCCGTGGTGCTGGCGACGGCGACCCTCCCGATTCTGGCCCCTGGTGGGACACAGAGCCCGATGGAGTCCATTATTCCTCTCCCCCAAGAGAACCCGTTCGGGGAGGCTGGGGGAACCTCGACCGGTGGCAGCGGGGGGCAACTCGGCGCGCTGAACCCGGGAAGCCAGACTGATGTTGGCGGCTCGCTCGACAGCGGCGACAGCCCGTACCAGTCACAGGACACGGAGCCGCATTTCACCGTCACGAGTTCGGAACCGGCGTACTGGCGGACCGGCGCGTACGAAACCTACACCGGCACAGGGTGGGACGGACGCGCGGACCCGCAGGCTTACGAGGGGGCGATGGCGGTCGACGGGATGGCCGACACGACAGTCGACTACGAAGTGCGACTGGCCAAGTCCGCCACGTCGCTGCCGACCGTCTGGCGGCCGAAATCCGTCTCGCGCGACGACGTAATGGTCACCGAGTACGGCGCGGTCGCGTCCGAGCGGCCGCTGCCCGCCGGAACGACATACAGCGCGACTAGCGTGACGCCCCCCGACGACCCGGAAGTGCTGCGGACGAGTGGCCGCGATTACCCTGACGCCATAGAATCGCGCTACACGGGCGTGCCGGCGTCGACCTCGGCGCAGGTGGGGCCGTTCACCGACCGGCTGACCGAGGACAGCGACTCGCCCTACGAGACGGCGGCGACCATCGAGGGGTGGCTGGAGGCGAACAAGAACTACTCGCTAAACGTCAGCCAGCCGCCCGAAGACGACGTGGCCTCGGAGTTCATCTTCCAGATGGACGAGGGGTACTGTGAGTACTTCGCCACCTCGATGGTCGTAATGTTGCGCAGCCAGGACATCCCGGCGCGCTATGTCGTCGGCTACTCGACCGGCGAGCGGACCGGTCAGAACCAGTACACCGTTCGCGGGATGAACGCCCACGCGTGGGTCGAGGTGTACTTCGAGGGCGTTGGCTGGGTGCAGTTCGACCCGACGCCTGGCCAGGAGCGTCTGGAATCCGAGCAGCAGGCGATGCAAAACAGCAGCCAGGAGTACAGCGCCGCGGAGTCCGGGAGCCCCGACGAAGAGTTCGCCGTCGGGACGCCAGCGGACGAGCCACAGACCGAAGCCCCGACTGACGGGGCTGGAGAGGAGTCTGGCGGTGACGAAACCGAGGGCACCGAGACAGGTGCAGACGGGACCGGTGACAGCGACGAAACCGGCGACTCGGGCGACGGCGAGACGGTCTCCCAGTCCGGCGAGTTCGTCATCGAACTCAACCGGACGGCGACGCCGGGCGCGGCGGTGGCCGCGACGGTGACTCGCGACGGCGCGCCGGTCGAGGGCGCGACTGTCTCGTTCAACGGTGAGCCGGTCGGAACGACGGGGCCGGACGGCACCGTTTCCGGGACGGTCCCCTACGAAGACGAACTGACGATTAGCGTCGATGCACCTGACGACGAGGACGCACTCGTCGCCCCGTCGGTCCCGCGGGACAGCACTCGCGCGTTTGCTGTCGCCGGCCCGCAGGCCCAGCAGTCGACGAACGCGAGCTACGAACTGAACACGAGTGCATCGGTGAGCATCACCGGCGAGCGGGTCACCGGTGGCGAGGTGACTGTCACTGCGACCGTCGACGGCGTCCCGGTGCGGGACGGCGATGTGCTGCTCGACGGCGAGCAGGAGGCGACGACGGACCGGCGGGGGCGGGCAACGCTCACGCTCCCGACCGAACCGGGCAACGCCTCGATTGCCGTCGAGCGGGACGCTGTCAGCGGCAACACGACTGTCGCGCTCGAACGGCTCTCCGTGGCAACGTCGCCGTCGCTCCCGCTGGCCTTGCCCGTCGCTGGCCAGACGGTGAACGCGACGATGGGCGGGGACCCGGTCACGAACGCGACAGTTGCCGTCGGCGGAGAGCCGACAGCACGGACCGGTGCGGCCGGTCAGGCGACGGTCGGGCTGCCGTTCGCGGCCAGCGCCGAAATTTCCGTTTCGAAGTACGGCCAGACGGCCACGACGACGGTCGGTGGCTTGCTCGTCAACGCCGCGGGCGTCGTGCTCGCTCTCGGTGTTCTCGTCGCTGGGACGGTCATCGGTGCTCGTCGGCGAAACGTCACGCCGGGGACGGTATGGGACTGGGTTCGGGCCGCACGCGAACTCGCAGTCGGGGTGCTCGTCGGCATCGCGGTGATGGCCGATGACCTGCTGGGCCGCCTCCGAACGCGACTCGAACGCACTGTCACGGCGCTCCGGGACCTGCTCGCCGGCCGCCGGTCCCCTTCGGCATTGCTCGACGCGTTGCGAGTGTGGGTCAACGAACGCCTTTCAGCGGCCGAAGAGGCAGCCAGCGATGCGGTGGCGGCCGTCTCCACCACTGACTCGAACGGGGACGACGGAACGCCCGCGGCCCGCGTCACCATCCGCGAGGCGTGGACGCGTTTTCTGACCCACGTCTCGCTCCGTCGGTACTGGATGCGGACGCCCGGTGAAATCGCGACCCACGCCATCGAACGGGACGGCCTTCCGCCGGCCGCGGTTCGGACGGTCCGGGACGCGTTCCGGGCGGTCGAGTACGGTCAGCGAGACCCACAGGAGCACGTCGCGGCCGTCGAGGACGCGATTCGGACTATCGAGGCGGCCGCCGGGCAGCAGTCCAGCGCGACCGACGACACTGACGACGCGACGGAGGGGCGGCCCTGATGCGCTTGCGAACGGTCGTCTTCGGGACTGTGGGGCTGCTGGCGACCGCCGTCGCGGCCGCCCTCATTGTTGCGCCGACGGCCGCCGGCGAGTCCCTGGTCGCCGTGTTCGGCAGTGTTGCCCCGACGACCGCCCTCCTCGCCGGGAGCCTGACCGTTGGGCTCTGTGCGGTTCTTGCCGGCTGGCTCGGTGGGCTCTTCGGCGGTGGCTCGGCGACCGCCTTCGACGTGGCTATCGACACCCCGCCGGAAGACGTGACGGCCACGGGGAGTCGGCTGTTCGCCGCCGACATCGACGCGGCCATCGACGACGCGGTTGCGGGCGACGACGAGGCGATGGACACGGTCACCGAGCGACTCGCCGCGGCGGCGACGACGGCCTACGCTGTCGGCAGCAGTGTCTCGCAGGCGTCCGCCCACCAGGCAGTACGCGCAGGGACGTGGACCGACGACGCCGTCGCGGCGGCACTCCTTTCCCCGACAGAGTCTCAGTCGTTGCTGGCCCGGCTCCGGCTGTGGCTCGACCCGGAGAGCGAGCGCCGCCGCCGCATCCGCCGGACGGTCGACGCCATCGAGCGGATGTCGGGGGGTGAGCGCTGACGATGCATCGCCGCGTGCGGCGCTGGAGCGGCGGCCTCGCGGCGGCGCTGTTTCTCGTCAGCGTCTCGCTTTTGACCGCCGAGCCGCTGTTGCTCGCGGCGACCGCAATCCCCCTCATCTACGTCGCCTACGGCGCGTTGTCGAGGATGCCGGCGGGAACCGACTTGCAGGCGGCACGGTCCGTCTCCGACGCCCAGCCGACGCCCGGCGAACCGGTCGAGGTCGAACTCACCGTGACCAATACGGGCAGCAGTTCGCTGACCGACGTGCGGGTCATCGACGGCGTGCCCGAGGAACTGGCTGTCGTCGAGGGGTCGCCGCGGCTCTGTACGTCACTGCGGCCAAACGAGAGCGCCACGCTGTCGTACGCCGTGATGGCCAAGCGCGGGACCTACACGTTCGGCGCCGCCGCGGTGCGGGTGCGGACGCTGTCGGCCAGCGACGAGGTGACCGTCGACCTGCCCGTCGCCGGCGACGGGACGCTGACGTGCTCGAACACCGTCTCCGAAGTGCCGATGGCCGACGCCACGCTCCCGCGGGCGGGGACGCTTCCGACCGACTCCGGCGGGAGCGGCCTCGAGTTCCACTCCACGCGGAGCTACCAGCCCGGTGACCCGGTCAACCGCATCGACTGGCGGCGCTACGCCAAGACCGACGAGCTGACGACCATCGACTACCGGGAAGAACAGGCTGTCAGGACGGTGCTGGTCGTCGACGCGCGGCCGCCGGCCCGCGTGACACCGGAGCCCGGGTTCCCGACCGGAGCCGAACTGTCGGCCTACGCCGCCGAGCGCCTGTTCGATGCCCTCTCCCGGACCAGCGTCGTCGCGAGCGTCTGTGCCGTCGGACTGGCCCCGGAGGATGTCCCCGGCGGGCTCGGTCCCGATGGACTGGCGTGGGTCGACGCCTCGGGCGGCCACGCGGCCGCCCACGCGAGACAGATATTCGATAGCGTTGGCCGCGCTGCGGCCCGGCAGTCGGATACCGACGCGGCCGATGTCGCTGATGTGTCCGAGGACGAGTCCTCAGAGCAGTCCCAGGGCGGAGATGTGAAGGTGACGACAGCTGATGGCGGCACAATCGAGGACTCGGACCTGCTCGCCGTGCTCGCTCGGCTCCCGCCGACCGCGCAGGTGGTCGTGTTCTCGCCGGCCGCCGACGACTGGCCCGTCTCGCTGGTATCGTCACTTGCGGTCCGTGACTACCCGACGACCCTGGTCAGTCCGTCGCTGGCCCGCGGGGACTCGCTCGGTGCAGCCGTCGCTGGCACCGAACGCACCGCCCGCCTACAGCGGGCTGAACTATCCGGCGCGACCGTCATCGACTGGGACCTCGACAGCCCCATCGACGTGGCGCTCCGTGCCTCGCTCGCGGACCTGTTCAGCGTGTAATCATGGACGATACAATCTCGCTCCCGACCCGGATGCCCTGGACCAGCCTCGCAACCGTCGTCGGCGTGACGGCGCTGCTGGTCGCGGGACTGCTGGGAACCGTCTCCGCCGACCGGGCCGCGCTCGTCGGCGTGGCCACCGGCGTCTTGCTGGCGCTGTCGCTGTGGCTGAGCGGCTGGGACCGCTGGCAGGCGGTCGGGACGGCTCTGGCCAGCGCCCTCGCGCTGCCGGTCGCCGTCGGGCTCATGGTCGCCACCGGCGGCACGGTCGCCTCGCTCGGCGCCGAACTGTTTCCCGTCACCTCGCAGACTGGCGTCCGACCGGCGGTCGTCACACTGCTGTCGCAGGTGGTCGTCGTCCTCGGCTGCCTGACCGCCGTCTTCGGTGCGACCGCGGCCACCCGCGGCGTCGTCGACACTGAGCGGGTTGGGGCCTACGGCGGCCTCGTCGTGCGGACGACCGCCGTTCCGTTCGCTGTTGCCCTCGTGCTGTTCACGCGAGGTGCCGTCGACTTCCTGCAGTCCAACACTGGGACGCCGGGCGTCCAGCAACTGACCGGCGAACTGCTCACTCGGGTGCTGGAACCGATTTTCGACCCGGTTCCCGGGCGGACGCACATCGCTATCTTCAGCCTGCTGCTCGCCCTCGCCGCCGCGGCGCTGGCCCGCGGCCTCGACGCCTTGCCGCTTGCCGAACTCGTCCCGGAGACGAGCGACGCGCCCGACGTCGACAGGGCCGTCGCCGCCGTCGAGCGAACGCTCCGGTGGACGGGCCGGCTCGCCTTGCTGGTCGCACCGGTCGCCGGCCTGTTCGAACTGGGCCTCGGTCAGGAACCCATGGCCGAACTGCTCCCTGTCGGGCTGTACGACCTGCTCGTCACAGTTACGGCCGCGCCGGGCCTCCGCGGGCTCCTCTGGTGGCTGTTCCTCACTGGGACGGCCGTCTCGGTGGCTGTCTGGTTCCTCCGGCGGACGGTCCAGAGTTCGGCCGACCGCGTCGGGACCGTTCTCGCACCGTACGTCGGCGGCGGCGTCATCACGCTCGCCGCGGTGGGGGTCGCGGGGCCGGCAGTCGATGCCATCGAAACGGCGCTCCGGGCGACGCCGGCCGCGGCGGCCGCCGAACAGTTCTTCGTTCCGATACTGGACGTGTACGGCCCCGAGACCGTCACGCTGTCACTGGCCGTCGTGGCGCTGTTTACCGTCGTCGGCGCAGTTGGACAGCTGTGGCTGGCGCTGGCGACGAATTATCTGCGTGAGCGGACGGCCGGCGTCACGCTCGCCGCGGCCGGCCTGTTCGGTGCGAGCGCGTTCGCGGCGACGCTTGACACCTCGGCGTGGCTGGTGCTCGCGGGGCTGGTCGGTGCGGTCGTCGTCTGGGACGCCGGTTCCTTCGGGACGACGCTGGGACACGAGGTCGGCACCGGGGCCGCGACGCGCCGCACCGAACTCGTCCACACCGGCGGAACCGTCGCGGTCGGCGGCGTCGGCGCGGCGGTGACGCTGGGTCTGGCCGGCGTCGCCCGGGGTTCTATCGCTGTCGAGCCGTCGGTCGCCGTGGCTGGTCTCGTGGTCTGTCTCGTCGCCGTGCTGGCACTCGTGGCCGCGATACGGTAGGGCGCACCGAACAATCCATTGTGGTGTGGTGACAAGCAAGTAGCATGACCGACCGGTCCCCGCTGGAGCGAGCCAGAGACAACGTGACGGAACTCACCTCTCTGGCGGTCACCGGGTTCTGGCTCGTTGCTCTCCTCACCGGGCAGGAGTGGTGGCTCGTGGCGCTGCTCGTCGGCTACGTCGTGGTCGTTCCGCTGACCGAACTGCTGTACGGCGATGCGGACGAGGAGGCGGAAGATATCGAGGAAGCGGACCCAGCGCCGTCGAGCGATACTGGCGACGAAACACCGCTGGAGCGCCTGCGCTGCCGCTACGCCGAGGGCGAACTGACCGACGAGCAGTTCGAGCGGAAACTGGAGCGGCTGCTGGAGACGGAGACGCTGGAGGACGCCGAGGACGCGACTCGGGACGAGCGGGAACGGGAGTTCGAGCGGAGCTGAGTGGGTGTAGCGTAGCCGGTCGGTGTCGTTCTCAGTCCGAGCGGATGTCGGGCATCGACTTCCTCGGCGAAAGCGATGGGTTTCGCCGCCAATCCTATGAGTCAGTGGGCGGCCATCGAGGACAGGACGTTGAGGCAGTACACGCCGGCGACGATGAGCGCGATCCCGACGACGCCGACGGGGTCGACCGGTTCGTCGAACACGACGGTTCCGATGGCCGCGACACCGACGATACCCAGGGCGGCCCACGTCCCGTAGACGACGCCGATGGGGAGCTCCTCCAGGGTCAGCGAGACGAGGTAGAACGCCGCGCCGTAGCCGAGAACGACGCCGAGGCTGGGAACGGGCTTCGAGAACCCCTCCGAGAGCTTGAGCGCGGTCGTTCCGAGCAGTTCCGAGGCGATTGCCGCTCCGAGCAACACGTACGGATTCATAGTGAGAACGCCGGCCGGCGGTGGGATGAACGTACTGAAACGCCCCGCCACTTTCGGTGTGTTTCGGCCGCTCGGCGGCCCTGGCGGCGCTTCCGGTGGCAGGGAATCCACGTCGGGGGCGCTCCTCGCGCCGGCCGCACCCGCGTCGAGTCCGGTCCTGTGGACCTTTGTACCGGCCGCTCGACCACCCGACGATGACCGAACTGGCCGAACTCGGGCTCTCGAACTACGAGGAGACGGCGTATCGGACGCTGCTGGTGACCGGTGCGGTGTCCGCGAGCGACCTCTCCGACGCGAGCGGCGTCCCTCGGGGGCGGATCTACGACGTGCTCAACGGCCTCGAAGCCCGCGGGATAGTCCGGACCCAGTCGACTGACCCGACGCGGTACACCCCCGTCGACCCGGAGACGGTTGTCGACAGGCTGCTCTCGGAGCGGACCCGCGAACTGGCGTCGGAGTTCGATCGGTACCGGTCCGTCGCCGCGTCCGTCAGGGCGGACCTCCTGCCCGCGCCGCCCGTCGACAGCAGTTTCTGGCTCGGATCGCTCGGAAGCGAGGAGATGCGGGCGGCGATGAACCGGCACGTCAGGACCGCCCGAGAGCACGTCCGGGCGACCGTCGGTCCGCCGTACGAGCGCGCGTCGTGGGAGACGCTCCAGACCGAGGTCGACGCGTTCCTCGACGGTGTGGGCGAGGACGTGCGGGTCGACCTGCTCTGTAGTGAGGCGGTACTCGACGTGCTTCCCGAGTCTTTCCCCGACCTGCTCGCCGACCGCAACGCGGCGGTCCGGGCGGTGCCGACGGTCGGGGTCTCCTTCGACGTGATCGACGCCGCGGCGGTGACGGTCGACGTTCCGGACCCGCTCTCGCCCGCCGACAGGCTCGGCGTGGTCGGGATCACCGATTCGGAGGTCGCGGCGGCGTTCGAGGCCCGCTTCGAGCGACTGTGGGTCGAGGCGGAGCCGTTGCTGGGGCGGTAATCCGGAACCGACTGACGGCCCCCCGTCTCAGCGGCCGGGGCTGACTGCAGGCACCTCGACGCGGTCCAGCACATCATCGACGACGGTCGCCGGGTCGACCCCGCGAACGCCCGCGTCGGCGGTCAGGACGAGTCGGTGAGCGAACGCTTCCTCGACGACGCTCTTCACGTCGTCGGGAACGGCGTAGTCGCGGCCGTCCAGAACCGCGGCGGCGCGAGTCGCCTCGAACAGCCGCTGAATACCACGCGGGGAGACGCCGACGTCCACGCGGTCGTCCTCGCGGGTGGCGCGGCCGAGTTCGACGACGTAGTCCCGGAGCGTGCCGTCGACGGTGACCGATTCGACTGTCCGCTGGAGCGCCGGCAGGCGCTCGCCGTCGATGACGCTGGTGACGCTCGGGGCCTGTGCCGTCCGGTCGGCCCGCCGGTCGATGAGTTCGCGTTCGCCGCCGAAGTCGGGGTAGCCCATCGACGTCTTGACGATGAAGCGGTCCCGCTGGGCCTCTGGCAGGCCGAAGGTCCCCTCCTGCTCGACGGGGTTCTGCGTGGCGATGACGAAGAACGGCTCGGGCAGGTCGTGGGTCACGCCGTCGACGGTCACTTGCTTCTCGCCCATCGCTTCCAGCAGCGCGGCCTGCGTCTTGGGCGGTGCGCGGTTGATCTCGTCGGCCAGCACGACGTTGGCGAAGACGGGACCGGGCTGGAAGTCGAACTCGCCGGTGGCCTCGTTGAACACGTTCGAGCCGGTGATGTCGGACGGCAGCAGGTCCGGCGTGAACTGCACCCGTTTGAAAGAGAGGTCAAGCGCCGTCGCGAACGACTGGGCGGTGAGCGTCTTCCCCGTGCCCGGCACGTCTTCCAGCAGGACGTGCCCCCGGGCGAGAATCCCGGTCATGACGGTTTCGAGGAAGTGGTCGTCAGCGATAACGGCACTGCCGACGGCGTCGAGAATCTGTCGGCTGGTTCGTCCGGCAGTGTCGTGGTCCATACCGGCGTGTAGACAGCCACCGACAAATACCCTCTCCCTCGGGTCCACAGGTCGGCGGACTGATACCGTGCTACCCTATCACAATAAGAGAGTATTGCCGTAACTCTGAGTTATAGATAGCTAGAGATATATGCATACTGCACATGACTACCGACTACGGATTCGGGACGCGCTGTGTCCACGCCGGCCAGGAGGAGCCGGACCCGGCGACGGGGGCACGCGCGCCGCCCATCTATCAGACCTCGTCGTACGTCTTCGAGGACGCCGACACCGCGGCCGACCGGTACGCTCTGGATGACGACGGCAACGTCTACTCGCGGTTCGACAACCCCACTGTCAGGATGCTCGAAAACCGCATTGCGTCGCTCGAAAACGCCGTCGACGCCGTCGCGACGGGGTCGGGGATGGCCGCGCTCGACGCCGGGACGTTCGTCCTCGCGGCCAACGGCGACAACATCGTGACGGCCTCCTCCATCTACGGCGGCACGCACTCGTACTTCTCGAAGGCCGCCAGTCGGCGGGGCATCGAGACGCGGTTCGTCGACACGCTCGACCCGGACGCCTACGCCGCGGCCATCGACGAGGACACGGCCTACGTCCACTTCGAGACCATCGGGAACCCCTCGCTCGTGGTCCCGCCGATGGAAGACATCGCCGAGGTGGCGCACGACCACGGCGTCCCCGTCTTCGTCGACAACACGTTCGGGACACCGGCGCTCTGTAACCCGCTCGATCACGGCGTGGACCTCCTCTGGGAGTCGACGACGAAGTGGATTCACGGCTCCGGCACAACTGTCGGCGGCGTCCTCGTCGACGGCGGCTCGTTCCCCTGGGACGAGTACCCCGAGAAGTTCCCGGAACTGGGCGGCGAGAACGAGGCCTTCGGCAAGAACTTCGCCGAGGCCTTCGGCGACCGCGCCTTTTCGGTCGCCGCCCGCCAGCGCGCCCTCCGCTCGCTGGGCGACGGCCAGAAGCCCTTCGACGCCTGGGCGACGCTCCAGGGTGCTGAGACCCTCTCCCTGCGGATGGAACGCCACTGCGAGAACGCGATGACCGTCGCACAGCACCTCGACGACCACCCCGAGGTCGCCTGGGTCACCTATCCCGGGCTGGAGAGCCACGAGACCCACGACCTGGCACAGCAGTACCTCTCGGGTGGGTTCGGCGGTATCGTCACCTTCGGGCTGGAAGCCGGCTACGACGCCGGCCGACGGTTCTGCGAGGAGACGGACCTCGCGCAGTTCCTCGCCAACATCGGCGACGCGAAGACGCTGGTCATCCACCCGGCCTCGACCACCCACGCCCAACTCAGCGAGGCGGAACAGCGCGCCAGCGGCGTGACGCCGGACCTCCTCCGGTTCAGCGTCGGCATCGAGGACCCGGAAGACATCATCGGGGACATCGACGACGCCATCGAACGAGTCACATGAACGTCGAACACAACACTGTCTCGCTGGGCGAGTTCGAGTTCGACTGCGGCGAGACGATTCCGGACCTCGAAATCACCTACGAGGCCTACGGCGAGTTCGACGGCGACAACGCGGTGCTGGTCTGTCACGCCCTGACCGGCAGCGCCCACGTCGCAGGCCGCGACCGGGTCGACAGCGCCGACCAGGCCCGCGCCTGGTGGGACGACATCGTCGGACCTGGCAAGGCCATCGACACCACGGAGTACTACGTCGTCTGTGCGAACGTGCCCGGCTCGTGCTACGGGTCGACGGGGCCGAAAAGCGAGAACCCGGAGACGGGCGAGCCCTACGGCACCGACTTCCCGCCGGTCACTGTCACGGACTGGACTGAGGCCCAGCGCGCGCTGCTTGACGAACTCGGGATTCCGCACCTCCACGCGGTCGTCGGCGGCAGCGTCGGCGGCATGAACGTCATCGAGTGGGCCAAGCGTCACCCGGACCACGTCGACCGCATCGTCCCCATCGCCGCGGCCGCGCGACTGGACACGCAGTGCCTCTCGTTCGACGCCATCGCCCGCCGGGCCATCACGACCGACCCGAACTGGAACCAGGGCCACTACTACGGCGAGGACCAGGACCCACCGAACGACGGGCTGGCGCTGGCCCGCCAACTGGGCCATGTGATGTACCTCTCGAAGGCGTCGATGGAGCGCCGCTTCGGCCGCCGCGCCGCTGGCCGGGACGCCGTCCGCACGTTCCCCACCGATGCCGCGGGCGCGTTCTTCCCGTACCGCGACGTGGAGTCGTATCTCGACTACAACGCCGAGAAGTTCACCGAGCGCTTCGACGCCAACAGCTATCTCTACCTGACGCGGGCGATGGACAACTACGACCTCGCCGCTGGGTTCGAGTCCGACGCGGACGCGCTGGCGGCGTTCGACGGCGACGCGCTGGTGATGTCTTTCACCGCCGACTGGCACTTCACCACCCAGCAGGCGGAGGCGCTGGCCGACTCGCTCCGGGAAGCCGACGCGAACGTCGCCCACCACGTCATCGACTCCGACCACGGCCACGACGCGTTCCTCGTCGAACCGGACAACGTCGGGCCGCCGCTCGCGGACTTCCTCGACGACGGCGTCGCGGGCAAGGCCGTCACCGATTCGGTGGTCGAGGACTCACAGGAGAGTGACTTCGCACCGGTCCACAATAGCCTCTTCTCGCGGTAGCGACGCGAGTGCCGTTCGCCGACAGGCGGGTTCGCTGGCCCCGATTCGGCTCGCTAATCATGCACAGATCCACGCTAGCATTTAACATATATCGGCACGACTAGTTCTATGTATGGCTGACATGACCACGAACATCGAAAGTGAAGAGTACTCGTTCGGACAGACGGTGTACGACGAGGACGGGGACGCACTTGGCACAATTCGCGGGTTCGACGAACACGGCTTCTACGTCACGGTCGAGGACGGCATCGAGTCGCTGTCGAGCGAGCATCTCAGCGCCGGGGCCGCGGGCGAGGCCGAACTGATGTGGCGCTGCTGGGAATGCGGCGAGATGGGCCAGATAGAGGACATCCCCGACGAATGCCCGTCCTGCAACGCGCCAAAAGAGGATATCTACTACTGGCAGGAGGATTGAGGCGACGCCCGCGTGACAGGCCGCTTACGCCTGCTCGAATCGCTCGGCGACGGCCGGTCCGACTGACTCCCGCACGGTCTCAACGGCCGACGACGGGAGCGAGAACCGCAGCGTCGTCCAGTCGAGTTCGAGAATTGCGTGCCCGTCCGCATCACCGATGACTACGTACACCAGTGTCCCCCCGTAGACCCGCGCCAGCGCGTCGAACGTTTCTGCCGTCACCGGCACCGCTCCGGTCGTGTGGGTGTCGGTAGCTGAAACGTCGGTGTGGCCCGCGAATGTCTCGACAGCGAACCGCTCGCGCTGGGGAGTGTCTCGCCGGCCGACACCGAGGTGGACAAAGGCCTTTTCGGGGGACCGCGGTGACGCGTCCAGCACCGCCGCGAGTACGTCTAGCCCGACCGCTTCGTCGGGCTCGGTCAGTTCGAACCGACGTATGGTTTCGTCTTCAGGCCAGGTCGGCCCCGGTTCGACGCCGCCGCCGATACCCTCCCACGCCGTGACGATTGTCTCGGTCAGCCGGTCGATGCCGATTTCGTCGATAGCCCGAACTACCGCCTCGGCGTCGTCGGAGTCGCCCATGGCCGCTCGTTCGTCGCTCGCGGCAAAGTGCGTGCTGATTCCGGCGCGCCGGTGGTAGGTTTTTGTCCCGGCCGTCCCTGCTCGTCGGTATGGATATCGTCGTCGTCGGGGCCGGAAGCCTCGGCAGCCTCGTCGGTGGCTTGCTCGCCCGCGAACACGACGTGACGCTCGTGGGCCGCGAGCCACACGTCGGCAGCGTTAGCGAGAACGGTCTGTCGGTAGTGGGAACCGAGGAGTTCCGGGTCCGGCCGGGCGCACAGACGACGATTCCGCAGCGTGCCGACCTCGCGCTGGTGACGGTCAAGGCCTACGACACCGCCGCCGTTGCGACGGACCTCGCGGACTGCACCCTCGACGCTTGCCTCTCGCTCCAGAACGGGATGGGCAACGAGGAGCGGTTAGCCGCCGAACTCGACTGTCCGGTGCTGGCGGGGACATGTTCCTACGGTGCGCGGCTCCGGGAACCGGGCACCGTCGCCTTCACCGGCCGCGGCGAAATCGTGCTGGGGGACCGCAACGGCGGCCGGTCCGCGGTCGCCGACGAGGTCGGGGCGGCGTTCCGTGCGGCCGGCATCGAGACGACCGTCGCAGTGGACATGCCGACCCGTCTCTGGGAGAAACTCGCGGTCAACGCCGGTATCAACGCTGTGACCGCGCTCGCCCGCGTGGCGAACGGCGCGCTGGCCGACTCGCCGGCCGACGCCATCGCCGTGGACGCCGCCCGTGAGACGGCCGCCGTCGCCCGCGAGCAGGGGATCGACCTCTCGGACGAGCGTGCAGTATCGCTCGTCGAACGTGTCGTCGGCGACACCGCCGCCAACCACTCGTCGATGTACCAGGACATCTCGGACGGCCGCCAAACGGAGATCGCCGCTATCAACGGGTACGTCGCCGACACCGCGACCAGGTCGGTCCCCGTGAACGAGACGCTTGCCGGGCTCGTCCGTACGTGGGAGCGACACCGCGAGCAATAACAGCTGTGGCGCGACGGTCCCGGCACGATAGATGTCGGCCTGCGTTATCCGCTGACGCCGAAAGCAGCGGCTCGTGGCTGTTCTGGAATCACACAACGACTATATACACGTCTCCTATGTGTGTCTCACATGACTCCACAGACCGACGGAGCACGGCTCGATGCGCCGCGTAGTGCTCCCAGCGGGACTGCTTCGTGTACTACAGCGAGGAGGCCACTGGTATGACAGCCGACGACGCGGGCGGGAACCGCATCGTCGACTACGAACTGTTCGAGGTGCCGCCCCGGTGGCTCTTCCTGCGTCTGGAGACGGCCGACGGCACCGTCGGCTGGGGCGAACCCGTCGTCGAGGGCCGGGCCCACACCGTGCGTGCGGGCGTCGAGGAACTGCTCGACAGCTATCTCATTGGGGAGAACCCCGAGAACATCCAGGACCACTGGCAGGCGATGTACCGGGGCGGCTTCTACCGCGGCGGGCCGGTCCTGATGTCGGCCATCGCCGGCATCGACCAGGCGCTGTGGGACATCAAAGGGAAGCAACTCGGCGCACCCGTCCACCAGCTCCTTGGCGGCCAGGCCCGGGACCGGATTCGAGTGTACCAGTGGATCGGCGGCGACGAGCCCTCAGACGTGGCCAGCGCCGCCCGGGAGCAGGTCGATGCCGGATTCACGGCGCTGAAGATGAACGCGACGCCCGAAATCGAGCGCGTCGACAACCCGGCCACGGTCGAGGCCGCCGCGACGCGACTCCGAGAGGTCAGGGAGGCTGTCGGTCCAGAGGTCGACATCGGCGTCGACTTCCACGGCCGGGTGACGAAGCCGATGGTCAAACGGCTCGCCTCGGCGATGGAGCCCTACGAACCGATGTTCATCGAGGAACCGGTGTTGCCCGAACACAATGACGCGCTGCCGGCGCTCGCGGCCCACACTGACATCCCCATCGCGACCGGCGAGCGGATGTACTCCCGTTGGGACTACAAGGAGGTGTTCGAGGACGGTGCCGTCGACGTGATCCAGCCGGACCTCTCCCACGCCGGCGGCATCACCGAGGTGTACAAGATCGCGTCGATGGCCGAGGCCTACGACGTGGCGATGGCACCCCACTGCCCGCTCGGCCCGGTCGCCCTGGCGTCCTGTGTCCAGGTCGACGCCTGCTCGCCCAACGCTCTCATTCAGGAGCAGAGCATCGACATCCACTACAACGAGACCACCGACGTGCTGGACTACCTGGCTGACCCGTCGGTGTTCGACTACGAGGACGGGTTCGTTACGGTGCCCACCGACCCTGGCCTGGGAATCGACATCGACGAGGCGTTCCTCCGGGAGCAGTCCCAGCAGGACGTCGACTGGCACAACCCCGTCTGGCGACACGACGACGGCAGCGTCGCGGAGTGGTAGCCCGGTGGCTCCCCCTCGGTAACTGGCTAGGTGGCTCCCCCTCGGTAACTGGCTATCCCCTCGCACTCTCTCACCGGACAACTGTGAGACCGGCAGCACGGACACGCACCAAAGGAAAGGGCTCATATTCCGCGCCCGATACGTACCTGTATGGCCTCCTCAACGTCGTGGAAGCGCGATTTCGCGAGCGGCCTTATTATCCTGTTGCCGCTGCTGGTGACGGTTTACGTTATCATCTATCTCTACTCTATCCTCGCGTCCGCGGCGGTCATCCCGGCGATTGACGGCGAACTGCTAGCGACGCTCGGACTCCCCTCGGGAACGTCGTCTGTCGAACTCGCACGGGTGTTCACGACGCTGATTATCTTCATCCTCATCGTGTTCTCCATCGGCTATCTGATGCGGACGGCCTTCGGCGACATCGTCGAACGGGCCATCGACGACGCGATGAACCACGTCCCCGGGCTCCGGGTGGTGTACAACGCCTCGAAGATGGCGGTCGAGACGGCTGTCGGTGGAACCGAAGAACTTCAGGCACCGGTGAAAATCGAAGTGTGGGACGGGATGCGGATGACCGCGTTCAAAACGGGACAGACGACCGAGGACGGCCGCGAGGTGCTTTTCCTGCCGACAGCGCCGAACATCACGACCGGCTACGTCGTCGAGGTCGAACCACACCGCTACGAGGAAATCGACGAGCGCGTCGAAGAGGCGCTGACACGGATTCTCAGCGCCGGGTTCGGCGACACGGACCGGAGTACCGCCACGCCGATTCCGGTCGCCGACGAGGAAGACCTCGCGGACGACTAGCCGCGCGGTTCAGTTCCCGCTCAGACGTAGTGGAACCACTCTTCGCGGTCGCCGCTCTCGATGACGTCGAAGAAGGCCGACTGGAGTTCGTCGGTGACCGGCCCCTTCGTCCCTTCGCCGATCTCGTTGTCGTCGACGCTTCGGATGGGCGTGACCTCCGCCGCCGTGCCGGTAAAGAACAGCTCGTCAGCGGTGTATAGCTCACCGCGGGAGATGGTCGCTTCCTCGTGGACGGTGTAGCCCATCTCCTCGGCGAGCGTGATTGCGGTGTTGCGGGTGATGCCTTCGAGGATGCTCTCGGCCAGTCCGGGCGTGTAGATTTCTCCGTCCCGGACCATGAAGATGTTCTCGCCCGGCCCTTCGGCGACGTTGCCTTCCTTGTTCAGGACGATAGCTTCGGTGTAGCCGTTCCGGCGGGCCTCCTCGCCGGCGAGCATGCTGTTGACGTACAGCCCCGTCGTCTTGATGTTGGTCGGAATCTGGCTGGAGGCGTGCTTGCGCCAGGACGACACCATCACGTCGACGCCCTCTTCCAGCGCTTCCTCGCCCAGATACGCGCCCCACGGCCACGCGGCGATGGTGGTCTTCGTCGGGCAGTCCTTCGGGCTCACGCCGAGCGAATCGAAGCCGTAGTAAACGATGGGGCGGATGTAACACGACTCGAACCCTTCCGTTTCGATGAGTTCCGTCGTCGCCTCGGTGAGTTCGTCCTTGCTGAACTCGATGTCGAGGTCGTAGGGCTTTGCCGACTTGTACAGGCGGTCGAGGTGTTCTTCCCAGCGGAAGATGGCCGGCCCCTGTTCGGTGTCGTAACAGCGAACGCCCTCGAAAACGCCGGTCCCGTAGTGCAGCGCGTGCGTGAGGACGTGGGTCTGAGCGTCCTCGAAGTCGACGAACTCGCCGTCCATCCAGATGCGGTCGGTCCCCTCGAACATCTCTGGACGGTCACTCATCGCACGACCCCTCCGGTGAGTTGACAGTCGCGATGCCCGCGGGTGATGCCTCCTGCTGTCTCGTCGTGTGTCATATCTACCCCATTGATTCCCGTGGTTAAGAGTGTTGACGGTCCGAGGAGAGTTCGCCACCGAACCGACGCGGTACTGCGTTGACGCCCCTGACAGGCGCTGGTTCAGTCGAACCGCTCTAGCAGACTGGCCCCTTCGACGTACACGAGGCCCTCGCGGTCGGCGTAGGCCCGTGCCGCCGCCGGGGGTAACGCCGCGCCGGTCTCGTCGTCCAGCATCTCACAGACGACGGCGGCCTCGGGCTGGTCGGCCGCGGCCGCGAGCGCGAGCGCGAGTTCGGTGTGCCCTTCGCGGTCGGCCAGGCCGTCCGGGGCCGCACGGAGAAGGTGGACGTGACCCGGTGACCGGAAGGCATCGCTGAACGCGTCCGGGGCCGGGTCCGCCGCGACGGCGGCCAGTTCCCGAATCGTCAGCGAGCGGTCGTCGTCGGTGATCCCGGTGAACGTGTCGCGGTGGTTCACCGTCAGCGAGAACGAGGAGCGCTCGTCGTACGCGAGGTCGTGGTCGGCCGCCGTCGGATGGTCGAGGACCTCCTGCATGAACGGCAGTTCCAGCGCCTCGGCGACGCGGTCAGAGAGGGCGACACAGACGAGCCCGCCGGCGTCGTTTCGCATCCGGGCGACGGCGTCGGGGCTGACGGCACCGGCCGGATAGACGAGGTCGGTCTCGCCTTCGCGGTCGGCGGCGTCGTGGATCAGCACCGGCTCGCCGCGGGCGAAGGCGGCGACGGCGTCGGCCACGCTGTCGGCGTCGACGGCGGTTTCCTCACTCCGAGACATGGACGATCACCTCGTCACCATCGTCCAGCTCCAGCACCTCGCGGAGCTTTTCGGGCGCAATCACTTCGAGTTGCTCCTCGCCGTGGTGGGTCCGCTCGGGCGCGATGACGTGGGCCGGCTCGTACTCGCCGTCGCTGCCCTCTATCGAGGCGGGGTAGCAGTACGCGGGGCCGTACGTCCGCTCGTCGTCCTCCCAGCCCTCGATGGTGACCGGTTCGATGGCGCTCATCCGCGCCCGCTTGCGGACGCTCTCGGCCGTGAGTTCGAGGTTGAGCGTGCCCGCGAACGGCTCGTACCCCAGCCGTTCGATGAACTGTTCCATGTAGCCCGGCAGCGTGATGTAGTGCCGCCCCTCTCCCATCCCCGAGGTGACCACGCCGGTCAGGTCGACGCTGGCGTCGGATTCGAAGATGCGCCGGTAGTCGGCGTACTCGGACTGGAGGCGTCGCTCGCCGTCCCCGGTCAGTTCGACCTCCTGTCCGTCACTGACGATGTCTCGGGCCAGCAGCCCGGCGTCTTCGAGCCGCTGGAGCCGCCGCGAGGCGGTCTGGTTCGAGGCGTCCAGTCGTTCCGCGAGATCGGCACAGGACACCTTTGCCGACTCGTCGAGCGCACCGTCGAGGGCGAGCAGTTTCAGCGTCGCCAGTTCGTCCCGACCGACGCCCTGTCCCGTTGATTCAGCCATGCACTGCAGTAGGGATTCCCGCCGGATAAGCATACCGAAGGTGGAATGCATTCCACTTTTGGAACGGAGAAAAACTGGTACGGGGTTGGTAGCAGAAGCGCGTCTTACCGTTTCTACTGGATACAATTCAAGCCGCTGCCTAACACGTTCGACCCTATCACACCGCTGTGATGGTGGTTCCTCGTCGCACGATACCGTTAGTATTCAACGAGCGAGTCCTGCTCCCAGAACTCGCTTGACTTCTCCAGTTTCGGAACCCATGTGTTCTCGTCCTCGGCGAGCATCGCCACGCGGGAGTCCTCGACCTCCTTCAGCACGTCGTGGTCGGGGAGGTACTCGCCCATCTCTCGGGTGAACTCCCGGACCTCGCTGTGGTCGGGCATGGAGTCCCGGTCGAGGCGGCCCCGCGAGTGGCCGACGTGCATGTATGCCTTCATCTCGACGAAGTCCGCATCGGCCCGGTCACACATCGCCGCGTACCACTCGGGGTGGTGCATGTTGTGGCCTTTGACCAGCGTCGTCCGGATGACGGTGCGGGTGTCGTCTTTCTCGGCCAGGACGTCCAGCGTGTCGATGAGCGAGTCCCAGGCGTCGTCGTCCATCGCCTGTACCGTCGAATCAAACGTCCCGCGGTCGGCGGCGTCGACGGAGACGTATAGCTGGGTCGGGTCACACCGCTCTAGCATCTCCGTGTTGGTCCCGTTGGAGACGAGGAACGTAGTGATGTCGCGGTCGTGGAACTCTTCGATGAGTTCCGGCAGATGCGGGTAGAGCGTCGGTTCGCCGTCCAGCGAGATGGCGACGTGGCGCGGCTCCATCGCCTGGTCGAACACCTCGCGCGGTACCTCGTCGTTGCCGCCGAAGCCCGACAACAACTTCCGCTGGAGTTCCACGGAGGCGTCGGCGACCGCCGCGGGGTCGTCCCACTCCACGTCGCCGAGTTCGTAGGCGTGGCCGGCGTGGTCGCGCCAGCAGAACACGCACCGCTCGTTGCATTTCACGACCGGCGTCATCTGGATGCAGCGGTGGGACTCGATACCGTAGAACATGTACTTGTAACACTTCCCCTCACCGCGAAGGGCGTTTTTCGTCCAGCCGCAGGTCTGGGCGGCCGTGTGGTTCTCACTGTGGTAGGCCGGGTCCGAGACCTGTTTCGGACCGCCGTCGGCGTCACTCATTGGACACCAGTTTAACAGCCAGCGGCAAAAACTCCCGGATGTTGCGCGTCAGCCAGTTCGCTCCGTCGGGCAACTTACGTCAGCTTGACGATGGGGTTGCTCATGTGGTGGCCGACGACGTTGCCGTTCTCCATGATCCGGTCGTAGCCGTCGTCGTCAACTTCGATTCGGGTTTCGCTGTCCTTCTGCATCAGATAGAGTGTTTTGTTCATACACCTGTGGATGCCCCTGATAGGCAAGACCAGAACTACTAGGTGTATAGATACGCGCTGTGATGTATGCTATATGTATCAAACCCCGCCGAAAATATATCTCAGCCGGAAGATTTTGGGGTTTCGACGCTGAGTGTACTAGTATGGGTGTGATTGACACAGTTTCCGAGCTGTTCGGTTCCGGGGACCAGCACTACCGGTTCCGCTGTGCTGACTGCGAGACCGAGTTCGCACAACGCGTGGCGACCGTTGAGGACCTGACCTGTCCGGAGTGTGGCGCTGGGGCGGTGCGGCCGGCCGAGGCGGCGTGAGGTCGGGTAGCCAGTAGGCCCACGAGTCAGCGGCCCAGGTCGTAGAACTCGTCGTTCGGGCGGATGTCGGCGAGCTGTGCGAGGCGGTTCGAGAGATTGAAGAAGGCGGCGACGCTGCCGATGTCCCAGATAGCGCGGCGGCTGTAGCCGTGGTCCTCCAGCCGTTCGAGGTCTGCGTCCTCGATACGGGCGGGCGATTCTGTCAGCTTCACCGCGAAATCGAGCATCGCCTTGTGCGTCTCGTTGATGTCCGCAGTTCGGTGGTTCGCAGCGACCTGCTCGGCGAGTTTGGGCGCGTCGGCGTAGATCCGCAGCAGCGCACCGTGGGCGACGATGCAGTAGAGGCAGTCGTTGACGCCGCTGACGGCGACGATTATCAGCTCGACTTCCTCGCGTTCCAGCGCCGTCTCCTCGACCAGCGCGTCGTGGTACGCGAAAAAGGCCCGGAAGTGCGAGGGGCGATAGGCCATCGCCGGGAAGATGTTCGGCGTGAAGCCGGCGCGTTCGGTCTCCTCTTCGATGCGTTCCTGCAGGTCTTCGGGGAGGTCGTCGATGTCGGGGGTTTCGAACCGAGCCATCACTGTGTCGGAGTCTGCCATACCACACGTCCGTCCGGCCGCGGCTTGAAAGTTAGCTGCCTGCCTGGCCATGGCTGCCGAGAGCCGGTGTATAGTTCTTCCGGGGACGTGGCACGAGGTCGAACAGCCACGCCGGCTCTTTTGCTAGACGGCGCGACCGTTCACATGCATGTCAACGACGACAGAGACGACACAGACGTACGACGTCAGTACCGGCAACTGGAAAGCCGGCGTGCTCGGCGGTATCGCCGGGAGCGCCGTCATGGGGGCGCTGATACTGGTGATGAACACCGCGACGCTCGCCGTCGCAATCCCGTCCCTGTACGGACTCGCGCCGCCGCCGAGCCCGGCGGCCGGCCTCGTCGTCCACCTCTCCCATGGGGCTGTGATGGGCGTGCTGTTCGCCGGGCTAGCGCGGCTCCTCAGTCTGGAATCGCCCGGGGAACTGCTTGGACTCGGCGTCGGCTGGGGCGTCGCCACCTGGGCGCTCTTTGCCGCGCTCCTGATGCCAGTCTGGCTCGGCGCGGTCGGCTCGCCCGCCTCGCCGCCGTTCCCGAACTTCGCGCCGCCGTCGCTGCTGTGGCACGTCGTCTACGGCGCTGTCCTCGCGGTCGTTTACGCCGTGACCGCGGACCGCATCTGAGATCGGCCGTACCTGAGCCGTCGCGGTCGCCGCTACTGCTCCTGAAACACGGTCCACTGTCGCTCGTCGGTTCTGGCGTCGGCTATCGCCTCGACCTTCTCGCGCTGCAGGTCGTCCAACTGCGCAGTCGCCAGCCGAACCCACGACAGGAACTCCCCGCGGAGCCGCTCACGCACTACTTCGGGCGGCTGTGGCGTGTAGACGTACACATGCCCGCCCTCCGGCCTGATTCGCCGGCGCTTCTCGACGACACCGAGGTCGGCGAGGTGATTGAGATGCCGCGCGACGACGCTCCGGTCGTAGCCGATTTGTTCGGCCAGCGCCGTTACGGTCAGTTCGCCGCCTTCCATCACGCAGAGACAGACATCCAGCTCAGTGCCGGACATATCGAAGACGGTCTGCAGCAGGGTTTCGAGTGACGGCTCGCTGACCGCCGTCTCCCCTGTCTCGGTCGCCGCCATCGGCTTGCCACAGCACTCCGGCCGGTTGTCGCCGATGCCGACGCCGCCGCAGGTCTCACACTCGAACAGCCGCGGTTCGTCAGCGGAGGGTGTCATACGACGGGCTACTCACCCCGCCGGTAGAAGCTTCAGGTATGGTCGGAGTAACTACGGGCGGGTGCCGGCGGGTCGCGGTTTCTCGCCCGTCATATAGATGTTAGTCCAAAGGTCTAAGCCCTCCCGGGACGGAATACAATTCACTATGAGCACTGACACAGAGGACGCCAACGACCTGCGCGAGCGAATCACGAACTTCCTGCGCCGCAACTTCCCCCAGATCCAGATGCACGGCGGGAGCGCGGCCATCGAGGAGATCGACCGCGAGGAAGGCAGCGTCACGATCCGCCTCGGCGGCGCCTGTTCCGGCTGTGGCATCTCGCCGATGACCATCCAGGCCATCAAGACGCGCATGGTCAAGGAGATCCCGGAGATCAACGAGGTCACCGCGCGTACCGGGATGGAACAGCAGGAAGGAATGTCCGGCGGCAGCGGCGGCATGAGCCCGTCGTTCCCCGGCGAATCCCGCGGCGGCGACGTCGGCGGCGACGAAGACGAAGGCCCCGAAGCGCCGTTCTGAGGCCAGTTCTCGATCTTTTTTAGAAACGTGGCTAGCCGCAGGTGTGGAAGCGTCTCTCTGAGTCGCCGTCTCTGTGCTCAACAGCCAGAAAGCTCCGACTGGCTCCGATCGGGGGCTTTCTGGCTCGTCGCATCCGAACCAACGCAAGCAACCATCACTGCAGCAGCGAGTCACACAGATTAAGACGACGGGACCAGACCGCGAGGATATGGAGACGGTCGACACGGTCGTCTGGGCGCTGTGGGCGATGTTGCCGGCGTATATCCCGAACAACGCCGCGGTACTCGCCGGCGGTGGCAGACCGATAGACGGCGGCCGAACGTGGGGCGGGCGGCGCGTGCTGGGCGACGGCAAGACCTGGCGCGGGACGCTCATCGGCACCGCCGCCGGGACGCTGCTCGCGCTCGGACTGACACAGGTCGCGCCCAGCGTGAGCGCCGCACTGGGGACTGACCTCCCGACGTTTCCGCTCCGTGCGGGGCTCGGACTCGCATTCGGCGCAATGCTCGGGGACATCGGGGCCTCCTTCCTCAAACGCCGGACGGGCCGCGAGCGCGGGGCCGCGTTCCCGGGGCTAGACCAACTGGACTTCGTCGTCGGAGCGCTGCTCTGTGCGCTCGTGGCTGCGCCGTCGTGGTTTGCCGAGACGTTCACGCTCCCGGTTCTGGTCGTCGTCGTCGTCGCGACGCCGGTGTTGCACGTCGTCACCAACGGCATCGCCTACCTGCTCGGGCTGAAAAACGAGCCGTGGTGAGCAGCGCTGGCGGGGCCGTGCGAACCGACGAAGAAGTGTGCTTTTACGCGCTGACCGAGGAGTGTCGGGTATGACAACACGCGGGGAGACACTGCAACTGGCGACGCGGGGCTCGGACCTCGCGTTGCGCCAGGCGGCGACGGTTCGGGATTCGCTGAGCAGTCGCCGGCTGTCGGTCGAACTCGTCGAGGTGGAGACGACGGGCGACCAGATACGGGACGAACTCATCCACCGACTGGGCAAAACCGGCGCGTTCGTTCGCAGCCTCGACGAGAAGGTTCTCGACGGCGAACTCGACGCGGCGGTCCATTCCATGAAGGACATGCCGACCGAACGGCCCGAACGCCTCGTCGTCGCGGCGGTCCCCGAGCGGGCCGCCGCCGAGGACGTACTGGTGACGCCGGACGGCCACTCGTTGGAAGAACTGCCGGAGGGTGCAACTGTCGGTACGTCGAGCCTGCGACGCAAGGCACAGTTGCTCGCCGAGCGCGACGACCTCACCGTGGAACCGCTCCGGGGCAACGTCGACACGCGCATCGCGAAACTGCTGGCCCCGTCGCTCCAGCAGGAACATCAGGAGCGCCACGAGGCCGAACAGGAGCGGAAGGGCAACGCCGGTGACCCCGACACCGACGAAGAGGACGAACACCCCTACGACCGCACGGTCGAGGAGTGGTTCGACGACCTCACCGAGTTTGAGCGTCGAGCGATGGAGCGGGACCCGGACGTGGAGTACGACGCCATCGTGCTGGCGAAGGCGGGCCTCCACCGGGCCGGGCTCACGCGCTACGTCGGGATGTCCGACCTCGACCCCGACCGGTTCGTTCCGGCCCCGGGGCAGGGCGCGCTGGCGGTGACCGCCGTCGACGGCGACCTCGCGCTGGACATCAAAGACCGGCTGGACGACCCCCAGACGCGTGTCGAGACGACCGTCGAGCGGACGATTCTCGAAGAACTGGGCGGCGGCTGTGTCGCGCCCATCGGCGTCCACGCCCACTTGGAAGGCGGCGTCGTCCACACGCGGGTGCGCGTGCTCTCACAGGACGGCACCGAGGAGGTCTCGGTCGGCCGCGATGTCCCGGCCGAGTACCACATCGACGCGGCACAGGACCTCGCGGCGGAACTCGCCGAACAGGGCGCTGACGACCTCATTGCCGAGGCCAAGCGGGACTCGACAGGCGCCGACGACGACGCCTCGACGGTGCGGGAGGAGGACGAGGAATGACCACAGGCAAGGTGTACCTGGTCGGCTCCGGACCCGGCGACCCGGACCTGCTGACAGTCAAGGCAAAGCGCCTGCTGGAGGAGGCCGACGTGGTGCTCCACGACAAGCTCCCCGGCCCGGAAATCATCGGGATGATTCCCGAGGCAAAGCGCGAAGACGTGGGCAAACGCGCCGGCGGCGAGTGGACGCCCCAGGAGTACACCAACGCCCGGCTGGTCGAACTTGCCGAAGAAGGCAACACCGTCGTCCGACTGAAAGGCGGCGACCCGACGGTGTTTGGCCGCGGCGGCGAGGAACTGGCCCATCTCGCGGAGAACGGGATTCCGGTCGAGGTTGTCCCGGGTATCACGAGCGCGATAGCCGGCCCCGAAGCCGCCGGGATTCCGGTCACGCACCGCGATTACACCTCTTCTGTCTCTTTCGTCACGGGCCACGAGGACCCCACGAAGGACGAATCCGCTGTCGACTGGGCCGCGCTCGCGGCGACCGGCGGCACGCTCGTCGTCCTGATGGGCGTCGGCAAACTGCCACAGTACACCGAGGCGCTGCGCGAGGCGGGGATGGACCCCGACACGCCCGTGGCGCTCATCGAACGGGCGACCTGGCCGGACCAGCAGGTCGCCACCGGCACGCTCGACACCATCGTCTCGGTCTGCGACGAAGCCGGCATCGAACCCCCTGCTATCACTGTTATCGGCGAGGTAGCCGGCGAGCGCGAGCGGGTGGTGGAGTTCCTGGGGGGGTACTGATGCGAGAGGAACCCCGCCTTCGCGTGGCCGCCTTCCGCCCGGCCGACGACCGCCTCGACGACGCGGTCGAACTGCTGGAGTCGCTGGGTGCCGACCCGGTCCCGGACCCGATGCTGGCGGTCGAACCGGCAACGATGCCAAGCGCCAGTGACGAAAGCGATGACGACGACCGAGTCACGCCGCGCACCGACGCCGACTACGTCGTTCTGACGAGCAAGACCGGCGTCGAACTCGCCGCCGAAGCCGGCTGGGACCCCGGCGAGGCGACGGTGTGTGCCATCGGCCAGTCGACCGCCGGGGCGCTCCACGAGGCCGGCTACGGCGTCGACATCATCCCCGCGGAGTACTCTTCGACGGGACTGGTCGAAACGCTGTCTGGGGCGGTGGCCGGCGCGCGAGTCGAAGTCGCCCGGTCGGACCACGGCTCCGCGGTGCTGACTGACGGGCTGGAGGACGCCGGGGCGTACGTCCACGAAACCGTGCTGTATCGGCTGGTCCGGCCGCCGGGATCGGGCGAATCCGCTGCACTGGCGGCCAGCGGGGACCTCGACGCGGCGCTGTTTACCTCCTCGCTCACGGTCGAGCACTTCCTCGATGCGGCCGCGGAGCGCGGCGTCCGCGAGTCCGCTATCGACGGGCTGAACGAGGCGACTGTCGGCGCGATCGGCGGGCCGACGCGGGAGACGGCCGAGGACGCCGGCATCTCGGTCGACGTCGTCCCCGACCAGGCCGATTTCGAGGCGCTGGCCTGCGAGGCCGTCGAGGCGGCGGCCCCGACACACTACGAGTAACGACACTCGGACGGCGGTTTCGGCGTTTCTTCGGAGCTATTCTGCGGCCTCTTCGACGGCGTCGCGCTCGTCCATCTCGGCCCGCAGCGTCGCCAGTTCGTTCTCGACGGCCCGCTCGCTGGAGAGCCGGTCGAGTTCCTGGTCGATGGAGTCACCGTCATCGAGTACCGATTCGAGCTGGCCGCTTTCTTCGAGTTCTTCGAGCGCGGCCGCGCGCGCCTCCATCTGCTCCGTGCGCTCCGTCGCGCGCTCGATGGAGCGGTGCACGTCGGCCATCGTATCGCCAGCGCCAGTAAACGCCTCCGAGACTCGGGCCGACGCCTCGGCGGCCTGATAGCGGGCTTTCATCGTCTCTTTTTTCGTCCGGAACTGCTCTATCTGGCTGCTGAGTTCGGCCCGTTTGCCGACCAGCCGGTCCTGTGTCTCCTGTAAGTCGTCGATCTGGCCCGTCAGCTCCGTGATCTGGCTGACGTTCACCTGCTTCTTCTCCAGCGCCCGGCGCGCGAGGTCGTCGCGCCCCTCCTGCAGGGCGGCCCGGGCCTGTGTATCGTGTTTCTCGACGTTCGACCGCAACCGGGTTCGGTGTATCTCCAGGCGTTTCTTCTGGGTCGTCACGTCGGCGATACCGCGGGTCACGTCCTGCAGTTCGTCTCGCATCTGTTCGTATGAGTAATCCAGTTCTGCTGCCGGGTCCGCGGTCCGGTTTAGCAGGGCGTTGAACTTGGCGCGGATCGCGAACGCGAACCGTCGGAGCAGACTCATCGGGCCTGCTCCGGTCGGACAGGAACTCGAAGCGATTCCGACTGCGGCTCGGTCGTGATAGCTCTCATGTCATCTCGTATGACTGTAGATATTATAATAACAGGGTATTACTCGATTTAATACGGGGTTAATCGGCTAAAACGACGGAAATCCGCGGTTATTCGAGCTTACCGTCTGGCTACTTGATGGGGTGCCGGAATCAATCGATGGACGACGATGACACGAACCCTACTGCGTACGGTCGGCACGCTGGTGCTCGCGCTGACACTCTTCACAGCGGCGGCCGCGGCTGCGCCCGCGGTGGACGGTGACGACGGGACGAACGCCGTCGGCCCGCCCGGCGGTCTCCCGGATCAGGTCCCTGACTTTGTGACAACGATCATCGAAGCGATTCAGGAGTTCCTCGCCGGTGGGAGCGACGACAGCCCCGGCTCGGACGTGAGTGGGGCGGCGACAGGGGTCGGGACGTAGACCGATGAACGGAAAGCTGCTCGCCGTCGGCGGCGCTGTCGTGCTCCTGCTCGCGGGTATCGGCGGCGCGTTCGTCGCCGGCCTCGGTCCGTTCCAGGCGGAAAGCAGCGGGCAGGACCTCTCGGAGTTCCCGACGGAGACGCCTGATAGCGATACCGCCAGCACCGAGGACGGAACCAATGCTGACGGCGGCGCGGCCAGCACTCCGCCGTTTGCGTTCACCGTCGATACTATCGAGGAGTGTGGCCAGACCTGCCGCGACGTGACCTCGACGCTGACGAATCAGCAGAACAGTACGGCGGCGGACATCACCGTCTACACGCGGATTTACGCCGGGAAATCCACTGATGACGGTGACGTGGTCTGGGAGGGCTCCGAGGACGTGGGGACGCTCGAAGCTGACGAGTCCTACACCACGACTCGGCGCGTCGACCTGTCGTTCGGTGACGCCTACGCTATCGAACAGGCGGACGGCTGGATAACGATCCGGACGACTGTCGAGACGGCCGACCGGACCGTCACGCTCAGCGACCAGCGGAAGGTCGCCTGACGGGGCACGCCGGTCTGGGACGACTGACCGCGCGTCTGAACGTTTTTATGCCGGAGCGCACCTATCCCCGGTACGATGACTACGACCGGCCCCGTTCCAGCGCTCGCCGACCGCGCGGCCGCCTGCGCCGACCGACTCCGGGCGGCCGACCGCGTGTTGCTGGCCTCCCACATCGACGCCGACGGGCTGACCAGCGCCGCCATCGCCACCGCGGCGCTGTCGCGGGCCGGCATCCCCGTCGAGACCGTGTTCAAGAAGCAACTCGACGCCGCTGAGATCGAGAGCATCGCCGCCCGGGAGTACGACACCGTGCTGTTCACGGACTTCGGGTCCGGCCAGCTCGACGTGATCTCCGAACACGTCGCCGCGGGCGACTTCGAGGCGGTCATCGCCGACCATCACCAGCCGTCGGCCCCGGACGACTGCCACTCCGACGCGGTCGTCGACACCGACGGTTACGCCGACTTCGACACTCACCTCAATCCGCTGCTTGAGGGCATCAACGGGGCGTCGGAGCTCTCGGGTGCGGGAGCGGCGTACGTCCTCGCCCGCGCGCTCTCGACCGATGAGACGGACAACCGCGACCTCGCCGCGCTGGCGGTCGTCGGCGCAGTCGGGGACATGCAGGCCGTCGGCGGGGAACTCGTCGGAGCCAACGCCGGTCTCGTCGAGGAGGGCATCGCCGCCGACGTGCTGGAGGAGGGCACCGACCTCTCCCTGTACGGCAAACAGACCCGGCCGCTGCCGAAGCTACTTGAGTACGCCACGGAAGTTCCGATTCCGGGTATCTCGAACGACCAGGCCGGCGCGACGCGGTTCCTCGAAGGCCTCGGTCTGGACCTGAAAGCCGATGGAGACTGGCGGACGTGGGCGGACCTCTCCGCCGACGAGCGCCAGACCGTCGCCAGCGGGCTGGTCCAGCGTGCCGTCGAGCGCGGCGTGCCGGCGGACAAGATAGAGACGCTGGTCGGCACGACCTACACGCTGACCGCGGAACCGCGCGGGACGGAACTCCGGGACGCGAGCGAGTTCTCGACGCTCCTGAACGCCACGGCCCGCTACGAACGGGCGGACGTGGGACTGGCGGTCTGTCTCGGCGAGCGCGACGCACCGCTGGAGCGGGCGCGGACACTGCTGTCGAACCACCGCCGGAACCTCTCGGAGGGACTCACGCTCGTCAAGGAGCGCGGCGTCACCCAGGCCGGGACCGTCCAGTGGTTCGACGCCGGTGACGCCATCCGCGAGACCATCGTCGGCATCGTCGCCGGGATGGCGCTGGGGACCGACGGCGTCGATTCGGACAAGCCAATCATCGCCTTTGCCAGCACCGACGAGGACGAGACGAAGGTGTCCTCGCGGGCGACCGGCCCGCTCGTTGGCCGGGGCGTCGACCTGTCGGTCGTGATGCGCGACGCCGCCCAGGCCGTCGGCGGCGACGGCGGCGGCCACGATATCGCGGCGGGCGCGACTATCCCGACCGGCAAGGAATCGGCGTTCATCGAGGCCGCCGACGAGATTATCAGCGAGCAAGTATCGTAGCCGAGACGTAGCAAACTGTGCGGCAGAGCGATTGATGACGCTGCCACCAGTATCAGCAATAAAAGCTATACGTCCGCTTCTCCGAACACCCCACGATGGACTCTCGGGGCCTGTTCGATATCGTGCTCGTCGTCGTCGCCGGCCTGCTAGCCTACACTGAGACGTTCGGCTTCGCGAACCCGCGGACGTCGCTGCAAGAGATTATCGCAGCTATCGCCAGGCTAGACATCCGCGTCTTTCTCGTCCTGGGTGGCATCTTCGGCATCTGCTTCGTCGCGTACCTCACGATGTACCTCCCACAGAAGGACGCACGCACGATACAACGGTGATACTGTCGGCTGTAACTATCTCTGGATAGTCGACACCCCTGGGAGGCGAAATTCGTCACAGACGTACAGCCGACAGTATGAACATCGGGCCATCTTTATCCCCAGCCCTGTACCGTTCTGACAATGACAGAGTTCGACCCCGAGAAGTTCGAGGACAAGTACGCGAACTACTTCCCGGAGCTCCAGAAGGCCTACAAGAACGCCTTCGAGCGGATGAACGACACGTACGACTCCGAGCTAGTCCACGCGATCGACCAGCAGGTCCTCAACGAGTCGGAGCCGTTCTACGAGGACGGCGAGTTCAGTGTCGAACTGCCGGAGAACCCGACCGAGCGGCTCTCGGCGATCATCGTCGACGACGAGAAACTCGACGCCGTGCTCTCCGAATACGTCGACGAGATCGAGCGCGAACTGCGCCGCGTCTTCGACATCGACGACTGACTGCACTCGCCGCGGTTCGACAATTGCTGCGTTATTCCTGTTCTGCCGGTATCCCCGACGAGAGCGGGCGGTGACGCCCTACTCGTCGGCCCTCATCGTCTCGTTCGGTTCGGGCGTCAGGGTTGATTCCGGCTCGGACGGCAGTGCGCCGCCACCGCCCGTTCCGGCACCGGGGAGCGAGCCGCCAGGTCCGGACTCGCCGGTGTCTGCGGGTTGTGGTGCGTCTGCGGGTGATTTCTCGCCTGTGACGAGGAAGTCAAGCAGATTCCCGACTAGCTGTTCGTTGTCGGCCCGGTAGAGGAACTCCTGTGTGAAGACGTTCGTGTCACCGACGGTGACGACGTTCCCCGAGCGAGCAACGACGCCGTACGTGTCCTGTCGCCGGGTCTTCGAGAGCGTTGTCTGTTCCGTCGTAGTGAGTGCGGTGTCGCCGCCCTGAACGGGGATCGCAGCGTAGAAGACCGTTCGGTCGACGCCCTCTGTGAGTTCCGTATCGCCCGTCGGCGTCGCGTAGACGTTCTGGTAGTTGGTGTCGTACTCGTGCATGTTGTACAGGTAGCCGTTCCCGTACGAGAGGCCGTACTGGCTCGCCAGTGGGGCCATCGGCTTGGTCACGCTATCCGAGGAAATCGGGCCGAAAAGCCCCAGTCCGGCGGGACTCGCCTCCGACGGCTCGTTCAGCAAGAGCACGCGACCGCCTGCATCGGTGAACGCGGTCAGACCGTTCAGTTCGCTCTCGGTGTAGCGCTGTTCCGCGCCGAGGACGACGAGAGCGTCAGCCGAACGCAGTGACTCGTTGAGCGGGCTCCCGTTCTGCCGCTCACCGACGTGGTACCGTACCGTTGCTCCGTTTTGGGTCAGGGTCGATACGAGTGGCGTGAGCGCTTCGCGGTCGATGTCGCCGGCGTGAGCGACGTCGATGACAACGGTCTTCCCGGACGCGTCGGCCGACATCGAGAGTTCACCGCTCTCGTCGGCCGGAGTCACGACGGACTCGTCGCTGTTGAACGATGGGGCGTTCACCTGCGTTACATCGGGGGCTGCCTGACCACTGCCACCTATTGCTACGGTGCCGACAACCGCCGAGAGGACGAGTATACCGACGAAGAATCCTGCTCGAACGACCGGACTTGAGCTATCAGATGACATCTCAGGCACCTCCCTGTGCGCTGCTGTTGTAGACGACTTGCTGGTTCTCCGGCGTGCCGTATATCATGAGGAAGTGGACTGTGTCGACGCCCTGGAACGTGTACGGTGCGCCTTCGGCGGCGACGGTAGCGTTCCCACCGGCTTCACTCCCGCCACTGAGGAGGAACAGCCCCTGTGGGTCCGCGGGGTTGTGGTACACGACCTGATACTCCGAGAGGTCGGCGGCTTCGGCCGCGCCGGCTATCGCGGCTTCGAGTCCACCGACTTCGTCCGCATAGCCGGTCTGGACCGCGCGACCGCCCTGATAGGCCGACGCTTCAGCGACAGTCTCGCGGGAGACGTTGAGCCTGTCACCGCGTTCGGTCATGACTGCACCGACGAAGGCCCGTTTCATCGATTCGAGGCTCGCGTAGTACTGGTCGCGCGTCATACCTCGATGAGCTTTGTCTGGTCCAGTAGTGGCGGACGAACTCAGACCGTCGCTCGGCGCGGTTCCGATGACGCCGACGTGGCCGACGAGACTGGCCGGCGTCACGTAGATGCGGTCGCTCGGGACCGCGGTGTAGTACGCGCCGGAAGCGGCGTACTGGTCGACGCTCGTGTACACCGGCTTTTCGGCCGAGAGCCGCTTGACAGCCAGATACATCGACTCACTGGAGGCGGCGCTCCCCCCGGGGCTCGACACCCGCAGGACGACTGCCTCGACTGACTCGTTACTGCGGAGTTCGCGGAGTTTCTGTACCGTGTCCTGTGAGCTAGAACTGGAAATCGTTTCGTCGATGTTCACTACAGCGACGTACTGTTCGTCACCCTCGGAGACCGACGCCGCATACGGTACGACGGCGGCACCAATGAGAATGGCAATAACCGCAAGTACCGTGTACGACTGGAGGGCAGTTGCGACCCGTCTATCGATTGGGTTATTCATGCGACAACATAGATTCGCTGTCACGTTAGCCTAATAAAAGCATAGCCTGAACTGCTGGGTCAGAAGTCGCCGGACCGGAACGACATGAGAAGTTTCCTTACTGTCGACCTGCAACCGATCTCTATGGACCAACGAAAGCCGCCAGCCACGGAAGAGGGCTGGTACGCGCTGCACGATTGCCGGAGCATCGACTGGGACGCCTGGCGCGAGGCCCCCCAGCGAGTCCGTGATCGTGCGCTCTCGGAGGGGATCGGCTTCCTCGACGCGTACGAAGCCGTCGAAGACGCCGAGGAGGGCCAGACGGCGGTGTACACCGTCATGGGTCACAAGGCCGACATCATGATCCTCCACCTGCGGCCGACGATGGGTGACCTCGACGCGGCCGAACGGCACTTCGAGCAGACGGAGTTCGCCGCCTTCACCGAACGGGAGTTCTCCTACGTCTCCGTGACGGAGGCGTCGGGCTACACCGAGAAGTCCCGCGAGTACTTCGAGGGCGAAGTGGACGACGACTCCGGGCTGGCCCAGTACATCCAGGCCCGACTCCACCCCGACGTGCCCGACGACGAGTTCGTCTGCTTCTACCCGATGAGCAAGCGCCGCCAGCCCGACCAGAACTGGTACGACACCTCCTTCGAGGAGCGGGCGGCCCATATCAAACGGCATGGTGACATCGGCCGCACCTACGGCGGCGACGTGAACCAGATGATCGCCGGCTCCATCGGCTTCGACGACTGGGAGTGGGGCATCACGCTCTGGAGCGACGACATGCGCCACATCAAGGAGTTGCTGACCGAGATGCGATTCGACCCCTCGACCTCGCAGTTCGCCGAGTTCGGTCCGTTCTACGTCGGCCGGAAGTTCGACCCGTCGGAGTTGCCGGCCGTCCTGGCCGGTCAGCGCGTTCCGACCGACGACGAGTCGGTTCCGGAGACACCGGCGGACGTTGCGGAACACGAACACGCGCCGGCTGATGCCGGCACGAGTCACAGCCACGCCGAAGAGCCGACGGCGAGCGACGCACAGGCCGGGGCACACGCTGGCGGTGACACCGATAGCCACGGCGGTGCCCATCCCGGGAGCGCCAGCGAGGGCGACCATCCGCATTCCGAGGAATCCTCCGACGAAGACGACTCGGGATCGTCGAGCAGTTCGGGCGGCCGGCCGGACGTCTCGGCCGACTTCGAAGAGGTCGACGACGCACCACAGCGGCTCGGCCGACTGGGGCTGCACGAGGGCGATGCGTACGACGCCGGGGACTACGCGCTGGTGTTCCACTCCTCGGCAGATGCGGAGGACATCGTCGACGACGTGTCCGACCTCGAGAGCAGTTTCGACCACTACGACCGCCACGTCCGGACGGCCGTGCGCGCCGACAGCGGCCAGACCTACGTCGTCAGCATCTGGACGGCGAAAGACGCCGCCGAGACGGCGGCCGGGTTCCTGAAGGACATCGACGGCGTCGAAGAACAGTTCGGCGGCGCCCTCGGCGAGGGTGCCGAGAGCGCCGAGACCGAGGACGGCAGTGACGCCCAGACTGCCGAGTCGTCGCAGTCCATCCGAGAGACGCTCGAATCGGCGGGCGTCTATGCCGGCCAACCACACGGTGAAGACGTGTACGCGCTGGTCGTGTACTCCGAAGCCGACGCGGCGACGCTCGACGAGGAGGTCGCGGACCTCCGGAGCGCGTTCGACCGCTACGACACCCACGTCCAGACGACAGTGTACGGCGACACCGACGGCGACCTCTCGGCTGTCGCGTCACTGTGGGACACCGAAGACGCCGCCCAGACCGCCAGCGACTACCTCACCGACCTGCCCGGCGTTGTCGGCCGCCACGGAGAGGGCGACGGGTTCGGGACGATGGGGATGTTCTACACCGTCAAGCCCGAGTACCACGACGACTTCGTCGAGAAGTTCGACACCGTCGGCGGCCTGCTCGAAGAGATGGACGGCCACCGCGAGACTTCGCTGCTGTTCAACCACGACGACGAGAACGACATGTTCATCGCCAGCCAGTGGGACTCACAGGAGGATGCGATGGCGTTCTTCCGCTCCGACGACTTCTCGGAGACGGTCGACTGGGGTCGCGACGTACTGGCCGACCGACCGCGCCACGTCTTCCTGGCCTGAATCACAGGCCAGCTGTTCGTTATCGACTGGCGACGAACCGCAACCGCCGGTAGTCGACGGTCCACGTCTCGGTCTCTGTGTCGTATAACGCCGGTCGCAGCCGGTCCTCGATACTGTCCAGAACAGCTCCGTGGTCGCGTTCGGGGACCGGAGCCAGCACCGAATCGCCGAACATTTCGAGCCATTCTCTCAAGCCCGCGCTACCGCCTTCAAGCGGTGTCGGACGGTCAAACAGCCACGCCGCGGTGACCTCCAGTCCGTGCGCTTCGAGACGCGACGTGTACTCGCCGAGGCTCGGGAAATACCACGGGTTCTCGGTCTCGTAGCCCCGTTCGGCGAGTACCGAACGGACCGCTGTTTCGACCTGTGAGACGTTCCCCTGGCCGCCAAGCTCCGCGACGAAGCGACCGCCTTCGTCCAAGGCCTCGGCGACCATCGACAACACGGCGTCGTGGCCGTCGCTGGGTATCCAGTGCAGTGCGGCGTTCGAGAAGACAGCGTCGAACGTGCCGGGGTCGTAGTCCCGGGCGTCGGCGACCTCGAACGTCAGGTCGGGATACTGCTCGCGAGCCTGAGCGACCATCTCTTCGGCGGCGTCGATACCGACCACAGCCGCACCTCGGTCGGCGATTTCGGCTGTCAGGTGGCCCGTGCCACAGCCGATATCGAGGACGCGCTCGCTCGGCTGTGCGTCCAGCAACTCGACCACGTCCGCTCCGTACTCGGCGACAAAGCTGTGTCCCCCGTCGTAGTCGTCGGGGTCCCACTCGTTTTCCGGCATTGACTGGGCTATCACCCGAGTGGCATGAAAAGCGTACTGACGGTGTGTGAGTCCGTCTCAGTCGTCGTCTTCGGTCGTCGTCCGGTCGATGTCCTTCTCGCCGAAGTAGATCTCCGCCCCGTCCTGAGCCACCTTCTCGGCGAGGACGGCACATTTCACCCGCATCGGCGAGATGTCGACACCCAGCATCTCTGTGATGTCGTCGCGGTCCATCGCTTCTAGGTCCTCGACCGCCATCCCGGCTAGCTCCTGTGAGAGCATCGACGCGGAGGCCTGGGAGATGGCACAGCCGTCGCCCTGGAAGGCGACCTGTTCGATTGTCTCCTCGCTCTCGTCGAGGACGACATCCATCCGTATCTCGTCGCCGCACATCGGATTCTCGCCGATGTGGGTAAACGTTGGGTCCTCGATCTCCCCGTAGTTCCGGGGGTTCTTGTAGTGATCGAGGATCTGCTGCCGGTACATGTCCGAGCCACCGATACCCATAATTGAACTAAGATACGGCTGTCAGTCGGAAAAGCGTTCCGAGGTATCGGTTCGCATGTATTTTGTTCTTCGGCGGGGCGGCTCCGACGGTCTGTGAGAACTGACCGCCGCTCTCCCATCAGTAGGCAGTATTTACTATCGCAGTCCGTTCTGTCAACACATGGGGCAGAACGACGCTTCGGCTTCAACCGACTGTGCTGTCCGACCTGTGGGGTTCGTCAGCGATGCGCCGGTGATCCGACAGATCGGCGACCGGCCGCTTTTTATCGGCAACAAACACGCGGCGCGGCCCGAAGCGCACGACCGTTCCTTCGAGCACGTCCTCTCGGCGACGGCCGAGGCGTACCCGCTCACGACCGCCCACCACCCGCTCACCGACGGCCCCGGCAACGAGTGGGCGGCGTTCGAGGCGGCCGTCGATACCGCCCGGCGCTTCGTCCGAGCGGACGGTCCGGCGCTGATTCACTGCAAGGCTGGCGTCTCCCGGAGTTCGACGCTGCTTGCGACGGCCATCGCCGCCGAGGAGGATCGCCCGCTCTCGACCGCGCTGGCGGCTGTACAGGAGGCCCGGCCGATTGCGACGCCGAACCCCGCTCTCTACGAGCTCGCTGTCATCTACCTCGCTGCGGACCCGTGATTTCCCGATACGTACCTATTGGACCTACTCCGTGACGGCGTTCTCGTCTTTCGTGACGACTTCGTCGCGGACTCGGTCGACCCACAGCGCAACCGGCCAGTCCTCTGTCTGGTACGGTTCATTCCCTTCGAGCAATTCGAGGCGTCCGACCGAGTCCGACGGCATTGCGACCAGTCCCTCGTGACTGGCTTCTCCCACAGATTCGATCTTGTGTCGTGCTCCACCGGGTAGATAGACGAACTCGCGTCGTTCAGCCCGGATTACTTGCTCGCTTCCGTCTTCGCGTTTCAGCGTGTATCTGGCGGCACCATCGAGGCACAGACACACCTCGTCGAAACTGGGTGCGTGCGTGTGCCAGTCAATGACTGCGCCGGGGTCCATCTCGAAGTACAGCAACTTGAATTCGTTCGTGATACACACAGGGTACGTCCGGATGTCGTCCCCGCCCTGTTCGAAGTGACTGGCGTCGTCGAGTGACACCTTGTACATCGTTTGATCGGGGAGGTGCGTGTAATCGAGCGCTTCCGGCGTCAGCGGCCGCTCCGCTTCATCGGTATCAGTCATTGTCCCGCCGAAAGTTATCGGTGGTGTGTCATATAGGTGGCGTGCGCCGCGGTAATATAAAAACTGTCAATAAACCGATCCGCAGCTCCGACGGAAACTGAGAGAACAACTACGCGAACAGCTGGCGGGCGTCGTCGATAGCCGAAACGAGCTTGTCCACTTCTTCCCGCGTGTTGTAGACGTAGAAGGAAGCACGCGCAGACGCCGGGACGCCCATCTTGTCGTGGAGGGGCTGGGTGCAGTGGTCGCCGGCGCGGATGGCGACGGCGGAGTCGTTGAGGATCGAGGAGAGGTCGTGGGCGTGGACCGAATCGAGGTTGAACGCGACCAGACCGCCCCGTTCCGTTCCCGCGGCCGGGCCGTACGTCTCCACGTCGCCTTCGTCCCGCAGTTGTTCCAGCGCGTACTGGGCGAGCTGCTCCTCGTGACGCTGGATTCGTTCCATGCCGATATCGTCGAGGTAGTCACAGGCCTCCGCCAGCGCGATGCCCTGGCAGATGACGGGCGTGCCGGCCTCGAACTTCCAGGGGAGGTCGTTCCAGGTGGCGTCCTCGAAGGTGACTTTCTTGATCATCTCGCCGCCGTAGAGGTACGGCTCCATCTCCTCCAGCAGGTGCTTTTTGCCGTAGAGGACGCCGATACCGGTCGGACCGGCCATCTTGTGCCCAGAGAAGGCCAGGAAATCGGCGTCGATGGCTTCCACGTCGACCGGGCGGTTCGGGACCGACTGGGCCCCGTCGACGAAGATGTACGACCCGTGGTCGTGGGCGATGTCCGCCAGTTCCGAGACGGGGTTGACCGTCCCGAGCGTGTTCGAGACGTGGACGACGCTGACCATCGCCGTGTCGTCGGTGATGATTTCACGGGCCTGGTCCATGTCGAGCGTGCCGTCCTCGTCGACGCTGATGTAGCGACACGTCGCGCCGGTCTTCTTGGCGATCTGCTGCCAGGTGACAAGCGAGGCGTGGTGTTCCATCTCCGTGAGGACGACCTCGTCTTCGGGCCCGAGTTCGTTCAGGCCCCAGGCGTAGGCGACGAGGTTCTCGCTCTCCGTGGTGTTCTTGGTGAAGACGATTTCCTCGCGCTCGCCCGATGCGCCGATGAACTCGGCGACGCGGTCGTGGGCGTCCTCGTAGGCGACGCTGGCCTCCTGGCTGAGCTGGTGGAGGCCGCGGTGGACGTTGGCGTTCGTCGTCCGGTAGTAGTCGGCGATGGTCTCGACGACCGGCTCGGGCGTCTGCGTGGTGGCCGCGTTGTCGAGATACACCACTTGTTCGCCGCCGAACTCGCGCTGGAGGATGGGGAAGTCCTCGCGGATACGCTCCACGTCTAGTAGTTCAGATTCAGCGTGTCCCATTGGTTCTGTTCAGGGGCTCAACAGGCAACATTCCTTCGGTCGCAGGTATTACGGAACGGTTCGACGGGAGTGCGGCCAGTCCATGTGACAGCCTGCAGACGGGCCAGTAAACGAGCGTTCAGCTCCACCGCAACCGTGTTGACGATTAGTGGCGTCCCGGAACGTGGACTGGCAGGATTACCTGACTGGCAGGACAACTGACTGGCGTATCTCCGTCTACTCTACGGGTCCGCGCCCGACGGTGTAGACACGATGGCTGGTGTCAGACAACGTCAGTGTGTCCCGCCCGTCGATGACGACTGAGCCCGCTGGTCGGCCCATCGAGGCCCAGTCTAGCGCCCCGAACTCGTTGTGCGGTGTGACCATGACGATAGCGTCGTAGTCCCGCTCTGACGCCCGAGAAAGTGGTAGCTGCTTCAGGTCGAACTCGGCGGTATCGTCGAGAAGCGGGTCGATCCCGTCGACGTCGGCCCCGGCCGCTGACAGCCTCTCTGCGATTGTACGGGCCGGCGATGTCTGCGTTTCCTCCACACCGGGGCGATAGGTCAGCCCGAGCACAAGGACGCTGGCCGCGGCCAGTTCCACGCCGTCGGCGGCCAGTTCTTCGCGGAGTGTCTCGACTGTAAACACCGGCATCGAATCGTTGACCTCGCGTGCGGTTTCGAGCAACGGCGCCTCGGTGTCAAACGGTTCGATGAGGAAGTGGGGGTAGACTGGGATACAGTGGCCACCAACTCCGGGTCCAGGATCGTGGATGTCACAGAACGGTTGCGTGTTGGCAGCCTCGATTGCTGCCCGAACGTCGACGTCAAGCTCGTCGGTGAACGTCGCTAGCTCGTTTGCCAGCGCGATGTTGACATCACGGTACAATCCCTCAAACAGCTTGACACATTCGGCAGTGGTTGCGTCGGCGACAGCGATAACACCGCTGTCGTTGATACTGGTGTAGATGCACTCTGCCAGTCGGGTACTTTCATCGTCGACACCGCCAACGACCTTCGGGTACGCGCCGCGGATGTCCTGAATAGCGCGTCCACTCGCGGTCCGCTCGGGACAGAATGCGACACCGAACGCATCGGTCTCTAAGCCGGCTGCCGCAGCGATGTCGGGCTGGACGCGGTCAGCAGTCGTCCGTGGTGGAACGGTGCACTCAACAAGGACGAGGTCCCCGGGTGCGACCTCCTCCGCAATCCCATCGATAGCAGCGTCAAGCATCGAGAGATCGGGCTCAGACGTGTCAGTGAGCGGTGTCGGCACGATGACGACGTGAACGTTCGCTGCAGCCGCCGCAGCGGCCGGGTCAGACGTCGCGCGAAGTTTCCCGGCGGCGACACAGTCTGCCACTAAATCGGGCAGTCCCGGTTCGCGCTGGACGTGGCAGTTGCCAGCATTGACACTTTCAACGACTGCCGGATCGATGTCGACACCGATGACAGCGCCACAGACGTCGGCAAACACAGCAGCCAGCGGGAGCCCCATCTTGCCGAGTCCGTACACTGCCACCGGGAGGGTTCCGTTTTCAAACGCGGTTTGAACCTGCTCGGCAGTGGCGTCGTTCCCGTAAACGCCACCTACTGACTCAGTCTGTCTGTGCATTGGTGGTGAACTCCCCTTCCGAAGATCCCGTGTCGAACGCTTTTCGGTCAATCGTCTGTGCTAACTCGACGGCTTGGATCCCGTCCTCACCTGTGACACGCGGTTGGCTGTTCGTCTGTACAGCATCGAGGAAGGACTCGAGTTCGCGTTTGAGTGGTTCCCCGGTGCGTACTGCCGGTTTCTCGACGATACTCTCATGGCGGTACCGGACCTCGTTGTCCGTCGCAACGTACTCCGGAACTGACTGGCGATGGACTTCCAGTGACTGATCAATGAAGTCAGCGGTCACGTAACAGGAATCCGCGGTGATTTTGAACTGGCGGATCTTCTTTTCTGTGACCCTGCTCGCCGTCAGCGAGCCAATGACTCCGGAGGCAAACTCTAACGTTGCTGTCGCGTATCGGCCCTGTGCAGCGCCGCTGACCTGAATATCTGATACTGCGGACGGCAGGAGATGACAGATCAGATCGATGTCGTGTATCATGAGGTCGGTGACTGCCGAGTCCTCAACAGTGCGATCGACTGACGGCCCTAGCCGTTTGGCCGACACAGAAATAACATCGATATCTGTGAGGATCTCATCCAAGACCTCTGTCACAGGGTTGAACCGCTCTATATGGCCTACCTGAAGGGTCACGTCCTCGGCATCCGCAGCGTCGATGAGGTCGCGTCCGGTCGCAGTCTTCACGACCAACGGCTTTTCGATCAACATCCCAGTCCCAGCGTCAATACACTGTCGAGCAACCTCGGCATGGTACCGCGTCGGGACGGCGATTGAGACCGCATCGGCTTGCTTGCACAGTTCCGCGCTGTCACAGGCCCGGACCCCATTTTCGTCAGCGATCTGCTTTGCTCGGTCCGCGTTGGCGTCGGCAACGCCGATCAGCGTCGCACCGGACAGCTCGTTGTAGACACGGGCGTGGTGTCGACCCATTGCTCCGACGCCAACAACACCGACATCGAGCGTCTCACCCATACGTCTGGACCACCTCCGCCACTCGCTCGACCTCACGTTGCTCCAGCGCCGGATGTACCGGAAGTGAGCATACTTCCGCAGCTGCGCGCTTCGCTTCGGGTGTGTCGGCAGTAACACCGCTGTACGCCTCTTGTTCATTGATCGGGGTCGGGTAATAAACACCGTATCCGATATCGTGTGCGGTGAGATGGTCGATCAATCCGTCTCGGTCCCGACAGCGAACAGTGTACTGATTGTAGGCGTGCCGGCGGTCGGACGGTTCGACAGGAGTCGTCAGGTCAGTCGCCGAGAGTGCGTCAGTCAGTATCGTCGCGTACTCTCGCCGAGTCGCGACGTACTCTGGAAGGCATTCTAGTTGTGCTAGGCCGATAGCGGCAGCGATACTCGTCATCCGGAAATTATGCCCTACGTCGGTGTATCCCTCGTCGCCACGACCGTGGTTGACGAACCGCTCGGTCCGAGCCGCGACCACAGGATCGTCGGTGACAACCATCCCACCCTCGCCAGTAGTCATGTTCTTTGTTGGATAAAAGGAGAAACAGGCCACATCGCCGAGACTACCGACCGGTTCGCCGCCGACAGCCGCTCCGTGGGCCTGTGCCGCGTCCTCCACTAGCGGTATGTCATGCTCGTCAGCGATTCTTCGCAACCTGGTCATGTCGGCAGGTAATCCGTAGAGATGAACAGCGATGATAGCGTCGACGGCCCCATCGTGGGCCGCAATAGTCCGTTCAACGCTGTCGGGGTCTAAGGTGTACGTTGCCGGAGCGATGTCGGCAAATATCGGCTCCGCCCCGGCGAGGCGAACTGCGTTCGTGCTCGCGATGAACGAGAACGGCGTCGTCAGGACACGGTCGCCACTTCCGATGCCAAGTCCTTTCAGCGCAGCGTGGAGGGCTGTGGTCCCGTTGGCGGTAGCAACGGCGTGGGACACCCCACAGTGCGTGGCGAACTCGCTCTCGAACTCTCGCACCTGCGGACCGTCCGCCAGCTGTCCGCTATCGAGTACTGCTTGCACCCGCTCGCGCTCCGCATCCCCGATGTCGGGTGTGGCAAGGTTGATCATTGCTCTAGCCTGTTTCGTGTATCTAGTTCAGGCGGCAGTGGTTCGTGGCTGGCCGGGACGCCGACCACTAAGCTATTCGGCGGAACATCTGTCGTGACGACTGCCCCTGCAGCAACAAAGCTGTGCTCGCCGATAGTCACATCAGGTAACACCGTGGCGTTCGCCCCGATAGTGACTCCGTCCTCAATGGTTGGCCCCGACAGTCTACCGTCGCTACGCACTGGATACCTGTCGTTTGTCAGGACTGCATGTGGGCCGAGGAAGACGTTGTCCCCGATGGTTGTCTGAGACGGGACGTACACCCCTGTCTGAAGACTAACATGAGAGCCAATCTCCGTCTTCCCATCGATAACGGCGTTCGTTCCGAGTACGACATCGTCACTGATGGTTGTATGCTCCCGAACCAGTGCGTTGTGTCCTGTGACAAACGATGCTCCAATGGCGACGTCACAGTAGATGACTGTCCCGGCACGTACTGTTGCCGCTGTGCCGAGGACTGTCGGTGAGACATCGTCATTGTACTCGTAGCCCACCGTCGCCTGTGGCGAAATAGTTGCGCTTTCACCCACCTCAGCTCGCATAGAATTCGATACCTCCGCTCACCCTGTTGCTCGTAAATACGTTGTTCAGCAGGAAAGGAACCAGCGTGTTACTGGCCGAGTACTGCTCTCCATACCACCAACAAGCCCTATGGTTAGAAGGCATGTCCAAGCGGCTATTTTTACTATACAGGCTTTATTATAAAGTATATATTTTATATAATACTACCATACCTATCAGTAAGTTATTCTTTTCAACGAGTGATTATATACACAGTACCTGTAAAATCAGGAGTACTGTGCAAACCACCGATACAGTTGCAGTAGTGAATCGATACCGGCTCCGCTCCGCTCCATAGAGTAGAACCCGGTTAGCTCGGGCCCGAAATGGAGTTTATACCTGTTTAGACGGGGGTCACCTGCACCCACCAGTTCATAGGCTGTTCGCCCCCGCTCGATCGCATCAGTAATCCCTCGCCAGATGAGCAACTCATTGACCGGGAGGTCCACATGATCGGGGGGCTTGACGTTCCCGAGCCAGCCCGAAATTGTGTCTCCGTCGTCGTAATAAATGTGCCCGCCGACGACATCGCCATCCACTCGGAGAACGTAGGGGCGGATTTGCCCCGGTTGAAGCGCTTCGTAGAGCCGCCCGGGGAACCCAGTGGGAACGGGGAACGGCTCGCCCTGCTCGTTGTACCGGCTTTCAACGTGGTGCATCACCGTCTCAGTCGCGTCAAGTCCTTCCTCAGAGATCGTGTACTCGGACTCCGACTCCTGCCCGATACGGAGCCGCCGACGCGCCTCGCTGGTAAACCGGTCTCGAACGGCGTCTTTTCCACCAGAGAGGTCGGTGACATACGTATACTCCGGCCGAACTGTACAGCCATTCCACTTGAATTGCCGGACGTCATTGAGCCCGGTTGGCGACCGCACTCGGAGGTACTTCGGATCAATCGTGTCTTCGATATACTCGAATGCTGCATCGATGAATCCCTGCCGACGTCGTTCACGCTTGCGTTGCTTGGGGTCCCCTCGAACGACGAACGCCGGACCAAGTCGGGGAATCCAGAGGTTCGGTGGCGGGGAAAAAACAGCACTGAACGGCCCCTTTCGAAGCTCGAAGACTGGCAGAACACCGATCGGCTCCTGTCCCTTGAACCCCATCAGCCGGTGGATTTCCGTCCCTGAGTCGGCTGCCAGTTGCTCTAGAGCCGCACACCGGTGGAAGACAGTAGCGTGTGGCGAATGTTCAAGAGCGCTATCCCACTCTTCATGTCGGTCTGTCCCGACGCACTCAATCTCGATACTCATTGTCGTGGTTTGGTTCCAGTTGTCATCTCAGTAGTTCTGTCCGCGATAGAGCCGGCGTCCGAATTTGAACGCACGCCAGGCGACCGCCGAAAGCCCTCTGTCCCACTGGACGATCGGGCAGACCGCTGGTCCGTACTGTGACTTATACGTAAACAATCCGTCTCTGAAGTCCGCACCCGTCGCGCCGAAGTCGTAGCTCTCGAAGCCAGCGTCAATGGCCCACTGAATGGCCGCGCCATGGAGCTGTTCCGATGTCCCGTATTCGTAGGCTGACGTCTCCGGAACTGCCGAAAAGTAGTATCTGAGGGCTGACTGCTCCTCATCTACGATGCAGATGTGCCGGCCGAGGGTATTGCCCTCACGGCGAGCAGTAAACACCTCGACTCGTTCGTCCATGTGTTCGGCAAGCGCCTCAAAGAAGGCCATTGGAAAGCTATCCGCTCCGATTCGCTCCATGTTCTGGACGTAGTCGGCATGGATTGAGGCCAGCATCGGGCCATCGAAGTCAGTTCGTTCGACGGTAACTGCGTCGTTGCGTAGTTCCGTCCGTCGTGTCCGGTCCATTCCGGACTTGATACGGTCCCACCCGGGCGCAAGGTCAAGTACGAGTCGGCAGGAAGTGACTGTCGATTCATACCCTTGGCCGATGAGGTACTTACTGTATCTGTTCTGTGCCTGGCTCCCGGTCCGTATTTTGTGCGAAAGCGCCTGCCGTGGCGCTGCTGTTGTGAGTGCCGACAGCATCGTATCGAGGCACGACTCGTGGTCTGTGGCGATTACTGGACCGCCAGTGCCGGGATGGAGCGACACTAGACGCTCAGTTGGCAGGTGCGAAGCCGTCGCTTCCACAACCCGATCGGGGCCCGGTAGATCCGCTGGGTCGGGGGTTGCAACCGGTACCAGGACAGTCGGAAGCACAGCAACCGGGTTCGATCCTTTCGTCACGACCGCGTGATAGGCTGGCCGATCCAGACCTGCTTCGACTGCCCGGAGCCACTCGTGCCGGTGGAACACCGTTCCGAGGTCCGACTGTGTGACGAGATTGTTCCACTGGTTCGCGTTGACGGCTGTAACTGTACTGTGGATCGTCGTCTCGTGAGCAGTCATGCACACCTCCGGTCGATAGCTGATCGGTACACTGCGGTCAGACGCTCTGCCATCCGATTCAGACGTAGCGGCTCGACAGCAGCCCGTCCGTGGACAGCCTCTGACGACTGGAGGGTCGCTGTAAGTTCCGTCGTGAGTTCTTCGTCGTCCGCGCAGACGGCAGACCGAGCGGCCCCATCGATCAGACTTGCGACGTCACCGACATCTACCGAGACCACTGGTGTATTACACGCCAGCGCCTCTTTGACCGCGTTCGGTGACCCCTCGTGGGTCGAGGTCAGTATGAGCGCATCTGCGGCGTTCATGTATGTCGGGACCCGGTCGTGGGCGACCCCATGGACGACCTCAAGCGAGACCGGCGTGTCGAGACGCTCGTTGACCGCATCTATGACACGGACGGCTCGGGGATGGTCCTTTTCGGCACGGTCGGGGTCGTAAGGAAACAGCACGTGATATTTGCCGTCATCCCAGCCCAACGTCTGTTTGGCAGTTTCGGTCGGGACTGGCTCGAACTGCTCGAAATCGACGGCATGAGGGATCACATGACACGCTTCTCCAAGCGCATCAGCCATGGCCGAAGACATTACGACGACTTCGTCAGCGAGCGTGGCACACTGGCGACTCAGCCAGTCGTACTGGCCGAAAATGTCCGATCCCCATAACGACAGGACGACCGGACGGGTCGGCTGTGCCAGTGCCATCGGCGCAGTCAATCCATAGTTAGCGTGGACGAGGTCGTATTGCCACGGGGAGGCACTAAGCGATTCCGTGTAGAACTGGAGATACGCCATCGGTGACCGAGTAGCTTCGTCGCCACCGGGCACCTCCAGAACCGTACAGTTGATGCCGTGACGCTCCAGCGCTTCGACTTGCTTGTGAAAAAACGGCCGCCGGGTTGTCACAAGCTGAAGAACGTCCATCGGGATTTACTCCCTCTTTGTGGCAGGAGTGGTCGCTGGGTCCTGCCAGAGACACTCAGTCACGTACACCCACCTCTGTCCCAGGACTCTTCCGGTGGTCGAGGACCACTCCGAGCGAAAAGACGAGGACGCCAAACAGGTTTGCGAGCGCCGCCGCTGTAAGTCCAGTGTCTTGTGCCAGCCCCAGTACGCCGGCGACCAGTCCGACGCAGATCGCACTGAAACCAGCGACGTAACACAGTACGAGCGGGTAGACCCCCTCTCGGACGTATGCTCGATCCAGTCGTGAACAGAAGTTCCGCACCAACAGCCACGAGACCCTTGGAATGTACTCCCGATAGCGAATACTCGACTCGGCTTCATCGTACTTCGCTGGCATCGGAACATCTGCAACCCGCATCTCACTAACGCTGAGTTCCACAAGCAGATCGTTGCAGTACCCGTAGTACTCGTACATCCCGTCAAGGTCGATCGCCAACAGCGCCTGCCGTGATATGGCTGTATACCCGTTCTGGGGGTCTGTTATCCCCCAATAGCCCGACGCGACCCTTGTCAACGCTGTGAGGATCGCATTGCCGACAAGCCGGGCACGGGGCATCGCTTCACGATACGCCGGTCTGTGGAGACGGTTACCCTTCGTGTAGTCCGCCTCGCCGTCGATGATGGGATCGAGGAATGAGTCGAGAATACTCGGATCCATCTGCCCATCACCGCCCATCACGGCAGTCACGTCAATGTGGTCCCGCAACGCATGGCGGTACCCTGTTTTGATCGCGCCACCGACGCCGCGATTAGTTTCGTGGCGTATCGGGCAGACTCGCTGTTCAAACCCACCATCTGTTTGCACGGATGGCTCCGGATTGGACTGGGCATCCGCCTGGTCCAGTCTTGCGTGTGCCTGAATTTCTGTCCATGTGTCGTCTGTCGAGCAGTCGTCGATAGCGTAAATCCGGTCGACGTATTCCGGAATTGTATCGATGACAGTCCCGACGAGTCCCGCTTCGTTGTACGCTGGGACAACCACACCAACAGTGTGCCCTCTATACATCCTCACCCATCAGGCTGAGACAGTCAACTGGCCCCATCAAGGCCTCGCTCGACCGCCTAGCACATATGTATAGTATCATATCTCTCTGCTAACTCCACAGATAGTGTGGCGATGGCTGACTCTCAGTTAATTATAAGTTCATTATCGGTAGAAGGATGGACTTACTAGGTCTGCTGCGGGGCCGAGCCGACAGTCCGCTGTGCGACTGTCTCCATGGTCCGGACCGCGAGACCCGGGCCACGCTTTTGATCGATATATGATAATACCGACTCCATCCGCTTGATCCCCGCGTCGTTGATGAGATTGTTTGGATGAAGCCAGAGGTGGAAGATTCCATCACCACCGTCGACCTGGTTGACCCCTCGCTGGACCATTTTGACAACGGGGTCAGCCCACAGTGTCTCAGTTATCTGGCGAGCCCATCCTTCGAAGCAAAACAGTAACAGCGACGCCGGGATCTCAACGAGTCCATGCTCGTCGACACGAGGATGGACAATGGGCGGCGTAATTCCTAGCGGCGAGCCACTGACGGCCCGAACCAGTGGCGTCAATCGATTGTCAGTGTGCCAGCACGGTGGCTGCCGCCCACGGTAACAACGAAAACCCGATCTCGCAAGGACATCGCGATGTGCAACACGGTTACGTGGGAACACGAAACTGGACAGATCAATTCCGCAACGGTCGGCGAGCTTGTGACACCGCCCCAATTCGGCCGCCGCAACAGACTTCGAGGCCCTGCTAGACTGGAAATTAACGTGTGAAAAGGAATGACAAGCGATTTCGTGGTCGACTGTCGCGTCGGCAACTGTGTCAATGAGATCCGGCGCACACCACAGATCCTCATGCTCTGAAGACCGTTCTCTGTCAAACCACGCCGCATCGAGCGGGTGGTTCGGGTGTCGACCATCACAGTCTTCAAGAAACAAGTGGCCAACGACCGCCCAAGTGGCGGGAAGATCATACTTTTCAAACAGGTCCAACAATTTTAGCCACATCTCCCGGGCGCGCGCGAGTCGTCGGTCCGGTAAGACCGGGAAATCGACAAACCCCCATGCGAGTTCGGCGTCCAGCGAAATGACGACGGTCCCCATCGATTGGATGTCTTCAGAATCTAGGGTGTTAGTAACGTTCTCCTTAGAGTACTTTTTAGCGCCGTGGACACCCCACATCGCCGTCAGGAATATTCTGTCCGTAGTGGTTGTTCCCGAAACGAAGGTTTGTTAACGATTCGACGTGTGGCTGGATGACTGCTTCGTTACCCCGACCCGCCGATGGCTGCTTTGGGTTGTAAAACCAGTTGTGGTGGATCTCACCGCGGTCTTCGGGGACGCCACGGATGCTGACGTGCGTTCCCGGTTCCCCAGGATGTCGACCAACGTGTCGGAGGGGCGTGAAGGTGTTATGATGGATCAGCAGCGTCGTCCCACCCGGCTGATGTGTTCCGACCTGATAGGAGGGTGTTTCGGTGCCGCCAAAGTGATTGTATCGGACCTCGTATCCGGCCTTCCCGGTCCCACTCGCAACAGAATGGCGATTAAAGTCGAATCGATTGTACTCTATGAGCGTGTTGTCCCCGTCTAAACATTGGATACCGTAGCCCAGTCCGCCCATGGGGTTGTCGTGGATATGGCAGTGATGGATATGTGTCGACGTTCGGAGTTTGAGTGCTGCGTGGTTGAACCCCCATAGCTCGGTGTTGTCGATTTCACAGCCTGTTCTCTCAACGGTGACGCCACTGGATACCGGGGTACTGTACTCGCGATATCCGGTTTCGGGTCCTCTGATCTGGAGTCCGGTCAATCGGACGTCCTCGCTCAGGCCCATGAGGTGTTCATAATCGATGACGCCAGTGGAGATCTGGCCACCCGACGCGCCGTCGATACCACGGTTAGAAGCGAGGGTTACTCCGGCAGGCACAGTTAGCCGGTCACTTCCGGTAACTGGCGAGGCATCAATGGTAGCGTCGCCAGCAACGTAGACAATATCGCCGCGGCCAGCAGCATCCAGTGCAGTAAGCAACTCGGAGAGTGTCTCGACTACGTAGTTGGCATCTGACTCAGGAACCGTGTTGGTATACCTGCCGCCACCGCCGATCTCTGTAGCCGGATCTGGAGACCGCTCAAACGGCGAGAGGTCGATCTGCTTCCCATCAACGTATACCGAAGCGAACGGCTCAACGGGCCCGAAGTCGATAATCTCGCCGGAAAAGTAGTACTGGTCGCCGTAGCCGTTACCAGTATATCCGTCGATCATCCAGGTGTCGTCGTCGTTACGGACGATCCTGTCATTGTCGTCAGCGGCGTTTTCCGTATCACCAGTACACGGAATCGGCTCACCCGTCGTCGTCAGTTCGTAATCGAGTTCAGAGGGGTCTTCGGTGGTCTGTATCTCAACGACGTGGTCAGCCGGTGCAACTAGCTCCGAGACTGTAACCACCGCTCCGTCCAGCCGGATTTCGTAGTTCCCACTGGCATTGAAATCGGTAACGATACCGTTGATTTCGTAGCTATCGCCGAATCCATTGCCTGTCCACCCAATCGCAGTCCACGTTTCGTCGTCGTTTTTCGCCACGCTATCATTGGCCTCTGCTGCGTTCTCGCCGTCATTTACCGGGACAATCTCGCCTGTTGTGGTAAACTCGTAGCGCACGTCGAGGGAGCCAGTCTCGCTTTGCTGATCCGTTGAAATTATTTCGAGAGTGCGAGAAGATGGCATTCCAAGTCCCTTCGGAATCATCGGTACTGTACTTGCAGCCAGTATGCCTCCCAGTAGCTGCCTTCGCGTCAGTAGTAACCGTCCCTCTTTGGCGGAGTCCGCACTAGAACTGGCCCCATCATAACTGTGGGGTAGTATGTAATTCTTTTCGACCATTCAGGAGAACGTTACTAATAATGCAATAAAGCGTGATTACGACTACCGCATTTTTCGGGGCCAAGTAACTACCAGTTACGCTTCAGTTGGTAGGAACAGATTCAGACAGTAAGCCGAACCTTCCGCACGGATGAGTCGATAAGCGACAGCGGCTCGCCGGGAACCTGAATGGTTGAGTCGGTTATTAGGCACTCGTCTGCACTGGTGAACCTAACTCCATCGCGCCCCGCTCCCGACTGCTCGATTACGCAGTCCCGCAGTACTGTTCTGTCTCGATCAGCGATAACAACGGCAGCACCGCCGGCTGCGTCGCCAGTCACACTAACGTTCCGGAGAGTAAGTGGTGCCCCGGTGCCGCCACTGTCCCCACTGATGGCCCTGACCGCATTGTACTCGTCTTTGTCGACGTGGATCGTCGTGTTGCGAACGGTCGAAGAGTCGTGGTCGGGGTGATAGACGATAGCACCGAATCCGGGGCCTGCGTCACTAGTGATAGTGATATCGCAGTCGCTGATGAACTGTCCGGACTGGGCACGTAGCCTGATTCCGCGGACATTTAGCTTCTCCAGTGACGGGTACGGTGGTACCGAATCGACGCGAACCGTGACTCCGTAAGCCGTCGATCCGGTCGATCCCAGCCGAACGTTAGCGATGTTGTTATTTGCGTACAGACCCCCTTTAACGTGTACAACGCCGTCCCGACCCCTATAGTTCCGACTGCTTCGGCCCGGCGCGGAGGCATAGAGTCCGTTATTGGGGAAGTTAGCGACAGTGCAGTTCTCGAATCGAAGTGTGCCGGCGTGGTTTTTACCGACGAAGATACCAACGCTGTTCCCCCCTTGATGTCCACCGTCAGGGGCAGAGACATCTCTCACAACCCCTGTCGAATCCGGGTCGCGCACGTCAAACCGGAACCCGACGTGTGGTATCGTCCGGTCCTGATCCGGCAATTGACCACGGATTCTGAGGTCCTGAGCCAGAAAGTCACCATTAGCGATCACCCTGAGAGTGTTTCCGAATCCCGGCCGTGAAAAGTCAAATGTCAGTCCATTTAAAAGGAGGTCTTCGACCCCTTCGAACGTAATGAGTGAGCGCTGATCGCTGGCTGGTGTCGCGGGCTCAAACAAGACCCGCGCCTCGGGCTTCGCTCGTAGACCCAAGTTACGAACAGGGCCGACGTCGAGGGAGCCAAGACGATACCTTCCCGCGGGGAACTCGATGAGTGTATCATCATCGATGTACCCCTCGAGGACGTTGTCGATCCGTTCCGACCCATCGGGGTCTGCACCCGCTGCAATGGCGTTGACGACAGTGTCGAACCGCGACTGGGTCGTGACAGTCCCGGGGTAGTTAATACCGACTGTCAAGGCCGTAGCGGCGATCCCTTTAAGAAACCCCCGCCGCGTCCGCTGGCCTCCATTCATTGCCGCCTGTAGCTGTCTGAGATATTATATAATACACACCTTACCGTCGACGAGTCGGGTAGCTCTCGCTGCCTTCCCGTGCGGTCTCCGGGTTGTGTACGCATAACTCCCCTTTACTTATGACCGTAACCGTAGACTTTCGGTGCAAATGATAGCAGGAACAATCACACGAGGCATTCGACCCGTACCGGTGGGTCTGTAACCCCTGAGCCGATGGCACAGCGTCGCTCTCTCCTACTGATTCATCACCGCGATGTTAGATCACCGTTCAGCGCGACTGTCCCACACTACATCTCGACAAAGCTTGCAGCTACACACACTGTTCATGTCATCTGTAGCGCCGACAAAGACCACGATGCAGGCGATACCGGTAACACGTCAGTCGTTTACCATCCGATCCGAACCGGCAACACCCGCCTCGTTTCGACGATAGCGTTCTTCATCATCGCCACACTGTACGCGACCGTACTCGGGGCTCGGCATCGGTTCGATGCCACCTATGGCTTCCAGCGAACCCTCGTTCAGGCATGGGTTGGTGCTATTGCCGGTGACTCGCGCTTTGTCGCTGGGCTTCAGGTGGTTCCGGTCCGACAGAAGCGTGACTTTGTCACGTCTAGACAGGCAGATATGTCGCCCGTGGAGCGCCTCTCCGTCATGATCTGGGCAGGGTACGCCGCCGCAGTCAAAGTGGCTTTGCAGCGGTGTGATCAGGTCACCTGTCTGACTGAGGGGATCCGTCAAGTCACCGAACAGGAGTACGGACTGGACCTCTCGTCGGCGACAGTCATCGGAATGGGCGTTGATACTGAGACGTTCGAGCCCGCTGACGGACGACAGACTGGTGACTCCTTCTCTAGACCACTGACCGTGACATACGTCGGCTCGCTCGGCGCAGCCAGGGGGCTCCCACACGTTATTGAAGCGCTCGCAGAGTGTGGCGAGACGTTTGAGTTCCATATCGCGGGTGATGGCCAATCCGGTTACATCGATGCAATGCAGGCAAAGGCTGTGAAGTTGGGAGTGGCTGACCAGATCGTCTGGTACGGACGAGTGCCCCACAGTGACGTCCCAGGGCTGTTGACCCGGACTGATGTGGCCATTTCTCCGCTAGAGGATATCGAGTCGTATCGAATCAGTTACCCGGCGAAACTGCTCGAATACATGGCAGCCGGCGCAGTCGTCATGGCAACAGATATTCCGCCACACCAGCGCCTGATTACGGACGGAGACAATGGGCTCCTGTACGATGGAACAGCAACGGGGCTTTGCTCGGCGATCGAGCAGTGTCTCGATGACCCGGCTCTCGCCGGTCAAATCGAGCGCACGGCCAGAGAAACTGCTGAGGCGCATGACTGGAGCACCGTTGTCGACAAACACGCTGCAGCGCTGTTCCCAACTGCTACGCCCAACCAAGCGACCCCATAGCCTGCCGCAACTGGATTCGGATACCGGAGTTAGCCAACAACAGCCCGGCGTAACTCAACACGCCGACTCCGAGGCCAACGCTGAGACGAAGCCAGCCGGGATCGAAGAGACGAATCACCAGCGCAACTGTACCAGCCATCAGTGTCGCCGCGATAGCGCTCCAAACGATTCGTTTACGCGGGAGTGGAATGCGGACGAACTGCCGCACGTAATAGATTGACACCACGGCGGCCGCCGCCGCGCTCAGAGTCGTTGCGACCGCTGCTCCACGGATACCGAAAGACGGAATGAGCGCGAGATTGAGAACAACGTTCGCACTGATAGCGACGACACTGCCCCGGTAGCCCAGTTGCGGCGCATCCATTGCGTACAGTGCCGGACCGATAACAAGCTGTACTGACCGGAGGATCTTCTCTAGCATAAACACAACCAGCACAGGATAGCCCGCAGCAGCCGCGCTTCCGAAGATAGTGGTCAAAAGATCGGGGCCAAGGACGACTGCACCGGCGAACGCTGGAATAGTCGCGTACAGCGACAGCTGAACCCAGGTTCGGAAGGCGTCTTCAATGCGTTCAAACCGGTCCCGGTCGTGCCATCTTGAGATCTGTGGGAACAACGATGTGCGGATAGCGTTGGTCAACAGCAGCGCGACAGCGGCAACCCGCCAGGCGATTTCGTACACACCGACGAGCGATACCGGGACGAACAGACGGAGGATCGCCACGTCGATCCACTCGTAGACGATTCCGCTGACACTCCCGACGAACAGGTACCGCCCGAATCCAACGAGTGCGCGCGCCCGATCCAGTCGGGGCCAGCCCACCCTGATATCGAGCCGTGCCATGGCTCCGAGCGCAGCCGCGAGGTCGCCCAGCACGAACCCGAGAACGAGGCCACTTGCACCCATTCCATTTACCACGAAAACGGCACCCGTTCCAACCCAGGTCAGCTTTCCGAATACTTTCACCGCTGCGTTACGCTCAACCTGGAGCTCCCCCGCGAGCAGGCGCAGCGCAAGCTCTCGGACCTGTCTGATGACGAGGCCGGTGACCAGAATGGGTACAACGCCCGGAATGCCGATATACTGCTCAACATACGAGGCAAATGCCACTAGACCGGCCAGCCACGGCAGCACCAGCAGTGTCTTGACGACGAGTGCCGTCCCGAGAACCTCGCCCATCGGGGCAGCAGCCGAAAGCTGTTTTTCAACCGCCTTCGAGATGCCCAGATCAGCGGGGATATTGAGCATCCCAATGACTGCCTGAAAAAGAAAGAACGACCCGATAGCCCCAGTGCCCATAGCTCGAGTGAACCCGGCAACCGCCGCAAACTCAATGATCGCGAGTGCGATATTTCCGGAGAATAACTTCAGGACGGCCGTTCTAACTTCCATATAGCAACACCAGTACCTCGTGGACTGCGCTGGTATCCATTTGTTAGCAGGGGATTATCTAGCTATAGCAAGGCGTACCGCGATTGAAACCGATGCATACCGACGGGATAGAGGGTGTCTGTATCGGTTCAATCGTTACCACCAGTTCGGATAAGCTCGACCATGTGCTCTGTTACGTCACGCTGCTGTGCCAGGAGCCGCTTACGTTCGCGCTCCCAGCGCTCCGCGTCATCGTCAGACAGCAGAGAGTCGGCCCGGTCGATGGCCGCTGTCCCATCTGTATACGAGTACAACAGCTCCCGCTCCTCCAGTTCGAGGAAATTGTGCATATCGTTGTCTCCGACGACGGAATTTATTCGGATAGCTGGTGTCCCCAGCAGGGCAGCCTCAGTTGGCATCGTCTGTGAATCACCGATATAGAGGTCGGCAAAGTAGAGGAGGTCATGGACCAGATGCGGCGGGACAGCGAGCTGATGCCGGTCGTACTCTGACGGCAAGTCCCCCTCACAGGTAATATACACCTCGCCCCGATCACATAGCTGCTCAACGAGCTGTGACCTGGTAGCCGCGTCGAGCCCCTTTTCACCGATATCGTGGTACGCATCCCAGCCCGCCAGTCTGACTACGGTGTAGGTCGCATCTGGGTTGACACCGTGGGCTCGTAGACGCTCTGGGTCCGGCTTGAACCGGTCGGGGTGGAGGTACGCTAGCTCCTGGAACCCGACCGTGTGTGACTGTCCAAAGGGAACGTGAAAGTCCATCCCCGGTGGCGAACAGATATCGTCGACGAATGGGAGCGTGAGTCCGTGATACAGCAGTCGAACCGTCCGCGGGCGAAGGATTGTGTCCATGTACACAAGGTTCCGACAGCCAAGCGCAGTGGCGACGTGGACCGCTGGCGGGGCCAGCCGCGCGACGATTACGGAGGGATCAAACTCACGGGCCAAGTTGTAGAGCCGCCGCTCTCGCTTCGCAAGCTCGGCTGTCAGCTCCACTAGCCCGTCGCTTTCGGTGGTAAGTGTGACGTAGTCCAGTCCCTCGGCCGAGAGCAGGTCAACCGTCATCTCCTTCTCGCGAGCAGCCACGAGCGTCTCGAAGCCCTCTGCTTCGAGCTCCCGGGCGGCATATTTGAAAAGATGGACCTGTGCGGGATGATTGACGCTGAACAGGACTCGCTCACTCATCGGCTGTCTCTCTCGTCGACGTTGCAGTTTCAGAACTGGGTCCCTCGTGGGCCGGTATCCATCGGTGCATAAGATCTGGTATTCCTGCAAGCGATGGCCAGTAATTTATACTCGAATTAGCTGTCGAGAGTCCGAGGCTATACGCGGATGGGGTCATGGTAATCGTACCTCGACAGGGACAGACACCACTCTGAGTGCATTGTCCCGCGTGGGTGTTTCCGGGGCCTGTCCCTCATATAGGAGCACGACGACGGTGCCGTTGCCCGACGGTCCATCGAGTTGCACGCTCACGTCGTCCGTTACCGGGATCGACGGTCGAGCGGTAACAGACGTCCGCTGCCTGACTGACCAGGAACCGGAGCCGTTCCCCGACTGGCGCTCAAAGCCGACAACGTACGTGTACTCTTGGGACGTATCGCCGTGGTGTTCGATTTGGACTGTGTAGTTACCCGTATCACCCGGGAAATAGACGCCCTGGTAGTCTTCGATGGTCACATTTCCTGCAGCGTTCTCAGTTCCGATTGCGAGTTCGGCGTTCGCCGTTGCTCCGTTTCCATCGAGAACCACTACGCCAGCGGCGGTGACCAGTACCACTGCAACGACGGCGGCCAAAACCGGTAACACGTCGATACGTGACTCGATGCCGAGCACTTCGCGTCCAAGCCCGCCGTCCACCGGCGGCTCCCAGCCTGTAACAGTCCGCCGGCCCGCAGCGACGGCACAGCACCCAACTGTCACGGTAGCGGCGACAGCACAGATCAGCGAGAGGCGAATCCGAGTCACCATCGAGAGGCCGTACAACACCATCGGGAGTCCCGATGCGCTTGCGACAACTGCGAGTGTCACACGTTCGACCGGGACAAGCCCGTTTAGCCGGTTACGAGGTCGCGTAGGCGGGGCTCGGCCATCGCTTGTGACTGATTCGATAGTCAAGCTCGGGAAGATCGCAGCGACCAGAGCATATCCCGGCGCGAACAGCAACACTGGCAGGGCAACGGGGATCCGTGCCGTCGGTCCCAGCCATCCCGGAGACTGCAACACCGAAGCCACCACGGTCGTATAGCTGGCGACGAGTAGCAGATCGGCGTACGGTCCCGTCCGGTGTAGCAGCCGGTTACACAGTGAGCGAATCATCGGTAGCTACCCTGACACCTCGAAAGTACGGCAGTACTGGACCGCCCCATTGTTATAAACTACGGCCGAATCGGACGGACAGACGAGTTCCCTGTCAAGCTGTACTTTTTTGAACCGACCGTTAGCAGTGATGATTGGCGACCCAGTGGACTGATAGCGCCGGTACACCCGGTCTCTGCTCTCAAAGCCGCCGCTATCGGTGTCGTACTCTAACGGCCGCGACGACTGGTTTTGCCAGAGTGGAAACACCATCCGGTAGGGGTGATCGGTCACGACTGTACTCCGATCCTGTGACCGGAGCGCTGAGATCGATTCCACCGCAGCCAGCTCAGACTCCGTGTGTGAGTACCGCGGGTATGCTTCCTCAAAGGCAGGGTCCTCGAGCGTCGCCTTACGTGAGACGAAGACTGACCCGGGGAACACAAGCGCGAGAATCAGCATACAGGCGACGACAGTACGGGTCCCAAACTGTTGTGTGACGTATCGCAGGCCAAATACGCCAACGATTGCCATCAGGACATAGAGGAACGCGAACCATCGATCCGGAATGAAGACGTTGACGCCAAACAGTGGGAGCCCCAGTGTGAATACAAGCATAATCCCCGCGCCGACAACAAATATCGCGGAGAGTTGGGTGAGGCGGTGTCGCTGAAGCAACACCAGTAGTCCCAGCACTAGCAGACACAGCAGGATCGAGAACCCCATTGCGTCAACGAGAGTCACTGCAGTGGGGACATCTTGCACGATTGAGGCGGGCAGTTCTTCACTGGCGGCGTTACTGCTGCGCAGGTTGAGGAAGCCGGCACCCGAGAGGTCGCTGCTGAGCAGTACAATCATCCGGCCGATAAATGACTGGTCTCCATAGGGCGTAACCGACCAGAACCCCATTGCCAGTACCGTCGTCGTACCGAACAGTCCAATCGTGTTTACCGTTGGAATCTCCGAGGGGACGCGGTCCGCGACGCCACTGAGATAGTCCGTATGGTCTGTGACGAGCTTGGCGACGACACCGGCACCAAGCAGTGTAAGCACGATGAACGTCGACACCTGATGGACCAGGACGACCGACAGACAGCAGTACAGCGTAAGCGCATACAGTGGGCGCCGGGTGTCGGTGTAGAATAGCTTCGTTAGTCCGAACAGGACAGCGGCGAAATAAACGAGCCCAAGACTGTTCGGGATAACGTCGATACTCCAGCGCAACATATAATCGCTCATCGTGAACAACGCTGCAGCGAGAAGCGAGCCCCGTACTGCTAGCATATACCGGGCTGTACTGTATACTAGTAGTGGCGTCATCGGAATGACGAGCGCGACGCTCGCAAACATGGCTGTCCGGAGACCGGATCCGAACAGCGCCGCACCGCTGACGACGAGTATGTGATACACCGGTGCCACCGAGTACTTCGACTCGGAGATCGCAGCGGTTGTTCCGGCGGACTGTATGTCCGCGATGAACTGGGTTACGTGAACCCATGTGTCGACGCCAATGAATCCTGGAGTGGTCAGCAAGGCAGTGTACTGGATCACGAGCAGGAGCCCGAGCAGTTCTGCCAGCACGACCCGGGGCCGCAATGCCGATGTCTCAGCGAAAACGATCTGCGCAATGATTGCCGTGCCAATGACGCCGCTCACGAGATGGAACTGAATTGTCCGGCCGTTCTGGAGAGCCCCAAGCAACGCCAGGGCTCCAATTCCAACGATGACAGCCGTCTCTACGACCCGTACCGCGTTCTTTCCCACGAACGCTGTCGTGTGCGTGCGTGCTTCGTCGGTTCGTAGCCACCCCGCCAGATATGTCAGGCCAGCAACCCCACCACATAACGGGACTATGAGAACAAATATCTCTGTTGTGAACAGCACCAGTGGCGCGAGCAGTACTGTGGCAACTATTCCGACACAGGCGATAACAACGTCTCTCGGAACGGACTTGCGACTGATTTTCGGGACCGACGGCAGATTCATGTTTGGCCGTCAGCTACCCTCCACCAGATCATGGTTCCCCTTGCGTGATACGATACTTTGTTAACCAGATCTTTCGGCGTAACCAGCCTGAAAGCGGCTGCTTTCCGCGAATGAATGTGTAATACTACCACGGCACACAGGTGTGGTGAGCAAAGCCCGTGCTCTCTCGCTAGTCAGACACTTCGGAATATGTTGTGTACCGCCTAAGAGGATCTGTACTATCAATAAAACCGGTAATGAAGCGTTATTAGACAGCTGAGGTTTCTTTCGGGGCACCCTGTACACAGGCTGTCGTCCGCTATCGATAGCGGGAACATGTGGATCTACTCGGAGTCAGACTCGGCGGCCATCGCGTGTTGTTCCCGGTAGGTCTCCAGCAGGTAGTTGTCCCAGACGAGGTCCCCGAGGACGTGGGCGTACAGGACGAGGGCGGTAAACAGCGATAGCGGCTCGGAGACGAGCCAGAGACCGAACACGACCACGCCGCCGATGAGGTGGTGGCTGAGCAGTCGCTGGAGCGGCCAGAGGTCCTGCGGCCCGAAGATCTCGTCTTGGTCGAACACCGCGATCTTCGGGTTCCGGAGGCAGCGGCGGAGCGCGGCCCAGTCCCCGGTCTCCAGTCGGGCCACGGCGAAGTGGTCGAAGTCGATGGCGACGCCGACGACGACTGCGTAGCCGACGGCGGCCCACCACGGAAGAGGGACCGGTAGAACGGTGACGCCCACGGCCCCGACGGCTGCAGAGACGATGGCGTGGTCTCGAGAATACATACGTGCCCTCTCGATGGGCGCACCCAAAGACTGTCGGGGTCGGCTCGCGGCAGCGACCTGAATTACATCCAGAGCAGTTGCGCGTGGCGCGTCTCGCCCAGGTCGAGCACGTTCTCTTCGTCGACGAAGCCGTGCTCGACGGCGACGCTGACGGCGTCGTCGCCGACGATGTTGGCGACGGAACAGCGGGCGAGGCTGTCGACGATTTCGTCTTCGGTGGCCGTTTCGCCGCCGTAGAACTCCTCGTTGACGGTCAGCGATACGGGACCGTTCTCGAACGTTTCGCCCATGATGTCGGGGTCACAGACCGAGACGAGCAACCCCTCGTCGGTGTCGCGTTCGTTGAGGATCATTCAAGCAGTTGCTGTTCGGCCTCCTCGCGCATCTCGTCGACTTCCTCGGCCAGTTCCTCGGCGCGGTCGAACTCGCCGACCTCTTCGAGGGCGCGGGCCTTCTCTTCGAGCACGTCGGCGTTGCGGAAGCCGAGGCGGACGGCGTTGTCGAAGGCGTCGATGGCCTCGTCGGCCAGCCCGCGTTCGAGCAGGAAGAAGCCACGGTTGTACCAGCCCTCGCCGAAGCGGGGGTCGATCTCGACGGCGCGCTCGGCGTGTTCCAGCGCCTGCTCGGAGCGGCCAGATTTCCACAGCGCGTACGCGAGGTTCGTCTCCGCCGTGGCGGCGTGGTCGGACTCCTCGTCGAAGTTGAGCGCTTCCTTGTACGCGCCGATGGCGGCGTCCCACTCCTCGAGTTCCGCGTGGGCCGCGCCCTTGTTCGTCCAGGCCTCCTGTTTGAGCCGGTCGTCGTCCGTGTACTGGGCGACGCGCTCGAACGTCTCGGCGGCCTGTTCGTGGCGGTTGATGTGCATGTACTCCAGGCCGACGTCGAGCAGTTGCTCTGGGTCGACGGCGTCAGAGGAGATATTCCGCTGGTCCAGCAGGTCGGTGACGACACGGGAGTCGACGGGGTCGACCTTGTCCGGGTCCACCTCGAACTCCGGCGGTTCGAGATCGAACCCTTCGTAGGGGTCGTCGAACCCCTGGCCCTCGGAGAAGGCGTGGTCGTCGTCGTGGTCTGTCATGCCTCCTGATTGACGGCCAATCCGGTTAAGGGCTACGTCCACGGCTCGTGAAGATTTAGGTGTCCTGCGGTCGGATTCCCGGATATGCGGGACCCACTGGCAGTAGACGCGTTGCTCGTCTTTTTCGGGGGTGTGTTCGCGGTCGTTAGCTGGGCCGCTATCACCTCGAACGAGGCCCCGCTGTCACTGTCCGCCGCTGGAGTGGGCGTTGCAGGAACGGTCGTTCTGGCGGTTCTCGTCGGACGCTACTACGCGCAGCTACCGGCGTTCGGGCGCTGGGTATCCAGTCCGGCAGAGACGCCCCGGGCACGAGCGCGGGTAGCCCTCCTGATTGTGGCGGCCATTCTCGTCCGGCTATCTCTCGGTCTCCTTCCTGACACTGCTATCCCCGCTCTCTTCGGCGTCGCGGTCGCAATGGTCGCTCTGGGGCTCGGACATAGCCTCTGGCGGTGGTATACAGCCCCAGACCACAGCAGCCACTGACCTCCGTCGTAGCTTTCTTGCGGACACGACCGGAACCGCTAGCTATGGCCAAACGCCTGTTCGTCAGCGTCGATCTGGACGGGCTCAGCGACGCCGTAGCGGCCGTTCAGGACCGGTTCGACGGCGTCTCTGGGCTTCGGCTGACCGACCCCCCACAGGCCCACGTCACGCTGAAGTTCCTCGGCGACACCGACCCGGACCGCGTTGACGACATCGTCACTGCCCTCGAAGGGGCGGTCGAAGACAGCGGCGTCGAGCCGTTCGAAGCCGAGCTTGGCGGTCTCGGCGTGTTCCCGTCGCTGTCCTACATCAGCGTCGTCTGGGTCGGCGTCCGCGACGGACAGGGTGGCGCGGAACTGGCTGCGCTGCACAAGGCGGTCGAGGATCAGACCGTCGCGATGGGGTTCGACCCGGAGGACCACGAGTTTACGCCGCACGCGACCATCGCCAGAATGGACCACGCCGGCGGCAAAGAGACAGTACAGAACGCCGTCGAGAACGACGACCCTGACGTGGGACGCCTGCAGGTCGAGGAAATCCGGCTGAAAGAGAGTGAGCTGGGACCTGACGGCCCGACGTACCGAACCGTGGAATCAGTGTCGCTGTGAGTGTGTATCGACACGGCCAGGCAGTTGCTATCGGTGCGCGTTCTATGTGAACGGTATCAGTGGAATATATTAAATTCCTGTCAATAACTGCACGCCAGCGTCGGGACTATCGTAGCACTGGCCTATAACCGAGTGAGGGGGCGTCAATTAGCCACTTGAGAACCTATTTACAGCGTATCAGCAGACTGTTTAGGCCGACCAAAATAAATCAGGTTAGTGACAATTTTTATCGGTCCGAGCGGCGTAGGACCGATATGGTCGCCGTTGAGAACGTTGCTTTCGTGTTCGTTGCGGGGTTGCTTACGGCGCTTGCCACCGGCCTCGGTGCGATCCCGTTCTTTCTCGTCGATGAGTTCTCCGACAGATGGAACGTCCTGCTGTGGGGGCTGGCCTCGGGAATCATGGTCGCCGCATCGCTCTTCGGACTCGTCCGGGAGGGGCTGGCATACGGGTCGCCGCTTTTGATGGTTCCCGGCATTCTCGCTGGCGTCCTGCTCGTCGTCGTTGCCCACGAACTTCTGGATGACTTCGACCAGTCACCCGAGCAGTTCGAGCGGGCCGACTTCAAGAAGCTTCTGCTTATTCTGGGCATTCTGACTGTCCATAGCTTCCCGGAGGGCGTCGCCGTCGGCGTCTCCTTCGCGGAACTCGGGCTGGAGTCGGCCACGCCCGAATCCGCTGTGGGTATCCTCGGCGTCTCCGTCCCGCTGCTGGCTGTGTTCATGACTGTCGCCATCTCCATCCACAACGTCCCTGAGGGGACTGCTATCGCCATCCCGCTCCGTTCGCTGGGTGTCAGCGAGTGGAAGATGGTCTGGTGGGCGGTGTTCTCCTCGCTGCCACAGCCGGTCGGGGCCGTTATCGCGTACTACTTCGTCACGCTGGCGAAGGCATTTCTCCCGTTCGGCTTCGGCTTCGCCGCCGGGGCGATGGTGTATCTCGTGCTCACGGAGTTCGTCCCCGAAGCGCTGGAGTACGGCGACGGCTTGCCGGGTGGCGGTAAACGCGAACTAACTGCCGGCGTCGCTGTTGGCGTCTTGGCGATGGTGCCGCTGGCGTTCGTCTAGAAGGGGAGTTTGTTCCGGATGACAGTGAGGTCGACGAAGGCCTTCAGCGGATCGTCGTAGTCATCGACGCGTGTTTCCATCCGGTAGTTCGAGTGGTCGACGGCGAAGAAGTACGGCCCGGGTTCGTCCAGTGACTCCCGCGCGCCGCCGTCGTCCGTGGACGCCCGGTAAATATCCGACCCCTCCGGCTGGACCGCTGTCTGGCTGAACTCGGGGTTCCCCGGCGGTGTCTCGTCGGGCTCCCGACCCTTGATGAACGTGTCGTACTGCTCGAACTGCTCGCGGTCAGTAAAAAAGTACACGTTGAACGGGATGTCCGCTTTGACGATATACCGTAGCTCACCGCCGGGGTCGGATACGTCCGGAATTTCCTCCTTGATCCACGCTTCGTGCGGGTCAACTCTGACGTCCTGTTGCACGCTGACGACGACCTCACCGCCCCCACCCATGCAACCAGAGCTGACGGCTGTCGCACTGACACCCATTGTCTGGAGGAATCTCCGGCGCTTCATCCATTGATAATCAGGGTCACGGACTACTTAGTTCTACGTCCGCAGTTATAGCCGCTGATAACGGGCCGCGACCGGCTCGAAAAGGAAGGAATTTAAACCACGGCGCGGAACAAGCACCATACCATGGGTAAGAAATCGAAGGCTACGAAGAAGCGACTGGCCAAACTCGACAACCAGAACAGTCGAGTCCCGGCCTGGGTCATGCTCAAGACGGACCGCGAGGTCCAGCGCAACCACAAACGACGCCACTGGCGGCGCAACGACACTGACGAATAATGAGCGCCAGTGACTTCGAGGAGCGTGTCGTCACCGTCCCGCTCCGAGACGCGCGAGCCGAACCGAACCACAAGCGCGCAGACAAGGCGATGATCCTCATCCGCGAGCACCTCGCCAAGCACTTCTCTGTCGACGAGGACGCCGTCCGCCTCGACCCCTCGATCAACGAGGCGGCCTGGGCCCGCGGTCGCGCCAACACGCCGAGCAAGATCCGTGTTCGCGCCGCCCGCTTCGAGGAAGAGGGCGAAGCCATCGTCGAAGCAGAGACCGCAGAGTAACGTTGCTCCGCGCGGCTTTCTCCGGGTCGTCGTACGTGGGTGTGTTCGCCCGTGCGACCGACGACTGCGTGCTGGTTCGCCCAGACTTAGACGAATCGCTGCTTGAGGACCTGAGCGACGAACTCGGCGTTCCGGCCGTGCCGACCACCGTCGGCCGCTCCGGGACCGTCGGTGCGCTCGCGACCGGCAACGAGAACGGGCTGGTCGTCTCCGAACGCGTCCGCGAGACCGAAATCGAACGGATTCAGGATGTCGTCGACGTGCCCATCACCAGAATGCCCGGCCGGATCAACGCCGCCGGAAACGTCGTCTGCTGTAACGACTACGGCGCGTACGTCCACCCCGACCTCTCTCGGGATGCCGTGCAAGCGGTCAAGGATGGGCTGGACGTGCCCGTCGAACGCGGCGTCATCGCCGGTGTCACCACCGTCGGGACCGCCGCCGTCGCCACCAACAAGGGCGTGCTCTGTCATCCGAAGGCCACGGACGGCGAACTCGACGCCCTCGAGGACATCCTCGACGTGCCGGCCGACATCGGGACCATCAACTACGGCGGTCCGCTCGTCGGCTCCGGGCTGCTCGCCAACGACCACGGCTACGTCTGTGGCTCGGACACCTCCGGGCCGGAACTGGGCCGTATCGACGCGGCGCTCGGCTACATCGACTGACGCGGTTTTCGTTTTACCGCCCGCTCAGGACGGATGCTGGTGGCTGAGTTTTTCTGCCACCACGCTCGGAACGGGCAGTCTGCAGTCCCCACACGCCCAGGCCCGACTGGTCCCGCCGCGCTCCAGCGTCAGGTCCTGCCTGAATCGCAGGGCCGCACCGCACTCGCACTGGTAGGTCGTCTCGCTCATAGCTGGCTGTACGTATTGCCCCGGGAAATCCATCTGGGTCGGCAACCATGACAACTCGTGTCAAAGAATAATATAGTGCGTCCCCAAACGTCACGTATGGTCCAGCGAACACCGCCCGCGGAAGACCAGAACCGCCTCGTCTGCCGGAAGTGTGACTATTCGACAGGTGTGCTCCGGCCGTCCTGTCCAGAGTGCGGTGGCGACATGCTGTACGCGCCGGCGTCCGAGGAGTAGGCCCGTCACTCGTTTTCCAATCGCGTTGTCGTCACAGTCGCAGGACAGGACGATCCATCTCGTGAACGAGACACACCCGGGACGGGCGGAAGGGGAAGATACTTCCCTGCCCTGCCCGCACCTGCGTGTATGAGCACGTACACTGTTCGCGGTAGTTTCCCGGCCCGAGACGGCCCACAGCAGTTCGAGAAGGAGGTCGACGCGCCAAACGAGAACGTCGCTGAGGAGCGCGTTTACAGCGACTTCGGCTCCCAGCACAACCTCAAGCGCACGCAGATCACGATCGAGGAGGTGGCAGCATGATGGGCGGTGGCGGCGGTGGCGGCGGCGGTCAGATGCAGCAGGTCGCACAGGAGATCGAGCAGATGGAGCAGGAAGTCGACGCTATCGACGAGGAAATCGAGCGCCTCCGCGACAAGCAGACTGACATCGACGAGGCAATCGAGGCCATCGAGACGCTGGACTCCGGCTCCACGGTGCAGGTCCCGCTCGGCGGCGACGCTTACATCCGCGCGACTATCGAGGACATCGACGAGGTCGTCGTCTCCCTCGGTGGCGGCTACTCCGCAGAGCGCGAACAGGACGGCGCTGTCAGCACGCTGGAAACCAAGAAGGAGACGCTGGACGACCACATCAGCGAGCTGCAGGAAGAGAAGGCCGAAGTCGAGACCGAGATGGAGGAGCTCGAACAGCAGGCCCAGCAGATGCAACAGCAGCAGATGCAGCAGATGATGCAACAGCAAGAGCAGGAAGACGAGTAAGGCCGCCATGTTCGACGGACTGAAGGACAAACTCAGCGGGTTCACGAGTGATGTCGAGGAGGATGTCGACGACGACGCACTCGAAGCGGAGGATGAACCGGACGCCGACGAGGCTGACGGGGAAGCACCTGCCGACCAGGCGGCCGACGCCGAGCCCGCAACGGACGCGCAGTCGTCCGAAGACGACACGCAGGCGGCTGCGGCCGAGCCGACGGCCGAAAGCGACCAGCCACAGACTGGTTCTGAACCGCCGGCCGCTGACTCCGAAGCGATAGACGAGCCAGCCACAGCGTCGTCTACGGCAGTCGAAGACGCGGATGAGGTCCCCGAGGAAGCTTCTCAGTCGGACGACACCGCAGTGACTGATGACGACTCGGCATCCGAAGCCGATTCGGAGTCCGAAGAAGACGACGACGGCGGCCGCGGCCTCGCCGCGAAGGCGAAGCTCATGGCCACCGGGAAGACGGTCATCGAGGAGGAGGACTTACAGAGCCACCTCGACGACCTCGAACTGGCGCTGCTGTCGAGCGACGTGGAGATGAGCGTCGCCAACGAGATCCTCGACGGTGTCAAGGAGAACCTCACGGGTCAGACCCGCCGACGGCTCTCCAGCACGGGGAACCTCGTCCGGGACGCGCTCCGGGAGTCGCTGTACGACGTCATCAACGTCGGCCAGTTCGACTTCGACGAGCGCGTCCAGCAGGCAGACAAGCCGGTCACCATCGTATTCACCGGGGTCAACGGCGTTGGGAAGACGACCTCGATAGCGAAACTCGCCCAGTACTTCGAGGAGCGCGGACTCTCGACGGTGCTCGCCAACGGCGACACCTACCGCGCCGGCGCGAACGAGCAACTGGAGAAACACGCCGAGAACCTCGACAAGAAGATCATCACTCACGAGCAAGGCTCGGACCCGACGGCGGTCGTCTACGATGCCGTCGAGTACGCCAAGGCCAACGACATCGACGTGGTGCTTGGCGATACGGCCGGCCGACTCCACACCTCGGACGACCTGATGGCCCAGTTGGAGAAGATCGACCGCAACATCGACCCGGACATGACGCTGTTCGTGGACGAGGCGGTCGCGGGCCAGGACGCCGTCAACCGGGCGCGCGAGTTCAACGACGCGGCCGAGATCGACGGGGCGATCCTGACGAAAGCCGACGCCGACCCGCAGGGCGGCGCGGCCATCTCTGTCGCGCACGTCACCGGCAAGCCGATCCTTTTCCTGGGGACCGGCCAGGACTACGGCGACCTCGAACCGTTCGACCCCGAGGAAATCGTCGACAGCCTCATCGGCGAGTAGGACTCGGCCTTCGCGGTTACTTTTGCTGCTACCCCGCGTTCTGAAACGCTACTGTCGACCCTGTTTGTGTAGAACCCGGCGAGTTCGCGCTCTTCCGACGGGAACGCACCGCGTGCGATGCGGCAAATACTGCCACTCCATCGCAGGTGTGGTCGTTTTCGCCGACAGGGGCGCGTTGAAGTCGTTTGGTGTTCATGACTGATCCACACAGTATCGTAGCATGACACCAATGCAGGCAATCGAACGACGCGACGTTTCCGGCGATGTGAGGAATGGGGCTGACAGTGGTCTCGCGGAGGGAGCCACCGATGTCTGATGGACGCTACTGCCGGCAGGTCGCGCCGGCTGATGTCGCACCCGAACTCATCGTGCTGTCGTCGGGTGACCATGGTCTCCCGGTTGACGAGCCGCGGCTCGTAACTGACGGAGGCGTGCCGGTACCCGATGTTCCAGACGACGGCGGCGACAATTACGGCTACGGGAGTTCCCGCGAGGATGGAGACTGATCTGCCCACTGCGTTCAGGTTATGACGTTGCTAAACGGCGACTGAGCGATTTTGACCGCTAAAACGGCTGTCTGACTCACAATGCAGGGCCTGATATCGTTGCCCCAGGGGCGAAGATACCTATGCGCTCGATAACCGCTCGGGAACAGTACGATTAGTTGTAACTCGGGCCTCGAACCACACTGCAACAGGCCGATGTTCGGCTATCGAAGTGTAGAACCACCCGTGAACTGGCCGAAATATCGGACTCGAACCAATCATGGTCTGAAACAGATCGTTTATATTTGCTTTGCGAACCGGCCCACCTTCGGGTGTTGCTAAGCCGTTCTGTCGGCTCTCCGTCAGACGCTTAGTAGGTCATTCACAAACTGTCCGGCTTCTCTTCGGGCAAACGCTATGGGACGACCCACATCTCGACGGAACGTTATCAAAATCGCAGGCGGCGCACTCGTGGCGCTGGCTGGCTGTAGTGACACTGGCGGTAGCGGTACGGAGACTGGCGGTGGCGGCGGTGCCGAAGCTCCGGGCACATCGACGGCAGCAGAGACTGACGCGATGACGGAAGCCGGTACGGAATCGCAGACGGAAACTGAAGCCCAGACCGAAGAGGGAACCGGGATGGATACTGAGACGGAACTCGGCGAGAACGAAACCGATGCCCTCGGAAACGAGACCGAGATGCCGGATACTGAAACTGAACTGCCCGGCAATGAGACCGACGTACCGGGCAACGAAACCGAACTGCCCGGGAACGGGACCGAGGCCCCGGGCAACGAAACTGAAATTCCTGGAAACGAGACAGATATTCCGGGCAACGAAACGGACATACCCGGGAACGAAACCGAGATACCTAGCAACGAAACCGAACTGCCCGGCAATGAGACCGGCACGGTCGGGAACGAGACAGCGACGACTGGCAACGAAACGACCGCGAACGAAACCGGGGAATAAGCCGCCGTACCAGGTCCTTTTTCCACCGGTTGGGTGAGCTACTCTCGGGCGGCCTCGACGGCGTCGACGAACTCCGCGGCCTGTTCGCGGACGCCGTCCATGTCGTCGTTTTCGATTGCTTCGTAGTTGACCAGCGCCGAGCCCGCGCCGACGGCGACCGCGCCGGCATCGAAGAACTCGTCGACGTTGTCGGCCGAGACGCCGCCGGTCGGCATAATCGGGACGTCGCCGAGCGGACCCTGCAGCGCGCCGATGTGTGCCGGGCCGACCGTTTTCGCCGGGAACATCTTCAGGATGTCCGCACCCGCCTCCATCGCGTCGGCGGCCTCCGTCGGCGTCATGACGCCGGGGATGGCGAGGACGCCCTCGCGGTTACACACGTCGATAACGTCCTCGTTGAGGTTCGGTGCGAGGACGAACTCCGCGCCGGCCTCGATGACGTTGCGGGCGGCGGCGGCGTCCATGACCGTGCCGGCCCCGATGATGGCGTCGGTGTCGTCGAGCGCCTTGTCGACGGCAGCGATCATGTCCGAACAGCGCTTCGCGTCGGCCGTCAGTTCCAGCGCTGTGACGCCGCCTTCGTGGACGGCTGTCGCCACGTCGACCATCTTTTCCTCGGGAATCCCGCGGAGGACTGCCGTGACGCCGCTGTCGACCAGTTCCTGTTGTACCGCCTGTTTGCTCGTCATAGGCGCAACTGTGGTGGGGTGGCTGAAAAACGTGTCTGAACCGCCGAGCCCCCTCGCTACGCGTCGGGGTCGTACGGGCGCGCGATGTCAGTCGGTGGTGCGCCGACGCCCAGCACGGTAACTGACTCGTCGGCATCAGCGGGGTTGTGCGCGCGGTGTGGGCTCTCCGGCTCGGCGACGAACACCTCGTCGGCCGAAACGACGTACTCCCCGTCGGGCGTTTCGACGTGGAGCGTGCCGTCGAGCACGTAGAACAGTTCCTCGCGGGTCTCGTGGTAGTGGTAGGCCCGCGAGAGGTCTTCGCCGGGTGCCATCTCGTAGGTGGCCGCGTGGAGCGCGTGGAGTTCGGCGGCGTCGGAGACGCCGCGCCGGTCACAGGGGTAGTCCGCAGTTTCCGACAGGTCCTCGGGGTCGATCTGGTGGTAGCCCATATCGTCGGTGGGGGCACCGGCGGGCAAAAGCGTGACCACGGCGGGGCGTCAGGCGAACAGCCAGATCAGCACGGAGAGCGTTCCGATTGAGGCCACCGTCGAGGTGAAGACGTTCAGCGAGGCGAACGCGGCGTCGCCGCCGAGTTCCGTCGTGTAGACGTACGTCGACACCGCTGTCGGGGTGCCGAGCATCACGACCGCTGCGCCCAGCGCCGTCGCGTCCATCGCTAGCGAGGAGTACACCAGCCACGCCAGCGCCGGCATCCACAGCACCTTCAGCCCGACGACGCTGACGGTCTTCTGCAGGTCCGCCACCGGGAGGTCCGTGTCCAGCGTCGCACCGATACACAGCAGGGCGACCGGCAGCGCCAGTTCGGCCGGCGGGCCGAGCGCACCGACGAGTCGCTCCGGAACGGACAGCGACAGGACCGAGGCTGTGATGCCGGCCGCCAGCGCGATGAGCACCGGGTTCGTGAGGAGTTTCTTGCACTCGCCCAGCAGCGAGGCGTCGCTGCCGTTGATGCGGACCAGCAGGAACACCGTCACCGGGACGTGGGTCACCGCGCCGATCCCGAGGATGACGCTGGCGACGGCCGTCGCTTCGCTGCCCATCGTCGCTGCCACGAGCGGCAGCCCGAGAAACCCCATGTTGCTGTGATACGACTGGACGACGGAGACGCTGCGGCGGTCGGGGGATTCCAGGCGCCGGTGGACGAGCCAGCCCAGCGTTATCGTCAGCGCGATGACGGCCCAGAAGCCCCCGAGCAACGCCGGCGAGATAATCTCCCGTAGCGGGCGGTTGTACGTGGACCGGAATATGAGCGCCGGCAGGGCGACAGTAAAGACGAGTGTGGTGAGGATATCCGTCCGCCGGTCGGTCAACAGCCCGAAGTGGCCGGCGGCGACGCCGGCCGAAAGAAAGGCGACCATGAATCCGAGCTGCCCGAGCACGCCCATATTGTCGACCAGTCGGTTCGACCTCTTCACCCTTTCGCCACCGGTAGACGTGGAATTAATCGTGCAGATGTCGCATACAGATAGCACGTCTCGCCCGAAGATGGCCGGAAACGTGAGATGGACCTGCCGGTCTGCCTCGCTCCGATAGCAACGAGCGAATCAGCCCCAACCGAACGGATACGGCAGTCATCCCAGCGGTTAGCGGGCGACAGCATGACAACAAGCCTTTACCCGCGCCGTCGCGTATCTCGCGCTAACAATGGTACTCGACGATCTTGGGAGTTCGCTTCGGGGGACACTCGACGACCTCCGGGGGAAGTCCCGGCTCTCCGAGGAGGACATCGCGGACATCGTCAAGGAGATTCAGCGGTCGCTGTTGCAGGCCGACGTGGACGTCGGGCTCGTACAGGACCTCTCTGACAGCATCGAGACGCGTGCGCTGGAGGAGGAACCGCCGGCGGGGACGACCCCACGCGATTGGGTCCTGCGAATCGTCTACGAGGAACTGGTCGACCTCGTCGGCGAGTCGACCGAACTACCGCTCGAAGAGCAGACCATCATGCTCGCCGGCCTGTACGGGTCGGGGAAGACGACCACGGCCGCGAAGATGGCATGGTGGTTCTCGACGAAAGGGCTCCGACCGGCCATCATCCAGACCGACACGGACCGGCCCGGCGCGTACGACCAGTCCAAGGAAATGGCCGAACGCGCCGAGGTCGACTTCTACGGCGACCCCGACGAGGACGACCCCGTGAAGATCGCCCGGGACGGGCTGGAAGCGACGGCGAACGCGGACGTTCGCATTGTGGACACGGCTGGTCGTGACGGCCTGAACGAGGAACTCATCGAGCAGATCGAGCGCATCGAGCAGGAGGTCCAGCCCGACCGGGACCTGCTCGTGCTGGACGCGGCGATGGGCCAGAGCGCCAAGAGCCAGGCTGCCGACTTCGAGGCGGCGATTGGCATCGACGGCGTCGTCATCACGAAACTCGACGGGACGGCGAAAGGTGGCGGCGCGCTCGCCGCCGTCAACGAGACTGACTCCACCATCGCCTTCCTCGGCTCCGGGGAGACGGTCAAGGACATCGAGCGGTTCGAGCCCTCCGGGTTCATCTCGCGCCTGCTCGGGATGGGCGACCTCAAACAGCTCACCGAGCGCGTCGAGCGCGCGATGGAGGAAACCCAGGAAGGCGACGAGGAGGACTGGGACCCCGAGGACATGCTGGAGGGGCAGTTCACCCTCAAGGACATGCGCAAGCAGATGCAGACGATGAACAACATGGGGCCGCTGGACCAGGTGATGGACATGATCCCCGGGCTGGGCGGCGGGCTGATGGACCAGCTCCCCGACGACGCGATGGACGTGACCCAGGAGCGGATGCGGGACTTCGACGTCATCATGGACTCGATGACCGAGGAGGAACTGGAGAACCCCCGCGTCGTCGGCCAGTCCCGGACCAGGCGCATCTGCCGTGGCTCCGGCAAGCCCGAGGAGCGGGTGCGTGAACTCCTCCAGCAGCACAAGCAGATGGAGCAGATGCTCAAGCAGTTCCAGGGCATGGGCGACGGCGACATGGAGCGGATGATGAAACAGATGCAGCAGGGCGGCGGAGGCGGCGGTGGCATGGGTGGTATGGGCGGCGGCGGTATGGGGCCGTTCGGCGACTGACGCCGCTTTCTCGGTCCGCGAGACGTGAGACGCGACGTTATTTTTGATGATTGATGTTCGAAATCCGGGCCAGAACTAAGGGTTGGCCCGTCCTACGGACGAAGCGAGCATGTACGAAATTGTCGCTGGGATAGACAAAAGTGAGGCTCGTGGGACCGCCATCGCGGAAGCGATAACCGAGATTCCGATGGACGCCAGCGAGGTTCGCGTCACGCTGCTGCACGACTTCGAGGAGAACCCCGAAGGCGCGTCCGTCGATCAGGTGGCCTCCGTGCGCCGGGCACGGGAAGTCCTCGAGGACGCCGGCGTCGAGGTGGCGCTGGAGGAGTCAAGCGGCGAACCGGCCGACGCGATCCTCCGGCTGGCTGACGAGCACGACGCCGACATGATCGTTGTCGCCGGACGCAAGCGGACGCCGACGGGCAAAGTGCTGTTCGGCAGCGTCACACAGAGCGTGATTCTGGGCACGGACCGGTCCGTGCTGGTCTGTAGCGGCAAAGAAGAGTAACGCCGCAGTCAGACGCCGTACACTTCTTCGACCCGTTCAGCGAGCGGCGATGGGTCCGTCCGGCCAGTGATCCGCTCGACGGGCTCGCCGTCCTCGAACAGCACGACGGCGGGTGCCGCGTTGACACCGACCGACTGACAGAACTCCGGGGACCGCTCGCCGGCGAGACCACCGACTGGAACGCCCTCGGGGAACGCGGCCAGCACGTCGTCTAATTCCGCTTTCATCGCTTCGCAGGGCTCACAGAACAGTTTCCATACGGTGACGACACACCGGTCGTGGGCGTCGACGAAGGCCGCGTAGCTGTCGTCGTCTAAGTGTTCGACTGCGTCGGGGACCGGCGTCTCCGGCCCCAGTTCGGTCGCCATCTGTGCCATCGTCGTCAGTTCCACGGAGGTGTAGGAGCCGTCGACGTTCGACCGCAGCGTCAGGAACGTGGCGAACTCCTCGCGCGACACGTCGAGTTCGTCGACCCGCTCGGCTGCTTCGGCGGCCGAATCGAGGCCGAACACGTCGGCGACGGACTCGTGGAACTCCGCGTCGCCCATCGTGACGTAGGTGTCGTAGTACACCCCGCGGTCGGCCTCGAACGCTTCCGTCGTGCTGACTTCGTCCGTTTCCTCGTCGATGACGACGACACCTTCCGATTGCAGTGCGTCGAGCAACGCTTCGGCGGATTGTGTGTTCGACATTCAGACACCTAGGTACTTGTCGCGGGTCTCTTGGTCGTTCTGCAGTTCCTCGGCGGCCCCCTCGAAGACCACCTGGCCGCGGTCCAGCACGTAACACCGGTCGGCGATTTTCATCGCCGCGACGGCGTTTTGCTCGACCAGCAGTATCGTCGTGCCGTCCTCGCTGATGCGTTCGATGGCGTTCTCGACGGACTCGATAATCTGCGGTGCCAGCCCCTCGTATGGCTCGTCGAGCATCAACAGGTCGGTGCTCTGGTGGAGCGCGCGGGCGATGGCGAGCATCTGCTGTTCGCCGCCCGAGAGCGTGCCGGCCTTCTGGGAGCGTCGCTCGTCGAGTCTCGGGAAGTACTCGTAGATCTCCGCCGTCGACATCCCTTCGTCGCGGAAATCGAGCTTCCGCCGCCAGGTGTTCGACTTGTTGCGGACGGTGTCCGCGAGGTGGAGGTTCTCGGCGACGGTCAAATCAGTGAACACGCGCCGTTCCTCCGGGACCAGCGAGATGCCGCGGACGGCGATGTCCTCCGGCGGGTCGTTGGTGATGTCCGTTCCGTCGAACTGGATCGTGCCGCTCCGGACGTCGGGCGGCGTCGCCCCGGAGATACACCGGAGCGTCGAGGTCTTCCCCGCTCCGTTGCGGCCCAGCAGGGCCGTGATCTCGCCGTCGTCGACGTTCATCGACACGTCCTGAATGATGTGGCTCTCGCCGTAGTAGCCGTTGATGTTGTCCACGTCGAGCAGCGTCATTCCTCGACACCTCCCAGGTACGCTTCCTGCACAGCGGGGTCGTCCTGCACTTGGTCGGGGGTCCCCTTCGCGATGACTGACCCGCGGTTGAGGACGATGATACGGTCGGAGATGTCGAAGACGATCTCCATGTCGTGTTCGACCAGCAGGAACGTCAGGTCGAGTTCATCCTTGACTCGCTTGATAAGGTCGACGGTCGATTTCGTCTCCTCGGGGCTCATCCCGGCGGTCGGCTCGTCCATCAGCAGCATATCCGGTTCGGCGGCCAGCGCAATGCCGAGTTCGAGCCGGCGCTTGTTCCCGTAGTCGAGGCTGGCGGCCTCGTTCTCCCGCTCGTCGTACAGCCCGACCGACTCGAGGACCTCGTTCGCCAGTTCGTCGACCGCCGGATAGCTGTTCTGGTTGCGGAAGAAGTTGAACCGGAACGAACCGTGTTCGGCCGCCAGCGCCGCGATAGTCGCGTTCTCCTTGACGGTCAGTTCGGGGAAGATAGAGGCCGTCTGGAAGGACTTGCTCATCCCCCGCTGGACGACCTCGTGTGGGTCCATCCCGATGATGGAATCCCCTTGGAACGCGATCTCGCCGTAGCTCGGTTCGAGCCGTCTGGTGACGAGGTTGATGAACGTCGATTTCCCCGCGCCGTTGGGGCCGATGAGGCTCACGCCTTCGCCCTGTTCTATCTCCAGGTCCACCTCGTCGACGGCCGTGAGGCCGCCGAACTGCTTGGTGAGCCGCTCCGTCTTGAGGACCGTCATTCGTCCTCACCTCCGACGACCATGTCACGGACGTACTCGATACCGCCCCAGATTCCGTTCGGGAAGAGGACGACAGCGACGACGAACACGATGCCGAGAATGAGGTGCCAGAAGGGCCCCAGCGTCGGGAACCCGCTGACGATATTCTCGATGTACAGGTACAGGCCGGCACCGAACAGCGGGCCGAACAGCGAGCCGACGCCGCCGAGCACAGTCATGATGACGATGCGCCCGGACTCAGTCCAGTACAGCGACTGCAGGGGCACGTAGTTCCCCTCGATGGTGAACAGGCTCCCGGCGATGCCGGCGAAGGCCGCCGAGATGATGAACGCCATCAGCTTGTACCGCCAGACGTCCAGGCCGACGAACTCTGCCCGCCGCTCGTTCTCGCGAATCGCGCGGAACACGGTCCCGTACGGCGAGTGCAGGATGCGGTTCGCCATCGCGACCGACAGCACAGTCATGACGGCCACGAACACGTACAGCATGTTGTCGACCAGCATCGACAGCGGGAACGGCACCCCGCCGTGGATGTCGATGACGCCCAGCAAGTGACCGATATCCACGGAGGTGAACCCGTTCTCACCGTTCGTGAGGAACGCCAGCGGCGACGCCGCCAGATAGAACGACATCTGGCCGAACGTCAGCGTCAGGATGGCGAAGTAGATTCCGCCGCGGCGCAGCGACAGGAACCCGACAATCCACGCCATCAACACTGCAAACACCGTGCCGGCGAGCAGCACCAGCAGCGGCGAGCTGCTCACGCTCGCGCTGAAGATACCGGCGGCGTAGGCCGCGCCGCCGAAGAAGACGGCGTGGCCGAACGACAGCAGGCCGGTGTACCCGAGCAGGATGTCGAACCCGACGGCGAAGATGCCGTAGATGAGTACTAGCGTCGCCAGCTGCGTGTAGCCGTCGAGGAAGTTGTTGAAGAGGAACGGGAAGACGGCCACGCCCACGACCGTGAGCAGCACCGTCGATATCTCCCGGTCGCGGAAGCTGGCCCAGCGGTCGCCGAGACCGCCGGTGACCTCCGCGTCGGCGTCGGTCGCCGCCGTGGCAGTCGCGTCGCGCGGTTCGTCGCTCACGAGACATCAACCTCCGAGCCAAGCAGCCCCTGCGGACGCACAAGCAGGATTATCGCCGCGAGCGCGTAGATGCCGACCTGGCTCCAGGCTGCGTAGCCGGTCTGTATGAGCAGCACCTGTAGCGTCCCGAGCATCAGTCCGGCCACGACAGCCCCTTCTATCTTCCCGACGCCGCCGATGACGACGGTCAGGAACGCCGGTACCAACTGTTCAGTACCGATGTTGGGATTGACGTTAGCGAGCGGGCCGCCGACGACGCCGGCCACGCCGGCGAGGGCGGCACCGATGCCGAAGACGACGAGGTACGGCCGGCTCAGCCTGATCCCCAGCAGGCGAACCATCTCGTCGTCGAGGGTACCGGCCTGAACGATGAGGCCGAAGTCAGTGTACTCGACGAGGGCGTACACGGCCAGGACGAGGACTGCCGTAATCACGATGACGCCGAGTCGCCAGCGCGGGAAGTTCCCGACCACAGGCAGCGCGATGGGACCGGATGCCCACGAGGGCTGTGGGAACGGCTGGCTGTTCCCGCCGAGCATCGCTCTGAGCAGTTCCTGGACGATGATTGCGAGCCCGAAGGTCACGAGAATCTGGTCAGTGTCGGGGCGGTCGTAGAACGCCTGTGCGATGAATCGCTCCATCAGGAGGCCGATGACGAACACGACAATCGGCACGATGACCAGTGCGGCGATGAATCCCAGTCCGATGCCGTACGACTGGATGCCCCATTCTACCAGTTGACCGTCATTCAACGGAACACTTCCAGTTATGAACAGCCCCAGATACGCACCGATGAGGTACAGCGCCCCGTGGGCGAAGTTGACGAATTTCAGCGTCCCGAGGATAATCGACAGTCCAACCGCGAGCAGGACGTAAATCGCGCCCTGTTGCAACCCATTCAATAAGATGGTGAGGATGTCCGCGAGTAGCGTCACGCCGGATCCCCCCCACCGCACTCTGCTCGTACTCTCTGCGTATTCCTAATCATGCTAGTTTTTGTGTATCAAGTAAGGCAACCTCATGAACTATAAATCATGAGGGACACGGTCCCCTGTCCGGATTCCGTCCTATTCGTCGCCGTATTCGCCGAGTTCGCACTCTGCGGCCGGTCCGGAATCGCACGCGTATCCGACGTCGTCCCGGGACGTGATCTCGACAATGTCGATGAAGTTCCCGTCTGACTGTTCGCTCTCTGGCAGCCCCTGAGCGACCGGAATGTCCCGCTGGGCCTGGTGGTCGCAGGCACGCATCGTCTCCTCGCCCATGCCGATGTAGCTGTACTCGTAGTCCTCCAGTTGGCGGATGACCTCCGGCGGGTAGAACGTGCCCGCACGTTCGGCGGCGGCCGCGTACTGGAGCGTCTGCGAATAAGCGAGCTGGGCCGGGCCGGACGGGACGCGGTCGTACTCGTCCTGGAACGCCTGGGTGAACGCGTTCGACGCCTCGTTGTCGATCTGGGAGTCCCAGGCGATCGTTCCGTAGATGCCTTCGATGGAACCACCGGCGGCCTGTGCCATCGGGCGGTTGTACAGCGGGACGACGAGTTCCATGTCCTCGTCGATACCGGCATCGACGGCCTGCGAGACGGAGTTCGCGCCGTCCAGCCCGTAGTGGTTCAGGACGAGCACGTCCGCGCCGCTGTTTGCGGCCTCCGAGAGATACGAGGAGAAGTCGCTGGTCCCGAGCGGCGTCGGCACGCTGTCGACCTCTTCCCAGCCGATCTCCGAGAGGAACTGGTTCATCGAGTCCTGTTGGGTCTGGCCCCAGGAGTAGTCGGCGTACAGCTGGTAGAACTCGTTGTCCGAGCCGTACTCGCTTTCAAGCACCGGCGCGAGTGCCTGCCCGGTCATGTACGCGTTGAACATCTCCCGGAACCCGTACCGGGCGCAGTCTTTGCCGGTCGTGTCGTTGGAGTGCGTCAGACAGGCCATGAACATGACGTTCTGCGACTGACAGAGGCCCTGTACGGCGATGGCCACTGCGCTGGAAGAGCCGCCCGAGATCATCACCACGTCGTCCCGGTTTATCATTCGCGAGGCGGCCTGTCGAGCGGTATCGGCGTCGGTCGCCGTGTCGCCGTTCACCGAATCGACCGTGTACCCGAGGACGCCGTCGCCGCTGAGGTCCTCGAAGGTGTCCACCCAGCCACCCCCGTTGTTGAGGTGCTTCTGGGCGAGTTCGTACGCCCGTAGTTCGTCCTGGCCCTCTGAGGAGTAGGGCCCGGACTGTGGAACGTTGAACCCGAACGTGACCGTGTCGCCCTCGACCGGGAAGTTCCCGAGCGACGGGTAGTCGTCGCCACCATCGCCGCCACCGTCGCCACCATCGCCGCCATCGCCGCCACCATCGCCACCGTCGCCACCGGAACAACCGGCCAGTCCCGTCAGCCCTGCCACACCTGCAACGCCCGTACTCTTCAGCAACTGTCGTCGGTTGACCGTACTGCCATTAGTTGGCATGTTCCATACGGTGGTTCAATCTATCATAATAGTTTCGGTAGGTTAATCAACGGTTTCACATCTATGTACTGACAGATATCGGCTAAACGACGATCCGTAGACTTATTCCGATCTGATTGGTTTGCTAGAGCATGGCGAGGAATCTGCGTCGGCAGTTACTCGTCTTCATCGTCGTCGTTACCGCGGGCTGTGGGGGGTTCGGGTTCAGCGGCGGCGACGACTCGGCGACGCCGGTGACGCCCGCCCCGGTGCCGACCGACTCCGCGACCACGTATCCGGCCGGCGTCGGGGCGACAGGCGTCACCAGCCCATCTCTGCTCGGTTCCGCACACGGTGACCGTCTCAACGGAACCGGGTACACGCTGACGATGAACCGGACCGTCAGATATGCAAACGGGTCGTTGCGGTCCCACCTCCGAGTCCAGGTCGCGCTGGACGCGAGCCGGACACATCTCGCTAACATATCTGTCCGCGGCCCTGCCGCCCCGGTGCTCCTCGGTCGGCCGCCGGCGACCGCGTCGTTCTGGTCCGACGGCGATACGTATCTCCGCCGACTCGTGCGCGACAACCAGACGATCTACAACGAGTACGACCCGCCGGACAGCTACGCCGGAACGTGGCGGTACTGGGTTCACGCCGCCGCGTTGAACGGCCGTCCGGCCGCCGACGTCACTCGGACCGTTGCCCCGTTCCACACCCGGACCTTGCGGCCCCAGCAGTCAGACGGGACCACCTACGTCATCAGGGGGGACCGGCTACGGGAGAACACCTCGTCGACAGCGTGGGCGTCCCGGGAGAACGCGACGCTCGTCGCCCACGTCACGCAGTCGGGCCTTGTCCGCGACTACCGGACCGAGTACACGACGCTCACGGACGGCGACGAACCGGTCACCGTCACCAGAACTGTCAGGTTTACCGCGGTCGGCAACACGACGGTCGGACCGCCGCCGTGGCGTGACAGGGCGCAGTCGACTCCCGGTTGAGGGCGCGCCAGCGCTATCAGGGGGCTTTTTTTCGCTCGCCGCCCTTCGCCCTGCAATGACTGTCCGCGAGGTGGCACTCGAAGCCTACCGGGAGTCGCTCCCGGTACTGGCGCTCAGTGCGGTCGGCGGCCTCTTCGCGGGCGTCGTCCTCGGCGGCATGGACGCGGAGTTACAGGACGTCGCCGGGCTACTCGTGCTCGTGCCGGCGCTGCTTGCCACTCGGGGGAACGTCTACGGCTCGCTCGGCGCACGCCTGGGGTCGGCGCTCCATCAGGGGCTTATCGACCCGACGTTTTCTTTCGACGACGACCGCATCAACGCCGCCGTCGCGGCGGCACTGGCAAACGGCGTGCTCATCAGCGGCGTCGCCGCGGTGATGGCCGTCGCCCTGCTCGCCCTGGTCGGGCGACCGTCGGCCCCGCTCACAACCCTCGTCGCCATCGCGCTCATCGCGGGCTTCGTCTCCGGACTGCTGTTGACCATCGCCGTCGTCTCGGTCGTGTTCGTCGGCTACCGCCGCGGGCTCAATCCGGATACGCTGGCCGGCCCGGTCGTGACGACGACGGGCGACGTGGTGGGCATCGCGACGCTGCTGGGCGCGACCCGCCTCGTCCTCGCACTGGGGGGTGGCTGAGTGGCGGAGTTCGCCTCCCAGTGGTCGGTCTCGGGTATCGTCCGGACGATGTTTCCCATCCTGGTCGTGCTCACCGCTATCGAACTCGGGAGCGGCCTCGTACTCGATACCTTCGAGGGAACACTGCTGCAGTACCCGTCGCTGCTCGTACTCGTTCCGGTGACCATCGGGATGGCGGGCAACCTCGGCAGCATCCTCGCGGCGCGGTTCTCGACGGCGTTTCACCTCGGTCTTTTGTCATTCGCGGCGACCGATGACCGGCTTGCCGGCAACGCGATCGCCACCGTTGCCCTCGCGGTGACGCTGTTCCCGCTCGTCGGTGCCGGTGCGTGGCTCCTCCAGGCCGTCATCGGCGGCACTGCGCTCCCGCTCCGGACGGTCGTTCTGGTCGCGCTCGTCAGCGGGAGCCTGCTGGCGGTGCTGGCCATCGTCGTGACGACGGTGACGACCTACGCCGCCTACCGGTTCGAACTGGACCCCGACGACGTGGTCATTCCCGTCGTCACGAACGTCTGTGACGTGCTGGGCGTGGTGGTGCTGTTCGGCGCTGTGCGGGTGTTCGTGTGATCTGGTGAAGTGGCTGTGCTAGCCACAGACGCGATTGCTCGCTCAGCGCGATTCTGTCGCTACCGATGGGCATTTGCCAGCTAGACCACTACTTTCAGACGTGCAGTCGCTCGTCGCCGCCGTGCTTGGCCACCCCATAGTCGCTGTCCTCGGAGAGGTCGCTGTCCGGGTCCTCCGCATCACGCTTTTCCTCTCCTTTGGCGTGTTCCTCGCGGAACTGGCGGTCGCGTTCGGACTGGTCGAGAAAATTGCCGTTGTCTCGCGCTATCTCACGTCGCCGGCGAACCTCCCGGACGAGGTTGGCACCGCTATCCTGACGACGACGGCGTCGACGACCGCCGGCTACGGGATGCTCGCCGACTTCCGCGAGTCCGGCGTGCTGTCCGACCGCGCGACGATAATTGCCGTCACCATCAACACGTTCTTCGGCTTCGCCCAGCACATCATCACGTTCTACGCCCCGATACTCATCCCGATCCTGGGCTTTCGGGTGGGGGTGCTGTACGTCGCCACGCGGGGGCTCATCGCGCTGGCGATTACGCTGACCGGCATCGCCGCCGGTGCGGTCCTGCTGGACGCGTCCAACGTCGGTTGGTCGACCGCAAATACGGACCCGGCCCCTGACGGCGGGACGGCCGACGACGCGGGCGACGTGTTCGACGAGCGTCCGGAGAGCCGCCGGGCAGCGGTCAGGACGGCGTTCGACGCGACGGCCGAGAAGGTCCGGGACATCCTGCCCCGACTGGCGGCCATCTACGCCGTCGTCTCGCTGCTCGTCGCCTACGGTGACGAGATACTGGCGCTGGCCGGCAGCGACGGGGCCTCCGTCACCGCCGCCGCCGACGGGTTCGCGGGACTGCTGGGGCTGCCCGGCGCGGCCATCCCCGTCATCGCCGCCTACGCGCTCGACACGACCTCGGGGGCGACGGTCATCGCGCCGCTCATCAGAAACGGGACCTTCACCGCCCGGACCGCCGTGGCGACGATGCTCGTCGGCGGCATCATCTCCTTTGCCGTCTCGACGTTCAAGCGCTCGATTCCCTTCCAGTTCGGCATCTGGGGCCGGGAGTTCGGCACGAAGGTCATCGTCGTCAACACGGGGCTGAAAATCGTCTGGATCGCGCTGGCACTGGTCGTCCTGCTGTAGTGCGAAACCGGTGGTCCGCCGTCAGTCGAACGTGTAGGCCATCATCACCTCGTCGACCTGCTCGCCGTCGATGCTGTAGTGGTTCCGGCGGATACCCTCGGTGTTCCAGCCGTGGTCTTCGAGGAACACCATCGCGTTCTCCGTGATCGCCGGCACGCTGTTGTACAGCTTCCGGTAGCCGTTGGCCTTCGCCCAGTCCAGCCCGCGTTGCATGAGCTGGCTGCCGATGCCCTGGCCACGCTGCTCCTCCCTGACGCCGACGGTGAGCTGGGCCGTCTCGCGGAGCTTGTCCAGCTGTGGGAGGTCGAGGTGGCACCAGCCGATGACCTCCCCGTCGACCGTGGCGACGAAGAACACCCGCGATTCGACCGTGTTGTGTCGCGTGACAGCGTCCTCGTACAACAACTGCTCGGCGACGCTCTCGGCGACGACGTACGTGCCGTCGCTGGAGACGTTCCGAATGGTCTGGACGAGCCCCTCGAAGTCGTCGTTGTGGGCCGGCCGAATCGTGTACGTCAGCCCGTCTGTGGTGTGTTGCTCGACTGAGCCGACATCGAGCGCCAGCGTCAGGGTCCCGCCGTCGTCCTCGATGTAGCCCTTCGACAGAAGATGTGTCAGCGCCTCTTCGAACGCCTCCGGCGAGAGGTCTACCATCTCACGGACTCTGTGCCGTGCCGCCGTCCCGTGTCGCTCGACGTGCTGATACACCTCCATCGCGGCGCTCGTCTCGAAAGTCGGCCGTTCGACAGCGTCCATATCGAGTACATCTACTAGCAGAATATTAACAATTGTTATTCGGTAACACGAAACATGAAACGTGGTGGGAGTTCTGTCCGAGCAGTCCCGTCGACTGTGACGAGATGCGTCCGACTGTCGATTTAGACTGTGTCCGGAATCGGGTCGGAGATGACGACGGCGTCGCCTTCGATGACGCAGTTCCCCTCGGAATCGTCGACAGCCGTGGCCAGGCGGAACCGGTTGTCCTTGATGCGTTCGACGACCTCACAGCGGGCCGTGACCTCCTCGCCGATGTCGACGGGTCCCTGGTAGCTCAGCTCCTGGGAGAGGTATATCGTCAGCCCGGGGAGCCGGGCCAGGGCTGCGCTGATGATTCCCGAAACGAGCGTTCCGTGGGCGATCCGGCGACCGAACCGCGTCCCTTCGGCGAAGTCCGCGTCGAGGTGGAGTCTGTTCGTGTCGCCGCTCGCCTCGGCGAAGGCCTCCACATCGGCCTCGGATATCGTCTTGCTGAACCGGACGTGGTCACCGACGTCGATACCGTCGGCGGTCCCGTAGCTCTCGAACGTCCAGTCCTCGCTCTCGTACAGCGTGTCCGGTCGGGTGAACCGCTTTTGCTGTGGCGGCTCGCCGGTCGGTCCCTTCATGCGTGAGAGGTGCGGAATGTAGTCCGAGAGGTCGGTCGTCGTGACGATGCCGACGAGAGTCCCGTCCTCGACGACGGGCAGTTTCTTGATGTTGTTCGTCCGCAGCCGATCCACGGCCGTTTCGATGTCCGCGTCGGGCGTGATCGTCACCAGCGTCTCGGCCATTACGTCACCGACCGACAGCGCTCTGGTATCCCCCTCGGCTGCGGTGACGGCGACGATATCGCTCTCCGTGATGATGCCGACGCAGCCGCCGTCGTCCTCGACGACGAGCGAGCCGATATCCTCGTCGCGGAGGCGCTTCGCCGCCTCGATGACCGGCGCGTCGGGGCTGATGGTTTCGACCGGCGTCCGCATGATATCTCTAACTGGTAGCGGGACGAGCATCCTACCGGAACCCAGACATGGCAGACGTATAACAGTCCGCCCGACGACACCGGCACCCTTGTGTCGCCGGCCACCGATATCTCGACAATGCGTCGGCTCGCGTTCGGTCTCGTCGTCGTCCTCGTGGTCGCTGCCGGCTGCAGCGGCTTCACTACTTCTCCGTCTCAGCCCGCGGGGACCGCCGTTGACAGCCAGTCAGCAGTCGACGTTCCGGAGCCCGCTGTCACCGTGACCGTCACAGCTGTCGTCGACGGCGATACGATACAGGTCGCCTACGAGAACGGGACTGGTGACACGGTCCGACTGGTCGGTGTCGACACGCCCGAAGTCCACATCGAGAACGACCCCGCGGAGTTCGAGGGCGTCCCCGAGACCGACGCCGGTGCGTCCTGCCTCCGCAGGGCCGGCACGAACGCGTCGTCGCTCGCCAAGCAACAACTGCTGGGCGAGACAGTCGGGCTCGCGTTCGACCAGAATCTGGACCGCCGCGGCTACTACGACCGACTGCTGGCCTACGTCGTCCTCGACGGGACGCTGTTCAACTACCGACTCGTCGAGACTGGTCATGCGAGGGTATACGACAGTGAATTCTCCCGCACCGACCGATTCTACGCGGCCGAGGACGTTGCCCGCTCTGATCGGCGCGGGCTCTGGCGCTGTACGGACCCGGACGCAGTGACCCACACGGCTATCGCCGACGGCGGGACCGAGAGTGCCAGCGGCGTCGAGATCGCGGAAATCCACCCCGATGCGACGGGCAACGACAACGAGAACCTGAACGACGAGTACGTCACGCTCACGAACACCGGCGACGCGGCGCTCGACCTCTCAGGCTGGACAGTCAGCGACGAAGCCGGCCATCAGTACACGTTCGCGGACCTGACCCTCGACCCGAACGCATCGGTGACCCTGTACTCCGGTAGCGGAACCGACACCGACACGGAGCGGTACTGGGGCCGGAGCGGGGCGGTCTGGAACAACGACGGCGACACTGTCATCGTCCGGAACGCCAGCGGCGAGACGGTCCTGCGGCAGTCGTACTGACGCCGCTACGCAGGGATGGCAGTATAAACCGTTCCAGTGCTAACCGCTGGCATGGCCATCCGGCGGCTGACACCCACCCCACGGGCGGTCGACTGGGGGCTGTTCGCGGCGGTGGCGGCGCTGCTTGCCACCGGTGTCGCCACCATCTTCGCAGGCATCCCCAGCAGCGCGTGGATTATCGACCTCCACGCGCTCTCCGGCGTGGTTCTGACGCTCCTGTTGCCGGTGAAGCTCCGCCGTGTCGCCCATCGCGTCGCTCCGTCACGGCTGACCGGTGCCCGCGTCCTTTCGGTCGTTCTGGCCGCGGTCGCACTGGGCGCGCTCGGCACCGGTGTCTGGTGGATATTCGGCGGCACGCTCGACCTCGGGCCGTGGGGGTTGTTTCACCTGCACGTCGCGCTCGGCCTGCTGGTCCCGCCACTGCTACTGGTGCATCTCCGTGCTCGGTTCTACTCTCCAAGACAGGCCATCCGGGGCGGCCGCCGGGACGTCCTCCGGTACGCCGGGCTGGTGACTGCCGGCGCGCTCCTCTGGCGAGTTCAGGGGCCAGTCAACGACGCGCTCGACTCGGCCGGCGCGGACCGCCGGTACACCGGTTCGCGGGAGGAAGGGACCGACGATGGCAACCGGTTTCCCGTCACCAGTTGGGTCGCCGACGACCCGGACCCGGTCGACGCGGCCGACTGGTCGCTGTCGGTTGCCGGCCGAGTCGCTCAGGAGACCAGCTACGCTGCCGGCGAACTCTCGCCGGACGCGACCGAATCGGCGATACTTGACTGTACGAGCGGCTGGTACTCCGGCCACGAGTGGCAGGGCGTTCGGGTCGGTGACCTGCTCGACGCCGCCGACCCCGACGACGCGGCGGCGTGGGTCCAGTTCCGCTCGGTGACCGGCTACCGGTGGAGCCTCCCGCTGTCGGAGGCCCGCGATGCCGTGCTGGCTACCCACGTCGACGGCGAGCGCCTGGCCCACGGGCACGGCTACCCGCTCCGACTCGTCGCACCGGGCCGCCGTGGCTTCCAGTGGGTGAAGTGGGTCGAGTCGGTTCGGGTCAGCAAGCGCCGCGAACTCGGTGAGTGGCTCGCGATATTCGTGAGCGGGCTCTGAGTTTGCTCGTGTGCTCCAGCAACAGAGCAGTCGCCGTTCTCTCGGGGTAATCCCGCGTGGAAAGAGGGGATTACCCGCAGTATCTGCTCACTTCGGACGGGTACACCCCGACGCACTGTCTCTCTACGCTGACTCGGCGCTCAGCACAGTACGACAGGCCCAGCGGTCGAAAGAGCAGCTTACCACTGTAGTTGTCATTGAAGCTACCACTAACGAAGTGCTGTGGAGCAGTAGCGGGGGCTATGAACTGGCGGCAGCCCGCCCGACTCACCGGCCCGTCGAACACCGCCGTCGCCCTGTGGGCGGTTGCCGTCGCCTTCTTCGGCGTCGGTGACCTCGTCACGACGCTTGTCGGCTACAGCATCACCGGCGTGACGGAACTCAGCCCGGTCGTCAGGCTACTGCTGGAACGGCATGCACTGCTGGTGTTGACTGGCCTGAAAGCCTTCGTATTCGTTGGCTTTTTCGCCATCTGGAAGTACGTCTCCTGGCCGTACTCCATCGGTGTCCCGCTCGGACTGGCGCTGCTGGGCGTCGCGGTGACGGCGTGGAACACCGGCATCATCCTCACCGCCCTTCTGGCCTGAAACCGCCGGCTGACCGCCTCTGATACCCACGGCGTTCTGTGCCGGCAGTTGTATGTGCTACACCAGCGCGTCGATAGAATCCCAGAGGTCCGGCCCGCCGTCGTCGCCCGACTCGTAGTGAATCGGTACGAAACCGGCGTTGCGGGCGCCCTCAACGTCGGTTTCGTACTCGTTACCGACCATCACATACTCGTCGGCCGGTAGTTCCTCCCGGACCCGGTCGAACGGCGCGCTGTCCGGTTTGTGTGCGCCGACCTCGTAGGAGGCGACGAAGCGGTCGAACAGGTCGGTCAGCCCGTGGTGGTCGAGCTTGCCGACCTGCCGCTCCCGGACGCCGTTGGTGACGATCGCGAGTTGGTTGTCGGCAGCGAGTGCGGTCAGGCTATCCCGGGCCGCGTCGGGTACGGTCGTCGACGCGTACTCGGTCTCTCTGAGTGTCTCGACCACCGCATCGAGGTCGGCGTCCGCTCCGGCCGCCTCGACGACGGCGGCCATAGATTGACGGTACGGCTCCGGTTCCAGTGCCTCGAAGGCCGTATAAAACGCGTCTTTGCTAACCGCCCGGAGTTCGTCCGTGTACTCGATACCGTGGGCCTCGACCGTCCGGCGGATGATGTTCTTGTACGGCTCCGGGTAGTGGACGACCGTGTCGTCGAGGTCGAAACAGATGGTCGTCGTCATGTCTCCTCGTCGTAGACCGGCTGGCCGTCCTCGGTCGGCGGCGCGACGTAGTCGATGTACTCCTCGGCCGTCGGTTCGTGGACGGTCACGTTCACATGGATATCGCCCAGTTCCGAGGGGTCACCGACCGCGAAGTTGATACGCCCCTCGAACGCCGCTTGCTTCTTCACGTCGAACGCGAAGGTGTCCTCCTCCAGATTATCGAAGAAGACCGACCGGGCTGTATCCAGGATTTCCCGTCGGTGGAGCAGCTCGGAGAACCCGTCCATCGTGTGGACTTCGGCGACGAGTGTACCCTGCTGGTGAGTCGGGTCGGCCTCAGGGAAGAGGTTCCGGACCGCGTCAGCGACCCGGTCGGTCACTTCAGTGTCGTTGACGGGGGCCTCGATTCGGATGTCGACGGAGTAGACGGCGCTCATTGGTCGAGTGCCTCCGGTCCGTCCCGAATCAGTGTGCGGACGGTCCGCTGGAACGCGGCCAGCGTCTCCGTGTTCTCGATGGTCAGGTCGGCCATCTCCATGGCCTCGCCCATCCCGAAGCCGAGTTCGCGAGCGTCGCGGTCTTCAAGCGATTCGCCGCCGTCCTCCGCCGAGGTGTCCCGCCCACGGAGGTCGAGGCGGTCGGCCCGCAGTTCGAACGGGGCGTCTATCTCGACGAGCAGGAACCCGTCGCCGAACGCCGACTCGAACGCCTCGACTTCCACATCCGACCGGATACCGTCGACGAGAACGGTGTCGTTCGATTCGAGTTCCGCCTCGATCATCGGTAGCGAGCGCTCGGCGATGGCGGCGGGACCGTTCTCCGCCCGGAGCGCCTTTGCAACCGTCCCGTGGTCCGATGCGGGGTCCAGTCCGCGGTCACGGCACTCCTCGCGGATGACGTCGCCCATCGTCACGACCGGCACGCCCATCTCGGCGGCGACGTTCGCTGCCTCGCTTTTCCCGCTGCCCGGCAGCCCGACGATACCGATAACTGTCATTGCCGGGCGTAATCGAGCAGCGGGCAAAAGCCCTCTCGTTCGGATCGGTCCTCACCGCTCGCGGACGACGACGAACTCCGCGAGGTCCCGCAGGTACTCCATCGACTGGGATTCCGGGGCGTCGATAGTCGACAGCGACTCCAGCGCGGCGTCGGACTCGGCCCGCGCTCGTTCGTTTGCCTCCTCGGTCGTCAGTTCCGTCACTTCCACCAGCGACGGCCGCTCCATCTCCGCGTCGGTCCCGGCCGGCTTGCCCAGCGTTTCGGCGTCGGCCGTCGCATCGAGTACGTCGTCACGCATCTGGAAGGCGACGCCGACCCGTTCGGCGTACTGGCCGACCGCCTCGACCGTGTACGGGTCCGAGTCGGCGGCGATAGCGCCAAGTTCCGCCGCAGCGCGGAACAGCGCCCCGGTCTTTCGGCGGGCCAGTTCCATGTACTCCTTCTCGTTAGAGGGCTCCGCGACCAGTTCCATCGCCTCGCCTTCGCCCAGTTCGACCATCGACTCGGAGACGGTCTGCATGGCGCGCTCGTCCGTCGAGAAAAGATTGAATGCCTCACCGAGCAGGCCGTCGGAGGCGATGATGGCCGGGCCGTGGCCGAAGGCTTCCCAGGCAGCCGGGGACCCCCGCCGGAGTTCTGACTCGTCGATGATGTCGTCGATGACCAGTGAGGCGTTGTGGACGAGTTCGATGCCGACCGCGAAATCGACGGCATCGGCCGGCTCCCCACCCAGCGCCTCACACACCAGCACTGTCACCGTCGGCCGCACCCGCTTCCCCCCGGAAAGCGCCACATGACGCACTTCGTCTGCGAGTTCGTCCGGCTCCACGCTGTCGAGGACAGCCTCCAACCGCTCCTCGACCCGGTCCCGCCGGCGCTCGAGATACTCCATTACCGCTCCCTTAGGACTACCATAAAAAGTACCTTGTCACCCGCGATTCAGTGTGTGGTGGCTACTTGAACTGTTCGATGAGTGCCGGGACGACCTCGAACAGGTCATCCTGAATGCCGTAGTCGGCGATATCGAAGATCGGCGCGTTCGGGTCGGTGTTGATGGCGACAATCGTGTCCGAGCCCTTCATCCCGGCGACGTGCTGGACGGCCCCGGAGATGCCGATAGCGATGTACACGTCCGGGGTGACGACTTTCCCGCTCTGGCCGACCTGACGGTCCTTCGCCAGCCAGCCGTTGTCGATGAGCGGCCGCGAACCCGACACCGTCGCGTCCAGCGCCTCGGCGAGGTCGTGGATGATATCCAGGTTCTCCTCTTCTTCGATACCGCGGCCGACGGACACCAGCACGTCCGCGTCCGTGATGTCGATGTCACCACCGCCGACCTCCTCGAAGCCTTTCACGGTAGACCTGACGGCGCTCTCGTCGATGGTCGCGTCGAACGCTTCGATGGCAGCATCCCCGTCCGCTTCGATGGTCGGCCACTCGGCCGGACGGATGGTCACGGCCGCCTGGTCGGCGTGGACGTCGATCGTCGTTTCGGCTTTCGAGCCGTACAGTTCTCGGGTTGCAGTGAGGCCGTCCTCGGCGTCGATATCGACCACGTCGGTCACGAGCGGCCGGTCCAGCCGGTTAGCGACCGCTGGCGCGTAATCGAGGCCGTTGACGCTGTTTGGCATCAGGAGGACGGTCGGGTCCAGCTCCGTGGCCAGCTGGGTGACGACCTGCGTGTACACGTCGTGGTTGAACTCCTCGCCGATATCGACGGTGTGGACGGTGTCGACGCCCTCGCGGTTCAGCTCCGCCCCGAACGCCTCGACGTCACCGCCGATGACGGCGGTGTGTAGCTCGCCGCCGAGTTCGTCGGCGAGATCGCGACCGGCTGCTAACTGTTCCAGGCTCACTGGGCGGAGCTCCCCGCGCCGGTGTTCGGCGATAGCGAGAACTGACATTAGCTGGTCACCCCCTTCTCCGCGAGCAGTTCAGCCAACTCGGTCGCCGTTTCCTCGGGACTCCCCTCGAACACCGTCGCCTCGCCCTCGGTTTCAGGCTCGTACAGCGAAGTCTGTTCCAGCGGGCTCTCGATCCCGGCCGCGTCGAGGCCGATGTCCGCCAGGCTGTACTCCGCGAGCTCCTTGCTCTGGGCCTGCCGGATGCCCCGAAGGCTCGCGTAGCGTGGGTCGTTGATCCCGGTCTGTATCGTCAGGACGGCCGGAATCTCGATGTCGGTGAGTTCCTCGACGCCGCCTTCCAGTTCTCGGTGGACGCTGGCGACACCTGCCTCCAGATCGAGGTCGAGATCGTTGACGACAGCGCCCCACTCCATGTCGAGTTTGTCGGCCAGCGTGACGCCGGTCGCCCCGAACCCGTCGTCGGCGGACTGGACACCGGTCAGCACCAGATCGGGGTCTTCCTCGGCAGCGACGGCGGCCAGCACTTGGGCCTTCGTTTCGGGGTCCAGCAGGCCGGCGTCATCGAGTGCGTCGTCCCAGACACGGATCGCTCGGTCGGCCCCTTTCGCCAGCGCTTGCCGGATCGTTTCGTCCGTCTCGGACGGGCCGATAGTGGCGGTGACGACCTCGACGTCGTCGTGGGCCTCCTTTATCTGGACGGCCGCTTCGACAGCGTACTCGTCCCACTCGTTGAGGTCGGCTGTGACGTACCGGTCGTCGATAGCGAGTCCGTCGATCTCGAACTCGTCGTCGACGGCTGCCACCTCCTTCACCGTGACAAGGATTTTCATGCTGAGACGTCCGACCGGACAGCGAATAAACGTTTTCGAACCAGAAACCACGCCCGGCTCGTTTACAGTCAAATAGTCCGGACAGTTACTCGTCGAAGTCGGTGATCTCTTCGTCCGGGAACGAAATGAGGTTCTCCCGACCGATACGGAGTTTGTCGATGCGGCCCTCCTCGTCCATCGCTGAGAGCAACTGCGACACCTTCGCGTTCGACCACCCGGTCTCGGAGACGATGCGAGCCTGCTTCATCCGTCCGCCGTTTTCTTCCAGGAGCCGTTCGACGCGTTCCTCGTCGCTCAGCAGTTCGACGTCGACGTCGTCCGAGGCTGCGGTGTCGCTCGCCGGGGCTGCCGTCCCGGCACTGTCGTCTCCGTCGTCGTCGGTCCCGGCAGCAACCGATGGCAGCGCGTCAGTGTATCCGGTCTTGAACATGTAACCGACGGCCCCGACGAGCAGCACCATCAGCACGACCCCGCCGATCCAGGTCGAGTCGACGCCGCCGAACATCGATCCAGGGGTTTCTGCCGGCGTCTGGGTAGTCGGTTGTTCGCCAGTGTAAACGACGGACAGGTACCCCGGCTCGAACGTCCGTCGCCCCTCGAAAATCAGCTTTCCGTCGTCGACGGCGCTCGGGGCGCTCTCTACCCCGTACTCAGGCGGTGGCGAGATAACGAGTCGCTGGTCCGCAGTTAGCGTCCCGAACCACGTACCGTCCGTTGAATTGAACGCGTCCCCGACGACGATGTTCTCGCCGGTGACGACTGCGAAGTTCGTCCACGTAAACTCGAGGATCAGTTGCCCCTTGCGGTCTGACACCTCGTACCGACGGTCGACGTCGGTAATCTCCATCTCGCGGCCGGTGACGGCACTGGCCTCGTCGCTCGCCTCCCGGAACGACGGCAGCCACACTGCCTCGGTGTCCTCGCTGGCGAACTGCTCACCGGTGTTTCTAAACGACTCAGTTTCGGATTCGTCGAGCGCGTAGGTGTCTGTTATCGTCCACTTGGCATCGCCGTTCGATTGGATCTGGAGAGCGAACGTCGTGTTCTCCGCGACCGGTGCCGGCGTCCCGGTCGTCTGCTGGGCGGGGACGGTATCCGTTGCCGCCGCTGTCGCAAGCGGCGGGGTCGCCAACAGGGCAAACAGGACAAGGAGGAGGAGGGCACCTGATACCCGCGGGGTCATTCTCGTTCACCGATGAACGTTCTGGGGGCAAAACCCTTTCCATCCGAGAATAAAACGTCAGCGGGCGCTTTGAAAGGTCTCGTGGCTTCTCAGGTCATTATTGATACATGGAGAATGGGGAGATTTTTGTACGGTGGGCGAGTATGCGATGCTGAATGCGTCCCCTCCCCGCAGTCGGTGTGATCCTCCTCATGGTCGTCTCCGTGGCTGCCCCAGTGACTGGGTTCGCCTCGCCGGCCCAGACCGCTGACGGCAGCGATCAGTTGCCACAGGTCACGGTTGTCGACAACACGACGAACCATCTCACTATCCCGGCCAGCGACGTCAGGTCGACGACGTACAACCAATCGTCGATCGATGTCGGCGTCGCGGTTGCAGCCGGATCCAGTGACCTGCGGAGCGACTACGCGACGACGACGTTCGAACGGAAGTTCTTCCAGCAGGACAGCGAGGCCGCCCGCGACCGCCTCGTCGACGAGACATTGACCAATATCGAAAGCAAGCGAACGAGTCTGGAACAACGGAATCAGATCGCAATCCAGCAGTACGCAAGCGGTGCGATAACCGCTAGGGAGTTCCTGCGACAGCGGGCGCTGCTCGACGCAGAGTCACGTCAACTGGCAACCCGACTCGACCGGATTCGGGCGACCGCTGGTACCGCACCGGACTACTCACTGTCACCGAACCAGCGCTTCCGGCTGGAAAACAACAGGGGCGTGCTCAAGACGTCCCGTGGCCCGATTAGTCAGCGTATCAGCGCTGAAACCGCCGGTAATACCGAGCCGAACACGGTATACGTCGAGGTTTCGTCCGAGGGGTACATGCTGTCGACGGTCGTAGACGGTCGGTACACGCGTGAGACGTATCTCGGACAGGACCGCGAACAGACGGCAATCGACCAGTTCGCCCGGACCAACGACTCCCTCCGTGCGGTCAACACGCGGGCGGAGACTCTCTACCCGTGGCTCTACAGCGAACAGTACCCGTCCGTCCAGACGTACGGCCGGAGTGCCATCTACCAGATTCAGGCCGATCACTCGAACGGACAGCTAACGGCCTATCTCGACGGCGGCACGACGAATGTCTTCTACGAAACCCAGCACCTCGAACTGACGACAGTCGACCGGTCGGAAGTAGCGACGAACGTGAACCAGTCAGTTCGCGTCCGAGTCGAGCAGTCCTTCGAGTCCGGACCGCTGCTCGTCACGGTCAGCGACAACAGTACGGGATCCACGGCGGATGCGACTGTCAGGATAAACGGTAAACGGATCGGGACGACCGGTACAGACGGCTCTCTCTGGACTGTCGAACCCCGCGGAGAGTACACGGTTACCGTCACCACACAGGACGGCGACCGAGTACAGGTTCCCGTCAGTGGATCGGCGTAGCACGGAAGAAAGCGGCTCTATGGTCGCTGTTACTCTGGTACTTCTGCAATCGTCGTAATCGCTCGGGGACTACCTGGTCGGGACTGCCGGACCACGTTTTTCGGGTTCGGGTGACCTTCGGTCACCGCTCACCGCAAAAACGTGGGCGAAAAAGCGGCCACTCGCTTCGCTCGTGGCCGAAGGGCTTACTCTGGTACTTCTGCAATCGTCGTAATCGCTCGGGGACTACCTGGTCGGGACTGCTGGATGTGGTGTTCGAACTCCTCGAACCCGGCCTCAGTGAACATCCGGTCGGCTTCCTCTTCGTCGTAAAACAGCATGATGGCGTCGGCCATCTTCTGGAAGACAGTCGAGTTCGGGTAGTCGGGGCCGACGATGAGGACCTTGCCACCGGGTTTGGTCAGTCGGCGACACTCCGCCAGCGCGTCGACGGGGTTGGGCCAGTACTCGATGGACCCCGAGGACCACACCGCGTCGAAACTGTCGTCCTTGAACGGGAGTCGCTCGGCGTCACCGAGATGGTAGCGTACGTCGCCGAACTTGCCGAACTTCTCGAAAGCTTTCGAGAGCTGGTGGGGGCTCTGGTCGAGCCCGTACACCGTATCGACGTGTTCGAGCAGCCCTTCGGTGGCGAAGCCGGTGCCACAGCCGACATCGAGGACCTTGTCGTCGGGCGAAAGATCGAGCATCGCGATCGCCTCGTCGCGCATCCGTTCGTCCCAGATGAAGGGGTTGATCTGGTCGTACACCTTCGAGAGATACTTGTAGAACGTCCGCGCGCGGGCCTTGTTCTCGAGGACTCCCATTACTGCCGGCTTAGGACTTGGCGGTCATAATTCCCCGGATTTTGGCCGCTCTATCACACGGGGAAACTTCGCAACTACCAAATAGCCGCTCTGGCAACGCTCACATGATTAGAGAATGCCACGGCCAGAAGTTCTTGACAGGATACAGGAGGCCGAGCAGGAGGCCGACGAGATCGTCGCAGAGGCCGAACAAGACCGCGAAGACCGCATCGCGGAGGCTCGCGAGGAGGCCGAGGAGATCCGCGAATCCGCGCGGGAAGAGGCCGAGACGGCCGCCGAGGACCGTCTCGAAGCGGCTCGCGAAGAGATCGAGGCCGAGCGCGAGCAGATCATCGAAGACGGCGAGAGCGCTCGCGACGACCTCGAACAGCAGGCCAGTGAACAGATCGACGAGGTAGTCGAATACGTCACAGACCTGTTCGAGGAGGCGGTGCATGCTCAGACCTGAGAAGATGTGCCGCGTCTCGGTGACGGGGTCGAAACGCGCGATGGAGCAAACTATCGAGGCCGTCCACGACCTCGATATGCTCCACGTCACCGAGTACGACGGCTCCTGGGACGGATTCGAACCCGGGAACTCGCTCGACGGAACCAACGAGGTCGCCGATAAACTCGTCACGGTCCGCTCGCTGCAGTCCATTCTCGGTGTCAGCGATGAGGACGCCGGTCCGACGCGGGTCGTCACAGACGACGCGATCGAGGACCAACTCGAAACAGTCCGAACCGAGGTCAACGAACTCGACGACCGGCGCGACGAGGTCCGTGACGAACTCCGGGCCGTCGAGGACCGTATCAACACGATGGCGCCGTTCGTCACGCTCGGCATCGACCTCGACCTGCTCCGTGGCTACGACTCGCTGTCCGTCGTCGTCGGTGAGGGCGACAGCGACGAGATCGAGGCTGTCCTCGCAGATAGCGACGTTGAGACGTTCGAGCTGTTCACCGAGGACGGCGTCGTCGCCGTGTTCGCACAGGCCGACGGAGACGCCCTGCAAGACGCGCTCGTCGGGGCGACGTTCTCCCGACTCGAAATCCCAGAGGGCGACGGCGACCCGACGGCGTATCTCGAAGAGCTGGAACACGAGAAACAACAGCTCGAATCGAAGCTCTCGACCGTCGAGGACGAACTCAACGAACTCCGTCTCGACCACGCCGGGTTCCTGCTCGCGGCCGAGGAGAAACTGGCTATCGAGGCCCAGAAGGGCGAAGCGCCGCTCACCTTCGCGACGACGGAAAACGCTTTCATCGCCGAGGGCTGGATTCCCAACGAGCGCTACGAGGAGTTCGAGCGCGCCCTTTCGAGTGTCGTCGGCGATGCCGTCGACATCGACAGGATCGAAATCGCCGAGTACGACAGCGAGGGGCACGCAGAGTCCCACGAAGAAGTCGAGCGGGAAGGCGGCAACAGCGGCGAACCCGTTGGAAGCTCCGTCGATGCTCCCGAACCGGAGAGCGAGCGCCAACCGCAGGAAACCGTCGCTGACGGTGGCGTCATCACGATGGGTGACGACGCGCCGCCAGTCATTCAGGACAACCCGAAAGGCGTCAAGCCGTTCGAGGACCTCGTCGAGGTCGTCAACCGGCCGAAGTACGGCGAGTTCGACCCGACGGTCGCCTTCTTCCTGACGTTCCCGGCCTTCTTCGGGTTCATGATCGGTGACCTCGGCTACGGGCTGCTGTATATGGCGCTGGGGTACGGGCTGTACTCGAAAGTCGACAGCGACGTGATCAAAAGCCTCGGCGGCGTTGCGATGTGGGCCGGTGGGTTCACGGCGCTGTTCGGCGTGCTGTACGGCGAAGTCTTCGGACTGCACCAACTCGGGGAAGTCGTCTGGGGCGGTCATCCGCCGATGCACAAGGGGCTCCAGCCGGCTTACTCCGACTACGCGCTGGCCTGGCTGACGATAAGCCTGCTCGCCGGAACGGCTCACCTCGCCGCGGGCTGGATATTCGACTTCGTCGAGAACCTGAGCCACAGCCTCTGGGACGCAATCACCGAGAGCGGGTCCTGGCTGCTGATGATGTTCGGTCTGTGGGCGTGGGTGTTCTCCGGTGCGAACGGCGCAGCGCCCGACTTCCTCTACACCGCTGAGGCGGGCGTCTTTGCCGGGAACCCGTACGCGTGGGGCTTCACGGGACTGCCGGCCATCAACCTCTTCACGATTCCGGGACTCGGTGCGCCGTTCTCGGCGTGGCTCGTCCTCTTCTTCGCCGGTCTCGTGTTGCTGGCACTCGCTGACCCGATCGAGGTCGTCGAGTTCCTCAACGTGCTGGTGAACGTCCTGTCGTACACGCGACTGGCTGCCGTGCTGCTGGCCAAGGCCGGGATGGCCTTCGTGGTCAACCTGCTGTTCTTCGGGGCTTACGTCGACAGCAAGGGCGGTTGGCACTTCGGTATCGGTGGTATGCCGACGATACCCGAAGGCACGGAATCGGTGATGTACCACGGGTACGAGGTCACTAGCGTGACGTTCCCCGGCCTCATCCACTCCGGCATCGCCGCTGCGCTGGTCGGCGTCCTCATCCTGGTCATCGGCCATCTGCTCGTGCTGGTGCTGGGTATCACCAGTGCCGGCCTCCAGGCCGTTCGTCTCGAGTACGTGGAGTTCTTCGGGAAGTTCTTCGAGGGCGGTGGGAAGCGGTACAACCCGTTCGGCTACGAGCGCAACTACACGACTGAGGACTGAGCGCGCGCTTCCCTTCTCTACGGGCTAATGCTGGTTGTTTACTGCCGGTTCTCCCTACTCCACAGCGGATATCGACTGCTACACGCTCACAACCAACTACAGCTGAGCCGCTAAACCGCCCGAACAGCACGCTGACGAACCGTTTTGGGAAGCTTTATGAACTACGTGGATTCACATACGCCTGTTCGGACACGAGCAATTCCAGAGACTACACATCCATGATCGAAACCATCGCACTCCTTGTCAACGCAGTACTGCAGGAAGGTACCGCCAGTGCTCCAGCTATTCCGGCTTCAGCCGGCGCAGCACTCGCAGTCGGACTCGCCGCGCTCGGTTCGGGGTATGCGGAACGTGGGATCGGGGCCGCCGCAGTCGGCGCAATCGCAGAAGACGAGAGTATGTTCGGCCGCGGGCTCATCCTGACAGTCCTGCCGGAAACGCTCGTCATTCTCGCGCTTGTCGTCGTCTTCGTCGTCTAACAACACTCCGTCTTTTCCAATAATGAGCCTTCAAACAGTCGTAGAGGACATCCGCGACGAGGCCCGCGCGCGTGCTCAGGAGATTAGCGACGCGGCCGACGAACGTGCCGAGGAGATTATCGCCGACGCCGAGGCCGACGCCGAGCAGATCCACGAGGAACGCGAGGCCGAGGTCGAGCGGACCATCGAGCAGGAGCGAGAGCAGCGACTCTCCTCCGCGAAGCTCGAGGCCAAACAGGCTCGACTCAACGCCCGGCGTGACATCCTCGAAGACGTTCGCGGCGACGTCGAGGACGCGCTTGCGGCCCTCGAAGGGGACAGACGAGAGGAACTGACACGCGCACTGCTTGACGCCGCTGTCGATGAATTCGACGACAGCGACGAGCTGTCGGTGTACGGCCGTGCGTCGGACCAGTCGCTTCTCGAGGATGTACTCGATGACTACGACGGCGCGACGTACGCCGGCGAGCGGGACTGCCTCGGCGGCGTCGTCGTCGAGAGCGGTGAGTCACGAGTCCGTGTGAACAACACGTTCGATTCCATCCTGGAGGATGTCTGGGAGGACAACCTGAAAGCAATCAGCGACCGCCTGTTCGAAGACCAATGAGTTCGCGAACGGGAACGAGCGGCCAGGGAAGCAACTACGAGTACGTCATCGCACGGGTTCGTGCCCGCAGCGCGTCCCTGTTCGACGATGACGACTACCGGAAGCTGGTCCGCATGGGGACGGGCGAAATCGCCCGCTTCATGGAGGAAACGGAGTACGAGACCGAAATGAACGCGCTCGGCTCCCGGTACGACGGCGTCGACCTCGTCGAGTACGCGCTGAACCGCAACCTCGCGAAACACTTCGACGACCTGCTTCGCTGGTCCGAGGGGGCGCTGTACGACTACATCGCCCGCTACCTGCGGAAGTTCGACGTGTGGAACGTCAAGACCGTCATTCGCGGGCTCTACTCGGACGCGGAGCGGACCGAGGTCGAGGACGACCTCATCCGGGCCGGCGAGTTCACCGACCGACGTATCGAGGACCTGCTGAACGCCGGCTCTATCGAGGAGGTCGTCGAGCTGCTCGACGACACCATCTTCGGTGACACGCTGGCCGAAGCGTTCGACGTGTACGAGGAAAGCGGCGTTCTCGTGCCACTTGAGAACGCGCTGGACCGCGCCTTCTACGAAACACTGCTGTCCGGCTTACCGGACAATCCGGAGATCGACAGCCCGACCGGGCTGTACGTCGAGTTCCTGGAGACGGAAGTCGACTTCCGCAACCTCCGGAACGCGCTCCGGCTGGCCCGCAGCGGCGCGGATATCGACCCCTCGGAGTACTTCATCGAGGGCGGCCAGCTGTTCGACGCACAGGAGGTCGCACAGCTGTCGACGAACCTCGACCAGCTGGTCAGTGCCGTCCGCGAGAGCAAGTACGGCGACGACCTCGATCAGGCGCTGTCGGCGCTTGAGGAGGCCGACAACCTCATCGACTTCGAGCGGGCGCTGGACGCGGCGCTGCTCGAATACGCCGACCGGCTCTCGAACCGCTATCCGCTGTCGGTCTGTCCGGTGCTGTCCTACGTCCTCGCCAAGGAGCGCGAGGTCGACAACATCCGGGCGATCGCCCGCGGTCGCGAGGCCGGCCTCGGCCCCGACGAAATCGAACAGGAGCTGGTGATCCTATGAGCCAGGAGATCGCTGTCATCGGAAGCCCGGAGTTCACGACGGGCTTCCGGCTGGCGGGCGTCCGCAAGTTCGCGGACGTGCCTGCCGACGAGAAAGACGAGCAGCTCGACGACGCCGTCGAGGAGATGCTCAACGACGACGACGTCGGCATCGTCGTGATGCACGACGACGACCTGTCGCATCTCTCACGCGGTGTCAGACAGGACGCGGAGACGAGTGTCGAGCCGGTGATGGTCACGCTCGGCGGCGGCACTGGGAGCGGCGGACTGCGTGAACAGATCAAGCGAGCCATCGGTATCGACCTGATGGACGAGGACTAACCATGAGTCAAGCAACAGACACAGACGTCCGCGAGGACGGCATTATCGAAAGCGTCTCGGGACCGGTCGTAACGGCTCGGGACCTCGACGCCCGGATGAACGACGTCGTTTACGTCGGCTCGGAAGGGCTGATGGGCGAGGTCATCGAGATCGAAGGAAACATCACCACGATTCAGGTGTACGAGGAGACCTCCGGCGTCTCCCCCGGCGAACCCGTCGAAGGGACAGGTTCGCCCCTCTCCGTGGACCTCGGGCCGGGCATGCTCGACGCCATCTACGATGGTGTCCAGCGCCCGCTCGACGTGCTCGAAGAGAAGATGGGGTCGGCGTTCCTCGACCGCGGTGTCGACGCGCCGGGTATCGACCTGGAGAAGACCTGGGAGTTCACCCCTGAAGTCGAGGAAGGCGACGAGGTCGAGGCCGGCGACATCGTCGGCACCGTCCCCGAGACGCCGAGTATCGACCACAAGGTGATGGTTCCGCCCGACTCCGAGGGCGGCGAGGTCGTCGCCATCGAATCGGGCAACTTCAACGTCGAAGAGACGGTCGTCGAACTGGACAGCGGCGAGGAGATCCAGATGCATCAGGAGTGGCCGGTGCGCCAGCAGCGACCGACCGTCGAGAAGGAAACCCCGACGGAACCACTCATCTCGGGCCAGCGCGTGCTCGATGGCCTGTTCCCGATTGCGAAGGGCGGAACGGCCGCCATCCCCGGCCCGTTCGGCTCGGGGAAGACGGTCACCCAGCACCAGCTCGCCAAGTGGGCCGACGCGGACATCGTCGTCTACGTCGGCTGTGGTGAGCGTGGCAACGAGATGACGGAAGTGATTGAGGACTTCCCGGAGCTTGAGGACCCGACCACCGGCAACGCGCTGATGGACCGGACCTGCCTCATCGCCAACACGTCGAACATGCCCGTCGCGGCGCGCGAATCCTGCGTGTACACGGGGATCACCATCGCGGAGTACTTCCGCGACATGGGGTACGACGTGGCGCTGATGGCCGACTCCACCTCCCGGTGGGCCGAGGCCATGCGTGAAATCTCCTCGCGACTCGAGGAGATGCCGGGCGAGGAAGGGTACCCCGCGTACCTCTCCGCTCGACTGAGCGAGTTCTACGAGCGCGCCGGCTACTTCGAGAACATCAACGGCACCGAGGGGTCCGTCTCGGTCATCGGGGCCGTCTCGCCGCCTGGCGGGGACTTCTCCGAGCCGGTCACCCAGAACACGCTGCGTATCGTCAAGACGTTCTGGGCGCTCGACGCTGACCTGGCCGAACGCCGGCACTTCCCCTCTATCAACTGGAACGAGTCGTACTCGCTGTATCGCGACCAGCTCGACCCGTGGTTCGAGGACAACGTCCGGGCCGACTGGCCGGAGACGCGCCAGTGGGCCATCGACACGCTGGACGAGGAAGCGGAACTGCAGGAGATTGTCCAGCTCGTCGGGAAGGACGCGCTGCCCGAGGACCAGCAGCTGACGCTTGAGATCGCCCGCTACCTGCGCGAGGCGTGGCTCCAGCAGAACGCCTTCCACGACGTGGACACGTTCTGTGAGCCCGAGAAGACCTACCGCATCATGGACGCTGCCAAGACGTACAACGATGCGGCCTTCGAGGCGCTGGATGCTGGTGTCCCCGTCGAGGAGATTACCGACATCGACGCCGCGCCGCGGCTCAACCGTATCGGCGTCCAAGAGGACTGGAACGAGTACATCGACGACCTCGAAGACGACATCGAGTCTCAACTGCGGGAGCTGTACTAACAATGAAAGAGTATCAGACAATCACGGAGATCAGCGGACCGCTGGTGTTCGTCGAGACCGACGAACCGGTCGGCTACGACGACATCGTCGAAATCGAGCTCAGCGACGGCGAGACCCGCCGTGGCCAGGTGCTCGAATCCGCGAGCGACTACGTTGCCATCCAGGTGTTCGAGGGGACCGAGGGTATCGACCGCGATGCCTCGGTTCGCTTCCTCGGCGAGACGATGAAGATGCCCGTCACCGAGGACCTCCTCGGGCGGGTCATGGACGGGACCGGCCAGCCGATCGACGGCGGCCCGGAAATCGTGCCCGACGAGCGCCTCGATATCGTCGGCGAGGCGATCAACCCCTACTCCCGGGAGTACCCCGAGGAGTTCATCCAGACCGGTGTCTCGGCCATCGACGGCATGAACACGCTCGTCCGTGGCCAGAAACTGCCGATCTTCTCCGCCTCCGGCCTGCCACACAACGACCTGGCGCTGCAGATCGCGCGACAGGCCACAGTGCCGGAAGAGGAGGAAGGCGGCGACGACGAAGGCTCCGAGTTCGCTGTCATCTTCGGCGCGATGGGTATCACGGCCGAAGAGGCAAACGAGTTCATGGACGACTTCGAGCGCACCGGCGCGCTGGAACGCTCCGTCGTCTTCATGAACCTCGCGGACGACCCGGCCGTCGAGCGGACGATTACGCCGCGGCTGGCGCTGACCACCGCCGAGTACCTTGCCTTCGAGAAGGACTACCACGTCCTGGTCATCCTGACGGACATGACCAACTACTGCGAGGCACTGCGCGAGATCGGTGCCGCGCGTGAGGAGGTCCCGGGCCGGCGTGGCTACCCCGGATACATGTACACCGACCTGGCGCAACTGTACGAACGCGCCGGTCGGATTCAGGGCCGCGAAGGCTCCGTGACCCAGCTGCCGATCTTGACGATGCCGGGCGACGACGACACGCACCCGATTCCGGACCTTACCGGGTACATTACCGAAGGGCAGATCTACATCGACCGCGACCTCAACAGCCAGGGTATCTCGCCGCCAATCAACGTCCTGCCAAGCCTGTCGCGGCTGATGGACGACGGTATCGGCGAGGGGCTGACTCGCGCCGACCACGCCGACGTGAAAGACCAGATCTTCGCCGCATACGCGGAAGGTGAGGACCTGCGCGACCTCGTGAACATCGTCGGTCGCGAGGCGCTGTCGGAACTGGACAACAAGTACCTGGACTTCGCCGACCGCTTCGAGGAGGAGTTCGTCGACCAGGGGACTGACACGGCTCGCAGTATTGACGAGACGCTCGAACTCGGCTGGGACCTGCTCTCGATGCTCCCGAAGGATGCGCTGAACCGCATCGACGAGGACCTCATCGAGGAGCACTACCGCGAAGACGAGGCCGCCGAAACTGTCGAAGCCGAAGCCTGACAACGGCCCTATATCTCACGGCCGTTCGCAATTTTTACCACATATTTTGGGTACGCGACTGTTTAGCGTTGACCTCCTATACTAGCGTGCACTATGCCAGAACCAGGGAGTGAAGCGATATGGCTGTGGTTAGGTACAGCGGGCATGTTCCTCGGCATGCTATACTTCATCGCGCGTGGCTGGGGTGAAACCGACAGCCGACGCCAGAAGTTCTACATCGCGACAATACTGATCACGGCAATCGCGTTCGTGAATTACCTCGCGATGGCACTCGGGTTCGGCCTGACGTTCATCGAGTTCGGCGGGTCGGAACACCCCATCTACTGGGCGCGATACACCGACTGGCTGTTCACGACGCCGTTACTGCTGTATGACCTCGGACTGCTTGCAGGGGCAGACCGCAACACCATCGCCTCGCTCGTCAGCCTCGACGTGCTGATGATCGGTACCGGTGTGGTCGCGACGCTAAGCGCAGGGAGCGGCGTGCTGTCGGCCGGCGCGGAACGGCTGGTCTGGTGGGGTATCAGCACCGCCTTCCTGCTGGTCCTGCTGTACTTCCTGTTCGCCTCGCTGTCCGGCCGGGTCGCAGACCTGCCCAGCGACACGCGGAGCACGTTCAAGACGCTGCGAAACCTCGTGACGGTCGTGTGGCTGGTCTACCCGGTCTGGTGGCTCGTCGGCAGTGAAGGACTCGGCCTCGTCGGTATTGGGATCGAGACGGCCGGCTTCATGGTCATCGACCTCGTCGCGAAGGTCGGATTCGGTATCATCCTGCTCCGTAGCCACGGCGTGCTTGACGGCGCTGCGGAGTCGACCAGCACCGGCGCAACGCCTGCAGACGACTAACGACTGCCGTTCGCCGACTTCGTTTTTTGGGTGTCGATCCGGAAGCGGCGGCGCTCGAACCGAAATAACTGGAAACCGTTAACTGCCTACGTCGAAAAAAGACCCGTAATGGCTAAGGACGTCAAACCCACGCGCAAGAATCTGATGCAGATCGAGGACCGCATCGAGCTGTCCGAGCGTGGGCACGACACGCTGGAGAAGAAGCGTGACGGCCTCATCATGGAGTTCATGGACATTCTGGACCAGGCCCAGGACGTCCGTGAAGACCTCGACGGTTCCTACGAACGGGCCCAGCGCGCGATCAACATGGCCCGGGCGATGGAAGGCGACGTGGCCGTCCGCGGGGCCGCCGCAGCACTGAAAGAACACCCGGAACTGACGACCCAGTCGAAAAACATCATGGGCGTCGTCGTCCCGCAGATCGAGTCCAGCAAGGTCCGGAAGTCACTGGACGAACGCGGCTACGGCGTCATGGGGACCTCGGCCCGCATCGACGAGGCCGCCGAGGCCTACGAGGAACTGCTCGAGAACATCATCCTCGCCGCCGAAGTCGAGACGGCGATGAAGAAGATGCTCGAAGAGATCGAGACGACGAAACGGCGTGTCAACGCCCTCGAATTCAAGCTCCTGCCCGACCTCTACGACAATCAGGAGTACATCGAGCAGAAACTCGAAGAACAGGAGCGTGAGGAGATCTTCCGCATGAAGAAGATCAAAGCCAAGAAGGAAGAGGAAGAGGACGCGCTCGCGGCCGAAGAAGAATCGGAAGAAGAGCCCGAAGCGGTCACTGCTGACGACTGATCGGGGAGTCCGTCCTGACCGGTATCGTTTTTGCGCTTTCCCGTCCGTGCTTGAGTATGTCCTGTCCCGACTGCGGTGGCGACCTCGTTTCGTTCCCAGTCCCGGCCGATCTCCAGCAGTTTCTCCCCGGGAACGCACCGGGGGCCAGCGTCTGCCAGTCCTGTTTAACTCTCGAACCGGAGACGGAGCCACCCACTGCTGTCCCGGATTTTACTGGTCTCGACAGTTCGATTCCAGATGACGACGGCGCAGCGGTCCCGCTGGTGTTGCTCGTCGGGCTGCTCGATTCGCTGGCGATGCACCGGGAGGAGATCACTGCGTTGCTGGAACGAATCGAGCGCGAGGGCGTCGACCCGCTACTGGTACTGGACCGCCTCGACGCCAGCTACGGAGAGGCGGCCCATGTCGACCTCGGCCGTCGTCGTCGGCAACTGGAACAGTTGTTATAACAGAACTGAACGTGCGAACGACACGCGTTAGACGCCCGTCGAGTAGCGCAGCAGGCCGGCGACGCCGCCGAAAGCAGTCAGCAGCTGTTCGCCCTTCTCGAAGTCCGTCGAGATGAACACCGTCTCGGTGCCGCGCTGATCGGCCAGTTCCATCAGGTGGTCGATGGCGTCTTCGCGCTCGCCGTCCTCGGCGTCGACGGTGGCCCCACAGCGGGAGCACTCGTGGTCGTCAGTCCCGGCGCTGCTGTTGATGAGTTCGTACTCGTCGTGGCCGTTCTCGCAGGTGTAGGCGACCACGTCCTTCCGGAGGTCCTCGGAGATGAGCAGCTGTTCGACCGCGCCCATGTTGAGGTTCTGGCGGGTCTGGTCGAACCCGTAGGTGGCCTTGTCCCCGTTGTGGAGCTGCTTGAAGAAGTCCTCCATGAGCTCCTTGTCCCGGAGCATCTCGTGTTCGGCCAGCACGTCATCGGCCGCGTCAACGAGGTCGTACAGCCCTGACTCGTCCGTGTAGGCCACGTCGAACTTCCCCAGCACCATGTCCTGGAGTTCGTGGTGGAGGTAGTCACCGTCGAGGAACTCGTCTTTCGTCGGTGAGGGACCGCCGACGAGGATGCCGTCCAGTTCGTGGCGGTCGGCGACGAACAGGTCGTTCGCCATCCCCGCGACTTCCTGATAGAAGTTGTCGATGGCTTCCAGCCGGAGGCGGGCGAAACGCTGGGCTGACTGACCACCTTTTCGCTGTTTGCCCGGGACCAGTGAGGAGGCGGACTTGACGGGCTCGACCCGTTTGCCCTTCAGCCAGCCGACGTTTGCCTCGCGCCGGTCGAGCACGATGAGGCCGAACAGTCCTTTGTCGGCCAGCATGTGCTCCAGGGGCTCGGTGAGGAACTCCGAGTCACAGTGATAGCGGAACGATTCGATGGGGTCCGGCGGGGATTCGAGTACCTTCGTTACCATGTCGGTCCGACCGCCGCCAGTGTCGAATGCACCCGAGAACACGACCAGCCCGTTTTCGGGGGGTCGCACGTCGTAGTACCGGAGGCGGTCCTTGATTGAGGTGAGTGCGTCCTGCACCGCCGTCCGGGTGTCCTTCGATTTGATGTTCGAGGCTTCGGAGTGCTCCTGGGTGACGTGGGCGACGACGTCGCTGATCTGCTTGTCCTCGGGCACGTAGATAGAGACGAGTTGGGTTCCCGAGCCCTGATACCCCTTGAGTTCCTCTATTACCTTCCGGAACTCGTATTTATGCTTATCTGAGTATTGCTCCGTATTACTTTTATCGTCGGAGGCCATGTGTGTTCTTATGGGAGACAAGACGACGAAGACGGTAAAGGTTGACCAATCCAAAGCCGAAGATTGGGACGAGTACGTACAGGAGAATGCACATATAGACAGCGTGAGCCACCTGATTCGCCTGTCTGTCGAACGGGAATTGAGTGGAGCCTACGACCAACCACAGACACCTTCAGACGCCTCAGACGACGCCTCTTCAGGGGAACTACTCACTACCCTCAGACAGATACAGACGGGCATAGGTGACTTGGAGGAACGTATGAGTGCGCTTGAACAGGTGGAAGAAGCGGAAGCCAGCTACGACTTGAAGAAAGCTATATATGAGATTCTGCCAGCAGACACCGAGTTGGAAGACCCTATTGGGATGATTGACGAGATTCCAAAGCCTGAGAACCCAGACGATTTAGGCGTTATGACACCTCAAGAGGTAGCGCGGAAACTCGGGGCAGACGTAAGTGATGTAGAGGATACACTCAAGGAACTTGCCGAGACGACAGGGCAAGTACAGCGAAGTGACCTAAACCACGACGGAAACCACTACTGGAAGAAAGGCCAATGAACGACGACGACTTTCAGCGGGTAATCCGTCGTGTCGAAAACAACAAGTCAGAACAGACTGCTACCCAGTATATTGCCAAGATTAGGGATTTCCGCGAATGGCTTCAAGACCGGGATACTGCCTTTGAGGAAGCCGATGCAATCAATATCGAAGACTGGCTGGCTCACCTTGATAACAAGTACACCAATGCCAGCAGTGTCGGCAAAGGGGAAGCCGGTTTGGTGGCCGCATACGAGGAGTTGAACAAGCTCATTCAAGCTGAACGAATTGACGGAGATAACAGTGAGTGGGGAAGATTCGGAACTCCGGCAGAGCAAGCCGACTACTCTCCACAGGATTCAAGCACTTATAAGAGTCGAGAAACCCGCGAAGACGTAGAGTACCTGAAGCCGGCAGAGGTGGACAAGCTTGCGAGGAATACGGAGCGGCTTCGAGACGAGTTGATGATTCGGCTATTGTTCCAGACGGGGCTTCGAGTCACCGAACTCTGCGAGATTCGGGAGAACGACGTAGATAGAGACGAAAGAGAAATCAACATACGGGGCAAGGGTCAGAAGAATAGAGCGGTATTCTATCAACCTTCTCTTGACTTGCTCATGGACGTATGGATGGACGAGAGACGACCAGCAGTCTATTACGCCGACGAGAGCAAGTACCTGTTCCCTACGTCTCATAGTGAGAATATCACTCGACAGACAGTGGAGGAAGTTGTACGAGAGGCGGCAGACAGGGCAGAGCTACAGGAAGTCTATGGACGGAACGCAGACGGACATGAGCTACACACAGTGACGCCCCACGTCCTGCGCCACTCTTTTGCTATGGCCGCTCTGGATAATGGGTGGGACGTATACACACTGTCTCAGGCACTCGGACACGCAGACGCAGAGACGACTACCTCCACTTATTTGCACGATGATAAGGAGAGGAAAAGGCGGGCCTTCCGACAACGTGGCCCGACGACGGACGACTAACCCGGCTACACTCTCCTGGCAAACTACTGCAAGACAATGGATGGGGACGCAACGTGACCGTGGAGACATCTCTCAAGACTCCAGTCATCAAGCCGTCACAGAATAGGCAAAATCTGGTTAGACCGTCTCGAACACATCTCCGCACTGCCGCCTGAAATAGACGCTTTCGGTTGATTAGGGAACTCGTCAAAGATGTCGCATTGCGAAACGGATGGGCACTCTGCACATAGTTTTACAGCAAACAGGGTTTTAAGTGGCTATGCCAGCTATGTCAAACCGTAATGGCGGGCAATCCAAACCAGTATATCGAAATCGGCTCAGATGGCATTCGGTTTGTGATGGAACACCAGTCCATCACCAGCAACGAAAAGACGATGATTCCCCGTGAGGAGGTTCCAGTTGACGAAATGCCAATCGATAACATCACTATCAACGGAGTGAGCAACATCGAATCGATTGATGATGATTCCGGCCAGCTCATCCGTATGAAGTACGATGAAGTAGAATATACTACTTCAGGAGATGATAAACCAGAGGACGAAAGGAGCTTTTTTGAGAAGCTTGAAAACGAGACTGGTATCGCGTTTGACGACACGTCACAGGAGTTCATTTTCTCCGAAAACAAGACTGGCAAAAAGAACTTTATCGACTTCATGAGGGTCCTCTTTGAGCAGGGGCACATGACGAAAGACGACCTCCCGTATCAGACAAAGTACGCCCGCAACGCCTATCTGCTTAATACAGAACCAGTAGACCAGAAAGGCGAACAAATGAAGCGAACTGGCGAACCGGTTGAAGGAGTTTACGTCGCCACACACTACGCTGAGGACCAGAAGAAGAAGTATATGAAACAGCTTGTCAACGATTTCGTCAAAGGAGAATCAATCGACACATGAGCCGTACCGCTCAATCAATCACAGCACAGGAAGTGGTAGACCGAATTAGAGGGGATAAAGAGGCTTATCAAGACGCCGAAGTGCTACGATTCCTCTACCACAATGCCAGTATGAGCATGAGGCAAATCGGAGACATGTTCGATGTCTCCGGCCCGGCGATAGACTACTGGATGCAAGAATACGGCATAGAGAGACGAGAGATGGAGGAAGGTTTTCGTATCCGGCAAGTGCAGGATATGGAACTCGGAGAAGATAGCACACCCCGCCTGGAAGACCTTCAGCAGTTTTTGGACTAAATCGCTAATCGAGACGTAGGTCAGTGTCTCGTTTGCCCCAAAGGAAAGGTGGACCATCGAAAGGAAATAAACCAAAACCGGCCCGATGCCCCGCCTAACACCGCAAGGCGACGGCGACTGAGGGGTGCTTGCCCCCGCAGGGAGACGGAGACGCTATAGGGACGAAGGACCGCCAATCGTGAGGCGGTTGAAATCACTCGTTATGAGTCTCAAAATTTAACGGTGGAGAGCAGTAAGGTTGAAGAATTCACTCATTTGTGGGATACAGATTATCAAAAATAGATATCGTCCGAAAAACTATTTGTTGGCTCCTGATTTGGGTAATATCAGATGGCCCGACAAGAATCTGAGAACCGACAAAAAGAGGGTTTTCAATGACGACCATTGTACTGAATCATTCTCGTGAGGACGCCAAGGTAATTATCAAAGCGAGTATGGAGAAATCAGACTCGATTGACAAATACACCGATGAGGGACAACGTATTCTTGGCCAGCAGGAAGCGTCCCTAACTGGTGGAAACGGGGCTCGCTTGATGGTTGACATATCTGAAGCCCAGAAACAGACGAATCAGGTGGAAATTGAAGTGACAGCAGAAAAAGAGGTTAGTGTTGATATTGCCACCAGTCCCGAAGATATCAAATCGGAATTTCTTAGCCTCATTAATGAACTTCGAGAGAGGGAGATAGCTGAGCTTGTCGAGGAAATGAATCAGGCCGTTGAATCCAAGGAAGTGAGTAATTCGGCGGAATTTAGTGACGCCCAATCCACATTGGCTAAGCGGTTCCTGATTGTCTTTACTTCCATTATGGGTTTTTCTATAGTTGCTGGTATTCTCATGATGATTGTCATCACAATTATCGTGTTCCTATTTTTTGGATTAGTATTTATATGAGATTGAAATATTGACCCCTACTGTTAATCAAGCCGTGGGTCTTTCCGTCGGTCTCCTCTAAGCCACCCTTGTATAGCTTCCTCCAGAGCCTCACCTGAAAGTTCCTCTGTGTCCTCAGACGCCTCAGGCCGACGTGAGCGAAGCTCATCTTGCTTCTCATGCACGCTGGCAAGTTCTTCGAAAGTCGAGACAAGTTCATCTGAAATGCGCTCGTCGTCAAATTCGGCAAGAGCCTCAGCATCGTCGTCAGAGACTTCTACTGTCCATGTTAGTTTGGTACTCACTGTCCTACCTCTTCGATGTAGTTCTCTGCCAATCGCCGGACGACAGCACCACGGGGCACTTGTCTCTCAACTCCATACATTATTTCTGACGCCTGTGACAGCGTATTCAATTCCTCTTCAGTCATGCGAATCATAGTTTTATTCTCGTTCGACATAGTTTATTTCAACCAATTAAAATGAGCCAATTGGCCAGGCTCGAAAGAGCGAGTTGGTACTGGCCTCACTCACGCCAGTTATGACAGATATACCTGTGAGCAGTTGAGTACGTTGAACAGTACAACTCAACCATCAGTGAGAAGCAGCATCCTTGGAATCGTTGCTACCCAATAGTACATATGCACTCCAGCTACTTAAACATTTCGATTTTGATATATCAAATGCTATCAAAAACATATTGTCTGACGAGAATTGGCAGTTTTTATATAGTCGGGGTGGCTTATTTATATAGGGGTAGATATCCATATTATTATAAAAAACGACATATCAATCTGAAAACCTTATATATTCAAACCTATATTTTGATGACGACACCTATTCAATCCGATAGGACAGAGAAAATGAAGTTTCAAAAGATTTAAGTGTCTGGGACACCAATAGTATAACAAGACAGATTAGATATACGTATTGAATCCTCTATGTGGTTTGAAAGAGCAAGGGCCAAAGGCCCCTACAAGAACTTATACACTCTTGTATTAGGATTCCAGAAACTTAAATATTTCGATAGTCCTTCCCTTGCTTGCGCTTCTGTCTATGATTCAACATGCGAGCAAACAATAGTAAGAAAAGCGATAGTACAGGCACAGAGACATATATAGAAGTATCGGAGACACTCGTCTGGCAAATCCTCTGGTTCATTCTCGTAGTATTGGTGGTTGCTCTATGAGTGCGACGGAGTGCCTTCGAGGAATGGCAGACATACTTGATGAGACAGGCGTGACGGTTGAACTTGAATCGTTTGAGCCTGACCTTTTGATAACCCACCCGAATAGAACGGTTGACAAATTCTGTCAGTGGCTCAGGGGAAAACGAGAGTCAAACCTCACGGAATATGAAGACACTACGGTTCAATTCAACCCGGAACACAATTGGTCACACTACAAGGCACGACAGAATTTCGCCAAGGCCAAAGACGTAGATAGGCACTTCTGGAACTCCTACGACGAGTTTACGACGGTTCTCATCACCCGAACAGCAGACGAGAATGACGCGCCTCTCGTGGAGCAAACGGAAGCTCTGACGCTAAAGTCCTACCACCAGTCACGCTACCGATTGCTCAAGCGACTCTCAGATGACTACGCGGCTTGCTCAGTCTACGCACCGAAGTACCCTACCCATGTGGAGAGAACGGTGCGCACTCACGTACACACAGGCATATGGCTACCCGGTCACGTTGAACCGGAAGCCTTCGACTTGCTCAAGGACAAGCACATGGCCACCGTGGAGGGAGCGACGGATTGCCACATCACCGTCCGACATCATTCGTCCGATAGCTACCCACCCGTTGAGAACGGTCTCGACTCCACCCGTGGGGCGACGACGGCACTACCCTACGAGTTGGCGGCAGAGAACCAACCCCTCATGAATACCGAGACAGACGCCTCAGACTTGTACGACGAGAGGTGTCTTGAGTGGTGTGCGACTCTCTCAGCAGGCGACGACGGCAGTCACGACACACCGGGAATGAGCTACTGGCGAGAGCTTGGTAGCTTCGGAGAGTATGCCGACAGGGTGGAGAACAGTATGAAGCGACAGGTAGAGAGAGACTTGCGCCGTAGTAGATTACCCCACCGTACAGAACGGTCTGAGACAAACGTCATGCCAGAACTTGATGAACCAGAGCCTTCCCCTCTCGGAATATCCAAACCCGCCAGAGAGAGCCTGATACGAGCAGTTAGTCAATTGGCCCAAATCCCGACACCCGAGAGAAGGCTTGAGTCTCCCGAAATCGGTGAGCTAAGGGGTGTCCATGGCCATAATTAGAGTCTGAGAATATAGAGGAAATCTCACCAATGAACGACGAAATTACACTAACAATTCCAGAGACTCACGACAGAATCGTAGAAATCGTAACCGAATCGCTTGAAAGTGAGGGAATCGACTATGAGACAGAGAAACGGCTTGATGATAGCAGTAGGGTAGATGTGTTCTACGACGGGGTGGTAGTAGAAGTGAAATCGGTGGTAGGAGTGGTGGACGACGACAAGCTTGCCCGATATGAGGCACACCCGGAAGTGTCCGAAGTGGTGTTAATCATGCCCGAACCCCATGCTCAGAGAGTCGAGACAGGGGGCAGACGGGTTGTCACAGTACCACGGGAAAAGTTCACAGTGTCGTTCGGAGAATGAGATTTCTGGAACTACCGGCAAATATACCCGACTAATCCGACTTTCTGTAATTCGGCAAAAAGAGCCAGCAATTGTTGCCAGATAGTATTACAATCTAATACTGTAGCGACTTGAACTCGTATTTCTGCTTGTCAGATTGCTCCTGTTCCTGCTGCTCGCTCATTACTCTCTGTTGGCCGAGGTGGCGTAAGAACCTGTTGACAGGGAGCGAAGGGCGGCCTTCGGGTTAGCGAGCGGGGAGGCGACCCGTGAGCAGCGAGGGGCGCGAACGGAGTGAGCGGCCCTCGTGCCCGAGCGGCAAAGCCGTGAGGCCGATACGACAGACGTGACAACCGAGCTATTTGACTAGCGGTGAAACCACCTACTCTGAACGTCGCCTGGCCCGTCCCGATCCAACAAATGACAGTCGCATTTATATGACTGCCTGCATTGTACCCAAGCAATCAGATTATGGCGGGGTACGTGTGTACGATTGCGGGCGGCAAGGGCGGCGTCGGAAAGACGACGACCGCGGTAAATCTCGGGGCTGTGCTTCAGGAGATGGGCTACGATGTCGCCGTCGTCGACGCGGATCTGGGAATGGCGAACCTCGGCTCGATGCTCTCTGTAGAGCCCGAAAAGAGCCTCCACGAGATTCTGGCCGGTGAGGCTGCCGTGAGTGAGGCTTTGACTGATGCGCCGGGCGGACTCACGGTGATTCCGGGTGAACAGTCGCTGGAGGCGTTTGCGGACGCTGATCCCGCAAAGCTCAGGAAAGTCATCAAGACGCTCCGAAATGCCTACGACGTGGTGTTGATCGATACCGGGGCTGGACTGAGCCACGAAGTCGCCGTGCCGCTTGGGCTGGCCGACGGAATCGTCCTCGTCACGACCCCCGACGACGTTGCGGTGGGCGATACGGTCAAAACGGCCCAGCTAGCGAACCGGATCGACGGGACCGTTCTCGGTTCGATCATCAACCGCGCGACCCGACACACTGACGTCGCGGCCATCGCCGAGCAGATGGAGTTCCCGCTGCTTGCGGTCATTCCGGACGACCCGCAGGCGACGACAGAGGAACCGCTCGTGCTCAACGCCCCCGAGAGCACGGCTGCCGACGCCTATCAGCGGCTGACCGAGGCGCTGGAGGGTGTGTTCTTCCGCGGCGAGAGCCCCGAAACGGATATCGAGACGATACTCGACGACGAGTGGTTCCTCGACGACACTGAGGATCACTCCGATGTCGACGACGACGAGGACTCCGGCGGTGTGTTCGGCCTCTTCAACTGACGGCTCTGTACCCGCCAGCCGGTCCGGTCTCAGCCCGCCGCTCCGACCGCATCTCGCTGTCTCTGACTCATTCCGGAAGCGGCGGCCACAGCGTCGCGACCGTTTCCTGAATGAGTTGAGTCTGTGCCCGGCGCAGTCGCTCCGAGAGCGACGATGCAGAGATGTCCAGTTCCTGGGCCACGGCGTCCAGCGACGTGCGCCGCGGAATCTCGAAATACCCCATCTCGTACGCCGTCCGTAGCGCTTCCAGTTGTCGGTCCGTGAGCCCGTTGCCGGGCGACTTCGGCTCCGCATCCCGGGTCAGCCGCTCCAGTCCGAAGTCCGCGTTCCGCTGCCAGAACGAGGCGAACTCGGTGAACGCCGCTCGGTCGGCGAACCATCCCAGTTGCTCCCACCCGTCTGCGGTCACGGTTATCCGTTCGATGATGGCGTCTGCCGTGGCGAGTGCTTCGAGTCCGTCCAAGTCATTGATTTGGCCACCGAGTTGTTCCTCGAAACTCAGCGCCGGCACTGCCTGATACCGACGGGTATCGCCGGCCGTCCCGATACGCGTCCACTCCTCGATATCGTGGGCATCAGTGAACGCCCGCTCGATGGCCTGCTCGGAACCACCCGTCACGGTCCCAATAAACAGCGGGCGGCGACCGTGATTGTACTGCAGCGAGAGGGTGATCGTCGCTTCGGGTACCGCAGCCGCGACCGACACGAGCGGCAACGCGTCGCAATCGATCTGAAATTCTGCGATAAGCCCCATACGGCATCGCTCGCTGCCAGTGCTGAAGCGCCTGTCGAAACAGAGCATCGGCGTGGCTGTCGGTCCTGCTCTTGACACCCCTACTTAAACGGCCCAATCACTGAGAGAACGGCTTAGCCCGACTGCGTTCGACCGTATGTTGTATGCAGCCGACACCGTCCGCAGACGAGACCGAAGTCGAGTTCGAGCGCTACGGCGATGGCCAGCCACTTCTCCTCCTGCACGGCGGGATGGCCCCCACTGAGTACTGGGGACCGGTTATCCCAGAGTTCGAGGGCTACGGTGCTGTCGTCCCCCAGCGTCCGGGGTTCGGGACCTGTCTCGACTCCCCCGCAGAAACGAGCGCAGACGAGGTGCTGGACCGCGAAGTCCAGTACGTCCAGACGCTTGCCGACGCTGTCGACGGCGAGCCGATCCTGTTCGGGCACTCCTACGGCGCGCTCACCGCTATCGAGGCCGCGACGGCTACAGAAGTCGAGGCTGTCATCGCGTACGAACCGGCGGTACTTCCCGCCGACTACCGGGCGGATGCTGACCTCGCGGACCGAATGGCCTCGCTCGTACAGAACGGGGAGCCAGAAGAAGCGGTGAAACGCTACATCGAACAGGTCCTCCACCCCGACGGCATCGAGGACCTCGACGCCTGGCTGGCGGAGTGGCCCGTCTGGCCCGACTGCGTGGCCCTCGCTGAGGAGGTCGTTCGGATGAACTGGTCCGTCGAGCAGTACCGGCTCCCCGACCGCCTCGATGTCGACGCCCCAACGCTCGTTCTGTCCGGCACCGACGGGCCGGATTTCCTCCGGCAGAGTGCCCGGGCCGTTCACGACGCACTCCCCCACAGCCGATTCGTCGAGTTCGACGGGGTCAGCCACAGCGGCCCCGCTGAGGCACCTGCACTAATCGCGGCGGAAGTCGACGCGTTCCTGCAGAATTAGGCCGGCTCGACGGACTTTTCGCGGCAATCGCGCCTGTCACATCGGATTCCCGACGCAGACCGCTCCTACATCGAGGTCGGCGCTTCGACGCCCAGCGCGTCGAGTGCGTTCGCAATCGTCGTCCGGGTCCCGTCGACGAGCGCCAGCCGCGCGGCGCGGGTCTCGGGGTCGGCATCGAGCACGGGACACTCTCGATAGAAGGCGTTGAACGTCTCGGCGAGGTCGCGGGTGTAGGTGGCGACTGTGTGGGGCGTCAGGTCGTCCGCGGCTGCTTCGATGACGGCGGGGAACCGGGCCAGTTCGCGAAGCAGATCGCGTTCTTCCGGTTCTGACAGCGGACCGAAGTCGGGCTCCTCGGGGATGTCGGCCTCCACGTCACCCAGGATACCACAGCAGCGCGCGTGGACGTACTGGACGTAGGGGGCGGACTGGGCTTCGAAGTCCAGCGCGCGGTCCCACTCGAAGGTGATGCCCTTGGTCGGCTGTTTCGAGACGATGTCGTAGCGCACCGCTCCGATACCGACCTGGCGGGCGATGCGGTCGATGTCGTCCTCGTCGAGGTCGCCGCGGGTCCGGTCGTCCAGCCGGGACTCGACCTCTTCGCGCGCGCGGTCGATAGCCTCATCGAGCAGGTCGTCGAGGTCGATACCGGTCCCCTCGCGCGTGCTCATCCCGCCTTCGGGGAGGTTCACCCAGGAGTAAAACACCTGCCGGAGCTGGTCGGTGTCGTTGTCGAGCAGTTCCAGGGCCGCCGAGAGCTGGTCGGCCTGGAGTTTGTGGTCCTCACCCAGCACCGTGACGGCGCGGTCGTAGGTATCGAACTTCCACTCGTGGTGGGCCAGGTCGCGGGTGGTGTACAACGATGTGCCGTCGGAACGCAGGAACACGAGGTTCTTCTCGAAGTCTGGTAGGTCCAACTGCCAGGCATCCTCCTCGTAGACGGCGCAGTCGAGTTCCTTCAGCCGGTCGACCAGGTCGTCCGTGTCGCCGTTGCGCATGAACCGCGTTTCCTTGACGAACTCGTCGAACTCCGCCGGGAGGCGGCCGAGCGTGGTCTGCATCCCGCCCAGCACGGTGTCGACGACCTCGGCGACGCGCTCGTAGGTCTCCTCGGCGCCGTTTTCGAGGCCCTGTAGAATGGACTGAATCTCTGTCTCTGCCTCCTCAATCTCGTCGGGGTCGCCCTCTTCGAGGACGGTGTTGCCCTTGCGGTAGTACCGGACCATCTCGTACTCCGGGGACTCCCGCTCGGGCTCGGGCAGGTCGGACTCGTCGAACGTCTCGTAGGCCCAGGTGAACACGGCGATCTGGCGGCCCGCGTCGTTGACGTAGTAGTGGCGGTCGACGTCGTAGCCGGCGTAATCGAGCACCCGAGCGACGGCGTCGCCGATGATAGGGTTGCGCGCTCGTCCGACGTGGACCGGGCCGGTCGGGTTCGCGGAGGTGTGCTCGACAACGACGCTGGTGTCGCGGTCGGGAAGCCGCCCGAACTCGCTCTCCGTGACTGACTGTAGGGTCTCGTCGAAGTACGCCTCGCTCGGGAGGAAATTGACGTACGGCCCTTGTGTCGTCACAGCACTGACGTAGGTGAGGTCGTCCGTGTCAATCGCCTCGGCGATGTCGCCGGCGACGTTCGGCGGCGCAGTACCGACCTCGCCGGCCAGCCGGAAGGCGACGCTCGATGCCAGTACGGCGTCGACATCCTCCGGGGGTTCCTCGATACCGAGGTCCTCGGCCGGCAGGTCGAGGGCTGTGAGTGCGTCGGCGAGGGCGTCCTCGACCTCCGCACGGAGCTGCAGGAACATACGCCGGGCTTTCGCGGCGGGGAGTAAATGGGTAACGAAACCCCGGCCGTCTCAGACGGACTCCTGTCCGTCTCAGGTCAGGAGCCGCGGGCCGAACACCATCAACAGGAGGCCGCCGATCATCGACACCGTGATCGCGATGGAGACGGCCGTCGTCACCCGCCGCCCGTCAGAGACGGGCAGCCGCGAGACGAACGATTCGGTCGACGCCCGCAGGATGTGGCCACCGTCGAGCGGGAACGTCGGGATGAGGTTGAACTGGCCGATGACGAGATTGATCCAGCCGGTCCAGAACAGGACGTTCGCGAGCAGGAACACCGGCGTCGTTCCGAGCGCCCCGAGCGGTCCCTGGACGGTGTAGAAGTTCGTCGCGATGCCGGTGAAGCCGGCGAAGTTGTAGCCGAAGCCGCCGGCGACGCCGATAAAGGGGAGCAAGAGCGTGCTGAAAATCCGCTGGGCGAACGAGAACTCGGAGACTGACGTGGGGGTGTCAGGCGACCCGCCGAGGAATTCCAGGAATGCGGCGGCGGGATAGGCGTCGATGCCGAAGTCACTGACCTGAATGCCGCTGATACCCTGCTGGATGCTGACGCCGATGATACCGTTGTCGACCTGCTCGCTTTCGGCCATCGTCACCTCGTAGGTCTCGCGTTCACCGTCGACGTAGCCGGTGACCGACACCCGGTCACCGGGTTCGCCGCCCTCGAGGGCCTGCATTAGCGCTGCCCCGCTGTGTGTTCGTTCCCCGTTGACGTCGGTGATTATCATGCCCTCGCCGCTCGGTGCTCCTTCCCCGGCGAGCGGGCCGTCCTCGGCGACCAGCACGTATGCGCCGAGGGCAGTCGTGACCGTCTCCCCGGATTCGGTTTCGAGCGTCGCGACGGGATGCTCTCGGGCTGCCTGTTCGAACTCACTGCGAGTAGCCACCGCAGTCCCGTCGACAGAGACAATCGTCTCACCGGTTCCAAGTGGCGCACTCTCGAGGGCCGCCGAGACGACGACGGACCGCTCGACAGAGACGGTTTCGGCATCCTTCCGAGCCACTTCGACGGTCTGTGCGTCGCTCTCTGCGAGCACCGCTTCGAGTTCCTGCTGGTTCTCGACCGACTGGCCGTCGACGGCCGTGATGACGTCGCCCGACTCGATACCCGCATCGGCGGCGGGGGTTCCGCTGATCGGGCTCCCGACCGGCACGCCGTCGACGACAGCGACAGCGCCGGCGACTGGCCCGAACAGCAACAGGAGCGTGATGATCGCGAGCGCGAAGTTGTTCGTCACGCCGGCCGTGTACATCCGGGCCTGCGCGCCGCGGTCGGAGCGCAGGAGTTCGTCTTCGTCGGGTTCGACGAACGCGCCGATGGGGATGATCGCCAGCAAGGCCAGCCCCATCGACTCGATGTCGATGTCCTCGACGCGACAGAAGAGCCCGTGGCCGCCCTCGTGGACGACGAGGCCGAGCAACAACCCGAGCACGATTTCGGGTGCGACCGACAGCGGGAGGAAGTCGTTGACGCCGGGAATCGCCAGCGCGTTCCGCGGCTCGTTCAGTGCGGAGGGCTGTGGGTTGACGAGCGCCTGGTAGGCCCCGAGCGCAACGAGGAGGAAGGAGCCGACCATCACCACGAGTCCGAACCCGACGCCGAGGTTCCCCCAGGCCCGCCAGAACCGCTTTGGCCGTGCGAGCCAGTCGAGGACAGCTTTGCCCTTCTGCGTGTGAATCGTCGTAATCGGGCCGCTAAAACGAATATACTCGGGGACAACGCCGCGGGTCCGTAGCGCCATCGCGAGGAGGGTGTAAGCGACAAGGCCCGCGAGGACCCACGTCAGCGTACTCACCATTTACCCGAAACTAGGTTTAGCCAAGCAAGAGGGTTTGGTTTGGGACACACCGTCAGCAGCCAACGGTGAAGTGACCGCGCCGCAAACGACCACACAATGTACGACCACGTTCTCATTCCCGTCGACGGGAGCGACGAAGCCACGGCAGCCGCACGGCGTGGCCTCGCACTGGCTAAGGACTTCAACGCGACTGCCGAGGTGGTTCACGTCGTTGACCAGCGAGCGCGCAGGCTCACGCGAACGGACCGCGAGAGCGGACGCCTCCGCGAACACGGCGAGTCCGTCCTCGCGGACATCGAGTCGCTCGCCGACGATATCGGCCAGCCCGTCACGACAAAATTGCTGGAGGGGAAACCGAGCGTGCAGATCGACAAGTACGCCCGCGAAACCGACGCAGGGCTCATCGTCCTCGGTCGACAGGGACTGACCGGTCTCGGGAAGCGACTCCTCGGTGGCGTCACCGAACAGCTCCTGCATCGAACTGCGGTGCCCGTGCTCGTCGTTTCGGACGGAACACAGGCGGAAGGGAACGAATTCGACTACTCACGAGTCCTCGTCACAACTGACGGGAGCGAGACCACAAACACGGCGACGCGACACGTCGCGGCGGTTGCAGACCAGTACAACGCTCTGGTTCACGTTCTCAATGTCGTCGATATCCAGGCCGCCGGCGGAGCGTTCAACGCTGGCGGGCTGAACGAGGCGTTCATCGAACGACTGGAAGCGGACGGGCGTGATGCCGTCGCAGCAACCGCCGACGAACTCGAAACGGCGGCTTCGGACGTAGCGGTAGAAACCGCCGTGGAACGGACGGACTCGCTCGATGGCGTCGCCGCTGGCATCCGCAAGTACGTCTCCGATCGGGACATCGACCTCGTCGTGATGGCGTCACACGGCCGCTCGAACCTGAAACGCCAGTTGCTCGGCAGTGTTACGTCCCAACTGCTCCGAACTGTCGATGTCCCCGTGCTAGTGACGCCCCGTTCGACCTGAGCGGGTGGACGAACCACCCGTTCTATGTATCGTGGGAACGTATCGCAAGACGGTGCCGGACAATGCCAGAAACCTGCGGTATCTGTGGTGAAACCGTTCCGTTCGACGCCACGGTTCACGCGATGATTCACACTCACAGCGAGACGGGCGTCATCGACGCGTACGTCTGTCAGGACTGCTACGACGAGCGTCTCGGACCGATGTTCGAGCGGGTCGACACGCAGGAACAGTCGCCCTGAGAGAATCCCCTGAATAGGCTGCTACGGACAGGTAGGACCTTCCTACTCCGCCCTACTCGTTCCGACGGAAGCGATCCACGACGAACTCCTGATCCAGTTTCGCGATGAACGTTCCGAGCTGTGGGCCTTCGGTGTCGTCGAACAGCAGCCGGTAGCCGGCCGAGAAGAACTCGCCGATGTCGATGTCGTTTCGCTTCGCCGTTTCGTATATTTCGGCCTGAATCGCCTCGCCGTCGTGGCCTTCGGCGATGAAATCGGCCAGCTCGTCCAGCGCGGCCGCCGTCGCGTCGTCGAAGGACACGTCGGGAATCTCGGCGCGCTTGAGTTCGTAGTTGAACTCGTTGTTGGTCAGGCTGGCCCACTCCTGGGCGCGCTCGACGCGGGCGAGCGCCTGCTCGACGGCCCACTCCGGCGCATCGTCGGGGATATGGCCTTCCTTCCGGGCGATCTGCTCCCGCTGTTCCGGGTCGTCGGTCATCCCGAGCACGGCTGCGAACGTGTAGGGGATCCGAACGCGCTGTTCACGCGGTTCGTCCACGACCATCGGGTAGGCCCGCTCGGCGAGTTCGGCGTCGTCCTCGCTGGCCTCGACTTCCCCGAAGTAGCGCCGCTCGAACCGGTCGAACTCGTCGACGAGCTGGTCGACGTTCTCGACGGAGAAGTCCCGCTGCTTCCGCGGATCCTTCACGAAGAAGTACTTGAACACCTCCGGTTCGAGAATGTCCAGCACCTCGTCGACGGTGATGACGTTGCCCGAGGAGGAGGAGAGCGGTTCGCCGTCGAGCGTGAACCATTCGTACACCATCGGGACCGGCGGCTGAATGTCCAGCACGTTCTCGGCGACGTCCTCGCCGGAGGGCCAGGAGCCCTCGGCGTGGTCCTTGCCGAACGGCTCGAAGTCGACGCCCAGAATTTCCCACTGGGCGGGCCACTCGAAGCGCCACGGGAGCTTTCCGTCCCGGAGCGTCGCTGTCCCCTCGTGGCCACAACCCTCGATGGTCTGGTCGCCGGCCTCGACGTCCTCACAGACGTATTCGACTTCGCCGGCGTCGAGGTCGACTTCGGTGACGCCCTCGGTGAGCTTGCCGCACTCCTCGCACTGGGGCAGGAACGGGACGTAGTCGTCCCCGACCTTGTTCTGGTACTCGGCGAGCACGTCGCGGGCCCGGTCGGCGCGTTCGAGCACGCGGCGGGTCACGGGTTCGAACTCGCCGTCGGCGTACAGCTCGGTGTTCGAGACGAACTCCACGTCAACACCGACCAGATCGGCGCTTTTCCGCAGGAGCGTCGTGAAGTGGGCACCGTAGGAGTCACAGCAGCCGAAGGGGTCCGGGATGTCGGTGTACGGCTTCCCGAGGTTCCGCCCGAGCGCGCCGGCGTCGACCTCGCCGAGGCCGACGACGTTCCAGTCGAGGTCGGCGAGCTGACGGGGAACCGCCCGAAGCCGGTCTTTGTCGTCGGCGGTGAACACCTGTCTGACTTCGTGGCCGCGGTCCCGCAGGGCCTCGGCGACGTAGTAGCCCCGCATTATCTCGTTGAAGTGACCGATGTGGGGGACGCCAGACGGGGAGACGCCGCCCTTGATGACGATTGGGTCGTCGGGGTCGCGCGCCTCGATAGCGTCGGCGACGGAGTCGGCCCAGAAGGCTCGGCCGCCGCCGCGGCCGACCTCGTAGGGGTCTTCCGCCATCTATGCCTCCGGAAGAATCTCGGACCCGTCGAACTCGCCGTCTTCGACCGCGCGCACGACGTGTTCGGGGTCGGTACCGTCGAGCACTATCGTCCGGATGCCGGACCGCTGGATGATTTTCGCGGCCAGCAGGTCGACGGGCGCGCTGCTGCCGGCGTCCATCTCGATGTCGGCGATCACGTCGACGAGTTCGCTCGCACCGAGTTCGTCGAACCGCGTCGCGTCGTCGTCTTCGTTCGGGTCGGCGTTGTAGACGCCCGGGACAGACGTGGCGTAGACGAGCAGGTCCGCGCCGACGTACTCCGCAAAGGCGGCCGCCACGGCGTCGGTGGTCTGTGCGGCGACGATGCCCCCGAGGACGGGGATGTCCCCGCGACGGATGGCTTCCCGGCCCTCGTCGTAGCTCTCGGCGGGTGTCGGCGCGGCGCGGTCGTCCAGGGCGGCGATCAGTAGCCGGCCGTTCAGCCGCGTGACGGCGATACCGAGCTGGTCGAGCTCGATTTCGTTTGCGCCGAGGTCGCGGGCGGTCCCGATGTAATCGCGTGCGGTCGGTCCGCCGCCGACGACGGTCCCGAGCGTGTGTCCCTGTGCATCGAGCGACTGGATGGCGTCGGCGTAGTCGGCGACCCGGTCCGCGTCGAGGTCCGGGGCCAGTACGCTTCCGCCAATGGAGACGACGACTTTCATTAGCCCGCCGTAACCGCGATGCACTCTTAAGGGTTGTCAAGGCCACTGACTGCTGTCTCTCTAGTCGGCCCTTTCTGGTTCCCACAGCGATTGCTGTCGGTCGCGTCCCCGCGAGAATGTCCGTCTGACGCGTGCCCGACGTGCTGACGCGTGTCTGACGCTTCTGGGAAACTAACGGTGAAATTCGCCGCATATTGGCGCTACAGATGGTGATATCTCTCTTTCACAGACCGCTCAAAACACCACGAAACTTGCGCCGATTTACGGTCTAAGAAGGCTTTGTGAAATGTCTAAAAGAATCTGAAACGGTCGTAAAAAATGCGTTTTAGCTCGATTTGTCCTGAAAGTGACCGAAGTGACCTGAAGGTTCCTTCCTTTATATACTCCCGGCGGGGTTACGAAGAAGTGAGGTGACAAAGATGAGCGCTACCGCAACGCCCTCCGGCGAGGAAGAGCCCTCCAAAGAAGAGCGACTGAAGTCGTTCCTCGCAGAGAAGGCAAGTGACGGCGAGATGTATTTCAAGAGCAAGTTCATCGCTGACGAAGTCGGTCTCTCCCCGAAGGAGATCGGTGCCCTGATGGTCAAGCTCAAGGACAGCGCGTCCGAGATCAATGTCGAGAAGTGGTCGTACACGAGCGCGACCACCTGGCGTATCGAGCCGGCGTAGACGACCGGTCCCCGCGTACAGTTCTTGGACGATAGTACCTGCTATAACAATTGAAACGATTTACACACTGATCTCACTGCCATCGTGCGATCAGGTGTGCATTGATTTTCAATGGCTACTATAGCTGTGTGATCGTTCGCGGAGTATTTGTGCCCGCATCGTTTACGAGTAGCTGATGAGTGGCTCCGCGGACCCGCCATCGCCTGATCGACTGGCCGGCGTGTTCTCCGTCTCGTCAGTGCGGCGGACGGATGGGACCGTCCAGTATATCGGCGACCCGCTAGTGCCACCAGCCGCCGCTGTCGAGCAACTCAGGCCGCTGTTTCGACAGCGGGGCTACGACGTTCGACTCGAAGAACTCGGCCCGGAATCCGGCGATGCAGCAGCCACTACGAGCAACGGCGGCACTACTGTCGTCGGCGGTCCGGGCGCCGGTGACTCGATGACCGCCACCGGTGGTGCGTTGAACCCGCGCCCGGACCAGTACGCACTGGTCGCGGAGCCTGCCGACACGGACACTGGCGGTATCCCGTGGCTCAACATCGGGCTCCTACTCGCGACTATCGCGTCGACCCTCTACGTCGGCGCGAGCGCCTGGTACTACATCCCGGTCGCTGAGGACCCGGTTCGCGTTTTCGAGGCCTGGCCGTTCGTGGTCGCGATGCTCGGCGTGCTCGGCATCCACGAACTGGGTCACTACGCTGCGGCCCGCCATCACGGCGTCGACGTGACGCTTCCGTATTTCATCCCGTTCCCCTCGTATCTGGGGACGATGGGGGCGGTCATCAACATCCGCGGACGCATCCCCGACCGGACGGCGCTGTTCGACATCGGCGTCGCCGGCCCGCTCGCCGGACTTGTCGCGACGACGGTCGTTACCGTTATCGGCCTCTCGATAGACCCGATTACGGTTCCGGAACGCGTGGCAAACAGCGACACCGGCGTCATCATCACGTTCAACTATCCGCTCCTGTTCCAGGCGCTGGAAGCGCTGGTGAACGCGCTGGGACTCGGGACCGAGATTGGGCCCGGCGAATCGGTCCACCCGATCGTGTTCGCCGGCTGGGCCGGGATGTTCTTCACGTTCCTGAACCTGCTCCCGGTCGGGCAACTCGACGGCGGTCACATCGTGCGGTCCATCGTCGGACAGCGGCAGGAGACCGTCGCCGCCGCTGTTCCCGGCGCGCTGTTCGCACTCGCCGGCTACCTGTATTTCACCCGCGACCCGCCGCCGGTCGGTTTCGGCGTCTGGGGCCTGTGGGTGTTCTGGGGCCTGTTCGCCACCGGACTCGCGTATGCTGGTCCGGCCAGACCGACAGTAGACACAGAACTCGACCGACGGCGGGCGCTGCTCGGCCTGTTTACGTTCCTACTGGGGCTGGCCTGTTTCACGCCGGTTCCGTTCGAGATCAGCGCGGTCTAACTGTCAGCCCGCGTCGCGGCCGGGACATTCTCAGTGTGAGTACCCGCGGTCCGGAAGCGTCTCGCCGTCGAGCGTGACCCCGCGCTCGGTGACCGTTCCGATCCGCTGTAGCGGGCACGGCACGGCGTCTCTGGCTTCGGGAACGTCCGATTCGGGCAGCGTACAGACCAGTTCGAAGTCCTCGCCGAAGAACACGCCCAGCTCTCTCCGCTCCTGCTCAGTCTCCGCGAGCGCGTCGACTTGCGCGTCTATCGGGAGCGGCTCTTCGACAGCGAAGCCACAGCCGCTGGCTTCGGCTAACTGGTGCAGCGAGCGGGCCAGCCCGTCGCTCGAATCCATCATCGCCGTCGCGTGCGGTCGGAGCGCGACGCCCGCACGTACGCGGGGATCGAACTGAAACAGCTCGTTCGCCCGGTCGGTGTCACCCCGGTCGAACAGTTCGAGCGCGGCGGCTGACCGGCCCAGCGTGCCGGTGACACAGACTGCGTCGCCGGGCGACGCGCCCGAGCGACGGATCGGGTCCGCGGCCGCCCCGATGGCCGTCGTCGCGACGGTGAACTCGTCGTGGTTGTCTAAATCCCCACCGACGTACTCTGCGCCGACCGCGTGACACACGTCCTGTGCGCCGTCGACGAACGCCGCGAGTTCACCCGCCTCGAACGACGGCGCGCCGTACGCGGCCACCGCGGCTGTCGCGGCGGCTCCCATCGCGGCCACGTCCGACAGCGAGGCGGCGACGGCCCGCCAGCCGGCCGTGTAGCGGGTCGTCCCCGCTGGGAAGTCCGTCCGCTCGTGGAGCATATCCGTCGTGATGACTTGCCCGTCCACGACGGCGCAGTCGTCGCCCGCGTCGGGAAGCCGGTCGGCGAGGTCGGCGAGTGCAGCCCGCTCGTCCATACCCGGTCGTCGGTGTCCCGGGGCAAAACCCTCGGGGTATCGGTCGGCGGGACAGGGTCGGTGGGTTGAAACCGGAGACTGCCAATCCCATCTACATGGATGGGAACCGGATGGCGACGGTCGTCGGGTTCGCGGCAGCACTGGCCGTCCTTGGGGGGCTGGTGTGGTTTGTCGGCATCGACGAGACGCTGGACGCGCTCACGACGGCGGACCCGTGGGCGCTTCTCGCTGTCGCGGGCATCGCCATGCTCTGGCTCGTCTCGTGGGGGCTGGCGCTGTGGACGGTCCTCCGAGCGCTCGGCGCACCGGTGGCGCCACACACTGCCGTTCTCGTGTTTGTCGCCGCCGTGTTCTCGAACAACGTCACGCCCTTCGGCCAGGCCGGCGGCGAGCCCGTGAGCGCGCTGTTGATATCGACGGCCGCCGACACCGAGTACGAGACCGGGCTGGCGGCTATCGCCACCGTCGACACGGTCCACTTCCTGCCGTCTGTCGGGTATGCCATCGTCGGCTTCACGTTCGTCGCCGCCGGTGCGGTCCAGTTGACCCGAAACCTGGCGTTTGCCGCCGGTGCTGTCGCGGTACTCGCGGTCGGTATCCCCACTGCTGCTGTCCTGGGCTGGCGACACCGGGACCGCGTTCAGGCGGCAATCATCCGCGGTGTTGTACCGACTCTCGCCGCGCTGTCGGCCGTCGTGCCCCGATGGTCACCGCCGTCCGCCGAAAACATCGAGACGCGAATCGCGGGGTTCTTTTCGGCCATCGAACGCATCGCGACCGACCGGCGGACAGTCCTCCAGACCTTCGGGCTCTCGGCCTTTGGCTGGATCTGCCTGTCGGCATCGCTGTGGACGTCGCTGTACGCCGTTGGGGCACCGGTACCGGTCGAAGTCGTCCTGCTTGTCGTTCCCGTCGGGAGCATCGCCAGCGTCGTCCCGCTTCCCGGGGGGTCCGGGGCTATCGAGACGGTTCTCGTGACGCTGCTGGTCTCGACGACCCCGGTTTCGGCCGCCCTCGCCACCTCTGCGGTGCTGATCCACCGCGTCGGGAGCTACCTGCTGCCGACGGTTATCGGCGGCGGCGTCGCCGCTGCGCTCAGTGTCGACCGGGTCGCATCGCCCGAGGAGTGACACTCGCGGTTCCCGACGGGAGAGAGCATCGCTGCCCTATGGGCGAGTGAACGGTTCACGCCCGCCGACTGCGAACGACGCGTTTAAATGACGGCGACGGAAAGAAATCTGCAATGGCTACACTCTACGACGTTCCCCCCGAGGAACTCATCGAGGCACTTACGGAGACGCTCGCAGACGAAGACGACATCGAAGCGCCGGACTGGGCCGAGTACACCAAGACCGGCGTCGACCGCGAACTCCCACCCGAGCAGGAAGACTTCTGGGCGCGACGCGCGGCCAGCCTGCTCCGAAAGGTCGCCGTCGACGGCCCCGTCGGCGTCAACGCCCTCCGCTCCGAGTACGGCACCTCGAAGCAGGGAACGACCCGCTACCGCGTCCGCCCCCACCACAAGACCAAGGGCTCGGGCAACATCATCCGGACGGCGCTCCAGCAGCTCGAAGACGCCGGCTACGTCGAGACCAGCGAGAACGACGGCCGCCGTGTCACCGGTGACGGCCGCAGCCTCCTCGACGACACCGCAGGCGACCTCCTGACGGAACTCGACCGTCCGGAGCTCGAACGCTACGCGTAACTGACGCCTTTCTCGCTGTTTTTCAGCCGGCCCGTAGCTCCTGCTCCGAAATCGTTTTCCGACCCACTCCAGTACTCTAATACAACTATGAGTGGCGACCCCAGCGAGGAGGAGCTCGAAGAACTCCGGAAACAGAAGATGGAGCAGCTCAAGGAACAGCAGGGCGACGAGGGCGAGGCGCAGGAGGCGGCCAAGCAGCAGGCCGACGCCCAGAAGCAGGCAGTCCTCAAGCAGAACCTCACCGACGGCGCACGCAAGCGGCTCAACACGGTCAAGATGTCGAAACCGCAGGTCGGCGAGCAGATCGAACAGCAGGTCGTCGCGCTGGCCCAGAGCGGCCGCGTGCAGGGCCAGATCGACGAGGACCAGATGAAGGAACTCCTCTCGGAGCTGACGCCGGACTCCAAGAGCTTCGACATCAAGCGCCGGTAGATGGAGTGTGCCCTGTTGTACAGCGGGGGCAAGGACTCGACGCTGGCGGCGCTCTTGCTCGACCCCTTTTACGATGTGACGCTCGTCAGCGGCTCCTTCGGCGTCTGTGGCACCGACCCCGCTCGGGAGAGCGCGTCGGCTGTCGGCTTCGACCACGCGACGGTCGATCTAGACCCGGACGTGGCCCACGACGCCGTCGAGCAGATGCGCGACGACGGCTACCCGCGCAACGGCATCCAGCGGGTCCACGAACACGCCGTCGAAACAGTTGCTCGCGGCGACTGGGTTGCCGGCGCCGACGGCATAGATTCGCTTACGGCCGTCGCCGACGGCACCCGCCGCGACGACCGGGTGCCGACCATCGAGCGCCCGCTCGCACAGAGCGTCGAGGACCGCTTCGGCGTGGACTACCTCGCGCCGCTTGCGGGTATCGGCCGCGGCGCTATCGACGCGATGGCCGCAAACCGACTCGTGGTCGAGAGCGGCCCCAGCGCCGAGATTCCGAAGGCCGACTACGAGGTCGAACTCCGCGCGCTCCTGCGGGAGCGCTACGGCGAGGGTGCCGTGACCGACGTGTTCCCCGAGCACACGCAGTCACGCGTGCGGGGCCTGCGGTAGCCGTCGGTGGGGCGGGTCTCGTGCGTGTTCCGGTCAGGCTAGGCGATGTCCCGGCTGGTGTCCACGTTGATCCGGTCGGTGAGGTCGAGGAATATCGGTTCAGTGAGCGCTCGGCCCCCGCGGAACTTCGGGACGAAGAGCCTGTTTTCGATGGCGTCGTCGTTTCGCTTCGTTTCGAGATCGAACACGATGTCGCTCGTGTACTCTGTCCGGTGGCGCTGTGACGGCGTGGCGCCGTGTTTGAGCGCGTACAGAACCGCAACGCTGTCGGTCTGTGTAAGTCTGGATTGCAGCGTTTCGAGGAAGGCCCGAAACTCCCCTGTGTCGGCGCGCTCAAGTGGTTCGACCGGATCGACGACGAGGAGCGACTCCTCCGTGACTCCCTCGACGTGGGCGAGCGCGTCGCTGATCGGGGCTTTGCGGTCCAGTTGGCTGACTGCGAGGTCGTCGTAGGTCCCCCGCTGGGACCGCAGCGCCGACGTGACTGTGGTCGGTGCCTGTTCGCCGGAGAGATACACCGTCTCCTGCTGGGCGACGAACTCGGAGAGAAACAGCTCCGCCTGGCTCGCCGGTTCGGCGAGCAGCGTGACGAGGCTCCCAGTCGGAATGCCGCCGTCGAGCTTCCGGTCGAGTGCTCGAACCCCCGTCTCGAATCGCTGTGTCACTGTCTCACCCCGCGCGGCGTCAACCGGTGCCTTGCCCATCCCATAGGGCCACCCTCGATAGACCGCGTCTTTGTTGTCCCCTCTCTAACACGGACCGTTCCCCGTGTAGCCGGCCACTAGCCCTTTTGACGCCAGCGCGTGCCGGCCACGCCCGTCTGTCACGGACGGACTACTGTCGAAAGCAGCAGCGAGCCCCTGTTTTAGTGAGTCTTTACTGGGCACGGTTCGTTGGTCACGGTCAGCGTGAACGAACAGGTTCAAGCGCGCCCTCGCTGTAGACGCGGGTATGTACGACTCCGTCAAGGGCTTTCGTGATTTCTACCCCGAGGAGATGCAGGCTCGGCGGTGGGCCATGGACACGCTGGAAGACGTCGCACAGCGCTACGGCTTCCGGGAGATCGGCACGCCGGCGCTGGAACCGACCGAGATGTACGTCGACAAGAGCGGCGAGGAGATCGTCGAGGAGCTGTACAGCTTCGAGGACAAGGGCGGGCGCGAGGTCGCGCTCACGCCGGAGCTGACGCCGACCGTCGCGCGGATGTTCGTCGCCAAGCAACAGGAACTCTCGAAGCCGATCAAGTGGGTTTCGACGCGACCGTTCTGGCGCTACGAGGAGCCCCAGCAGGGGCGGTTCCGTGAGTTCTACCAGACCAACGTCGACATCTTCGGGTCGGCGGAGCCGACGGCCGACGCCGAGATTCTGGCCGTCGCCGTGGAGATGCTCACCGACCTCGGACTGAGCGGCGAGGACTTCGAGATTCGCGTCTCCCACCGGGACATCCTCGCGGGCGTGCTGGAGTCGTTCGGGGCCGACGTGGACGTGCCCGAAGCGATTCGTGCGGTCGACAAGCGGGCCAAGGTCGACCACGACGACTACCTCGACGCGCTCGTCGAAGCGGGGCTCAACTACGGCCAGGCCGACAAGTTCGACGAGATGCTCCAGATCGACGCCGAGGAAATCGAAACGCTCGCGGACCTCACCGGCTCCGAGGATGTCCGCGCGGCGACCGACAATCTGCAGGCAGTGCTCGACGCGGCCGAGGACTTCGGCGTCCGCGACCACCTCACCGTCTCGCTGACGACCGCGCGCGGGCTGGACTACTACACCGGCGTCGTCTTCGAGTGCTTCGACTCGACGGGCGAGGTGTCCCGCTCGGTGTTCGGCGGCGGCCGCTACGACGACCTCATCGAGGGATTCGGCGGCCAGCCGACGCCGGCCGTCGGGTTCGCGCCCGGCCACGCCACGCTCCAACTCCTCTGTCAGCGCGCCGGCGTCTGGCCCGCCGAGGAGCTGTCGACGGACTACTACGTCCTACAGGTCGGCGACACGCGCCCGACCGCGGCCCGAATCGCCCGTGACCTGCGCGAGCGCGGCCACGTCGTCGAGAGCGACGTCGCCGACCGGTCCTTTGGCGCGCAGATGGGCTACGCCGACGGCATCAACGCCGAGACGGTCGTCATCGTCGGCGAGCAGGACCTCGAAAACGACGAGGTGACGCTCAAGGAGATGGACGACGGCGAGCAGATCAGCGTCCCGCTCTCGGCGTTCCCCGGCGACTACGACCGGCCGACGTTCGAGGACTTCGCGGAGTAGCGCCACCTAACGGTCGGATTGTGACAGTAACTTTTTGCGACCGCCGTGTTGATTGTTCGACATGCAGCTCCCCTCCATCGCCCTCCCGAGGTGGAAGCTCGTCGCGACCATCGCGATACTGTCGACTGGCTTTGCCATGCTCGCAGGTGCGGCCGGCCTCGGAAACGTGCTTGCTCCGATATTTATCATCCTCGGCTGGTTCATTCTGGCTCCGCTTGTCGCCCTTCTGGGATCGAAACTACCGATGGTTGAATCGCCGGCGGCCGAGCCGGACTCGGATGAAACCGAGATGACCACGGCGTCGGAACCGACGGTAGATCCGGTCGACCAGCTCCGGGAGCGGTACGCCCGCGGTGAACTGACAGACAGCGAGTTCGAGCGGCGGCTGGACCGCCTGCTGGAGACCGAATCGCTCTCGGCGAACAGCGAGGCAGAGAACACGGCCGGTGAGGTCGATAGGGAAGTCAGCCTCGAAACCGAGTGACGGAAGACACTACTGCCGCGTGGCCACTACCCCTGCGTGAAGCCGTTGTGAGGCAGGCCGGTCAGAGCGCCCGCTCCATTTCCATCTCCACGCGCTCCTTGGCGATCGTCTCGAAGCCGACCGACTCGTACAGCGCTCGGGCGACGTGGTTCGTGTTCGAGACGGAGAGCCAGACGCGGTCGAGCCCGTTCTCCTGCCCGTATCCGAGGAGCACGCGGATGAGCTGTGAGCCGATGCCGGCGTGCTGGTAGTCCGGATGGACGAAAATCGCCAGTTCCGAGGTGTCCTGATACGGGACGAGGACGGCGTGGCCGACGGCTTGCTCCTCGTGCCAGACAACGACGTTCAGGCCGTCTTCGACGAGATTCGGCAGCCAGTCGCGGATATCCGCCTCAGTCCGTGGTGGCACGCCCTGTGACCGGGAGTCGGGCCCGAAGTCAGCATACATCTCCACAAGTGGGTCGATGTCGCCGTCGTAGGCCTCGATTGTCACCGTCCGCCCGTCGTGGTCGGTGAACGTTTCGGGCGGGCGGGGGAAGTCGTGATCCGCCGCGGCGGCGTTGGACATACTCCCACCTTTGTTCTCAGCATGCCTAAGTTCGTCTATCCTTCCCAGCGACTGAGATTCGGGTGAGACAAGTGGCTCGCAGTCGACAAATCGGTATGCGCGCCTATCGCGTGGCCTACGACGGCCGACCGTATCACGGGTTCCAGCGCCAGCCCGACGTCGACACCGTCGAGGGGCGACTGCGCTCGGCGCTCGTCCGCCTCGGCGTCTGCGAGCGCGGCGACGGCTTGCCCGAGTGCTACGCGGCCGCTGGTCGGACTGACGCCGGTGTGTCCGCGCGGGCACAGACAGTCGCCTTCGACGCGCCGGCGTGGCTCTCACCGGCGGCGTTCAACGGCGAACTCCCGGACGACATCCGTGTGTGGGCCAGCGCCGATGTCCCCGACGGCTTCCACGCGACCCACGACGCCGCCGAACGCACGTACACCTACTATCTGTACGCGCCGACGGACACGGACCGGCCCGGACATCGACCCGTCGACGACGAACGGTGGGCCGATGCCGTCGACGCGCTCGCTGGGACCCACGACTTCCACAATCTCACGTCCGACGACACCGGAACCGAGCGAACCGTCGACATCGACTGGACGCGGGACGGCCAGTTCCTCGTCGTTCGGCTCACGGCCGGCGGGTTCTGCCGCCAGCTGGTTCGTCGGCTCGTCTCGCTCGCGGCGACTGTCGCGGACGGCTCCGCCCAGCTGTCGAAGGTTGACCGTATCCTCTCGCCGGAGTCCGTCAGTGGCCCCGACGGCGTCCCGCCGGCCCCGCCCGAACCGCTGGTGCTGACCGACGTTCGTTACCCGGACGTTGCCTTCAGTCGGGACGAGGACGCCGCTGCGGACGCACGGACGGTCTTCGAGCACCGACGCGCGAACGCCCACACGACAGCGCGGGTTGCCGACCACATAACCGACGGGCTGTAGTTCCCCGTCGCTGAAACGAAGGCTTACTTCGGCCCCGTCCCAAGAGCGGGCTATGAGTTCGGTACCCGCACGGAGCGACATCGACGAGGCGTACAAGTGGGACCTCGATTCTCTCTACGCCAGCGACGAGGACTGGGAAGCCGCCTACGAGGAGGCGGAGGAACTGATCGAGGACCTGTCCGCCTACGAGGGGCGCGCCACCGAGGACGCTGCGACGCTGTTAGAAACTCTGGAGACCTATGAGGAACTGATGCGGACGGTGTCGAACGTCGCCGCCTACGCCCGGATGCGCCGGGACGAGGACACGACCGACGACACGTACCAGGCGCTGACAGCCCGCTCGCAGTCTCTCTCGTCGGAGGCCAGTTCGGCCGCCTCGTTCCTCGACCCGGAACTGCAGGATTTGGAATACGACGACATCGAGGCGATGATCGACGCGGAGCCGGGGCTGGAGCCCTACGAGCACTACTTCGACGACGTGCTCCGGATGAAAGACCACACCCGCTCGGCCGAGGTCGAGAATCTCCTTGCAGAACTCGGTGAGGTCACCGGTGCGCCCGGCGAGGTGTACAACATGCTGGCCAACGCCGACATGGCGTTCCCGACCGTCGAGGACCCCGACGGCGACCAGCAGCCCATCACGCTCAACAACTTCACGACGCTGCAGAAACACCCCGACCGAGAGTTCCGCCAGCGCGTCTACGAGGCGTTCTACGACGAGTGGGACACCGTCCGCAACGCCGTCGGCACGGCCTACAAGAACGCCGTCAAGACGGACGTGAAGATGGCGAACGCACGGGACTACGACACCGCCCGCGAGGCCGCGCTGGACGGTCCGAACGTCCCCGTCGAGGTGTACGACACGCTCGTCGACACCGTCCACGACAACCTCGACACGCTCCACCGCCACGCCGACCTCAAGCGCCAGTCAATCGGGGCCGACGAACTCCGGATGTGGGACCTCTACGTCCCGCTTGTGCAGGAGGAATCGCCCGAAATCGAGTACGAACAGGCCTGCGAATACGTCACCGAAGCCGTCGCACCGCTGGGCGATGATTACCAGTCCCGGCTCGCCGACGGGCTGGATTCGCGGTGGGTCGACGTGTACGAGACCGAGCACAAGCAGTCCGGCGCGTATTCGGGTGGCACCTACGACTCCCAGCCGTTCATCCTGATGAACTACCAGGACGACGTGGAGTCGATGTACACGCTGGCCCACGAACTCGGTCACTCGATGCACTCGGAGTACACCAGCGAGGAGCAGCCCTTCGTCTACTCCGGCTACGAGATATTCGTCGCCGAGGTCGCCTCGACGGTCAACGAGACCCTGTTGACCCACCATCTGCTGGACACCGTCGAGAACGAGCGTCTGCGCCGACACATCCTTAACGAGTATCTCGAACGGTTCCGGTCGACCCTCTATCGGCAGACGATGTTCGCCGAGTTCGAGCTCCGCACCCACGAGATGTCCGAGGCCGGCGAGCCGCTGACCCCCGACCGGCTTGATGACCTCTATCGGGACCTCAAGGGCGACTACTACGAGCCGGCGGTGCTCGACGACCGCATCGCCCGCGAGTGGATGCGCATCCCGCACTTCTACCGGGCGTTCTACGTCTACCAGTACGCGACCGGCATCTCGGCGGCCGTCGCGCTCGTCGACGGCATCCTCGATGAGGGCGAGCCAGCCGCCCAGCGGTACATCGACTTCCTCCGGAGCGGGTCGCGGCAGTACCCGCTGGAACTGCTTCGCGATGCGGGCGTCGACATGGCCAGTCCGGACCCCGTCGAGTCCGCGCTCTCGACGTACGGTGAGTATCTCGACGAGTTCGCCGAGTTGCTGTAGGACGGCCAGTAGCTATCCGGTGCCTGTCTGGCTGTTCGAGCCACCGGTCTAACCGAACGCTACAGCCCCGTCCCGACACGGATAACCCTTTCACCCCCTGTGACCCGAAGGCACTTTGTGTCTCAACCGTATAGTATCGACCATCCAAATGTCGCGCAGTCCCTCGCTTCCGGAACGACCACGGTTGGAACTTGATCCCGATATGACGCCTGACGAGCGTCTGGAGGCACTCCGGGAACATTTCAAAGAGATAGTACAGGTCAACGAACAGCTGACCGAGCAGCTTGACGCCGCCCGTGACCGGCAACACGACCTCACGGACGAGGTCGACCAGCTTGAACGGGAAAACGAGACGCTCAAGACGTCCTCGCTGTATATCGCGACAGCCGAGGAGCTGACCGACGACGGCGTCGTCGTCAAACAGCATGGCAACAATCAGGAAGTCCTGACCGAAGTCTCGCCGTCCATCCGCGACGGGCTGGAGGCCGGCGACCGCGTCGCCATCAACGACTCCTTCGGCGTCAAGCAGATTCTCGATCCCGAGACTGACGCCCGCGCACAGGCGATGCAGGTCGACGGCTCGCCGGACGTCTCCTACGACGATATCGGCGGCCTCGAAGAGCAGATCCGCGAGGTCCGGGAAGCCGTCGAGGAGCCGCTGGTCAACGCCGAACAGTTCCGCGAGGTCGGTATCGAACCGCCGAGCGGCGTCCTGCTGCACGGCCCGCCCGGCACCGGGAAGACGATGCTGGCGAAGGCCGTCGCCAACGAGACCGACGCGACGTTCATCAAGATGGCCGGCTCCGAACTGGTCCGGAAGTTCATCGGCGAGGGCGCGCGACTCGTCCGTGACCTGTTCGAACTCGCCGCCGAGCGCGAACCGGCTATCATCTTCATCGACGAAATCGACGCCATCGCGGCCAAGCGAACGGAGTCGAAGACCTCAGGCGACGCCGAGGTCCAGCGGACGATGATGCAACTGCTCTCCGAGATGGACGGCTTCGACGAGCGCGGGGAAATCCGCATCATCGCGGCGACGAACCGCTTCGACATGCTCGACCGCGCCATCCTCCGACCCGGCCGCTTCGACCGCCTCATCGAAGTCCCGAACCCGGATGTCGAGGGCCGCGAGCGCATCCTCGAAATCCACACCACGGAGATGAATCTCGACGACGACGTGGACCTGGGTGCGTTCGCCGCCGAGACCGACGGCCTCTCCGGTGCGGAGCTAGCGTCGCTGGCGACTGAGGCCGGGATGTTCGCCATCCGCGACGGCCGGACGACGGTGAAGCAGTCCGACCTCCACGACGCCTACGAGAAGATCGAGGCCGACGACGACGCCAGCAGCGTGCCGGTCGCGTTCGCGTAGCGTCGGTACAGCAACCCGGTTTTTCGCGGTTCTCGGACTTACGGTACGGCCAGCAGATTATCGACTACGGTGACGTTGGCCTGTTCGAACACCGACCGCATCTCGTCGCTCAGCGATACGTCCGTAATGACCATATCGATGTCATCGACCGTCGCGAACTCCCGGAAGCTCTGACTGTCCAGTTTGCTGCCGTCAGCCACCAAGATGACATGCCGACCGCCTTCACAAAGCAGCGTCTTGATGCGCGCTTCGTCCTCGTTTGAGACGGAGAGACCGCCGTCGCTCTGGACCGCATCGGTTTCGAGAAACACGATGTCGAAGTTCGTCTTCCGGAGATACGACTCGGCGCTGGGGCCGACGAGTGCGTCCGAGGTTTGACGCAGCGAGTCGCCGACGACCTTGACTTCGCCGCAGGTCTCCCGAAGTTCGAACGCGCTTTCCGGTGAGTTCGTCGCGGCGAGCAGCGACACCGCCTCCGGGATGGCTTTCGCCACTTCACGGGCCGTTGGCCCCGTATCGAAGAAGACGGCGTCGCCGTCACTCAGTTCCTCGACGGCCCGGTCGGCGATCGCCCGCTTGCCGCTCGGGTTGTCAATGCTGTCGGTCGTGCCAGACTCGTTGATCTCCTCTTTCGAGGCTGGGAGCGCACCGCCGTGAAACCGTTCGATGAGCCCGTCCTCCGCGAGTGAGGAGAGGTCCCGCCGGATCGTCGCCTCGGAGACGCCGAACTCCTCGGTGAGCTCCTCGACCGTGACCCGATCCGATTGGTTCACTTGTCGAACGATCTCCTTCCGTCGTTCATCAGGTATCATGTTCTGTTACAGTGTGACATCGGTGGGTCCGGACCCTGCGAGCGAGTTCGGCCTACGACTGGTGTATGTGTTATCTATTGTCATCATCGATCTCGAAAGAATCGGCCCCACTCCCAGGGCCGGCGTCGCAGTCTAGTGATTTGCGAGATTGCTCGATGGCGTTCAGTGGGATATCATGCAGTATGTAGACGTTCATGAAAAACTCTCTCCCGGTACTAAGTACTGAGGACACCGAACAGTGTCGCGACGACTACCCCGACACTGCTGATGATTGCGCCGCCGTAGATACCGGTCGCGTAGTTGAAGACTGCAAGGCCTGCCAGCCCGAACGCAGTCCCGAACACGAGCATATTGGCGGGTGCCATCCTATCGGTGAGCGCTGCGGCCATCGTCAGATCGTCGCCTGCTGTTCGATCTTCGAATCGTACGTGAGCGATTCGCCCGTGGCCGGGTCGAAATACTGGAGCGAGTCCCTGTCGAACCGGAGGTTCACCGCATCGCCCATCTCGACGGTCGTATCCGGATCGACCGCGGCCTTGATGCTCTGGCCGGTCTCGAGTTCGAGTTCTAGGACGGTCTTCTCGCCCTGCGGTTCGACGACTTCCACCGTCGCCGGGTGGACGTTCGCCGGGACGCCGTCCTGGTTGAGCGCGATGTTCTCCGGGCGGATGCCCAGCGTCACCCGGTCACCGAGATACGGTTCGAGCGCGTCGGTGAACTCGTCGGGGACGTTGTGGATCGCGCCGCCGAGATCCAGTTCGAACTTGCCGGCGGCGGACTCTTCGAGCGTCCCTTCGAGGAAGTTCATGCTCGGTGAGCCGAGGAAGCCGGCGACGAACATGTTTCGCGGGTTCGAGTACACGTGGGTCGGTTCGCCGACCTGCTGTATCTGCCCGTTGTCCATGACCGCGATCTGATCGGCCAGCGTCATCGCCTCTACCTGATCGTGGGTGACGTAGACCGTCGTCGTCGACAGCTCCTCGTGCAGTTTGTTCAGTTCGGCACGCATTTGGACACGAAGCTTCGCATCTAAGTTCGACAGCGGCTCGTCCATCAGGAACACCGCGGGATCACGCACGATTGCGCGACCCAGCGCGACGCGCTGTTGCTGTCCGCCGGACAGCTCCGACGGCCGGCGATCCAGTAGCTCTTCGATCTGTAGCAGTTCCGCGGTCTCCTGGACCCGCTCGGTGATGATCTCCTCGTCCGTGTCGTGTTGCTCCAGCCCGAACCGCATGTTGTCCCGCACCGTCTTGTGGGGATACAGCGCGTAGTTCTGGAACACCATCGCGATGTCGCGCTCGTACGCGCGAGCGTCGTTGACGATGTCCTCGCCGATTCGGATTTCACCGCCGGTCGCCCGTTCGAGCCCCGCGATGAGGCGCAGGGTCGTGGTCTTGCCACACCCTGACGGGCCGACGAGGACGGTGAAGCTTTCGTCGGGGATGTCCAGCGAGATGCCGTCGACTGCGGTAACGTCGTCGAATTCCTTTACGAGGTCGGTGAGTTCTACGTGTGCCATAGTTAGTTACTCCTTGACAGCTCCTTGTGTGAGTCCGCTCACGATGTACTGCTGGAAGAACAGGCCGAACAGGATGCCGGGTAACGCGGCGATCATCCCGCCAGCTGCGAGGTGTGCCCAGTCGACGAAGTCGTCGGCGACGAACAGCGAGACAGCGATCGGTAGCGTCTGTGCCTGTTCCGAGGACGTGAGAACGAGCGCGAAGACGAACTCGTTCCACGAGAAGATGAACGCGAGGATGGCGGTGGCCGCGATACCCGGCTTCGCCATCGGCAGAATGATCTTGACGAACGCTTCCCAGCGGGAACAGCCGTCGATCTGGGCCTGTTCGTCCAGCGATTCGGGGATGCCGTCGAAGTAGTTCTTCATGATCCAGACGGCAAACGGGAGATTGAAGAACGTGTACGTGAGGATGAGTGCGAGCCGCGTGTCGTACAGGCTCCCGGTGAGCCCGCCGATGAGCGGTGGGTTCGACATGATCTGGAAGAACGGGACGATCAGTGCGATGGGCGGGATCATCCGCGCGCCGACGATCGACAGCAGCAGCGATTTGTTCCCCAGGAAGTCATACCGGGAGAAACTGTAGCCGGTGACCGTCCCCAGGGTGATACAGATGAGCGTCGTCGTCGTCGCGACGATCATGCTGTTGATCGTGTAGTTGTCGAACGGCCGGTTCGTGAAGATATCAATGTAGTTCTGTGCCGTCGGGTTCTGCGGGAAGAACGTGATCGGCAGCGACAGCACTTCGCTCGATGGCTTGATGCTCGTGATGAAAATGTAGTAGATCGGGAACCAGATGATCAGGACGTACACGGCGAGCAGTCCGTAGGCCAGCAGCCGCTCGCGGGCGACCGACGGCCACTCGTTCTGTGTATCCAGTCCCAGCGACCGACGCAGTCGGTTGAGTGGTGATTTCTTCGTGCTCATGCTTCGTAGGGTGACTCGCCGAATAACTTGTACAGACTGGCCACGATGGCGAAGGTCACGGCCAGCAGGACGACTCCGAGTGCAGCGCCGGTCCCGGGTTCGTTGAACACCTGTGCGGTCCGGTACAGCCAGGAGGCCCATACCTCAGTCGACTTCCCTGGGCCACCCTGGGTCATCACCCAGACCAGGTCCAGTGCCCGGATGTCGAAGATGATACGGATGGTCAGCGCGACCAGTATCGACGGTTTCAGGAACGGATACGTGACGTTCCAGAACCGGGACCACCGACTGGCCCCGTCGACTTCCGCGGCGTCGTACAGCTGCTCGGGGACGTTCTGCAGGCCCGCGAGCAGGATAATGATGATAAAGGGCGTGAACACCCAGACGTCGGCGATGATGAGCGCCATCATGGCGAGCGCGCCGTCCGAGAGGAACGGGATGTTCCCGGAGATGACGCCGAGGCGCTGGAGTGCGCCGTTTATCGCGCCGAAATCGGACTGGAACATCCAGCGCCACATCAGCCCGCTCATCACGTACGGGAGAATCCACGGGACGATGACCGCCGTCCGGAACCAGCCCCGTCCTTTCAGGTCCTTATCGAGCAACAGCGCGATGCCCAGCCCCAGCAGGAACGAGATGGAGACGCTGAAACCGACGTAGATGACTGTATTCGTCGTTATCGAAACGAAACTGGGGCTGAATACGCCGAGCGCGGCATCGCCCCCTTCGCGTGCGAAGATCAGCCGCTGGAAGTTCCGCAGACCGACGAACTCCATCTCATTCGTTATCGGGTTCCGGAACTGGAGGCTGCTGAGAAACAGCTTCGCGGTCGGGTAGACGATTATCGCGGCGATCCACAGAAGCGTCGGCCCGACGGTCAACGGGACGAACAGCTTGTCGAGTTTGCGACGCAACGGACTCTTTTCTATTGACATATTATCTATATATCTTGGACCGCGCCGATCAGATGAGGCCGATGTCCTGGTAGAGACGCTCGATGTTGTCGTAGGCGTCGTTGAGCGCCGCCTCGGGGTCTTTGTTCCCGAGCAGCGCCGGCGTGAGCTGTTCGTTCAGGTAGTCGTCGACCTGGGGCTGGGCCAGGTAGGTCTCGCTCTGTGCGTTTTCGAGGTTGAACCGCATGTCTTCGAGCAGCCAGGAAGGGTACTCGTTTTGGATCTCCTCGTCGTCGTACACGTCGGGGACGACACAGGGGTTGCCCTCGACGAGCATGTTGTTCTTGCAGGACTCTCGGGTGGTCATGAAGCGGGCGAACTCCTTGGCCGCGTCTTTGCGTTCCGAGAACGCCGAGACGCTGATGCCGTTCGTGTCCTGGAACGTCGCGCGGCTCTCGGGGCCTTTCGGCGGTTTGGCGCTGCCGATTCGGTTTTCGTCCCATTCGTCGATAGCGCGCGCCCCGAGCGGCGTCCAGGACTCGACGGTCGCGTACTGGCCGGCGATGAAGTTGTCACCGATGCCACCCTCGCCGAGGCTGGACATCCCGTCGGGGGTGATGCCACGCTCACGGAGCCCGTTGAAGAACTCCAGCACCTCTTTGCCTTCCTCGACGAACACCGGCTCGTAGCTGTCGTTGAACAGCTGGCCGCCGGCCTGGTAGAGGAACTGCTTGAAACTGAACACGGACTTGCCGGCCCACGTGAACGCGAACCCGGACTTCTCGCCCTGTGAGAGCTGTTCGCCCTGACTCAGCACCTCGTCCCACGTGTCCGGCGGCGCGTCGAAGCCCTGGTCGTTCAGGTACTGCTGGTCGTAGAGGTAGCTTCCCCACTTCCCGAACTCGGGGGCCATGTACGTCTGGCCGTCGAACTGGACGAGGTCGTTCAGCGAGTCGGGGAACTTGCTCATGTGATCGTTCCCGAGGCCGATCGGTTCGAGCCAGTCGGAGCTAACGAAGTCAGCCAGCCACCAGGTCGGCCCGTTGAAGGCGTCGACGGTGCTGTCCTGGTTCCGCCAGATCGTCGTCAGGCTGGTCTTGAGGTTGCTCCACGGGACCTCGTTGACTTCCACGGAGATGCCGGTCTCCTCCTCAAACCGATTGATGTTGTCCTCCGTCCCCGGGTCGAACTCCAGTGACCCGGCGTTGTAGAACACGATTTCGTCTGCCATGGTCTCCGAACCAGTGCCGGTCGTGGCACCGTCTGAACTTTCACCGTCGGAGCTTTCGCCGCCGGAGCCGTCCTCCGTGCTCGAATCGGAGCCGCCGCTGCAGCCAGCGAGTGCCGCTGTCCCGATGACACCAGCGCTTTTGATGAACGTTCGACGAGTGCGTTTTGAATTCTTCTGCATGCAATCGCTCACGAGACAGCCATGGATTATAAATTATGGGGGTAATTAAGAATGAACGCTCATCTCATAAATAATAAAATAAGCGTCCAAAAGTAGATATTAGCGGCTAAAAACGTCTTTGAGATAGCAAGCGCTATAGTATATTATTGGTTATATATTAAATCGTATATTTTTGTGTGATTGATTTCACTCACAAATCTGAATTCGAGCGTGTTTTGAACGGTCCGTTCACCGAATCGTGCAGACCCGGTAACCGACTGAATCGGACTTCCGTCATTCGGTTCGGTATCGAGACGCCCGAAGGTCGCCTGTGGCCCGCGTGACCCCGCGCGATTTAAGCCACACCGCCCGGTATCAGTGCCCGTGACAGAGCGCGGACGGACGCGGCGGGCGTTTCTGGGGACGCTCGCGGCGACGACGGTCGGGTCAGTTGCGGGGTGTCAATCACAGTTCGATCCGCTCGCATCGACGGCGCTTGACGAACACGCCGCCACACAGTTCCGGCAGGGGCTCCTGAACCAGGGATATCAGGACGCGTCGATACCGGACGCTGTTGAGCGGGCCTGGGAACTGCCGGCCAACCGCGGGGACCACACCGCGGCGAAGGGGAGTCCCGTGCTGGCACCGACCGGTGACCTGATTTTGGCCGACGACACCGGCCGCGTGCGGGCCATCGCACCTGATGGCGAGGTCCAGTGGGCGACGACCATCACGCAGGCCACCCGGGGGAGCCACGGCACGCCGGCTATCGCCAACGACACCGTCTACATCGGGGCCTACGACGGCGCGCTGTCGGCGCTGGACCTCGAAACCGGAAAGCGGCGCTGGCGGACGGAACTCGGTGATGCCATCGGCGCAAGTCCGACCTACTACAACGGGTCGCTGTACGTCGCTGTCGAGCACGCGGCTCCGAGCGGGAGCGTCGTCGCGGTGAACGCCGCGACCGGCGACGTGCAGTGGCGGGACAGTCGGCCGACCGACCATCCGCACTCGACGGTGGCGCTGGACCGCGAACACGGTCGTCTGCTGTTTGGCTCGAACGACGGCTACTGCTACGCGTGGTCGTTCCCGGGTCTGGAACAGGTGTGGCGGTACGACACCGGCGGCGACGTGAAAGCCCCCATCGCCGTCGCCGACGGGACCGCTATCGTGCCGTCGTGGGCCGAGACGGTCACTGCCGTCGACGTGACCGACGGCTCGGAGCAGTGGACCTTCGAGGCCGACGCCGACGTGATGTGTGCGCCGGCGGTCCACGACGGCACCGTCTACGTCGGCAGCCACGACGACCGGGTGTACGCACTCGACCTCGAAAGCGGCGAGGAGCAGTGGCGCTACGACACTGGCGGGTGGATTATCGGGAGCGTCGTCGCCACCCGAGGCCACGTCCTCGTCGGGTCCTACGACGGGCGACTGTACGCGCTGGAGCGGGACTCGGGAGCGAGGGTCTGGACCACCGACAACCGCGGCCATGTGACGAGTGCTCCGCTGGTGACCACCGACGCCATCTACTACACGGAGCGCGCGGTCGAGGGCGACCCGAACCGACCGGGAATGTGCTACAGACTCGTTCCGGCATAACGAAGCGAAACCCCTTACCCCGCGGACCGTCGACTGTCGCCTATGAGTACTATCCGGGTCGTGTGGGGGACTGCGACCGGCCCGACCGCACTGGCCGCGTACGACGCGGCACTCGCCGAGGCGGGCGTCCACAACTACAACCTCATTTCGCTTTCCTCTGTCATTCCTACCGAGCCGGCTATCGAGGTGACGGAGACGGCACCGGACCTGGGGCCGCCCGGCGAAGCGCTAGAGGTCGTCCAGTCCTCGGCGACAGCCGAGCCTGGTGAGAGCGTGGCCGCTGGTATCGGCTGGGCCCGCAGCGAGGACGGGCCGGGCATCTTCTACGAGGTCGACGGGGGCAGCGAGGACGCGGTCCGGATGGAAATCCGCGAAGGGCTGGCCGCCGGCCGGGACCTCCGGGATTGGGAGTTCGTCGAGGAGAACGTGTACGTCGAGTCGGCGTCCGACGACGCCGAGTACGCCAGCGCCGTCGTGCTCGCCACCTACGGCGAGAGCCACCCCGTCGTGTAAGCGGCATTGCACCGACGGTTCCGGTCAGAACTGTGTTCGACCCTGGGTTTTTAGTCCTCCCCCCCATAGAGACAGAGAACGTTCATGTACGGTAATACGTCGTTTGGTGGGGAGACGGAAGAAGTGACGCTGACCGCGGAACAGCGTGAGGAGCTCCGACGGGACCTCTCAAGCGTCGCCGCCCGGACCCGCGAACTCCTGCCCGGCGAGTTCGTCGTCGGTTCGGAAATCAGCAACAGCACGACTGGACCGCGGGCCACAATCGCGGTCCAGCCACCCGTCGGATCGGTCGTCAGCGCCGACTACACGCCCGAGGACCCGGAAAGCGCGAGCATCTCCGACGCCGAGCGCGACGACCTCGCGCAGGGCATCGCCGCCTCTGCGGCCCTGCAGGTCAAGCAGGTGATGGGCGACGACACCTCGCCGACGGCGCAGTAACGACTGTCGTTTTCAGTTTTCGCCGGGACAGTCGCGGAGCGGAGACGCCGAAATCAGGCGTGGCCATCACTGGCGACTGGCGGATTATAGAACAGCGCGTAGCCGATAGAGCCGCTGGCCGGGAGACTGCCGGCACTCAGCGCAGTCACGAGGCTGATGGAGGTGACGACTGCGCCGAGCGACGCCAGCAGCATCGAGAGGGCGATGCTGGCGAGCACGAGGTCAGGCATCGACGGGCGGCCGGACATTCGTGTCTCTACAGAGACACGCCTGCTAATTAAATATTATTACTCGTGCAAACGGTGCGCTGCCCACCGCCTACTTCCACCAGAACTACGAACCGAATTCTGAACCGCACTACGGGGGTGACGGAACTGCGTATTACTACTACAACTCTCGCAAGTCCGTGGAGATCGTACGCAGAGAACTCAACGAAACGCTCTACACAGCAGTTGAATCGGGGAATTGCTCCTTACACGCACGTACGCAGAATCAGGATAATTGCTGTTGGTTCATAACTGACCTCAGAACATCTCCATTCTTCTTTTTGTAATAACTCCGGGTATAGGGAATTAGTTCTGGGTCAAGATATAGACAATCAAAGTCCCATAGAGCATCAGCAGTAAATGTTGCAGTTTTTCCAGAGTCACCTTCAGTATCGCTTTCGTTGAATTGTTCTTTTTCCATTTCACCCATACGAACTTCCCAAACCCAAGGTGTATCCTTTCTCTCACCTCGTTCGTAGCTTCTGTCTCTCCCGCCGAGGACATATCGTACGACGACGTACATACCGGGCTTAGCGATATGGCCTTTTGGTTGGTTATCTTCCATAGCCATCTTGACCTCAATACCGGGAACACCGCTCTGCTTCCCGCTACTGATTAAATCGGGGAAGTTCCCTGCGTTCACCCGATACAATCCATCAGATGCTCCAGCTACACCAGATGCGAAGAATTCTCCAATAACTGTTGACAGAGCCGCATACTCATCGAACTGTTCTGCGAGCGGGTCGAGACCTCGACGGCGTAGTGCGAAATCAATCGTGTCCAGGTTCTCATAAATCTCTTCGACACCATTGAGAATCGCAGAGCTATCAAACGGAACTTCTTCGAGAATGTCTGCATCTTCTATAACGTATTCCCTGTTTGCTGTCCTGAATGATTCGGGATTTGTAAGTTCCGTTATTGTGATATCTAATGCTTCCGCAATCCGCATAGCAATCGACAAACTCGGCTCTCTCTCACCTCTCTCGATTTTTCCCAGAGTAGTCCGATGTATATCAGCAGCCTCGGCAACTTCTTCAAGCGAGCTTTCGTGTAGTTCACGAAGTTCCTTTATCCGATTACCAAGCTCCGACTTGAACTCATCGTCCATAAGATATTGAGAGAGACCGACCGATTTAAGAATGGTTGTGACAATTGTCTCATTAACGGATTGACTGTTTCTTCTGAACGTGGGTCGTGAAGATTATTAAGTGCGTATAGCGACACAGTATCTTAATGAGCGAGAGTTCCAATCAAGAATATTTAAAAAGAAATGAGACAATTGTCTCATACAACCTATGGTAGGTGTAATCGATCTGTTTTGTGGAACGGGAGGATTCACATACGGGTTCAAGACTCACCCATCAAATGAGTTTGAGGTTCTCCTTGGACTCGACAAAAAAGGAGCAGCTACAGAGACCTTTAAAGAAAACCATCCTTCAGCTAGCGTCGTTAATGAAGATATCCGAGAGTGGCCTGCTGAGAAAACTGCTACAGAGAAGGACATTTCTCCTGATGATGTGGATGTGATTGTAGGCGGCCCACCCTGCAAAGGCTTCTCTTCAATCCGCCCAGACCGCGGAACTGAGGCTGAAGACGAGAGGAACGGCCTCTATACAGACTTCGTGAATTATGTCGATTTCTTTGAACCTGACTTCTTCATTATGGAGAATGTAGTGGGTCTTGCCACTCACAACGACGGAATAACGATTCAGAAGATTATCGATAGTGTACGGGATATCGGATATAGTGCTGACTGGCGAATTGTTAACGGCGCTAACTTCGGACTTCCCCAGAGGCGTGAACGCCTGATTATGATTGGTTCGGGAGATGACCGAGTTATCGAATTTCCACGACCTACTCATCAAGCTAATGGGCGAACTATTGGCTACAAGGACGAGTCTAAGGTAATCACAGCTCAGCCGACTCTTGATAATTTCCGTGCTGGGACTTCCCTACCAGAAGGCCGTACCATTATGGACGCTATCGGTGATTTACCTGAATTAGAGGCTGGAGAGGAAGTAACAGAGTACACCAAGCCAGCGCAGAACGAATATCAAGAGACTATGCGGAAGAATTCGAACGAGCTCTCTCTACATAAGGCGACGAAGCACCAGTCGAAAATGATGACCATCATTAGGCATAGCGGTCCAAATAAAGAAGCTACAATAGAGAATCTTCAAGCGTCTGATGAGGTAGACGATGTTGAGGATTACATAAGTAGTGGCTATAGCTCAAGCTATTCTCGTCTGGACCCAGACCTTCCATCGGTTACGATTACGATGAACTTCATCCATCCTGCTTCGAACAAATGTATCCATCCGTACCAAGACCGAGCTCTAACTCCACGAGAAGGTGCTCGGGTACAGAGTTTCCCTGATGACTTCGAATTTGTTGGTAGTCGAAGTGATATTGTGGAGCAGATCGGTAACGCCGTACCTCCGCTACTCGGTCGTGTGTTGGCCGAGCATACTCTCGGAATGTATGATGATTCGTATGAGACCGACTATGTTGCCTGTGTTACTGAGAAGAAGGACCAACGAACAGTTAGTATCTAACTGAATCTGTTTATCTGGGTACAACCCTACATTTCGGGTCGAAATTGATTAGAAGGACCGCCTTGAGAACATGCACGACACCATGCTTTCCCAGGGTGGTATCCCTAACAAGGTGTTTTCCGATGTATACGGCGCACTACCCGTGGTGGAAGAAGTATTTGAGGGGGCGGACAGGGACGCTATCGCCGTGAAGTTCGGAGCAACGGCGGCTGAAGTCGCAGATGACGCGGGTGTGTCGGAACTTGAAGCAGGGAAGGCGCTCGTTCAACTCTACTACGAGGACGATTACAGCGACGTGCAGATGTTGATGATCCACGGGTTTGACGCTCCACACTACTGGAGGGAGGTGGGTCAATGAGTGCCATGGACCCTATCGAGAGTTACCGCGAGAGTTACGTACCCCGTTCACAGTCGGATACGGCAGAGAACACGGTAAAGCGCCACGTCCGACACCTTCGAAAGTTCGAGATGTGGCTTCAAGACCGTGGGAAGGAGATCACTGGGGAAATCGAGGTGGAGGATGACCTACTGCGGTTCCATCGGTGGATGAAACTGCGGGGTGCTGGCACCAAGTTCCCAGAGTGCGATACCGTGGCGGACCCTTTCGAGGACCTTTATCCTGACTGTGGGGCCGACGTGTCGTAGGGTGAACCTGTCGGCTACTCGGAAGGGACAATCAAGAACGCAACGGGGGCAATCAGCAAGTTCTTTCAGATACAGCGACCAGATGATCCGAACCCCGTAGACCAATGAGAAACCACAGGGTCGGACGGTAAGTGGTCAATCACCACGGAGAAGAAGCGGGCCACTCGGGAGGGTGTGTTCTACCTCGAATCCGATGAGGTTGACCAACTCGTTGAGGCGGCAGACGGCTTTCGAGACAAATTGATTATCCGCATCTTGGTTTCCACGGGCATGAGGCGGTCGGAGTGCATCAGCCTGCGGCTCAGGGACGTGGAGCCTGACCAGAAGTATATCCTCATCTACGAGCGTAAGAACGACGACTATCGGAAGGTCGGTTTTCGCTCAGACAAACTGGCGCGGGATCTCCAGATGTGGATTGACCATTACAGACAGCAGGAATACGGGGCCGCGGAAAGCGACTACCTCTTTCCCCCCGACGGGAAGGGCAAGAGCGACCATCTGGGTGAAACCGTGGTGCGAGACATTGTGGTTGAAGCGGCAGAACGAGTAGGGATTCAAGACGACTACGGGACTGACGCTTTGGGCAGAACGCAACACCTGGTAACTCCGCACGCCCTACGGGCCACATTCGCCGTCCAATGCGCTAAGAACGGTATTCCCGCGCCGATGGTCAAAGAGGCATTGGGCCACCACTCACTCAATGTGACCGACATCTACACGTCCGTGATAGATGATGACGCGGCAAACATGATTCGCCGTGACGGACCCTCTTTCTAACGCTGTTGGGACCCACTCTTCACACTTGTATCACAAGGCGGGACAGACTGGGGCATTTGACTCACCTTGTCGGGTCAGCCGACGGAGGGTCTTCTTCAACCACTCTATCATTTTCTATGTCACTCTTCATAATCTTCCCCACTTCATCTGATTCGTTGTAGAGGTGGCGGAGTGGGCGTTTGTATTCCCTATCACAACGAGGGCAGACCCAAACCCGACGCGTAAAAAACACCCATTTTGTGACCTTTCGACGTGTGAGTTCGGTATCATCATGCGGGCAAAAAGGCCCTTCTACGTGGATATACGGCTTTGATCGCCTAGAATTGCTCCCGTAGATCCCACACCAATTTACGCCCCACTTTTGTACTGTAACCGCTTCCTCAACACGATTCGGTCTCCCCTTCACTACATAACCAGGTGGCGCGTTGTCGCTAACCAACTCTTCTCTACGCCTTTTCAGGTAACGGAAGACTAGGCTAAGAAGTATGAACACAACTGTAAAGATCAGTATGAATCTCGGGACGGGTTCAGTAAGAAATGCAATTGGTGGAGTTTCGGAATAGACTTCTCGGGATACCAAATCATAGAGAAGGGTAGCAATTAGAGCGGCTACAATCCGCTTCGCAGTGACTTTGAAAAAGTCCCTCATTTACACACTAATTGATCATACGATACTTAAAAGACTTTGAGAGCTGAGGATTGTCCTTACAATCGAATCTAACGCAGTTGCGAAATGTGGGAATGAGAACCCCTCACGACGATAACTCAAAGTCATCTTCTAGAGATTTTATTCGCGGGAGCTGTCAAGGCGATGGTCCCGCTCACCGTGGTGGGGGCGTTCGTCTTCGTATTTTTCAAGTTCGCGGGGGAGATGGCATAGATGTCCGACTTGGACGACGCGGATGATCTGGCGACCGCCGTGGCGATACTCGGAGCGGCTGGTGTCCTCCTAACCATGACTTCGAGTATTGGTGACGCGAGTACCGCCCAAATGGTCGCATGGGCTACGGACGTGATTCGGACTATCGCCGTTCCGTCTTTTGGGCTTATTATCCTGTTCTGGTTCCTTCTCAAAGCCGAACCGCTGATAGACGCCTTCGCAGACTGGTGAGGAGGGCAGTCGGCATAACATCTTTACTTGAAACCCATTGAGTGAGCCTATGAACAGCCTACCATCTAAAAACAAGATAGTGGTGTGGCTGTTCACCTTCGCTTCAATATTGTTCGTAACTCTCTCTGTGGTTTTCGACTATCGCCCTACTCAGACATACCTGCAGATCTTTGAGAAGTCTCTGTTGCTGATCCTCCCGACATCAATACTTGCTATATTGATAATATATTACAAAAACAACTTTTGAACGGTGTGTCGCAGGTGGTCAGATATTATCTCAATACGTCACCCAAGGCTACCCACCACCTACTGTGGAGCGATAGGGACCCATCCGCTCTGTAATCTTGACGGGGCGGGGTCGCGGGGTGTGACAGTTGAGCTGGAGTGAGGCGAGAACAGTTGTGAAGCGGCTACCTATCAGGTTGGTAGAGTTGTTTAGCGGGATCAATCCCGACCGTCGGCTATTCCCTCCGAATTTGTGTACACATTCGACTACACAATTCGCCTATTTCCCCCAGAAGGGGTCCCGGTTCCGGTGTTTCTCCAGATACATCGACAGCGCCTCGCGCTCGTCGACGGAGATGTCCTCCTTGAGTTCCTGTTCCAGAATCTTCGCGTGCTTTTCGGGGATTTCGACCCAGAGGTCGTCGCCTTCCTCGATCTGGCGGCCGACGGTCGGCCCCTGGATCGAGACGGCCATACGCTCGCCGGCGCGGGCGGAGTCCACGTCCTCGCCCTCGTCCTGGATCGTCTTGAGGGTCCCGACGCGGTTTGCCTCGCCGTTCTCCCATCTGACGACGTTGACGTTCCGGCGGAGTTCACCGGAGAGGATTTCGACGCCGACGACGGCGGGGTCTGACTGGCGGAACGTGTGGTCCTGCAGAATCCGGAACTTCGCGGGTCGGGTGATGTTCTCCAGAATCTGCTCCTGCTGGGCCTCCTCGATGGCGGTGACGTGGTCGTCGTAGGACTCGACGAGCTGGTAGATGACGTCGTCCTCGAACAGCTCCACGTCCTCCTGTTCGGCGAGGTCTCGCGCGTCGTCGAGGACCTCGACGCTGAAGGCGAGAATCGCCTGGTTGGTCGGCTCGCCGGCCGTTTCGGCGACTCGCACGTCCCGCGGGGCGACCGCGCCGACCTCGGCGCGCATAACCGGGATCTCTTCCTCTTCGAGCGTGCTCGAAAGGGCTTCCAGCGAGCCGAGGGTGTCGGCCTTGATGACGACGCCTTCTTCTTTCGTGGTCACCTCGATTTCGGCGAGTTCCTCCTCGACTTCGGCGATGACCTCGCTGCGGTCGCGGTCGCGGATGACGCGGATCGGCGCACCGGCCATCGCGTCGCCGAGGTCCGGCGCGGCGATCTTGACGCCGTCGGCGGCGGCGACCTGCTCGACCTGCTCGAACTCCTGTTCGGTCCGTATCTCTTCGAGCGGGCGTGGCCGAAGCAGCGCGCGGACATCAGTGACGATGGGGCCCTGCAGACCGCCGACGACGATGGTGTCGTCGTTGCGGATGGTCCCGTCGTAGATGATAGCGTCGAGCGTCGTTCCAAAGCCCTGGGTGTCTTTCACTTCGAGGACGGTCCCGACACCGGGACCGCTGGTGTCGATCTCCATCTCCTCTTTCATGTACCGCTGGGACAGTCCCATCATCACCGTCAGCAGGTCAGGGATGCCCTCGCTCGTTTCGGCCGAGACCGGCACGACGCCGATGTTAGCCTGGAAGTTCTGGACGCGCCAGTACATGTCCGCCGAGAAGCCGTTGTCCGAGAGTTCGCCGATGATCTCGTAGAGCTTCTCGTTCAGGTCGGACTGGACGCGGTCGGACTGGGCGTCCATCGTCTGCTGGACCGGCTGTCCCTCGTTGGGATTCCAACCGGGGACAGTGTCGATCTTGTTCGCAGCGACGATGAACGGCGTCTGTGTGCGCTTGAGGATGTCGATGGCCTCCAGCGTCTGGGGCTGGAAGCCGTCGTTGACATCGACGACAAGGATGGCGATGTCGGCGAGCGCGCCGCCCCGAGAGCGAAGCGTCGAGAAGGAGTGGTGCCCCGGTGTGTCGATGAACAGCAGGCCGGGCAGGTCGAAGTCAGTCGGGTCGACGAGGTCGCCGGCGATCTCGGAAATCACGTCCAGTGGGACTGCCGTCGCGCCGATGTGCTGGGTAATCGCGCCCGATTCGCCGGCGGTGACGGCCGAGCCGCGGATCTTGTCGAGCAGGCTCGTCTTCCCGTGGTCGACGTGGCCCAGAACGGCGACGATGGGCGTCCGCAGGGTGTCGTCGGTGGCTGTGGTGGGGTCCGTGTCAGACATAGATGGCTCCAGAAGTTGTCAGAACCGAGTCGTCGGTGGCAGTTAAGTTCGTCGTCATCAGACGCGCGCGACCGAACGTGGGGCTAAGCGGGCGTCACTCGGTTACAGTGAACGACCCCGTCATGCCGACGCTCTGGTGGGGGACGCAGTGGTACTCGTACTCGCCGGGGACCTCGAACGTGTAGGCGTACTCGTAGCCCGAACTGTACGTCGTCCCATCGTCGCCGGGCGTCCCCGACCAGTCGCTGTCTTCCGGCGTCGCGGTCGGCTTGACGTTGTGGCCGCCGGCCTTCCAGACCCACAGCACGGTGCTACCGACGGGGACCTCGAAGGTTTCCGGGTCGAAACTGAAGCTTCCCGGCGCGACGGCGACCTCCTGGTCGGCGTCCACCGGCGTTCCGGTCGGCGTGGGCGTCGCTGTCTCGGTCGGGGCGGCCGTGGCAGTCGGTGTCGGCGACTCAGTCGGCGTCGGTGTCGCCGTTTCAGTTGCCGTCGCGGTTCGAGTCGGCGCTTGTGTGGCGGTGGCTGTCGGTGACGGTGTTCCGTCGCCGCCGCTACTACAGCCTGCCACGGCCCCGATGACGGCGGCCGCGAGGCCCCCGAGAAACTGACGCCTGTTACTGTCCATGCGTACCCGTCGGCCGCCTCTCGCATAGGGTTGTGGCTCGCTGTAGATGTTCCGGGGCGCGTCGGAAGGTCGAAGACGGCACCATGGCCGCCGATACCGGTATCCATCGGTCCACATCGCAGCTCACCTGTCGGACATCCCCGTGGCGTTTATGTAACCTCGTTCGGAACAAGGGGGTATGGCTGCAATACTCGCAGAAAACCTGTCGGGGAAAGACGTGATGGGGACTGACGGCGCGGAGATCGGCAGTCTCTACAACATCACGATGGACTTTTCCTCGGGCGCGCTGCACAATCTCGTCATCGACCCTGCGGAGTCGCTCCGCAACACGAACTTCGAGTACAGTGACCAGGGCCGCCTGCTTGTCCCAGTTGAGCGGGTCAAGGCGGTGAAAGACCATATGATCGTCAAACGCTAGATGTACGTTCTTGACTCCTCGGCATTTATCAACGAGTATCATACTGACGAGCAGATAGCGACGATTCCGCTTGTCAGAGAGGAACTGGAGGACGAGGCCGCCTATCGCTTCGACGCCCTCGAAGGCTCGGGAATGCACCTTCACATCCCCGAGGACAACACGGTCGAGCGCATCGAACGCGCCGCCAGCGAGACCGGTGACCTCGCGGAACTCTCGGAAACCGACATCCGGCTGATCGCGGCCGCGTTCGAACTCGACAGCCGACTCGTCACCGACGACTACGCGATGCAGAACGTCGCGGAGAAACTCGACGTGGCGGTCGAAGTCATCGCCCGTGAAGGGATTTCCGAACAGCGGGAGTGGCTGTTCCAGTGTGCCGGCTGCGGCCGTGAGTTCGACGAGAACCGCGACCGCTGTCCCATCTGTGGCAGCTCGCTATCGCGGAAGAACCCGGCTTAGACGGTTTGTTCGTCCCGGGCTTCGAGTCCGAGCTCGACCAACTGCGAAAGCACTTCCTCCTCTGTGATGCCGTAGCGCCGCGCAAGCGTTTCGATGATCCGCGCTTGGTCGTCATCACAGACGATGGTGAACCGCCGAGTCATGCCATCGCCTACAACGGTAGTTCGCATAAACACCCGTCAGACAGCAGTCAGACGCCTCAAACTGCCGGATTTCCTGTAATCTCGATGTACAATGTGAGAAACTGGATGGCATTGAACGCCCCGTGAATAAAGATGGGGACGAGCAGGTTCTCGGTCTTGAGATAGCTCAGGCCCAGCAGCGTCGACAGGACGAACACCAGTAACAGCGAGAGGACGGTCTGTGTCGGCGTCCCAGTACTGTACTGCCCGAAGTGGACGACGCCGAAGACGGCGCTCGTGAGTATAATCGCCTGCAGATCACTGAAATCGTCGTAGAGGTACTTCTGGATGATGTTTCGGTAGATGAACTCCTCGCTCGGCGCGATAGTGAGAAACGCCAATGGGACCATCACGAGCAGGAACGAGGGGTCTCTGTTGGCTAGCTCTTCGACGCTGCTTCGGGCCGCTTCGAGTCCAAGCGCCTGGATGAGGTAACTGAAGCCAAACAGCGCGACCATGAGGACGGCGACGCCGCCGACGCTGTAGCCGATATCACGGAGACCGGGTCGCCGCAAATCGAGATCAGCCCAGGTCCGGTCTAGCCGGTTGGCGACGGCCGCCCCGAAACCGACGAAGCCGACGCCGATACCGATAGTGAGCGTGATGTACGTCGGTCCGGTGACAGTCCCGCCGTCGAGCGCCGCGGCGCTGACAAGCCCTGCGGCCGCGGCTCCGAGCACGACGAACTGGGCGAACAGCGTGCCCACGAGGAAGCCGGCCAGCCCGATTCCCGTCGCGACCGAGAGCGCTCTGGCGACCGTGTACAGCCGGTCGTTTGCCACGTCGGCCGCCAGCGCCCAGCCCAGCGCAATCGTCACGCCGCCGGCCAGCACCGCGAGATACACGGCGATTCCGACAGTCGCCTCGACGCCGGGACGGAACTCCGGCCCGAAGAAGGCGACGAGCGTCGCGAGCGTTGCGATGACGCTTGCGCCTGTCGCGCCCAGACCTGCCTGACGACGGTCGAGTGCGCCGTGACGGACAAGTGAGAAGGCGAGCGCGGCGACGACGAAGCCGGCGGCGGTGACCTGGCGAGCGGTGACCGGACCGGCCGTCGTCGCCGGTGTCATCCAGCTAACGACGCCGGTTTCGGTGGCGACGAGTACGACGAGACCGAGGCCAGCGGCGAGAACACCCCAGTTCGCGGCAGTGTCGTCCATTATCGGCAGTCCGTTGCGCCGGCCTAAAGGGACTCCGTTTCGCCGATCCGCAGCCGCTCGCGCTCGTCGATAACCGCCGTCTCGTCCGTCGACTCGCCGCGGATGAGCGCCCGCGTGGCGTTCTTTCCCCACTCGACGGCAGGCTGGGTGAACGTCTCAACCTCCGCGAGTTCGCCGACGAGGACGCAGGCCGCCTCCATCGCGTACAGCAGTTCCCCCAAGTTCTCGGCGTCGAGGCGGTCGATCTCAACTTCCAGCGCCGGCCGGTCAGCCGCCGGCAAGCTCGCTACCGTGGCCTCGTACTCGGCGTCGATGAGGCCGCCGAGGTCGGTGCCGGCGAGATACGACAGGTCCTCGTGGTCCGGATCGGGAATCGCCACGTCGGCGCGTTCGCGCGGCCGGACGAACGTGATGACCTTGTCGCGGTGGCCGGCGCGGTACAGCTGGAGCTGGGAGTGCTGGTCGGTCGCGCCCAGTGCACGCGCGGGTGTCTGGCCCCGCCCGTCCTTGCCCAGGCTCTCGGCCCAGAGCTGTGCGAACCACTCGCCGAAGGACTCCAGGCGCTCGGCGTAGGGCATGACGGCGTTGACCGTCGCGCCCTCCTCTTCGAGTGCGTAGGCCATCGCGCCGTAGGCATAGGCCGGCGAGTCGTACAGCGACGGCGCGAGGTCGTCAGCCGCTGTCTGGCCGCCGGTAAGCAGCCCTTCAATGTCGATACCGAGAATCGCCGGCGGGACGAGCCCGACCGCCGAGAGGGCACTGAAACGCCCGGGGACGCCCTCGGGCACCGGCAGCGTCGGCAGGTCGTGCTGGTCGGCGAGCGCCCGGAGCGGGCCGGACTCGCCCGTGGTGACGACGATGCGCTCGGTCCAGTCGACGCCGCGGTCCTCGTAGGCCTCGCGGACGACGAGGAAGTTCGCCAGCGTCTCCGCCGTCGTCCCAGAACGCGAGACGACGTTGATGGCTGTGTCGGCGAGGGAGAGGCCGTCGAGCGTCCGCCGGACGTGCTCCGGGTCGACGTTGTCCAGGACGACGTGGCTGTCCGGGTCCTCGGCCAGCGCCTCCGTGATTGTTTTCGCCCCCAGCGCGGAGCCACCGATCCCGACGGTGATGACCGAGTCGGCGTCGGCGACCGGCGCGACGGCGTCGCGGATGGTCTCGGCGTCGGTTGCTTCGGGGAGGTTCAGCGACGCGTAGCCGAACTCGCCGTCGTCCCGTCCCTGCTCGATTCGCTTGTGGGCCGCGGCCACCCGCTCGTCCAGGTCGTCCAGCGTCGCTCGCTCGACGCCCGGGTCGGCGGCACTGGCAAGCGCGGCTCCGATATCGACGTGCATACTGGGGGTGTCGACGGGCGGGTACAAACAACTCCCGGACGGCATGGCAGGCCGCAGACGTGGCTCCGCTCTCACCGCTGGTCGGACAACACCGCGCTTAACCACGCGCTCGCCTAACCCACAGGTATGACAGACGCGACGGCAGAGCAGTCCGTCACAGCTGACGCCGACGACGACCGGCCCGAACCGTACAACGGCCTGCCGGGTGCGTTCCCGTACGCGTTCCGGGCCAGCGACTCGCTGCTGTTCAAAGCCTACGTCCCGGTCGCGCTGTTGCTGTCTGTGGCGATTACGCTCGTGTTCTCGCTCGGGCTGATAACGCAACTCGCCGAGACCGGGAGCGTCCGCGGCGGCACGTTCACCTTCTCGCGGAGCTTCTTCCTGTTCATCGGACTGTTGCTCGTCGCGCCGCTGCTGGCCCCAGTGCTCTCCGTCGCGCGCCGTCACCGACGGACCGCGTCCTCGGTCGCCTACGACCGCGCCCTCGCGCTCTCGGCGTTCCTGTTCATCGGGTCGATATACCTCGCGCTCTTGACCTCCGCCCCGGCGGAGCTTCGCGAGCCGACACAGAGCGCCGTCGTCGGGTTCTTCTACTCGCTGCCGCCGCTTGCGGGCCTGGCCCCGCCGCTGCTCGCGACGCTGGTGATCTATCTGACCCACCGGCTGCTGAAGTAGCGCCGCCGGCCCACGGCCCCCACTCCTCCGAAGCGATACGACACACCGTCCCCGGGTCGAAACGGGCAAGAACGCCCGCCACGAATTAGCGTCTATGACAGCGATTGAAGGGACATTTCTGGTCACGAACGCCGACGACGCGTCGGCGACGCTTCGGAACGTCGCGGACTCGCAGGTACTGACACTGTCGGACAACCCCGGTGTCGAGGCCGGCGAGGTAGTGGAGGGGACAGTCGAACCGGAGCCGCCCATGGAGGTCACGTACACCGTCACCGAAGTCGCCGAGCGGCGACGCATTCCCGTCGAGAGGGTCGACCTCGCGCCGACGGCACAGACGACCGAAATCGCGGCGGAACAGGCCCCCGGCGAGCTAACGACGGTCGAACGCGCCGGCGAGGGCGAGGTTCACGTCCTGACGGTCCCGGACGACGAGACGGACGAGGCTGCGGCGGATGTCGTCGAGGACGAAACCACCCTCTCGCGGGCGGCCAGGCTCGGCGTCGACCGCGTCGAGGTTCGGACGGCAGAGGGCGTCGTCAGCGTGCGCTACCTGCCGGACTGACGCGTTCTCTCGTCCGCTCCAGTTTCCTATTCGGTCGGTCCGGCGGCGCTCTGAACCTGCCAGCCGCCGGCGATTCCGCAGGCCTCCCGCTCGGTGTAGACGAACGCGGTGTCTTCGGTCACCGCGGACCCACCCTCGACGGATTCGATCTGAAGCGGGAAATCCAGCGTGTCGCCACAGCAGCCGACGCCGACGAACTCCGTCCACACGTCGCCCGGCGCGGCGGTATCGTGTGTCTTCCGGAGGTACGCGCGGAACGGCGAGCCGTCGATTTTGTCGCGACCCCAGCCGCTGAGGTCCGCCGGGTAGGAGAGTTCGACCCTGGTTGCGCTTTCGGGCATACTCGGATATACGTGATAAACTGCCATAGATGTACGGCACGGCGGATGTCAGCGGCAGTGATTGAGAAGGCTTATTCGCCCCCGTCTCACACCGTTCCGTCATGTTCGAGTTCGAGGTCCCGGAAGTCGATTACACCCAGTATTCGAACCGCCAGCTGGTGGCGGTTCCGCTGGTGGTGCTTGCGCTCTCGCTCGCGGTCATCGGTGGTTGGTGGGCTGTCACCGGGGCACCAGTCGACCGGGGCATCGACTTTACTGGCGGGACGGAATTAACGATAGGGACAAACGCGACGCTCACAAACGAAGAAATCGAAGCCACATTCGACGAGCCGGTTGTTTCGGTGCAGGGTATCACGACGACTTCGGAATCCACCTACGAGAATCAATACGTCGTCACGTTCGACAATTCGGCCAACGTGTCTTCGGTTCGGTCCGCTGCCCAGTCGGCGGAGGAACTGACACTGTTGGGGAGCGGAACGACATCGCCGCTGTTTGGCGGGCAAAACCAGCGTCTCGCAGTCATCGGTGTCGGAGTTGCGTTCGTTGGAATGAGCCTGCTCGCGTTCGCCTTCTTCCGCACATTCGTCCCGAGTATCGCCATTGTTATCTCGGCGTTTTCCGATATCATGATTCCGCTCGCGATAATGAACCTCCTTGGAATCAAGCTTTCACTGGGAATCGTCGCAGCGCTTCTCATGCTGATCGGGTACTCTGTCGACTCGGATATTCTGTTGAATAACCATGTTCTCAGACGTTCAGGCGGGTTTTACGAATCGACGTACCGTGCGATGCGAACCGGTGTGACGATGACGCTGACCTCTATTGCAGCGATGACAGTGATGGCGGTCGCAGCGACACTATTCGGGATTGGCCTGATGGCCGACATCGGCTTGATACTGGTACTTGGACTGACGGCTGACCTGATGAATACGTACTTGCTCAACGTTACGCTACTTCGCTGGTACAAGTACGAGGGGGTAAACCGATGAGTACCCTTCGAGACAATTGGCGAGTCGTTTTACTGGTCGTGCTTCTCCTGACCAGTGCCATCGCACTGTTCGTTCCCGGAGTTCCGCCGGGAACGAGTGCTGATGGACCGGCCGACGCATCCGGTCCTGCAGCGAGTGAATCCGAACAGTTGACGAACCTCAACTACGGTATTCAGCTCAGCGGTGGAACCCGCCTTCGCGCCCCTATCGTCGGCATCACTGCCGAGAACGTCAACGTGACGCAGGCGGATTCATCTCAACTTGAGCAAACAGTGGCCGACGAACTCGACCTCGACACAATAGACGTCCGGGTCCGACCTGTCACCTCTGAGCGAAGCGCGGGGGCTGTCGAGGTCGTTACAAAAGACGTCACGCATCAAGAACTCCGAACGGCACTCGAGAACAACGGGTATCAGCCGACCACCGTACGTGACGGCGTGACGCCGGAGACGCGCCAAGAGATGGTCGAAGCCGTTGACGAGAAACTCCGGACCTCAGCGCTCAGCGGTGCGTCAGTCCAGGTTGTCAACGTTCCCGGTGGCCAATACTTCGTCAGTATTACCGCCCCAGATCGGGACCGAGAAGAGCTCGTCGACCTGCTGAACGAGCGCGGGACCGTCAAAATATACGCCGTGTATCCCGGCGGTGAAAACGGGTCCTTCGTCCGCGAGGAAGTGCTCAAGCGCTCCCAGATGAGTGATATCTCGGCTGCGGACAGGGAAGGCGTCGGTTGGGCTGTGTACATCACAGTCAGCTCGGATGCCGCCGACGAGTTCTCACAGCGAATGGTCGATGCCGGGTTCGGTGACGGGGCCCCGTGTGGAAACTACAACCATTCGGATATTCAGCAAACGACCGCCGGTGGGTCGGCCGACCCTGCACTTGCAAACGATGAACCTGGCTGCTTGGTCCATACGTTAAACGGAGAGGTTGTCACAGCCCGGGGCGTGACGCCGGGCCTCGGCGAGAGCTTCGCCAGTGGCGAGTTCGCTAACGACCCTGTGTACGTAATGCAAACTGGAAGCTCGGACAACCCCGCTGAAACGGCCAGTGAAATCGAACTGAACCTCCGGGCCGGACAGCTTCCGGCACCGCTCGACCTCTCTGAAGACTCCGGCTCGTCACTCGACCCGGCGCTTGCCGAGCGGTTCAAGCAGAATTCGCTGTTGACCGGTTTGCTGGCTGTCCTCGCAGTCAGTCTCGTGGTCTACGTGCGATACAAACGGGTTGAGGTTGTCGTCCCGATGGTCGTCACGGCGCTGTCGGAGGTGTTCATCCTCCTCGGGTTCGTCGCCTTCGTCCAGTATCCGCTGAACCTCTCGCATCTGGCCGGTTTCATCGCAGTCATCGGTACGGGGGTGGACGACCTCATCATCATCGCCGACGAGATCCTCCAGCAAGGGGAAGTCGAGACCGGACGCGTGTTCCAGAGCCGCTTCCGCAAGGCGTTCTGGGTCATCGGCGCGGCCGCGGCGACGACTATCATGGCGATGAGTCCGCTGATGGTCCTGCCACTCGGCGACCTCTCCGGGTTCGCCATCATTACCATCGTGGGCGTCCTCATCGGCGTGCTCGTGACGCGGCCGGCATACGGTGACATCCTCCGCCACCTCGTGCTGGACGAGGACTGAGCGGCTCCCGCTTTCTGCCTGTTACGCAGTACTGGCCGGGTTCACGCACTCCAAGTTCGCTGTCGAACTGTTCCCGTTCAAAAGTCGCCCAGCGACGCCTGTTCTGCCGCCGCCAGCACGTCGTCACACGTCGACCACGACCGGCGGGCACACGCCGGCAGCTCGCCGTGGTGGTCGACGTAGTCCGCCAGGAACGCCCGCGTCGTCGGGTCGCTGGGGTAGCCCGACCCCACGTCGCCGTACTCCTCGGCCAGGTCCGCGACGTGTGCGTCGCGGGCGACCTTCGCGACAATCGAGGCGGCACCGACCAGTGGGTCCGTCTCGTCTGCGCCGTGTTCCGCAGTCACCGTCACGTCGGCGTTGACCGCGTCCGCGACCCGGCGACCGAACCGCGCCGCGTCGGTGTCGCCGGCGTCGACCGTGCCCAGCAGGCCGTCACGGGCTACTACCGATAGAGCCTCTGCCTGCGCGTCGACGGTCAGCGTGTTCATGTCTGTCCCGTCGGCGTCGATGCGTTCGACCGGAATCTCGGCGACACCGACGGCGTCGGCCGACTCGCGTATCTCGCCAGCTAGTCGCTCGCGGCGCTCCGGCCTGATGCCCTTCGAGTCGCCGACACCATCGGGCAGGGCCGCCGGGTCGGCCCGGACGGCGGCGGCGAACATCGACCCCAGAACCGGCCCTTTCCCGGCCTCATCGACGCCGAATCGCATGACTATCCTCTGGACGGCGCTGCAAAAACAGCTTCCGATTGGACGGCGGCCCGGCGCGTTACTCTCTGAGGAACTCGTCTTTCGCGAACGGCTCGTCCTCGCCCTGCACGTCGATTACGTCGAGCGCCGTCACCACGGCGTCGGTGTCGAGCAGGCCAGCCAGGCTCGGCTCCGTGCGGCCCTCGTCGCTGGAGACGAGTTCCTTCACGTACAGGCCGCCCTCGCCGTGGATGCGGAGTTCGGCGTGACGGTCGTCGGTCAGCTCGCCCTCGGCGTCGTACACCGTCCGCGTCCGGGTGATATCGGCGCGTCGGTGGGTGACCCGCTGGGGCGTCTCCTGCTGGATGGTCGTCCCGTCTAGTTCCGCCAGTGCGTCCTGCAGTGCGTCGGCGTCGACCGGTGCCCCGAACTCCACGTCCATCCGGTAGGTCTTCGAGGCGTCCAACTCCTTGACGCGTTCGACCATCTCGTGGGTCGCCAGATGGAGGTCCGTCACTTCGACCTTCCCGTCGGCGAAGGCGTTGATGTCGGCTTCGAGTTCGTCGGCGTCCACGTCACGCTTGCGTGGTTCCATTACCTCGATAACGAACGGGCGGCCCGAATCGAGCATTCGGGCGTCGACGTCCTCGCGGCCGGCACCGTGGAACACGGCTTCCTCGCCGTCCATCGCCTCGCGGACGACGGGCGCGGACAGCTGCTCGACGCTCTCGTCGTAGCGGTAGCCGCTACCGCCACAGCCGTCGCAGGGCTCGCCCTGCCACAGTCCGGTCCCGTTGCAGTCGTTGCAGGGCCACTTCGTCTGTGGAATATCGCGTTCGAGCTTGCGGTAGCGGCCGTAGACGAACGCCGAATTGACGTGGGTCTCCACCTCATCTGTCGCGAGGTCGAGGGTGAGCTGGACCGCCGGACGACCGAACTCGACCTCCGCGCCGGTCAGGTCGCCGATCCGTTTGCCGACCTCGCGGTTGAGTTCGGTCTTCAGCGCTTCGCCGGCGTCGGGGTCTAGCCCGATGTCTTCCCGGAGCAGTTCGTCGTTCTCTTCGAGTAGTGGCGGCACCTTCGTCCCGACCTGGTAGGTGTCGAAGTCGTAGCCGCGGACGGCGCTCGCGGCCTGTTCGGCCCACCAGTCGAAGCGGTCGCATTCGTTTTCACACACCCAGCAGTCCTCGCCCGCCTCGAAGGGGTCGTCGTCTGCGAGCGCAACCGTCACCCGCAGGGCGTGGCCCCGTTCGGCGTTGGCCAGCCCGAAACTTCGGTCGGCGAAGAGCCGGCCGAGACAGGAATCACACAGCGGCCCGGTCGCAAGCGCCGCACGGGCGTCCTCAAGTATGCTCATTGCCTGAGCCGACGCGTCGCCACCGTAACTGCGTTTCGACCTCTCGGTTACCCGCATCAGTCAGGCTGCGACCGTGTTCGCGCTCACTCCCCGGTTACGCCACCGTCGTCTGTGTCTTTGCCCTTCGGCTGCGCTTGGTCGAACAGTTCGCCCGGAACCTCCTCGGCCGAGATGGAGATGGACCGCTGGGGAAACGGGATCTCGATGTCCTCAGCCCGGAATCGCTTGTAAATCGCGCTGTTGAGTTCGTGTGTCGCGCGGGCTGTCAGAGCCGGGTTGCTGACCCAGCACAGCAGTTCGAAGTTCAGCGCGGAGTCGCCGAACTCCCGGAAGCGGACCCGCGGATTCGGGCGGTCTTGGACGAGATCCTCGGCTTCAGCCAGTTCAAGGAGAATCTCCTCGACGTGGTCGATATCTGTCCCGTAGGCGACACCGACGGGGACGCGGATCCGGCGCTTCCGTCTCGGCGTCGACTCGTTGACGATGGCGGCGTTGTTGAGCTTCGAGTTCGGCACAGTAACGAGGATGTCGTCGCGGGTGCGGATGACCGTCGAGCGCACGGAGATGTCCTCGACGCGGCCGCGTTCGCCGGTTTCCAGCACGACGAAATCGCCGACCGCGTACGTCCCGTCGAGATACAGCGACAGCGAGCCGAAGAAGTTCGCCAGCGTGTCTCGGGCCGCCAGCCCGACAATGATGCCCATAATCCCCGCCGAGGCAAGCAGTGGCGTCACGTCGATGTCCCAGAGGACCAGTAGGAGGAGGACGCCGCCGCCGGAGATGAGCGCGCTCCAGACGTTCTGGAGGATGGGAACCATCTGGCGGTCGATGTACGCCGAATCCGTCGCGAGGGCTGACGCCTGGCGGCCGATACGCAGCAGAATCACCATCCAGACGATGACGACCAGCGAGAGCGTCCCGGCTTCTAGCGAGACAGCGACGGCTGGGCGAACGTCGTAAATCTGTGCACCCGCGTACGCGCCGCCGAGGCCGACTGTGACGTACACGGCGGTGTGGATTCCACGGAAGACGATGTCGTCGACGTCGCCCTCGATGTGGGGTGTGACCCGCCTGAGAAGTCGGTCTCCGAGGACACGGATGGCCAGCGCGAGCGCGACTCCGCTGCCGACGAGCACCACAAACCCTTGCCAGGCCGGCAGCCCCGACAGCAGGTCTACCACCCCGCTTCCCAGTTGCATACCCCCGTTTGGACACCAGCGCTATATATACTGCCACGTCGACGGCCCGAACCGAACGGCCTTTGTCCCGCGGCGTCCGCTCCGTGGGTATGAACCCGATTCTCGTCGCTATTCTGCTGGGCCTGTTGCAAGGGATACTGGAGTGGATTCCGGTCTCCAGCGAGGGCGGCGTCGCGCTCGCCTCGACGGTGGCCACTGGCGTCTCCCCGGCCGCCGCGACCCGCCTCGCGCTCTTTCTTCACGCCGGGACAGCGGTCGCGGCGACGGCCTACTACCGCACTGAAGTTCGAACTATCCTCCATTCGATTCGCCAGCTCTCCCGCCGTCCGTTCGCCGACGAGACGGCGGACCTCTCGTTTATCGTCATCGCGACGGCGGCGACCGCCGTCACTGGTCTTCCCGCGTATCTGGTGCTCGACGCGGCTGTCTCAAATCTTGAGGGTGGACTCTTTCTGGCGCTGGTCGGCGGCCTGCTCGTCATCACTGGCCTGCTCCAGCGGTTCGCCGCGGCGCTGTCGCTGGGCGAGCGCGAGGTTCCGGACTGGATCGATGCTGTCCTCGTTGGAGTGTTACAGGGGCTGGCTATCCTTCCCGGTGTCTCCCGATCCGGGACGACGGTGAGTGCCCTGCTGCTCCGGGGCCACGAGGGCGAGTCGTCGCTTCGACTTTCGTTTCTGCTGTCGATTCCAGCTGCGCTCGCCGCGAACGCGCTGGTCCTCGTCGACGACGGCGTCCCCGCAATCGACCCGCTGCCGGCCGTCGTCGCGCTCGTCGTGAGCGCCGTCGTCGGCTACCTCACCGTCGACGCGCTGGTCCGCCTCGTGCGGCAGGTCCCGTTCTGGGCGGTCTGTACGGTGTTCGGCGGGCTGGGCGTCGTCGGCGGGCTGCTCGTCGCGCTGTAGCGACCAGAGGGCGGCCTACTCCTCGTACTCGACTTCGGTGCCGCTGGCGACCGGCTGAAGGATGTACTCGCCTGTCTGGCCGCGCTTGACCGGCGTGAAATCGGCCGTGAACACGGTACGGGTGTCCGCGCGGATCTCGTACTCCTGGGTGAACTGCAGCGGCGCGTCGCCGGGCGTGTCAACTGTCGCGTCACCGCCTTCTGCGAGCGTCCCATCGACGCCGGTCACGTCGAGCTGGAGGAACTCGTAGGTGTCAACGTCGAGTTCGGTCTCGTCGATGAGCGAGGTGTTGCCGTCCTGGAGCTGGACCAGGTCGGCCTCCTGGGGCTCGTCGAACTCGTGGTACTCGCGGGCGTCGCTCGTGTCCGCTGTCGTCGATTCCTCGGTCGCTGTGTCCTCCTCTGAGACTAGCTTTACCCAGATACCGGCCATCGTGATGACACACGATTCGAAATCAGCGATGTCGCCCGGCTGGTCGGTCACCTGTGTCGCGAGCGTGCCTGTTTCGGTGCCGCTCCCGGAACAGCCGGCGAGACCGACCGTGCTCGCTGCCGCGAGGCCACCGGCGGCTTTCAGATAGTCGCGCCGAGACGTCGTTCCTGACTGCTGTGGATCGTGCATACACTGTTCGATAGCCGCCCCAGGGTAAAGGAGCCGGCAGATAGTCAGGCCGAGTTCAGCCGAGTTTCGCCCGGTTTGCCGGCAGTGAACGGTTTCCGGGCCGACACAGACCGGGTGGTATCGACCAGTGCCGTGCTGGCGACGATGGAAGTTATTTATCCCTTGGCATCAAATCTGTAGTACCAGCGGCCATGAGTGGTGACGAACGCAAACTAGTCGACACATCGGGAGACTTCCAGTACGTCGTCCGCGATGGCGACACGGTGACCGACCCGAAGTGGCGCTCCTGTCGACTCATCGTCACCAACAAGCGACTCATTCTGGCGACGAACGGCTCGAAACAGCCCATTCCCCACTCCAACATCACCCTCCCGTCGAACCCCGACGATCTGGTCCCCGACGGCGGGACCGGCGGTGCAACCGCGCTGGAGGTCGGCAACAACGTTCTGCTCGTCGACACGCCGAACCTGGACGACTTCGAGACGGAGTACGTCCGCGCCACGCTACAGGGCGAGGTCATCCTCGCTCGACAGCAGGCGGTCGTCGGCGGCGTCGTTCAGGAGGACGCCGAGTGGAGCAAGGCACGGTTTCAACTGGACGATGACATCATCCGCCTCCAGTTTCCCGGCGGCAAGAGCATGTCATTCGAAATCGAGGACGTCGGAACCATCGAAACCGGGACCAGTACCGTAATGGGCCAGGAGCGGGAGGTCATCGAGGTCGAACACACTGACGACCAGGACCGTAGCGTCGAGACCCACATCTCGGGGATGGACCACCACACGCGGGCACTGAAGACGCTGTTCACCCGCGTTATCGAGGACCGCGAGGACGATTACGAACTCTCGGAGATGGAGAGCCAGGTGTTGATGGCGCTGTACTCCGGTGTCTCACCGTTCGAGATGTCCGATTTCGTCGGAACGACGCCCGACGAAGTCGAGGAAATCTATCAGAAACTGCTTGATATTGGGGCGGTTGACGAGGTCCGGGTTCGGACCGAGGTCGCGTTGAACGCGCAGGGGCGGAATATGGCGAGTGAGGCAATGAGTGAGAAATAGCGAGGGGCCGACCGGAGGGAGGGCCCTCGGATAGCGAACGAGGAACGCAGTGACTCGTGAGCGGCGTGGCGCTACGCGCCACGAACGAACGGCGATGCCGTGAGTAGCGAGAGCCCGAGCGAAGCGAGGGGTCTCGAATAGCGAACGGGGAGCGTTAGCGACCCGTGAGCAGTAGAGAGGCGCTACGCCCATCTGAACGAGCGGTACGGTAATGTGACCCGCAGTGGCGGTTTCCCTGCCGGTCTTGCTGTGGCACAGGCAGCCCAGACGGACCCGTGGCCTGCCCCGGTCTTGCCGTTTTCACTCACCCAGGTATTCGACGTCTTCAGCCTCTGTCACCGATACCCCATCCGGAAGGTCGGACTCCGGGACCGGCGTCAGGGTGAGGACGTCACCCGCCTCGGTCTGTACCCACTCCTGTCCAGTCGCTTGACTCCAATCGTGTGGTTCCCAGAACCCCGACTCGAAGCGCATCCAGATGTCGAGACCACTGTAGTACTCTCCCGTCGAACTTTCGTATATCATTGCTGAACTCCACAGCGTCTGCTGCCGTCGAAAGAGTCAATGCATCTACATGGTCTTATTAGTACCGGCGAGAGCGAAATTCGACGGCCTTGAGAATAGAGGGGTGCTTGGATGACCCGGGTACGGCGGTGATTCAGCCACTATATGTGTATCTTTCACAAACCCCTCGTGAACTGGCTGTGAATCCGTCGCCACCGTGACAAACGGAGCCCGACCTACTGCTGTTCCATCGCCAGCTCAAGCGACCAGAAGAAACCGTAGTACGCGACGACGCCGCCGGCGAGCGTCAGGTAGTAGACCCACTGCGGAGCCGACAGCAGGTCGAAGATGACGCTCACGGCAGTCACCCAGGCGATAGCGAACACGAGGTCGACGAACATCCCTCGCTTGTGGTCGCGGACGTGGTTGCGGAGGGTGTCGACGACGCTCATCGGCGGCCTCGCGTGGTCCGCAGCGATTGGAGTCGATTCAGTGCCATGGTACTGTCAGTCTTCAACGTCCGTCTCGCCGTGGACGTCGACGACGAGCACCGGCAGTCGGGTCCGGCGGAGCACTTTCTCCGTGACGCTGCCGAGGATGACGCGTTTCAGCCCCGAGCGGCCGTGGGACCCCATCACGACGAGGTCGATGTCGTTGTCCTCGACGAACTTCCGGATCGCGCGCGCGGGCTCGCCGGCGGTGATGTGCTCTTCCACTTCGACGCCGTGTTCGGCGGCGCGGTCGCGGACGTAGCCGGTGGCTTCGTCGGCGTCTTCCTTTATGTCGGTCATCTCCTCCAGGTTCCCCTGGCGGATGCGGTCGACCTGCTCTGTCCCCAGCGAGTAGCTGGTGGCGTCGACGTCGACGACGTACAGCGCGTGGACCGTTGCGCCGTACTTCGAGGCGATGTCGACTGCCTGGTCGACCGCATTTTCCGCGGTTTCGCTGCCGTCAGTCGGAACGAGAATGTTGTCGTACATGGGTTTAGTCGTCTGCGGGGGTGCCGCCGCTGGTCTTGTCGCCGACGACGTCTGCGGCGGTCTCCTGTTGCCCCATCGGTTCGGGGCTGTGACACTGTCGAACCATCTGCTTCGTCTCCAGGGGCGGCTCGGGCGTCGCCAGCGAGACGGCGATGGTGACGATGAACACGACCGGCGTCCCGATCAGCGCAGCGCCGATGGGCGGGACGTACTGGGCGTATATCGGGACGATCGCGCCGCTCTCTCCGGCGGCCGCTCCGAGCGCGCCGATGTAGTTCGGCAGGACGCTGTTGATGATCGAGGTGATCCAGATGAGCAGGCCGAGCACCATCCCGGCCAGTGCGCCCTGACGGTTCGTGTTCTCCCACCAGAGGCCGAGGAAGAACATCGGGAACAGCACGACGCCGGCCAGCGAGAACGCGTAGGCGACCAGTTCGCCGATGAGCGCCGGTGGGTTGAACGCGGTCACCGTCACCAGCGCGCCCATGCCGATGATCGTCCCGCGACCGATGAGCACCTGCTGGCGCTGGGTCGCGTCGGGGTTGATCAGTTCGGTGTAGATGTCGTGTGCGACCGCTGAGGAGGCCGTGATGAACAGCCCGGCAGTCGTCGCGATAGCGGCGGCCATCGCACCGGCCGCGACGAGGCCGACGAACCACGTCGGGAGGTTCGCGAACTGCGCGGCGAGCACGACGATCACGTCACCCTCAGCGCCGGACATGCCGCCTTCTGCGGCGTAGGCGCTCGCGCCGGTCGTCGCCTGGAAGAGGTCGACGCCGAAGGCCGCCATCGCGGGCGAAGCCCAGTACAGCAGGAGGATGAAGAACAGCCCCCACACGCAGGACCAGCGGGCGACGCGCTCGCTTCTGACCGTGTAGAACCGGACGAGGACGTGCGGGAGGCCGCAGGTCCCGACGATGAGCGAGAACGCCGTCGCGATCCAGAGGTAGAACGGCTGGTTCACGAACGGCGCGGAGAACTCGCGGCCGAGGTCGGCGATCAGCGCGCCGTACTCGATCTGCGGGAGCACCGTAGAATAGCCTTGCGAGAAGCCGACCACGTACACGCCCGCGAGGAACGCGACGATGAGGATCGTGTACTGAACGGCCATGTTCTTCGTCGCGCCCAGCATCCCCGAGAGCGCGAGGTAGCCGACGGTAATGGTCATCATCACGACGATCATCGGGATGATGTCGAGGCCGAAGACGTACTGACCGACCAGCCCCATGCCGCGGGCCTGGCCGACGGAGTAGACGTACGCGATGAGCAGCGTGGTGAACGCGGCCAGCGCCCGGGCAGTCGGCGAGTTGAACCGGTCGCCGACGAAGTCCGGCGCGGTGTACTTCCCGAACCGCCGCATCTGCGCGGCCAGGAAGATGAGCAGGATGAAGTAGCCGGTCGTCCAGCCGACGATGAACGCCAGGCCGTAGAAGCCCGAGAGCGCGACCAGCCCGGCCAGTCCGAGGTACGAGGCAGCGGACATCCAGTTCGCGCCGATGGCCATCCCGTTCTCGATGTTCCCGATGCCGCGGCCGGCCACCCACATCCCCTCGGTGTCGGCCACCTTGAACACGTAGCCGATAACGAGGAACGAGGCCATCATCAGGAAGACGATGATCGCCGGGACGAGTTTGAACGAGATATCCAGCGCTTCCGCCTGTAGCGGGACCGTCACTGCTCGACACCCCCGTCAGCGGCTGTCGCTTCGCCAGCCTCGGTCGCCGCGCTCTCGACGGAGTCGGGGTCGATCCCGTACTTCTGGTCGAGTCGGTCCCGGTAGCGCGTGTACACTACTGCAAGGATGAGCGCACCCGTCGGCGCGCCAAGGGAGACGAGGAAGTAGTGCAGCGGGAAGCCGAATATGGGCGTCCCCACGGTCATCATCTCCGGCGCGATAGCGGTCATCGTCACCGGCCCGAACACGACCAGCGCCCAGAGCACGAAACTGCTCCAGATGATCTTCAGGTGGTCGCGCATGAACGGCGTGCTCGGCCGTAACAGGTTCACCTCCCTGTCGAGGTAGTCGATGTCTTCGTGGGCGGCCTCCGTGCCGCCATCTGGTTGGATAGTTGACTCTTCTCGGTCCGCAGGCGTGTCTCTTGACATGGGTTGATAGGTTGAAAATTCGTGGTGCTGTTCGCCGCTACGGCTCAGTCACCCTGGACTTTTGTCTCGATATCACTGACGACGTCAGGGTTTCGCAGCGTGCTCGTATCGCCCAGTTCCTCGCCGTTGGCGATGTCTTCTAGCAGGCGGCGCATGATCTTCCCGGAGCGGGTCTTCGGCAGTTCGGGCGTGAAGATGACGGCTTCCGGTCGGGCAATCGGCCCGATAGCGTCCTCGACGCCGTCGATGATCGCACTGCGGAGTTCTTCGTCCTCTTCGTAGCCGTCCTCGGTGATGACGTAGGCGTACACCGCTTCGCCCTTGATGTCGTGGTCGCCACCGACGACGGCAGCCTCCGCGACACCCTCAACGCCGACGATAGCGCTCTCGATCTCCATCGTCCCGAGGCGGTGGCCGGAGACGTTGATCACGTCGTCGACCCGTCCCAGCACGGTGATGTACCCGTCGTCGTCGATTTTCGCCCCGTCCTCGGGGAAGTACACCCAGTCGTCGGAGTCGTCGCTGTCGGTGTCTGAGTACTCGGCCCAGTACTCGTCGATGAACCGCTCGTCGTTCTTGTACAGCGTCCGGAGCATGCCGGGCCACGGCTTGTCGACGGTCAGGTAGCCGGCGCGGCCGGGCTGTACCTCCTCGCCCTCGGTGTCGACGATGCGGACGTCGTTGCCCGGCAGCGGCGGCCCGGCCGACCCGGGTTTCATGTCCTTGATTCCGGGCAGCGTCGTTATCATCATGCCGCCGGTCTCGGTCTGCCACCAGGTGTCGACGACGGGACATTCTTCGCCCCCGATGTGTTTGTAGTACCATTTCCAGGCCCGGGGGTTGATCGGCTCGCCGACCGTGCCCAGCAGGCGCAGGCTGGAGAGGTCGTGCTGCTCGGGGTACTCCTTGCCCCACTTCATGAACGCGCGGATGGCCGTCGGCGCGGTGTACAGCTGGTCGGCCTCGTACTCCTCGACGATGTCCCAGAGGCGGTCCTTGTCGGGGTAGTCCGGCGTCCCCTCGTACATCATCGTCGTCGTCCCGAGCGCGAGCGGGCCGTAGACGATGTAGGAGTGGCCGGTAATCCAGCCGATGTCGGCCGAACAGAAGTACGTGTCCTCGGGTTTGATGTCGAGCACCGCTTGGGAGGTCCAGGCCGCCCACGCGAGGTAGCCGCCGGTGGAGTGTTTGACGCCCTTCGGCTTCCCGGTGGTCCCGGAGGTGTACATGAGGAACAGCATGTCCTCGGCGTCGCGGTCGACCGGCTCGACTGTCTCGCCCTCGTTGTCGGCGACGACGTCTTCGAAGGCGACCTGATTGTCCGCGTAGTCGTGGTCGAAGCTGTCGCCGTCCATCAGCCGCTCGGCGACGATGGAGCGTTCGACTTCGTGGTCGACGCCGCTCAGCCCCTCGTTGGCTTTGTCGAGGTGGTCGAGCGGGTCGCCGCGGCGGTAGTAGCCGTCGCAGGTGACCAGATACTCCGAGTCGGCGGAGTTCATCCGCGTCGCGAGCGCGTCCGCGGAGAAGCCGGCGAACACGACGGAGTGGGGCGCGCCGATACGAGCGCAGGCCAGCATGGCGATCGGCAACTGCGGGATCATCGGCATGTACATCGTCACGACGTCGTCCTCGCCGACGCCCATCTCGCGCAGGCCGGCCGCGAACTCGTTGACCTTCTGGTGAAGTTCTTCGTAGGTGTAGGTGACGTTGTCTTCCTCGACCGGCTCACCCACCCACTCGATAGCGGCTTCGTCGCCGCGCTCCTCCAAATGGCGGTCCAGACAGTTCGCCGAGGCGTTTAGTTTCCCGTCCGTGAACCACTCGTAGAACGGCGGGTTCGAGTCGTCGAGTACCTGATCGTAATCCTCCTCCCAGTCGAGCAGGTCGGCGGCCCCCTCCCAGCACTCCGGCCAGTTCTCGGTAAACTCCTCGTAGATACCCTCGTCCGTGACGTTCGCCTGCTCGACGAACGACTCCGGGGGCTCGAAAACCTCCTGTTCTTCGAGCCGTGCTTCGAGTTGGACATCTTCATCTGACATGGTCTATCATCGATATTTCACAGCGGCCATATAAACGGGGGGTCTAACTACGATAACATGAAACAGGGTTTCAGTTGTCGGTCGGCTGTCGCGGTTCGGTCGGCCGGTCGTCGAAAAACGCGGTCAGGACCTTCTGCTGGGCTTTCCTGAGGTGATTGTGCAACGTCGGCGACGAGACGTCCAGCGAGTCCGCCAGCTCTTCGGCGGTCGACCCGCGGGGCCACTCGAAGTAGCCGCTGTGGTAGGCCGCCTGGAGGACGGTCTCCTGCCGGTCGGAGAGCGTGTCTGTCAGTCGGTCGCGGAACCCTGTCTCCGTCTCGGCCGGCCGTTCCGTCTCTCGCTTCGCCGCTAACGACGTCTCCGGGTAGGCGTCGGTGACGGCGTTGACCGTCGGTCTGATGTCGGCCTCACTGGGGAGTTCGACTGCGATAGTCGCGACGCCGTCGGTGGCCGTCACAGAGCGAACGCGGCCACCGCTCTCGACCAACTGGAGCGCTGGCGTGTCGGTGACTACGACCTCCAGTAGCAGGCCGTCGCTGTGTTCTTCGAGGAGTCTGGCGTCTGTCACACCGTCGTCGGCGTCCGCGTACGACAGTACCGACTCGGCCGACGCACCGTCGACCATCAGGTAGTACAGCAGCGACTGGCCCGCAACGGGGACGACGCCGGACAGTTCGACCGTACACTGCAACGCCCCGGACACCCCGGCGGTGAAGGTCCGCTCGTCCGCACAGTGGAACTCCAACTCGGTCACCGTGTCGGCAAGCAGGAGTCGCTTGCGTTCGGCGGCGACCTGTGCGTGGCCGACCTGAACCCCGAGCGCGGACAGTACGGCGCGTTCCGCGTCGGTAAGCCCCTCCCTGGAACCGACCCCGATGACACCGGAGACGGTGTTTTCCCTGACGAGCGGGACCAGCGCAACCGGTCCGGCGCTGTCGTCGACGACACGAACCTCGCCCACGTCTAGCGGCGCGGTGACCGACTCGATATGCTCGTGAATCTGGTGCTCGACGGCCGACTCCGAGATCTCTGTCGTCGTGCGCAGTGTCAGCCCGTCGCCGGTACGCTCGGCGAGCCAGGCGAACTCGAAGCCCGCCGTCTCGGTCAGGTGGTCACAGACTGCCGTCGCAATTGCTTCGCCGGTCGCGGCGGCCGCAAGCGCCTCGCTGACCGTCGTGATCCAGTCGAGGGCTCGCCGAGACTCGCTCGGGGCCGCCCGCTCGTCGGACCCGTCAACGGCCGCGACGATGGTTTCGCGGTCCGGTTCGTCAAGCAGCGGCTCCAGCCGGGTGAGCCGGTCCCAGCCGCCGAGCGCGCAGACCACGTCCGGCGGGACGCCGTCGTCCAGCAGACTCGCAGCGAACCGCCACCGGAGGTCCCGCGTGGAAACCTCCTGCAGGTGCGGTGCCGCGTCGGCGGCACGGTCGGCCACCTCACTGACGAGCATTTGGAGCCGACGCGGGGAGACGGAAACCAGCGGCTCGTCGTCGTCCGTTCCGGCCGCGTTCGCGTACTTCCGTATGTCGTGTTCGACCGAGTCCGGAAGGTACGTCTCACGGACAACCTCGTTGCCGTCCCGAACGGCAAGCAGGCGATGTCCCTCGAACTCGGTGATATCGGCCAGCCGAACAGCCGTCATCTCCGCCGGACGGAGTCCGACCTCCGCGCCGAGCCGCAGCACGAGGTCGGACCGGTGTGTCTCGGCCGCACGCCGGAGCTGTTCGTACCCTCGTTCACCGATGTGGTCCGCTGCTCCGTCCATATGCTTCGGAAAATCAGAGAATACCGAAATAAGTATTGCGGTCATATCGTGGGGATGGCTGGGAAGAGACCAATAAAACAGTCACTAAAGACATTATTGTCGACAAAACATTTCGGTGATATAGAAAAATACGAAATATCTCACTCCCTTCTCGTCGTCGACTGGATCTCCCCGAGGATTTCGGGGTTACGTAGCGCGCTGGTGTCGCCCAGTTCCTCGTCGTTCGCCACTGCGGTCAGCAGGCGGCGCATAACTTTGCCCGAGCGCGTCTTCGGAAGGTCGGGCGTGAACACGATCTCCTTGGGGCGGGCGATACCGCCGATAGCGTTGACGATAGCGTCTTCGATGGCTGCTCGGAGTTCGCTCTCGGTGTAGCCGTCCTCCGGGGAGGCGAACGCGTACACCGCTGTTCCGGTCGTCTCGTCGTCGGCCCCGACGACGGCGGCTTCGGCGACGCCGGTGACGCCGGCCACCGTCGACTCCAGTTCCTTGGTGCTGAACCGCCGGCCGGCGACGTTGATCGCGTCGTCGATTCGACCGAGGAAGGTGATGTAGCCGTCGTCGTCGACCGAGACGCTGTCTTCGGGGTAGTACCGCCACTCCCCGGCGCTGTCCGGGACGCTGCCCCAGTCCGTTCCGTCGAGTAACGCGCGCGGCATCCCCGGCCAGGGGCGCGTCACGACGAGTTCGCCGGCCGTGTTCGGCTCGACCGCCGCGCCTGAGCGGTCGACGACGGACGCCTCGATTCCCGGCAGCGGCGTTCCCGCGGCCCCGGGTTTCATCTCGTCGACGCCGGGCAACGTCGATACGAGCACCGCTCCGGTTTCGGTCTGCCACCATGTGTCGACAATGGGGCACTCGCCGCCGCCGATGTGCTCGCGATACCACTCCCATGCGCGAGCATCCATCGGTTCGCCGACCGTACCCAGCAGGCGAAGGCTGGAGAGGTCGTGTCGGTCGGGGTACTCCTCGCCCCACTTCATGAACGCCCGAACGGCTGTCGGCGCGGTGTAGAACACGTCGACAGCGTACTTCTCGATGAGTTCCCACAGCTGGTCTTTTTTCGGGTGGTCCGCCGTACCGTTGTACAGTACTGTTGTCGTGCCGAGCGTGAGCGGGCCGTAGACGATGTAGGAGTGACCGGTAATCCAGCCGATATCGGCCGAGCACCAGTACGTGTCCTCGGGCTTGATGTCGAGAACTGACCGAGCGGTCCAGGCGACGTGTGCGAGATATCCGCCGGTCGTGTGGGTGACGGCCTTCGGCTGCCCGGTCGTTCCCGAGGTGTAGATGCGAAAGAGCGGGTCGTCCGCCGCCCGCGAAACCGGCTCGACTTCCTCGCCCTCGTGGGCCGCCAGCAGGTCGTGATAGTCGTCGTAGTCGTCGCCTAAGTGCACATCACGGCCCAGCCGGTCGAGCACCACGACCGACACGTCGTGGTCGACGGCGATGCGCGCGTTATCCGCCTTGTTCTTTTGTGCGACGGCGCTACCGCGGCGGTAGTAGCCATCGCAGGTGATGAGGTACTCCGAGTCGGCTCGCTCCATTCGCGTCGCCAGTGCGTCCGCGGAGAACCCGGCGAAGACGACGTTGTGTGGCACGCCCAGGCGCGCACAGGCCAGCATTGCGACCGGGAGTTCGGGCACCATCGGCAGGTACAGTGTCACCACGTCGTCCGGTCCGACGCCGCGCTCGCGCAACGCCGCGGCGAAGGCGTTGACTTCCCGGTACAGTTCGAGGTAGGTGTAGGTGCGGGACTCGCCGAGGTGCCCCTCCCAGACCAGTGCGAGCTGGTTCTTCCGCTCGGGGAGGTGCCGGTCGAGACAGTTGTATGCGGCGTTTAATCGGCCGCCGGGGAACCATTCGAACGGTGGCCCGTCTGTTCCACGGAGCACCGTCTCGAACGGCTCCTCCCAGTCGAGCAACGCGGCGGCCTCGCGCCAGCAATCGGGCCACTCCCGTTCGAAGCGGTCGTAGACGGCCGGGTCCGTCACGTTCGCCTGTTCGACGAACCAGTCCGGTGGTTCGACTGTCTCTCGCCCCGTCTGGGACTGGTCCCGATCCGGTTCGTCACCCCGTGTCATCAGTTGACAGTACACCGCCGTACTCAAAAAATATCCTATCTAATTGTGCACGATTCCGCTGTGAGTGGCTCACCAGTGCAGTCGGCCGTTCTCACTTTCGACACTGGCGACGGAACTTATATTGAGTCCTGCGGTCAACGAGTGTACGAGAGGCCGGTACGGGGTATGAGCGACACCGAAAAGAAGATCGCCGATACGAAGGGGCAGTTCCTTCAGGCGGTCTCACAGGGCCAGCGCCTCACCGACGCCGAGTGGCGAAACTGTCGCATTATCCTTACCACCGAGCGGGTCGCCCTGCTGGGTGACGACAAGCGACAGATTTCACTGACCGACATCGACCGTATCGCCGACCGGTTCGACGTGAACCAGCAGAGCGCCGGCGTCTCCGACTACGTCGCGCTCTACGTCGGCGAGGACGTTATCCTCGTGTCGGCATCGGACCACAGGACGTTCGAGACCGACTTCTACCGGGCGAGTCTCGACGGCGCAATCGTGCTGGTTCAACACCCTGCACTGAAAGGCGGCGTCGTCCAGTCCGCCGAGTGGACGAAGGGCCGCCTCAAAGTGACCGACGAGGCGCTGAAACTCGCGATGGCTGACGGGCAAGCCGTTGTCATCGACCGCGCCGACATCGGTGACCTCGCTGTCGAAGAGAAGCAGGTCAGCGGCGAGGAACGGACGGTCATTCAGGTCGAGCACAGCGAGGACGACATCAGCGTCGAAACACATCTCGCGGGCGAGGAGTTCCACGCAACCGTCCTCCGGACGATGCTCGAAGAGAGCGCCGAACAGAACCAGGCCGATCTGGACCTGAGCTCGACTGAGAAGCGGGTAATCATGGCGCTACACTCCGGCGTGTCGCCGTTCGACATTCCCAACTTCGTCGGCATTGACGTTGAGAAAACCGAGGAAATCTTCGACCGACTGATCGAACTCGACGTGATAAGCGTGCTCCGGGAGCGGACGGAAGTGAATCTGACGACGAAGGGCCGTCGGGTCGCCGGCGAGCGGATGGGCGAGCAGTAGTCCGTACCCGGAACCAGTGAAGCGTCGCGAGGACCGACTGTCTCGGACGCTCCCTCCCGTTCGGTTTCGACGCCACAAACTGGACATGCGTGGCGAGTAGACGCCGACCAATCTCGGTAAGGCCGCCATATTGAAGCCCCTCCTCCGTCTGCAACAGGTATGCACATCGATACGGCTGTGGTCCTCGCTGCGGGTGAAGGGACTCGCCTCCGGCCGTTGACGCGAAACCGGCCAAAACCAATGCTTCCGGCCGCGAACCGTCCGATCCTCGAACACGTCTTCGACGCACTAGTCGAGGCAGGCATCGAGAAGCTGGTCGCCGTCGTCGGCTACAAGCGCGACCGCGTTCAGGACCACTTCGGGCCGACGTACCGTGGCATTCCTATTTCCTACGTGAGCCAGACGAAACAGCTCGGTAGCGGGCACGCGCTCCTCCAGGCGCGGAGCGTCGTCGACGGCCCGGTTCTGGTGATGAACGGTGATCGTCTCGTCGACGCGGCCACTATCGAGTCGGTAGATACCTCCTACGCGGAGACTGGGCACACAAGCATCGCTGTCATCGAACGACAGGACACCAGTCGGTACGGTGCCGTCGAGGTACAGGACGGCGATATTGTCGACATCGTCGAAAAGCCCCAACACGACGAGTTCAGGCTCATCAACGGCGGCGTGTACGCCTTCGACGGCGACATCTTCGAGGCTATCGACGAAACGACGCGGCACGCCGGCGAGCTGGCACTGACCGACACTATCGAACTCCTGCTCGAATCTGACCGCATTCAGGCAGTCGAGGTCGACGGCATGTGGGTCGACGCGACATACCCGTGGGACCTGTTGACCGTCGCGCGCGAGGTACTGGCCCGGGGTCGGGTCGTCGAATCGGCCCGCGACGAGCAGGTATGGGTCGACAACTCCGCACGCGTCCACGACGAGGCGACCCTCCAGTCGCCGGTCGTCATTGGCCCGGACTGCGAGGTCGGACCGGACGCTGTCATCGGTCCGAACGTCGCGCTTGGCCGTAACACCACTATCGGGGCCAACAGCGTCGTCCAGCACACCGTCCTCGACGCCGATACGCGTGTCGACCCGAGTTCGACCCTCGTCGATACTGTCACCGGTCAGGACGTGAACCTGGGTGTCAATACGGTCGTCCCCGGCGGCCCGGCCGATGTCCAGGTCGGCACGGAAGTGTTCGAGGACCAGCGGCTCGGTGCCGTTATCGCCGACCGTGCTGTTGCACTCGGTGACGTGAGCTTCGTCTCCGGATCGCTCGTGGGCCCCAACGCTCGGCTCGCCACTGGCGTGACAGTCGATGGAACCGTCCGCGAGGGCGCGGAGGTGGTCCGCTGATGTGTGGTATCATCGGCTGTGTCGGCCGCGGCGACGAGACGCTCGACACGCTCGTCCACGGCCTCTCGAAACTGGAGTACCGCGGGTACGATTCCGCCGGCGTCGCACTGGCGAACAGCCACATCGACCTGTGCAAACACTCCGGCAAAATCGCCGACTTGCGCGACGCGCTGTCGGAACGGACGCTCTCGGGCTCGGTCGGCATCGGCCACACCCGCTGGAGCACGCACGGCCCGCCGACCGACGAGAACGCCCACCCCCATCAGGACTGCACCGGTGAGGTCGCGGTCGTCCACAACGGTATCATCGAGAACTACCAGTCCCTGAGAGACGAACTCGTGAGCGCCGGCCACACCTTCACATCTGACACCGATACGGAGGTCGTCCCCCATCTCATCGAGGACGCGCTGGACGCCGGAGCCGACCCCGAAGACGCTGTCAGAGAGACGGTCAGCCGACTTGAAGGCAGCTACGCCGTCGCCGTCGTCATCGCCGGCTGTGACTCGGTGTTCGCTGCGCGGAACGATTCGCCGCTCGTGTTAGGCATCGACGACGATGCGACTTATCTGGCCAGTGACGTACCCGCCTTCCGGGACTTCACCGACAAGGTCGTCTATCTCGCTGACGGCGAGTTCGCCCGACTCAACGGTGATGGGTGGGCTGTGACTGACACCGACGGCAATGTCGTCGAGAAAGACATCGACACTATCCAGTGGGACCCCGAAGAGACCGGCAAGAGCGGCTACGACCATTTCATGCTCAAAGAGATTCACGAGCAACCTCGTGCGCTCCGGCAGTGTCTCCGCGGCCGCGTCGACGAACTCGCCGGGACGGTCGACATCGGTGACCTCGGAGATCTCTCCCCGACCGGCGTCCAGTTCGTCGCCTGCGGGACCTCCTACCACGCCGCCCTGCATGGCGCGCAACTGTTCCGCGAAGCCGGTATCCCCGCCCAGGCGTTCCTCGCAAGCGAGTACGCCACTGCCACGCCACCCATCGGTGACGCGCTCGTCGTCGGCGTCACACAGAGCGGCGAGACTGCGGACACGCTATCGGCACTTCGGGCGGCTCGCCGCCGCGGCGCGCGAACGCTGGCTGTGACCAACGTCGTCGGCTCTACCGCGGCCCGCGAGTGCGATCACGCGCTGTACATCCGTGCTGGGCCGGAAATCGGCGTCGCCGCGACCAAGACTTTCGCCTCACAACTGGCCGCGCTGAACCTGCTCGCACTCGGAACGTCCACAACCGGCGACGCCCGGCAGGTCATCAGCGCACTCCGTGACCTCCCCGGTCACGTTCAGGAGGTTCTCGACGAATCTGCCGCTCAGGAGGTCGCTGAGTTGTATCAAGACGCCAACGCCTACTTCTTCATCGGCCGCGGGTATCAGAATCCCGTGGCGCTCGAAGGCGCGCTGAAAATGAAGGAGATTACGTACAAGCACGCCGAGGGCTTCGCTGCGGGTGAGCTGAAACACGGCCCGTTGGCGCTGGTGACCGAGAACACGCCCGTGTTCGCTATCGTGACTGGTGACGACGAGCGCACCCGCAAGACGATCGGGAACGTCAAAGAGGTCGAAGCACGGGACGCGCCGGTGGTCGCGATTACGGACGGACAGAGCGACGTTGAACGGTACGCCGACCATGTGCTCCAGATTCCGGAAACCCATCCGCGAGCCGCTGCGGTGCTGGCGAACACGCATCTGCAACTGGTGTCGTATCACACGGCCGCGTTGCTGGGGCGGAACATCGACAAGCCGCGAAACCTGGCGAAAAGCGTGACAGTCGAGTGAGCAGCGCGTAGCTGGCTATTTGCGGCTCTCTGGGAGCTCTATCGGATCGGGGTTGCCACTAATTTAGCTGTTGTTGAACCGGAGCGGCTCGCTTTTCCAGAGCAGGCTACAGAGGTGGGGGCAGAATTTCTCTAGGGTCTCGCAACTCAAGATGTGACAGCACCGAGCATAGAGTGTATAACTCGTATGCTTCCCAGGGTTTGTGCCGCGATACCATCTGCTGGAGCGTTTTTCCGAGATACGTGAGTTCACTACGAACGGTGTACTCCGGCCGATACTGGAGCAAGTGGGTCGTACAATGGCCTGCCAGTTCTCACCGATTCCTGTATGCCATCACGAGGTCAATAAGAACGCTCCAGACCTGCCTTGAAACAAGCTTCATATCATAGCTAAACGACTGGTCACGCACGTATTCGAGGTCGTATCGCAGCTTTTCGCTCGGCTCTTTTCCAGTCACATGATTAACCTGGGCGGGCCCGGTCAGGCCTGGCTTGACGAACCATCGTTTCTGCCAGTCAATGACACCGGTCTGGATATCCGAGTCCAGTTCCGGCCGTTCGGGCCGTGGGCCGACGACGCTCATATCACCCCGTAGTATCGACCAGAGCTGTGGTATCTCATCCAAGTGCGTCTGTCGCAGCACTCGGCCAACCGATGTCACGCGTGGATCGATCCCACCCGCATCCTCGTCACTGATTTTCACGCCGGTCTCGTCTTCGGCGTTCTCGATCATCGACCGGAACTTGTAGATGGAGAAGGTTTCACCGAAAACTGCTGTCCGGTCTTGCTGGTACAGTATTGAGCCGCCATCGTCCAGCTTTATCGCGACTATGATCCCAACAATCACGGGCGATAGCGCGACCAGCCCAGCCGATGCAAACGCGATATCGAACGCGCGCTTGAGAATATAGTCCTGTATGTCCCATGGCTCGATCTCCACGTCGATCAGGGTTCCGACGCCACCGCTGGCGGTCAACACAGAGTCTGTATGGTCGCGATGGACTTTCGCGTTGACACCGTACTCGTAACAGGCGTCGAGAGCGCCGAAGAACTCCGCCCGGTCGGCATGTTCAAACGCCAGCACGACCGTATCGATATCATACTCGACGAGCACGTCCTCGATTCGCGAGAGGCCACCTAACCGTTCCAACCCACTCGGGTTAGTGCCGCCGTCAGCGATGGCTTCGGTCCGTTCGATTGTCGTAATGACACTCGTTGGACAGAGATAGCCCAGGAGCGTCCCGTCGACTTCACTTGCCACTTCTTCTATCACCTTGAGGTCGTCCCCAACGACGATGGTTCGTTCGCCGTTCGACGACGGCCGCTTGCGAATCCACACGAACCATGTGGGCAGTGCGACCAGTAATAAGGGAGTTACTAACACGACCGTCAAGCGCGGCAATCGGTACGTGTAGTCGAAGTAGCCGATTGTCGCCAGAACAAGAACTGCTACGAGCACCCGCTTCTGGGCCAGTGCTATAGCGTCGAGAATTCTTCGCGGGCGGGGTTTGTACAGTGGGAGGAACACACTAACGACGACTGCGATTGTGACCAACAGTTCAAACGTGAACTCCGACCCAGTTGGGGGGTCAGTCGGTAGCCGATTGAACACCGGGATGGTTGTCGCTATCGACTGGATGGTAGCGTTGTTAACAAGTGCGACGGCGGCCGCTGTCAGCACGACGACGCCGGCTACACTTGCGACCCGGTACCGCCAGCCACTATCCATTATCAGTGTGATTGCCGAGTTCCGGGATAAGTCCTGCGTCCCGGGACTCAAATACTGAAGCTACTGTAGTCAAACCGCCCTGAATAGACGGTGTGCTACTGAGAGACAGTATTGCACGAGAGCTGTTTGCGTACTGACGCACCCACGACGAACGTACCAGCGCAGTCGTATCGGCTATCACAACGTCGATCCAACTACGTGACTGTGTGGTCCTCACTGGTTACTGACCAGGCTATCCTGTGTGGCCCCTCACTCGCTTGCAGCGATATTCTCGGCAGCCATTTCCGGGTCAATCTCGCCCTGTAGCCGTTCCTCGGCCTGATCGCGGTCAGCTGGATAGCCGATATCGTTCCGCCAGCCGTCCATGCGGATCGCGTCGATCGTCCGCCCGGAGTGCAACAGGAGGTCAATCGCGTCACTGATCTCGTACTCGCCGCGGTTGGAGGGCTGTACCAGATGGCAGGCGTGGAAGATGGCCGGCGTGAACGTATAGAACCCGGTCATCACTAGGTTCGACGGCGGCTCCTCCGGTTTTTCGACGACTTCGGTGATCTCGCCGTACTTGTTGGTGTCACAGACACCGTACCGCCCGGCCTCATCCCATGGGACTTCCTCAACGAGGAAAGCGGCGTCGGCACGTTCCTCCGCCTGACGGTTGACGACATCTCGGAGGTTCGCTTCGAAGATGTTGTCGCCGAGCATCAGCATGAAGTCGTCGTCGACGTGCTCCTCGACGGTCAGAAGCGCGTGTGCGAGGCCGTTCTGCTCGCGCTGGTGGGTGTAGGTGATCGGGACGCCTTCGAACTCGTCCTCGTAGTGATTAATGATGGCCTGCTTCTTGTAGCCGACAACTACCAGCAGTTCGTCAGCGCCTAGTTCGATCAACTGCTCGAAGCAGTGGGTCAGAATCGGTTTCCCCGCGACCTCTACCATTCCCTTCGGCTTGTCTTCGGTCAGCGGGCGGAGACGGGTCCCCTCACCAGCGGCGAGTACGACAGCTTTCATATATCTCAATTCGTTGGCCGTCCGATAAAACTCTTGTCGAATTATAAGATCCGAATTATAATATCCGCCCCTCGACTACTGCCGCCCGATGAACGTCAGTATTGTCGGGAGCGGATACGTCGGGACGACGGTCGCGGCGTGTCTTGCGGATCTCGGACACGAAGTGGTAACGATAGACATCGACGAGGACATCGTCGACACGGTCAACGACGGCCGGCCGCCGATACACGAACCTGGCCTCGACGAACTCGTCGCCGAACACGGCGGCGGTCGACTTCGGGCAAGTACCGACTACGACGAGATCCTCGATACTGAACTGACGATGCTGGCGCTCCCGACGCCCTCGAACGACGACGGGAGCATCGACCTCCAGTTCATGGAAGCCGGTGCGGCATCCGTCGGCGAGGCGCTGGCCGGCGCCGAGAACGCGGCAACGGATCCACACCTCGTCGTCACGAAGTCGACTGTCGTCCCAAACACGACCGAGGACCGGCTCGCCCCCCGTATCGCCGACGCCGGTCTCGAACGCGGGACGGACTTCCTCGTCGCGTCCAATCCCGAGTTCCAGCGCGAGGGGACGGCCGTCGCGGACTTCCTGAACCCCGACAAACTCGTCTTCGGGACGGACGACGACCGCGCGACGGACCTTCTCCATGACCTCTACGCACCACTGCGTGAGGCCGCTGACGGCGACGTGCCGGTCGTCGAGACCGGTATCGCCGAGGCCGAGATGATAAAGTACGCCAACAACACGTTTCTGGCGACGAAAGTCAGCCTCATCAACGACATCGGGAACATCTGCAAGGAGTTCGGCGTCGACGCCTACGAGGTCGCCGATGCCATCGGACTCGACGACCGCATCGGCGAGCAGTTCCTCCGGAGCGGCGTCGGCTGGGGCGGCAGTTGCTTCCCGAAGGACACGGATGCCATCATCGCCGCTGCGCGGGAACAGGGCTACGACCCCGCCGTCCTTTCGGCGGCCGTGGAACTGAACGACGCCCAGCCCGAGCGCCTCCTCTCCCTACTTGACGACCACGTCGACGTGTCCGGCAAACGCATCGCCGTTCTCGGCCTGGCGTTCAAACCCGGAACGGACGACATCCGGAACACGCGCGCGGTTCCGGTCATCGAGGGACTCAAAGAACGTGGCGCGGAAATCGTCGCCTACGACCCCGTTGCCACCGAGAACATGCGCGAGCGCTATCCCGACATCGAGTACGCCGACTCGGCGGCGGCCGCCCTTGCGGGTGCGTCAGGCGCTGTTGTCGTCACTGACTGGGACGAGTTCGCAGCGCTCGACGCTGCGTTCGACGAGATGGCAGACTCCGTCGTCGTTGACGGTCGACGCATCATCGAGCGGCGCGACGGTATCACCTACGAAGGATTGACCTGGTAGCGCAGTCAGTTACCTGCCTGTATTCGCCTGTCGATGACGGCTACCGTGCCGGCAGCGAGTAGCGCCACAACGAGCACGGTCGGGTCCGAAGACACGTACAGGCTCGGCGTCGGCGGCCGCCAGTTCGTGAACGGATACAGCCAGGCACTCGCTCGCCCGTCGGCGTACACTCGCATCCCATCGAGCAGCAGCGACGTGAGGCCGCCGAAGGTTACGAGGCCGAACACGCGCCGCCAGTGGCGTCTCTCGAATGCGACGGTGATGACACCGGCCAGTAGCAGAAATCCACCGAGTGTGGAGAGGGGAGCATAGGTAAACGGAATACCGAGAAGTGCTTCGACCGTGCTCTCATCAACTACGATTCCGACTTTCACCAGATCGGGAATTGCCGCACCACCCATCCCAACGACGACCCAGCGCTTATCGAGCCAGTCGACGCGCCAGCTCGCGACCGTGAGGAGGATGTATGGTACGAGCAGGTGGGTCAACAGGTCAGCCATCGCGGGCCTCCAGTGTCCACGTATCTCGGTCGACACGCCAATAGCGGAAGAACAGGAGTAGGAATCCAAGCGCGCCGACAGCCGAGGCACCGTACTTGTAGAACTCCGCCCACCGACTGCTGTTGACGACTTCGACGCGCTCGGCCGCTATCGCCCGATCTGGCTCAAGCGTTCCGTACACCTGAACGACGCCACCGGGTTCGACGGCCGCTTCCGTCCCAGTGACCCTGAGCGTTATTGCCGTCCCGTCGCTTTCGGCCCTGATTGCCATTCCGCCATCGCCGGTCTCCGTCACTGTTCCAAACACCATGAGGTGCTGTCCGACGTACGACTCGTACCCGGTCGAAAGGTCCGCAGCATCTGGATACGGGGACCGCTGCTCTTCTGTAACTGCCGCGTGGACGAACAGTCCACCGAGTATCAGACACAGCACAAGTACGATGACGGCACGAACCCAGACGCGCACACTCTCTGTTCTTTCGGTGGGTACAATGGTCGTTTCGCTTCAGAACCACAGCGTGTCTGTCTCCGAAAATCACTCGACAGTGACGTTGCCGCCGTCGTACACTGTCTGTTCTGTGACTTCGACGGTCGTTTCACTTCCGCTATCGGTCGTCACGGTGTATATCCCGGGGTTTGCGACGGTAACAGTGAACGCACCGTTCCGGTCGGCTGTCGTCTGGCGCTCGTAGTCGACCTCCCTGTCTGAGACGGCGACTGTCGTTGCGACCGAGACGGTCGAATTCGGGGCTGCAGTCCCCCGGATCTCTCCACCGGGAACGACCGCGAACGCCTTGTGGCTCCCGTCTTCGCTCGTGAAGAGCGGCCGGTAGCGGGCCAGTCCGTCCACATCTCCGTTCTGGCTTCCGAAGTGCTGGTGTAACCGAGTGTACATCGTGCTGGGTTCCTCCAGTTCCATCTCTGTCGTTACGACGTATCCGACTCGACCGGAAATCCGATTGTGGGCCTCATCAGGGTCCGTTGCTGCGACAAACGGCCCGTACGTCTGGCGGGCGTAGCTGTAGCTCCGTGACTCACCGTTGACGAAGTAGTTGTACACGCGGTTCTGTCCCCAGCGGCTGAGGACGTAGTTTTCGGGGTAATCGAGCCCGCGATCGGCGGCGTCTGCCTCGATTGCAGTCGCCGCACTGTAGGTCCCGTCCTCGACGAGCACCTGGCTCGTTTTGACTGGAACCTGCACCATTCCGAGGGCCCCGAACAACAGAAACAACACGACCAGCGATGCAACTGCCCGGCTGTCGGGAACGAGTACGTCTCGAAGGTCGCTGTCGCCAGTCGTCAGCACCGGTCGGGCGAGATCGACCCACGAGGCGGCCCAGACGAACGCGAGGCCGGCGAACAGTGCGAGAAACGGGGCCAGTTCGCCGACGAAACGGACCTGAATCACGGCGAGAGCGAACAGCACCCAGGCGTAGCTACTGGCGACGAGCCAGCCGCTTCGGTCGTTCCGAGCGAGGTCGATTCCCCACGCCATTGCTGGAAGCGCCAGGAACAGCGTCAGGCCGAGCAGGAACAGGAAGCCGAAGGCGTCTGCGCTGAACAGTCCGTACGTCTCGGCGATCGCGTCGGACCGAAACAGCGTATCGAGCCGCCTGTCGAACGTGCCCCACTGTTCTGTGAAGCCGAAACGAAAGACGAGGAGGCTGACGACGCCAAGTCCGACATCGACCACAGCCAGTTGTCTGGCAGTGCCACCGAATCGTCTGGCCGCTTCTGCTGTCGCGATGACGACGACAGTGCCCAGCGTCAGCAGTGCTGGCGTGCTAGCGACGAGCGCAGTCTGCCAGCCGGTGACAGTATGAACACTCCAGGCGAGTATCGCGCCGAGGCTAACGCCGGCAAGGACCGGCGCGTTCCTGACCAGTGCCGACCGGTCGTTTGAGCCATCCAGCAGTGTCTGTCCCAGCACCACCAGACAGACCGGCAGGACAAGCAATGGCCCGGCTTCCCACGCAAGTACCTGTCCGGCAATCCCGACACCGATACCGACCGCGGCGATCCACGGCTGGGGTCGCCGAAGCGACGTTCGGTTCGTGGCCGTCGTTAGTGCGACCACGAGTGCAAGCGCGGTGAGTCCCAGCCAGGGATAGTCGAAGGCGTGGTGATCTGCGAAACCCAGGCTCGTCCGAAAGGCGTGGCCGGGAATGAACGCCAGGAAGAGGACCGATGCGAGACCGACACGCCGATCGCCGGACACCCGAACCGCGAGTAGATAGAGCAGGACGCCCGTGACGAGTGCCGACACGACCGGATACCAAGCGAGAACGTGGCCAATAACTGCTTTGCTCCCGCCGAAGAGGCTGGCGACCCACCAGAGCGTCGCGACCGTGAGTGGCTCCCCGTTGGTTACTACATCCGGAATCACGGAGAGCGCTCCGAAATCGGCCGGGCCGCCAGCGCTTGCCGCGACCTGCTCGACGTGATATCTGTAGTAATACGGATCGTTACTCGACAGGACGATGTCGTCGCCGCGGTAGATCGACCCGATGACGTACGTTCGGGCGACAAACACGACCGCTAGAGCAGCGACGAGCAGGCCAGTTGCTCGCGCGTCGAAATCAAACCGTAGCGCGTCACCGAGAGCCGTCCCGCTCTCGCTGTCGCTACCAACCGCGGAGTCATCGTTGAGCGCGGCCCGCACAGTGTCGGGATCAGCGACGCGGTACTCGTCACCGTCTTTCTCGACGATGCCCGCTGAGACGAGTTCACCGAACTGGCCCGAATCGATGGGAATGTCGTCGAACGTCCAGCCGTCCTGTTCGTCGTCGACGGCCAGAACCGCCGCTGTCGCGTCTCGTAGCTCGGGTCGGTCATCGAGTACCGCTCCCGCCCCGGGCGTATCGCTCATGTATCCTCTCTTTCCGGTCTGGCGAATAAATCCATCGGGACTCGCCGTCTACGTGTTTGCCGACTCTAGCGCCGCTCGAACCGCCGATTCCACGTCGTGTTCCGGCGTCCAGCCCAGTACGTCGGTCGTTCGGCCGGTGTCGACCGGGAACGAATCGACGAGCGTCTCGTCGTCGCCCCGCGGGTTCTCGACCAGTTCCACGTCGGCATCGATGTCGGCGGCCGAGGCGGCGATATCCTTGACGAGTTTGGCGACGGTGTGAACACCCGGGTCTTCGTCGCTGGCGATTTCGTACTTCTCGACGCCGGTCTCGCCGCGGTCCAGTTGCTCCAGTAGCCGTTCGCAACTGTCGACGTACGCCCGGGCCACGTCCTTGACGTGGATGAAGTTCCGGGACTGCGTCCCGGGCTCGTAGACGGTCAGCGTCTCGCCGGCGAGCGCGCGGTTCACGAAGAAGTTGATGACAGTCCCCTTTGAGACGGTTTGACCGTCTATCTCGTGACTGCCGTAGAGGTTCGAGATCATGAACTGGTGGGCGGGGAACGCGCCCTCGGCGTACGTCTCGATGTCGCGCTCGTTGAGCAGTTTCGTCCGCCCGTACCAGTTCAGCGGGTCTCGGGGGTGGTCGACCGTAATGGGGAACTCCTGTGGGTCGCCGATAACGGCCATCGAGAACGGGAAGATCAGCGCCGCGCCGGTCTTGCGGCAGAACCAGGCGACGTTGTCGGTCCCCTGAACGTTGACCTCGTAGGCCAAGTCCTGCTTCTCTTCGCAGTCGTCGACGCCGGAAACCGCGGCGAGGTGCATCACGACGTCGGCCCCGTCTAGCACCGCTTCCAGTCGGTCCCGGTTCCGGATATCGACGTGTTCGATGTCGACATCGCCGACGGACCGCACGGTGCCGAGATAGAAGTTGTCGATGGCGGTGATCTCCCAGTCGGGGTGGGCCTGCTGTAGCTCGTAGATGACGCGACTGCCGATGTAGCCCGCACCGCCGGTGACGGCGATGTGGGGCGTGTTGTCTGTGGGTTCTGTCTCAGGCATTGGTGGTAAATTTCTCTGCGAGGTCGCGGACGCCCTCACGGAGCGTCCACGATGGTTCGAAGCCGGTCTGACTCAGTCGGTCGAAGTTGACGTGATACGACGGGCCGGGATGCTCGTCTTCGAGATAGGTCACGTCGACCGGGGCGACCTCGTCGGCGACGATATCGGCGATTTCCGAGATCTGGTAGTTCGATTCCATCGACCCGACGTTGTACACCGACTCGGCCCAGGACTCGGGGTCGCACGCGGCCTCCGCGTAGGCGCGGGCGGCGTCCCGGACGTGGATGAACGGCCGCCAGTTCGAGCCGTCGCCGTAGACGGTGAGCGGGCGGCCGGTGAGCGCGCGGAACACGAAGTAGTTCACGACGAGGTTGAACCGGATGCCCGGCGCGTGGCCGAAGTTGGTGGCCATCCGCAAGGCGGTGCCGGTCATGTCGAACTCCTCGCAGTACTCCCGTAGCAGCGTCTCGGACTGGAGTTTCGTCTCCGCGTAGGGGTTTATCGGGTCCGGATCGATTGTCTCGTCGATGTCGGTGCTGGTCGCGCGGCCGTAGACGTTACACGAGGAGGCGAAGACGACGTGGTCGACGCCGAGTTTGCCGGCCGCGGTCAGGACGTTCTCGGTGCCGTCGTAGTTGATGGCGAACGTCTCTTCGCGGCGCTCGTGGGTGCTCGACGCGCCAGTGATAGCCGCGAGGTGGATGACGCGGTCGACGCCGCGCATAGCGCTCTCCACGTCGCCGTACTCGCGGACGTCGCCGCGGCGGAATTCGAGGCCGTCCCCGAGCGTCCCGAGCAGCGCACGCGGCGATCCCGAGGAGAGGTCGTCGAAGACGACGACGCTATCCACCCGGTCGTCCGCGCGCAGCAGCGGGACCAGCGCGCTGCCGATGTAGCCACAGGCTCCGGTGACCAGCACGTCCATCGTCAGTCCTCGCTCAGGACGCCCGGCAGGAACCGGTCCTCGTGGGCTTCGATGGTGTCGGCGTACCGCGTCAGCGTCCCGAAGATGTCGCCGACGCCGTCCTCGAAGGACTGGGACTGGCCGCCGATGAGGTCGGCGTAGCGGTCGTTTTCGATCTCCATCTTGTGCGTCTCGTCCTCGTCGCGGGGGTTCTCGAAGTGCTCGACGTCCACATCGAGGTCGTACTCGCTACCCACGTCGGCGATGGTCTCGGCGATTTCGACGATGCTGATGGCGCGCGTGACCTGGTTGTACACCGTCAGACCCTCGGGGCGCTCGTCGGGATCAGTCAGGGCCACTTCGGCCAGCCCTTCGACGGCGTCCTCCAGCGAAATGAACGGCTTGCGCTGTTCGCCCTTGCCGTAGACGGTGACGGGGTAGCCCGCGACGGCCTGCGCACAGAAGCGGTGCGTGACCGTCCCGAAGTAGTAGTCGAAGTCGAAGCGGGTCTTCAGCCGGTCGTCCTCGCGGGTCTCCTCGGTCTCGGTACCGTAGACAATGGCCGTTCGCACGTCCGAAATCGGGATGTCGAACTGCGTGTGGGCCAGGCGCATGTTCTGTGCGTCGAAGCCCTTGGTCGCGTGGTACCAGCTCCCGCCCATGTTGGGGAACGGCACGTCGTCGCGCTCGCCCTGGTTCTCCATCGCCGCGCCGCCTTCCGGAATCGGGAACTCCGGCGCGCCGTAGACGCCCGTCGTCGTCGTCTCGACGAAATGGGTGTCCGTGAGGTCGTGTTCTTCGAGGCCCCACAGGAGGTTCCGCGTCGCCTGTAGGTTGTTGTGCTGAGTGTAGTTCGCTCGCTCGCCGTTGATCTGGGAGTACGGCGCGGAGGGCTGGGCGGCGGTGTGGACGACGACCTCCGGCTCGTGGACCGTCAGCAGTTCGTCGACGAAGGCCTTCTCGGCGAGGTCGCCCTCGACGAAGGAGAGGTTCGTCAGGCCGTGGACCTCGCGAGCCGCATCGAGGCGCTCGTCGATGCTGGCAACCGGTGTCGCGCTCGTCGCGCCGACGTCCTCGACCCACTCCCGTCGGGCGAAGTTGTCTACGAGCAGCACTCGGTCGTCCGTTCGGTCCGCGATTCGCAGTGCGGCCGGCCACCCGACGTAGCCGTCGCCGCCAGTGATGAGGATGGTCATAGTTACTCAGTTAGTGAGTAACTGCGATGCGTAATCAATCTTCTGTTCAGTTGCCTGCTAGTCTCGTCCAGCCTGACTGCTCATGAGACACGTATTCGTCCGCAAAACAGCACTGTTCACCCGCTACTGGCCGATATCGAATCGCTCGAAGTATTCCGTGACGTACTGGTTTGCATCTGCCGGTGGCTCCGTGACGGTGCGATACGAGTCGTGCTGGTCGTCGAGTGTAATCTCCGCTCCGCCGTCGGGCACGACTCGGTAGACAATCGGTATCGTGTGTCTGGAGTCGACACCGTCGACTGACGACGTGTCCCAGAAGTGTTCGCTGACGCCAAGCCGTTCCGTCGCAACCGATGTGAGGCCGAGTTCCTCCCGGGCGATGCGTTCTGCCGCGTCGTCCAGCCGCTCGCCCTTGTAGAGGCGACTCCCCGGCCAGAACCACTCGCCTTTGGCTGGCTCGTTCTGCCGCCGTGTCAGCAAGATACCACCCTCGTACTCGACGACGAGGTCGACACAGGGCTGGGGCATATTGTCGAGACAGGTCGCGAACGTCTCCGTCGGAATGCGTTCGTCGTGGCGGTCCATACCTCCCGCTTGCGGGCCGCCGGTGAAACCGCTCCGCTTCCCGCCGTTTCGCAACCGTTAAAACTGACCCTGTCTTCTAGCCGATTGCTATCGCACGGGCCGGTGGGGTAGCCTGGTATCCTTCGGCCTTCGGGTGGCCGTAACCGCGATTCGAATTCGCGCCGGCCCATACCATACAAACCCTTTTTCCCGGGTTTCCTAACAGTTAGCGGCCGCTCTACGGGGTGGTCGCTGTGAGTATTCAGCGGGCTCACGAGCTGTCCATCTGCGACTACTGCGGCGGCTACATCGAATCACCACGACAGCCGTGCCCGGCGCTAGACGAGGGGGTGTGTCGTCCATGAGCCGTGCCAGCCGCAGCTGGCAGGCGAGCGACGACCTGCCTCAGTCTGTTGGTGGCCCGTCGACGTTGTCGATGCCCGACGACTGGACGCTGTCGACGGCGTGGAAGCGCGCACAGTCCGAGAACGACCGAGGCGGCGCTATCAACGACGCCGAGCGTGTCGTCTACCTGAGTGACGGCGACAGCACTCACCGCGTGCTGTGGGCGCTACAGGGCCGCACACTCGTCGCAGACTGCGACTGCGCCGGCTACCAGTACCACGGCGGCTGGTGTGCCCACGTCGCTTCGCTGTGGTGGCAGTGGGTCCGCGGGCAGATCGTCGTCGCACATCTCGACACCGGCCGCGAGTACCCATCACCACCAGCATGGCTCCGCCTCGACGACGAACCGACCGCTTTCAACCAACTCACTCCTGCCGAACTCGACGCTTACCTGACCTGTGACCTCGGAAGCCTCGGGGTTCGGGAGTACGCCCGACTCTCCGGTCGCTCGCCCGGAACCATCGGGAACCTACTCCGCTCTGCCCGTGACGAGATGGAGGGCCGCCGATGACACAGGCGCGCACGCCCGCCCTAGCGCGTGACCTTCTGGCGACCCCATGGGGGGCTGTCCTACACGTACCAACATCGGCGTCCGTCACCGCGCCGTATGGGGATTCGGCCCCGTCTTACGGGGAGGTGGCTAGTCAGACATGACTGGTGGAAGCCAACTTCACGAAGAAGATGGGAGTGACAAAATCACCTTCCGTCTGTCGACCACGCTGAAAGAACAGTACAAGGAACAGGTCGACAACATGAGCGCCGATCTAGAGGAATACGTTCGTCAGCGCGTTTCGGAGCCGGAGACTGATGGCGGGCTTGAACCATATGCTGACCCGGACAATCGAGAACTTGCCATTGCCTACCGGACGCTCTGCGAGAAGCGCACTGATAACGGCATTGTCCGAGGAGAAAGCGCGAAGCGTGCACTTGCTCAGGCTGTCGATAGTATCGACCAACAAGACGCACAGCGCCTTCTTGCCCGACTTGAGAAACGCGGGTATGTCCATCTTCAGAACGGGATACCACCAAGCGACTACACCGCTGTCCACGTCCGACCGTTCTCACGTAAGGGTGGAACTCAGAACCAAACTGCCGATGCGTGATATCCGTCTTGCTTAGTTAATTATTAACTAAGCAACAGGTTTTATTTTGTATATAGCCCCATCAAAGACTATGACTCGAAATACAACCGGTGTATCGATGCCCGAGTCAATGGTCGAAAACATCGACGAGAACTACGTAGCGGCCGGATACCACAGCCGCTCTGATTTGATACGAGATGCGATTCGTGACAAGTTGTCTCAGATTGAACACCAGTCAAAGTAACCCGTTTCTCTATTCTCTGTTGTTGACAACAAGCGAGCACCCTTGTTAGTAGTGCCACTATCGCCGGCCGCATGGCCGCCAGCGAGGAAACAGACAGCTCCCAACCTGCGGACCCTTCTACAGTAGCGGAATTAGAGGCGCTACCGTACAGCGAGAAACAGCGTCTCGCCGGGGAACACGGGTACGGGCGAATTGTCGGTGTAGAGGAGGCAGAATTAGAGAATTTTCTCACAGATACACTCGCACTCAGTGAGAGCGAGAACGTCGACAGTGGCAACGATAGCGAACCGGAGGGAGGAACCCAGACAGTGACAAACTCAGAGAGTACGAGCGCCAGCACAGAGACACAGACAGACGCTATCTCCGTCGGTCACGAGGGGAAAGAGAAGCTATCCCCTGAAGGAGCGCCAGACGACGAAGGAACAGCAGTAGAACCACCCAGCGGTGTCGACTTAGACGGGCTGTCACCAGACGACCTCGAACCGAGTGAGTCGGCGTCACCAGCGAATCAGAGCGAGAATAGCAAACACGCTGAGAAACCAGAACAGCAGGAGCAGAACGACAGTAGCGAGAACAGCGAGGATAGCGGTGGCCTGTTGGACCGGATACGTGGCGATAGCGACCGTTCAACAGACGAAATCGTAGCGGAAGCAGATAGCGAGGGAGAACGACAGCGCCGCGAGGAAGTCCGTGAGACGTTCGCTGACGCCTTCGGTGAGGAGCCAGGAGAGAGCGGCGACAGTGCCGAGGGACAACCCGACTCCGGCGGTGACCACTCACCAGCGGGAACCCAGCAGGCCAGCGGCATGGTAGTTGATGAGACGGTCGTGAAGCACCTCATTGGAATGCCCTTCTCGATGACCGCGACGATGACTGACTGGGAGGGCTGGGAACTCTCTGAACAGGAGAAAGCGGCCAATGCAGAGCTGTTCATCGCCATGTGTGACGAGCACGATGTCGATGTCGGCCCGACAGCGATGTTCGCTCTATCGATGCTGGGAACCGCTGGGGGCCGAGCGATGCGCTATCGTCGCCATCGAGATACTGACCCGGTTGAGACTGACCGGAAACAGAGCGAAGACGCTCCTGAATTCAACGACGACGTGACAGCGGTACGCGGTCAGGACGGCCGTCGAGATCGCCGCGACACTCGCGCCGAACACAGAGCAGAACAGAGCGAGAACAGCGCAGAAAGCGAATTCGATTTTGAAGACAGCAGTACCTGGTAATCATGCAGGAAATCATTCAGCAGCTCGCGTTAGTAGCGAGTCAGGCAGACGAATCGCCCGAAGAACGAACGCAGCGACTCAAACAAGTTGCCGACGACAGTGGTGCAACGGCCCGGACACTCTACGAGGTGGAGGAAGATCTTCGCGGACTGGGATGGTCCGCTCTTGTCGACAATGAGGAAGCAGTCGACCAGATCGAGGCGAAGCTACAGGGGTTCGCTCCGATGTTCGGCCTCGACCCACAACGCGCGGAGGACCAGTTTGGTCCTGAGACATTCATCCATCTCTTCTCGCAGTACGCGCTTGCGAGGCCGGAGGCGACAGCCTACGCTATCGCTACGCTTGACGACGTACTCACCCGGCGCGGGCTGTACGATGAGCTTGACGTCGACGTACCGGAACCCGGCGAGTACAGCGGCAGCGAGGGGCAATAGCAAGCGATGGATATTGACCTGAGCGAAATCTCGGTCATCCTCGGCCAGAAGAACTCGGGGAAGTCAGTGCTCTTCGAGCACCTGCTGACCCAGACAGAGCGCTACATCTGTATCGATCCGAACGCCGAGCATGGACCACCGGGTGCGGTGTTTCCCGATGATCCCGGTGACGTGCTCGACCACTGGATGCGCGGCAACACTCAGCAGGTAATTCGAGAAAATCCGTTCACCGAGGATGTCCTCGACGAGTACCTTCGAGCGTTCGGCCAGCTCAAGCGGTGTTACCTCTATCTCGATGAGGCACACAACTGGATGTCCGCACATCATATTCCCGAAGTCCTTCAGCACCTCGTGAAGTGGCACGTCACCCACGCTAACTGTGGGTTGGTACTCGCCGCTCACAAGGCGAAAGAAGTCCACGATCAGATCTGGACACAGACGGACAACTACCTGATTTTCGCCTACGGTGACCACGAGGACAGCAAATTCAGCAAGGTGAGTATCCCCGACAAGCACCGGGTGACCGAGATGGACCCGAACGCGTACCAGTTCCTCACGTACAAAGATGTGGCTGGAGCATCATCGACTATCAGAGGGCCGGTTGAGATTCCGGCGCACCTACGATAGCGTAAAATAGCGCGTACAGACTTCTCGCGGCCATCCGCTATCGGTGTTGTCAACAAACAAATACTGAATCATCCCTCGCGGCAACTACTGGTCGCATGGTTTCGACCAGCACAAGCGGAAACTCGGAGTCGGGTGGGTCACCCAGTAGCTCCGGGTCCAATGGTATCGTCGAGTTCCTGAAAACGCCCATCGGGATGGCTGCTGTGGGCGGGTTCGGGGCTGCAATCATCGCGGGCTACTTCATCATCTGAATTATGGCACTACAAGTCTCTGAACGGAACGCTGCTATCGGTGCCAGCGCGGCGGCAGGGCTTCCCGTTCTGATGTCGGCAGGAGGTATCAACATCGAGGATCGACTGGTGGACGTATCGAATGCAGTGTTTGAGGGCGACCTCGGCTCTGCATCGATGGTCACCGGTGGGGCCTTCTCGCTCATCGGGCTCGGGCTCATTGCGGCAGCATGGGTCGGCCCGCTTCGGGGCTCGCTCGGGATGCTCGCTATCGGTATCGGAATCGGCTTCGCTATGCTCGGTGTCCAGAGCTTCGACGCTGCACGGAGGGCCAACTGATGACCGACGAAACACTCAGCACGGAACTCCAGTACGCGACAGTCTCCGAGAACGTCGCGGGTACGCCGACGCCGATCACGACGTGGGACGTGCCGGAGGGAATCGCTATCTCTATCGCACAGGGATCGCCAGCGATTCTCGACGTTGAAGCCAAGGACGGCGGCAACGTCTCGCGCTCGACGAAGATCGGCTTCGGCTATCGGGAACCGAACGACCCGCTGGATTCGTGGACGGTCATCAGCGAGTTCGCCGTCTCACCGTTCAACACACTGTCGCTGAAGGACCAGCAGTCCGGCGAGAACGCACAACGCCGCCGGGTTCGGTTCCTCCGTGACCGAGTTCCGAATGGGCGGCTGACGCTGGAAGACGCTGACGAGCTGGCGCTTCTGGTGAACGGCCCCGACGTGGTCGACCCGGCAACGCTGTTCTTCAACTACCCCATGCAGGTGGACAACCGGTAGACCATGAGCGGAGCCAACGCACGGCCGGGGAAGACGGTCTACCTCGGTTCTGAGATGTTCGATTTCAAGAGCTATCAGCCCGGTTCAGAGGGAATCGTCGCCACGACGAAGGTCCCGAGCACACAGGTCTGGAAGGTTCCAGTCGGGATGCCGCTGGTGGTAGCACTCGTCGGCAAACAGACAGCGACGGCAGCAGGGGGTGACACTACTACGGTCGACCTCACTCCCGAGGCCCCGATCGTCGACTACATGGACGACGTGACTGCCGGCGAGTACACGACCGACGCCTCGCTCGTCGGCTACTTCGACAGCGACGGTGACGGTGACCCGGATACGCTCATTACTGACAGCACAGACACGCAGTACACTGGCACGTTCGGGACTGACGGCGATTTCGTTGCGTCGGCAGAGCTGAAAGAGACGACCGGAAACGGCGATGTCTCAGTCGCCTTCTACGCGGTGATGCGCCACGGGCTGACGAAGATACAGAAGCGCAACAGTGGGAAGGGCAACGTCTCGCAGGAACTTCAGAGCGAAGACAGTATCACATGGGCGTTCTCGAACCCGGATTCGCCGGAGACGGACCGCCAGATCACATGGGACGGACGCAACAGCGGGATGCGCGGTGTCCTCCCGCCGAAGTTCAACATGGACCTGCTGTTCTTCGACACAGAGTTCGCCACGGCTGTCGAGGCAGCCGACGCGGAGAACGTCGAGGTGAGTATCCCGGTGAATCAGCGGCCCCTTCGACCGGATGAGGAGGCTGCTGAACTCCGGCGAAAGGTGACCCAGACCATGGTGGCCTAACGGGCCACCGTTCCAACACATGGTGATTCTACACGACACTGACGACCCAGATAGCAGCAGTACCGATACTGGCTGCCCGTGTGACAGCGGCGGGAACGTGCTTGCAGGGCTTGCGGAGAAGGCCCGGATAGTGGCCGACCTGATAGCGCCGTTCTCGTCGCTGTTGACTTCGCTGGTGCAGGCTGCGACTGTTCTGGCACTGATTCGGGGGCAGTCGATATGAGCGGGTATGGACTCATCGGGACAGATACACCGATAGACGATCTGCTTGAACAGTACTTCCCCGGCGCACCGAGGAACGTGCTGTACGAGGCTTTCGAAGACGAAACGAACGCGCTGCTGGCGGCCCTGCTGATGGAGATGCGGGGCGACGACATCGACCAGAACGTTTCGGGCGACTCGGAAGCGGTGTACTACAGCGAACCCGGCGTTCCGGTTGACGATACCGACGAAGAGACGGTTTCGTGGGACTTCGCCGCGGATACCGTCGTCGTCTACGGATTTGACTCCCCGATAGTTGTCGCGTTCAAGTCGACAAATAAGGCTGACCGGTTCATCCCCCTGACCCCGTCGGACGCGCCGTTCTCTCTGTCCCCGCCGGGCGGGCTGGGTGCCTCAAAGCTGTGGTATCGGAAGATGACCGAGGGAGACGCCAGTACCTCCCTGAACGTGCTGGCACTCAAGTAAAATGACGTTTACAGGACCAAACGCAGTTACCTGGGGCGAAGCGCTCGCGGCACTCCGCGACAACATCGACAGTATCAGTGGCTGGAGTATCATCGACACATCGGCCAACGGCGGTGCGACTCCGCTCACTGCTGGTGAGTGGTTCGTGCTGGAGACGCCGAACGGCGAGAACCACCGTCTCAAAATCCGAGATAACAGATACAGCGGTGGCATAACCATGGAATCCGGTCCCTCGTGGGACGCCGGAAACACGACATGGGAAGACCGCTACGCCAACGATGTCGAACAAAAGACTGGAAGCGACGGATACGGCGATCCGATGGCGTACGCTCCAGACGACCGGGGTGGTAAGCGTATGTCCATGTCTCACTCCGTGAGCTACTACCTGGACTACACAGACTCGGGATGGGCATTCTACGCGGAACGGAACGAGGGCGATGGTAACGATGAAGACCTCGCTATCGGGATGGCCGAACTTTCGAAGACATGGGACTTCGACTCTGCGGCCAACCGGGAAAGCAACTACGCAATCCTGTGGCACGCACAGGCTTACGACACCGACTACAATAATAGACGAAAGAGGCAGTGGACGAACTTCCTCCCGGCGATGAGCGGCACGCAGTCGGGAAGCACACACCATGGCCGCGGGATGGTGAATCCCGACAACAACTACGCGAACTACACCACCACCGACAACGTCGTCGCCAGTTCGCAGTATCGGAACAACCGCAACAACGATGCAATCATCGGGACCCATGACCTGTGGATTCGGGAGGAAAGCGGTCAGGACGCAAGCCACGAGGACACGATACAGGATAGCGGTGCGAACAACCTGTACAAGCTCCTGAAGGCTCACAACGTCGCGCAGGTCGGTATCGGGATGAGGTAATCCGATGGCGACGTACACTGAAGCACCGGCCGGGACAACCGCAGGAAGCCAGATGCGCCCAATCCCGGCGAGGACGGGAACCGCTTCTGACGGGGAAACACTGAGTACGGAGCGTCCAACTCCCCAACGGGCGGCGACCGTCGCAGCTGGTGCGACGACCGACACGATACGGCCCCGTCCACGTCGGCCCGGTGACCGAGTAGATACGGTCACAGTCTCCCTCGACCGGCCACGGGTCACTCGTTCTCGGGACCACGCCACCAGCACCGACCGGAGCGGGGTACTTATTCCCGCAGCGTTTCGGCCGGTGAGAGTTTCGGTGGTGGACCCAGACGGGAATCCACTACCCGAAGTTGAATGGGTGATGTCGGCTGGTGTGTTCCCGACAGCGGCTACTATCGACGGTAGCGCACAGGGTGACCTCCCGTGTCTTGCTACGACGTACAGCCAGTTTATGGGCGTAGCGCGCCGGGACGGTGGTCCTAACGGAGTTCAGTACACATGGTTCTCACCGGCTATCGATGCCGATGGGAACCCACTACAGGAGCCTATCGGCCCGCTTGATGACAGCGCTGAGATCGTTCTCGACCCGGTCGAGATCAAGGGTCTGTACGCTGGGACCGGGGCAGACTTCGGAGGGATGTTAGGATAATGGTGAACCTGAATATCGACCAATCAGAGCCGTATATCGACAGTATAGACGTACCGAGCGAGGCCCGCCCAGATGAGTCGTTCACCGTGACGGTCACAGTCGGAAACGAGAGTTCGATTATTGCCCCGCAGGATGGGACGTGTCAGAGCGGGATACTCCAGTTCAACACTGGATGGCGGACGCCGGTCATCATCTACGTCGACGGGCAAGAAGTTCATCGAGAAACGAAGTGCCTCGACGGCAATAGCGCCCCGAAGACGGTGACCAAGCGAGTGACGCTGGGTAGTGGAGAACACAGTGTCACCGCGGAAGTGCTGAAAGTTCCGAATGACACGGTTGCAGAAGAGCGGGCGGCGGAGGTAACCGTTCACTCTGATGCACAGGACCCGGCCCTGCCGACGACAGGTGACCGACTGACAGAGATGATTAGCGATATCGCAGACGCGCTTGGCGGAACGACCCAGCAGGTGATGCTGGGGTTCGCTCTAGCCGTCGTGCTGCTGGTGGTGATCTGAATGGTGACGTTCGCTGGCGGTATTCCAGACGGCGGGCTCGTACTGGAATCAGTCGGAACGACCTCGTTCGCTGTGTACAGTCCCGACGATCCGCGTGTCGACCGACGGCAGGAATACGAGCCACAGCTACAGGCCGAAGTGACGAACACCTCTTTCGAGGAACGAGAGGCAGCGGTCATCTGGACATTCGATGATACCCATGTCCAGAGTCAGACTGAGACGATTGAAGCCGGACAGACGGCTACAATCTCGAATCGGGTTCCGTGGGAGAGGCTACAGGAGAACTTCGACCTGATTCCGGGCGACTACGAACTCGGTGTGCAGCTGCTTGGCGGCCCGTCGTGGGACAAGCAGACGACGACGTACGGAACGATGCACGTCTACGAGAAGCGTGTACCCGGCTCCGGTGATGAGCCGAACGACGAACCCACGTACCCACCTATCAGTGACGGCGATCCACCTGACGGAAGCAGTGACCCGCCGCCTGAGAACACCGGGCCAGAGTCTCCGCCTGCCCTGCTACCTGACGGGTTCCCGACGCTGCCGGCGGTCGGGCCGCTGACTGCCCCACAGACAACGCTTGCGGCCCTCGCGGTCGTTGCGGTGGTGGTGCTTCGATGACGGTAGCACGGCTACTGGGGCAGGTATTCGGTGCGTTGACCGGTATACTTGGTGTGCCCGGAACGCTGCTACTCATCGCCGTCGTCGTTGGCGCCGTGGCAATCTGGAGGGACGCTGATGGTTGAACCGTACACCGCAGCGGCATGGGCGGTCAGCGTCTCATCGATGCTCGTGGTCGGTATCACGGGCTGGGTCGGCCGCCGCGTGGTCGGCTACGTCGAGGAGACGCGCAACGAGGCGCAAGCGGCCCACGAAACCGCAGAGAAAGCCGTCCGTGTTCTCCGAGGTGAGGAAGGGATCGACGACGCCGGGCTCGTCGAGGATGTCCGGTCACACCGCCGGGCGCTCGTCGACGAAGGTATCTACCCACCGAAGGCAACGGACGGAGGTGAGAGCGATGCCTGACCTGACGTGGGTACAGCTGGGCGCTCTCATCTGGTTCTGTGTCACGTTGGCGGTCACCGACGGTGCGGCGCTCTCCCGACTGGGAATCGCGTGGCTGGCGAAGCGGTTAGGACTACGGCCAGCAGAGATAGTACGCTTCGAGGCGGCGGCTGGCGGTGGTGAGGAGTGACGGAAGTTCTCGATATCCGGTCGCTCCCTCGGACTCGACAGGAGCGGTTACAGCGGTCGAAGTCGTTTGGCGACGTTGCCGAGGAGATCGTGGCTGAGGTGTACGGCTTGGAAGGCCTATCGCTTGACCCGGACTGGTGGGACCTCAGACATCCCAGCAGGGCAACGAAATACCAGGTCAAATCGACATCAACGACAGTCGGCAACAGGTATCCCGGCGATGGTCGCTTTCGCGTCTGGGAAGGACAGACGCGCTCTCTCATCGCGTCGGACGCACAGGCGACGGCGTGGTACGCGTTTGTGTTCCTCGATGAGACGGACGGCGTACTCCGAATCACGCGCATGAAGCCGTCGACGGTGAACAACCTCGTTCAAGATCGGGGCGGATGGAACCGCTCGGGTCATTCGATGGGGAAGCAGCACAAAATCCCGTGGGACGAGGTTTTCTGAGTGGCCGCTTCATGGGTGAGAGTAGGAGACTTTTCATGAAGGAATCTCTTGGTTCGATTCGGAGGTTATTTTCCCAAAGACACCCACGATTGCTCTATGACTGATTTTGATGATGTTCCAGTAGAAGATCTGGCTTATGCAAAGAGACAGTTACTCCAATCTTCAATGCGGCTGTCACAAATCAAAAATGAGTATCATTTAGCTGATGAAGACGCTAAACCAGATGAAATCTCTTCAGATGATCTTAATGAGATTATGCTGGAAATTGGGCCTGAAGTCGTAATTTCGGATTGTCAAGTATGTGTTGAGTTGTCTGCAAAAGCTATTTTCAAATCAGTAGGTGTCAATCCTCCTCAGCATCACGATATCGAATTTACCGACAATCGGGTGAAGGGGTTACTTTCAAGCCTCGAAAAAGACTATGACGAAATAGAAGAGATTTATAGAGTCCTTTTTCTAACCCAGTTCTGGGAACGATTCTATACGCTCGCGAAGTACGGGGCTCCTGAACAAAATATACCCTCTAGTAGCTTTATGGATCCCCGTGATGCAAAAAGAGCAGTTGACGATGCTGAGTTCTGTTTGGATACCGCCATGAATCTCCATGATTACGTTCTCGACCAGAAAGAGATGTCATTGGACGATTTTGACTTTGATTTGTATTTAGACATCGAAACAATCGATCCACATTCATGATTAAATATCATTTCGAATACCTCAAGAACCACCGTTCTCGTACAGACTGTACGTAACTACCAGCTTTTATATATTTGGCGTGGGTGTACGAGTGTATGGGTGATATTGGGTGCTACTGCCGAGTGAGTACGCAGGACCAGAGCCTTGACCGGCAACTTGAGTCGACACAGGAGTATGCTGAGGGCGAGTTCGGCGCGGATTTGGGAAGGCTCCGATTCTATAGAGACAAGTCCACCGGAACCAACACGGACCGATCAGACTACCAGCAGATGATGGATGACGCCGAGAGCGGGGAGATCAAGGCTGTAGTGGTTCACAGTATCTCGCGTATCTGCCGGTCCATCTCCGACTTGGAGCGGACGGCGTCGCGGCTTGAAGACGCTGGCGTCGAGCTCCACATCATCAGCGAGGGGTTGACTCTCCGGCCTGACGAGAGCGACCCGTACCAGACGGCGCTATTCCAACTTCTCGGCGTGTTTGCGGAACTGGAAGCGAACATGGCTCAACAGCGGACGAAAGAAGGCATCGCCGCGCGTCAGCAAAACGACGACTATCACCACGGACCTGCTCCGCTTGGCTTCGAAAAAAATGATGGCCTACTCGTTGAGGCAGCTAATTATCATGAAGTAGTGAGTGTTCTTGATATGGTCCAAAAAAACGAAATATCAAAGAGAAAGGCGGCAAAGCGGTTAAACACGTCAAGACCAACAATTAATAGAGCGATCAATAGAAGTGACTTGTATGGGATATAATAACAGACTGAATTAATTCTATTCAACAGTTTTTAATCCACACCAGCATATGGGAGATTATGCAGTCTGGTACACTATACCTTTGTGACAGTCTGTCCACTGGGTTGGACGATTTTCGTGCTACCGTCGCCCTTCCACAGCAGGCACCCGTCGACAGCGTCTCAGAAGGCATAGATATCCGCGACTCAAAAAAGACAGAAGATGGAGTCCTGATTCAATCGGGCGATGCGGCTGCGGAGGAGCTGATTGAGGACGAAGTCACGCAAATTACAGATAGTAGAATATCAAACAGAACTAAAGAGACAATTAATGCTAATTTTGGGACATTTACTTACTCCAGTGACGGCATTCTTATCGTAGGCGGTGGTAGTAGTTTCATTCCACAAATAATCAGTGAGCACACCGAAATTAATGCCCAATCTTCAAAAATAGATATCAACTCATACTTCGATTTCCTGCGGTCGGTGCATGGTCCTGATGATGTTGAAGTATGGAAAGTTGGCTTTGAAGAGAAACGGACGAACGCAGATAACGGAGTTCTTCACGGATCGGATTTGATGAATGACTCTGAATTAAAACCGCTACTTGAGTCATCAGAAAAAACTCAATTAGGTGTCGAATTCCAATTCCGTGGCGAGCGAATAAACCTGTATGTTGCAGAAAGCGGCTATTTTGACATCTATGAGCCGACGAACTATCCCGATAAGCAGGTTGTAGAGTTCCTCCAAGACCAGTTGACACAATTTGCAACAACAGAATAGGCGTAGCTTGCTGTAATGCGAAGTTGTTTTTAATAAGTTACCGGTAATGTCCATAATAAGCACATAACTATGGCACCAACATCAACTACAATTTACTTCCCTCCAAGTGGATACAGTGTTAGTTCTCTTCAGGACATAATTGATGGCATTCTGTTAGAAAGAGACGATGAGAAAGTCTCTGAACCTCTCAGGACCGAATTTCGCAATATAAACGATACTAATAATGGTTTTTCCGCAGCGATGCGGTTTGAGGTTCCAAAGAAAGAATCCGGCTGGGATGGTGCTGAATTCGGAAAGACGACACACCAGTCGCGTATCCGGTTTACTAACTCAATCAGCAACGGTGGAATGATGATATTTGGTAAAAGTGATCTCCATAACGAGATTCAATCACGATTGGACGATCTTCTATATGAACATGGTCCCGATGGTTTCAGTCCCGGTGAGCTGGAACAAGTTGAGATTGACCGGGAGAATATTGAAGATATTCTTGAATCAGATCGGCTCATTGAATCCAGAGCAACGTACAAATCGCTTGATGAAAACACTTCAAGCGCATCATTGGCTGGAAGGCTCGAGGAATCCGATACCGCTGAGCGGTTTGAACAGCGGGGGAACAAGGTTTGGGTCATATATGAATCGGAATCATACGACCGAAAAGTCGGTCTTACTTCAAAAAACAATGCAGCGGTCTTCTACGGAGATTGGAACAATGATGAAATGGCAATTTATTGGTATCGGATTATTTTGAACGAGTTTGATGTCTAACCGTAGAGAGTAACCATCTTCTTTGTTTTCGTAATCGCTTGACCAACAGCGCTCTCATCAAGATTCCGTAGCCGAATCGTGTCGTTCCTTATTTCCAGTTCAAGACCTTCGGTAGTCGTCGCTTTGATATTCTCGAACCCCAAGTCGTCCATCACACGGTTAATTAAAGGCGGCTGACCTGTTTCGCAGACGAATGAATATGCGTTTCCATCCATTTCTGCTGGTATATCCGACTCAACGTTCCGAAGCACCTCATACGAATTGAATAGCATTTCCTCAAGTTCACCGTATGGCAGCTCACCAGAAACAGCTATTCTAATATGACTCACAACCTTCTGCTCAGACTCTGTTTCTGGCATACCCATTCCCATACTCTCTCCTAACCCACCCGGACCCGACATTTCGCTTTCCCACTGCAATTGAACATCCACCTGATACTTTTTCCCCCCATTTTTACGGGAAAAATCGAACCGATCAAGTGAACTCTGTGGGCTGGTTCCCAAACTCACTCTCAGGTCTTCAGTTAGTTCTCCTAATTCTGCGGGGTCTTCAACCTCATACCCACGAGAAATTTTTGAATCGATAACATAACCTCGACGGAAAACGGCATTGCTGGCCCGGTTTATTATATATTTTATTCGCAGCTTGATATTACGAGGTAAAAACCACTGTATGACAAGCGGAGCTAGTGCTCCAACGAGAATCGTCCCTACTGTTGTGGTCAAACTCATTTTGTGTGTGTTTTGAGCGTCTATCTTTTGTAACAGACTGTCTATCGCTATATTATTGCTTCAATATTCGGTGGACATACGGCTTATTATGATATTTTAGCTCTAGATATAAGTACTTCGGCAAAGTCCGGAGTGAAAGTGAAACTGATAGCCATACGCTTATGACCAATTCACTTCCTCAGAACGTGCTTGCGGCCATTCAGCTGGCGTCGGGTACCTGTCCTGAAACACAGCACTTGGGCGCGGATTCGGATAGTGCTCCGCATCGAGATCTCCATTTAGGTACCGGATTCCATCTCCAGTCAGGTCGTACGAGTGCTTAGCGATTGGCTCGATAAGGCCAGCGTAGTAGAGGCGAAGGCACTGCTCGCGGATGTGGCCTTCCGAGGCAGAGAACCCCCGCGAGCGTGCCATCACCGATGGGGAGCCCCACCCTTCGCGGTCAATGTATTCGAGTATACGCTCGTCCAGTTGGGTCATCCAGTAGGCGGACTTTCTTGGAGGCATATTTCAAACCTGCTCGTGACTTTCATCTGCTGACGAGCTGCTATCGTCAAACATTGAGTCTACCTCATCAGGAGCGTCTTTCGAGGTGTCTATTTCGCCATCCAAATAGCGCTCACCGCGCTCAGTGATTACATAGACCCCGTTACCCAGGTGCTCCAACAGCCCGTGCTCTACGAGCTTCTTTGCTCGTTTGTGTACGTATTGACGAGAATAGCGAACGTATCCACTGTCAGCCATCGCCTTTGGGCGACCAGACCCCTCATGACGTACATACTCCAAGATTCGGTCATCAGCGAGTACCATCCAGTCACCCGAGTAGCGCATAACTAACTTATTGAGACCGTAGTCTAAAACACGCTCGAATAGGCTCGTTAGTATCTTGTAGCATATTGAGAGTACACCGTAAACTATAGTAGACATAAGTTAGTAACTGGTGGATGCATGGCACGATTCCTGACTATGTCTATTTCCATGTCGCCAGAAATGGCGGATGAGATAGACAGAGAAGCCGACAAGCACGGTATGAACGCATCGCAGTACGTGCGTCAAGTGCTGCGCGAGCACGACACGACGCCGTTCAACTGCGAAGACACGGTCTTGTGTGTGGACGAGAACAGCGAGGAGCGTCGAAACGAGGGGGCCGCCTAAACTATGTCCAGTAGCGTCGAGGCCCCCGATTCGGAAAACGACACCGGCCAGCAAAAGACTGACGACGACGCGGAGGACGGCCCATGAACGACGAGAAGATCGACCCTGAGGACCTGCCACTGCATCCGGAGTACACGCCGGCGATGGTCCAGATTCAGGGCCAGGGTGTCGTCTACGTCGCGGACTACCAGACGCTCGAAAGCGGCTGGGTTCGTCTCACCGAGTGGCGTGACCGCCGCGTCAAACTCCCGCCGCACAAGATTGAGGCGATTCGAGAGGTGCGGACGGAGTACTACGACGCCGGTACAGACGGCGAGTACGTGAAGGCGAAGCGCGTGGCCCACGACGAGCAGCGAGAGGAGGCCAGCGCTGACGACTCCGGCGGCAAGGTGGTGGTCGCGGATGACTGACGCCTATAGCCTCACAGTCGAACTCACGCGGGGCGGCGACAGCAACAACCGCGACAAGATGAAGGCGAAGGTCTCGGCTGACAGCGTCGACGAACTGCGCGAGAAGGTCGAAGCGGTTCGTGGCGAGATGCAGGAGTGGGCCGACGACTTCCGTAACATCCAGCCGCAGGTTCGCCGCCAGCTCCCGGACGACCAGAGCGAACTGAGTGAGTTAGAGGCATGACTCGCGGCGGTAGACGGCGGGGCGACCCTACAGAGCTATCTCCCCGCGAGGCTTGCCAGCGCTACCTTCGACGCCGTCGGTCAGACTCGACAGAGAAGAGCGTTCACGGCTGGGAGTACCGGCTGAAGCTCTTCGTTGAGTGGTGTGACTCCGTCGGCATAGAGACGGTCGGGGAACTGCGTGGCTACGATCTCGACGAGTACTACGAAATGCGGAGCGCGGAGATCGCGCCGGCCACGCTCGAAGGCGAGATGTGGACGCTGAAGATGCTCTTCGAGTTCCTCGAAGACCTCGAAGCGGTCGACCAAGGTCTATCAGAGAAAATCCGCATCCCTGACCTTGACCCAGAGGACCGGTCAAACGATACGAAACTTGCTGCCGACAAAGCAGCAGCACTGCTGTCGTATTACCGTGAGAGCGACAGAGACTACGGAACTCGGCAACACGCGTTCCTTGAACTTGCGTGGAACACTGGCGCTCGACAGGGCGGCCTTCGGGCCCTGGACCTTCGGGACACGGAGCTGGGGAGTAGCCCTTACGTCGAGTTCCGCCACCGACCGGAAACGGACACCCCGCTGAAGAACAAGCGCCGCGGTGAGCGCCCGGTGGCGCTTCCAAGAGAGACGGCCGATGCGCTGGAGGCGTACATCAACGGCCGTCGGTACGATGTGCGGGACGAGCATGGCCGTCAGCCGCTGCTGACAAGCGCGAAGGGGCGGCCGACGACCAACACCATTCGAGTGTGGAGCTACCTCGCCACGCTCCCGTGCAGCTACGGGATGTGCCCTCACGAGAAGGACATCGAGAAGTGCGACTGGAATGAGTACGCCCACGCCAGCAAGTGCCCGTCGAGCCGGTCCCCGCATCAGATTCGGACGGGTTCGATTACGTGGCACCTAAACCGAGGATGGCCGCCGGAGGACGTAGCGGAGCGCGTCAATTCCTCGGTGAGTACTATCGAAGATCACTACGACAAGGCAGACCCCGAACAGCGGCGGCGACGGCTTCGCAACCGGATGGAGGACCGCCGCCGACCACTCATCAACGAACTGGAGTTCACCCAATGACACCAACTGACCCATCAGCGACGATTCGACAGCGAACCGAGTATGAGCATCCTACGAAAGCGGTTAGTTCCGCGTCGCGCCGGCCCATTTTTCAACACCACTTTCAAGCAGTATCTGGCCCATCATTTGCATCCGCTCTCATCCGTCGGTTTCACCTCGTGAGACTGCATACGCCTGGCCGCGGAATCGGAACCGACGCGAGTCAGCATCGTAGCCGAGAACACCGTCTACAGCCCGTTCATCGGTTTCGACAACAACGCGACGCACATCGTCTGTCAGGAACGGGAGGGCATTGCGAAGCCCGCCGTCGGGCGCGATGAACCCGCCCGTCATCACCTGTTCGGCGAGAACCCGTTCGTCCGCGCTGTCGGCGCGCGAAAGGGAGAACGTCGCGTCGGGCGGCTGCTCACCGTCACCGTGGCGGCCGGTCGTCACCGTGACGGTGTCGCCGTCTCGGACCGTTGACACGTCCTCGGTTGGCGTCACTGTAGCGCGGTCACCGACCAACTCCACCAGAGCACCGCTCTCGTTTTTTTCGTGCCCGTAGCCGGCGACGACAGCGTACTCGCCACCGCCGAGATAGCCCTGCGTGAGGCCGTCGCAGTTACAGTCGCCGGTGCTACAACCGACCGCCTCCCCGTTGAACGCTCGGAGACCCCAGCTTTCTCTGCCGCCCGGCCCCAAGATGCGACAGTCGGACGTGTGGCCCGTCGGGGCGATGTGGAACCACTCGCCGTCGACGAGTTTGTAGAGGTCCCAGTGGCCACACTGCAGCCGCTCGTGGCTGTTGTTGACCATCTCGAAGCCGATCTGTGTGTCCAGTTCCGCCCGCTCGGTACTGGGCCGAACGAAGGCCGGAGTCGTCCTCGCTGCTTCGTGGAACCACTGGACACCGCCGTCGCCGGGAAACGGCGGCAGCGAGCGGCCGGCAAAGCGGGAGTCGGTTTCCGGACCGGGACTTCGCGTGTCCCAGACGGAGACCGAGAGTGACCCGGCCTGACCGCGGAACTCGTAGGTGCCGGTCGGCCGCCCGGACTGGCCCGGTTCGCCGACGAGGGCGTACTCCAGTTTGACCCATTCACCGGGATTTAACCGGTACGTCTCTGGCATCCACGGACCGACATCGTCGACGCGCCAGTACCCCTCGTCTGTTCGGCCGAGTGAGGGCACTTCGTCGGCAAGGTCGTTGTTGTCTGTGGGTGCGAGATGGAGGCGCGCTTCGTGGTCGTAGCCGCTGGGTTGGCGGCTGTGTGTCTGTCCGACTCCTGGAATCCACTTGACCCTGAACGTGTTCTCGAACTCGTTGCTGTTCTGGAGCCAGCCCCGAAGCGTGGCCGGATGGTCGTCGGTCGCCGTCTGGTCGAACCAGAGCCCGATTCGCGCCCTGTCGGCGGTGTGGAGTCCTGGCGAACTGAGGGCGTAGGTTCGCGGCCCGGTTTCCAGTTCGATGACGGTCGTCGGATTCTCGGGTCGGGGCGGGTCGCCAGTGCCTGTCGGCGTCCCTGTCCCGCTGTCATCTGGATCAGTCGGTGACTGTGTCGGGCGTGGTGCGGGCGTTACGTCTGCGGTCTCGTCTGAGCCGAGGGTGCCGAACGAACAGCCGGCGAGTCCGGCCAGCGCACCCGGGATCGACGCGAGGAGGGCACGTCTGCGCATAGTCCGCGATTCGTCGCACCCGGTAAACCCTTTCTGGACGCTCAGACGGCGTTTGTAGCGTCTTTCGTATCGGTACTGACAGCAGTCGACGGACGTAAATCGCCGTGGGGTGACGAGTCAGTATGCGCCAGTTCGTCATCATCGGCCACGACGCCCCGACGACGCCGGAGTTCTCGCTCGACGACCTGGCCGGCGCGGCCGGCCGGCTCGACGTGCTCTGTCGGTGTGTCACCAGCGCGTTCTTCCTGAGCCACGCCATCCGGGAAGACGTGCGGGTCCACCTCATCCTGGCGGATGAGTACACCGTCACGTTCGATGGGAGTGACCTCCGCCGACTGAACCCGGACGAGCGGTCCACGGCGGCGCTGATCCGCAAGGCGCTGGAAGAGCGCGAGGAAGCTATCGGCCACATCCCGGTCGAAACGTCGCCCGGGGTGTCGCTCACGCGACGGGGGTTCGAGGGGACGCTCGACGACGCGGCGAGCCGCGGAACTGTCGTCCAACTGCACGAGGACGGCGATCCCATCGTCGACGTTGCACCGCCGTCGGACCCGGTGTTCGTCCTCTCGGACCATCACGACTTCCGGGACGAGGAAGCGACGCTGCTGGCCGACCACGCGGACGAGTGTGTCTCGCTCGGGCCGAAGGCCCTCCACGCTGACCACTCGATCACGGTCGCGCACAACTGCCTCGATACGGACGGGTTCGAGCAGTACTGACGGGGCACGCTGGGCGACTGCCAGAAGGGTTTTCCTCCGCGGTTCGCTGAATAGTGTATGGGATTATTGGGCTCGGAGACAGCGACGGGTCGCGCTGTCGGACGACGTATGGAAGCGACGAGGGATCGATGACTGACCGGGACGCGCTGTCCCGCCGTGCGGTTCTGCAGACGGTCGCCGGAGCCGGCCTCGCGTCCGTCGCCGGCTGTTCGGCGTTCGAAGGCGGGAGCGACGACGCGGCCTCGACAGTCGAGGGCGAACGGGCCGAAGAACTCGCGCGCCGGTTCGCGCCGACGCTGTACTTCGATCAGGCGGAGCCGTGGTTCCCGACGGACCCGCGTCCGTACACCAGCGAACAGGACGGGGAAACCGTCGTCGACGGGTTCGACGCCTTCGACGGGTATCACGAGCGGATGACCGAAGGGGAGCCGCCGGACCCGACGGCGTTCTACAACGTTGTCGAGTACGAGAACTCGCCGCTCGCCGTCGTCCAGTTCTGGTTCTACTCGGCGTTCGACCAGTTCACGACGAACTTCCACTGGCACGACTGGGAGGTCCTGCATGTGTTCGTCGACACGGGGACGGGCGACCCGCAACTGTACGTCGCCAGCTCGCACTCCCGGAAGGTACCCAACAACGAGTTCCTCGACCCCGACCCGGAGATGGTCCCACGCATCCTCTCGGAACTGGGGTCACACTCTAGCGCGCTGTCGGTCAACGACGCTCGCGACCGGTTCACCCGGCTGCCGGAGGGCGACCGGTTCGCGGACATCACGAACAGCGCCGTCGAAACCATCGAAGACCTCGCGGAGATCCCCGTCGCTTACGGGCTCCCGCGCGACGAGGGGTCCCGGCTCCCCTACCTCGTTCCGGAGTACGAGGGCGCGCCGCTGTACGAACACGAGCGGCTCCCGTCGGTCAGCCGCGAGGACCTCATTTCGGAGTCGCTCACGATCCGTTCGTTCGACAGTCTCACCCAACCACCGACGGACCTGCCGACGCGGGAGACGGGGCTCGTCTTCCAGCACACCAACCGCGGCGAGGCCGACCCGGACATCGAGTACGATCTCGTGCCGAGCAGCGAACTGGAGCACATCGCCGATTTCACCGGCCCGCAGTTGAGCTTCGAGTTCGCCGTGCCCGAGTTCGTCGAGGACGCCGTCTCGGGGCACATCACGACAACGGGCGCGCCCTGGAACCAGCCGCGATACGAGAACCCCGCCGCGGACATCTCCGAGCCCAACCACCGGGCGGCGCTGGCCGAGCGCTACGACGCCATCGGGGCACCGGCGGAGATACGCACCGTCGTTGCCAGCCTCTCGGAAGCCGTCTCGAACGACGACGCGCCCGAGGACGATGGGCTCACGACCGAGGACACGTCCGTCGAGTCCGTCGCCTTGCTGGAGAGTGACCCCGAGGCCGTCCCGACCTTTTCTGGGCTAGCCGTCGTTCAGGACGTGCCCGCGGGCGACCACCGATTCACGGTCAACGGGGCCGGTGTCGCACCACACAGCGAGACGGTGTCGGTCCCCGACGCGGAGTCGGCTGACGGGCCGACCAGAGCCGGTGTCGACGGAAAACTCCCCCTGGTCGCCCGGGAGAACGCGACCCGCCTCGAAGTCGATCCGTCGGGAGCCGACAGCGACCTCACCGACCTCGCCGTGGAGGACGACTTCGCCGGCCGGCTGTACGACGCTCCCCTCTCGGAACCCGACGCCGTGTACGTCCACAGCGGCGGTGCGTACACGACGGAGGTCCGGGACCGCGACGACGAGATCGGCGCGTTCCGCGTCAACCCGGACCCCGAAGCCGAGACTGCCGCAACAATCGACGAGCCCCGAACTGGCAAGGCGTCGCTGGCATCGTTCCTCGTCGACATCGCCGAGGAAACGCGGCAATCGGTGCTTGACGAGATGGACGATGGCGGCGACGACGGTGACACCGATGACGACGATGACGACAACCCCGGGAGCAGCGGTGGCTCCGAGAACGCGATTCGAGGCCTCGAACGGGCGCTCGCAGCTGTCGTGGAGGCTGCCAGGCGGGCGACAGAACGCGCCGAAGCCGGCGACCGCGGGAACGCTGACAAACAACTCCAGGCCGTCGCCGACCGGCTCCAGCGCGTCGCGACCAGAATCGAGGACGCCAGCGACGACCTGTCCGACCCGCTGTCGAACGCAGCCCGGAAGCGCCTCGATCAGGCCGAGCGGCGGACCGAGCAGGCCCAGGCCGCCGACAAACTATAAGTTCTTCCTCTGCGCTTAGAGCCCGCCCCAGCGGGCTAGCGCGCCGGCGACGAGCACCAGTCCCCCGGCGATGAACGTTCCGGGGACCGGGAGGACGAACAACACGGCACCGAGCAGGAGGCGGAGCGTCGATATTCTCATTCCAGCCACACGTAGCGCACCACGTCGTATCGGTCTGGTGCCTGCATATTCGTGGACCCGTGCCGGTTTTGCCAGTGCGGGCCACACTGCTGATATGGACGAGGAACTCACCTGGGAGACGCTCGGTGCCGAAACCGCCTACGCCTGTCCGGGGTTCGATATCATTCGCGAGGCCGTTCGCCTCCCCGACGGAACCGAGGGAGAGTTCGACTATGTGCAACACGGCGAGAGCGTCATCGTGCTCCCGTTTACCGCTGATGGCGACGTGGTCGTCATCGAGGAGTGGCGACAGCCGGTTCGCCGAGTCAACCGCGGCCTGCCGGCCGGGACGATGGAGGGCGAGGACGACGACCCGACCGTCGCCGCCGCCCGCGAACTCCGCGAGGAGACGGGCTACGAGGCCGACGCTTTCGACCACCTCTACACGGGCGAACCGGCCAACGGCAACACCGACTACGTGTTCCACTACTACGTCGCACGCGGGTGTGTGGCCACGGCCGACCAGGATCTGGACCACAACGAATCGATTCGGGTCGACACCGCCGACTTCGACTCGCTGGTCCAGTCGGTGCGCGACGGGACGCTCCGTGACAGTCGGTCTGCCGTCGGTATCATGTACTATGCCCTGTTCGAGCGCTGAACTGACGACAGTTTGAAACTCTGCGGAATGGTACCATTACGCATATGGCCTCGATTGCACTCGACGAACAGACGGAACGCCGGCTGGATAAACTGCGCGCGGCCGTCCGCCGTCGGACCGGCCGGCCGGTTTCGCGGGCGGAGTTGCTCGAACGGCTTGTCGAGGACGCCTACGGGTCCCGTGACGAGGTGGTCGATATGTTCCGGACGTCACAGGCGTACGTCGCCGACGAGGACTCCGGGACCGTCCACCGTCCCGAGCACAAACTGGTGCCCGGCGGGCCTGAGCGGTCCGACGAATAGCGGCGGGTCGCCGGTCGGGTCGTCTGTTCCGCTCTCAGACACTTCTCGGGCGACGATTGTGGGAACACAACCCTTAGGCACGCCGACCGACGACGACGTGTAATGACGAATTTCGAGGTCCGCCAGTACGACGCAGCGGGCCGGCTGGGCGAGCTAACGGTGCCGCGGGCCGGCGTCACCGTCGAGACGCCGACTATCCTGCCGGTGGTCAATCCGCACGTCCAGACGGTCGCACCGGCGACGCTGGCGTCGGAGTTCGGCGCGGAGATACTCATCACGAACAGCTACATCCTGCACGGCTCCGACGACCTCCGCGAGCCGGTGCTGGAGCAGGGCCTCCACGACTTGCTCGGGTTCGATGGGGCTATCATGACCGACTCGGGGTCCTTCCAGCTCGCCGAATACGGCGACATCGACGTGACTACCGAGGAGATTCTGGAGTTCCAGCACGAAATCGGCTCTGACATCGGCACGCCGGTGGACATCCCGACGCCGCCGGACGTGGACCGCGAGCGAGCGACAGAGGAACTCAAAACGACCCAGGAGCGGCTCGAACACGCCACTACCGTCGACACTGGCGAGATGCTCGTCAGCGCGCCAGTCCAGGGGTCGACCTACCCGGACCTGCGGGAGCGCGCCGCCGCGGACGCCGTCACCACCGGGCTGGACGTGTTCCCGCTCGGGGCCGTTGTCCCGCTGATGAACGAGTATCGCTACGCCGACCTCGCTGATGTCGTCGCGGCCTGCAAGCGCGGGCTGGGGGAGGTCGGCCCGGTCCACCTGTTCGGCGCGGGCCATCCGATGATGTTCGCGATGGCGGCGGCGCTGGGCTGTGACCTGTTCGATTCCGCGGCGTACGCGCTGTACGCCCGCGACGACCGGTATCTCACGGTCCAGGGGACGGAACTGCTCGACGAACTGACCTACTTCCCGTGTCACTGCCCGGTCTGTACCGACCACACGCCGGCAGAACTCGACGCGATGGACGCCGACCAGCGCGAAGAGCTGCTCGCCCGGCACAACCTCCACGTCACCTACGGCGAAATCCGGACAGTGAAACAGGCGATTCGCTCGGGTAACCTCATGGAACTGGTCGACAGTCGCGCCCGCGGCCACCCGGCGATGCTCGACGGCTATCGAGCGTTGCTTGACCACGCCGAGCAACTCGAACGGACCGACCCGGTCTCGAAGGACGCCTTCTTTTACACTTCAAATGAAAGCGCTCGCCGGCCCGAAGTCCGCCGCCATCAGAACCGACTGGAGCGCCTCCCGGTCGAGGGCGACGAGGTGCTGCTGACCGAAGGGAGTTCCAGCGCGCAGTACGACGAAACCTGGGGCGTCCTGCCCCCGTTTGGTCCGTATCCGCGCGAACTCGCGGATACCTATCCGTTGACCGCCGAAACTCCGGACCGGACCGACCGAGCGGCCTACGAGGCCGCGGCCACAGGGGTCCGGCGACTCGTCGAACTCCATCCCGACGTGTCCTTCACGCTGGTCCACGACGACTGGCCGGCGACGGCGCTGGACCGCGTGCCGGACGGCGTCCGTCTGCGCGACCTGCACGCTCGCGACTGACGGCGCAGTTGTCTCGACCGCTGCCGGTCAGACCGTCGGCACGGCCACGTTCTCGTCGGCCGCCTCGCGCCAGGAACGGGTCGGCTCCCAGCCCAGCAGTTCCGTGGCTTTGGCCGTCGAGTACGCCGCGTCGTCCCCTTCGACCGTGCAGTCGTCCGGGACAGTACCGTACTGCTCACGCATGAGTTCGACCAGCGGCCGGCCCAGCGCGTTGTCCGGGCCGACGCAGTTGAACGCTTCGTGGCCCGAAACCTCGCCCGTGAGCGCGGCCTCCACGAGGTCGACCACGTCCCGCACGTCGACGTACGACCAGTAGTTGCCCGCCCCGGCCGCGAGGTCGTCGACGTACTCCTCGGCCCGGCAGGGGTACTCCCCGGGGATCTGTATCCATGAGGGACGAATCGACGCCACCGAGACGTCATCCCGGCGAGCAATCGTTTTCCCGATTTCCTCGGTGACGACCTTCGAGAGCCCGTAGTCGTCCTCCGGCCTAAGCGCGTGCTGTTCCGTAATCGGGAGTTCGTCAGGTACCGGCGTCTCTTCGGCGAAGAAGAAGCCGTACGCACCGTCCGAGGAGCCCTGCACCACGTCAGCGCCGACGCGGCCGGCCGCCGAGAGCACGTTGTGTGCCGCGATGGTGTTGTTCTGGAACAGGTCTACCCCAGGGTGGTTCCCAGCGACCGGAATCGCCGCCCAGTGGACCACTGCATCTGGGTCGATGGCGGTGAGCGCGTCGAACACGCTCCCAGCGTCCGTCAGGTCGAGCGCTCGGTACCCGACAGCCGGATGCCCCCCATCGTCGGGGAGGCGGCGGTCGAGCACTGTCACGTCGTGCGGTCCGGCGAGTCGGTCGACGATCCAGCGTCCGGAACTGCCCCGGCCGCCGGTCACGACAACATCCATAGCTGCTCTGTGGCCGCTGGCATCCAAAGCGTGGCGGTGTGCGTCGTTGGTGCCAGCTACTTTATGTGTCGAGCCGGAACCGCTCGCCGTGCGTGAACGTCGTCCAGCCGAGGATGCGCTCGTCGCGATGCGGTCGGTCGGGGTTGTCGATTGCCGCCTGCTGGGCCGAGACGTACGTCGGGACGTTCTTCACCGGCTGTCCACTCTGTTTGAGTGTTTCCAGATAGGTGTCTTTCTCGTAGTACGAGTAGGCCACCTCGTACAGTGAGGACGCAGCCTCCTGCTTTCTGGCGGGGAAGCCGTCGTTGTTGACGAACCGGTCGGGGTCGCCCTCACCCATCGCTTCCCAGGCCTCCGGGTCAGCCACGTACGGCGCGTGGGCGTCGAGAATACGTTCGATGGCACCCCTGTCACCGTCGAACTTCTGGTACTCGTACAGTGTGGGGCCGTCGAGTTTGTCGGCGTAGAGTCGGCTGAGTTCCGCGGCGGTGACCAGTGCCTTCGCCGCGTACAGCGAGTACGCCAGACTCGACGCACGAATAATCTCGTTTTCCAGCAGGCCGTCCTCGCGGAGTTGGTTGAAGCCGGTCTCGCGGTTCCGTTGCATGGCCTTCCGGAACCGGTCCCAGTCCCGGAGATACACGGAACCGGCGGCGTGGGTCATCTCCTGCCAGTTGAAGATGTTCTGTTGTCCCATCTCGGTCGGAATACCGTGGCCCACGTCGTCCAGAAACGTCCGGACCCACTCCTGCAGGTCGGCCTCCGTGCCGACGCTGTCGTCGTTCCACGCCTCGTGGCCGCGAACGAGTTCCGCACCCCACCACATTTTGGGGAGCGTGATGAACTGCTCGATGCTGTTCGTTTTTACTGGTGCCATATAGGTCTCCGAGTTCAGGAACCAGTGGTCTAGCAGTTCGACGGCTTTCTCGGCGTACTGGTCCGCGCCGGTGTACTGGTAGGCGAGGCCCAGATCCCGTATTCTGTCTCCTGTTCTGATGGCGGCAACGTAGTCCTTGCGCGCTTCGGGGTCCTCGGGGCCCTTCGTTTTGAACTCGTGGCCGTCGCCGTTGTCCGTGACGCTCTCGGGATCCGCTGCCATCGCGTCGCGGACATCGTCGATGAAGGCTTCGTGGGCCCCTGTCCACGGGCTGTCTCCGTTCTCGACACGGGACTGTATCGCAGCCAGTGTATCGAGATGGACGAACATTGCGGGCCCGCTTTCCACTGTTGACTCGGCTACTTGTTCCGTCGGTGTCGGCTCCGTCTCGTGTGACGCGGCCCTCGCGTCCGAGTCCCCTGAGGAGAGGCCGGTCGAACAGCCCGCCAGCGCTACGGCTGTCCCCGAGAGGGCGAGCAACACGTCTCGTCGTGTCTGTCGCTGCACGAACGGTCAGTCGTCCCCTATAGATTTAGTTAGGGCCCAGCTAATCAGCGGATAGCGACCTGTCCGCGATAATCATGGCCACATAACTGTCGACCGGAACGAAGTATGCTGAGTTTGAACGCACCTTCGGTCGCCACCGAGGCCGGTGCTGGTACAAAGGCAAGATAGTTGGTCGCGCGTGGCTGACGCCATTGCATGACCGACTACTTCGAGATCCACGAGCGCGACAGCGCCGCGCGAGTGGGTGAGCTACGCCTCGCCGACTCCGTGACGACGCCGGCGCTGGTCGACGACGTGGACACAGAAACGCCGGGCGACTGCCGGCACGTCCTCGACGACGCCGGAAGCCGCTGGCCCACCGAGCAAGACGCCCCCGATGGCGACGACTCGCTGCTCACTGTCCTGCCCCACCGCGGACTCCCCGCCGGCACGCCGGACGAAGTCGCCGAGGCCTTCGCCGTCGACTATCCCGACGTGTCGTTCCCGAGCGCGGCCGTCGTCTCGTCCGATACCGCGACCGACCACGGCAGCGACGCCTACGTGCTCGCTGGTGCGCCCGGCTACGTCGGGCACGCGTCGGCGTTCGTCGATGCCGTCTCGACCGTCCGGGAGGCTATCCCCGCCGACACCGCGCTCTACCTGCCTGGCGTCGCCACGCCGCGAAACGTCGCGACGCTCGTCTACGCCGGCGTCGACCTCGTGGACCCTGACCGCGCCGTCGTCCGCGGGACTGAGGGCCGGTATCTCACGACCGACGAGGCGTACTTCCTCGAAGACCTCGACGAACTGCCGTGTGCGTGCCCGGCCTGCCAGCAACCACGCGATGAGTTCGACCGCGAGGACTGCGTCGAACACAACGTCAATGCCCTCGCCGCGGAACTTCGGCGCGTTCGCCGCCGGATTCGTGACGGCAGGCTTCGGGACTACATCGAGGGACAGGCCAGACAGGACAACTGGCTCACCGCGACCTTCCGGCGACTGGACCAGCAGTACAGCTATCTGGAGGAGCGCACGCCGCTCATCCGGCGGGCCGACCTCTCGGCGGCCAGCGACGACTCGTTGCGCCGCGTCGAGATCCAGCGCTTCGCCGAGCGCGTCACCGACCGCTACGTGCCGCGCTTCGACGACCGCCCGCTCGTGCTGGTGCCGTGTTCGGCACGGAAACCCTACAGCGATTCCCAGAGCCACAAGCAGTACCACGACGCGATCAAGTGGCGCGCCCACGTCGTCTCGATGACCTCGCCCATCGGCGTCGTGCCCCAGGAACTCGAACTCACCTACCCCGCCCAGCACTACGACTCCGTGGTCACGGGCAACTGGACCGCCACCGAAATCGAGTTCGTCAGCCGCGTACTCGAACGCTATTTAGAAGGCACCGACTACCCGGAGATTATCGCCCACGTTCCCGGCGAAGGCTACCGCGACATCTGCGAGCGCGTGGCCGACTCGCTGGGGCGGGAGTTCACCTACACGGTCACCGACCACCCGACGACGGCGGACTCGCTGGGGAACCTCGCCGCCGAACTGGAAGGCTGGGACCGATATCCGAAACGGGAGCGCGAACACAACACTATCCGTGCTGTCGCTGACTACCAGTTCGGCGCGGGCGCGGGCGACGAACTGTTCGACGACCTGTCGACGCAGGGCCGGTATCCGCAGTTGCGGGCTGACGACGCCGACGGCGAGCAGCTTGCGGCGCTGGCCCAGCAGTACGGGGTCCTCTCGCTGACCACCGCTGGGGCGCGCCGCTGGGTCGAGAGCGACGTTCACACCAAAACGGTCGAAATCGAGCCGTTCGTCCCCCACGGTTCGGTGCTTGCACCGGGAATCACGGACGCCAGCGACGACATCCGCGTCGGCGACGACGTGGTGATTCGGGGCGACGCGGCCTTCGGCGTCGGTCGCGCCCAGATGAGCGGCCCGGAGATGCAGTCATCGACTCGCGGCATCGCCGTCCAGATGCGTCACGTCGACGAGCAGTAGGGCCGTCTTTGCCGGTCACCGGATTAGACTGTGCGGCGCCTGACCACGCGACTTATCTGCCGAACGGGAGAACCGTCAGTATGGCTTGGTCGGAATTCCGCCGCTACCTGCCCGCTGTCGGGTTTTCGCTGTTGTTACTCGTCACCTCGCTTCTCCCAGTTCCCGAGGGGGCGGGAGAGCAAGTCCCCGCGCTCCTCGGTTTTACGCTGGATAAGTGGGTTCACGCGGCGAGTTACGGGATACTGGCGGCACTGCTCGCGTGGGGCCGACAGGCCCGTGATGTCACCACAGTTGCAGCACTCGTGACCGTCTCTATCTGCTACGGGACGGGTGTCGAACTGCTACAGGGGCTCGTCCCGTCACGCGGTGTGAGCGGCGCTGACTTCGTGGCTAACGCGGTCGGGGCCGTCCTTGCCGGACTGTCGTGGCTCGCGGCTCACCGAACTGGTGCGCTTTCGGACCAGACCGACCCACGATCCCGGCAGTAACGAAGCGGCTTTACGCGCTCATCGGCTACCTCGCCCCAATGAGCAAGCCCAGTCCTGAAGTCTACGAGGAGGGCAAGGGCATGGACGCCCACAACTCCGTGATGCGTGACATCCGGTCGCGCAACGACTCGACGTACGACCCTCGTGAGCCGACTCGCGTGTGGCTCGACGAGGACAACACTCCGGACGGCGTCTACCAGAGCCTGACCATCATCCTGAACACCGGCGGCTGCCGGTGGGCGCGCGCCGGCGGCTGTACGATGTGTGGCTACGTCGCCGAGAGCGTCGAAGGGGGGACCGTCGCCCACGAGGACCTCATGGCCCAGATCCAGCACTGCCTGGACCACGAGAGCGAGAACAGCGACGACAAAAGCGGCCTCATCAAGATCTACACCTCCGGGAGCTTCCTCGACGAGCGCGAGGTGCCGGCGGAGACGCGACAGGCTATCGCCGAGACCTTCGCGGACCGCGAGCGCATCGTCGTCGAGTCGCTGCCGGACTTCGTCGACGAGGAGACGGTCGGCGACTTCGTCGATGTGGGTCTGGAGACGGACGTGGCAGTGGGTCTGGAGACAGCGACCGACCGCGTGCGCCACGACTGCGTGAACAAGTACTTCGAGTTCGCGGACTTCGAGGAAGCCTCCGAAGCGGCCCAGGCAGCCGGCGCCGGCGTCAAGGCGTATCTGCTGATGAAACCGCCGTTCCTCTCGGAAGCCGAGGCCGTCGAGGATATGAAGCGGTCGGTACGGCGCTGTGCGGCCGTCGACGGCTGTCACACTGTGTCGATGAACCCCTGTAACGTCCAGCGCTACACGATGGTCGAGGAGCTGTACCACGACGGCGGCTACCGGCCGCCGTGGCTCTGGTCGGTCGCCGACGTGCTGGAATCGACGGCCGACGAGGATGTCATCGTCGTCTCCGACCCGGTCGGCCACGGCAGCGACCGCGGCCCGCACAACTGCGGCGAGTGTGACGACAAGGTCCAGCGCGCCATCAAGGACTTCGACCTCCGACAGGACCCGTCGGTGTTTGAGCAGGTGAGCTGCGAGTGCGAGGCGACGTGGGACGCCGTCATCGAACGTGAGAAGAGTTACTCGCTTCCGCTCGCTCGATAGCCCTTCGACCCGGAGAACCCGTGTGACGTCCTGCCGACCAACGTTTATCCGTCTTTCGCGCCTAAGACTGTTCGATATGACCCCGAACGGTGACCAGGACAGGCGCAGTTTCAATACACGCGGGACGGTCACGGAATGTGACCTGTGTGGCGAACGGCGACAGTGTATCGACGACGATGGGATGGTTGCCTGTAGTGCCTGCCAGTCCGACCTGCTGCCGTCTAACTGGGGTCTCTGAGGCGACCCAAGCCACCGTGTTTCACTCGCTTACGATGACTCATCCGGCCACGACTGTTCGATAGCGGGAATGACGCCGACGGTCGCGGTTGCCTTGAACGAGGCGACGAGTTCTGCGCCCGTGGTGATATCGAGTTTGTCGAGGCTCGTGTCGGTCACCACCGCCGACAGCGTCGTGTCCGGGTCGACTGCCAGTGCGACCAGCGCGATAGAGGTACCTTCGTCGATACGCTCGACGGTACCCGCAAACTGGTTCCGCGCGCTCGTCCCCGTCGGCTCCGGAGCCTCGGGCGGCGCGTTCAGTGTCACCGTGTCGGCGCGAATGCCGACTTCTACGGTGTCGCCGGGGCTCGCTTCGGTGTCGACGATGGCCCGGACTGTCCCCGGCGGCGTCTCGACGGTCGCCAGTTCGCCGTCGCGGTCCACGACGGTCCCCCGGAGGACCGTCTCCGCTGCCGTGGCGACGCCGTCGAACTCGGCCTGAAGGCGCTGAAAGCGGGCCAGCAGTTGCTCGGCGGTGTCCGTGAGTTCGCTGCCGCCGCCACCGCTGCCGCCGCGACTGCGGTCGACTAGCGGGCCGAAGGCGTCCTCTAATTCGACGACTCGGCGCTGGGCGTGGGCGTAGGACCGGCCGAGCGCGTCGGCGGCGCTGTTCAGCGACCCGTGGGCTGCGACCGCCTGCAGGAGCGTCCGGTCGCGGGCAGTCAGCGCCACGTCGCCCTGCCCCAACTGCACTTCGACGTCCGCGGTCGCGTCCATACCGCCACATGACCGCGCCATCACAAAGGCGTTGCCGCGCGGGACCTGCGACCCCGCTGAGGACCAGTGTGACAGACATCACCATCAACAATTAAGAACCCTGCCGCCGTCGTTATGTCCATGTCGATGCAACGCCGACGCTTCCTCGCATCACTGGGGGCCGCCTCCGTGGTCGGGCTCGCTGGCTGTGCTGGCGAGAGCGACCCCAGCGGTTCGACGGCGACACAGACCGGTGGCGGGGCGGACGGACAGTCCGGTGGGGCACAGACCGGTTCGGGCCAGATCGGCGACGGTGAATTAGTCCTCGCCACGACGACGAGTACCTACGATACGGGACTTCTCGACGCGCTCCATCCTGTGTTCGAGGAGAACTACGGCGTGACGATGAAGACCATCCCGAAGGGGACTGGCGCGAGCCTCCGGACGGCGCGGGACGGCGACGCCGACGTGATCCTCGTTCACGCTCGCAACGCCGAGGACAAGTTCATGCAGGACGGCTTCGGCGTCAACCGCCGGGACGTGATGTTCAACGACTTCGTCATCGTCGGCCCGGAAGACGACCCCGCAGGCATCAACGGGATGGAAAGCGCCACCGAGGCGTTCACGACCATCGCCGAGAGCGAGTCGACGTTCGTCTCGCGGGGCGACGACTCCGGGACGAACAAGAAGGAACTGCTCGTCTGGGACGAGGCCGGCACGGACCCCAGCGGCGAGTGGTACCGCGCCGTCGGCAAGGGGATGGGCGATACGCTCGTGCAGGCGAGCCAGACCGGCGCATATACGCTCGCCGACCGCGGGACTTACCTCTCGATGCAAACCGAGATCGACCTCGCGATTCACGTTCAGGGGCCGCTGCAAGGAGGTCCGGTCATCCTCAAAAACCCCTACGGCGTGATGGCGGTCAACCCCGCGAAATACGACGACGTGAACTACGAGGCGGCGATGGCCTACATCGGCTTCCTGACGAGTCCGACCGGACAGTCGATGATCGCCGACTACACTGCCAACGGCTCGCAGTTGTTCTTCCCCAATGCCATCGCCGAGGAGCCGAACTTCGGCCAGTACGTCCCGCAGGGGTACACGGCACAGCAGGCCAGCAGCCTCTCACCGCAGGACAAAGAGTACCTCTACTGGGTCGACGAGCAGGTGCCGGCCGACTACTGACCCCGATGATTCCACTGCAAGCACAGCTCCCGGACGGCGGCTGGACGTACGTCGTGAGCATCGTGGCCGTCTCGCTGTACGTCAGCCTCACCGCCGTCGGTCTTAGCACGCTGTTCAGCCTGCCCGTCGCGCTCGGTATCGGTTTCACCGACTTCCGCGGGAAGCGGCTGGTCACGGCCGTCGTCAACACCGGCATGGGGTTCCCGAGCGTCGTCGTCGGGCTGGTCGTCCTCATCCTCCTGTCCAACAGCGGCCCGCTGGGGAGCCTCGACCTCGCGTTCACGCCGCGGGCGATGATACTCTCCCAGTTCATCCTCGCGACGCCGGTCCTGCTGAGCGTCAGCCTCTCGGCGGTCGAGGGCGTCGACCAGTCGGTGCGCGACGCGGCCTATGCGATGGGCGGGACCCGAGTCGACGTGGGGCTGGCGGTCATCAAGGAGGCCCGTTTCGGCATCGTCACCGCGATTCTCGCCGGGTTCGGTCGGGCCATCAGCGAGGTCGGGTCGATACTTATCGTCGGCGGCAACATCGTCTACAGCGACGGCCAGTCCTACACCCGGACGCTGACGACGGCGATAACGGTCGAAGCTCGGCAGGGCCGCTACGAGGTTGGTCTGGTCCTCGGCGTGATCCTCCTCGCGCTCGTCCTCGCCGTCAACGGCCTCGGGTCGTGGCTCCGGAACCAGGGCCGGGGTGAGCGGTCGGTATGACACTCTCCGCGACCGACGTGTGCGTGGGCTTCGGCAACTCTCCCGTCCTCCGGAACGTCTCGCTGGCGGTCGACCCGGGCAAAGTCGTCACCGTCGTCGGCCCGTCCGGCACCGGCAAGACGACGCTGTTGCGCCTGCTTGCGACCTTCCGCCGACCCGACGATGGAACGGTCGCATGGGACGGCGACGATATCTGGGCGATGGCCGACGACGAGCGACTGGGTATCCGCCGGCAGGTGAGTATGGTGTTTCAGGAGCCGAGCCTGTTCAACGCACCCGTCCATCGGAACGTCTCCTACGGCCTGCGCGTCAGGGAGCCCTGGCGAGCCCGAATCCGACGCAGCATCGGTGAACTCGTCGGTTCGTCACGGCCCGCCGATACCGTCACGTCCGCGCTCGAAACGGTCGGGCTTGCGGACTCGGTCGACCAGAACGCGCTCTCGCTGTCCGGCGGCGAGGCCCAGCGGGTCGCGTTCGCGCGGGCGCTCGCCGTCGATCCGGCGGTCATGCTGCTGGACGAACCCACGTCGAACCTCGACCCGCACAACACGGCGCTGCTCGAAAACGCCATCGAGCGGGCGCGGGACCGCGGCGTCGGCGTCATCGTCGCCACCCACGACATGCACCAGGCGAAACGCATCTCAGACCGAATGGCCTTCCTTCACGACGGCGAACTGGTCGAGACCGGCCCGCCCGAGCAGTTGTTCGAGGACCCCACCGACGCCCGGACGGCACGGTTCCTCGACGGCGAACTGCTCGTCGGTGACCGGGAGAGGTCGCGCGTGCCGCAGTCGCCCACAGCCGACCCATAACTGGCGATTTCACTTACACTCCGGTAAGCATGTGCTTATACGGCTTGACCCACAAAGCTGGAGTAGGGACCGCCGGACTATGTCACACGCTCCGCTGGTCCCTTCCCCTTTGAAACGAAACCGGATAGCGATGCGACTACGCGTCCGGGTCAGATCTTCTGTGAAACCACCGCAATGAAAGCCGAAGCTGCCGGTGTTACAGCGGTAGCGAGGCGAAAGCCCATCGGCTTTAGCCGTGGGATGAAGCCGACAACTGGGAATCTATCCACGCTCGTAGCCACGACTGGGGTTAGATGTTTGCCTAACATCTTTAGGTGAGTGACATCTATATACTGACGATGCCTCGTGGGTTCGACAGGGAACGTACCAGCGTCCACAAACTCCAGTACCACTTCATCTGGTGTCCGAAATACCGTAAATCGGTGCTTGAGGGCGAGGTACGTACCCGCCTCGAAAAACTCATCGAAGAGAAAGCCGACGAGCTCGGGTTAGAGATACTGGAATTGGCGATTCGCTCCGACCACGTACACTTGTTCATCACAGGCGACCCGACGCTCGCCCCGAACAAGATAATGCAACAGGTCAAGGGCTACTCCTCACGCCGACTTCGGGACGAGTTCGACTTCGGTTTGCCGTCGCTGTGGACGCGCTCGTACTTCGTCTCAAGTGCGGGCGACGTATCCAGCGAAGTCATCGAGGAGTACATCGACGCCCAAGCAGGTGAGTAGCCATGAAACGGAACGTCTCAACCACGGTTCGGGTTAAACTCCACTCACTGACAAACAGGAAGACTGACTTGCTCGCCCGTGAGTATGAGGCGTTCCAGACTGAGGTACACGGTGGAGACGCTGACCTGTACTCTGCAACCGACCAGCAGGCGTCGAAAGTACAACGGCAGAAAGACCCAAATCCCGGTACGGAACAACCTGTCGTCCTTCGCAACGACGTGTTCGATGTGGCCTACGACGAAGACACCGTTCTCTCGTCGTGGTGGGTGAAAGTCCCTGTCTACGACCCTGAGAAAGGACAAGGCAACTCCATCTGGTGTCCGGCCCACGTCCCACAAAAAGACGAACAACTCGTCCGTGAGGGGAATCTTCGAGACAGCGAACTGGTGCGCCGTGACGGTGACTGGTACGTGCATCTCGTCGTCAAGCGATCTGTGACCGTCCAAGACGAGTACGACGACGTGCTGGCTATCGACATGGGCGCACGGTGGGTCGCTACCTGCGCGTTCCTCTCTGACCGCAAAACCACGTTCTACGGCGAGGAAGTGCGCCGTATCCGCGAACACTACAAGCAACTGCGCAAGTCCATCGGGAAAGCCAAACCCCGACAGGGACAGCAGGTGGTTGAGCGTATTGGGGACGCCGAAGCACGGAAGGTAGACGACCGTCTCCACAAGATCGCTCGCTCGATTGTAGAGGATGCCGAGGAACGGAACGCGGTCATCGTCGTGGGCGACCTTGGCGGGATTCGCAAGGACAACGACAAGGGCCGATACGTCAACGACAAGACCCACAAGATGCCATTCGCTCGCTTGCTGAACTACATCGAGTACAAGGCCCAGGGCGCGGGTATCGACGTGCAACTGGTCGAAGAATACGACACGTCGAAAACGTGCAACCGCTGTGCCTGCGAAGGTGTCCGAACAACGCAGGGGCGTTTCGAGTGTCCCGAATGTGGGCTTGATGACAACGCAGACAAGAACGGTGCGCTGAATATCGGCAAACGAGCCTTGGGCAAGTTCTTGAAACCGCTGTCCGAGGCGGGGGCTGTACTGGCACAGTCCGAAACGCAGGTCATCGTCCAACGCGACGACGAACCTGCGAACCTCTCTGTTTCCGTGGATTCAACCCCCAGTGGGGGAACCCCACGGCTTTAGCCGTGTGGAGGATGTCAGTCGGCGAAGCCCTCGAGCACGCCCTGGCCGTCGGTCCGGCCCAGATCCGAAAGCGTCGCCCGCTCGGGGTGGGGCATCATGACGGCGACGTGGTCGTCCTCGCCGGTGACACCGGCCACGCTGTGTTTCGAGCCGTTCGGATTCGCCTCGGGGGACACGTTGCCGTCCTCGTCGCAGTACTTGAACAGGATTCGGTCTTCGGATTCGAGTTCGTCCAGTCGGTCGTCGGTAATCTCGTAGCGGCCCTCGCCGTGGGCGATAGGGAGTTCGACGACCTCGCCCTCCTCGTACTGGCTGGTCCAGGGCGTGTCGGCGTTCTCGACGCGCAGGTGGACGTGTTCACACTGGAACCGGGCGCTCTCGTTTGTCGTGAACGCGCCGGGGGTCAGCGACGACTCACAGCCGATCTGTGCGCCGTTACAGATGCCAAGCACCGGCGTTCCTTCGCTCGCGGCCTCGCGGACTTCGGCCATGATGGGCGAGCGGGCGGCCATCGCGCCGGCACGGAGGTAATCGCCGTAGGAGAAGCCGCCGGGGAGAACGACCCCGTCGACATCTTCGGGGAGGCCGTCCTCGTGCCAGACGAGTTCCGCGTCGAAATCGAGCGATGTCAGGGCCTGCACGGAGTCGCGGTCGCAGTTCGAGCCGCCGAACTGGATGACGGCGATGGTCACGCGAGCCACCTCCGCGTGTTAGAATAGGGCATCGCCGTCAGCTTCGAGGCGATGGTCATTCTGTCTCGGTCACCTCGATGTCGTAGTCGTGGATGGTGGGGTTCGCCAGGAGCCGCTCGGCCATCTCTTCGGCGCGTTCGGCCGCGTCCTCGGCGCTGTCGGCGTCGAGGTCCAGCTCGAACACGTCCGCCGAACGGAGGTCGTTCAGGTCGAAGCCGAGGCGCTCCAGAGAGCGCTGTGTCGTCTCGGCTTCGGGGTCGAGGACGCCCCGCTTGAGTCGAACGGTGACAGTCGCGGTAAAGGCAGTCATTACTGGCAAGCGAGCGGGCAGCGGAGAAAACGCTTGTGTTCTCCCGGCAGGTCACGTCCCGGCGCTGACCGGCGTCCAGTCGGACGGCTGGTCGGTCAGCCCTTTGACCCGGATGTCGAGGTCGCCCGCGTCAGCGTGCAGATACCGGTGGGGACTCGCGTGTAGCCGCTGGCGTACGTCGAGATCGGTCCGCGTGTAGCGCCGCGGCTCGCCGTCGGTACAGTACACTGCGCCGATAGCCCGCCCCTCCTTGTCCGTGATTCGCACGCCGGCGTAAGACCTGCTGTCGAGCCGTTTCAGTGCGTCAACTTCGGCGAAGCGAGGGTCCTCGTGGGTGGCCTCGGCGACCATCGCCCCGCCCGAGAGAATCGTGTGGGTGCAGATGGAGTCCTCGCGGGAGCGCGTCCGCCGTTTCCGCGCGCTCGTCGGCATCCGGGTGAGCACAGAGAACGGTCGGCGAATCACTCGTCACGGCCGTACATACACGGACGGATACACAGAGCGTCGGTATCCACGCTAGGTGGAAAACGAAGGCTTTTGCCGAGGGACTGCCGACTCTGGGTCAAATGAATCACGACGCTGTCCGGAGGTGGGTATCGTGACGCGCGGTCTGACTGAGATCACGGTCGTCGGTGAGGACGACACGGGTCTCATCGCCGAAGTGACCTCGCTCCTGTTCGAGCGCAGTATCAACATCGAGGACCTCGACCAGGCTGTCCGGGAGGGCGTCTTCCGGATGACCATGCGCGTCGACACGTCCGAGATGGTGACGACGGAGGAGAAACTCCGCGAGGACCTCACCGAACTCGGCGACGAACTCGGCGTCGACGTGCAGGTCCGGTTCCCGTCTGACCGCGAGACACAGACCATCGCTGTCCTCGTCACGAAGGAGTCACACTGTCTTGAGGCGCTGTTCGAGGCCTGGGCCAACGGCGACCTCGGGGCCGACATCGAAGTGGTCATCGGCAACCACGACGACCTCGAACCGCTGGCGGCCAAGTACGACGTCCCGTTCCACGACATCGGCGACGAGAAGGGGACGCCAGACGAGCAACAACTGCTCGACTTGCTCGCGCAGTATGACGCCGACCTCATCGCGCTGGCCCGGTATATGCGCATCCTCTCGCCGGACGTCGTCTTCCGCTACGAGAGCCGCATCATCAACGTCCACCCGAGCCTGCTGCCCGCCTTCCCCGGCGCGTCGGCGTACATGCAGGCCATCGAGGAGGGCGTCCGCATCGCCGGCGTCACCGCTCACTACGTGACGACGGACCTCGATCAGGGACCGATCATCACCCAGCGCGCGTTCAACGTCCCCGACGACGCCACCGAAGAGGAACTCCAGCAGATCGGCCAGCCGCTGGAAGCCGAGGCGCTCATCGAGGCCATCAAACTCCACCTCAACGACGAGGTGAACGTCCACCGCGGCCGGACGAAGCTTCGGGACCCCGAGGAGACCTCCGCCCAGCTCGGCGCACCGGAGAAACTCGACCAACTGAACCCCGACCGCCCCATCGACGGCCTCGGCGAGTTCGTCGCCGAGGACGACGGTGAGATCGAGGCTGACGACTGAAGTTCTTCTCCCGATTCAGAGTTCGCTAGCGGCGCTAACGGCTTCGTCGAGTGACGGCGCGTCGAACACGTCGCCACCGACGTAGGCGTTCGTGCCGGCGCAGTAGAGGTCTCGCGCGACCTGAATCACGCTCTCGTCGAGCGACTGCGGCGATTCGTCACAGAGGGATTTCCAGTCGGCGACGCCCTCCGCGTCGGCCTGCTGTTTGGCCTCGCTGACGGCCTCGACCCACTCGGACTGGGTGCGCTTGTGGTACTGGCGGATGACCTCCTTCGAGACCTGCTGCCCTTCGTAGGAGAAGCGGTTCTCGTCGAACGTGCCGACCACGTCGGCCACGCGGATCTCCCCGTCGTAGTACAGGCATTCGATTTTCCCGTCCTCGTGGACCAGATCGGCCTCGGCAGCCTGCTGGGTGACGATGTGGTTGACCGCGCGGGCCAGTTCTTCCAGGCGGTCGATGCTGGCCGTCCCGGCGATCCGGTCGGCCGCCTCGCGGTCGAGATACCGGTCCTGCTCCTCGTATTTCGTCGAGAACTCCACGATCGGTTCGTCGAGGTCCACGACCTCCTCGGGCCAGGTGTCGTAGTCGAGGCCGTGGTCGGCGGGCTCGGTCCGGGACCGTAGCGACGACCCGACGCCGACACGGTTCCGGAAGACGATCTCCAGGGGGATGAGGTAGTTCTCGTCGGCCGCCCCGTGGTAGGCGTCGTAGTCGTAGCGCCCGTCCTCGAAGGGGAGGTCCGGGACCTGTGTGAGTTCGATGACCATCTCCTCGGGGGCGGCGTCGGCCGACAGCGCCTCGCCGAGGTCCAGCACCTCGTCGCTGTCGGGGAGCCTGACGCCCTCGTAGTGTGTCGGGACGTGGTTCTCCTCCAGCAGTTGGAAGTTGTACGCGCCCATCGTACACAGCGACGCGCCCTTGTCGGGGATCTGGTCCGGCATCTTGCCCCAGTCGAACACGGAGTAGTCGTCCGTGAACACGAACGCGCCGCGGCCGAGGTCCTCGGCCGTCGCCGGTTCGTCCACGCGGAATTCCTTGACGCTCGTCATTGTGCCCGCCTTTCGGGCCGGGGACAAAGACGTTTCTCATACTGTCGGCTGTAAGTCTGTAGAGCATTTCGCCACCGCGAATATCTTAAAATAGTTACAGCCGACAGCATCACTCGCGCTCGGAAGGCAACGTTTTCCGTCGGGCTGTCGACTGACCGTCTGATGGCTTCCAGTCTGTTGGTCGAAGTCGCGATCATCGTCGCCGCGACGGCAGCGATCTGGAAAGGGAGCGACTGGCTCGAATCCTCGAGCGAACGTCTCGCGACGTACTACGGTCTCCCGGAAGTCGTTCAGGGCGCGATCATCGTCGCCGTCGGGTCGAGCTTCCCGGAGGTCGCAGCGGTCGTGCTCTCGGCGCTGGACGGGTCGATGTCTCTCGGTGTGGGCGCAATCGTCGGCTCGGCGATTTTCAATATTCTCATCATCCCCGCAGTCGCGGGCATCGCCACGGACGACGAACTCGAATCGAGTCGGACGCTCGTCTACAAGGAGGCGCAGTTCTACATGCTCGCCGTCTCAGTCCTGCTCATCACGATGGCGCTCGCGGTCATCTACTACCCCGGCGAGGCGACGCTTACGGGCGTCATCACGCGGCCGCTGGCGGCGATTCCGCTCGCGCTCTACGGACTGTACGTCTTCATCCAGTACCAGGACACGGCCGACCACGACCCGGGGGAAGACTGGACCGCCGGTATCTCTGTCGGGCGGCAGTGGCTCTTTCTCTTGCTCGGCCTCGCGGTCATTCTCGTGGCGGTGGAGAGCCTGGTCCACTCCGTCAAAGTCATCGGCCGGGCCGCCGGCGTCCAGGAGTTTCTGCTCGGCGTGACGATTCTGGCGGCGGCGACGAGTCTCCCCGACACGCTCGTCAGTGTCAGAGCGGCCCGCGACGACCGCGGGGTCACGTCGCTCGCGAACGTCCTCGGCTCGAACACGTTCGACCTGCTCGTCGCCATCCCGCTCGGCGTCTTCATCGCCGGCGCGTGGACCGTCGACTTCGCGATGGCCGTGCCGATGTTCGGTGTCCTGACCGGGGCGACGATTCTCCTGTTCACCGCCCTCCGGACCGACCTCGTGTTGAGCGAACCCGAATCGTATGTGCTACTCGTTGCCTACGCGGCCTTCGTCGCCTGGATCGTCGTCGAGACCGCGGGCTGGGTCGACGGCGTATTACCGACCTGACCTATCGCTCCCGGAACTGCAGCCGCTTGCGTCCCGAAACACGGGGACCTGTCGACCTTGTGGACCATGTGCGTACCCATACGTTTTTGACCGTTCTTTCCCTCCTGTCCAGCAATGCCGGACGTCCCAGAGACCGTCGGTACGCCGGACGGCTCCGTCGAGTTCGAGCACCGTCCGACGACTGCCCAGTCGTTCGAGAACGCGCTCGCCAAGGCGAGAAACGGGACGCGACTGACAGTCGACGACGCAGTCGAACTCCTCACGACGGGCACCGACCGGGACGGCATCGACCACTACCGGAAAGAGCAGGTACTCGAAGCGGCTGACCGACGCCGGGCGGAGGTCGTCGGCGACGAGGTCACCTTCGTCGCGAACCTCAACAACAACGTCACGACGGCCTGTAACACCGGCTGTCTGTTCTGTAACTTCAAGGACCGCTCCGAGCAGTTCCGCAGCGACTCCCAGGAGGACCACGGCGGCTTCACGAAGACGCCGAGTGAATCCCGCGAAATCGTGCGGGACGCCCTCGACCGCGGCATCTACGAGGTCTGTTCGGTATCGGGGCTCCATCCCGCGCTCGCGCTGGACGACGAGCACCGGGAGATACTGGAGACGAGCGACCGCGGGGACCTGAACTACCGCTCCCCCGACGAGTACGAGAAAGACCCGGCCACCTACTGTGAACAGATTCGGGCGATGAACGTCGGCGACGTCCACCTCCACTCGATGACGCCGGAGGAAGCCTATCACGCCCGCCGCGGCACCGACTGGTCCTACGAGGAGGTGTACGGTCGCCTCCAAGACGCTGGCCTCGACAGCGTGCCCGGTACCGCCGCCGAGATTCTCGTTGACGAGGTCCGGGACGTCATCTGTCCGGGCAAGATCGGGACCGACGAGTGGCTCGAAGCGATGGAGGCGGCCGCGTCGGTCGGCCTCGACATGACCTCGACGATGATGTACGGCCACGTCGAGAACGAGCGCCACCGCGCGCTGCATCTGCAGCGCATCCGCGACCTGCAGGACCGGACCGGGGCGATCACTGAGTTCGTCCCGCTCTCGTTCGTCCACGAAGAGACGCCGCTGTACGAGCGTGGCATGGTCGAATCGGGTGCGACTGTCGACGAGGACGAACTGCTGATCGCCGTCTCGCGGCTCTTCCTCGACAACGTCGACCACATCCAGTCCTCGTGGGTCAAATACGGCGACACGCAAGGACTGAAGATGCTCACCTGCGGCGCGGACGACTTCATGGGGACCATCCTCTCCGAGGAAATTACCAAACGCGCCGGCGGCGACTACGGCGAGTTCCGGTCGTTCCAGGAGTACGCCGACATGATTACCGCTATCGGGCGGACGCCTGTCGAGCGGTCGACGGACTACGAACAGCGCCGCGCCATCGACCCCGACGCCGACGTGCTCGGCCCGCAACTCGGGCCACAGGCTGACGGAACGCCGTTGCTCGACTGAAGTAGTGGACCACGGCTGGGCACTGGCCGTGGTCGACGTGGTAGAGTATTCTGCCTGGCACTGCTGTCAGAGGCACGTCCAGGCATGATATGTATTGGTATGCCAGTATATGTGTAGCTACGGCCTAGTCGACTAGGCGAGTGATGTCCAGTATCCGTTCTGACTGTGACGGCTGTTCATGCGCAGAGGCCAGTGGGCGGGATCACACGCTCGCCGGATTCACGCCGCGGTCCAGTATCGACCGGAACCGTTCGCCGTTGTCGTCCTCAGCCTCGATAGCCGCCTCGATGGGCTCCGAGAGCCAGCCGTCGTCGACGAAGCGGTCGTAGACCGGCAACCGCTCGCTCAGTGGCACCTCGGCGGCCTCGGCGACGGCCGTCAGTTCCTGCAGTGCGGGCCACTCGTACTCGGGGTTGATGTGGTCCACAGTCACTGGGGAGACGCCGCCCAGGTCGTCGATACCGCAGTCGGTCAGGTCCCGGGCGGGCGCGAGGTTCGGCGGAACCTGTACCGACACCTCCTCGGGAAGCGCTGCGCGAGCCATCGCCGTTACCCGGCGCATCGTCGCCAGGTCGGGAGAGCCGCCCTGCCAGCGCTCGTTCTCGACGACGGGCTGGACGATGACCTCCTGGATGTGGTCGTAGCGCTCGTGCATCTCGCGGATGGCGAGCAGGCTCTCGGCGCGGTGGTGCCAGTCCTCTCCGATACCAACGAGGATGCCGGTCGTGAACGGAACGCCGAGTTCGCCGGCCACGCGGAGGGTGTTGAGCCGCTGGCCGGGGTTTTTCGCCCGCGGGCCGCCGTGGGCCTGGACAGCCGTGGTCGTCTCAAGCATGACGCCCATCGAGGCGTTCAGGTCGGCGACGTGGGCCATCTGCTCGCGCGTCTGGTCGCCCGGATTCGCGTGCGGGAGCAACCCCTCTTCCAGCGCGATCTCGCAGGCCTCCCGGAGGTATTCGTGAATAGAGTCGTGGCCCCACTCGGCGAGCTGGTCGTGGACGGCGGTGTAGCGGTCGTCCGGATCGTCGCCGAAGGTGAACAGCGCCTCAGTGCAGCCGGCGTCGGCCCCGCGGCGGCAGGTCTCGCGGATCTCCTCGCGGTCCATCAGCTCTGCTTGCCCCGGCGGGTCGTAGTACGTGCAGTAGGTACAGGTGTATCGGCACGCGGTCGTCAGCGGCAGGAACACGTTCCGGCAATAGGACAGCGCCGACGCGGCCTCGATGTCCCCGGGCATCACCGACAGCAGGCGCTCGATGTCGGCGTCCGAGATCTCGATGTCGATGTCGTACGCGTCCGTGCCGGGTATCACGTCCCGGGGTGTGCACCCCACGAACAAAAACCTTCACTCGCGGCTCGCGGTGACACGACCGTCTGTGAGCGACAGACTGAAACCGGCGTCAGTGAGCCAGTCCGCGGCCGCGCCGTCGCTGTGTAGCAGCACTTCAGCGAGGTCGCCCGGTTCGTCGATGTCGGTCGCGAGCCGCCGGGAGTCGACTTCGGTCACGGCGGCTCCCTCGTCCCGGGCAATCCGCCGGTGGTCACGGATCGACGCGCCGTGGTAGTCGACCCTGAACCCGGGGTGGCGACTGACGAAGGCGTTCGTCCCGCCGCCCAGACCCGGGGCCAGCACGACGTCGGCGTCGGGGGCGAGCAGTCGCTCGATGCTTTTCGGCGTTACGAGCGGCAAATCCGCCATCACGACGGCAAGTGCGCCATCGCCGTCAGTCACTGTCGACGCGAGCAGGTCGTTGACGAGCGGGTCGAGCCCGCGGTCGTCGACAGTGAGCGGTGCGGCACAGCCGAGCGGCGCTGTCGAGATGACTTCGGGTTCGTGGCCCGCCGCTGTCACTGCGTCGACGACGTCTGCAAGCATCGCTTCGGTAAAATCACGGCGCTCGTCGGGAGAAAGAACGGACGCAAGTCGCGTTTTGGGGTCAGACCCCGAGACGGGGACGACGAGACGCATTACAGCTTGGAGTACTCGTCCTCACTCATCTGAGTGTACGCGTAGTAGCCGCCACCGACCAGCAACAGGAGGACGACGAGTCCGCCGCCGACCAGCAGGAGCGTTCGCTGGGTCTGAGCGCTCTGCTGGGCCTGCTGTGCCTGACTTTCGGCCTCCTCGGCGAGGTCCTGGGCGTTCTGGAAGTTCCCGTTCTCGTAGGAGGAGATAGCGCTACTGACTAGATCCTCGGCGTCTTCGTTCCCACCGGCTTCGTCGATTGCGGCCTGCGCGTCGTCGATTGCCTGTCTGGCCGCTTGGCTCTCTTCAGTGTAGTGGTGGGCGGTGTCGTTGCGGAACTCGTCCTCGTTGCTCCCGCTGATCCGACTGAGCGAGGCAACCCGATAGTTCTGTGCCGGGTCGTACGTGTAGTTCGAGATGGCCGGCGTCGTGCCGACGAGTTCGATGCGAACCTGGTCTCCGTTATTGTCGATCTCCAGGTCCTGCTCGAAGGACTGGTCGCCGTAGGTTTCTTGGCTCACCTGGCTACCCGCACGCAACACAGTGACCGTCCAGCTAACGTCCTGGAGTTCGGTCGAGCCGGCGAGCGTCCACTCGTTCGGTGCGTCGGTGAACGGGTCGTCAATCGTGTACGTCACCGACACCTCTTCCTCGACGGCCGTCTCGCTCGGGACTCCCTCGGCAGAGACAGAGAACGCACTCGCTGTGCCGGCGGTCGCGAGCAGCGCGACAACACAGAGGAGTGCGGCGGTCTTGTTAGAACAGCGGATCAAGTTCATCTTCGTCGTCTTCGACTAAGTCCTCTAAGTTATCTTCGCTTTGGTTACGGATATCATCGATGTTGTCCTGTGCCTCGATGGCGACCTGCTGGAGTTCCTTGATTCGTGGAACGTTGTGGACGCCGGCCAGCAGAATGGACGCGGCCACTTTCGGGGCGTTGGTCGGATAGTCGCCACCGCGGACCTCCATCGAACCGGTCTGCTCCTCGAGCCACTTCCGGCCGCGCTCTATTCCCTTCCGATTCAGGTGCTCTGGCGGCCCTGCCATCACGAGCAGAGCACGCTCCGCACCTTCGATCTCACAGGGGAGCGTCAGCCTGCCGAGCGCGGCTTTCCTGACGAGCGACGTGATACGGTTCGTCGTGTTCGCCGTGTCCATCCCGTCGTCAGACGAGTCGTCGCCCTTGAACCGCGAGAGCAGGCCGCCGCCGCCGGAGGATACCTCGACGTCCTCGGAGGCGTAGCCAACGGTGGACACGCCGCCGCCGTCGAGCGTGTTGATGATCTCGGAGGAGTCGACGACGCTTTCGGCGACGTTGTCGCCGGCCTCGATCTCGCCGGCCCCGAACAGCACGCCGAAGCGTCGGACGATCTCCTCGTTGATGTGATCGTAGCCGCCCTCGACGGACTCGCCGGTCTGTCGCCAGGCGTCGTTGTCGAACACCATCAGATTGTCCACCTCGCGCACGAACGTCTGGAACGACCGAGCGGCGTTGAGGGTGTAGATGCCACCCTCGTCGCTGCCCGGCAGGACGCCCAGGCCGTACACCGGTTCGGTGTAGATGCGTTTGAGGTGTTTCGCGACGACCGGCGACCCGCCCGACCCCGTCCCGCCGCCGAGACCGGCGACGATGAGGAAGGCGTCGACTTCGTGGACAGGGATGTTGTCGATCGCGCCCTGAACCTCGTCGATGTCCTCTTCGGCGATTTCCGCGCCGAGTTCGTTGTCTGCGCCCACGCCGTGGCCCTTAACGCGGGCCTGGCCGATGAGCACTCGATTCTCTTCCGGAATGTGTTCTAGCCCAAGCAGGTCTGCTTTCGCTGTATTGACCGCAACAGCCGAGCGGACGATTCCCGAGCCGGTCTCCTTGTCGTACTCGAGGAATTTGTCCACAATTTTGCCACCGGCCTGCCCGAAGCCGATCATCGCCAGTTTCATTATATAGTTCTCCGCTTAAAGGGTCAAAGAGCGATAGCGAGTATAAGTGTTTTGCCCGGATCTCAGCCCTGAAAGCCAGGATTGAAAATCAATACTAGCTAACACAACTCTCTTTAGGAGGTGGCTACTGTCGACGCTTATCCGTGGAGGTATCCGCTGAGTGTCGTTAAAGAGCCACTACTGGCTCCGAACGCGTCGATTTCGTTCGTTGTCGGAGTGTTATCGAATTTGAGTGAGCGGTACTGGTCGGCACCCATCGGGAACCCGACGCTCCCCAGCACAGAGAGACCGACCTTCGCCAGCGGCATCGGGAGCGGGACGATGCTTACCGACGATCCCTCGGCATCGTACACCTGATTGGTCACGTCTCTGAGCGTCAGCACTTCCGGCCCACCGATCTCGTAGGTCTCGCCGACGTGTTCTTCGGATTCGATACTGTCGACGAGCATCGGCACGAGGTCACCGACCCAGATGGGCTGGAACTTCGTCTGTCTACCGCCGCCGGGGAGCGGATACAGCGGGACGCCCGGCGCGAACATTCCCTTGAGGCGCTTCGTGAAGGAGACGAACTCCCCGCCCTCACCGAAGACGACCGACGGCCGGAAGATGGTCCAGTCCAGCGAGGACTCCGTAACGACCTGCTCGGCCCGACCCTTCGACCGGATGTAATGCGTGTCGCCATTGGGGTCCGCACCCAGCGCACTCAACTGGACGAACCGGTCGACGTCGTGCTCTTCGGCGGCTTCCACGCTGTTTTCGGTCCCGCCGAGATGGATGCGTTCGTGCATCTCGTCGCCGCCGTCCGGCTTGAACAGGGGCGACAGTGCGACCAGGAAATACACCGTGTCCTGGCCCTCGAACGCGCTCTCGATGCTGTCGTACTCCGTGACATCCCCGGCAACAGTTTCGACACCGCTGGGAAGCGTCGCATCCTCCGGTGACCGGGACAGCGCAGTGACCGTGTGTCCCTGGTCGTCGAGTTCACGGCACAGGTGTTGCCCGATGAATCCAGTCCCGCCGACGACAAGTACATTCATAGACTCCAGTACGGTCGGTAGAACCGTAAAGGTGGGCGTGTTTGTTCGGCTAACCGGCCCGCAGTCCGGCCACTTGTGTCAGCCTACGGATGCACTGTCCGGTCGGGGCGCTTACGTCCCCCCACACGGATTGTGAGGTATGCTCGTCACGCTCGAAGGATTGGACGGGAGCGGCAAGACGACCGTGTGGGAACGGCTCCGAAGCGACGACACGGTCCCCGATGACACCGTGTTCACGCGCGAACCGACCGACTCCTGGTACGGGGACGCCGTCCAGCGCTCCATCGACGACGACGACGCGGACTCGCTGGCCGAACTGTTCCTCTACACTGCCGACCACGCCGCGCACCTCTCGAACACGGTCCGACCTGCGCTCGGCGAGGATCGACTCGTCGTCTCCGACCGCTACAGCGACTCGCGGTACGCCTATCAGGGTGCGACACTCGAAGCTAGTGAGACGTTCGACGACCCACTGTCGTACGTCCGGGAGGTCCACGCCCCCTGGACCCGTCCGCCGGACCGGACCGTGTATCTCGACCTCGATCCCGAAACCGCCGCACGGCGAAGCGGCGCGACGAACAAGTTCGAAACTGCTGACTATCTTTCGACGGTTCGTGACAACTACGAGCGACTCATCGACGCCGACCCGGAGCGGTTCGTACGCGTTGACGCGACCGCCGACCCGGACACCGTGTACGAACGCGTTCGAGCGGCGATTCTCGATTAGTCCATCGACGCCGGCAGTTCGACCTCGTCGGGGGCAGGCATCCAGAAGTAATCGAACGTGATTCCGATAGCGAGCGGAATGACGACTGTCATGAGGATGACAGCCGTCTGACTCCCGAGATCCGCGCCGAGTCTGAACACACCGCTCAATACGAGGAGGATGACGACCATGACCACCGGACAGAGGAGCAGCGAGTAGACGATACTTCCCCACCGCGTGTGCAAACGGACGCGGAAAAAGCGCGTCATGAGCGCCGTCACAGCACTGTTGACCAGCACGATGACGAGCAGGCCGATAATACCGGCGACACTGACCATGTTCGACGTAGGGCGGCAAGTCCCTTTGCCGTGTCGGAAAAACGTGGCTCGCTCACTCTAAACAGATGTACGTGCGCGTGTCAGCGACACCGTTGAGATCACGGACGTGACCTGCGACCGACTGCATGATATCGTACACCTCCGTGCCCGTCGCTTCGGCGATGATATCGTACTGCCCAGCGACGATGTGTGCTTCGGTGATGCCCTCGGCGTCGCGAACTGCCGCAAGAAGTTCTTCTGATTTGCCGGCAGCGGTCTTGATCATAATGAACGCGCTAACCATATTGTGGTGTGTCGTATCATAGCACGAAAAAGCTTCCGTCAGGGGACAACAACGGCTTTGTTGTTTGATAGCGTGGTCAAGGCGTCCGGTGGTTCCACCGGGTGGGTACTTTTATTCACCCCCGCCCCATAGGAGCGTGTATGCGATTCGTTATCGTGGGTGCAGGTCGTGTCGGACTGCGGACGGCTCGCGTCCTGCAAGAGAGTGGCCACGAAGTTGTCCTCATCGAACGCGATGAGAACGCGGTCGAGCGCGCGCGGACGGCTGGCTTCGAGGTGATCGCGGGTGACGGCGCTATCGAGGAGACGCTCGGTGGCGCCGACCTCGAAGCTGCCGACGCGCTCGGCGCGCTCACCGGCGACCTGAACGACAACTTCGTCGCCTGTATGATCGCCAAGGAACACGGCTGTCGAACCGTTATGCGCATCGACGAGGACTACCGCGAGGAGATCTACCGACGCTACGCCTCCGACGTCGACGAGGTCATCTACCCCGAACGGCTGGGCGCTATCGCCGCGAAGAACGCGCTGCTGGGCGGGAACATCCGCGCAGTCGCCGACATCGCACAGAACCTCCAGCTCGTGGAGTTCACCATCCAGAAGCAATCGCCGATGGAGGGGTACTCACTGTCGGAGTTGGAGCTTCCGTCGAATTCCCGACTGATGGCGCACGGGAAAGGCGAAGCCCCGCTCGCCATTCCCGACCCGGACGAAACACTGGAGGCCGGCGACCGGGTCGTGATACTGGCCGACTTCGAGACGCTCTCCGACGTCCGTAGTATCGTTGTCGGTGAATCAGAGCCCGCGACCGCGCTTGGAGGTGCCTGAACATGGTTATTGCGTACGTGATGGTTAAAGCCCACACCGGTGATGCGGACCGTCTGAAAAGTGATATCGAAGCCGTCGACGGCGTTGCCGAGGCCCACATCGTCGCCGGTGACGTCGACTTCATCGCAAAAGTGAACGTGGAGACGCCCGCCGAAGTCAAGGACGTCGCAGCGACACATATCCAGGAAATCCAGGGCGTCGAAACGACACAGACCTACATCGCGATGGACTAAACGACGCGGCCACGGTTTTCGGCGCTCTGAACCGTATAGCTACAGCGGCGTCCCGCCGCGGGTGCCTTCGCTCCCGCCGGTACTCGCCGAATCGAGCAGGTCAGCCACGACGCCAACGTAGTCGTAGCCGGGAATGACGCCCTCGACGTACGTCCCTTCGACGTACTCGACGAAGGTCTTGGCAACGTCTGCGGCTTGCCGTTCGCCGCCCATCGTGTACCCGAACGTGACGACGACCTGTTCGTCGTCCTCGACGACGCTGTAATCGTCCAGTTCGACAGATGTCCGGGTCGCTTTCGGCGCGTCCTCGAGCCGCCGCTCCAGTGTCTCGAACCAGCCGTCGATGACGGCGTCACCGACCTCGTCGCTTGTCGCGGCCTGTAGCGACGGCGCTCTAACCGTCACCTCGTAGTTCGTCCGCCACTCCTCGCCCGCAGTCGCGGTCACACGACCGTCGAAGTTCGTCGTCTCGACAGCGTAGCTATCCCCGGCCGGGACGAGCGCATCGTGTCGGTCGAACGCTTCGGCAACGTCGTCTGGCACATCAGTCATTACGCCGGTATAGGCCACAGACGTGCAAAAACGCGTCGTGTCCGGTTCGTCTCCGTTCGAATTGCTAGCCACTCGACGCTACTGTCTGAGCGTCACACCCGAATCTGTGACCGACGCAGCTGTGCCACATCTGTGCCAAGTCAGGCTGTCAAGTGTGTCACAGATCAGCGGCCAAAGTTGTCTCTTGTGGACTACTGTAGCGACTATCGCAGGCGCACAGCGTCCGGTGGCAATCTGCACCCCACTCGCATCGCTCCTCGTGTCCACTCGTCGCAGAATCCGAGGGATGGGATTCGAACCCGATGCAAATCCTCACTTCGTTCGGATTTCCGTGATTCGAATCCCACGATGACATTCGTTGCTCACGGATTGTTCGCAACAGAATGCGAGGGATGGGATTCGAACCCACGGACCCCTACGGGAGCGGGTCTTAAGCCCACCGCCTTTGGCCAAGCTCGGCTACCCTCGCGCAGATTGAACTCTGCGGGGGCTAGTGAATGGTCCTTTCGGTCTCGGACTGCGAGGTGTCCTATCGCGTCCCACCACAGTCAGGTCGGCGGAACTCGATAGCGACCGTGACACACTGATTCAGCTGTCACTTCCCCTCAGACACCCGCCCTACTCCTCGACTGGGAGCCTGTCGGTCGGGAGGAACTTCGTCCGGTCGGCGTGGTCGAACGTTGCGACCGGCGTCCCGTCCAGTTTCCTGAGCAACGTCTGGAACGTCGCACCGTCGTTCGCGGCGGTAACCGCGTTCCCGGCATCCTGGAGTTTGTACGCGCCAGCGATGAACAGCGAGGCGGCGTCCGGATCGAAGTACTCGACGGCCAGAAACACCTGCTGCCCGACCGTCCGCCGGTACACGTCGTACGCTTCGAGGGGGTTCGATTCGACCAGCCGCGTCACTTCCTCGGCCTTGTTACCCGGAATGACGAACACGAGTTCGAGTCCGTCACCGTCGTCGACTGTCTGCAGGCCCGCGTCCCCGGCCGGGACGACGACGGCCTCGCGGCCGTTAGCGCGCCGCTGGTCAGCCAGCGCCTGTGTCTCTTCCAGCGTCTGTTTCCACGATGCTTTGCGGTCGTCCGAACCGGCGGCAAGCCGTTCGAGGTCGTCTGTCCCCTCGCCACCTGTCTTAACCATATCCTGTCGTTACGCCCGCGGGAGGTAAATGGTGGTGTCACTGGACGCCGAAGACGACCTCCATGCTCAGTGAAAGCCCGAGGACGAACAGACTCGCGACGAAGAGCTTCACCGGCGGTGAGAGCCGGTCTTCGGGCGGGGCGAGCGTGTCGAGTGGCGGCACGACGCGGGCCAACACCGACTCGAACGGCGTCCGCTCCCGCGCTGACACGCCGAACGACACGCCGGACTCATCAGACTCGTCGGAATCGAGGGACGGCGCGCGCCACAGGGTGATCGATGCGTAGCCGAACAGCGCGAAGCCGATAAAAAACAGCACGAACTTCACCGTCACCCAGCCACCGCCACGGAGCGGCGAGAGCACGCCACCGATAAGCGTTGCTGTGAGTGTGACGCCGAGGGCGTACCACAGCAGATCGAGTACCTTCCCCGCCAGGTTATCCATCGTGCGTGTCGTAGCCACGGCGACGCAGTTCTTCGCCGGGAGCGTCGTGGTCCGTCGCGTGCCGGTGACAGAAACTCGTCCGTCTGTCGTCGACATCGTAGTACTGCGGCGTTTCGGTGTCACACCGACTGCCGAACGCTTCCTTGAGGTAGGCCCGTGCAGCGTCGGGGTCTCCATCACTGAGATACGTCACAGCCTGTTCGACGTGCTCTCGCACGTCCGGCGGGAGGTCCACGTCGCTGAACTCCTCGTCGACGATCTCATCGCCGTCGGCCAACGCGGTCTCGAACCCGAGCCGTTCCTTGAGCCGCTCACCGATCGACTGTTCCGCGCGGGACCGCTCACGAATGACGTCACGGAACTCCCGGATACGGTCCCACACTTCGTCGCTAGCGTCTATGTCTTCGGGCCGAATCCGGACGGGACACCGCGTTGCGAAGGGGCACCCCTCCGGCGGGTCCCGTGGACTCGGCGGTGAGCCAGGCAGGGTAATCCGGTCCGCCTGGGCCGTCGGATCCGGTTCCGGAATCGCGGACAGCAGTGCGCGCGTGTAGGGGTTTTCCGGGTTCTGGAACAGCTGTTCCGTCGGCCCGACCTCCATGAGGTTCCCGAGATACATCACCCCGACGCGGTCACAGATGTGCCGGACCACGCTCAGGTCGTGCGCGATGAAGAGGTACGTGAGACCGAACTCCTCCTGAAGTTCCTCCAGCAGATTGAGTATCTGGGCCTGGACGGACACGTCGAGTGCCGACACGGGTTCGTCGAGGACGACGAACTCCGGTTCGAGCGCGAGTGCCCGAGCGATGCCGATACGCTGTCGCTGCCCGCCGGAGAACTGGTGGGGATACCGGTAGTAGTGCTCCGGCATGAGCCCGACCTCGTCGAGCAGTGTCCGCACCTTCTCCCGACGCTCGCGGGCCGTCCCCTGTTCGTGGACGTCCAGCGGCTCGCGGATGATCTCGCCGACAGTCATCCGGTCGTTGAGGCTCGATTCGGGGTCCTGAAACACCATCTGGGCGTTGCGGCGCCACTGCTTGAGGTCGCCGCCGCTGAGTTCGGTTATATCGGTTCCATCGAAGGAGACCGTCCCGGACGTGGCGGTCTCCAGTTGGATGAGCGTCCGACCGAGAGTCGTCTTGCCACAGCCGGATTCACCGACCAGCCCGAACGTCTCGCCGCGCGCGATCTCGAAGTTCACGCCGTCGACGGCTTTCACCGGGTCCCCACCGAACAGTCCACCGCCTTCGTAGTACGTCTTCAGGTCCTGCACATCGAGCAACGTCTCGCCGGTCTGGTGTGACACAGTATCGACGATTGATTCACTCATCTGTGTCACCTCCCTCCAGTTGTCCGCCGGTGTCTCCGGCACTGTGGCTGTGGCCACCATCAGCCCTGGCATCGCTGTCTTCGGACCCGGCCGGGCCGGTATCCTCACCGGCTTTTCGGCGCTCAGCCGGCCAGTCGTCCGCCGACAGCGCTTCGCTTGCCTCGGCGCCCGTCTGGTCTGCGTTCTCTTCGTGGTGTGTCACAGTGTCGTCGGTAGGCATATCTTCGGGATACAGGAGACAAGCGGCGGTGTGGTCTGCTGATTCGCCGACCTCCACATGGGCGGGATGGACCCGCTCACACTCGTCGAAGCCCTTCGGGCACCGGCTGACGAACCGGCAGTACGACGCCGATTCGTGTGGCGTCGGCACGTCCCCTTCGATAGTGGGCAGCCGATCCGTACTGGGGTTCCGACCGGGAATACTCTGCAGTAGTCCCTGCGTGTATGGGTGGTGTGGGTTCGCGAACAGTTCCTCTACGGGTGCTTTCTCGACGACTTCCCCGGCGTACATCACGGCGACGCGGTCGGCGACCTCCGCGATGACGCCCATGTCGTGCGTAATGAACATGATACCGATGTCACGCTCCGTCTGGATTTCCTGTAGCAGGTCCAGAATCTGGGCCTGAATGGTGACATCGAGCGCTGTCGTCGGCTCATCACAGATGAGCAGGTCGGGGTCACAGGCCAGTGCCATCGCGATGACGGCTCGCTGGCGCATCCCGCCGGAGAACTCGTGGGGGAACTCGTCCACACGCCGTGCCGCGTCGGGGATGCCGACTGCACGCAACAGTTCGATGGCTTCCGACTTGGCTTCGGTGCCTTCCATACCACGGTGGAGCTCCAGCGCCTCGATGATCTGGTTCCCGACAGTGTACACCGGGTTGAGCGAGCTCAGCGGGTCCTGAAACACCATCGCGATGTCCCCGCCACGAACTGACCGATACTGCTTTTCCGAAAGCGTCGTCAGCTCTCTCCCGTCTAATCGGATAGACGACTCCTCGCGGATTTCGCCCGGACTGTCGACCAGTCCCATTATCGAGCGTGCGGTGACACTCTTGCCAGAGCCGGATTCGCCGACGATACCGAGCGTCTCGCCGCGCTCGATGTCGAACGAAACGCCGTCGACAGCGCGGATCTCCTCTCGCTCGCTGTGGAACACGGTTCGGAGGTTGTCAACGGCCAGCAGCGGTTCGCCGTCGTCGGTGTGGCTCATCCGCCACCACCTCCGGCGGCCGCGCCAGTCGCACCGCCTTCGGCACCCTCACTCTGTGGGTCGATAGCGTCACGAATCCCGTCGCTGAATGCGTTGAATCCGGTGACAACCAGCGTAATCAGGATGCCCGGGATGAGCGAGATGTGCCAGGACTGACTGGCGATGTACTGCTGTCCGATGTTGATCGCCCGCCCCCACTCGGGAGTCGGGGCGGTGATCCCGAGTCCGAGGAACGACAGGGCAGAGACGGAAATAATCACGCCACCGAGCGTCAGGGAGGCGTAAACCAGGAGATAACCGAGGATATACGGTGCCATATGTTTCCGCATAATCACAGTGGGTCGCTGGCCGTAACTCTTTGCCGCGTCGACCCACTCCTGTTCGCCGACCTGTAACGCAGGGCCACGGACCGCTCGCCACAGCCCCGGCCAGCGTATCAACGCGAACAGGAGGATGAACAGCATGGCCCCGCTGTATAGCTCTGCTATCCAGTGGTTCCTGAACACCACCGTCGCAAGAATCACCAGCAGCAATGCTGGCATTGCCTGGACGGAGTCACTGGTCAGCACCACGATGAGGTCGGTCACCCCCTTGTAGTAGGCGGTAACTAATGCCAGCGTCGTTGCGATAAAGCCCGCAATCGCCATCGACCCGAGTCCGATGAACAGTGACACCCGTGCGCCGAACGCGAGGAAGGTGAACAGGTCCTTGCCGCTGACGAGCGTTCCGACAGGGTGGAACCGCCCGAAGTCGTCGTAACTCCAGATTCCGACGTTGCTGTCCCCGCTACCGCGGGAAGCGGAACCGAGGTTCGCTTCACCGATGGTAATCGTTTCGACCGTCTCCGTGTCCTCGTTGTAGTACTTCATATCGTGGGAGTACGGTCCCTCGATATTCTCTTCGGCCGTGGTTGGGCCGACAACGGGCGCGAACGCGGCCATCGTAATGAAGAAGACGACGACAGCGAGTCCGAACAGTCCCCAGTAGTGGCTTCGGAGTCGGTCGATGACGTCGTCAGTCGGCGTCCAGTTAGCGGCGCGGTAGTGTCGGCGGAAGAGCACGTAGCCGTACCACAGCCAGCCCAGCAATGCTGCAACGTATGCATACACAAGCAGGAAGCGGATGAGCCACGCGTACTTCGGCTCGAGGCCGAGGAAGGTTCCCTGCCAGGCGCTCCCGTCGTAGTACCCTCGGTTGGGTACCAGTTCGCGGCTCAACAGATGCGGCAGTTCGCTGAAGAAGGCTGACGCACTGGCGAACGCCTCGGCGCCGGGCGCTCCCGGGAGCAACGCGAGTCCGGCGCCTATCGCGCCGAGCAGCCCGTCGAGGTACGTCGGGCCTTCGAGCAGTAACAGGACACAGAGCCCTGCCGCCCACAGTAATGCCGGTCTGGGGTGTGCTTTGAGTCGGTCTCTTAACGGCTGATCGATGTCGTCGGTGAGTTCTGTTTCCATCATCCGTCGTACCCCACACGCGGGTCGATAATCGTGTACGCGAAGTCCTGTACGATGTTCAGGCCGACAATAAGCAGGATGAACAGGTACATCAGTGTGCCTACAAGCGGCAGATCACCCTGTTCTGCCGCCCGGAAGAACAGGAGGCCGATGCCGTTGATAGAGAAGACAGTCTCGACGAGCACTGACCCGCCGATCAGGATGAACGCTTCCGCAGTGATGACCGGCACGAGCGGGATCAGGGCGTTCCGGAAGATGTGCTTCCACACCAGCACTCGCGGTGAGACGCCTTTGGCCTTGGCCGTTTCGACGTACTTCGAGTTGATTGTCTCAAGGACGGCGGTTCGGCCGATGCGCATCTCTGTACCCATCGACGCGGACCCGAGCACCAGTGCGGGCGGCAGTATCTGTTTTGTCGCTTTCGCGAGGTTAGTCCATGCCTGTCCCGGGTCAGTTAACAATCTCGTTGGGTTCTTGAGTACCGCGAGGTTCGGCGAGGTCACGACGTTGGTCTCCACGATGAAGCTGGTCCAGCTGAACCCGAACAGCTGTTCCGACTGCGAAAGCACCGTAACCAGAATCACCGCAAGCCAGAAGTTCGGCATCGCTCGCCAGACAATCCCACCGAAGGAAGCGAAGTAGTCAGAGAACGTATTGGGATTCAGGCCGGCGTAGAAGCCGAGCGGGATTCCGATACCGAGGGCGATCAGGACCGCCCAGAACCCGAGCCAGATCGTCCGTGGTGCGTAGCTGATGATGAGGTCGATGGCCGGCGTTCCGGAGTTGATGACCCACGATTGGCCCAGATCAAACAGGAACAGATTACTCATGAAATCGAAGTACTGCTCCCAGAGGGGGTCGTTCAATCCCAATCGCTGCTCGATCTGTCGAATCGCGCGCGCATCGCCTTGCGGCCCGAGGATCGCCGCCGCGGGGCTGAGCGGCCCCAGCCGGATGATTGCAAACGTTACTGTCGTCCCGAAAATGATAACGGGGATTGACAGAGCCACGCGCTTGAACAGGTATGTGAAGCGGCTCATGGCTTGTCTTGTCTCGGTTGTACGGGTGTTTGTGAGTTCATAATCTTTGAGGGCTGCGAACTTGGTACCGTCACCGGGTGTGACGGAAACGAAACGCTAGCGGGACGGGACTACTCTCTCTCTCCGAGAGACACAGTGTTCATCTTCTGTCGGCTCGGCCCCATCCCGGCCGGCGGGGTAAAGTCGACGTGGTCGTACCAGAACAGCTCCCTCAGCTCGTGATACACCGGCAGCATTGCGACGTCTTCCCAGTTCGCGTTCTCCAGTTTGATATACGCTTCGTTCCGGGCAGCCTGGGCTTCTTCTGTCGGTGCCGGGTTATCGCTGAGCGACTGGTACGCCTCCTCTGCCTGCTGTGCGGCGTCGCCGTTCTCCGGTAGCCAGTTGACGTAGGAAATCGGGAAGTCGAGGCTCGTATCGGTCTGTGGCGGGTTCAGCAGCTGGAGGAAGTTGTCCGGGGCGGGCCAGTCGGCGACCCAGCCAAGCGAGTACATCTCTAGCTCGCCATTGCGGCCGCGTTCGAGCAGCGTGTTGAACGGCGCCTGATTGACTTCGAGGTCGATGTAGACGCTCTGAAGCTGGTCCCGGAGGATGCTTGCCGTTTCGCTCCAGACACCGGACTCGTAGATCGTCAGCTCGATGGCGACACGCTCGTTTTCGCCGTAGCCGGCCTCTTCCATCACCGAGCGGGCCTGGCCGAGCTGGCTGTCGTCGTAGCCGTACGGGTACTCGTTTTCGGCGCGGTCGTTGTAGTTTTGCGCACCGCCGGGGAAGATAGATTTCGGCGTGAAGTTGTACGCGGGCTCGCCGCGCTGTTTGAAGACCTGCTCGACAACGGTGTGCTGGTTCATGGCGTACGCGACGGCCTGGCGGACCGGCTTTGGCACGCTGGCCATGTTAAAGCCGAGATAGAACACACCGATGTTCGATACACCGGAGTAGTTGGCCGTCGCACCGTTACGCAACTCGCCGTAGGTTCCGATCTGACGACCCTGGTCGTCTTCTTCCTCGACGGATACCTTCCCGGGGTCGTACTGCGCCGTGGGGAGCTCGAAGATGTCGGCATTGCGGTTCATCGCGTAGTTGTAATTGGCCGAATCGTTCTCGATGACCGCAAAGTGGACGCCGTCGACGTTCGGGCTCTCGCCGTAGTAGTCGTCGTACGCACTGACCCTGGCCTCAGTTCCGGAGTCCCACGTATCGAACTCGAAGGGACCGTTCCCGATGGGGTTCGAACTGGAGAACTCGCCCTGGCTCACCTCGCCGTCGTACCCTTCGATGTCGCCGACCATGCCCTCGGGAACCGGTGAGAAGGAGGAGTACGCGAGCATCTCCAGCGTGGAGGCGAACGGCGCGTCTAGCTGGATCTCGAGCGTTGTTTCGTCAACGGCCGTGACGCCGAGTGTCCCGGGCTCGTACACTTCCTGTTCTTCGCCGTCGACCGTCTCGGTCGTCGTTTCGTGTGTGACGCCCAGCGAGTCCAGAACGAAGTAGGCACGACTGGAGTTGTCAGATGCAGTCAGCCGCTCGAACGCGTAGACGAAGTCACTGGCGGTTACGGTGTCCCCGTTGTGGAACGTCGCGTCCTTCAACTGGAACGTATAGGTCGTGAAGTCGTCGGATACTTCGTAGTCCGCAGCCATAAGCCCCTCTACAGCGGGCTGGCTGTTGGGATAGTTCATCAGCGGATCGAACATCTGCTGGATGACGATCCCCGACTGGGTGTCGGTCGCCTCAATCGGGTCCATCGTCGTCATCGTCCCCGTATTGACTCGCCAGAGGTCACCGTCCTCTTTCAGGTCGGTCCCGACATCGCCCCCACTGCTGTCCGTCGAGTCCATACCGTCTCCGGTCCCCGCCTCGTCCTCAGTTCCGTCACTGTCACTATCACTTGAACATCCCGCCAGTGCTGCGGCCGCCGCAGCACTGCCCGTCGCTTTCAGAAACGATCGACGCTCCATGCTACTTGAACGTGGCATATTGATACCCAAATTGCCCCCCATAAATAGAAGTTATGTCATACAGTAGCTTGAAATATTAAACTGCTTGCATCAAGAAATTCAGTTTATTATCTATAGTAATCTTACATGATATATCCTGTGGTGGCTGATTTCTGGGGGCGGAGATTCACCCCCGCAGAACCGAGTTCTCGGTGTCGCTGACCGCGCGCACGGGATACTACTGGACTGATAGGTGGCAGTAAAGCTGTCGCTATCAGAAACTGCGCTACCAGTCGACGGAGAGTGACCCGTCGCCGTTCGGGTCCGGGGCGATCTCTTCGTTCGTTCGCCGGTCGATGACGTGGATGATGCCCCGGTCTTTCTTCGCCGGGCAGGCCTCCGCGGCCGCGATGTTGTGATCGAGGTCCTCCTCGTCGATGAAGTAGGCCTCGGGCTTGGCGATGCCGGTGTCTAAGTCGAGCGTCCAGTTGCGTGACTTCTCGGCGCACTTGCCCGCGCCGAAGCACTTGTTGGCCTCGAAGATGATCTTGTAGGGCTTCTCCTCGACCGGGGGGCCGTCCTGTTCGCCGAACTCGCTCGGGTCGACGGGGTCGTCCGCGTCTGCCATTACTCCTCGTTCGAGGCGGACCGCCTTTCGATTGTCGGTCTCGGCCGCGTTCGCCCGCTACGTCTCGTCCGTCGACACGACCTCGACGAGGTCCCCGACGGCGAGGTCCGTACCGCGGTCGCCCTCGGGAACGCGGGCGATGAGCATCAGGGTGTAGAAGTGATCGAAGGCGTCCCGGTCGGCCCACTCCGGAAACGTCTCTCGCCGGCGTTCGATGAACCGCTCCCGGAATTCCGGGGTTTTCCTACCGGTGTCAGGGTCCCGCTGGGGGACGACACAGCGACCGCAGGGCGTCACCCCTTCGAAGCGGACGCCGCCGGCCCGGAAGGCAGGAGCGTCCGTACCGACGAAGCGGTCCTCCCAGAACGCCGGAACGCCGCCGATTTCGACGTTCGCGCGGAGCCGCCGTCGCAGCCCTTCGACGGTCACGTCGTCGAACCACGATGCCACGGTCTCAAGCGTCGCAGTGCTGATGACCGACGGTCCCATCTCCCGCCGGTCGACGTATCCGAGCGTTTCGTCGCGCTCGACGGTCAGGTCCACGTCGAAGAACGCGCTGAGCCACTCGGCTGCTCGGGCGCGGTCATCCGCATCCCGGAGTTCGAACGACACGCTATCGCCATCAGTGGTGACCGACAGCGTTCCCGTTCCAGTGTCGTAGCTGGTGTCGGTGTCGTGGACGCGGTCGGTCCGCTTCCCGTTGACCACGTCGCCGTCGGCATCGAACATGGCGAACTCGCGGTCGTGCGCCAGCGTCCCGCCCGGGCGGATCGATACAGAGTCGCAGTCCATGCCGTCCAGTGCCTTGACGGGGTAGACGGTGAGTCGCTCGACGTGTGCCACTATCGGTTGCTCGCTCGGAACAACGAAAACGTTGTGTGGTTACCGGTGAATCTCGACGGATTCGAGCAGCATCTCCTCGGTCGGTGCATCGTTGCGGTCGGTGTCGACGCTGCCGATGGACTCGACGACCTCCATCCCGTCGATGACCTTCCCGAAGACGGCGTGTTTGCCGTCGAGGTGGGGCTGGGCGTCGAGCGTGATGAAGAACTGCGAGCCGTTGGTGTTCGGGCCGCTGTTGGCCATGCTGAGGACGCCCGGGCCGTCGTGGCTGAGTTCGTCGTGGAACTCGTCGTCGAAGGAGTAGCCGGGGCCGCCGCGGCCGGTGCCGGTCGGGTCGCCCATCTGGATCATGAAGTCCTTGATGATGCGGTGGATGTCGATGTCGGTGTACAGTGGGTCGATGCGCTTCTCGCCGGATTCGGGGTCTTCCCACGCACCGGTCCCCGGGCCGACTTCGGTCCCGTCGTAGTCGTCGGCGCCTTCGGCCAGGCCGACGAAGTTCTCGACGGTGGTCGGCACGCGCTCGTCGTACAGTTCGACTTCGATTTCGCCCTCTGTCGTGTGGAGGGTCGCAGTCAGGTCACTCATACTCAATCGGAGGGAAGCCCGGCAGAAAAGCTTGCCCACTGACCGAGAGTTCAAGTACCGATACGAGGCCATCGCCGCCATGATCTGAGTAGCCGTCGCGTGGCGGGTCGCGGGAGCCCGACACGTCGCCACGCCAGCGGGAGTGTCGGCTGTTCGCTATTCCGGGCTACGGCAGGTGTGACAGTAGCAGCTTCGACACCTGCTCGGGGGCGTCGAACTGAACCCAGTGGCTCGCCGCCGGGAGCCGCTTGACTCGACAGTCCGGGACCCACTCGTCGAGGTCCTCAGTCAGGGCGAGCGAGAGCGCGTCGTCCTGAACACCCCAGATAAGGAGCGTCGACGCTGTCACCGGCTGGTCGCCGATGCCGCCTGCTGTGAGCGTCAGCTTTGCGTTCCGTCGGCCGAGTGCCCGGTAGTAGTTGACCGCGGCCGTGCGTGCGCCCGGCTGCCCGAGCGCCCGCTTGTACCGCGTCACGTCGGTATCGGTGAAGGCGTCGGGGCGGGTCGGCCCGTCAGCGAGGATGCGCTCCAGCACGGTGCAATCCTTCCAGCGGAGGCTGGCCTCGGGAAGGACGGGAAGCTGAAAGAACAGCACGTACCAGGACCGCAGAACCTGGTCGAGCGAGCGGCGGAGCTCTCGCTCGTACGCTGACGGGTGGGGTGCATTCAGGACCGCTAGCTGGTCGACGATATCGGGACGGTCGATGGCGGTCTGCCAGGCGATGACGCCGCCCCAGTCGTGCCCAACAACGTGGGCCTGTTCGTGGTCGAACGCCGAAACGAGGCCCGCGACGTCGGCGACCAGTTCGTCGATGTGGTACGCCGCGACGCCGTCGGGTTTGTCGGAGTGATTGTACCCCCGGAGGTCCGGCGCGACCACACGGTAGCCGGCGTCGGCGAGCGCCGGTATCTGGTGTTTCCACGCGTACCAGAACTCTGGAAAGCCGTGCAACAGGACGACGAGGTCACCGTCCGGCGGCCCAGCGGTCACGGTGTGGAGCCTGATACCGTTGGTGTCGACCAGCTCGTGGACGCCGGGTGTTTCCGATGCGGGTACTGTCCACGCAGTGCTGTCACGAGCGCTGGCGTGTTGTCCCATCAGAATCACTTCGCCCGCTCGGTAGAAGTGGGTTCCGCTCCGTACCCCGTCGCCGGATTAGAAGGCCCGGAGGTCGTCGAGTATCTCCGCTGCGCTGCCGTCAGCAATCGCCTCACGGGCCTGTTCGAGGCCGTCCCGAATACTGTCGGCGTCCTCGCGGGCGTAAATGCGGAGGGCGGCGTTGAGCGCGACAGCGTCGGCGAAGCCGTCCTCGCGCTCGCCGGCCAGCACGGCCTCGGTTATCGCCGCCGACTCCCCGGCTATGTCGTCGACCTGCAGGTCCTCGCTTTCGATGTCCATCCCGTACTCGCCGGTACGGATTTCGAAGTCCGCGATGTCCTCGTCGTCGGACTCCTCGTCGGTAACGGGCCATTCGGCCACGACCGTCTCGCCGGGGCGAACGTCGTCGTAGCCTTCCATTCCCTGGAAGAACAGGGCGCGCTCGACGCTGCTGGTCTCGGACTGGACGAGCGTTCGTACCATCTTCTTCGCGAAGGCCAGATGGTAGAAGCTGCCGAGATGTACGCTGGCGTTGGCCGGGTTCGCGAGCGTCTCGACGGTGTTGACGAAGGTCCGGACGCCCATGTTGTCGCGGCGCTCGAACAGGGTGTCGATGCCGGGATTGAACGCCGGCTGGTAGTAGAAGCCGAAGCCGACCTCGTCGACCATATCGGCGCTTTCGCTCGATTCGATCTCCGTTCGGACGCCCAGTTCGTCCAGAACGTGCTTGTAGGCGTCCTGTTTCTGCGTGGGGACGCGGTCGCCGGAGTGAACGACAACGGGCGTGCCCGCGGCGGCGGCGACGACGCCCGCGGCGACGCCGAGAATCGCGGACCGACCTTTGCCGTCGTAGTTGGCCCCGCAGTCGACCGGGTCAGCGTCCGGAGTGGCTGTCTCGACCGATTCCTCGGACATCACGTCGACATAGGCAGCCAGTTCCTCTGGGGTGTTGCGCTTCCAGCGGTTGGCGAGCCAGAACGCGCCGAGCGTCGTGTGGTCGGGTTCGTCGCCGAGGATGCGTCGGAACGCCTCCCGGGCCTGCGTGCGGGACATATCGTCGGCCGATTTGTGACCGGAGCCGACGACTTCCGTCATGAGTCGTTTGAGCGGCCATTCGCCGTACTCCCGGGTCGCTTGCGCCATGGAAACGTGTTCGGGCCAGAGTTCAAAAGCCCCTGCGTTTCGTTCTCAATTTGCGGGAACTGGCTGTGGTCCCGAAAGGGATACACCATTACACTCCTAACGAGGATCAATGAGTCTCCAGTCGGGCGAATGGCGCGAGCGCATCGACGAGGTGGACGCCGCGCTCATCGACGAGTTCCAGAGCGACTTCCCGATTCAGGACCGCCCCTTCGAGGCTGTCGGTGACGCACTGGGTGTTTCGGCAGAGACAGCACTTGATCGGGTCAAAACGCTCCGTGACGACGGCATCTTCCGTCGCTTCGGCCCGGTTCTGAATCCGCCGGTCATCGGCTCTTCGACGCTGGCCGCTGTCAGTGCCCCGGAGGACCGGTTCGACGAGGTGGCCGAGATCATCAACGAGTACCGGCAGGTGAACCACAACTACGCTCGCGACCACGAGTGGAATATGTGGTTCGTTGTCACTGCAGGCTCCCGACAGCGACGCGACGAGATTCTGGCCGAGATTGAGGAGCGAACCGGCTGTTCGGTGCTCGTCTTACCGATGTTGACAGACTACTACATCGATCTGGAGTTCCCGGTCGTCAACGGCGACCGGTTCGCCCGGGAGAGCCTGGAGACGACTGACGCCAGCGCAACCCGGATAAGCGAGGACGCCGCCGTCGACCTCTCGGAACTGGACCGGCGATTATTGCTCGAAATCCAGAGTGGGTTCCCGCTCGTCGCGACGCCCTACCGGGACGTGGCGGACGCTGTCGATGCCGACGTGTCCGAAGTACTCTCGGCTATCAAGCGACTCCAGCGAACCGGCTGTATCAAGCGCATCGGCTGTGTCGTGAACCACATCGTCACCGGGTTCGACAACAACTGTATGGTCGTTTGGAACGTGCCGGACGACGCCCTCGACGAGCGGGGACAGGCAGTCGGGGAACTCCCCTACGTCACGCTCTGTTATCACCGGCCACGCCGCCCGGAGCAGGACTGGCAGTACAATCTCTTTACCATGATTCACGGGCGCGAAGCGAGTGTGGTCGACCAGAAGATAGACGAACTCGCCACCGAACACCTCCCCTACGAACACGACCGACTCTACTCGACGGCGACGCTCAAACAGACCGGAGCGCGGTACGACGATATCGTCGGCCAGTAGGGCCTGGATAATAAGGTAGACGGGCTTGTGACAGCCGGAATCCTTTTGCAATTCTGTTCTAAACATGCTAGCTAATGACAATGGGTCGGCAAGCGACAATCCTCGTCGTTGACGACGAACCAGCCGTGGCCGACGTGTACGCGGAACAGTTGCGGGACCGGTACACAGTCGAGACGGTATACAGTGGTGAGGCCGCCCTTTCGAAGCTCGATTCCGCAGTCGACGTTGTCTTGTTAGATCGGCGGATGCCGGACCTCTCCGGCGATGAGGTGCTGTCGGCGATCCGTGAGAAACGCTACGATACGCGCGTAGCCATGGTGACCGCGGTGGACCCCGACTTCGACATCATCGAGATGCCTTTCGATGACTACGTCCTCAAACCGGTGTCGAAGGAGGACCTCTTCGGGACAATCGAACAGTTGCTCCTGTACGCCGATTACGAGGAACGCCTGCGTGAGTGCTACTCGCTCACGGCGAAATACGCTGCACTGGAATCGTCGAAACCACAGGCCGTCCTCGACGAGAGCGAGGAGTTCGCTGAACTGAAGGCCGAACTCGCGGAGGTCCGGGCGGAGCTTGACGATATCACCGATTCCTTCGACGCCACTGACTTCGAGTTGCTGTTCCGGGACTTCGAGACGGGTGAATCGATGCCGGACAACACACAGCTCTGACCCGGTTCGGAGCGGGTCGTTTCTACGGTGGCGATGCTCACGGCGACCTTCCCACCCTTTCGAAAGCACTAACCGATTCTCTTCCATAGGAAGGGCAATGAGTCAGCAACTCCCGGACGTGCAGGCGTCGAGTCCGGACGTAACGGTCGGTCTCAATCGCGTCGGTGTGACGGGCGTCGAGAAACTCGTCAAGCTGGGGCGTCGTGACCGCGACCCCATCGTGCTCATGGCGGAGTTCGAAGTGTTCGTGGATCTGCCGTCTTGGCGAAAGGGGGCCGATATGTCCCGCAATATGGAGGTCATCGACGAGACGCTGGAGACCGCCGTGTCCGAGGAAGCCTATCGGGTCGAGGACGTCTGTGGCGACGCCGCCGAACTTCTGCTGGAGAAACACGACTACACGACGAAGGCGGAGGTCCGGATGGAAGCGGAGTACGTCACACACGAGTCCACGCCGGCCTCCGGGATGCCGACGCAGTCGACCGCCGATATCATCGCCTCGGCGACGGCGACCGAAGACGGGACGAGCGAGGAGATCGGCGCTCGCGTCACCGGGATGACTGTCTGCCCGTGCTCCCAGGGGATGTCAGCCTCCCGTGCCCGCGAGACGCTCCAGCAGCTAGATGTCGACGACGACGTCATCGAAGAGTTCCTCGAAACGAACCCGCAGGCCGGCCACTCACAGCGCGGCCACGCCACGCTCACAGTCCAGAGCGAGGGCGCGCCCGAAGTCGACCTGAACGAACTCATCGAAGTCGCCCGCGACTCGATGAGTGCCCGCATCTACAACCTCGCGAAGCGGCCCGACGAGGACCACATGACCTACGAGGCCCACAAGGACGCCAAATTCGTCGAGGACTGCGTTCGTGCGCTCGCCGAGGGCGTCGTCGAGACGTTCCCGGACCTGCCGGACGATGCCGTCGTGACGATGAAACAGTCCAACGACGAGTCAATCCACCAGCACAATGCCCACGCCGAGCGCGTGGCGCAGCTGGGCGATCTGCGGCAGGAAGTTAGCGAGGACTGAGCGCAGCGAAGTCCTCGGAAATTCGAGCGGGGAGCGCGAGACGCACCGCGTCTCGGTTACGAACGGCGAAGCCGTGAGCGTAGCGACCCGCGAGATTGCGGTCGCCGTCTGTGACGCTGGTTCTAATCCTCTGCTGACCCAGCTACGGCGGGCCGACCGGCTTCGCTTCGGCCCAGTGTTCTTCAAAGGCCTGGCTGATATCGGCAGTGAAATCGGAGTCTTTCATGTCGATGACGCCGAAGGTTTCCTCGCGGCCGAGTGGGTGTGGGACCTCGATACAGACCTCGACACCGTCGAGTAGTTCGAACGTGGTCCTGATGTTCGGGCTGGCGCGGGCGCTGTAGTTGTCGTAGTGGAAGAGGCGCTCGTAGTACTCGCGGTTGGCCTCCTCGGGAAGGCTCTCGAACAGATCCGGTCGGACGAGCAGGGACACCTCGACGCCCCGTTCCAGCGCCGCTTCGAGTTCATCGACGATCCGCTCGGTGCCGGACAGAATGTCCACTTGCCGGGCGGGTGCCGAGCCGACCATAATGATTTCGTCGTCGGCGGCAGCCAGCCGTTCGAGCAACAGGTCAAGCGAGTCGTTGGGGCCGACGGCGGCCGTCCAGAACGGCTCCTCGACGGGGTCTGCCGACTCTAGTTGTGACGAGAGGTCGTCGACGATTTCCTCGTACTGGCCGACCTTCTCCTGGAGTTCGCGCTTCTTGTCTTCGAGCAGGCGGTCGAGGGCCGTGTCCGGCTCGACGGCGACGTATTTCTTGGGTCGGCTGGCGGTCTGGCTGCGGACGAGATTGTACGTTTCGAGGCTGTTGAGCACGTCGTAGATGCGGCCCATCGGGACGTCGCTGGCCCGCGACAGTTCCTTGGCCGTTGTCGGTCCCGTTTCCAGTAGCGACCGGTATGCTCTAGCTTCGTACTCGGAGAGGCCGAGATCTCTGAGACTGGACATACCCATACATCAGGGTACGTGTGCAAAAACTTATCGGGGGTTTACCGTTTGTCCACGTTTGCTGCCGTTGTTCGTGTCAGCGTTCGCCAGTTATCGAGGCTTCGAGGTCGGTCGGCGTCGTTCCCTCGGCGACGATAGCGTCCCCGTCGAGGAGTCGCGCCGTGCCGTCGCCGTCCGGCTCCGGAACGACGGTGGTCTCGTGGTCGGCCAGTCGCAGTGCCGCGCGGTGGAGGTCGGTCCCCGCTTCGGTGCCGACCGTGAGCGTCTGGGGCTGCTGGAGGCGGGCCGCGACGCCGGCGTAGCCGGCGACCTCGACGCCCATCCGTTCGGCCGCGCCGGCGAAAGACTCGACGGCGGAAAGCGCTGCGTTACGGTACCGGCCCTCGCCGGTGAGTGCCGCGAGGTCGACCAGTGCGTCGGCCAGTTCTACCGTCGCGTCGAGCGGATGGAGCGAGCGGTTACAGAGCCCCGCGCCGCTGGCGGGTCCGTCGCGGAACGCGCCGCCGTCCTGCTGGCGGTTCTCGATGGTCCAGTCGGCGACAGCTCTGGCCGGCCCCGGCTCACCGAGGACCTGCCAGCTCGTCGTCAGGCCCTGAAGGAGCTGGGCCTGGTCCAGCAACAGGCCGGTATCGCTGTCCGCGCCGTCGTAGTGGGCGACTTCGCCGTCGTCGACGAGTGACTCACAGACAGCGTCCCGGGCGCGACTGGCGTACTGCTGGGCGCGCTCGTCGTCAGTGTAGGCAGCGACCCACAGCAGGGCATCGATGGCGAGCCCGTTCCGGTCGGCGAATACCGTCTCGTCGACGTTGGGGGACACCGTCCCTTCGCGTTCAGTCGGCTCCAGCCGGTAGTACTCGTCCGAACCGGCCTGACTCGCCGCGAACGCGTCGCCGGCCCACAGCGTCGTCGTGAGGTAGTCGACGGTCCGCTGGGCGGCGTCCCGGTACGCCTCGGTCCCGGTGTACCGGTAGCCGTGCGCGAACGCCCGGACCAGGGCGGCGTTCTCGTCCAGCAGTTTCTCGCGCCGTGGGTTCCCCCAGTTGCGCTCCGTCGAGTATCGGAAGAAGCCGCCGTCGTAGGTGTCGAGCAGGTGCGTGCGAATCGCTTCGAGTGTTCGGGTGGCCTGGTCTCGCGCCCGGACGAGAGCGAACTCGACGGTCCGTGGCAGCGGGAACTTCACGTCGGTTCCCCAGCCGCCGAACTCGTCGTCGAACGCGCCCAGCAGTTGCTCGACCATGTGCTCCTCGATGCGCGGCCGGAGCTCACCGGCCGGCGGCGATTCGTCCTGAAGCTGTCGGGGGACCGAGCCCGCCGCCGCGCCCTGTGCGTCCCACGACTCTCGCACGGAGTCCAGAATGCCGCGGAACCCGTCCGGCCCGAGGAACGTCGCGCCGGTGATAACCTCGCCGTCAGGAGTCAGAAACACCGTCGACGGGAACCCACCCATCGTGTACCGCTCGCGGACGCGCGGATTGCGGTCGGCGTCGACACGAACCGGAATGAATCCATCGTTGATGTTGGCCGCGATGCGCGGCTCGCCGTACGTGCCCCGGTCCATCGCTCGGCACTCGGCGCTCCACGGGACCGTCAGCGCCAGCAGCACCGGCTTCCCCGACTCGGCGGCGTCCTCGAACGGGGCTGTGCCCCACTCGCGCCACTCGACCTTGGTGTCGCGTGCGTATTCGTCCATACCAAGCCTGGGCGGTGGGCGTACAAAGGCCCTCTCACTCCCGGCGAAAGACCGATTGGCGGGGCGGCCCAAACGTCGGCGATGGATACCCAGCAGGCGATTCCCGAACCACCGGAGCCGGTCACGCCGGGCGACCGGCCGCCCCGTCTCGGCCGTGTCCCGTTCGTCGACAACACCGCCGCGATGTTGCGTGACCCGCTGGGGTTCTACGACCGCGCTGGTGGCCACGAGGCCGACGTAGTGGGGTACAACGTTGCCGGGACGACGGGCTGTTTCGTCTGCCATCCAGACCTCGTCGAGCAGGTGCTGGTAACCGATGCTGACGCCTACGAGAAGGGGCGACTCCTTCAGGACACCCTCGGACAGTTCATCGGCGAGGGACTGTTCTTGCTGGAGGGCGAGGAGTGGCAGCGCCAGCGGACGGCGCTCCAACCGGCGTTTTACCGGGAGCGCATCGCCGCCTACGGCGACACGATGACTGAGTTCGCTGACCGGACGGCGGCGGGCTGGAGCGACGGCCAGCGCATCGACGTGCTCCCGCACATGCAGTCGCTGACGCTGAACATTCTCGGCAAGACGCTGTTAGACGTGGACATCGAGACCACCGCTGACGCGCTGGAGCCGCTACTCGACGCGCTTCGCAAGCGGCTGGACCCGCGGTCGCTGTCGGCGTACCTCCCGCTGTGGGTCCCGACGGGAACAAACCGCGCCGTCAATCGCTCGCTGGCCGAGTTCCAGGCCACGCTCGACGACGTTATCGCTGCCCGCCAGCGCGAGAACGAGAGCGCCCGCGAGGCGCGCGACGACGTGCTCTCCCTGCTGCTTTCGCTCGACGACGAGACGATGGACCGCGAGCGACTGGGTCACCAGCTCTTGACCTTCCTCGTCGCCGGTCACGACACGACGGCGCTGACGCTCACGTACGCCTGGTTCCTGCTGGCGAACAACCCCGAGTGCCAGCAGCGCCTGCACGAGGAACTCGACGCGACGCTGGGGAACAGCCGGCCGACGCCCGATGACCTGTTCGAACTGCCGTATCTCGATGCCGTGCTGAACGAGGTCCTGCGGCTGTACCCGCCCGCGTTCACGGTGTTTCGCCAGCCGACGGAGCCGGTGACGCTCGGCGGGTACGAACTCTCGACGGACGCACAGCTCACCCTCCCGCAGTGGCTCGTCCACCGGGACGAACGATGGTACGACGCACCTGACGCGTTCCGTCCCGAGCGATGGAACGACGACCTCGAAGCGTCTCTCCCGGACTACGCGTATTACCCCTTCGGCGGTGGCCCGCGCCATTGCATCGGCATGCGCTTCGCCCGGATGGAGGCCAAACTCGCGCTGGCGACCATCGCCCAGCAGTACGCTGTCGAACCGGTCACCGAACTGCCGCTGTCGCTGGCGATGCAGATTACGCTGAGCCCCACAGAGCCCATCGAGGTCCGACTACGGGACCGCTGACCCGCTACCCCGGTGGCCGACAGCCGGGTCCCGCTCTCGAAAGGCGTTTGGGGGCGGGCCTGCAAGCAGTGGTATGCTCCGGGTCATCGGGCTGTTGCTGCTCATCCCGCTGTTCGACATCGTGTTGCTGGTGGCACTTGCAACAGGAGTTCTATTTCCTGTTCCACCGCTTGTTCTCATCGCGCTCGTCGTCCTGACGGCGCTCGTCGGCATGCTGCTGGTCCGCGCCGAAGGCCGTGCGACGCTTCGGAAGATCCAACAGCGGCTCGCCGTCGGCGAACTCCCCACCGACGAACTCATCGACGGCGGCCTTCTCATCGCCGCCGGCGCGTTCTTCCTCACGCCCGGCCTGGTTACGGACTTCGTCGGCCTTCTGCTTGCGGTGCCGTTCACCCGCTACCCCGTCCGTGCCGCCACACGCCGCTGGGTCGTCCGGCCCTACATCGACGCCAAGACCGGCGGTTTCGCCAGCGGGCAGGTGTACATCGGTGGCTTCCCCGATGACGAAGGCGGCCCCGCTGGACCCGGTCCGACCGGTCCGGAGGGCGGCCCCGGTCCGGGCTCTGGTTCCGGTTCCGGCACCTCCTTCGACCCAAACGACGCCACCGACGTCGACTTCGAAGACAACGACGAAAACTGAAGCCCTGACGCGGTTTCACATCCCCAACCGCCCGCGAAACGTTACCCTTTTCAATACCCCTCGGGTACAGATGAATGCGTCGGGCCAATAGCTCAATCAGGTTGAGCGCTCGGCTGATAACCGGGAGGTTCGCGGTTCAAATCCGCGTTGGCCCACTATTTCTGCGCCACACAACGAGGAACGGAGTGACGAGTCTGTGCCGCATGAATCGTGTCTCCGAGCGGATTTGAGCCTTGGAAGTCGCAGCGGACGAACGCAGTGAGTCCGACCGTCTTCCTCCGGTTCAAATCCGCGTTGGCCCATACCGAGTTCTTCCCGTTCCTGACTTTACCAGAACCGGATCCACAGCGCCGTAGTTCGTCTATTTCGACGGAATTGAAAAGTGCCGTTGAAGGAAGTATTTGTCAACTCGCAAGGGAACCTTGCGGACCCTGCCGCCGTCTGGCGTTTACTACGGCTCAGGCTGTGCTCACGAGTGAGGCGTGTCTGCACGATTCCGACCGCGAACAAACACACCCGGAAAACTTTCCTTCCGGTTGCCTGTCAGTAGCTGTATGCGACGACGCCAGTTCCTCGCGAGCGGAACAGCCCTCCTCTCGGTTGCTGTCGCCGGCTGCGGCCATCCCGCCGTCGTGCTTGACATGGACGACGCGACAGCGGCCGACATCGCCGACGAGGTTTCGATGTCGCCCAGCCCCGAGTCGGCGGAGTACACGGTCGCCTCGGAGGCCGTCGAAAACGGTTCTGCGATGCGCCGGGGGCGATACGAACTGTTCGACCAGACCGATACCGTCCGGATCGACGATGCCTTCTACGAAGTTTCGGAGACGGCACTCGAAAGCAGCGACGTGACGGTGTACGAGGTCCGAATCGATTTCGATCCGGCTGATTCGACGGCTGAGATCGGCGATATCGCCTACGAAGAGCTACCGACGGCGGACCGCCAGCGCCTTGATCCGATCATCTCGGATGACAACCCACCCACCGGGGACGGGTACGACGTGGGTGTCGGGTACGGAACCGCCGAGGAAGTGGGTGACGGGTCGGTGTTCGTTCCGGAGCGCCAGTACGATATTATCGTCCACGACGGCGACCGCTATCGGGTTACGGTCAGTACACGAACGACAACAGAGACCGAATACCGGTACGAGGCGACGGAAGTCGCATCGGATGTCGACTCGTTCGCCGACCAGATTCGAGACCAGTACCTGTTCACCCTTTCAGGCCTTTCCGAAGCCGAGCGAGAGGTCGTCGAGGAGGCCATCGACGGCGGCTACTTCGAGGACAACGAAGCCTTCGAGTCGGTCACTGACCGCATTCGGGAGCACGAGGGAATCGAGGTCACGGACAGCTACGGGACGTGGTTACTGGAGTACGAACAGGTCGAGTATCTCACGTACGTCGAGTGGTAGCTATCCGGTGTACTCGTCGAACAGGTCGGCGACACGCTTCTCTATCTCGTCGCGGATTTCCCGCACCCGCTCGACCGACTGCCCGTGTGGGTCGTCTAGCGCCCAATCGCGCACTGCGACGTCGGCGTCGAGTTCGAGCGTCGAACATCCCATCGTCGCAACGACGGTACAGCCGTTGAGTTCGTCGTCCGAGACCGGTCGCGGGACCCGGTCAGACAGATCGATGCCCAGTTCTTGCATGGCTTCGACGACTTCCGGATGCACTTCGTCCGCGGGGTCTGTGCCGCCGGTCAGGATTTCGACCTCGTCTTCGAGTCCGCGGCGGGTGCGTTCTCGCTCGGCAAACGCTGCGGACATCTGACTTCGGCCCGCGTTCTGGACACAGACGAATCCGAACTTCAGGGGCGTATCAGTCATCGCGTAATAGTTCCGAGCGAGCGGAATAACCCTTCCTAAGACCGCTATTGTGGTCTATATATCCGAGACGCTCCCCACTGTACGGCACCAGTGGTCGGCGAGCCGACCCGCGGCGGTGCCGCCTCGCGCACCTATATCCCCTCCACATTGAGGGGGCAGTTCCTTCGGCTATCCAAGTCCGTGCCTGAGTACATGCCGGAGTACCGCTTCACGTGCCCGAACTGTGATGCGTGTGCAACGGTCGACGGTGGCGTTCGAGACCGCCTGTTGGTTGTTGGATGCCCAGTCTGTGCCGGGCCAGTCGATACCCCGGCGTTCGTCGAGGTTTCGCCACACAGCACCGATAGTACCTGAGCCACGCCGTTGCCCGTACTGAATTGGTCCGAGAGCTGCGAGGTCTGGATCGCAGCTTTCACTGATTACACAACTTATTTGAACCTATCTTAAGACTGACTGGACATGATAGAAGACGCACTTCGCTACCAGACACAGGGCGATGACTGGGTCAAACGCGTCGCCCTCGGTGGCGTCGTACTGTTTTTCGGCTTTTTGCTCGTTCCGCTGTTCACGTTCCAGGGATATATGCTCGAAGTGATGCGCCGGGTCCTCAGGGGCGAGACTGACACGCCGCCGGCCTGGGACGAACTGGATCTGGTCGAGATAACTGTCGACGGAGTCCGACATACAGTCGTCGTTATGGGGTACGGGGTGGTGCTCACACTCGCGCTTGCTATCCCGGGTCTGCTGGTGATCGCCGGCGGACTCGGCGATTCGGGGGGACTGCTGCTCGTCGGCGTGCTCGTCGCTGCCTTGCTCTACTTTATTGGCGTTCTCGCAATGGCAGTGATACTGCCCGTTGCGACAGGGAACTTCGTCCGGGCTGATAGTATCGCTGCGGGCTTTGACCGTGATGTGCTCTCGTCTGTCGGGACAAGTCGAACAATGCTGATGGCCGTGGTGATGGCGTTTGCGGTCAACATCATCGTCTCCGTTGGAGCGACCGTTCTGGGGTTCACCATTGTCGGCTATCTGGCGGTCCCGTTCCTCGCGTTCGTCGGCCAGTCAGCGATTATGTACATCTGGGGGCGTGGCTTCGCGGACGCATACGAGGAGGAGTACGGCGAACCGCCGCTCGAACCCACGACTTCGACTGGCGGGACACACGGGTCCGGCCCATCCACGGCAGGGGCCACCTCGGGTGTGAACGACCCGGTGGGTGATAGTTACGCCGACGATTCGGGCCGGAGCGACGACACCGACGAGAGCGGATTCGGCACTTCGGCCTGGGACGACGACGGTGACAGCGGGGGACGCCGATAACGGTTGCTGGGTACGGGTCGTTTACCGCAACGCGAAGCGCTGTTAGAAATCGCTTAACTGCGACTGGAGCCCGGCGACCAGTTCGGACTTGCGTCGTAACTGCCCGAGAGTGACGGGGAGCTGGTCGGCGATGGCCGTCAGCGTTTCCCGGAAGGACTGGGCGGTCCCTGGCTCGCCGTCGAACGCGTTGCGGACGCCCTCGCGTACCTGCCAGACGCCGACCGGGGCCCAGTAGTCGTCGGTGATCTCCCGCAGCACCAGACACTTCGCCTGTCTGTCGCGCTCCTGCAGGTGTTCGAGGACGCCGAGTCGTGCCGCGTAGTACGCCCCTGCAGTCTCCTCGACGTAGGCGGTCCGCCCCTCGTAGCCCTCGTGAGCACTGGACATGTAGTAGCCCGTCTCGGGGCGTGGGTTCCAGACGCTCTGGGGGGCTTTCATCTCGACGAGTTCGAACTCCCAGCGCCCGGGTGCGAGCACGACCCAGTAGCGGTTCCCCATGTACTCGTTGTACCACAGTTCCGGCTTGTCGATGGTGTCGGCGTTGCGTAGCGTCCCGCGGACGTACTGCCCGACCGTGTCGTCGACGGCGGTGATCGACCACCGCGTCGGCACCAGTGACCGCTCGCTGGCCTGCCCGAGCGCGCCCGCCGAGAGGATCGTGTTGATGTCGTACACGTCGAACCCACGGCGGTACAGATACGCCATCGCACCCTCCGCGCGCCAGTCGTCGTCCGACAGCGTCTTTTCGACGGGTCGGGGAACGTGGGGGTTCTCCGCCAGGTCGGCACCGGTCGCGTGGGCTCGCGGCCCCGTCGGCGTCCCGACGTCGTCGAAGCTCACATCCATCTCAGGGGTACCGTCGAGACCCACCTCCACGTCGACGGGATGGTCCGCGATAGCGACTTCACGCTGGACGCCGACGAAGCCGTTCCAGACATCGTGAACCCCGCCACCGCCCCGCCCGCCACCGGCGCTGACGGAATCGACTGATGTCGTCTGGGTGGAGTTCACCATGCCGGTCCGGCGCTGGAGGACGTCCTCGATACCAAGTCCCTCCTGGTACCAGTCGCCGCTGGTCGCGAACCCGGAAGCGGCGGCGTCGGTATCGACCGGAGAGAGCAGGCCCGTCGAGACGTTGGGATACCCCGACCGGCCGACGAATATCTCCGGGGCTGTCGATCCGAACAGCGAATCCCCTTGCACCGCGTCCTCGAACTGCCGCTCGACGTCTTCGAGGTGGTCCGTGATGGCGTAGGATTTCTCCGCCGCGAGGTGGCGCCGCTGTGCGGCTTCGTCCTCCTCGAACCCCTCGATGAACTCGTCGAGTTGCATCTGTCACGCTTTCGGTCCTCCCCGATAAGAACCTTTCCGGCGGTCCGTGGGAGAGCAACTCTTACAGGGTTGGATTGAGTAACAACAGGTGATATAAATCATGGTAGATACAACGAAGTGGTTCCTGCTCGGCGCGACGCTGGTCAGCATGGTCGTCGTATTCGTCTCTGCTGTCATTCCCGTCGCGTACCAGCAGGCGCTCGTCAACCTTCTCGTCGGGGAACTCGCGGCCCTCACGCTCGCACACTCCACCTACCGCGTCTCGTCAGGGAAACAGGTAAGCCCCGTTGGCGCGGCGATAGCCATACTGTCCGGGATTGTCCTGTTTCTCTCACCCATCCTCATCGAACCCGTCGACCCAATCCTGTCGATAATGTTCGCCGCCGGCGCCGTTGTCACCGTCGGCGGGCTGGTCGGTGTTCTCGGTCGGGTACTCGGCGGTGAAGAGGGTCGACAGACCGGTGCCGAGCGAATCAGCAGAAACGCCGGAAACTGACCGGCCGACCACAACGTCTATACCGACGGGTCAGTCACCCTCGGACAATGCCGGTCATCGAATGCGACGAGACGACGGCCCGCGAGCGTCTGGCGGATGCGGGGCTCGACATTCAACAGGGAAACACCGACCACGAGCGCTGGCGCGTCGAATACGGCGGCGCGACGGCGGTCGCCTACGACGGAAAAGTCGTCGTACAGGGTGAGGGGACTGCACAACTCGAGGCGCTATTGCGCGGCGATGACGGCGGTCGCGTCCATGCGTATTTTGACGGCGCATCGCGGGGCAACCCGGGACCGGCCTCGGTCGGCTACGTACTGGTCGACGACAGCGGAATCGTCGCGGAAGGCGGGGAGACGATCGGCACGGCGACGAACAATCAGGCGGAGTACAAAGCGCTCATCCGCGCGGTCGAAGTCGCACGCGATTACGGATTCGACGATGTCCACATTCGGGGTGACTCAGAGCTTATCGTCAAACAGGTCCGTGGCGAGTGGGATACGAACGACCCAGACCTGCGCGAAAGCCGTGTCCGCGTGCGCGAACTGCTGACCGACTTCGACGACTGGCAGATCGAGCACGTTCCGCGGGAAATAAACGACCGTGCGGACGAACTAGCAAACGACGCACTCGACGATGACTGACCTGCCGACAGACGTGACCGAACGGGCCGAACGGCTGACCAGACTCGCTCGCGAGGCGGTCGACGATGCTGAGGCCGGCGCCTACAGGACCGAACGCGACGAAATCCTCGCCGAATACGACTACACTGCCCGCATCAGGAACGACGAGACGGGTGACGTGCTCGTCTGCCATCCCGTCGAATGGGTCGATGACGGCGTCATCCGTCCGGAGCGGGTCGACGACATCGACCGTGGCGTCGAGATACGGCTTTCGGGTCCCGGCGACCCGGACGAGTGGGCGGAAATCGACGCTGCAAACCGAGCCGTCGTCGAAGCTGTGACCGAAGCACACGGTGAGACACACGGCGCCAACGCGGAACTGCTCGCCGATTTCATGGGTAACCACTACGCGAAGCCCATCTCGGAGGCGACACCGGACGAAATTCAGGAGTTTCGGGACGACTACGTCCGACGGAACGCGTGGCCAACTGCGGAACAACAGTCGGCCCTCGACCAGTCGATCCGTCTCACTGTGGAAGAAGCCGGTGGCCGCGTCCCCGACGCGTAACCGTTCGGTATACCCGCCGGTAGTCAGCGTTTGGTTCGCATTAAGAATTGATTAACAGTAGTTCGCAGGTGCCCAGATGCGAGTCTACTGCTGCGCCGCGATCAGGTCACGCAGTTCGTCGGCTCGACCGTCATCGGAGATGAACTTTCCGAACACCCATCCGAGCTGGTCGAGGACTGCGTCCTTGCCCGACTCGGTCAGGGAGTACTGGTTCGTTCGCTTGTCGAGTTCGCTCTTCTCGACGAGGCCCATCTCGACGAGGTCGTCGAGGTTCGGGTACAGGCGACCGTGGTTGACTTCGTCGTCGTAGTATTCTTCTAGTTCGCGCTTGATAGCGAGACCATACCGCGGCTCTTCAGCGAGTATTACCAGGATATTCTGCTGAAAAGCGGTAAGCTCTTTTGCGATGCCCGGACTGTCAGTAACTGTTTGTGCCTCTGACATAGTTGGGTAAATGTCAGCAAGCTATTTAACACTTGTTAACTCTGGCGCACAACGCCTGCTGTGGGGCATTAACCACCACACAACTAGCAGGTACAATAATATCGAGAAATTTATATTATGTGGATTCAGTTAAATTGAGTTTCCGATTAATCTGCTTTCAGATTGTCGTTTACAGGTAGTAAGTGTAATCTAAGAATATATCTATAGTTAGATATTATTGGGTTATATAGCGCATAATACCCAATAGCTGTGGCTATTACGAAAAGATTTTTTGACGGCGTCGCGCAGTCGCCGGTGATGACGAACCTCTGGGAAGACCTGGAAACCGGACCGAACCCGCCCGAAGAGATCTACGCTGTCGTCGAGTGCCTGAAAGGCGAGCGTAACAAGTACGAATACGAGAAGGACATCCCTGGTGTCGTCCTCGACCGTGTTCTCCACTCGAACGTTCACTACCCGTCTGACTACGGTTTCATTCCGCAGTCGTACTACGACGACGAGGACCCGTTCGACGTGTTAGTCCTCGTCGAAGACCAGACGTTCCCCGGCTGTGTCATCGAAGCCCGCCCCGTGGCCCTGATGAAGATGGACGACGACGGCGAGCAAGATGATAAGGTCATCGCAGTTCCGGTCGAGGACCCGCGTTACGACCACATCGAGGACCTCGACGACATCCCGCAGCAGACCCTCGACGAGATTGACGAGTTCTTCTCGACCTACAAGAACCTCGAAGAAGGCAAAGAAGTCGAAACGCTGGGCTGGGAGGACAAAGAAGCTGCAAAGGACGCTATCGTCCACGCCCAGGAACTGTACGACGAAGAGTTCAACTGACGCTTCCGGGACCACATTTTTGCGGTTTTGTTCCACCGCCGCCGTATTTCCAGAAGTAATACCGGCAGGTGTCTCCGATTATGTATGAGCATGGGTAATTTTTTGCCCGTGTAACCACTATCGATACGTGTATGGCTACTGATGACACCGACGCGGCGCTGGACCACACGACTGTCGTTCCGCGAGTCGAGCGGCGGTCGACACCCGGACTCGCACATCTGACCGTGGTCCCGGAGAACGCGGACCAGTCGTCCTGATCGTGGGCTGTATCGATGGTTTTGCCGCTTTCGGTGACGCGGCTCCGAAAAGAAGTTTCTTGTTCCTGACCTGACTAACGGGTCGTATGGGATTATTCGACCGATTGAAGGGCGACGACGCACCGCGTGTTGCCTTCTTCGGCATTGACGGCGTACCGTTTAGCCTCATCGACGAACACCCCGACGTGTTCCCGAACCTCACGGAGATGGCGTCGGACGGAAGCGCCGGCCCCATCGACAGCATCGTTCCGCCCGAGTCTAGCGCCTGCTGGCCGGCGCTGACGACCGGCGTTAACCCCGGACAAACGGGCGTCTACGGCTTCCAGGACCGCGAGGTCGGCTCCTACGACACCTACGTCCCGATGGGGCGTGACGTGCAGGCGACGCGCCTGTGGGACCGCGTCACCGACGATGGCCGCAATGCCACGGTTCTGAACGTGCCGGTCACCTTCCCGCCACAGCGGAACGTCCAGCGGATGGTGTCGGGCTTCCTCTCACCGGGCGTGGACAAGGCCGCCTACCCGGACGAACTCCGGGACCACCTTCAGGACAGCGACTACCGGATCGACGTCAACGCCAAACTCGGCCACGACGACGACAAGAGTGACTTCGTCGAGGACGCCCACAAGACGCTGGAAAAACGCTACGAAGCGTTCAAACACTATGTCGAGCAGGACGACTGGGACCTGTTTTTCGGGGTGTTCATGACCACTGACCGTGTCAACCACTTCCTGTTCAAAGACTACGAGCGCGACGGCGAGAACCAGGAGGCGTTCTTCGAGTTCTACAAGCAGGTCGACGCCTATCTCGGCGACCTGCGCGACCGACTCCCCGACGACGTGACGATGGTCGTTGCCTCGGACCACGGTTTCACTTCCCTTGACTACGAAGTCCACTTCAACGAGTGGCTCCAGGAGGAAGGGTGGCTCGACTACGCGACCGACGACCACTCCGAACTCGGCGATATCAGCGAGGACACCAAGGCGTACTCGCTCATCCCAGGACGGTTCTACATCAACTTAGAGGGCCGGGAGCCGAACGGCAGCGTTCCCGAATCCGAGTACGAGTCCGTTCGTGCGGACCTCAAGGAGAAACTCGAATCGCTTGAAGGCCCGGACGGCAAGAAGGTCGCCGACCGTGTCGTGACCAAGGAAGACGCCTTCCGCGGCGACCACGACGACATCGCGCCGGATCTCACCGTCGTCCCGAACCACGGCTTCGACCTGAAAGCCGGATTCAAAGGCTCCGAGGACGTTTTCGGCGTCGGACCGCGAAACGGGATGCACAGCTTCGACAACGCGACGCTTCTGGTCGATGACCCGGACGTTCGCATCGAAGACGCCGATCTCTACGACATCGCGCCGACCGTTCTCGACCTGCTCGACCACGACTTCGACCGCGCGAAGTTCGACGGTAGCAGCCTCGCCTGAGGCTGCCGTCTCAGTCGATCGATTCCGGTATCTGCGCCGAAAACAGCTTAGAACAGTCCGTCCAGTTTGTCGTTTGTGAACTCGTCCGGGTCGGTCGTCCCGCCCTGGGAGTCAGCCGCCTCGCGGGCGCGCTTCATGAACTCGTCGACCCGCTCGGACCGTTCGACGCCCGAAAGAACGATGAGCGACGCGATTTTGTCGGAGCCGAGCGGGAAGTCCCCGCCCCGGACCTCCATGCTCCCGGTCTGGTCTTCCACCCAGCGGCGCGCTCGTTCGACGCCCTTCCGCGAGAGGCGTTCGGGGTCGCCCGCGACGACGAGGAGGGCCGAGTCGGCCTTGACCGCGTTGGGCAGGCTCATGCTCGTGAGGAGGGCTTTCCGGGTGACGCTGGTGATGGTGTTGACGTTCTCACCGGCGTCCTCGCTGGCCTCGGCGCTGGCGTAGCCGATGGAGGCGATACCGCCGCCCCTGAGCGTGTTGATGATCTCCGAGGAGTCGACGACGCTCTCACCGACTCCCTCGACAGCCTCGCCGGAAGCAAACAGCAGGCCGACGCGCTGGGAGATAGCGTCGTTGACGCGTTCGAACCCGGCAGCGACGCTGTCGCCGCTGCCCCGCCAGGCGTCGTTGTCGACGAGGAGGAGGGAATCGGCCTCGCGGGCGGCGGTCTTGAGCGAGCGACCGGCGTTCGCCTGGTACAGACCGCCTTCGTCCCGGCCGGGGAGGATGCCGAGGACGTACACCGGCTTCTCGTAGATGCGCTTGAGTTCGCGGGCGAGCATCGGTGCGCCGCCGGAGCCAGTGCCACCGCCGAGTCCGGCGACGACGACGATGGCCTCGGCCTCGGTCGTGATGCGCCCATCGAGTTCGTCGAGCACCTCGGTGGCGTTCTCCTGCATGATCTGGGCCCCGAGTTCGTTGTCACCGCCGACGCCGTGACCTTTCACGCGGTCCTGTCCGATGAGGGCCGTGTCGATATCGAGGTTCTGGAGGTCGGCTCGCGCCGTATTAACGGCGAGGGCCCCCCGGACAGCGTCGAACCCCATGTCGTAATCGAACTGGGCAAGCGACTGGGTTACTTTCCCACCAGCCTGCCCGACACCAATCAGGACGACTTTCATATCAGATGTCTTGTGAGGCTGACTAATCAACGTTGTCCTCACACTGTCAACGGGCGACAAGGAGCGGTGAAACGGTTCTTGGCGCGGAATACGGGGTTCGATTACTCGACGTGAGGCGTGTCGGGTGGCTACTCGACCCGGAGCGTGTAGATCCGCTTGCGGGCGTCGGAGAACGAAAACCGGGAATCGATGACACCGACGTCTTCGAGGCGGGAGAGGGCGTACCGGACCGTCCGCGGTGGCAGCAGCGTCTCCTCGGCGAGTTGGCTCTGAGTGAGGGTGTCGTTGTACTCCAGGACTTTCGCGACGAGTTTCGCGCTCGGCGGGAGATCGCGGACGGCGTCCCACCCGCTGGTCTCGTGCTCGCTGTCGGTATCAGCGGACTGGATATCGGATGCACTCATGGTACTTCCTCTGTATCCAATACAGGATGATAATATTTTCTGTTCGTAATTATGCTCTGTAGAAATGTTTCGGCAAAAAACGCGGCCACGGCCGGGGGTCCAGCCCGAAAGTTTACCTTCGGTACATCCGGTGTCACAGACGTGGACGAAGTCGAGGTCAGCACGGTCGTGTACGTCCCACCCGAAGAGGTCTACGAGTTTCTGCTGGACTTTCCGGGCTACGCACGATACTCGGAGTATCTCGACCGCGTGGTACAGGACGGCGACGGCTCGCCGGGGACGAACTACGACCTCGTGTTTTCGTGGTGGAAGCTCTCCTACACCGCTCGGTCGGCGGTGACTGATGTTTCGCCGCCGACGCGCATCGACTGGCGGATCGTCAAGGACATCGACGCCGAAGGGTACTGGGCAGTCGAGCCTGACCCGGACGGCGTCCCGGCGGACGTGGAGACGGCGTCACGGGTGCGGTTTCACGTCGCGTTCGACCCCGGGTCGGCCTCGGACAATGCCGTCGACCTCCCCCGACTCGTTTCGATGGACTGGGTCATCGAGAAAGTCAAGCCGCTCATCCGCAAAGAGGCGACCAAAATCGTCGAACGCGTCGTCGAGGACCTCGAAGGGCAGGAACGGGACGTCGACCTGAAGATTCACGCCGGTCCGGATTCGGTGTAACGCGGCGACGGCGCGTTACTCGGGCGTCTCGTAGTCGCCGCCGTACCGGATGAAGAAGTACGCGAGTCCGAGCGTCGCGACCATCACGAACGAGGTTGCGACGCCGAGCGTTTTCGCGCTGTTTGGCACTTCCGGCGGACCGGCGCTCTCGCCACCACCGCCGCCGGAGGACTTCGTCGGGTAGTCCGTCCCGACGACGACGGCCCCCTTCATCCCGAGTCCTTCGTGTGGCACGCAGACGTAGGGGTAGATGCCGTCTTCCTCGAAGGTGTGCTCGTAGTTGACGCCGGCACTGGAAGTTGTACTGCCGGAGTCCAGCGGGCCGTCGCCGTCCGAGACGACGTTGTGGCCGCCGCCTTCGCCCGTCCATTCGAACTGGACGGTCGCGCCGTTGTCGACGTGGACGGCAGCCGGACCGAACCCGTACGCGCCACCGTTGGCCTGTACACCGACTTCGACGGTCACTGTGTCCTTCCCGGTCTCATCGACGGTCGACCCGTCGAAGTTCCCGACTTGATCCAGGAAACCACCGTAGTCCGGCTCGCCGCCGCCTCCGCCACCGTCGCCGCCTTCGGTGCCTTCCTGTGCGGTCGCGGTGCCTGCTGCGGCCGACGCAGCCGTGGCCCCTGCCGCCGTCCGCAGGAAGCCCCGACGGGACACGTCCGCTCTACCGTCTGTCATACCTGACCGTTTGTGACTCCCCGTCCTGAATATGTCGGTTTCGAATCGGGGCAGTACTCTTCACAGCATATCACAACAGCCACGGCTGCCGTGAAACATTTAACGCCGGTAGAACGAAATCACCGGTATGTCTACCGGAAGCCACGGGGTCGTCGGCGGGATCCGTATCGACCTCAATAGATTACACGAAACGTGGATGGAACTCGTGTATCCACGTCAGCGAAACGCTAACGACACCGTCCTCGGGACGTGGACGCCGGACTCCTCGGTCGGGTTGGCCCTCTATCGCCTCTGGTCTGCGCTCGGGGTCCCAGTCATCGCGCTGGTGTATCCGCTGGTACTGTGTGGCGTCGTCCTGCGCTACCAGACCCGTCGCATCGACGGCACGGCGACCCGCCTGGGCGTCGTCGGCGTCGTTCTACTCTCCGTCGTCGCCTGGGGTGGCCTGGCGGCTCTCGCGCGACTCGAACCGGGGAGTATCGACCTCGTGTCGGGTGGGTTCACCGCCGTCGTTGTCGCCGGCGGCGTTGCGACGCTGTCGGCCGCACTGGCTGTCACGTTCCGGCGGGTCGGCGGCCGCGGGACGACAGTCGCGCTGGCGTATCCGTTCGCCATGACGGCCATCTTCCTGCCGCCTGTCGTCGCAGCGCTGTACTCGACGACCGTCGCCTCGGTCGTCATTCCCGCGAGCGACTCGTTGTCCCGGTGGTTCCTCTACGAGGTGCTGGCCGCTGTCGGTGTCGCGGAGTTCTTCATCGAGAACTTCGAGCGGGAAGGCATCGCCTACGTCATCATCTGGCTCGGCATCTCCATCCCGCTGGGGTGGGTGCTCGGGCTACTGGTGACGCTTGCGGACTTCGTCCGACCGACAGAGTAACCGCAAAGCCAACGTTTAGACGACCCGGGCTCCAATGATCGGCTGTTATGGAATTCGATACGACAAAGACTGCAATCGCCTTTCTCGTCCTTGTCGGGGTAATGGTGAGCGGCTCGTTCATGGGAATGCCTTCGAGTATCGCACTCCCCGTCAGTGTCGGGCAGATAGTCGTCTTCGCGCTAATTCTAGCGCTCGGCGTCAAACACGGCGAGTACCGCGCGACTCGCTAAACGGCCCCGTAGCGGACGATTAAAAGGAGCTACGACGGCGTTGCGTCGCCCGGCCGAACAACGGTTTCTTCCGGTGCATCTCCATCGGCGACAGCGATGTCCGCGGTCTCGTCGCCACCGAACACCACCGTCGCACCGGCCCGCATCGGTGCAAGCAGTCCGGCGACCACTGCACCCGCAGTCGTCATCGGTGCCCGGAGCGCGACAGTCGTCTCCGCGTCGATGTCGTAGTCAGCGACGACACGACCGCTCTCGGCCATGAGTTCGCCGTGTGTGTACGTTCTGTCGGCCGCCAGCACGTCGTCCTCGGGCGCGACTTCGCCCGGCGGCTGGAGCGGGTTCTCGCTCCACAGCTCCCGCTCGAACTGAGCGATGGTGGGATCATCGACTGGGCCGCCGTAGGCCAGCCCCTTCGTTCCCGGCCCCTGCGTGTAGCGGTCGAGCCATGCCGCTGGTGCGACCAGTGCTGTCGCATCGACCGCATTCGGCGGGTCCATATCGACGACCGCGCCGTCGAGTGCGGCCGCGAGGAAGGCAAGCAGTGCGTCCGGCGCATCCCGAAGGTAGCCCGGCCGATCTTCGTCGGTCGGCTCTTTCGGGCCGACGACGACGGCGACCCGCGTCCCATGCCGGACGCCGTAGTGCCGCAGCAGATTCCCGCCCTTCCAGGCGTTCGTAGCGAAGTCGGAGTAACTGTACGGTGTCGACCGCTCCGGCGAGCGAAAGAGAACACCGTCGCGGTCGCGGGCCTGCGCGACAAGGTCACCGAGTACCTGCATGTGTCGTCGTTTGGCCCCGCCGATGAAAAACAGCGCGGCCACAAAGCCGATATAAGTGGCCTCCTCCACGCTCTAGAAATGAAAAGACAACAACAAGTCGCCGACGTGCTCAGGCACAACGATATCGACACGCCGCCAGCCTACCGGCTACTCGATGTGGTGGCCGAACTCGGCGACATCGCGGCCGAAGTCAACGAAACGACCGGCTACGGTACCGACTCGACGGCGCTGTCGCTACGGGAGGACGAACTCGGCGACGCCCTGTTCGCACTGCTCGCGCTGTGTGAACAGCTCGATGTCAGTGCCGATGCCGCGCTCTCGGCGGCGCTCGCGAAATACGAGGGTCAGTCCGGCTCAGACGGGACGCCGGCGAGTGGCGACTGACTACAGCGAGTTCTTCAGTTTCTCGAAGAAGCCTTCCTCGACGTCGACCTCCTCGCCACCGGCCTCCGCGAACTGTTCGAGGGCCTCCTTCTGTTCGGCGTTGAGGCTGTCGGGCGTGACGACCTGCACCTGTACGTAGAGGTCACCCTTGCCGCGTCGGCGGAGTCGCGGCATTCCTTTGCCCTCCAGTCGGAACACTTCGCCGCTCTGGGTGCCGCTGGGCACGTCGACCTCAACTTCGCCGTCCAGCGTCGGGACGGTGATAGTGTCGCCGAAGACGGCCTGCGGAAACGAGATGGCCTGCTGGTGTTGCAGGTCGTCGCCGTCGCGCTCGAAGTCCGGGTGGTCCCGAACGCTCACCTCGATGAGCAGGTCGCCGTTCGGGCCGCCGTTCTCGCCGGGTGCGCCCTCGCGCTCCATCCGGAGCGTCTGCCCGTTGGCGATGCCGGCCGGGACCTCGACTTCGAGGCTCGCGTCGTTCTGGACGACGCCGTTGCCCCGACAGGTCGAGCACGTCTCGTCGTACAGCGTCCCCTCGCCGTCACACCGGCGGCAGGTCGTCGTCTGCTGAACCCGTCCCATCGGCGTCTGCTGGACCTGCGTCGTCTGGCCTTGGCCGTTACACTCGGGACAGGTTTCGGAGTCGGCTCCCGGCGGATGCCCGGCCCCGTCACAGTCGTCGCAGGCTTCCGGCCGGGTGACGTTCAGCTGCTTCGTCGCGCCGTCGTAGGCCTCTTCGAGGTCGATCTCCAGTCGGGTCTGGAGGTCCTGGCCCTGTCGCCGTCGGCTGCCGCCACGGCCGCCGCGGCCACCGCCGCCGAAGAACTGGTCGAAGATATCCTGCATATCGAAGCCGCCAGCGCCGCCGCCGAACGGGTCCCCGCCCATGCCGCCGCGGCCGCCGCCACCGCCAGCGCCGCCACGCTTCTCAGCCTGCTCGAAGCGCTCGTGACCCATCTGGTCGTACATCTGGCGCTTCTCCTCGTCGGTGAGGACCTCTTTGGCCTTTTTCGCCTGCTTGAACTTCTCCTCGGCGTCGGGGTCGTCGCTCACATCCGGGTGGTATTCCCGGGCTTTCTCTCGATAAGCCTCCTTGATCTCGTCTTCGGAGGCGTCCCGAGAGACACCCAGTATCTCGTAGAAATCCTGACTCATTCGTTGTACGAGGCTTAGACGATTGAGCTACTTCAAAAGAACGGGTTGCCGACTAGTAGTGTTCGACCCGTACCGGGGCGCTTATTTCCGTGCCGGGGGAGGATTCGGGCAATGAATCTTGAGTCGTCGCGTGGTCACCGGGGTCTCGTCACGGTCGAGCGAGTCGCAGTCTGGGGGCTCGCGGCGCTGGCCGTTGTCGGGCTGGCCGCACTCGTCGTCGGCCCCGGCGCGGACCTGCGGACGGCGTCCCCGTCGGTCACCATCGACGGCCAGTTCGACGCCGAGGCAGGGGCGGTCACGCTTACCCACGCCGGCGGGGACAGACTCACGGACACCAGCACGCACGCGCTGACACTCGTCGTCACCGACGCCGACCGGAACCGCTCGACCACGCTGACGTGGGCCGGGGCGGACCAGCTACCCGTCGAATCTGACGATACAATCGTTCTTGACGACCCGCGCGTGGACTCGGACGGCGACGGTAACTACCTCGACGGCGACGTCTCCGTCGGCTTCTTCCTCGACAGCGGCGATACCGTTGCGGTTCGCTGGACCGGTCGGCCACTTGGCGCGCCGGGCGAGCGGACGACGACGCTCGACACAGTGACGCTCGGTAACGAGACTGGCTGACTGTTTGCACCTCACAGGCGGGCCCGCTAGAGCGTCTCCGGGAAGCGTCACCGGCCGCCGTCGGTGGTGTGCCTGTCCTGCAAACGGTCACGAACGGACGGGCCCGGTGCGGACATACACGTCCCCAGATCCGGTCACGGTCACAGCGTAGTCGTCCAGCTGAAACGAGAGCGAAACGGCTCTGTCCGGACCTGACGCATGGACAAATAGCTCGTCAAGCGCGTCCGGATCGAGCGTTTCGATGAGGGGCGATAGCTCTATGGCCTCTCGGTCAGCCGCGGTCGCGACCGTTTGCATCACTGCGACTGACGGTGAGACAACGTCCCAGTCGAACTCCGCGTGGAGGGTGTCCGGGTCGTCAGATGTCCGGTCGGGCCGCCTGTCGGACCCACTCATTACTGGAAATATGTCTATCTATCATATTAATTCTACTGTCAATTCATCAGTTGGATATGTGATGTATAATACAGCTATCTAATATCGGAGTGAACACCGGTTACATGTCTGTGAATACACGGTGTTGGTTACATTTTATAACCGTAGGCTGATACAATAGCTATCCGATGAACTTGCTTTTCGGAGTGAACTGTTTCCACCGAGAGTGAACACTGGGGTCGAAATACGGGCAGCGAGATGACTGCTGAGTTCCATCTTACAGCGATCTGCTTCGGGGAAACCACGTTCTGGACGCGCCGCTCAGAGCCTGTCGGACCGATCTTTTGAAAATAGCACGCAGCAGATGTGGTTGGGACACATAGATTGCTGCGTGCCAACTACTCATAGTCAGGACCCATGTATAACAGTTGTGTGATTAATTGAGTAAACATAGATGTCACGTTGAAATAACTTCGACGCAGATCGTCGATTACAACCGCTGGAGGCTCCTTCAGTCACAATACGCTATGGATCGTTCGTCGAACAACGCTCACTGAGACGAGAGCCGACAGTGTTACAGTAACAACGTCTTTTACCTGTGGGCGTCATCTCTCTACACATCCTCGGCTTCCACCGAGATGAAGGTTGGGACACATGACATCTGATGCAACACACGAAGAAGCAGTAAGTTTACTCCAGGAGTTGGGCCTGAAAGAGTATGAGGCGAAATGTTTTGTCGGACTCTCTCGGATGTCCAGCGGTACAGCGAAGGGACTGAGCGAGGTGACGGAGGTCCCGAGAACGCGGGTCTACGACGCCGTCCGGATTCTCGAAGCGAAGGGGCTGGTCGAGGTCCAGCATTCCAGTCCCCAGCAGTTCCGGGCCGTCCCGCTCTCCGAGGCCACCGAAACGCTCCGCGATCAGTACGAAGAGCGCGTCGAACGCCTCCAGTCCGCGCTACGCGAGATGGGAAGCATCGAGTCCGACGACGACGACGAGGCCGAGCTACAGGAGGTCTGGTCGCTCACCGGGTCCGAAGCTATCGAGAACCGTGCCGCGGCAATCATCGGCGACACGACCAACGAAGTGGTCCTCGTCATCGGTTCCGACGCGGTCCTCACCGAGCCACTGATCGAGCAACTCAATTCCATCGACTCGGATATCGACCTTATCGTCGGAAGCGGGTCCGCTTCGATACGGGACCGTGTGGAACAGGAAATCCCACGCGCGACCGCGTTCCTGTCGGAACTGGACTGGCTCCGCGGCGAGATGACACCGCAGGAAGACGCTGCTGTCGGCCGGCTCCTGCTCGTCGACCGGTCGGCAATGCTCGTCAGCTCAATTGACCCGCAGACTGGCGACGAACAGGCCATCTTCGCGACCGGACTCAGAAACGGACTCATCGTCATCGCGCGCCGCCTCCTCTCGCAGGGCGTCGTGGAAATGACGCCACTCGAACAGGATTAGCGAACAACGCAGTTCGGGATTTTGCCCTCCCTATCTCTCACTCGTCGTAGTTCTCGGAGAGGAACGCAAGGAGCGGTCGGACCTGCTCGTACTCCGGGCCGCGTGTTACCCAGTGAGTCTCCCGGTCCCACTTGATGAGCTCCATCTCCGCTAACTTCGGGAGATGCCGGTGATAGAGGTCCGCCGGGATTGCCGGCTCTCCCACTGGTGTCCGACTGCCGTCGAACTCCGAGATGGACGGCCGCCACCGCTCCGTGTCACGTATCGCTAAGAGTATCTGCCGACGGTCTTCGTGTCGCACCGCGTCGAGGTGGGTGCTCAGCCGCTGCGCTTGTATCTGTTTCTGGTTGCTCACTGTGCGGCCGTACGCTCGACTATCTGATATATATGCGCTATTTTCATTATCTTATACTGTTTTGATTATCAGGGTTACCTGCGCTAGGCGATCCCTACTAATACTCCGATTCCTTGGTTAGGAGGATCGGAACAGCGATGTGCCCGCTCACAGCGATTGTCAACTCAACATGATGGAACGCAGCCATGTACTGAACAGATACTCCTACTGACCCAATCCGACCGCTTCGTGAATCCGACAACGCTCCCCAGACCCGTGGATTCAGCTTCAGCACTTCCGGCACTCAAAAAATATGTGCCGTTCACCGTTGCGAGCCCGCCAGACACGTCTAACGAGCTGGTGAAAACGACTTATTCTTCGTCATCGTCTTCGAGACGTTCGCTCCGCTCACGTCTCGAAACACCGGAAGATATCGCTTCGCTCATCTTCCGAGCCGACGACTCGGCCTCGTCCTGTTAGTCCTCGTCTTCGTCGTCGACGTCTTCGAAGTCGGCGTCGACGTACTCCTCGCCCTGCTCTGCAGCGCCGCCTGCTGCGCCACCTGGTCCAGCGGCTCCGCCGGCCCCGGCTGCGCCGCCCGGACCAGCGCCCGCGGCACCGCCGGCGGCCTGCTGGGCCTGGTCCTGGTACATCTGCTTGCCGATCTCCTGCAGTTCCTCGCTCAGGGTTTCGGTGACCTCCTCGTAGTCTTCCTTCGTGGCGTCCTCGTCTTCGAGGACTTCCTCGACGTCCTCGATTTTCGCCTCGATGTCGGACTGGAGGTCTTCGTCGATCTCCTCCTCGTTCTCGTCGAGGAGCGTCTCGGCACGGCGGACGGACGCTTCGGCCTCGTTGCGCGCTTCGATGCGCTCGCGGCGCTGCTCGTCCTCTTCGGCGTGCTGTTCGGCCTCCTGTTGCATCTCCTCGATCTGGTCGTCGGAGAGGCCAGCACCGCCTTCGATGGTGATATCCTCCTTGTTGCCCGAGCCCTTGTCCTCGGCTTCGACGTTGACGATCCCGTTCTCGTCGATGTTAAAGGACACTTCAATCTGGGGCGTGCCCGCGGGGGCCGGCGGGATGCCGGAGAGCGCGAACGCGCCGAGCAGTTCGTTCTCCTCGGCAATCTCACGCTCGCCCTGGAAGACGCGGATCTGGACCTGCGTCTGGTTGTCTTGAGCGGTCGTGAAGATCTTCGACTCCTCGGTCGGAATGGTCGTGTTCTTGTCGATGAGCCGCTCGAACAGACCACCCTTGACCTCGACACCCAGCGACAGCGGCGTCACGTCGAGCAGGACGATGTCGTCCACGTCGCCGCTCAGGACGCCGGCCTGGATGGCCGCGCCCAGCGCGACGGCCTCGTCGGGGTTGACGTTCTTCTTCGGCTCCTGCCCGGTCATCTCCTCGACCTGGTCCTGCACCTGGGGCATCCGCGTCGAGCCACCGACGAGAATGACCTCGTCGATGTCGCTTTTGGTGTATTCAGCGTCGGCAAGCGCCTGCTCCGTCGGGCCGACGGTGCGCTCGATGAGGTCCTCGGTGAGGGACTCGAACTTCGCGCGCGTGATCTTCTGTTCGAGGTCCAGCGGCCCGTCGTCCGTGGTCGCGATGAACGGGAGGTTGATGCGGGTCTCCTTGCGCGAGGAGAGCTCGATCTTGGCTTCCTCGGCGGCTTCGGTCAGCCGCTGGAGGGCCTGCCGGTCGTCGCGCAGGTCGATGCCGTGTTCGGCCTCGAACTCGTCGGCGAGGTAGTCGATGATGGCGTGGTCCCAGTCGTCGCCACCGAGGTCGTTGTCCCCGTTGGTCGCGACGACTTCGTAGACACCCCCACCGAGGTCGAGGATGGAGACGTCGAAGGTGCCGCCCCCGAGGTCGTACACGAGGACCGTCTGGTCGGACTCGTCGTCGAGGCCGTAGGCCATCGCGGCCGCGGTCGGCTCGTTGACGATGCGTTCGACCTCGAAGCCGGCGATCTCCCCGGCGTCCTTGGTCGCCTGGCGCTGTCGGTCGTTGAAGTACGCCGGGACGGTAATGACGGCCTTCTCGATCTCGTCGCCGAGGTACTCCTCGGCGTCGTGTTTGATCTTCTGGAGGATCATCGCCGAGACCTGCTCCGGCGTGTACTCCTCCCCGTCCAGTTCGACCGAGTAGTCGTCCTCGCCCATGTGGCGCTTGATCGACTGGATGGTCTCGTCGGGGTTCTTTACCGCCTGGTTCTTCGCCGGTTTCCCGACGAGTCGCTCGCCGTCGTCGAACGCGACGACAGAGGGTGTCGTCCGCTCGCCTTCGCCGTTGACAATGATTTCGGGGTCGCCACCTTCCATGACCGCGAACGCGCTGTTCGTGGTCCCAAGGTCGATACCCAGAATCTTGTTGCTCGCCATCTTACCCGCTCATAGCGGATTGCGCCGGTTAAAAGTTGCTAGATGTACTGATCGGAAAAACGGACAAAGGGGCCTCCTCCGGGCGTTTTTCTACTCGGTGGCGTTCCCTGACCGGTGATTATTTAATGTACCGCAATACGACCGCTATACCGTCGTGGTCGCCCGCTACTCCTCGCTCTCGCTGACGGTTACCTGTGCCTCGCGCAGCACTTTGTCGGCCATCTCGTAGCCCGGCCGGTGGACATCGGCGATGGCTCCGTCCGGCTGGTCGCTGTCGACGCGGGCGAGCACCTGATGCTGTGTCGGGTCGACGTCTCCGCCCGGTTCGGGGTCGATAACCTCGACGTTCTCGGCGTCGAGCACGTCGTCAAGCTGGCGGAGCGTGGACTCGACTCCGCCCCTGATATCGGTGTCCTCGTCCTGTCCGAGCGCGCGCTCCAGATTGTCCCGAACGTCGAGCAGGCGCGTCACGAGGTCCTCAGTGGCACGCTGTTGCTCCTGTTCGCGGCGCTTGTCCATCCGCTTCTTGTAGTTCTGGAACTCCGCCTGCTTGCGCTTGAGCTTCTCCTCTAGCTCCTCGATGTCGCCGTCCTGCTGTTCGACCTGCGATTCGAGACTGTCTGCGCGCGTCCGCAGCGCGGAGAGTTCCCGAGCGATGTCTTCGGGGTCCGATTCGGCGACCCGGTCGACCAGATCGTCGTCGACGTCGAACTCGCCCAGGTCAACCTCGTCTGCGGTGACGTCCTCGGGGGCGTCTTCGAAATCCGCGTCGACGTTGCCGTCCGCTTGCGCCTCGCTCGCGGTCGACTCCTCCGTCGCGGCCGTGTCGTCGGCTGCGTCCTGCTCGGTCATACCCGATAGAAGTCGTCACATGGATAAAAGGATTCAGAAACGGTGTGGCGGTGACACTACCCACCGAAGCCGGCGTCACAGGAGGAAGCTAACGACCATCAGGACGAGGAACACGACGACGAGTATCTTCGCTATTCGCATGCTGAGCCCCGCCACGCCCCCCAGGCCGGCCAGCCCAGCAACGACGGCGAGGACGAGAAACAGCAGCGCTAGTTCGAGGAACCCGCCACCGGGCTGAAGCGGGACCGCAATTAGTAGGTGCTTCATGACGTTGTGTACCGCCCATCCCGATTTATTATAGGTCCCCTAATCAGGGACCGATGGCGAACGCGCCGGGGTCGTACTGGAACCGCGTTCGATAGGCAGTCCACTCACCGAGTTCTTTCAAGCGGTATTTCGCGAAGGAGGGGTTCCGGACCAGTTCCAACTCTGCGAGCCGTTCTCGGACCGGGTCGAAAAGGGTCGCCCAGTCGAGTTCCTGGAGCGATTCGTCCGGGTTCGCTTCGCTCTCAGTGAACGTTAGTCCGTCGTCTGTTCGCTCGATGGTCCCGTACTGGTACCGGGTCCAGACGGTATACTCACCGAACGGAACGGTCTCAGTGGGTGGCGGCGGTCGACGGTACTGCGCCTGAAACCGCTGGTGTAGTTCGTCGCCACCCCACAGCACTCCGCGGGTAAGGAGCTTGATCCGTCGGTTGGCGTCAACGCCGCTGTTGTAGACGATACGTGCGTGTTTGTATTCGCTGGACCGGAACTGCTCGGCGACGTCGTTGTCATGGTGGATATCGATCTCGTACTGATACGGCAGTGGCGTCCGACTTGCGCGTTCGAGCACTGAGACCGTCTCCTCGCCCCGGCGCAGGTCGTCGTACGGTCCTGTTCCACGCCACTGCGCCGGGTCAGCCTCGTCGGGGTCGACCCATCGGTCCATACTAGTACTATGCGTGAAGCGTTCTTAGCTTTTCCCGCGGCTCATGAGTACCTGACCCGGAATTATCGACGTTGGCCCCGGAACGACGACCTACACCAGCACGCGGTCGAGTTCGACAACGAGGCCGCTGTCGGCGTCCGGGTCGGCGACGAGCATCCCCAGACAGACCGCAGCGCCGTCGGGCGTGACACAGACGACCTGCGACCCCACCTCGGCCGTCGCGTCACCTACTTCGGCCAGGCCGGCTTCGATGACACCCGGCGCATACACCGGCGCACCGTCTTCGACTTCCCGAGCAGCACTCGGTGCAATCGTGACCCGCGGCAGGTGGACCAGCGCGCGCTCCGCCGGCTGGATAATCTCGCGGAGTTTCCCCTCGTCACCCTCGTCGGCAAAGGCTAGCGCGTCGACGAGGTCGTGCATCGTCGACAGCGACGCGTCGTCGAAGGTGCCGGTCGCCGTCCGGCGGAGGTCGCCCATGTGTGCGCCCGTACCCGCCGCCAGCCCGATGTCGTGACACAGTTTCCGGATGTAGGTCCCCGAGGCACAGCGGACCCGCAGGAGCAGTCTGCGCTCGGCCTGTTCGAGGATATCCAGCGCGTGAATCCGCCGCGAGCGCAACTGGCGCTTGACCGCGCTCTTCCGGGGCGGCTTCTGGTAAATCTCGGTCTCGAACTCGGCGACGATGTCCGTGATGTCGGCCGGGGCCTGGTCGTGGAGTTCGAGCACGGTGACGTACTCCTTGACAGCGTCGTCGAACACCTGGGCCATCCGGGCGGCGTCGCCGAGCAACACGGGCAGACAGCCCGTCACCTTCGGGTCGAGCGTCCCGCCGTGGGCGACCCGGTTCTGGCCGGTGGCGTCGCGAATCCAGGCCGCGACCTGGTGGGCCGAGGGTCCCGGGGGCTTGTCGAGGTTGACGACGCCGAAGGAGCGAAGCGAGTCCAGGTCCCGGTCGTCGGGCGGGGCACGGAGCGTCATCGACTCAGAACTCGTACCGGATGTTCTCGACCGGTGCCTTCCCTTCGTCGCCGTCGGGGCTGTACGATTCGACGGCGTGCAGGGTCACGCTCAGAACGCCCTGCGGGTCCCAGCGGGCGGTGTTGACCGCCAGATCGTAGATAGAGAGGTCGTCGAAATCGATGTCGTAGTAGTCGCTGTAGCGCTGGGCCTCGCTCTCGCCGCGCTCCCGGGTTTCAGTCTTTGCCTGCTCGAAGGGCTTGTTCTCCCGCGTCGCGATGCGGTCGGCGCGTACATCGAGCGGCGCGGTCAGCCACAGTTTCATGTCGGCGTACTCGCCCGCCATCCAGCCGGCGAGACGGGACTCCAGTACGAGGTCGTCGCGCTCGGCGGCGATATCCCGGAGCCGGCGGTCCAGATCGCGGTCGATCTGGTCGTCCTCCTCGGCTGCTTTGTTCAGTTCGAGCGGCGTCATCCCGCGTTCCTCGGCCAGCGAGCGGAAGATGTCCCCGCCGCTGACGTGCTCGTAGCTCAGGGCGTCGGCCAGGCTCTTGGCAAGTGTGCTCTTGCCGCTGCCGGCCGGGCCGGAGACGGTAATCAACATAGAGGTGTTCGGGAGGCCCCGATAGAAAGGGCTGTCTCTTCGCGCCTACCCGGTCGGCGTCGTCTCGACGTTGAGCGCCTTCCGGATGATCTGGGTGAACGACAGCGAGCACAGGAAGTACCAGACGATCCACGCCTGAACTGGGCCGGCGACGCCGTTGCGCCACGCTTCGACCTCACCGAAGATGGGCAGCGTGATCACTGGGCTCGCCTCGACGCCGGCTCCGAAGACGATCCAGTAGAGCCAGAGGAACAGCGGGATGTTGACCAGCATGATCCACACCATCGGGCGGAACTGCTGTTTGAACATCCCCATCTGGTCGGTCATCAGCTCCATCTGCTCCTCTTCGAGGCGGTCAAGTGCCTCCTGGTCGTCGCGTTCCTTCGCGGCTTTGCGGCGCTCTTTCAGGTCCTCCATCTTCTCCTGGTGGTCGCCCATCCCCGACATATCCATGAGGTTGTCCTGGAGAATCGTCGAGGTGGTGCCGGTGATGATCGCAAGCACCAGGATGACGACATAAAAGGGAAGCATATCGTTGAGCGGCCCGAGGACAATGTCGATGACCCCGCCTGCGATAACGTCGCGGACCGAGGTCATCGAGTAGCCTGCGAACAGGCCGAGCGTCCCGAGGCCGGCGAGCTTGTCCCACTTCGACCAGCCGCTGTCGTCGTCATCGTCGCTGGGCTCGGCGTCGGACTCTTCGAGTGCCTCGCGGACGCCCTCGGGATCGTCGATAACGAACCCCTCGCCGTCGGCGTCGATGAGCAGGCCGGATTCGATGAGCCGGCCCCACTCGCCGCTCGTGAGGTCGTCGCTCACGTCGCTCCAGGTGACGGTCCCGTTCTCTTCGGCCGCAGCGAGTACCGTCGAGAGCGCATCAGTCATTGCCTCGCCGTCTTCGGCGAGTCGTTCTACCTTCGGCGCGGTACGTGCCATTGTGTGTGCTTGAGGTGCGACGGCATATCAACGTTTTACTCTGACTGTCTCGACGATGTCGGCCTCGAACGGCGGTTCCGTCGCGTCTCAGGCCGTCTGTGCGTCGACGGCGTCCTGAATCTCGCTCCAGACCTCGTCGGGGGTCTGTTCGCCATCGACGGCGACGAAGCCGTCGTGGTCCCCGTAGTGGTCGATGACCGGTGCGGTGTTGTCGTCGAACACGTCCAGTCGGTTGCGGACGGACTCCTCGTTGTCGTCGTCGCGCTGGATGAGGTCGCCGCCACAGTCGTCACAGACTCCGTCCTCTTCGGGCTGATTGAACTCGACGTGGTAGTTCGTTCCGCAGTCGTCACAGACCCGCCGGCCCGTAAGTCGGTCGACCAGTTCCTCGCGGGACACGTCGAGCGAGAGGATCACGTCGAGTTCGGTCATCCCTTCCAGTTCCTCGGCCTGGTCGAGATTGCGCGGGTAGCCGTCGAGTACGAACCCGTCGGCCTGGGAGAGCGCCTCGTCGACGATGGCGTTGACGACCGCGTCCGGCACGAGGTCGCCCGCTTCCATGTACTCGCGGGGCGTGTCGTACTCGGTGTCCATGTCGCTGATGTCCATGTCCTTGTTCCCCCGGAGCGCGTCTCCGGTCGTGATGTGTTCGACGCCGTACTCCTCGGCGAGGTTGGCGCTCTGGGTCCCTTTGCCGGCTCCCGGCGGCCCGAGAATCAGGATTCGCGGATTCGACATAGGCAGGGTTTCCAAGGGGTCGGTTAAATGGTTGTCCAAATCCTGCCGTCGGGTCGTGCTGCCGCCACCCAAAGGTGTGTAGGCCCCGCCGACCAACCGATGATATGCTCGAACCCGGAGCGCCAGCGCCCGAGGTCAGCGCACAGAACCAGTTCGGCGAAACAGTCTCGCCTGACTTCGAGGAGCCAACAGTGGTGTACTTCTTCCCGGAGGACTTCACCGGCGGCTGTACCATTGAAGCCCGCGATTTTCAGGAACACCTCCCGCAGTTCCGCGAGGGCGGTATCACCGTCTACGGCGTCTCGATGGACGACGTGGCGACCCACGACGAGTTCGCCGAGGCGGAAGGCCTGCTGTACGACCTGCTGGCCGACCCCGACGGGACCGTGGCCGAAGCGTTCGGCCTGGACACCAGCGGCGGCCGGACGGACCGCCGGACGTTCGTGCTGGCCGACGGCGAAGTCAAGTCCGTCTACGACCCAGCCCCCTCGAACCCCGAGGGCCACGCCGAGGAAGTGCTCCACGACGTTCGCAACGAGTACATTCAGGGCGGCTGACCTGCCTTTCGTCTTTGGCTTCTCGGTTTGAGTATCTGCCCGACCACGTCCCGTAGTCGAGGACCGGCGCGCTACTGCTGGTCGTCCGGCGGGTCCCGCGCCGGTAAATAGAAGAAGACGGCGTTCCCGTCACCGCTCCGCTCGAATCGGAGCTCACCGCCGAGAGACTCGATACACCACTTCATGACGAACAGGCCGACGCCGGTACCGTGCGCCGTTTCTGTGGCCTGCGTCGGGTCGAAGAGCGCGCTGATCTCCGTATCTGGAATCGGGGGGTTCGAATCACGAATGCAAATCTCCACTCGGCCGGTGTTCGGTGACGGACCGATGCGTACCTCGACTGACGGGGTGACAGCCTCACTGTGAATGATTGCGTTCTCGATGGCGTGGGTGAGTGCGTATGTGAATGCGTCATTGCTGTCTACCCACAGCTCCGCCCGTTCGGTAACGGTAATCTCTGAAGTAGGGTAGTCGGTCAGGATGGTGTTCACGATACCTCGTACCCTGCGCGTGACGTGACAGCGAGTGTAGTCTGTGCCGGGGCGCGCGACTGCCCGTTCGATCTGCTTGACGGATTCGACGATGTTTGTGAGGTTTTCGACGCGGGACCGAATCGTCTTGCTGGCGTCCCGCACGGCCTCAGTCCCGGCTGAAGCTGTGATACGAGCCGTGTTTCCGGCGATGACTGTCGCTTCGTTCCGCAGGTTGTGTCGCAGTATCCGCCAGAGGAGCTCCTCGCGGTGGTGTGTCTCGAAGTACTCCGTGATGTCACGGATCTCCGCACAGACGTACGTCCCCCCGGACACGACCCGTTCCGAGAGGTGAATCCGGGCCCAGATGAGCTCGCCGTCCGCCCGTTTGATCCGCCAGGTGAACTGGCGCGACTCGCCCGCGGCGCTGTCCTGCAACCGGGACCTGAAATCGGCGACAGAGTGGACGAATGTGTTTGCGGTGTACTCGCTGATCGACCGCTCGCGCAACTCCGAAACCGAGTATCCGAATATCTCTGCCAGCCGTTCATTGCCGTCCAGAATAGCACCACTGTCGGGGTCGTACAGTGCGATGCCGATGTTGAGCGCGTCGTATGCTGCTGGAAGCGCGTGCCCCGTCTGAGATGCCATTGATAGTTCAGGTAGCTCGGCGAGACGCCTTGTTGTTACTAATAGCAGTACATAGTGCTATAACGCAGTACAGACATCTCGTCGCCCAGCGGGGTAGTTCTCCGTCGCGCTGACGGGAATGCTCGTTCAGACTCCTTGACGACTGCCTTCGAAACGGAACCAGCCGCTACTCGCAGAGGTGCCGGCTCGGACCTGCGGACGGTCTCAGAACACTTCAGCGCCGCCGCCGATTCGGGTCTGGTACACGCGGGCGTCGACGCCGCGCTCACCGAAAGCGTCGAGCATCGTGCTCGCGATTTTCCGGCGGTCTTCCTCGGCACAGGCGGCGATAACCGTCGGTCCGGCTCCGGAGATAGTGACGCCGGTGGCTCCGGCCGCCAGCGCGGCCTCGCGGACCTGCTCGTAGCCGTCGATGAGTTGCGCGCGGGCCGGCGTCACGACGGTGTCGTGCATCCCCTGGCCGACGAGTTCGGGGTCGTCGCGATGCATCCCCGTCGTCAGCGACGCGGCGTTGCCAACCGTCTCTACCATCTGATCGACGCGGGCGGTCTCGGGGACGACGTTGCGCGCGTCCCGCGTGGAAACGACGATGTCGGGGAGACACGCGACGAGGGGGATGTCGGCGTCGACCTGCGTGACGCCCTTGTCAGTCGCGATGGTGAACCCGCCCATTATCGAGGGGGCGACGTTGTCGTCGTGGGCGTCCCCGGAGACGACGGCCTCGCCCTTGGCGGCGATGGGAACCAGTTCCTCGCGGGAGTAGCCGCGGTCGTACAGTTCGTTCAGCCCGACGGCCGCCGCGGCGGCGCTGGCCGCGGAGGAGCCAAGCCCCGATGCGGGACGGACACCCTTGTCTATCTGAATGTGGGCCGGCGCATCAAGCGCCTCGGCGACCGCGCCGACGGTGTTTTTGTCGGGGTCCTCCGGGATATACTGGCTGCCAGCGCCAGTCATTTCGATGGTGACCCGGTCGGCCTTCTCCAGACGGACGACGTCGGCCGGACGCTCCAGTGCGACGCCGAACACGTCGAAGCCGCTCCCGAGGTTCGCACTGGTAGCCGGCGCCCGGACTGTCAGCATGCCTGCGAATTTCAGCAGTGTAGGCAAAAAGGTAGCGAACCGACACTGTGGCCGTTTCGCAGTACTGAGAACGCGGCCCAAAGGCATAATACAGGGAAACCTGACGTTGGAATAGGTATCGATATGGATGTCGACATCGCCACGGTCGCCATCCTCGGGAACGCGGGTGGGGCGCTCATCGGTTTCGCAATCGCTGTCGTCGCCGCCCGAAACCAGGATGTCCCCGGCGCTCGCCAGTACGGCTGGCTCGCGGTCGCTGGGGGCTGCTGGTGTGCTATCTCGATATGGCAGATAGTCGTTTCGGACCCCGCCGCTGTCAGGACAGTGTACCTGCTGTCGCGAACCGCCGCTATGCAGGTCATCGGGCTCTGGGTCGTCTTCGCGCTCGTCTACACCGGCCGACAGTCGTGGCTTCGGCCATCGTCTCTCGTCCCGCTGTTTCTCGTGGTGAACGCGGACGTGCTATTACTGCTGACGGACCAGGCACACGACCTCGTCGAAGTGGCGGCCGTGCCTGTCACTCAGCTCGGTACGACGCTGGTCGCCATCCAGCGCGGTCCCACGTTCGCGGTACTTCTCGCCGTCAGTTACGGGCTGTTACTGCTCGGATACGCACTCCTGATCGAGTTCTTGTTCCGGTCGCAGAACGTCTATCGGCGACAGACAGCGGCGATCATTATCGGAACCGGCCTTCCGATATTCGTCGCTGTGCTGTATGATTTCGGCTACACGCCGCACCCGGCCATCGACTTCACGCCGGTAGCGTTCTCGCTCAACGCGGTGCTCGTCGGCTGGGTACTGTTCAAGGACGAATCGCTGTCTGTGACGACGCTGTCGGGTGACACCCTCGTCGACAACCTCCCCGACCCAGTCATCGCTCTCAACGACGACTGTGTCATCATTGATTACAACGCCGCGGCGGCCAGCGCGCTGGATCACCCGGACCCCGACGGAGAGCTACTTGACGACCTCGTCCCGGGGCTCGTTGACCACATCGAGCGTGGCGAGGTGTTCTCGTTCGGAGATTCGTTCACGTACTACAACCCACAGACGACGAGCCTCACCGACCAGTCCGGGACGGAACGCGGTCGGCTCGTCGTTCTCAGGGACGTGACCGGCCAGCAGCGCCGTCAGGACCGACTCGAAGCGCTGCAGGCCGCGACCCAGCAGTTCATCGAGGCCGAGACCGCCGAGGCGGTCGCGGAGATGGCTGTCGAGTTCGCGACGGCCGTCCTCGACCAGAACGCGGCGGGCGTGTTCCTCGAAGACGACGGCATCCTCGAACCGGCCGTCATTAGCGAATCGATTGCGGAACACGTCGAGGACGAACTGCTGTACGCCTCGCCGACGGACGAGCCCGAAAGCAAACTCTGGAAGACGTACGAAACCGGTGAGATACAGGCCGTCTCGCTCGATAAGGACGGACTCGACCCACTGGACAACGCGCTGATGCTGCCGCTTGGCTCCCACGGCGTGATGGCGATTACGTCCCACGACAGCACCCTCGCCACGGAGGACAGGCGGTACGCCGCGATTCTCGCACAGACGACGCAGGTAGCCCTCGACCAGGTCGAACGCGAGCGCGAACTCCGCCAGAGCCGAAGTTCTGTTCAGCGACGCCGCGAGCAGATCGAGTTCTTCAACGGCGTCCTCAGACACTCGCTGCACAACGCGATGGTCGTCATCCGCGGCCGCGCGGAGCACATCAGAACCGACGTGCCGCGGTCGAAACGACGGCATCTCGACAGCATCAGCAACTGGTGTGGGAAGCTCACGGAGATGAGCGAAACGATCCGGGATATCAACAACACCGTGACGGCGAGCGAAGCTGAGCGGTTGGACGCCGTCGACCTCAACGCCACGCTCCGTCGCTCGATTGAGTCGCTCCGGGTCGAGTACGAGTCGGTATCGGTCTCCTGTGAACTGGTCGGAGACTACAGCGTGCAGGCGAACGCACTGCTCGAAGAGGTCCTCCTGAGCATCCTCCGGAACGCGGTCGACCACAACAACGCCGACACCCCGCAAGTGGCCGTCTCGGTCCAGCAGGCCAGCGACTGGCTGCAGGTCCGTATCGCCGACGACGGCCCCGGAATGAGCGACGAACTGAAGACGACGGTGTTCGAACGCGGGCTCTCCCCCGACCAGACCGCCGGCGGCTTCGGCCTCTACTTCGTCTCAGTCATGATGGACCTGTACGGCGGGACGCTCTGGTTCGAGGACAACCACCCGACGGGGACCGTCGCGATCCTCGAATTCCAGCAGGCGGTGACGGGTGATGAGGCGGAAGATGACTTCGGACCCGACGACACGGAGACGGCGGCGACCGAAGCGCAAACTAAATCCCACGACCGCTGATAGGTCGGGGTATGATTGGCGTCGTCGGTGGCGGTATCGCCGGCCTCTCGGCAGCGTACCGGCTCCAGCAACGCGGCCACGAGGTCCGTGTGTTCGAAGCGAGCGAGGATCTGGGCGGCCTGGCAGCGACCTACGAGACGGCCGGGGACCCCATCGAGAAGTTCTATCACCACCTCTCGAAATCCGAGGAAACCATCGTCGAACTCGCCGAGGACCTGGGCCTCGGTGACGCGGTCGAGTGGCACATCGGGAAGAACGCCTACTACGTCGACGGCGTCGTCCACTCCATGGACAAGCCCTGGGAGATCCTCTCGTACCCGCATCTCTCGCTGTACGACACGTTCCGGCTGGGGATGCTCGTCCTCGACATCGACGTTCGCGGCGGCGTCCCGAAGTTCGACACCTACGAACGCTTAGAGGACTTCGAGGACGTTCCCATCGAGGAGTTCGTCGTCGAGCACACCAGCCGGGGCGTCTACGAGAACTTCTTCGAGCCGCTGCTCGACGCGAAGTTCGGCGACCGGAAAGACGACGTGAGCGCCGCGTGGCTGCTCGGGCGGGTCAAGTTTCGCGGCGAGCGGGACATCCTGAACGGCGAGATTCTGGGCTACTTCGACGGCGGATTCGGCCGACTGCTCGACGCGCTGGTCGACGCCGTCGGCCGCGAAAATATCTCCACGGGCACGCGCGTGACCGAGGTCGATACGAGCGGCGGGACCGTCTCGTCGTTGACGGCCACGGACGGAACCGAGACGACGGTTCACGAAGCCGACGACGTCGTCGTCGCGGCGATGCCGAACGTACTGGAGGCGTTGACCGGCTACACCTGCGATATCGATTTCCAGGGGACGGTGTGTTCGGTCATCAGTATGGACGAACCCCTGCTGGATACGTACTGGCTGAACATCGCCGACGACGCCCCCTTCGGCGCGCTCATCGAACACACGAACTTCGTCTCCGCCGAGCGGTACGGCGGCGAACATCTGCTGTACGTCGCTCGTTACATCCAGGACGAATCCGAAGCCATCTGGCAACAGACCGACGACGAAGTCGCCGAGACGTGGCTGCAGGGCATCGAATCCCTCTTCCCCGAGTTCGACCGCGACGCCGTCAACTGGATTCGGACGGGCCGCAACCCCCGGACGGCACCGGTGTACGAGCGCGGCTATCTGGACATGGTCATCCCCTACGACCTCGGCGACGCCGTCGCGGACGGTCTCTACTACGCCGGGATGGCCTCGCGTGCCCAGTATCCGGAGCGCTCGCTCAACGGCGGTATCGTCGCGGGCTTCGAGTGCGCCGATCGGATCGCACGCGACCCGTCAGCGGCGACGAAAACCGACGATTCGCCGCTTTCGGAAGCCCAGCGCTGAGCGCTCTGCTGCCCTCAAATCCGTTCTCTATCGGAAAGCCCAATTCGGTGTGTGCCGCCCGAGTTAGTCGCCAGCCGCGCCTTCCACGTCGTCCTCGTCGACGACCGGTGCGTCGGTCGGGCTCACGTCGTCCGGCTCCTCGCGGCCGCCGCCGACGACCATCTCGCCGTCCTCGGTTTCGACGTAGACGTCGTCGGCGAAGCCACCGACGGCGTGGGGGTGTTCCGGCTCGTCCAGCCGCTCCGGCGTCGACGGTGCGTCGGCAACGCCACCGGCTGGGCGGAACGTCCCGAGCGGGTCGTCGATGGTGATGCCGTGGGCGTCGAAGAAATCCGCGTACCGCTCGTAGTGGGCTTCGAGTTCGTCGGCCGGGAACTCCATCATCTCCGTCCAGCCGTGGTTGTAGAAGTCGAAATTCGCCTGGATGTGGGTGATCTCCCGGGCCTCGGCCTCCGAGTACTCCGCCTGGAGCGCGGCCACGTAGGTGTCCATCGTGGCGTCGAAGAAGTCGTCGAGGTGGTCACGCCGCTCCTCCCGGTGGGCCTCGTCGGCCTTCCCGAGGAAGATCTTTGTGTGGAGTTTCACCAGCCCGTAGTTGGCCACCGACCGGACGCCGGGTGTGGTCAGCGCCTTCTTGCTCGCCCAGTGGCGCGGGTTCTGGTATATTTTCATTTCAGTCACGAATACGGGCTACAGCGCCTTCAAATCCCCGACTATCGGTGTCTTCAGTGCGCTATCGCAAACGATACGCAGATAGCAATCCACATTAAGCCTGATTTCGTACCGCCCGTACATGAGCACGTCGCACGTAATCATCGGTGACGGCATCGCGGGTGCGTCCGCAGCCGAGACAATCCGGGAAGCGGACCCGGACGCGTCGGTCACAGTCCTGACCGACGAGGGGGAGGCACTGTACAACCGGATCCTCATCAAGGAGTTCGCCAAGGGGAAGCTGCCGGAAGCGCCGATCTCCATCCACGAGCCGGAGTGGTACGACGAGCGTGATATCGACCTGCAGCTGAACACCCACGTAACGGACATCGATCCCGACGCTCACGAGATCCACACCCACAAGGGGGACACCTACGAGTACGACAAGCTGCTGGTGGCCACGGGTGGGACGCCGGCACAGCTCCCGGTCGAGAACAGCGACGCCGACGGCATCCACCACTTCTGGACGTTCCAGGACGCGCGTGGCATCCGCGAGCACGCTGACGAGTCCGACCAGGGCATCATCGTCGGGGCGGGACTGCTCGGGATCGACCTCGCGGCGGTCTGTGCCGCACAGGAAATCGACGCGAAGTACCTGATGCGTGGCAACCGCTGGTGGCGCTACGCGCTCTCGGAGGACGGCGCGGAGATCATCCACGAGGCCCTCGAAGAGAACGGCGTCGAACCCGTCTTCGAGTCCGGCGTCGACCACTTCGAAGTCGACGACGACGGCCACGTCACCGGTGCCGTCGACCCCGACGGCAACCACTACGACGGCGAGTGGGCCGGCGTCGCTATCGGCCTGAACTTCAACACCGAGTTCCTCAACGGAACCGGGCTCGAACTCGACGACGGCGTCGTCGTCGACGAGTACATGCAGACCAACATCGAGGACATCTACGCCGCGGGCGACCTCACCCAGTTCTACGACACCATCCTCGACTCCCAGGCGCAAAACGGCGCGTGGGGCTCGGCCAAGGAGCAGGGGTCGGTCGCCGGGACCAACATGGTCGCAGACGCCGAGGAGAAGGAGTTCCGCTGGGTCTCCTCGTACTCCATCACGCACTTCGACTTCCCGTTCCTCTCCTTCGGGCACCCGACCCGCGGCGACGACGAAGCCGAACGGAAGTACTCCGACAGCGAGTGGCGGCGTCTCGCCTTCGAGGACGGACAGCTCATCGGCGGCGTGCTGATCGGCGACCTCTCACAGCAGTCGGCGTTCAAACAGCTCATCCGCGAAGAGCGTCAGGTCGCGGAGAAGAAGGAACTGCTGCTGGAGAAGGAAGTGGACCTCGAAGAAGTGAAGGCACAGACGCCCGCCCCGGCCGAATAAGGCCCGCCGACACCGATCTTTTTCAGCGCTGCGGACGTAGTGACGCGTATGCGTGACGCCCTCTCCAGCATCGTTGCCCGGCTCACCCGTCGTGACGGCCAGTCGGGTGGGGCAGACACGGCAGCCGATGACAACGCCAGTTTCGCCGGCTCGCTGCTCGATGCGTCGGTCAATTACAGTCACGGCCAGAGCGACCGTCAGGCCACTAGCGAGATGGCCGCAGTGCAGGAAGAGGCCAACCGCCTCGCACAGGCGGACCAGCACCGCGAGTAACTACCAGCAGGAGAACGACGCTCTTTTTTCGCCCTAAGGCGGAGAGTCGCGTATGGATGGCGGCAGCGGCGATATGACACTCGCGTTCGACCTCGACGCCCTCAAGCAACTGGCCTACCCCGACAGCGTGTTCAACGACGCGCGCCAGTGGTCCGAGTACGTCGGCGTCATCTCCGAACAGCCCACCTACGTCGTGACTAACTTCACCCGGAAACACCGGATCAGACAGGACTTCTTCTCGGGGCCGCGCGGCCGCGAGGAGAGCCTCGAAAACGTCAAAGAGCAGTTCGACACCGACCGGCACGTCTTCGTCGGCGGAACCGATGAGGACGCCGACCTCGCCGAGACGGCGGGCTGGGAGTACCTCCCCGTCACGCAGGCCGCGGAGGCGGCCGACTGGGACCTCGGCGAACCGGAGACGCCGGACGCGACAACCGACGCGGACGAGGAGCGCGACGACTGGCCGTAGGCGCGGACATCTCCGGCTGACAACAAGTCGAGTAGTTTTATATTTTCCCGGTTATGGGTGGTGTGTATGGCCCTCCAAATCGGCCGTGCCTTCCAAGACGGTATCGACGAACTACTCAGTGAGCGCGGGGCGGTGTTTGCCGGCGTATTCATCGTCTATGGATTGCTCAGCTCTGTCGTCTGGGCGTCGCTTTCACAGGCGTTCACAGAACTGTTCCTGGGGCAATTGCCGAGCGATGCACAGGTCAATCAGGCGGCAATGGCTGGCGGGACGCCACTGGCACTCGACCTCCCGCTTGCAGTTGCTGCCGTCGGCGCGCTCGTGCTGTTTGTGGTCAACGAAGCGCTGAACATCGTCGCGATTCGTGCCTTTGCCAGCGATGACCGTGAACCGATTCCCGACAACGTGGGCCGGCGACTGGGCAAAACTGTTGGGATCGCGATCGCAGCCGGCATTCTCACTACTATCGCAGTGGGCGTCGGCCTTGTTCTGCTTATTATCCCCGGACTGGTGTTTGCACTCCTGTTTTTCTTTGTCCGACAGGAGATTGCGCTGAACGACAGCGGAATTATCGAATCAATCAGCAACAGTGTCAGTATCGTCACCGACAACCTCCTCGCCGCGTTTGTCCTTGCCGTTGTGCTCGCGGTGCTCGGATTCGTTCTTGGGGGGGCTTTCAGCCTCCTCCCGATATCGCTACCACCGATGGTCCTGACGACGGTATCGACGGTTCTCTCCAGTGTCGTCGGCGTGTTCTCGATTGCTGTGACGACTGTCGCATATCTCCAAGCGACTGAGTCTGACCACGATGTCGCCCACGAGACGGAGTCCGTCGGCGGGCTCTAGGCCGCTGCGGTTCGTATCGCGGCCTTTAACCACGGGAGCGACCAATCACGGATAATGGCTGAACCGCGCGTGCCCGGCGGGCGCGAGTCCGAACTCGAACTGGCCTGTGGCGAACGCGTCGACACGCATGACCTCCATCTGGGCATGCGGGAGTTCGCGTGTGACTGCGGGAAGACACACGCCGTTGTGCTGGACCCACACCCGCTGGCACGCTTCGTTCCGGAGTTTCTCACCGAGGTGCTGCACGCGACCATCGAGACCAACGACGACTACGACGAGTTCACGACTGTCCACCTGATGGGCGTCGTGATGGAGGAGTTCCCGGAGAAGGTCGTCGCCGCCGACACCAGCGAGGACGGGTCGGTCGGCTTCTCGCTGGCGTGGGTGAGCGATTTCGACTCCCGCCGCCTTCACGAAATCGTCGTCGAACTGCTCGTGGAACTGATGGAACACGCAATCAGCCACGCCGAGGACGACGACGTGATGGCGGAGTTCGAGGAGCAGATGCTCCAGTTCGACGTCGACGCGTTCGTCGAGCAGTACCGGGACGAGCGGAACTTCGACGGCCGGTCGGACACCGCAATCTGAGGCCGACTGCGACCTGAGTACTTAGTGGGTCTGGCTCGCACACCTATGCATGGCGGGTCGTGTGGTGATCCTGCTCGTGCTCTTGCTTTTTGCGGGCTGTGGAGCCTTCGGCGGGGCGGAGCGACAGACGGTGACGCCAGTTCCGGTCCCCGAGCAGTCTCAGGACGGCCGGGTCGAACCCGCCCTGACCGAGGACGCCGTCGACGCAAGGCGACTCGCGGCGGCCCACCAGCGCGCGACGCGGACCCGCTCGTACGTGCTGGGGATGCGGCTGTCGCTGGAATGGGGCACGCAGATCGTCTCGCTCGTCGTCGACGACAGGTATCACTACCAGTTCCGGACCGAAATCGTCGACCAGAACTACACCAGGCGGGTGTACACCAACGGGAACCGACGCTACGTCTACGACAAGCGAGCACAGGGAGCCTGGACCACAGCGAGGCGGCCAACCCCGGTCAGCGGGGTACTCGACCCCGACCCTGCGCGACTCATCGAAGCCTACCTCGCAACGAACGTCAGCGCCGAGCGCCCGAGGGACAACTGCGACACCTGCCCCGTGATACTCACGGCCACGGACCCACCGGCGGCGTTCGAACCAGCCGACAATTACAGCGTGCAGGCGATTGTGCGGCCGGACGGGCTCGTCCAGTCGCTGACGGTATCGTACTGGGACCGCTCCAGGAACTCCCTGGTGAGCTACGAAATCCGGTACTCTGCAGTCGGCGAGACAACCGTCTCCCGACCGACGTGGGTCCGAAAGCGCTGGGGGAACGCGACAGACAGCGACCTCGAACTGTCCGACAGCCAGTGACACGCCGCTGTCGGTCGATTTCCCGAAATCAGCCGTCTGACTGTTGTCTGACGGTGTTATATGATGGTTGCGGTGTTGTAACTGTGTATGGCTATACGTGAGGGAGAGTTCGAGCGCATCCTGACAGTGCTCGAAGAAGCCGACGCCGACGGCACGCTGACGGCCCGCGAGATATGTGACCTCCTCGAAGAACACGACGAGGCGTTCGGGAGCGCCCACCGTGTCGCGACAGTCCTGGGTCGCCGTGCGCAGTCCGGCGAGGTCGAGGTCATTCAGGGCCAGCCCTACCGGTATCGCGTTCCCGACCGCGACAACTGACGGCTCTCAGCACCGCTACCGTCGGAATTCTAACTTGTGGCTCCGCTGTGAGACAGCCAATCGTGTGACACACATACGTTACGATATTCGAAATTAGGCTTCGAGCTTCGCATCCTTTCGCCGGGCTTATTACGATGTATAGACTCCGCTCGTACAATGACAGCGGACGAGGACCGTACAATCCTGCTCATCGGCAGTGGCCCGATCAAGATCGGACAGGCGGCCGAGTTCGACTACTCCGGCGCACAGGCGTGTCGCGCCCTCCAGGAAGAGGGTGCCCGCGTCGTGCTCGTGAACTCGAACCCGGCGACGATTATGACTGACCCGGAGATGGCCGACAAGGTGTACCTCGAACCCATCAACACCGAAGCCATCTCTGAGATTATCCGGAAAGAAGACCCCGACGGCGTCATCGCCGGCCTTGGCGGCCAGACCGGCCTGAACGTCACGGCCGAACTCGCCGAGGAGGGCGTCCTCGACGAGTACGACGTGGACGTGATGGGGACGCCGCTGGACACCATCTACGCGACGGAGGACCGCGACCTGTTCAAACAGCGGATGGAGGACATCGGTGAACCGGTGCCGCGCTCGACGACCATCACGCTCGACGAGGGCGAGTCGGTCACCGATCTGGACGAGGAATCGCTCGTAGACCGCGTCGAAACAGCTGTCGACGCGGTCGGCGGGCTTCCCGTCATCGCACGCACGACGTACACGCTGGGCGGTTCCGGCTCCGGTGTCGTCGACGAGATGGACGAACTCATCGAACGCGTTCGCAAGGGCCTGCGCCTCTCGCGCAACAACGAGGTCCTCATCACCGAGTCCATCTCCGGCTGGGTCGAACTCGAATACGAGGTGATGCGCGACGCCGACGACTCCTGTATCATCATCTGCAACATGGAGAACATCGACCCGATGGGCATCCACACCGGGGAGTCGACCGTCGTCACCCCCTCGCAGGTCATCCCTGACGAGGGCCACCAGGAGATGCGCGACTCCGCGCTGAAAGTCATTCGCGATCTGGGCATCCAGGGCGGCTGTAACATCCAGTTCGCCTGGCACGACGACGGCACGCCCGGCGGCGAGTACCGCGTCGTCGAGGTGAACCCGCGCGTCTCCCGCTCCTCGGCGCTGGCCTCGAAGGCGACCGGCTATCCGATTGCCCGTGTCACGGCGAAGGTCGCGCTCGGCAAGCGTCTCCACGAGATCGACAACGAGATTACCGGCGAGACGACCGCCGCCTTCGAGCCGGCTATCGACTACGTCGTGACGAAGGTCCCACGCTGGCCCATCGACAAGTTCCGCGACACGGAGTTCGAACTCTCGACGGCGATGAAATCCACCGGCGAGGCGATGTCTATCGGCCGGACCTTCCCCGAGAGCCTGTTGAAGGCGCTTCGCTCCTCGGAGTACAACCCGGCTGCCGACTTCGACGAAATCGACGACGCGGAACTCGAAACGGAGTACCTCGAAAAGCCGACGCCGGACCGCCCCTACGCGATGTTCGAGGCGTTCTGCCGCGGCTACACCGTCGAGGAAGTCGTCGATATCACCGACATCAAGGAGTGGTACGTCGAGCGGTTCAAAGAGGTCGCCGACGCCGCCGACGCCGCCCGCGAGGGCGACTACGAGACCGCCGCACAGGCCGGCTTCACCGACCAGGAGATCACCGCGCTGGCCGGCGGTGAGTTCAACGACACGCACGTCTCCTGGCTCCCGGCGGACCTTGACGAGGACGGCGGCGACGAACCGGAAGTCGAGGCAGCCACGGACGGTTCCGGTGTCACAGTGGACACTGTCGAGACGGAGACGACCGACCGCGACTTCAAGCTCGTCGACACCTGTGCCGGTGAGTTCGAGGCGACGACGCCGTACTACTACTCGACGCGGGACCCGCTGTCGGGTATCGACCGCGACGAACTCCAGATCGACCCCGACTTAGAGAGCGTCGTGGTCGTCGGTGGCGGCCCCATCCGTATCGGGCAGGGCGTTGAGTTCGACTACTGCTCGGTCCACGCGGTCCGCGCACTGGAGGACCTGGGCATCGACGCCCACGTCGTCAACAACAACCCCGAGACGGTGTCGACGGACTACGACACCTCCGACGGGCTGTTCTTCGAGCCGGTCACCGCCGAGGAAGTCGCCGACGTGATCGAGGCGACCGAAGCCGACGGCGTGATGGTCCAGTTCGGCGGCCAGACCTCCGTCGACATCGGTCACCCGCTCGAACAGGAACTCCAGCGCCGCGACCTCGACTGCGAGATCATGGGAACCTCCGTCGACGCGATGGACCTCGCGGAGGACCGTGACCGGTTCAACAAGCTGATGGACGAACTCGGCATCTCACAGGCCGAAGGCGGCTCCGCGACCTCCAAGGAGGAAGCCCTGGACCTGGCCCACGACATCGGCTACCCCGTCCTCGTGCGCCCGAGCTACGTGCTCGGCGGCCGTGCGATGGACGTGGTGTACAATGACGACGACCTCGAAACGTACATCGAGGAAGCCGTCCGCGTCAGCCCGGACAAGCCGATCCTCGTCGACGAGTTCCTCGCCGACGCCGTCGAACTGGACGTCGACGCCGTGGCCGACGAGGACGACGTCCTCATCGGCGGCGTGATGGAACACGTCGAGACGGCGGGTATCCATTCGGGCGACTCCGCCTGTATGATTCCGCCGCGGTCACAGGAAATCAAGGACGTGATGCCACGTATCCGCGAGGTCGTCGAGGACATCGCCGACGCGCTCGACACCGTCGGTCTGCTGAACGTCCAGCTGGCCGTCCGCGACGGCGAGGTGTTCGTCCTCGAAGCGAACCCGCGCTCGTCCCGTACCGTTCCGTTCATCTCCAAGACGGCCGGCGTCCCGATCGCGAAGATCGCCGCCAAGGTGATGTCCGGCGCGACGCTGTCGGAACTCGACGTGCAGGAGCAGATTCCCGAGCAGGTCTCCGTCAAGGAAGTCGTGCTGCCCTTCGACCGCCTGCCGGGTTCGGACCCGCGTCTCGGCCCGGAGATGAAATCCACCGGCGAGGTCATGGGGACCGCCGGCTCCTTCGGCAAGGCCTACCAGAAGGCCCAGATGGCCGTCGGCAAGGCAATCCCGCTTGAGGGAACGGCCATCGTCGACCTGCCCATCCTCGGCTTCGAGGAGCACTTCGACGTGCAGGACTTCGACGACTACGCGGACACCGACGCTATCATCGACGCCATCCAGAGCGGCAAGGTCGACCTCGTCCTCTCCCGCGACCGCGACGTGCTGGAAGCCTGCGTCGAGGAGACCGTGACGTACTTCTCGACCCACGAGAGCGCCGAAGCGGCGCTGGAAGCCATCAACTCCGCCGACCAGCCACTCGCCGTCCAGGCCATCGACGAACGGCCAAAGACCCAGCGCGAGTGGGGCGCTGAGTAACGCCGGCTAGCCGCGGGAGCAGACCGCTCACCGCGGCGGCACCGATTCCTGTCACTCGAACAGATCGGCACAAATACTTATTCGTTGGACACGCTCATATACTCTCCATGGCCGATGCAGTACGTGTCCTACACGTCGAGGACGACCCCGAGTTCGCGTCGATGACGGCGGCGTTTCTCAGCCGTACCGACGACCGCTTCGACGTGATTTCGGCAACATCGGCGAGCGAGGGGCTCACCCGGCTCAGCGAGGAGCCCATCGACTGCGTCGTCTCGGATTTCGATATGCCCGGCCAAGACGGCATCGAGTTTCTGGAATCCGTCCGGGCCGTCGACGAAGACCTCCCGTTCATTCTCTTTACCGGGAAAGGCTCCGAGGAAGTGGCCAGCGAGGCGATTTCGGCCGGTGTGACGGACTACCTCCAGAAGCAGCAAGGCACTGACCAGTACACGATTCTGGCCAACCGCATTGCCAACGCGGTCGAGCAGTACCGGTCACAGCGGGCACTGGATGCGAGCCGGAAGCGGCTCTCGCTGTTTATCGATAAGTCACCGCTCGGCGTCATCGAATGGGACGAGAGCTTCGAGGTGGTTCAGGTCAACGAGAAAGGCGAGGAGATTCTCCGGCGTGGGGAAGCGGACCTCGTCGGCAAGGAGTTCGAGACGCTCGTTCCGGACTCGGCGCTGGATGCGGTCGAAGAGACGATCACGGCCCTACAGGAAGCCAGCGGTGGCTACTATACCGTGCTCGATATCGAGACCGGCGACGGCGAGCAGATCGTCTGTGAGTGGCACAACCGCACCATCCGAGAAGACGGGGAGACCGTCGCGATCTTCTCACAGTTTCGGGAGATAACGGAGCGCCGGCAGCGACAGCAGCGTATCGAGGCGCTGCACGACACGACCCGGAAGCTGATGCACGCTGAGTCACGCGAGGCTGTCGCCGAACTGGTCGTCGAAACCGCACGCGACCTGCTCGGGCTGCCGCTCAGCGCTGTCTTTCTCGCCGACGAGTCGGCCGACGCTCTCAGACCGACTGCAGTGACCGACCAGGCACAGGCGATCATCGACGAGCACCCGACGTTTCGCGAGGGCGACAGCCTCGTCTGGGAGGTGTTCGAATCCGGCGAACTGCGCGTCTTCGACGATGTCTCCACTAACCCCGGCCGCTACAACCCCGACACCGACATCAGCAGCGAGATTCTGATCCCACTGGGCGACCACGGCGTGCTGATCGCCGCATCGACCGACGCCGATGCATTCGAGGACGCATCGATCTCACTGATGCGGACTCTCGCTGCCAACACCGAAGAGGCGCTTTCCAGACTCGACCGGCAGCAAGAGCTCAGAACGCTCACGGAACGCCACGAACTCGCGCTTGAAGGTGCCGAACTCGGCGTCTGGGACTGGAACGTCAAGACGGACGAGGTCACCTTCGACGAGCGCTGGGCCGATATGCTCGGCTACTCGCTCGACGAACTCGAGCCGTCGGCAGACACCTGGGACGAACTGATCCACCCCGAAGACCGCGAGCGGACCTACGAAGCACTGAACGCCCACTTCGACGGTGAGACGGAGATCTACGAGTGCGACCACCGGCTCAAGACGGATACCGGCGACTACCGATGGATCCGCGACATCGGCAAGGTGTTCGAACGCGACGAGAACGGCGACCCGGTACGTGCGGTGGGGATCCATCAGGACGTGACCGACCACAAAGAACGGAAACAGGCCCTCGAAGACACGAGCCGCAAACTGCAGGTCATTCTCGATACAGCGCCGACGTACATCCTGATGAAAGACACCGACAGTCGCTTTCTCTTCATCAACAGCGCGGCCCGTGAGCTCTACGGGGTCGACGCTGACGAGTCCGTCGTCGGCATGAGCGATTACGATATTCTTCCGGATCACATCGCGGAGCAGACCCACGCCGACGATCAGCGGGCCCTCGAACAGAGAGAGACCGTCGAAGTCGAGACGGTGATTCCTGTCGACGGGACGGAGCGGACACATCTGACGCGGAAGACGCCGATACTCGACGAGGACGGCGAGCCGTACGCCCTCTGTGTCGTTGCGACCGATATCACCGACCAGAAACGGCGCGAGCGGGAGTTGGCCCGCCTCACCGACGAGTACGAGGCGGTGTTCGAGAACACGAACGACGCCATCGCGCTCGTCGACATCGAGGACCCGGCGGACGATCCGACGTTCCGCTACGTCCGGACGAACGAGGCCTACGAACGACAGAGCGGATTCGAAACCGAGTCACTGACCGGTCAGACCCCAATCGAGGCTGCCAGCCCGGACACCGGCCGTCGAATCGCCGACCACTACGAGCGGTGTGTCTCGGCCGGCGAAACCATCACGTTCGAGGAGCGGGACCTCCACCCGACCGGCGTCTGGGAGACACAGGTGACACCGATCTTCGCTGACGGGGAGATCGACCGACTCGTTGCTATCTCCCGGGATATCTCCGACCGCATCGAGTACCGCGAGCAACTGGAGCGGCAGAACGACCGGCTCGAAGAGTTCGCGAGCATCGTCAGCCACGACCTCCGGAACCCGCTCAGCGTCCTCGAAGGTTCGCTCGCCCTCGCCAGAGACACCGGCAACGACGAGCAGTTCGACCGCTGTTTCCGTGCCATCGACCGCATGAAGGAACTCATCGAGGACCTGCTGACTCTGGCCCGTGAGGGGGACACGGTCTCCGAAACGGAGCCGCTCGCCCTCGAATCGACTGCGCTGTCCTGCTGGCATGCCGTCGAGACGTCTGATGCCACTCTCGAAGTCACTGCCGAGAGCACGATCTACGCCGACGAGAGCCGCGTTCGCCAACTCCTCGAGAACCTCATCAACAACGCCGTGACACACGGCGGCCCGGCCGTCACTGTCGAGGTCGGTGATCTCACCGATTCGGGCTTTTACGTCGCCGATGACGGCGGCGGTATCCCGGCTGAACAACACGAAACGGTGTTTGAGAGCGGTTACACCACCACTGACGGTGGCACCGGGTTCGGGCTCGCTATCGTCAAGGAGATCGCGGCGGCACACGACTGGTCGGTATCCGTGACCGAGAGCGAGGCTGGCGGCGCACGGTTCGAGTTCAGCGGCGTCAGACAGGAGTTCTGAGCTGGGGGGTGTGATGACTGCTCGCCGTGAACGCCCTCCCCTCCACCATTACAACTCTGTACTATCGCACCGATATACTGGCTATAGGTAATCAATATTCATATATTGGTGCCTATCTGTCCTGTTCTGGGTCAATAATGGCACGTTCGTAACACTCATTTCCGGGGCTGTGGCACTAGCTGTATGGATCGCGTTGCAATCGCTGTCGCCGCTCCGGGAAGCCGATGATAGAAGACGTCACCGAGCGGGCGGAGACAGTTGCGGAGATGGCTCCCGGTAGCTCGGTAACGACGGCAGTCCTCGCCGGACACGAGAGCCGGTTCTCCGAGTCACCACCACTGAACAACCCTCCGCTGACGTACCTCGACGGCGCGGAAGCCCCGGCGTATCTCCTGACCAACGGGAAGCGCGGCATCGGGCGCGGGACGAAACGCAAGACTGATTCGCCGGTCGGCGACCGTCGGACGGTCATTCTGATTACCGGCCGCCGGACGCTCTGCCTCATCGGGAAAGACGAGGACGACGAAGTCATCGAGGTCCCACACGAGGCGGTTGCCGACGTTACCACCAAGTCCGGATTCCGTGCGCACCGCCTCGCGCTCCGGACCCCACGGAAGATGTATCACTGCTGGGTGCACCGCAAGACCGACAAGACAACCCTCAACGCGGCCGCCGAGTTCATCGAGAACCATCAGCAGGACAGCCCGGACGCCATCGACGGCGACGACACCGCCAACCGGGTCATGTACCGCGGCCGCCCCGTCGCACCGCAAGACACCACAAACGAAGACGAAGGCAGCGACCAGACCACGTACTATCGCGGGCAGCCAATCGACGACGACAGCGACTGAATTACCCGGTTCTCACTCGCTACGCTCGCTCCGAACCGCGCCGCTCACGGTTCGCTATCGCTCACCGTTCGCATAAAACGAGGCCTCTCACTCCGTTCGAGCCCTCGCTCGGAAGCCCGGGGACCCCTCCCTACGGTCGGGCTCTCCCTGCTCACGGCTCCTACCGTCGCCGCTCGCAATTCCGAGGGCCGCTCCTTTCAGTCGCGCCCCTCGCTCTCCTCACGGTTCGTTACCACTCACCGTTCGGGTGTCCGGAGACCCCTCGCTACGCTCGGGCTCTCCCTACTCCCCCGCCATCCCTAGCACATCATCGAAGAAGCCGAGCGAATCGTGCGGGCCGGGGTTGGCCTCGGGGTGGTACTGGCGCGTGATGATGTTCAGGTCGTCGTTTTCCAGCCCTTCCGGCGTGTCGTCGTTGACGTTGACCTGGGTCACGTCGAGTTTGTCGCCGGGGTCGGCGACGGTGTAGCCGTGGTTCTGGGTCGTCATCACGACCTGATTGGAGCGCAGGTCACGAACAGGCTGGTTGACGCCGCGGTGGCCGAACTCCATCTTCTCGGTTTCGCCGCCGAGCGCGTTGGCGACGACCTGCTGGCCGAGACAGATGCCCGCAAGCGGCACGTCGCCGACGTAGGTCTCGACGAGTTCCCCAGCCTGCTCGAAGTTCTCGGGGTCGCCGGGGCCGTTCGAGATGAACAGCAGGTCTGGGGCGACGGCGGCCACGTCGTCCTCGCTGGCGTCGTAGGGGAAGACGTGAACCTCGGCGTCGCGTTCGACGAGCGACTCGGCGATGGAGCCCTTTGCACCGCAGTCAACCAGCGCAACCGTCGCACCGTCGCCGCCCTCGTTGTGGACCTCCACGTCGTCGACGGAGACCTGCGCGCCGATGTCGGTGTGGTCGGACATGTGCTTGCACTCGTGGAGTTGGTCGAGCGCGTCCTGTTCGGTCACGTCCGGGCCGGCGGCGATGCCGCATTTCATCGCCCCTTCGTCGCGGATCTCGGTGACGATGTCGCGCGTGTCGAGGTGGTCCACAGCGGGGACGCCCTCGGACTCCAGCCACTCGGCGACGTCGTCGGTCATCTCGCGAGCGACGGCGGCGCGCGGGTGGACGCGGTCCGACTCGAAGCGCTCCTCTCGGACGCCGTAGTTCCCGATGAGCGGGTAGGAGAACGTCAGCACCTGCTCCTCGTAGGACGGGTCGGTGAGGCTCTCCTCGTACCCGGTGTACGCTGTTGTAAAGACCAGTTCGCCACGGGCGGTGCCCGGAGCGCGAGCGCGCGCCTCGATGACGCGGTCGCCCTCGATTGCCACGTATGCGTTAGCCATTACGAGATGCGTACACTATAGTCGGCCATAAGGGTTGCTTTCGAAGACGAGTTTCGAATTTCGTAATCCTCAAGTCACGGCCGGTGATACTGTCACATCTCGATGGACGACCTCGACAGAGAGATACTCTCGATACTCCGCCGGGACGCCCGAACCCCGTATACTGAGATCGCGGACCGGGTCGGCACGTCGGAAGGGACCGTGCGAAACCGCGTCGAACGACTGGTCGAGGACGGTGTTATCGAACGCTTCACTGTCGCGACGCGGACCGGCAACGTGAAAGCGATGATCGAGGTCAGCGTCGATGTCAACGTCGACACGGCCGAGGTTTCGGACCGCATCGCTGACTGGCAGCAGGTCGATTTCGTGTGGCAAGTCTCCGGCGAGGAGGATATCGTCGTCGTCGTCGACGCCGCCGACACCGACGCAGTCAACGGGCTCATCACGCAGGCGCGTGAGTTGGAGGAAGTTGTGGGGACGAAGACGAGGCTAATTTTGAACGAACGAGTTGGGTAACGCGCGGCACCGCCGCGCGAGCCAACTCGGTGAATCGGAATTCGCCGAGTGAGGTTGATTTTGAACGAGCGCGTCGGGTGAGCAGCGAGGGCTCGAACGGAGTGAGAGGCCTCGTTTTATGTGAACGGTGACGACAGGGACCGTGAGCAGCGAGGGCTCGAACGGAGTGAGAGGCCTCGTTTTATGCGAACGGTGACGACAGGAACCGTGAGCAAGGGCCCCTCCCCTATGGTCAAGGTCCCCGGACTTCCGAACAGCAGGCGGAGCCGTGGTCCCCACCAGCACCGACGTGACACCCTGATTTCATGTCCGTTGGGCTACGACAGACGGTATGCAGTTCCCGGTGGGCCTGGATACCGACATCGTCTCGGCGTACGGACAACTCGCGACAGACGGGGCGCAGTTCCTCGCCGTCGCGGCGCTCCTCTACGCTATCGGCCGGCTAGTCGTCGTGCCAGCAGTCCGATGGCTGCTGTCACGAACCGAGACTAACAAGACAGTCGCCAGTGCGCTGACCAGCGCCGTCCACCTAATCTCGGTCATCCTCGCGGTGGTCATCGGCGCTAGCGTCGCGGGCTTCCGGGGTGCACTCGCGGGGTCGACCCTGCTGGCGGCGGGCATCACGCTTGCGGTGGGGCTGGCGGCACAGGACGTCCTCGGGAACTTCGTCGCCGGCGCGTTCATCGTGACGGACCCGGACCTGAACGTCGGCGACACTATCGCCTGGAACGGGATGCAGGGCACAGTGGTCGACATCGACCTGCGGGTAACCCGGATTCGGACGTTGGACAACGAGCGCATCATCGTCCCGAACACGGCGCTGGCGACGAGTGCGGTGACGAACCAGACCTCGACTGGGCCTATCGGAATTTCCTATCAGTTCGGTATCGGCTACGACGACGACATCGAAACCGCGCAGGCCATCATCGAGAACGCCGCCCGCGACCTCGACCACGTCTCGGAGAAGCCGGCTCCGACAGCTAGAGTCAGCGACCTCGCGTCGACGGCGGTCATCCTGACAGGCCGGATCTGGATCCCCAACGAACGGCGGAACCGACTCGCGTCAGTCAGGGCTGCGTTCATCCAGCAGGTACAGACCGACTGCCGCGCCGAGGGCATCGATCTCAGCGACACGAGCCAGCACGAACTCTCCGGCGACATCGGCGTCCACGACAGCGTCGGGCCGGCGCACGAGCGAACCGAGTAGCCACCGCTCGGGACCGTGTCCGGCCCCGCGTTGTCTGCGAGGTTCCCAGCGCCCGTATATTTATAACTGTTCATAATCTGGTACGTATATGGACGAGAAGCGCTTCGTCGTTGCCCTCTTCGGCCTCGCTGTCGCGGTGGTGGTCGGCGTACTCGCATATCAGTTCATCGCGGCGCTGACCGTCTCCGTGTTCCTCTATTATTCGACGCGACGGTACTACAGTTCCCTGCGCAGGCTCCGCCTTCCAGCGCGGGTGCGTGCGGTCATCGTCATGGCATCGCTGGCGATTCCGCTCCTATTGCTCGTCAGCTATGCGGCCGTCCTCCTCATTGTCGAAGCCCGGCAGTTCGTCACCCAGTACGCGCTCGTCGACGTGGCCGCGACGCACGTCAGTTGGCTTGACGGCGCGGAGTCCGTGCCGGACCTCACCGTCGAGGGGCTGTACAGCGCCTACCAGTCGGGACAGCTCTCGCCGTTCGTCGACTTCCTCAGCGAGAACGCGATGGTGCTTACCTCGGTCGCCTCCCAGTTCGTGCTCAATCTGTTCATCACGACCATCGTCACGTACTACCTTCTGGTGGACGGGCGGCGCATTCGTGAGTGGTTGCTCCGGTTCGACGACGGTGCTATCATCCGCGAGTACCTCGAAGCTGTCGACGAGGAACTGGAAGCGGTACTGTTCGGCAATCTCCTGAACGTGTTGGCGATTTCGCTCATCGCCATCGCCGCGTTCACCGGCTATAACGTCGTAGCGCCGGCGGCTGTCGAGGTCCCGTATCCGACGCTCGCCGGCGCGCTGACCGGTATCGCGAGCTTGATTCCCGTCGTTGGGATGAAAATAATCTACCTCCCGTTGACCGGTTTCACCGCGCTCCCGGTGGTGCTCGACGGGCAGTCTTCGCTGCTCGCGTACGTGCTCGGATTCCTCCTCGTCGCGGTGGTCGTCGTCGACACGATTCCGGACCTGCTGCTTCGGCCACTTCTCAGCGGCGAGAGCACGCACGTCGGACTCCTGATGCTCGCGTACACGCTTGGTCCCGTCGTGCTGGGGTTCTACGGGCTCTTTTTCGCCCCGATACTGCTCGTCGTCGGCATGACGTTCGCGAACACAGCACTCCCTCGTCTGCTCGGCGCGAGCGAACCGGACGGTATCCACCCCGATCAGTTACGACTAGAAGACTTCAGCTAGCCGCTGTGACCGGGGCCGGAAATCGAACGCAAATGGGCGGTTTGCGAGGGACAGGTCTCGACGGCCGCGCCGGGGTGTGTCTCTGTCACACACGAGACGAACATTTATATTCAGGTCAATTTAACTAGGTGAAAATGGGGATGGACTCCGATTTCCCCTCCTGTCAGGTGGCTCCGGACGACCAGATCGGGGAGTTGTACGTGGCGACGCGACGGCTGATGACTGCCGAGGACCAGTCCGAAGTCGCGACTACCGCTGTCGAGACTGCGACAGCGATTCTCGACTTCCCGTTCAGTGTCTTCTGGGAGGCAACTGATAGCGGGCTCAAAGCAGAGGCGATCTCTGACCCGCTTCGAGAGCACGTCGAGGTTCCGGATGATCCGGGACAGGTACTGCGACACGAGCGCGGGAGTTGGCTGTGGGACCACTACGAGAGTGACGAGACGCAGCGGGTCCTCGTTGATGAAGAGAAAGCGGCGTCCGACGCGCCACTCCACGGCGGTATTACTGTCCCACTCGGCGAGTACGGGCTCTTGACAGCCGGGACGGATGAGCGATCCGAACCGACCGAGCGGGAGACGCAGTTGGCCGACATCCTCGGGAAGAACGTGCTCTCGACACTCGAACGGATCGAGCGCGAGCAGGAGCTGAAACGGCAGCGCGACAACCTCGACCTGCTGAACCAGATCGTCCGCCACGACCTCACGAACCACTTACAGACCATCAGCGGCCGGGCGGAACTGCTCCGGGACCAGTGCAGCGGCGACGCTTTGGAACACGTCGACGGGATTCGGGAAAGTAGCCAGGCAGCCGCGGAACTGCTTGAGACGGCTGGGGATCTCGCGACGGTAATGCGACAGACGGACTGGGAGACCGAGCCGGTGGCGCTTGGACCAGTACTGTCCTCGGTGACCGAGGATATCACAGCGACGTACAGCGACGCACAGGTCACCGTCCCGGACGAGTACTCGTCGATGCGGATACAAGCCGACGAACTCCTGTCCTCCGTGTTTCGGAACGTCCTGACCAACGCCGTCCAGCACAACGACTCGGCAACACCGTCGGTTGTCGTCGACGTGATCGACGACGGTGACGTGGTCCACGTCACTGTCGCCGACGACGGACCGGGAATCCCGGACGAGCAGAAACAGGCGGTGTTCGAGCGCGGGGAGAAACGCCCGGACAGTGACGGTACCGGGGTCGGCCTCTACCTCGTCCGAACGCTGGTCGACGCGTACGGCGGCGACGTGTGGGTTGAGGACAACGAGCCGACGGGGACGGTAGTCGGGGTTACGCTGTTGACGGCAACGGACGGCTCCTGAGGCGGTTTTTCCACCGGGCGGTCACGCTACTGCGCTACCAGCCCGTCCAGTAGATGTATCGCGCCGTGTTTGTCGAGCGGGTCGTTCGCGTTCCCGCAGTGGGGCGACTGCACGCAGGCCGGACAGCCGTCGGCGCAGTCACACGAAGTCAGCATCGACAGCGTGGTGTCCATCAGCGGCCCGATGTCGTGGTAGCCGGCTCGTGTCAGGCCGATGCCGCCGGGGTAGCCGTCGTAGATGAAGATGGTCGGCTCGCCGGTGTGGGGATGACGCGGCGTCGATAGCCCGCCGATGTCGCCGCGGTCACAGAGGTACTCGAAGGGGAACATCGAAATCATGGCGTGCTCGGCGGCGTGGATGGCTCCCGGGAAGTCGCCAGGCTCGCCGCCGCCGTCGGGCGCTGCATTGCCGGGCTGACCGCCGCTACTGCCTCCACCATCGTTTCCGCTCTCGCTCTCGCCACCGGAGTCGCTTTCGGCTCCGTACGCTCCCTGCCGTATCTCGCTCTCCAGGTCCGACGGCACCGTATGGTACAGCGCCTTCGTCTCCAGTGTGGTCTCGGGCAGGTCGAGCGAACGCTGGCCGAGTACCTCCCCGGAGGAGCCGTCGCGGCGCTCGTAGCCGGTGATCTGCTTGCGCATCGTCACGGACGCGAACCGGACCGGCACGTCCTCGCGGGTCGGCAGTCGCCGCTCCGCCAGGTCCGCCTCGACGGTGATGGTCTTGTCGTGCAGGACGCGGGTGAAGTAGTCGGCCCACGTCCGGTCGAGTTCGGCGACGCCCGCATCGAGGTCGAGGTCAGTCACCTCGTAGCGCCGGCCCTGGTGGTGATAGATCGCGCCGGGATAAGCGTCCCGCAGCGCGTCTTCGACGGAGAGCTTCGCTATCACGTCGCCGTTCGCCACGAGTTTCACTTCGCCGTCGTCGACGGTCCGCAGGTTCATCTCGTGGTGTGGGCTGCCGGTGCCGAGCCAGCGCATCCCCTGGTCGGTCTGGCGTCGGTCGAGCTTTCCGGCTGATTCGAGGTCAGCGACCACGTCGGGGAACGTCTCGCCGAAGTAGCGGTCGTCGGTCGGCGAGAGCCAGTTCTCGCAGGCGGCCGCATGGACGTGATCCGGAAGCAGTTGCTCGTTTTCGGGGTTGGTCACGGCCTGCTCGGCCCCCGTCTCGAACAGCGCGTCAGGGTTGCGCAGGACGTACTGATCCAGTTGGTCCTCGCCGCCGACCAGCGCGACCAGCGCGGGGTCGGTGCCGCGACCGGCCCGTCCGGCCTGCTGGAAGGCCCGCATCCGCGTTCCCGGGTAGCCGTCCAGCAACACGGCGTCTAAGCCGCCCACGTCGACGCCCAGTTCGAGCGCGCTGGTCGACCAGACGCCCCGCAGGTCTCCCGATTGGAGGCCCTGCTCCAGTTCGCGTCGGCGGTCGTCGGTCAGCGCGGCCTGGTACGCGCCGACGCTGTCGGCAAGGGCGTGCTCGCCGCGGCTCCGGAGTTCATCCGCGCTGTCGCTGGCGTACCGCTCGGCGGTCTGGCGCGACCCGGCGAAGACGACCGTCTGGAGGCCCCGCTCGACGAGGTCCACGAACAGCTGTTTCGTCTCGACGTGATTCGACTTCCGGCGGCCGCTCCCCCAGCCGTCGCCCTCGTACTCCGGCGGGTTCCACAGCAGCCAGTGGCGCGGCCCGCTGGCGCTGGCGTCCTCGTCGACCAGCGCGAACGACTGCTCGGGCTGGCCGGTGACGGCCGCCGCGTGTTCGACCGGATTGCCGATGGTCGCCGAGCAGCAGACCCACTCCGGGCCGCCCGCTGTTGCGCTGTCGCCTCTGCTGCCGTTGCTTTCGCTGCTATCGCCGCCGGCGTCGAACCGCTCGGCGACCCGCTGGAGGCGACGCATCACCAGCGAGACGTGGCTGCCGAACACGCCGCGGTAGCCGTGCACCTCGTCGATGACGACGGTTTCGAGGCGCTGGAAGAACCAGTCCCACAGCCGGTGGGCATGGGGGAGGATGCCGTAGTGGAGCATGTCCGGCGTCGTCAGCAACACGGTGGGCTGGCGCTCCCGGATGGCCTCCTTCTCGGATTTCGACTGCCGACCGGTGTACTGGGCGACGGAGACCCCGGAGGCGAAGCCGAGCCCCTGGGCCAGTTCCGATAGCGTCTCGGTCTGGTCGTTGATGAGCGCGACCTGTGGCGCGATATACAGCGTCGTGGCCCGTCGGTCCAGCGCCCGCTCGAACGCCGGCACGGTGTAGGCGAGGCTCTTGCCGCTGGCCGTCTCGGTCGCGAGGACGACGTTGTCACCGGACCGGACCGCTTCGATTGCATCCACCTGATGGGCGTAGAGGTCCGTGATGCCCTGGTCGTCGAGAACGCTGGCGAGGCGGTCAGTCACCTCACAGTCCGCGGTTTTCGCGTCCTGACCGGGTATCGTCCGCTGGTCGACGATCTGTCCCTCGTAGTACGGACGGTCCCGGAGCCACGCGATCGTGTCGTCCACGGGCGGGGTACGTGGACGAGAAGTATCGGTGTTGCTGTTTTCAGTCAGTCGTGGACTGCGCGGGCGACCGTGTCACATCGCGTTCCCCCGCGGGTGGGAGAGACGCGACTGCCGCCGGGAGCGTAGCTATCGGTACGGTGTCGTGAGCGTTGCTGGTGTATGCGCTCTCATCCGTCTCGACGGCGAGACAGGCACCGCCAGTCTCGACAACCCGGCTGTTGCCGTCACCGGTTTCGCCCGCTATCACGACGGCATCGGCGGCAGCGGCGAGGTCGGCGGCGCGCTCGCGGGCTGCGTCGTCGATGCCGGCGAAGGCCGGGACTGTGACCGCCTCGCAGCCGAGGTCCGCGGCCCGCTCGGCAGCTGTGTCACCGGCGGGGACGACGCCGATGCTGACCCGACAGCCGGCTCCAACGAGTTTCGAGACGGCGGCGGCCGCCGGCCTGCCGGTTCCGACGACGTGGACGCGACGGGCGACCGATTCCCGGTCGGCCAGCGGGGTCACGAGCGGCGCGTCGGTGCCGGGCTGGGTCGTCACCAGCGTCTCCGCGTCGAAGGCGTCACGGAGCGTGTCGCTCGTGAGCACGTCAGCAGGACGGCCCGCGGCGCGGACCCCGCCACCGGCGAGCAACACCAGTTCGTCGCAGTACCGTGCGGCCAGGTTGAGGTCGTGAATCGCGGCGACGGCCGTCTTCCCGTCGTCGACGAGCGCTCGGACAAGTTCGAGCGTGCGGACGGCGTGGTTGATGTCGAGGCTCGCCGTCGGCTCGTCGAGCAGGAGGACCGGCGTTTCCTGTGCAAGCGCCCGGGCGAGGAGGACCCGCTGGCGCTCGCCGCCCGAGAGCGAGGTGAACGGCCGGTCGGCGAACTGGGTGACGCTCGCGCGCTCCATCGCCGTCTCGACGGCGCGCCGGTCGGCCTCGTCCATACGGTCGAACCGGCCGAGATGCGGTGTCCGGCCCATCTCCACGGTCTGTCTGACGCTGAAGTCGAACGACAGCGCAGTGCCCTGTGGCGTGCTCGCAACGAGGCGGCTCACCGCTTTCGCGGACTTCCTGTGGATGGGTTCGCCGTCGACGCGAACCGTTCCGATGTCCGGGTCGAGCGTCCCCTTGATTGTCCGCAGGACGGTCGTCTTGCCCGCGCCGTTGGGGCCGACGAGGCCGACGAGCGAGCCCCGGTCGACGCTGAAATCGACACCCGAGACGACCGACTGACCGCCGAAGGACACCGCGAGGTCGGACATGTCGAGCATCGGTCCAGTGCGGTCCTGTCCCGGGTTCGTGTCGTCGGCTGCGGGCTGCTCGCTCATAGCTCGTGTACCTCCCGCTTCCGGAGCAAATACAGGAAGAACGGCGCGCCGAGGACGGCGGTGACGATGCCGACCGGGACCTCGGCGCTGCCCGAGCGTGCCAGCGTGTCCGTCGCCACGAGGAACGACGCGCCGGCGAGCGCCGCTGTCGGGAGGAGTATCCGGTGGTCCGGCCCGACGAGCAGCCGCATCACATGAGGGACGATGAGGCCGACGAAGCCGACGATGCCGGCGACGGCGACACCCGCCGCCGTGATGACTGCCGACAGCGCGAGCAGGACCCGCTTGGTCCGTTCGACCTCGATACCGAGGCTCTGAGCGTCCTCCTCGCCGAGCAGCATGACGTTCAGATCGCGTGCGTAGGCGAGCAACACGACGAACGGGATGGCGACGAGCACGACGCTGCTGGTCACTTCGGGCCACGACGCGCCCTTGAGATGGCCCATCAGCCAGTACAGCGCCCGGCGGATGCTCTCGCCGCTGTGGAGCAACAGGAAGGAGACGACCGCGCCGAGAAACGTCTGTATCGCCACGCCGGCCAGCAACAGCGTCGCGACCGGCGTGCGGCCGTTTCGCGTCGCGATGAGATAGACGCCGAAGGCCGCGACCAGCGCACCCACGAAGGCCGCGCCGCGGAGGCCGAGTCCGAACGGGATCACGACCGGCGCGACGATGAAGCCGACCGCGCCGACCGCCGCGCCGGAGGAGACGCCGATAATAGAGGGGTCGGCCATCGGGTTCCGGAAGATCCCCTGCATGATCGTCCCCGCGGCGGCGAGCGAGAAGCCGACAACCGCGCCCAGCAGTATCCGTGGGAGCCGGACCTGCATCACGATCTGTGTCTGGAGGTCGCTCACGGCGTAGGAAAACACATGGGCCGTGGTCACGTCGACGGCGGGGCCGGAGACCGAGATACCCGTCGGGACGACGACGGCGTTGAGCAGCACTTTCCCGACGACTCCGGGCGGAATCCACACCGGACCGATGCCGGCGCTCGTCGTCACCACGGCACAGAGGACGGCGACGAGCCCCGCCGACCACCCGACAGTCCGACCCGCGAAACGCATGTATGAAAGCCCAGTTGCAGTAGATAAGTATTTATTGCTCCTGACACCCGCATAGGGCATGCGACGACTTTCTCTCGTATGCGTCTTTGTCCTGCTCGTCGGCTCGTTCGCGGGTGTCGCTCCGGCCGCAGCAACAGCCGATACGCAGGCGGACGACTGCTCGTTTCCCGTAACGATGACTGACGCGACCGGGACCGAGGTCACTATCGAGGAGCGCCCGGAGCGAGTCACGACGACCAACCCATCGGCGGCACAGACGATGTGGGAGATCGGCGGCCGCTCTCAGGTCGTCGGGCTCACCCAGTACGCGAGCTATCTCGACGGTGCTGAGAGCCGAACGAACGTCTCAGCGAGCTTCGGCGTCAACGTCGAGCGTGTCGTCGGCACGAACCCGGACCTGGTGATCGCGCCGAACGCCAGCGCCGGTGACGTGGCACCGCTCCGGCAGGCCGGGCTCACAGTGTATCACCTCCCCGCTGCGACAACTATTGAGGATATTCGAGCGAAGACGGCGACTATCGGTCGGCTGACCGGTAACTGCGAAGGCGCGAGCGAAGCGAACGCCTGGATGGACGCGAACGTCGACGCCGTTCGGCAGGTCACCGCGGACGCCGAAGACCGACCGACGGCGCTGTACCCACTTGGCGGGGGGTACGTGGCGGCGAACAATACCTTCGTCACGTCGCTCATCGAACTCGCGGGCGCGGAGAACGTCGCGGCCCGCAACCACACCCAGTACCCACAGCTCAACGACGAGGTCATCCTCAAGCTCGACCCGGATGTTCTCTTCATCACCGAGAACACGGCGACCATCGCGCAGACGGAACCATACGCCAGCACGACCGCTGGCGAGACCAACACGACGGTCACCGTACAGGTGCGGAACATCAATCAGCCCGCCCCGCGGAGCGTGGTCTCGTTCGCGCACAACGCCACCGCACAGCTCTATCCGGACCGCTACGACGCCGACAGCTACGTTCCCCGATCGGCGGTGACGCCGGCCGAGACCAAAACGAGCGAGCCCACGCCCGCGGACCACACGCCGAGTACTGACCAGTCCACGACCGACGCCAGCGGTCCCGGGTTCACCGCCGTCGGGGCGCTTGTCGCACTGCTGGCGCTGGTCTGCACACAGCAGTTCCGCCGCCGGAGGCCGTAGCGCCATGGACAAGCAAACTATCCGCGAAACGGTCTGGGACGCGCTGGAAGAGCAGGGTATCGCCCGGTTCCCGTTCCCGCCCCACGACCGGATTCCGAACTTCGAGGGCGCAAGCGAGGCCGCACAGCGCCTGACCGAGACGGCGGTCTGGGACGCCGCCGAGACGGTGAAGGCGAACCCGGACTCGCCACAGCTCCCGGTCCGACGGGCGGCGCTGCGGGCCGGCAAGACGGTGTATATGGCCGTGCCACGGCTCCGGGACGAGCGGTGCTTCTACGAACTCGACCCAGCGGAACTGGACGATATCGAAGCGGCACCGGCGGTTTCGAACGTCGCGGACCACGCGCGACAGGTCGGCCCCGAGGCGGTCGGGAGCGTCGACCTCGTGGTGTCGGGGTCGGTCGCGGTCACCGAGGACGGCGCGCGTATCGGAAAGGGCGAGGGGTACAGCGACCTCGAATACGCCGTCCTCCGGGAACTGGGGCTGGTCGACGAGACAACGCCGGTCGTGACGACGGTTCACGAACTCCAGATTGTCGGCGGCCCCGAGGGCGTCGTCGACACCGCCGTGCCCGTCGACGACCACGACGTGCCGATGGACTGGATCGTGACGCCGGAGCGAACTGTCGAAACGGCGACCACGCACACGACACCAGCGGGCGTCGATTGGGACGCGCTTACCCCGGCGCGCATCGACGAGATTCCAGTGCTTTCGACCCGCCGGCCCGACTGAGATTGTGGCCGCTATAGCTGGGTTAGAACCCTGGTAATGGAAGCTTACCGGCGGTACAACTTTAGCCCCACACGCCTTGGAACGCATATGGATACGCCCGTGGCTACGCCGAACCGTCACGGGGCCGATGGGACCGCCGGTCGAGTGCGTGTCCTCTACGTCGACGAGGACTGCGACGACATCACGGCGGTCAAGGAGGCGCTGACTGGTAGCACTGACGAGTTCACGGTGACAGTGTGTGAGACGGCGGATGACGCGATCAGAACTATCGAGAACGCGTCGTACGACTGTGTTGTCAGCGAGTACCAACTGCCGGACCGAGACGGAATCGAACTGTTACGGGCCGTCCGGGAGCGGTCCTTCGACCTCCCGTTTCTGCTCTTCACTGACAAGGGGGACGAGAGCGTGGCCAGCAACGCTATCTCTGCCGGCGTCACGGACTACGTGACGAAAACGCCGCTTTCGGAGCAGACGGAACTGCTCCGACAGCGAATCACCGCTGCTGTCGCCCGCTATCAGGAGGAAGCGGACATTCTCGACCGGATGACCGACGCGTTCTTCGCGGTGGACGAGAACTGGGAGTTCACGTACGCCAACGAACGCGGCCGACGCGTTATCGGCCGTGTGATGGGGGCAGAAATTAGCACTGCGGACCTACTGGGGCGCAACATCTGGAAAGTGCTTCCGTCCTTGGAAGGAACAGAGTTCAGCAAGCAGTACCGGCAGGCGATGACCCAGCAGGAACCAACATCCTTCGAGGCGTACTTCGAGCCGCTACAGACGTGGTTCGAAGTGTCTGTGTACCCGTCGCCGGCCGGGATTTCGGTGTATTTCCGTGACATCACTGAGCGTCATAAGCACGAGAAGGAGATCAGGGGTAGAGAGCGGACGCTCAGAGAGATTTACCGGGTCATCTCCCGGAAGGACCTCGATTTCGAGGACAAGGTCGAGCGCCTGCTCGAAATCGGACAGACCGTCCTCGGAACCGAAACGGCCGCGCTCTCACGCATCGATGGCGACATGTACGTCTTCGAAATCGTGCGCGACCGGACGGGGGCCATCGAGGCGGGCGATGCAGTCCCGCTGGACGCGACGAACTGCGAGCGGGCCGTCGTCGAGGAGAAGACGCTGGTGCTCGCTGATATCGCCGAGGACCGGCCAGAACTAACTGAGAGAGCGGGCTACGCCGAAATGGGCGTCTCCTGTTACCTCGGCACGCCCGTTGTCGTCGACGGCTCCGTATACGGTACGTTCTGCTTCTACGGCACCGAGCCACGCGACTCGTTCTCGGAGTGGGAAGTCACGCTCGTCGAGTTGATGGGGAACTGGGTCAGTTACGAACAGGAGCGCGAACGCCGCGAGCAGGAACTCACCCGCGAGCGAAACCGCCTGGAGGAGTTCGCCAGCGTCGTCAGCCACGACCTCCGGAACCCGCTCAACGTCGCGTTCGGCCGGCTCACGCTCGTCGACGAGGCGTACGACGGGGACCCGGAGCACGTCGAGGCGCTCCGGCGGTCGCTCGAACGGATGGACGAACTCATCGACGACGTGCTCGCGCTCGCCCGCGGCGGCCACAAGGTCATCGACGCGACCGAAGCGTCGCTAGACGATATCATTACGGCCGCCTGGGACACCGTCGAGAGTTCGGACGCGACGCTCGAACGCGTCGACACGGACGCGCGAATCACGGGCGACCAGACACGCCTCCAGCAACTGTTCGAGAACCTCTTCCGAAACAGTGTGGAACATGGTTCCACAAGCAGTCGGACGGAGTCCGACGACAGCGTGGAACACGGGGGCAGTCCGACGGGGGCCGACGACACCGTGACCGTCCGCGTCGGGACGCTCTCGGACGGGCGGGGGTTCTACGTCGCGGACGACGGCCCCGGTATTCCCGAGGACGAGCGCGACGAGGTGTTCGAACGCGGCTACACTACGAGCGAGGACGGGACCGGGTTCGGACTGGCCATCGTCTCCGAAATCGTCGACGCACACGGTGCTCGGATCACCGTCTCGGAAAGCGAAGACGGCGGCACGCGCTTCGACGTGACCGGTATTCAGGTCGAGTGAAGTTGGTCGACGCAGTCCCGGATGAGGCCGTCGACGTTTTCGGGGAGCGTCGGGTGGTAGGCCCGATCCGGAAGGTCGCGCACGTCGAGTCCCAGCTCGACGATGATCTGGAACTTCTTTGCGAAGCTGTCCGCGTGGTAGTGCATCCCCTGCCAGCCGAGTACTGTCCCGTCGTCGGCGTCGACGACGAGCTTCGCCAGCCCCTCGGGCACGTCCTTCGATTTGAACACGCCGTCGTCGCTGGCCTGTCGCGTCGCCGTGACGACGTCGTAGCCAGCCGCTTTCGCCGTCTCCTCGTTGTGGCCGACGCGGGCGTATGGGTACACGCCCAGCCCGGAGAAGATGACGTGGTGGTGGACGTTCCGGTACTCTTCGAGGCTTCCACCGGCCTCCTGCCGGACGATGTTCTCGGCCGCGGTGAAGCCCTGCTCCTTGGCGACGTGGAGAATCGGCTCCTTGCCGTTGACGTCGCCGACGGCGTAGATGTGGTCGGCGTCGCGGGTCTGCATCGTGTCTTTCGCCCAGTCGCCTTCGACCGAAACGGGCGTGTTCTCAAGCCCCAGTCCCTCGATGGTTGGTCGGCGGCCGGTAAAGAGGAACAGCTGATCGGCCTCGAACGTCTCCTCGCCCCCGTCGTCGTACTCGACGGTGAGGCGGACGCCGCCGTCGTCTGTCTCCTCCAGTTCCTTCTCGTAGCAGTTCGTCGGGATCGTCACGTCCCAGTTGTCCTCGTAGATGGAAAGCGCCTCGTCGCCGAACTCCGGGTCGCCCTCGTCGATTGGCCGGTCGTCGTGCTCGATGACGGTGAGGTCCATGCCACCGGCCTCCGCCAGATACGGGACCATCTCCATCCCGATGTATCCGAAGCCCATCACGATACCGGAGTCGGGGAACTCCGTGGCGTCGAGTACCTGGTCGCTGGTCATGAAGTCGACCTCGTCGATGCCGGGTGTGTTCGGAACGTTCACGCTGGAGCCGGTCGCGATGACGACGTAGTCGGCTTCGTGCTCCTCGCCGCCGGCCCGAACCGTGTGCTCGTCGACGAACGTGGCGCTGTCGTGGATGAATGTCACGTCGTCGCGCTCGGCCATCTCGTGGATGGAGTCCCGCCGGTGACCGGCCCAGCCGAGTACGTGGTCGTCCTTGCGCTCGACGACGGCCTCTAGATCAACCTCCGGCACGTCGCCGACGAGACGCTCGTCGTGGCGCGCCTGGAAGCGATGGGCTCCCGCGGAGAGCACTTCTTTGGACGGCATACAGCCACGAAGGATACAGAGGCCGCCGCCGGGCTCGCCGTTGTCGATGAGTGTGAGCTCGATGTCCTCCTCCTCGACGAGGTCGCCGGCGACTGCGGCCCCGGCACTGCCATACGCGCCGATGATAACGACGTGAGTCATACCAGTGCTAGGGCGATGCCCGCAAATAAAGGCTTCAATGGCGTGTTTCGCCCGAACACGACCGGCAGTGGAGTCGTGCCTCGGGGCCGCGGATCAGTCGTCGCCGTCGACGGATGCCGGTGGACGCGACCGCCCGAGCCCGAGTATGCCACGAACCGACCAGTCGGCGTTGAATACCCGGTCCCAGACGACGAGCGCAGAGGGGATCACCAGGAGGGACGCGAGGAAGGCGTACGCGATTGACAACGCTGTCAGGATACCGAACTGGCCGATTGCGGGGAACACAGCCAGCCCGAGCACGCCGATTCCGAAGGTCGTGGTGAGCATACTCCCGAACAGCGCGCCGCCGGTCCCGCGGACGGTCCGGTCCAGCGCCGTTTCGAGGTCGTTTTCCTCGAACTCGTCGGCGAACCGGTGGGTGACGTGGACCGAGTAGTCGACACCCAGACCGATAGTTATCGCCAACATCGTCGCTGTGAGCGCGTTGAACGGGATATTGAGTAGCCGCATCGTCCCGCCGAGCCACGCCACCGTGACGACGACGGGGATGATGTTCACGAGGCCGAGCGACGGCCGCCCTTCCAACATATTGTAGATGAGGATGAGGAACACCGACGCGCCGATAAGCGCAATCGCCAGTGACTGGATGGCCGACTCCAGAATCAGGTCCGAGACGGCCTGGAACACGACGACCGAGCCGGTCGCCGTCGCCTCGTACCGGAAGTCGTCGGCAACGTCTCTCGTATCGGTGGTCACCTCTGCGTCGGTCGCGTCCGATTCGACCGTGTAGACGACGCGTGCGCTCCGATAGTCCTCGGTAATGTAATTTAGCGCCGTACTGCGGGCCGGCGAGTCGAGCAGATACTCGTAGATCTCTTCGAGGTTATCGTCCGGGACGCCGTTGTCGTTCCGGTCGTTGCGCTCGACCATCCGGCGGAACTCGGGGTCGCGCTCGGCCTGGTCCTGGATGACCGTCACGATAGACGTCGAATCAGCGCGTCCGTCCTCTCGGATGAACGAGTCCGGCGGGTCGTTACCCGCCCGATACATCTGTTCGAGCGCCGCGTCGTTCCGCATCGGCCCCTCTACGTACACCGTCGCCTCACTGGACTGTGTCGTGTCGAACCGGTCGTCGAGGAAGTTCGTCACCTCCGTTACGGTGTACTCGCTCGGGGCGAACGGTTCCGGCAGGGCCTCGACGAAGTCCGGGTTCTCCTCGGGCGGCAGGAAGTCCTCCTGGCTGAACGACGTCGAGACGCCGGTGGCGTAGTAGCTGGCGCCGACCGTGGACACGAGGACGATGACGAGGAAGATGACCGGGGCGCGGTTCGAGATGACGACGCCGCCGCGCAACACGTCACCGAGTGCGGAATCCTCTGCACCCAGCGGCGTCTCGCTGAACGTCGGGATTGGGTAGCGCTGGCGGAGTCGGTCAAGCTCCACCTTCGCGGCGGGTAGGAACACCCCAAAGATGAGGAAGGTGAAGGTGATACCGACGGAGGCCACGTAGCCGAAGTCCTGAATCGGCGGTAGCGCGCTGGTGAGGTTCGCGGCGAACCCGATGACCGTCGTCCCGGTCACGATGAAGAAGGCGACAAGCAACTGGTCGGTCGTGATTCGCATCGAGTCCTGTATCGACGCCCCGGTCTCACGCTCCTCGCGATACCGATTGACGGCGTGAATCCCGAAGTCGATACCGACCGCCAGCAACAGCGGCGGCACGGCGATGAGCATCTGCGAGAAGGGGATGCCGGCAAGCCCCATGAAGCCGAACGTCCAGACGACGGCCATAAACAGCGCGAGTAGGCCAAGCGCCATGTCCGCGAGGTCGCGGTAGGCAATCGTCAGGAAGAACAGGATGAACAGCACTGCCGCGGGCACGGTCAGGATGAGCGAGTCGCCGACGACGTTCGAGAACTCGTCTGCGACGATACCGCTGCCGAACAGGGTGATGCCACCGTGGTCAGCGCTGGCGACAGTGAACCCGGCCTGTTTCTGAATGCTCGTCAGCGGACTTGACCCGCCCTGTCCTGACCCAGAAGAGATTCCGGCCGGGACCTCGTGTGTGACGACGCCGATTGTCGCCGACGCCGAGGCGGCTTTACGGTTGAAGTCCTTGCTCAGCAGCGATTCGAACCGTGGGTTCTGCTCGGCCGCGCGCCTGACGGCGGCATCGATCTCACCCGGTGTCGCAGACTCGACAGCATAGACCTGTTGCTCGGTCGTGGTCGCCTCTGGATCTACCTGCTGGGCGACAATGCTGGCGGCGCTTGAGGTCGACGTGACACGGAGCTGTCCGTGCTGTTCCAGCCGATGCTGTGACCTGAGCATCCGGAGCAGCGCCGGCTTCGAGAGCACGTTGTTCTCCTGCTGGATGAGCTGTGTGCTCCCTGTATCCGGAGAGAAGGGCGGCGAGAACTTGTCGTTGACCTCCTGTAGTGCCTCCTCGGCGGGAAGTCCGGTCGTAAACTGCGACGTCCCGGAGTTGGTCGAGACGCTCCCGAGGCCGGCGCTGAAGACCACCGTCACGACCAGGAAGAGGAGCACCACCTTCCGTGAATCGTGGACGATGCGGTCGTCCGCCCAATCGATGTAGCGCTGGTAGTCCATGCGTTAGCGGAACCTGAAGTAGCCGCCGATGGCCAGGGCGGCCACGAGTGCGACGCCGATAATCGCCGTCAGCGGCGAACTGCCACCGCCGGAGTTGGTCACGGAGATCGGGAGGCGGTAGGTGTCGGACGTCGGCGTATCTCCGTCCGGCTCCTCGTACTGGAAGTCCACCGAGACGGGGTAGCTTTTCGTCATCGCGGAACCGCTTGCGCTGATACCGAACTCGATGGTCGTCGACTCGCCCTGGTCGAGGCTGTCGACGTACGCCTGATCGTCCGACACGGAGATGGGGGACTCGGCGAACAGCTTCGCCTCGATATCGGTCAGTCGCTCGCCGGCGTCGTTGGTGATGGTCACTTCGAGCGTGCTGGACCCGCCAACGTCGACGGACGCGTTCGTCGTCTCGACGATGAACTCGTCAGCGCTGCCGTCGACGCTCTGCCGGATTTCGAGCGTGTCGCTCTCGCGCTGGTCGCCCTCGCTGTTGCGGTAGTTGGCGACGAAGTCGAACTGCCGCGGGCCGGAGTTCGCGTTGTCCGACACGTCGGCGTCGAACGAGACGGTCGTGGACTCGCCCGGTTCGAGGTCGCCGACCGCGTACTGGGTCTCCTTCGGCGAGATGTTGTCGTGGGTGCTCGCCCAGTTCAGGACGACGTTGCGGACTGTTCGGTCGCCGGTGTTCGTTAGGGACGCTTCGATGGTTCCGTCATCGCCCGCCTGGAGGGTCGACTCCACGTCGCCCATGGCGAAGGACTGTTCGGGTTCGGGCGTGAGTCCGAGCGAGATGTCGTCAGCGACGCCGGCATCGCCTTCGGGGTCGTCGTAGCTCACTGACGCCGACAGGGCGTAGCTCTGTGTCTTGGCGTCGTCGCTGGCGCTTGCGTCGACGCTCACCGTTCGCGTTTCGCCGGGCTCCCAGGAGCCGACGAACTGCGACGTGGACTCGGACTGCCCGAACGTAATCGCGCTGTTCTGCGTGGTAAGCGACACTGTCGCGTCCGAGACAGTGACAGGACCGTCGTTGCGCAGGGTCACGTTGTAGGTCCCGGAATCGCTGACAGCGACGGCGCTATCGGTACTTTCGACGGTGAACGTTTGCTCGGGGTCGGGCGTAATACCGAGCGAGGAGGCGGTCGTGCTCTTTCGCACCCCGTCCGTGTCGTCGAAGTCGACCTGAAGGTCGAACTGATACGGTTCGGCTCTCGTATCACCGCTCGCACCGACGCGGTACCGGAGGGTACGCTGTTCACCGGCCTCCCAGGTGTCGATAAACCGGGAGCTGCTGGCGTCGCCACCGACTGTGAGTTCAGAGTTCGTCGATTTCAGCGTCACCGAGGCTTCTCGGGCCGGTTCATCGCCGGTGTTCTCGACGGTGACTGCGACCGTGCCGGTCGAGTCGACGCGTGCGCCGGAGTCGACGCTTACCACGTCAAAAGCTGCATCGTCGTCGATGTCGAGTTCGAGTTCGATCCGTTTGGTCGCGGTCTCTTCGTCCCGTGCACCGTCGTTTTCCGAAATGTAGCTCGTGTACTCGTATTCGACGATGACAGGAACAGTGTAGCTCCCGGGACTTGCGTCGTCAGCGACGCTGATGTCGAAGGAAATGGGTTGGGTCTTCCCTTCCGGGACGGAACCCACAGCCTGTTTGCTCGTTGTCACCGTAATCGGGGCGTCACCGTCGTTGACTTTGACTGTGGTCCCGCGGGCGGTCGTCACCTCGCTGCTCTGGACACCCTGGGTCGAGGACCCGGAGTCGATCGTTCCGCTGTTGACGAGGACGACGTCGAGTGTCGTCTCCTCACCGGGCGTGACGGTATTATCGACGAACGTTGCGTCGAAGTCGGGGCTCCCGGTTACGGCGGCGATCGCCGTTCCGGATGCCATGAGCAATGCGACAACTGCCAGCGTCAGTAATGTTCGTGGTTTCATGCGTAGGGACACTTCGGACATTCCTTGCCGTTGTTTCTGTCTGGAGCGGACGTCATGCTTGGGAGATCGGGATATGTACCCACATACGTCTGTGCAGACTCCCGCCCGAACCGTGTACATCGAACGAACGTTCGGTCGCCTATCAACGTTGTGGTTCCGTAACAGTGGGAAGATATTTACTGCCCGAACGAATATTCGGTCGGGATGACTGATGGAATTCCGTTCGCCGGGGAGCCAGCGGACTCGCACGAGGCGATAATGCGGGCCACGTTCCGCGCCCTCCGGGAATACGGGTACGCCGGACTTTCGATACAGCGAATCGCGGACGAGGCCGACCTCAGCAAATCGACGTTCTATCACCACTTCGATGGCAAGGAGGACCTCCTGCTGTCGTTCCAGGAGTTCATCCTCACGGAATTTAACCGCATCTTTCAGGTCGAATCCACCGGCGACCCCGAACAGGACATCAAGACGTTTGTCAGCCTCGTTCTCGACGATTTCCCGGACTGCGTCGAAACGCCGGACAAGAACGCCGTCCTCGGGTCGTACGTCGAGATGCGCGCCCAGGCGGTTCAGAACCCGGACTTCCGCGAGAAGTTCACTGAGACGGACGAACTGTTCGCCCGGCAACTCGTACAGATCATCGAGGACGGCATCGAACAGGGGGTCTTCGCCGACGTCGACCCCGAGACGGTGTCGCGGTTCATGATCACGATACTCGACGGCGTGATTCTCCAGAGCGCAACTCGTAACGACAACCCTGTCGCCGAGGTTCGGGACACTATCGACGAGTACATCGAAGAGACGCTGATTCTCGGTACCTATAGTAGCCATTGAAAATCAATGCACACCTGATCGCACGACGGCAGTGCGATCAGTGTGTACATCGTTTCAATTGTTACTATAGCTTCGGCTTATCGACTGGTACGTCTCCTTCAGCTCCTCGAAATCGTCGTTTTCGGCGTGCAGCACCCACTCCAGTTCTTTTGCCCGTTCTTTCAGCCTGGTGTACTCGTCGCTCGACTCCAGTTGTGATGGGGATCTCTCGCGTTCCAGCACGGAGAGCTTCGAGGAGATCCGGAAGTACTCGTCGAGCCTGTCGTCCTCGTCGGGCCTGTCGAGGTGCTGGTCGAGCGCCGACAGAAGCGTCGACTGGTCGACCGGCTTCTGGAGGTAGTCGTCGAAGGGCATCTCCAGAATGTTCAGGTCGGCGTCGACTGCGGTCAGCATGATGATGATGCCGTCGTACCCCCGCTCGCGCAACTGCGACAGCACGTCGTCACCGTGGACATCGGGCATGCGCCGGTCGAGCAACACGGCGTCGAACTCCGGGCCGGCAGCGTCGAGCGCCGCCTGCCCACTGTACGCGACAGTCGTCTCGTAGCGCTCGCCGAGTTTCAGAGCCTGCGTGTCGGCGACGTCGTGCTCGTCGTCGACGACGAGCACCCGCGGCGGACCGCCTGTAGTTCTTGACACGGTATTACACCGTTCTAGGGCTGGCAACTGTATATGTTTTATCAGCAGCCGCCTCTCGAAAAGCGTTAACCGATGGCCCATTGAGTGTGTACCGATGAGCAAGTCGTCGGCGGGCACAGGCGGTCGACATCGCCTCGGGAGCCTCGCGGCCGTGGTCGGTTGGATAGGGGCAGGAGCGGTCGTGCTCGCCACCGTGGCGCTGGTGGTGCAGTCGGTGTTCTCGCTGGGGCTCTCGGAACAGGTCACCGTGGGCCTCGGCCTGGCGCTCGGTGGGGGACTGGGTGGCGTCTCCTATCTCCTGGTGACTGATTCGCCCGGCGAGGCGACCGACGAGACGATGACGGTGTCGGCAGACGTCGAGCGAACACCGGAGCCACAACCGGTCGATCTCTTCGACGGTCATCCGGACCCGGTGTTGTACTTCGCCGACGAGGGGCACGGCCCAGTCGTGCGTGCAGCCAACGAGGCGTTCGGGACCACGTTCGACGTGCCGTCCGACCGCCTCGACGGAACGGCGCTCTCCGAGGCGCTGCTCGTGGCTGGTATCGACGAAGTGGACGCCGAGACAGTCAGTACAGTAGACCTCGATGTCGTGGCCCTCTCGACGGCACTCGACGAACCGAGGCAGTTCCGACTGCGGACGGCCGGCACCCAGTCGACTGGCTACCTTCTGCTCACACCACTGGGGACAGCGGGCGATTGAACGGCCGAACGCCGCTCACGGGTCGGCGGCGTAACGGAACTTTAAAGATTCCATCCCGGCGAAATTCTGGATAGGAATGCTCGCGTCACCGCTGCAACTCATCGATAGTTTCCTGCTGAACTACACCATCGGTGATGTCCTGCTACTCGGCTTTGTCGGTGGGCTCGTCGCAATTCTCCCGCAACGGTCGCTCCGGATGCTGGGGCTGCATACGATTGCGCTGGGCGCACTGCTCGTGATTACGCCGGCGTCGGCGATGGAACCAAGCAGTGCGAGCGTCCTCGCGTCGTCGTTCCAGTACAAACTGTTCGGCCTGGTGCTGCTCGTCCTCGCACCGGTGCTGTACGCCGTCGGTCGGCGTTAGGCTAGCTTGTCCAGTGCGGTGAAGAAGTCAAGCGGCGGCCCGGCGAGCCGGACCGGTTCGCTCGCACGCGAGACCGTAATTCGCTCCGGCGGGACCACGTCTTCTCTGACCCGTCCGTCGCTGACGACGACGCCGCTGTCGGCGTCCGTGAGTTCGACGACGATTTCGCTGTCGACGTCGACGACCAGCGGCGGCGTCCCCATTTCGTCTGCCATCCCGGTGATGATGAGGCCGGCCACGTCGGGATGGACGAGCGGGCCGCGTTCGCTGAGGTTGTACGCCGTCGAGCCGGTGGGTGTCGCCACCAGCACGCCGTCGGCGTGACCGGACGTGTACAGCGAGTCGTCGACGTACACGTCGAGCGTCGCCCCGCCGCCGTGACCGCGGCGCTCGCCCTGGACGACGACCTCGTTCAGCGCCGGCGACAGCTCCCAGTCGTCGCCGCTGGCCTGGAGCCGCGGCTTGGCCCGCGTTCTGGCGCTCCCGGTCTTCTGGATGTGTTCGACCTCCGCGACGACTGTCTCGACGGCTTCTTCGGGTGCGATAGCGTTCAGAAAGCCGACCTCGCCGAGATTGACGCCCAGGATCGGCGTCGACCCCGCGCCGCGGGCCGCGTACAGAAACGTCCCGTCGCCGCCGATGCTCACGACGAGGTCACAGGCGGACATCTCATCGACCGGGGCCGAATCTGGTACGGCGGCCTCCCACGCGTCGTGGTCTCCCAGCGCCCCGGCGGTCGTTTCGTCCACGACGACGGCCGCCGACGTGGCGCGCAGTCGGTCACACAGTGTACTCGCAAGCGACATGGCCCGGTCGTTGTCCCGCTGCGCGACGATACCGACAGTCATTGCCGGACGTTCCCGCCGGCCGCATATAAACCCTCTACGACGGCAATTATATCCGTCCCGACGCGTATCCACTTCCATGGGCCGTTCGTGTGGCTGGTGGTCGTGCGTATGAGCGGGGACGACGGGTCCGACGACGACTGGTTCGAAAGTGCGCTGGACGACGAGGACGGCGACAGCGAACAGACGGATACCGACGATACTTCGGCGACACAACCCGAGAGCGACGCCGAGGAGCCTACATCTGCGGACACTGGGCCGTTTGCGGCAGACAGTGACGAGAGTGATAGCAGTGGGGGCGACAGCCCCTTCGACGACGATGGGGGCACTCCCTTTAACGAGGAGAGTGACAGCAGCCCGTTCGACGACGGCGGCGATGACCCCTTCAACAGCGGTGGAAGTGAGGCCCCCGATACCGACGCTGGGTCCTCCGGCGACGACGGCGGCGGGCTCTTCGACGACGACTTCGCCACCGCGTTCGAGTCCGCCGGCAGCGGCGGCGGTGACAGCGACAGCGGCTTCGAGGAGGAGTTCGAGTCCGACATCCCGCGGGTCGACGTCGGCATCGAGGGCCTCGACCAGATGATTCAGGGCGGGATTCCACGGCGTCACCTCATCGTCACCATCGGCTCGGCCGGCACCGGGAAGACGACGTTCGGACTGCAGTTCCTCCACCACGGCCTGCGGAACGGCGAGAACGCGGTGTTTCTGACCCTTGAACAGTCTCACGATGCGATACTGGACACCGCCAGCGAACGCGGCTGGGGATTCGAGGAGTACGAGGAACAGGGCCAGCTAGCGATTGTCGACCTCGACCCGGTCGAGATGGCAAACAGCCTCGACAACATTCGTGGCGAGCTTCCGGCACTCATCGAGAAATTCGACGCCGACCGGCTGGTGCTCGACTCCGTCTCGCTGCTCGAGATGATGTACGACGACCAGTCCCGTAGACGCACCGAAGTGTTCGATTTCACCCGGTCGCTGAAACAGGCCGGCGTGACGACGATGCTCGTCTCCGAAGCCAGCGAGAGCAACCCCTTCGCGTCCAGACACGGTATCATCGAATACCTGACCGACGCGGTGTTCATCCTGCAGTACGTCCGGTCGGACACCGGTGAGACACGACTTGCCGTCGAGATACAGAAGATACGGAACGCGAACCACTCCCGGGAGACGAAACCCTACGAGATAACGAACGACGGTATCTCGGTCTACCAGCAGGCCAACATCTTCTAAGCCGTCGCCGTCCCGACCGACTCCGGTTCGTCCCGCTCGTCGAGTGCGGCGTTGTAGCCGCCGGCCCAGAGGTCCGTCGCGACGACCAGCACGTAGAAGGTGGCGAACGGGCTGAGAATCACGGCGAGGAGCGAACCGAGGAACGGTATCACATTGAGCAAGTTCACCACGACGTTGACGGCGATGAACAGCGCAATCGAGACCAGCCACGGCGTCGCGTACTTCGGGGACAGGACTAACTTCCGTAGCGTCCCGAAATCGAACCCAGCACCGAACTCGCCGGTACAGGCGAAGTGGATGATGGCGGCCGTCGCCACGTAGCCGAACACCAGCGACAGGACGAACGAGATCGCCAGCCCGCCGAAGAGGCCGGCCAGGCCGGCACCCGCTCCGGCGCGGGTCCCCGTCGCCATCGCGAACAGGCTGCCGCCGACGGTCACCCCGAACACGACGAGCGGGACGAGCATGTACACGATGCCGATGACCCAGGCCTTGAGACCGTCGACGAGCAGTTCGCCCCAGTCCTCGAACGCCGGCGGCTCTGTCGCCCCGTCCGCCCGTTCGCGGACTGCCTGAACGAGATAGCCGTACACGAGGATACCGGGTACGAGGAGAAAGGCGAGGAGGCTGAGAACGCCGCCGATGAGGACGGTCACGGTCCAGTCGTCGTCTTCCATGGGATATCTGAGTGTATCTTCGAGCGACTCCATGTTTCTTGGTCACACCCTACATAATTAGTTACAGACACCTTGCCGGGTTATTCGCTCGGCTTACCGCAGGACTGCGATGTGTCGATTCCAACACGATTCCTCTCAAATCGCGCCAGCTTGCGGAACCAATAAATCACAACCGGGCGACAGGAGGGATATGGTACTACTCGTGCCCTTCGACGGTTCGGCCCTGTCGAAAGCCGCGCTAACGCGGGCGATGGAGTTCGCGGACTACCGCGACGAGGACATCACTGCGCTGTCCGTTATCCCGGACGATGCGGCGTACGCGCGGGAACGCGGCTGGATCGACGCGGACGAGGTGTTCGATACTGAGACCGTCGCCGACCGGATGCGAGAGCAGGCCGAGTCGGTCGCCCCGACGGCGTCGTTCCGCTACGAGGTCCCGGAAGACGTGAGCTCGATGGCATCGACGACGACAGATATCACTCGGACCATCAGAGAAGTCGCTCACGAAGAGGGGGCCTCAATCGTGTTCATCGGCAGTGAGAACGCCGGACGGGTGTCGACACCGGTCTGTAGCGTCGGTTCACCGGTCTCAGAAGACCCACAGTACGACGTCCATATCGTCCGGCACCCGTAGCGCTATCTGACGACGGTTACGGGGACGGACGCCCGTCTGACGACGATTTCGGCGACGCTGCCAAGCAGGATGCGGGACATCCCCGAGCGGCCGTGGCTTCCCATGACGATCTGGTTGATGTCGTGTTCGTCCGCGTACTCCACGATTACCTTCGTCGGTCGCCCGACCTCGATGACGCGTTCGACGGACTCGACACCGGACTCGGCCACTTCAGCTTCGAGTTCGTCGAGCAGGTCCTCCGCTGTGGCCTTCTGTTTCTCGTACCACTCCTCGGAGAAGGAGGGAATCGATGCCTCCGCGCTGTAGCCGGCCTCTGCAGGGTTGATGACGTGCAGGAGAACGACCGTCGCGTCCGGATACTCCTCGGCTGCGAACTCACACGCTTCCGTTGCCTGGTCGGAACTGTCGACCGGAACGAGGATTCGTTTTGCCATACGTCCCATTCCGCTGGGGTCGGTTTGAATCTTCGGCCCGCTGCAATCGGTGAGCGGGTCTTCGGTCTGTCAGTCTCGCCCGTGACGGGTCACACACGTCGACAGACCAATTAGTTCGACTGGCTCGGAGTTATCCGGTGAGTAGACGACCCGCTGGCCCTTCTCCATGTAGGGGACCTTCGATTCGAGGTTGCTGGGGATGTTCACCGCCGAGATGGCGTCCTCGTCGCCGAGATTGAGTACCATCGTCGTGTTGATCTGCTTGAACACCGGGTCGGCGATGTCCTGGGGGTCCTGCGTGATGAGATACAGGCCGAGGCGCTCCTTCCGACCCTGTTTTGCGGCTTCGGTGAACTTCCCGATGACCTTGCCGGCCTGGACGCTGTCGGCGTCGGTGAGGAAGTTGTGGGCCTCGTCCATCCCCAGCACGAGCGGCGTCTCCTTGATGCGGTCGTAGTCCGGGTCGTTCGAGAGCTTCTGGTCGATGAGCAGGCTGGAGACGGCCAGCACAATGGTCGATGCCGTCCGGGAGTCCGTGATGTGGTACGTCGGGATGACCGTCAGCCCGCCGTCGCGGACGAACTGCGATATCTGATCGGTGATGGGGCGAGCGTCCTGGTCGAAGACAGCGCCGAAGCCCTGAACGCGGCGCTTGACGGCGTCGAACGTGGCCTCGTGGACGTCGCCCGCCTCGTCCAGTTCCTCCTTGAGCGCGGGGTCCCCGAGGAAGGTCCGGAAGTCACTGTACGTGCCGCTTTCGCCGTATTCTCGCTCGAACCGCGGGAGCAGCGTGTTCACCAGCGCGCCGTACTGGTTGTCGTTCAGGCTGGAGCCGGCGATGAGCCAGGGGTTGTCGTGGACGAGCGAGAACGGGATGGTGAACTCCACCTGCTCGGCGCGGTGGTGGCTGGCGTTGTAGTCGGCCCCGGCCACCTTCGGAACGAAGGCGATGGTGTCGTCGTGCCCGCCGTAGGCGACGCCCTCCCGCTCACAGCGGCGCTCGAACTCGTCGGTCATCGCGGGGTTGTCGTCGTGCATCTGCGCGTACTCGTCCTGGGGGTCGAACTGGACGACGGCGAGTTCTGGCGTGCGGCCGTCGCCCATCTCGTAGGTCCGGCCGAGATACTGCCGCAGGACGTTCTTCGAACTGTGAGTCTTCCCGGACCCGGTCCCACCCGCGACAAGGGTATGCCGGAACACGAGCGGGTCGCCGGCGTCGTAGTCGTCTTTCAGCCGGTAGTCGATGGTCGGCGGCTCGGCGGCCGTCCGGACCTTCTCACCGCCGACGGCGAGATGACCCAGGAAGACGCCGTCCTCGGGAATCTTCAGGCCGGTTTTGATCTCGGATTTGTCGGTGGCCTCCCGGACGACGGTTTCGGGTTTGGGCACCCGGTCGGTCATCCGCCGCTTGAGTTCGCCACCGTCGCTGTACAGCACTGCAACCGGCTCAAGCTCGGCGATGAATTTGAAATCCCGCTCGTCGATGCCCCGCTCGCGCATCGCCCGCCGGGCGTGGATCTCTGTCGCGTCGTCAGCGTGGAACTCCTGGGCGTATTCCAGCGCCTTGATACGACAGAACAGTCGCTCCCCGTCGGGGTACGGAACGAGCAAGTACGTCCCGATGCGAAGCCGCGAGCGGTTCCGCGCGGTGACGTACGCGCGCAGGACTGTTTCGTCGGCTTCCTCGCTGATCCGGAGGCCGTTCGCCGCCGAGAGGACACCGAGACCGGTGTCTGTTCCGGCCGGTGTCACGTCCATATCTTCGAAGTCGTCGTCTGTCGATTGTGCTGTCGGGTCCGTGCCCCCCGACGCGTCGACAGCCTGGTCGCCGTCGTCGGCCGTCTCGGCAGAATCGGCGGCCTCGTCGTCGGCCGCCGCGTCGTCGCCGTCGAAATCAGTGAAATCCCCGAGGTCGGACATACCCCAGTTCAGGGTAGCCGGGGATTAACACCTTTCCCCGGCAGCATGAATGTGAAACCTTACCCGGATGGCTGTCAACGAACGCATATGAAGCCGACGCGGGTGATGTCTTTCAATGTGCGGTACGACACCGCCGGGGACGGGGGAGACGGGTGGCCCCACAGGCGGCGGCTGGTGGCGGGAATACTCCGGTATCACGACCCCGACATTATCGGGATTCAGGAAGCGATGACCCACCAGCTCCGGGAGCTAGAGGTGTTGCTGGACGGCTACGAGTGGGTCGGTGACCCGCGTGACGCCGTCGACGCCGGTGGGGAGCACACGGCCATCGGCTACCGGGCCGAGCGCTTCGACTGCGCGGCCACGAACACGTTCTGGCTCTCCGAACAGCCCGCCGAGCCGAGCAGCGTCGGCTGGGACGCCGCATACCCCCGCGTGGCGACCTGGGCGCGCCTCCGTGATCGCGACACTGACGAGGATCTGCTGTGTCTGAACACGCATCTGGACCATCGAGGGGCTGACGCGCGGGTCGAGGGCATCGAACTGGTTCTCGACCACCTCGATTCCATCGCCCGTGAGGCCCCCGCGGTCGTGACCGGCGATTTCAACTGCGTCGTCGGCGAACCGGCCTACGAGCGGGCCGAGGGCCACGAACTCCCGGACGGCCGCACGCTCGTCGACGCCCGCGACACAGCGACCGCGACCCACGGCCCGACGACGAGCCGGACCGATTTCCACAACCTCCTCCCCGAGATGGGGATCGACCATGTGTTCGTCAGCGAGGACGTGGCCGTCGACACCAGAGCGGTCATCGCCGACCGCGACGACGACCACTACGGCTCCGACCACCTGCCCGTCGTGGTCGACTGTGAACCCTGACCCGAGGGAGAATCTTTTGCCTGTGTGGCCCCTACGTGTAACTATGTTGCTTATTCGGGGGACCGCGGGCGGGACGGCGCTGACCGGGACGCTGTACGAGCCGGGTGAGGAGCCGCCCGAGTTCAAGGGCGCGCCGGACGAGGGGACGCCCTACGTCTGGGTCTGTGACGCTTTCTACGAGGTCGAAAGCGGCGGACAGGTCCAGTCCATCGACGACCGCGAGATCCGAATCGCCTTCGAATCCCCGATGCCCCGTGGCTTCGAGACGCGCGATGCGGCAATCGACGCGGCCAAAGAACATGTCAGAACGCAGTTCGCCCGGCTCGGCGTGGCCGGCGAGACGGTCGACGTGACGGTGCAGCAGGCCGAGACGGCGTAGCCGACAGGTCTGTGGAGAACGGCGGCCCGTTTTCTGAGTCAGCGAACGACCAGTGAGTTATACCAATGTGACGGGTGAACCCACTGCGCGTGGCCGAGGACCCGTCCCCGACCGAGGTGTTCGCCCTCCTCGACGATGACTACGCTCGCGCGCTCCTTGCAGCCACGAGTCACAGACCGATGACAGCAACCGAACTCAGCAACGACTGCGACATGTCACTCTCGACCGTGTATCGCCGCCTCGACGCGCTTGAGGACTGCGGCCTCGTCGCCGCTCGAACGCAACTCGCGGACGACGGGCACCACGCGGACGTGTACGAGGCACAGATGGACGCGCTCACTGTGCGGCTTACCGACGGGACCTTCGACGTGACCCTCTCCGTCGAGTCGAAGACACACGAGTTCGCCGACGCTCTAGTGGATCTCTGGGAGGGGCTCTGATGGAGTTTGCCGGCCTCTCCGCCGAAACGTGGGTTACCGTGAACACTGCTTTCCACCTCGCACAGACGGGGGTCGGGCTGCTCATTGCTGCATTGGCGCTCGTTGGCTACCGTCGACGACGGACCCGCTCTATGCTCGCACTGGCCGTCGGAATCAGCCTCCTCACCTTCGTCTCGTACCTCGTTACCCTCAGTGCCGTGCAGGTCCTCCCGCGAGTGGTGTTTCCCCTTCCGGGAACTATCACAGAACTCGTCGGGCTCATCGCCCTCCTGTACGCCATCGTTCTGGCCCGCCGCGATTAGCACGCTTCAGAACGATTCTTCGACGGCGCCCCACCGGATATCGTTGAACTCCCGCTCGCGGTCAGTCTCGAAGGTCCGCTCGATGCGGCGAGTGAGTTCCTCGCTCCCCTGGCGGTCAATTTTGGCGAGTTCGTCGGCCTTCCCGATAGCCAGCGGCGGCCCCTGCTCGCGGGCCACATCGTGGAGTATCTGCCGCGTGAGTTTGGCCCGGCACTCCGGGTCTTTAGTGAACGCGTACGGGGCCTCGACGCGGAACACGAGGTCGGAACGTGGGTCGTAGAGGACGAAAAACGTCACTTCGTAGGCTTCGGGGTCGAGCGACCGCTCGATGCCCAGCGCGTCGCCGTCGGCGGCCATGATGCCGTCAGTTCCGCCCCGCGAGCGGAACCAGTTCGTCGCAGTGAGACAGTCGGTCTGCAGTTCTCCCTCGTCGTCGCGTCGCTCCAGAATTCGGCGGAAGAAGGCGGTGTCGTTCACCCATGGGGCGTTGGTCTTGCGCCGCAGCGCCCGTGTGAGGGCCTTCGTCGAGGAGTTCTTGATGAATCCCACCATCGGAACGTCCCGTTCGACGAACCGCTCGACGAGGTCGACGTAGTTGTTGACCACCGTCTTCGGGCGGTCGTCCTCGGCAAGCAGGTCGGCCAGTTCGGTGTCGCGGTCGGCCCAGCGGAGCACGCCGGTCGGGTAGATCGGCCCGTCGAGGATGAACAGGTCCTCGACCACGTCGGCGTTTGTCAGCGCGTGCTGGCTCTCCGCGAGGTACAGCGCCAGCGCGTGGACGACCCGCTGCTCGTAGCGGTCGACCTGTGGCACGTCGAGGACGCGCCGCTTGGCGTAGCCGCGGTCCCCGCCCTGCCAGTCGCCGTCGAATCCCAGCGTCGCGTCGTTCGAGTGGACGGCCATGATAATCGTTCGGCCGCGGTGGAGTTCGACGTCCGAAGGTACGCTGCCCATCGCCGCCTGTGCCACGTCCAGCACCAGCCCGTTCTTGAACGTCGTGGGATTGATAGTCCCCGAATCCAGGCCGTGCTGGGTCGGAAACGGCGGGTCCGCCAGCGCGATATCCTCGATAGGGACCTTCCGGCGGCGCTGCTCGTCTAGCGGTTCCAGAATCTTCGTTCCGTCCTGCCACAGCGGGTCGAGAAAACTCTCCCAGACTTCCTCGGCGGCCGCCTCCTGGTCGCTCGTCTCGACGGTCTCGCGCACCTGCCCGGCGAGCTTGGCGATGCCGTCGACGTGGACCGGGTCCAGCGTCATGCCCGTGCGTTCGCGGGGACGGGCATAACCCTTTGGTCACCTGCCGATTCGGCGCTTATACTGTCGGCTGTCCGTCTGTGACGAATTCCGCCACTCCGGGGTTGGCGAATATCTTGTAACAGTTACAGCCGACAGTATTACTCCTTGCCGGACTCTTCACGGAGGATGCGTTCGATGGCCTCGGCGATCTCCTCGTAGGACTGCATCGTCAGGCCGTCCGTGGTGATGAGCACGCCCTGGCGCTCGGTCGTCGCCCGCAGGAGGTAGCCGTTAGAGAACGCGCGGACGGTGAAGCGGTAGTCGCCCAGTTCGGACTCCTGATATGCGTTTTTCGTCTGCTTGTACCCCTGCCACTCGTGACCGACGAAGTCGTTGAGGTCGGCGTCCTGTTCGAGGTCCTCCCGCAGGTAGAGTTGCTCGAAGTTCGCACGCGTGAAATACGTCACTGAACGGAGCGAGTCACCCGTCGCTGTCCGGGCTGTCGTGACGATTGCGTCGGCCAGATCGTCCGAGAGAATGTTCCGAGTCATGCCAGACCGAAGGCGGGCCTCCCTCTTAATTTCAGGGTTCCCGATACTGGCAGTGATAGCAGGGTAGTGATATGGAGTACCGACACCAGAACCGCCGAATTTCGCATTATCGACCGTCACGTTCGGGGCTGACCGACAGTGTATTAGGCCGGTCGCGTGACCCACCGGGTATGGACGTCGGACTCATCATCTTAGACGGGTGGGGCCTGAATCCGGACGACGATGTCCGGGATGCCGTCGCCGCCGCCGACACGCCGAACTTCGACCGCTACCGAGACGCAGGCGCAGCGTCGACGCTTGCCACCCACGGCCGCCGGGTCGGTCTCCCGGAAGGTCAGATGGGTAACTCCGAGGTCGGCCACCTCAACATCGGGGCCGGCCGCGTCGTCAAACAGGACTCCGCCCGCGTCAGCGACAGCATCGCCCGCTCGCGGGGCCAGTCGCCACCGGACGACGCCGCACAGGACCCGCCGTTCTTCGAGAACGAAACGGTTCTGTCGGCATTCGAGCACGCCGAGGAACACGGCGGTCGAGTCCACTTCATGGGCCTCGTTTCGGACGGCGGCGTCCACTCCTATCAGGACCACCTCCACGCGCTCATCGAACTCGCCGGCGAGCGCGGGACCGACGCCGTCTCGCACGCCTTCACCGACGGCCGCGACACCTCGCCGACCGGCGGCGAGGACTACCTCACCGACCTCGAAGCCCACGCCGAGGCGCACGGAACTGGCCACGTCGCCACCGTCTGCGGCCGCTACTACGCAATGGACCGCGACCAGAACTGGGAGCGGACCCGCCGGGCCTACGACGCCATCGTTCACCGCGAGGGCGACCACCACGCCGCCGACGCTGTCGCGGCCGCCACTGAATCCTATGCCCGCGACACTACCGACGAGTTCATCGAGCCGACGACCGTCGGCGACCACGCCGGCTTCGAAGACGGCGACGCGGTCATATTTTTCAATTTCCGCTCGGACCGCGCCCGACAGCTCACCCGGATGCTCGGGGATATCCGCCCGGAGGACTGGGGGGCCGACACCGAGCCGCCGGCCATCCGACTGGTGACGATGACGCAGTACGACGAGACGTTCGACCTGCCGGTCGCCTTCCCGCCGAACCAGCCCGAGGACGTGCTCGGCGAGGTGCTTTCGGCGGCCGGGAAGACCCAGATCCGGCTGGCCGAGACGGAGAAATACCCCCACGTCACCTACTTCCTCAACGGCGGCCGGGAGGTCGCGTTTGACGGCGAGAGCCGCGAAATCGTCGACAGCCCTGACGTGGCGACCTACGACATGCAACCGGAGATGAGCGCGCCGGAACTGGCAGACACCGCCATCGAGTTCATCGACCGCGAGGACCCCGACGCGATGGTCCTGAACTTCGCCAACCCCGACATGGTCGGCCACACCGGCGACTTCGACGCCGCGGTGACCGCCGTCGAAACCGTCGACGAACAGCTCGGCCGGCTGGTCGCGGCGATTGGGGCCGCCGGCGGCCACACTCTCATCTGTGCCGACCACGGGAACGCCGACGACATGGGGACCGTCGATGACCCGCACACGGCCCATACGACCAACCCCGTCCCGTTCATCTACCTGGCCGCCGACGGGACCGCCGGCGGCCGGACCGCCCGCGACGGCGGGACGCTGGCCGACCTCGCGCCGACGATGCTCATGCTCATGGGCATCGACCAGCCGGAGGCGATGACCGGCACACCGCTGGTCGAATAGCGGGCGACGCGATCACGCTATTTTTCGAGCAGTGAGAGATACCCCGGCGGCACGCGGTCAGTCGTGTACGTCTCGGTCCCGCGCTTGACGATTCGGCGGTCGTCGGCCTGCATCGCCGCGGCGTCGACGACGAACACGACGGGGTCGGCGGCGTGGCGACGCCCCACCTCGCGGGCCGCCGCGACGGAGTCCGAGAGGTGGACCGTCTGTCGCCCCATCGGCTTCAGTCCCGCGTCGCGTATCGAGGCGGCGTTTCGCGGCGCAGTTCCGTGATACAGCGTCGTCGGGACCGGGTCGTCGGTCGCGTCGAGAGTCACGTCGACAGAGTGCCCGTAAGCCGCCCGAACGCGGCCGCCAGCGGCTACTGTGCTTGACTCGTCACTGGTTCCTGTCCGCTCGAACCGTCCTTTCGGGTCCGTGGCGATGACTCCAGCCAGTGCCTCGCCGTCGGCCCAGTCGTACTTCCGCTCGACTGCGGTCTGGAGGGACGCGAACGCCGTCCACCCCGCTTCGTCTACCTCGATGCCTGCGTCCTCGGGAAAGTGTCTGAGCGCTCCCGAGGTAAATTTCGAGAGCTGGCGCCGCCGTGCGCCGTCGAGAACGAGGGTCCCCTCTCTGTCACAGACCGGGCACGCATCCCCCTCGAAGAAGCTGTCCTCGGGACAGCGACGGACCGCATCTGGCATGGTCGGGAATGAGCCACGACCATACAAAAGCGTCACGCGGACGTGACGACGGCCCGCGTATCGACAGCTGTCCCAGACGCTTTCACCGGCGGCCACGGCACCGCTACTTCCGAAGTAGCGCTTAACTCTCCATCCCGGCGGGCGGGTATCTTCAAGTAGATACAGTCATCAGTCTGCCATAACGAAATGCCGTCCCCAACAGACCTCGAACTCGGCGGTGAGCGGTCCGATGTGTATCGGTTCGTGGAGCGGAACGGCCCTGTCGCGCCCGCCGAGGTGGCCGAAGCCATCAGCGTCGACCCCGAGCGGTTCCAGCACCACGTCTCCATTCTCAAACGGGACGACCTCATCGAGGCCACCGAGGACGGGAAGCTGACCGTGGCGCTCCACCACGGCGAGACGGCCGAACACTACGAGGCCGGCGTCAGCTACGAGATACGGCCTTCCCGGCCGTCGGACCTCTCCGGCGTCGTCGGGACGATACGCGACGTGACCAGCGAAGCGCCGTACATCATCGCGGCCGGTGTCGCCGAGCAACTGGCCTACGAGGACACGCTCGTCCGCTGGGGTCCCAATCGCTGTCGCGTCGTGTTCGTCGCCACGGTCGACGACGACGTCGTCGGCTGGGTCCACGTCGCCATGTCCGAGGTGGCCGAACTCGCGTCGACGGCCGAACTCACGCTCGGAGTAATGGAGACGTACCGCCGTCACGGTATCGGCAGCCACCTGCTCCACCGCGGGGTCGAATGGGCCGCGAGCCGCGGCTGTCGAAAGGTGTACAACAGCCTGCCGGCCACGAACGAGCGGGCCATCGACTTCCTGAAGGAGACCGGCTGGACGGTCGAGGCTGTCCGCGATGGCCACTACGAGATCGACGGCGAACTGGTCGACGAGGTGATGATGGCGCGCCGGCTGGAGTGAGACGGACTGACGGCAAGCGCCACGCTCGTGAGCGGAGAACCCGGAGATAGCGCCCTATGGATTTATGATTGTCTACCGACAAGTGACGACATGACAGTTACCGAACTAGAAGACTACGGAATGCTCCAGATGGACGTCGAGGACATCGAAAAGACCCTCGAACGGAAGAGCATCGGCGTGCTTGGCGTCCCGACCGATTCCGCGCCGCTACTGCGCCCGCTTGGTTTCTGGTACGACGGCGAGTCCACGCTCTACTTCGTCTACGTTCTCGGTGCCGACAGCCGGAAAGTGACGGTGAGCGACCACGCGGACGTTGCCCGGTTTCTCATCTACGACGTCGAAACGACGTTCAACTGGCGCAGCGTCCTGCTGACGGGGACCATCGAACGAGTCCCTGGCGACGAACGCAGGGCAATCGAAGAACAGATAGACACTTCCTGGACGCCCGACGTGTTCGAGCGGGCGGCCGAGACGGAGGCCACGGCGCTGTATCGGTTCCGAATCGACGAGCGGGCCGGTATCAAGCAACTCGAACTCCCGCCGGAACTCAGAACCGAATCTTCGACGAGTGGACCGGAGTAACCGGGACTCAGCCCGTTCGGAAAGAGAAATCCAGCGTCGGCGCGGAGTGGGTCAGCGACCCCATCGAGATGATGTCCACGCCCGTTTCGGCGTAGGCCGGCACGTCCGCAACTGTGATACCGCCGCTAGCCTCGGTAAGCGCGTCGGAAGCAGACGTTGCCACTCTGTCGACGGCCCGCTCAGTTTCCGCGGGAGTCATGTTGTCGAGCAGGACGATGTCCGCGCCGGCCTCGGCGGCCCGCGGGGCGTCCGCCGGAGCTTCGACCTCCACGTCGAGTTTCGTGGCGAAGGACGCCCGCTCGCGGAAGTGCTCGATGGCGTCGACCAGTCCCATCTCGGCGATGTGGTTGTCCTTGACCATCACCATGTGCGAGAGGTCCAGTCGATGGGTGTCGCCGCCGCCGGCCGCTACCGCTCGCTTCTCGATGCCGCGCAGGCCGGGAGTCGTCTTGCGCGTGCCGGCAATGCGGGGCGTGGAATCCGTCGCAGCCGATTCCGCCGCATCGACGGCGGCCCGCGTCTTCGTCGCCACGCCCGAGGCGTGGCCGGTGATATTCACGGCGACGCGCTCGCCGCGGAGGACCGACTGCGCGGGGCCGTCGACGCGAAGCACTACGTCGCCGGCGTCGATAGCGTCCCCGGAGTCGACCGGTGTCTCAACCGCACAGTCCAGATACTCGAACACAGCGGTGGCGGCGTCGAGACCGGCGGCGACGCCGGACTCTTTCGCTACCAGGCGGCCCTCGGTCGTCCCGGGCACGTCGTTGGTCACGTCGTGGTGGCCCACGTCCTCGCGGAGCCACCGCTCGATGTCGCTGTCGGCGAGCATCAGTCGGCCGTTGACTCCGGCGGTTCCTCACTCGCATCCACGAGATTGTGCGTGCCGACGCTCTCCTCGTTCTCGGCGGCGTGGCGCGCGATCAACAGCGCGGTGACGCTGGCGTGGCGGAGTTCGTACAGCGAGCGGCTGGTCCGCGTGCGAACGTAGGCGTCGACTTCGCCCTTGAGCCGGCGGAGGACGGCCATCGCGCGCTGGAGGTCCGCGGGGTCCCGCTCGACGCCGACGTTCTCGTCCATCACGCGAGTCAGCCGCTGGAACTTGTCGCGGGCGAAGCGGTCGGGCAGATCCGGGTCGCGTTCGAGGAGTTCCGGCGCTTCGATTGGCTCCGGCTCGGCCCCGGCGGCGTCTTCGCCGGCGCGCAGGCCCCAGACTAGCCCTTCGAGCAGGGAGGTGCTAGCGAGGCGGTTCGCGCCGTGGACGCCGGTTCGGGAGCATTCGCCGACGGCATAGAGCCGGTCCAGTGTCGTCCGACCGCGGTCGTCGACGCTGATGCCGCCACAGAGGAAGTGCTCGGCGGGCGCGACCGGAATGCCGTCTGTCCAGTCGATGCCGTACTCCTCGCAGTTGTCTGCAAGGTCTGGGAACTCTTCGACGAAGTTCAGGGGAGAGACATCCAGCGTGACCTCGCCGGTCGCCTCGCGCTCGGCTTTGACCGCCCGAGCCACCACATCGCGCGGCGCGAGTTCGGCGTCGGCGTGATAGTCGGGCATGAACCGCTCGCCCTTGCCGTTGCGCAGCAGGCCGCCCTCGCCGCGGACGGCTTCGCTGACGAGGAAGGCGACCTCAGCGCTACCGGAATTACCTTCGAGTACGCACGCCGTCGGATGGAACTGCACGTACTCCATACCTTCCACGTCGGCCCCGGCGAGTGCGGCCATCCCGATGCCGTCCCCAGTGGTGTTGTCGGGGTTCGTCGTCCGCGGGTACAGGTCGCCGATGCCGCCGGTCGCCAGGACGACGCTGCCGGCGAAGTACGGGTCGACCTTGCCGTCGGATTCGAGCATCGCGCCGTGGACACGACCCTCGTGACGGATGAGTTCGAGCGCGGCGGTGTCGTCCAGAATCTCCACGCTGTCGTGGTCGTCGATGTAATTCAGGAACGGGACGTGGATGTGCTTGCCAGTCGAGGCGTCGACGTGGAGGATGCGATCCTCGCTGTGGGCGGCCTCGCGGGTGAAGTCGTGGTCGGAGCCGTTGTGGTCAAAGTCAATGTCGAGGGTGTCAAGCAGCACGTCCTCGACGGCTCCGTTGGCGTTCTCGACCAGCACGCCGACGGCGTCGGGGTCGGCAGTGCCGTCCGAAGCGGCCATGATGTCTTCTTTGAACTCTTCGGGGGTGTCCCGGGAGACTGCGATGCCGCCCTGGGCCCACCAGGATGAGGAGCCCTCCGGGCGGGTCGCCTTCGTGGCGAGCGTCACGTCGTCGCCTTCTCGGGCCGCGGCGAGCGCCGCCGCCAGCCCGGCGATGCCGGAGCCGATGACCAGTACGTCCGTCGTGATCGGGTCGTCCGTCATGGTTAGATCTCCAGCATTCGGTCCATCGCGACCTGTGCCAGGTCCTTCTCCTCGGGCGCGACTTCGATGACGTTGCGCTCGCGACCCTCGACCAGTTCCTCCAGCACCCACGCGAGGTAGTTCGGGTCGATCTGACGCATGGCGTTGCAGTCCATGCAGGCGTCGCCACACAGCGGAACCACGTTCACCTCGGGGTGCCACCGCTGGAGGTGGTGGGTGAGGTGAATCTCGGTGCCGATGGCCCACGTCTCGCCGGGGTCGGCCTCGGCGACGGACTCACAGATGGTCGACGTGGAGCCGGCCACGTCGGCGGCCTCGACGACCTCGCGGCGACACTCGGGGTGGACGATGACGTTCGCGTCGGGGTAGTCCTCGCGGACAGACTCGATGTGGTGCTCGCGGAAGCGTTCGTGTACCTGGCAGTACCCCTCCCAGAGGATGACGTCGTTTTCGACGGCGTCAGCGGCGTCGGTGCCCTCGGCGTCCCACGGGTCCCACTCGACGGTCTCGTCGGCCATGCCGAGCCGGTGGGCCGTGTTCTCACCGAGGTGCTTGTCGGGCAGGAACAGCACTTTGTCGCCCTTCTCGAAGGCGTACTCGAAGGCCTTGTGCGCGTTCGAGGAGGTACAGACCAGCCCGCCCTGCTCGGCGCAGAAGGCCTTCAGGTCGGCGTAGCTGTTCATGTACGTGATCGGGATGATATCTTCGTCGTCGTCGAGCGCCGCGGTCAGTTCCGCCCACGCGGCGTCGACCTGCAGCGCCTCGGCCATGCCGGCCATCGGGCAGGACGCCTCCATCGACGGGAGGATCACGGACTGGTCGTCGTCCGTGATGATGTCCGCGGATTCGGCCATGAACGTCACACCGCCGAAAATCACATAGTCGGCGTCGGACTCGGCGGCCTCCTTCGAGAGCTGGTAGGAATCGCCGATGAAGTCGGCGTGTTCGACGATCTCCCGGCGCTGGTAGTTGTGGCCGAGGATGACCACGTCGTCACCGAGGGTATCGAGCGCGCTCTCGATGCGTTCGGTCCGCTCGTCCGCATCGAGGTCCCGGTACGCCGGCGGGAGCTGCTCGAGGTTGTCGTACTTGAAGAGGCTGAGGTCCGTTTCGAACGCTGCGGTTTCCATTTCGGGCACGATGTATCCACCTGTCGGTACTCACACTTCGGAGCTCTCCCGTGAAAAGATTTTATCTTCAAAGTCGGGGGTTGGTGGGCAAGGAGATTGTATACCTGGTATTGGAGGTAACTACAGTTCTGTTTCCGGTGTTGGTGGCCTATCGGGTTTTATATCCGGCTTTGGCGATCTAACTGCTTCTATATCCCGTACTGTCGAATTATGTTGTTTGTTACCGAGAAACAGGAAACGTGACGCGTCGATACTACCGTCTGTCGGACTTACTCGCCGGAATCGAACACGGTCTGGCCGTCGCTGACGGTCAGCGTGACGGCTACGTCCGAGATATCCGCATTCGGGACGTCCCACGGAGAGGCCGATAGCACGGCGAAATCCGCAACCGATCCCGGCGTAATCGTGCCCATCCGGTCCTCGTCGAAGCCCGCGTACGCGGCACCGCTGGTGTACGCCCGGAGTGCCTCGTCAACTGTCAGCCGCTGGTTCGACTCCGGCGCGGTGACGGACTGCTCGACGCCGTACAGCGGGGAAAGCGGCATACAGTCGCTCCCGAAGGCCAGTTGTGCGCCGGCATCCACGAGGTCGCGGAACCGGTTCGTCAGCGCGCGGCGCTCGCCGAGTCGCTCGTCGTACAGGCCGCCCGGCACCGCCCAGCGGTGGAAGTTCGGCTGCGCCGAAACGACCAGTGGCGACGCCGCCAGTCGCTCCGCCAGGTCGCCGGTGAGCACCTCGGCGTGTTCGACGCGGTGGCGCTCATCCGCGGCGTCGACTGATTCGATAGCCGAAAGCAGCGCGTCGATAGCCGCGTCGCCGATGGCGTGAGCGGCGAACTGGAGGCCCGCGTCGTCGACCGCTGACACGAGTTCCCGGAGGGCATCTGGGTCCGTTCGCCACTCGCCGACGCTGTCGCTGTCGGCGTACGGCTCCCGGAGCCGCGCGGTGCCGGCCCCGAGCGACCCGTCGATGTACGTCTTGATCGCGCCCGTTTGCACTCGGTCGCTCCCGTGGTTCGTCACCAGTCCGAGTTCCCGTATGGCGTCGAGGTGGTCTACCCAGTAGTTGAGCCGAATCCGCAGGGAGAGTGCGTCCTCGGTGTCTAGGTCGCGGTACACTCGCGGGGCGTGAGACTGCCGCACCATGTCGTGTACGGCGGTAATTCCCTTTGAGAGAGCCACCTCCTGTGCGGCCAGCAGGTACTCCCGGGTCTGCGTGTAGTCGGGCGCGATAGCGTCGAAGACGGCCTCGGCGGCTTCCTCGACGAGCACGCCAGTTGGTGCTCCGTCCTCGGTCCGAACGCCGTCGTCGGGCAGGTCCAGTACGTCCAGCGCGGCGTGGTTCACCGACACCGTATGGAGGTCCTCGCGCGCGGCCGCGACCGGCCGATCAGCGCTCACCCGGTCCAGCGTCGCCGCCTGCAGCAGGTCCCCGTCCCAGTCGCTCTCGTCGTAGCCAAACCCCAGTATCCAGCCCTCGCCGTCGTCGGCCGCCAGCAGCCGGTTGATGCAGTCGTCCGGGCCGTCCGCCCCGGCGAGGTCCGCCTCGACTGCACGCCGGCCGACGATGTCGAGGTGCGTGTGGGCGTCGACGAAGCCGGGCAACAGAACGCCACCGCGACAGTCGACGGTCTCGGCACCCGCGGTCGAGAGTTCGTTCGGGTCTCCGACGGCTGTGACAGTTCCGTTCGTCACTGCGACCGCCGATGCCGGACCGTCGCCGGACAGCGGCCGCACCTCACAGTTCGTGAATACGCGGTCGACCATACAAACTCGGCGAGCGGCGACTGCAAAACGCTTGGCCCGCCAAGAGCAACTGTTAGGAGTCCCGAAGCCACACCGGTCAGTATGACCGACTCCGACGCTACGGCGCTCGCGGAGCGCGTTCGTGACGGTGAGTTGCGGCTCTACGAACTGGAAGACCACGCCGACCCCGACGTTGCGGCGGCGGCCCGTAGACACCTGCTGGCCGAGGAGACCGGCGCGGATCTCTCGGCGGTCGGCGACTACACCTTCGACGCCGCTGACGCCGAGAGCAACATCGAGAACATGGTCGGTGCGGCGCAGGTCCCGATGGGCGTCGTCGGCCCGCTGCCCGTCGACGGCGGGGCCGCCGAGGGCGACCACTACCTCCCGCTGGCGACCAGCGAGGGCGCGCTGTTGGCCTCCGTCAACCGTGGTGTTTCGACCATCCGAAACGCCGGCGGCGCGACCGCTCGCGTGCTCAAATCCGGGATGACCCGCGCCCCGGTGTTCCGTGTCGAAGACGTGGCCGAGGCGGGCGAGGTGTCGGCCTGGGTCCGCGAGCACGTCGACGCTCTCGCCGACGCCGCCGAATCGACGACCAGCCACGGCGAACTGCAGGACGTGACGCCCTACGTCGTCGGCGACAGCGTCTTCCTGCGGTTCTCGTATGACACCAAAGACGCGATGGGGATGAACATGGCTACCATCGCGACGGAGGCGGCCTGCGACGTCGTCGAGTCCGAGACGCCGGCTGACCTCGTCGCGCTGTCGGGCAACCTCTGTTCGGATAAGAAGCCCGCCGCTATCAACGCTGTCGAGGGGCGCGGTCGGACTGTCGCCGCCGACGTACTCATCCCCCACGAGCAGGTCGAGGAGCGACTGGACACGACTTCCGACGCTATCGTCGAGGCAAATACCCGCAAGAACCTCGTCGGTTCGGCGAAGGCCGGCGCGCTGGGATTCAACGCCCACGCCGCCAACGTCGTCGCCGCGGCCTTCCTCGCGCTCGGGCAGGACATCGCGCAGGTGGTCGAGGGGAGCAACGCTATCACGACGGTCGACGCCCGGGAGGACGGCCTGTATGCCTCTGTCACCATTGCATCGCTGGAGGTCGGCACTGTCGGCGGCGGGACGGGTCTCCCCACGCAGTCCGAAGCGCTTGACGTGCTTGGCTACAGCGGCGGCGGCGACCCTGCTGGCAGTAACGCCGACGCGCTCGCGGAGGTCATCGCTGCTGGCGCGCTTGCTGGGGAACTCTCCCTGCTCGCGGCGCTCTCGTCTCGGCACCTTTCCTCGGCGCACGCCGACCTCGGGCGGTAGCCCCGGCTTCCCGGCGGCGCACTATCACTGCCGGCTCTGGCTTACCAGAAAGCCGGCCCCCGCAACGAGAACGATGACGCCAGCGAGCAGGAGCGCTTCCTGCCCGAGCAGCGGGCCGAGCACCAGCAGCGCCCACGCCACCGCGAACACGCCGTGGGCGATGGCGAACAGCCGTCGGCCGCGCCGGGCGAACACGACCGTCCCCAGCGCGAATCCGAGCGTGAGGACGACCGCCGAGAGCGCGACCGTGCTCACCCGTAGTGAACCCACAGCAACCGGCTCGACGACCGGCGTGAGCAAGAACAGCAATCCCGAGAGACCGACAAGCGTCCCGACCGCGACTGGGCCGGGCTCGAAGTCCAGCGTCGCGGTCATAGCAGCCGGTACTGCCCCCGGCTCTCCGATGCCTTGCCGGCGCGAACCAGCTTTGTCAGTGCCTTCCGGGTGTACGACGCCGGGACGCCGCGTTCCTCGGCGTAGGCCACGACATCATCCTCGGTCGGCTCGTCGAGGGTCCGCAACGCACTCAGGACGGTTTCCTTGCGGCTCGACCCGTCCGTCGCCCCCTGTTCGGTGCGCTCGGCGGCCGCCGACACGGCGTCTGTATCCACCCCCGAATCTTCGAGGTACGTCTCGTCGTCCACGCCCGCGTCGTCGACCTGGCGCTCCATCTCGGCGTAGGAATCCAACTCCGCGAAGGCGTCCCCCTCCCCCTGTCTGTTCGCCAGCATCGACGCCCGGACCTCTCGGGCGTGGGCCTCGTCGTCCGTTTCGACGAACTTCCGCCGCTTGGCGTGTTTCCGGCGCGTGCCACACCGCGGGCACTGTGTCGTCTCCGGCCGTCCCTCGGTGACCCACAGCGCGCTGCAATCACTACACCCGACGACCGCGTACATACCTCTCTGTCAGGGCCGGACGGTACTGAATCCACCGACAGGCGGCGCGACCACAGCGTGTGGATTAGGATCTCTATAACGAGTGTCACGGCGTCGATGCTCACCCCTGTCGGACGAACGCTTAGGTGGGCCGGGTACGACAGCATAGCGCATGAGGGAAGTACCACAGGCGGCCTGCGAGACAGTCGAAGCAGTCGACGGCGTTCACCTGACACAGTTGGCGGTCGGAGAGCAGATGAGCGTCCAGCAGTTCCACATCGACCCCGGCGCGGCCGTCCCGGAACACAGCCACCGCCACGAGCAGGTCGGCTACGTTGTGAAAGGGACCTTTACCTTCCACGTCAACGGCGAGGAGTACGTCATCGGCCCCGGCGACTCCTACGTGGTCCCGAGTGAGGAGCCACACGAAGCGCGCAACGTCGGCGAGGAACCGGTCCGGGGTATCGACGTGTTCAGTCCGCCCAGATCGAACCCGGACTGGCAGGACTAGCCACAACTGTTTGGGGCCGGCGGCCGTAGCGCAATCAATGACGCGAGCAGTGGCTGCTGTCGTGACGCTCGCGCTCGTACTCGCCGGGTGCTCGGGCTTCGTCCAGCAGGACAGTCCCGAAACAGTCACGCCGGCAGCGGTGCCGACCGATGGGGCCGGCTATCCGCCGGGTGTGAGCGACGAGGCTGTGGTGCCGTCAGTGCTGGCCAGCGCCCACGCGCGGACGCTCGCGACGACGAACTACACGCTGGCCACCCGCCAGCGGGTCACTGACAGCAACGGAACGGTACTCCGGCGGTCTAACCACACACGCCACGTCGCGGCGAACAAGACAACGTATGCCGGGCAGTTCCGCCAGAACGGCACTGAACTGAACACTTTCACGACCCGCATTGACTACTGGACCAACGGCTCCATCGTCGCGGCCCGGTACGACGAGCGAGCGAACCGGCCCCAGCGGGTCAAGTGGACTGTCCGCGACGACGGCCCGGTCTCGGACCTCTCGGAGCGCCGTATGATACGTGGCATCGGGGAAGCCGTCGATCTCTCCGTTGCCGACCGGAGCGACGGCGGCGTCGTCCTCGTCGGCACCCGTTTCACGGACCCTGGCAGGCTCAGTACACCGCTGTTCGTGAGCGACCCTCGCAACGTCTCCGTCCGACTCCGCGTCAGTCACGACGGTACCGTCTCGGCGCTTCGGCTGGCATTCGATGCCGAACGGAGCGACCAGCAGGTCCGTGTCACGCAATACCTGCGGCTACGAAACGTCGGGTCTACGACAGTGACACAGCCGAAGTGGGTCGCGAATACGACCCAGCGGTCGCTTCAGGAATAACCGCCCGTAACGAACAAATTCAGGCGCTACCGAGCGCGGGCAGGACTCGGCGTGAGGCGAGCATATAGCCGGCGTACAGGAGAACCAGTCCAATATAAACCTCCCAGATAGCGAGCGCAGAAATACCGCCGGACATATCGGCGAGAGCGGCCTGTTCGGTGAGTGCTCCTCCTACGGTTAGCCCAGCAGCGAGGAGCGTCGAGAGCAGGAGTTCGAGTAGCTCTGGAATCGATTCTGAAACCATGTATGCGCAGATATCAGTGTCAACCCGCATGTAGCTCTTTCGATCCGAGAGAGCTTAGTAGGCCCACGAGAACGGGCCTGTATGAGCCAAAACTGGAACGCTGACTACGCGACACTCGCAAAGCGCGGGTTCATGCTCGGGGCGGGGCTGTTCCTCCTCGGCATCGCGGGGGAAGTCGCCGGAAGCGCCGTTCTCGGGACGCTCCCCGCCTGGGGCGACACGCTGCTGGTCGACATGGAAATGCTCGGTATTCTCGTCGGCCTCCTCTCGCCGCTCGTGTTCGGTGTGGTCCTTCCGCTGACCGAGTAACCCTTCTCTGACGGATACGCTCGATAGAACGACTCCCGAGCTACGGCCTCGTTCTCCCGACAGCACGACCGCTCGTCTCGCCAGTCCCGGCTGTTGTGCGCGATAAAAAATGGAGAGTTTGGGTGATCTGCGCGACTCGCTTACGCGAGCTTCTCTATATTCTCGACGACCTTCTCGGCGAACTCGCTGGTGGCGAGCTTCGTGCCGCCCTCGATCTGGCGTTCGAGATCGTAGGTGACGTTCCCGGAGGAGATCGTCTCCTCGACGGCGTCGCGAACGAGCTGGCCGGCGTCCTTCCAGCCCATGTATTCGAGCATGAGGCGGCCGGAGAGGATCATCGCGGTCGGGTTGACCTTGTCCTCGCCGGCGTACTTCGGGGCGGAGCCGTGGACCGGCTCTGCGAGACAGCGGGCCGAGCCGAAGTTCGCGCCGGGAGCGATGCCGAGCCCGCCGATCTGTGCGCCGGCGGCGTCGGACATGTAGTCCCCGTTCAGGTTCATCGTCGCGATGACGTCGTACTCGTCGGTGCGAGTCAGGAGCTGCTGGAGCATGTTGTCGGCGATGCGGTCGTTGACAACGAGCGCGTCCTCGGGCGCTTCGCCGTCGTACTCGTCCCACAGCTCGTCCTCGGTGATGACGTTCTCGCCGTACTCCTCTTCGGCGACCTCGTAGCCCCAGTCACGGAAGGCGCCCTCGGTGAACTTCATGATGTTGCCCTTGTGGACCAGCGTGACGCTGTCGCGGTCCTCTTCGAGGGCGTAGTCGATGGCCTCGCGGACGAGGCGCTTGGTCCCGAACTCGGTGATCGGCTTGACGCCGATGCCGACCGGGCCGTCGTGGATGGTTTCGTCGAAGTTCATCTCGTCCTCGACGAACTCCTTGACCTCCTCGACTTCGTCGGTGCCGGCCTCCCACTCGATGCCGGCGTAGACGTCCTCGGTGTTCTCCCGGAAGGTGACCATGTCCATCTCCCCGGGGTCCTTGACCGGCGACGGGACGCCGTCGATGTGGTAGGTCGGGCGGACGTTCGCGTAGAGGTCGAGCGTCTTCCGGAGCGCGACGTTGAGCGAGCGGAAGCCGGCCCCGACCGGGGTCGTCAGCGGGCCCTTGATGGCGACGTTGAACTCCTTGATCGCCTCGACGGTGTCGTCGGGGAGGTTCTCGTCGTACTTGTCCCGGGCGGACTGGCCGGCGTAGACGCGCATCCAGGAGATGTCACGACCGGTGGCGTTCGCGGCGGCTTCGAGCACCTTCTGTGCGGCCGGACCGACGTCCGTCCCGATACCGTCCCCGTGAATGATGGGGATGATCGGGTTCTCCGGAACGTCGAGTTCGTCGTCCTCCGTGACCTGAATCTGCTGTCCCTCGTCGGGAACCTCCACTTTGTCGTAATCGTAGCCCATATTCCGCCAATTGACAGTCGCCCCTAAAGGCGTGCCGCTTTGCCTCAGACATGGTAACACAGTGCGTAAAGAAAGGGCTGCGACCGCATGCCGGCACGTCACTATCGCTATAGCCGGAGGTCATATGCCTTTCGTCTGTCAACAGGTCTGCATGCACGTCATCGTCCACGGCGGCGCGGGCAGTCCACCGGAGTCACCGGCCACTCGGCAGGAAACACTCACCGACGCCGCTGAACGGGCAACGGCGGCGGAGGGTCCGATGGACGCGGTGCTGGCCGCGCTTCGACCGCTCGAATCCGACCCGGCGTTCAACGCCGGCGTCGGCGGGGCCGTCCAGAGCGATGGGGAGGTCCGGACCGACGCCGGACTGATGAACGACGACGGGCAGGTCGGTGCGGTGTGTGCAATGTCTGGCGTTGTACACGCCGCGGATGTGGCCCACAGTGTGGGAACCGAGACGCCACACGTCTTGCTGGCCGGTGACGAGGCCGTCGATTTCGCGGCAGACATGGGTGTCGACACCGGTCGCGACCTCACGACGGCGGAGACGCGCCAGCGATACGAGGCCGCTGACCCACCCGGTGGCGGGCCCGCCGACCACCTCGAATGGGTCCGTAAGCATTTCAGCGGCACCGACACTGTCGGCGCGGTTGCGACCGACGGGGACCGGCTTGCGGCAGCGACGTCGACCGCCGGGCGATGGTTTGCACTGGCCGGTCGGGTCGGCGACGTCCCGCAGGTCGGCGCTGGGTTCTACGCGGACGACCGCGGCGGCGCGAGCGCGACCGGCGAAGGGGAGGCCATCGCCCGGTTCGGCCTGGCCCGCCACGCCGTCGAACTGCTCGACACGTACGGCCCGCGACAGGCCGCCGAGGAAGCAATCGCGGCGTTCGAGGACGCCACCGGCGGGCGCGCCGGCGTGATCGTGCTCGACCACGCCGGTCACACCGGGGCCGAACGCAACACCGCCGCGATGCAGACCGCGACGAGATAGCCAGAGGGAAACCCCTTTGCCCGCGACCGACTAACCGGCGTGCATGACTGACGTGGACTTCGATTCCGAGCAGTACGAGAAATGCCGCGAAGCGGGCGAGATTCTGGCACAGGTGCGCGATGAGGCGGCCGAGCGCGTCGAGGTGGGCGTCTCCCATCTCGAAGTCGCTCAGTGGGCCGAGGACAAAATCAAGGAGTTGGGCGGCAAGCCGGCGTTCCCGGTGAACATCTCTATCGACGAGGAGGCGGCCCACGCCACGCCCGAGCGCGACGACGACGCCACCTTCGGCGAGGAGATGGTCAACCTCGACATCGGCGTCCACGTCGACGGGTGGCTCGCCGACACCGCCGTGACGGTCGACCTCTCCGGGCAGGACGAACTCGCCGAAGCGCCCGCCGAGGCCCTGGACGCCGCGCTGGACGTTGCCGGCCCCGGCGTCGACGTGGGCCGGATCGGCGCAGCCGTCGAGGAGGTCATCGAGGGGTACGGCTACAACCCCGTCGTGAACCTCACCGGCCACGGACTCGGTCACTGGGAGCAGCACACGTCGCCGAACATCCCGAACCGCGAGGTGGCACAGGGCGCGACGCTCAACGTGGGCGACGTGGTCGCTATCGAGCCGTTCGCCACTGACGGCCGCGGCAAGGTGCAGGAAGGGGCCGACGAGGAGATTTTCGCCCTCGAACGGGAAGGGTCAGTTCGGAACCGGCAGGCTCGACAGGTCCTCGAACAGATCACCGAGGAGTACCGCACGCTGCCGTTCGCCGCCCGCTGGCTTGACTCACCGCGAGCAGAGATGGCGCTTCGCCGGCTGAAACAGCAGGACATCGTCCACGGCTATCCGGTACTCAAAGAGCAGGACGGCGCGTACGTCAGTCAGAAGGAACACACCGTCATCATCACCGAGGACGGCTGTGAAGTGACGACCCGTTCGCGGTAGCGTGAACACCGGCTTCGAACCCGCTGGACTGACACCGGACTCCGCTTCTTGAGCATCCACAGCGACATCTCTCTGTGGCCGGTGTGAAAGGGTGTGATGGGTGGGGTGTGTGGCCACGCAGTCAAAGACCGCGTGGCGTATGGAAACGGTGGGGTGGGGGGTGTGTGGCCACGCAGTCAAAGACCGCGTGGCGTATGGAAACGGTGGGGTGGGGGGTGTGTGGCCACGCAGTCAAAGACCGCGTGGCGTACTGAAACGGTGGGGTGGGGGTGGGGTGTGTGGGATGGTCAGGCGTTGTTCATCCGCGTGGACGTGGTTGTGCCACAGATCTGACACTCGCTGACCCGATACGGCTCTCGGGAAAACGCCGCGTTCTCGCGTTTATCGGACTCTGTCTGTATCTGGACACGCACGGCGTGCGGTGTCTCGCGGTCACACGTCGAACAGTGTTCAGCCATGTCAACGCCGTCGTTTATCGCTGCCATCCCGCCTGATACAAGCCGGGTAAGGAGTATAAAAACCACCTTCAGTTCTGGTCCGTTCAGCACTGTTTATCGCCAGATAGCGGCCGATTTTTTCGGATTGCTACCTTAGAGAAGACGAGAATGTTTAAAAGCCCCTCTAAGGCTATAGAATCCGGTCTACGACCGTGAACGGCCAACACTTTTATATACTTCTTTCGCAGTATCAGTCCTGTCGTTTTTGCTGGTGGGTCGACAACTGGCGGTATGGACAAGGTGTTCGCGCCGTGGCGCATCGAGTGGGTCGAACGCGAGGAGACGAACCCCGACGTCGACTGCGTGTTCTGTGCGTTTCAAGCGGGGGACGACGACCGGGCGAACAACCTCGTGGCACGAAGCGACCACGCCTTCGTCCTCCTGAACAACTACCCGTACAACCCCGGGCATGTGATGGTCATTCCCCACACCCACACCGGCGAGTACGGCGACCTCGACGACGAAACCCTGCTCGATCACGCCCGGCTGAAACAGCGGACGTTCGACGCCCTCGAAACGGCGCTGTCCCCGGACGCGTTCAACGCGGGGCTGAACCTCGGTGGCTCCGCGGCCGGCGGGTCGATTGACGACCACCTCCATACTCACGTCGTCCCGCGGTGGAACGGCGACACCAATTTCATGCCGGTCATCAGTGATACGAAAGTCATCGTCGAGGCCGTCGAAGAGACGTACGACCGGCTCTACGCTGCGTTCGCATCACAGGACGGGACAACCGCTCCTGACGACGGGGCTGTCCGCATCAATTGAGGCGGTCGCGGGGAAGTTCAGTCGGGGATAGCTCAGTGTCGAAGCGGCTTTGACGGCGGCCCGACAACGGGGGAGCAATGTCACGCCGCGCGACGCTCAGGCGGGTCGGCCTGCTCGTTCTCGGCGTCAATCTCCTCCTCGTGCTGCTGAAAGCCAGCGTCTGGCTCACCACCGGGAGCTTCGCTGTCCAGTCCGAGGCGGTCAACAGCGCCGCCGACACCGCCTACTCGCTGGTCATCGTCGCTGGATTGTACCTGACGACGCGCCCGCCGGACTTCGAGCACCCCCACGGCCACGAACGCATCGAGCCGTTCGTCTCGCTGTTCGTCGCCGCGGGTATCTTTTCCGCTGGCGGTTTCGTCCTCTGGAACGCCGGTACTGCCCTGCTGACCGGGAACATCTCGGTGACACAGGGCCCAGCCGCCGTGCTCGTGCTCGCCTTCTCGGCCGTCGCGAAGTACGCCCTCTATCGCTACTGTCTCCGCGCGGGCACGGACCGTAACTCCCCGGCGCTCGTTGCGACGGCGAAGGACAACCGCAACGACATCCTCACCGCGGGAGCGGCGCTGGTCGGCGTTGCCGGCGCGATGGCCGGTTACCCCATCGCCGACCCGCTGGCCGCGCTCGTCGTCGCCATCGGCATCATCTACACCGGTATCGAGGTCGTACAGGAAAACGTCACTTATCTCGTTGGCGGCGCACCGCCGGAGGACCTCCGGCGCGAAATCCTCCGCCGCGCGCTGGACCACTCGCAGGTCCGAGGTGCACACGACGTTATCGCCCACTACGTCGGCCCCGAAATCGACGTGAGCCTCCACATCGAGGTGGAGGGCGACCTGACGCTGTTCGAGGCCCACGACATCGAGACGGCGGTCATCAAGTCCATCGAGGAACTCCCGGAGGTCGACGACGCGTTCATCCACGTCGACCCGAAGGAACTCGGCGAGTGGAAAGACGACGAGGAAGTGGAACGGCTCGCTGATCTGGAGTGACGTTTTAGTAGCTTCCGTGCCATGCTGTAGCATATGGGCGACGACTCATCACGTAGCTGGCTCGCGCTCGGACGACTGTTGTTCGGTCTCGGCGTGGCTCTGCAGGCCGCCGAGGACTTCCGCGACATGGAGGACGCAATCGAGTACGCTGAATCTGCGGGTGTCCCCGCGCCGGATTTGTTGGCCCCGCTGGCCTCGGGGATGATGCTGGTCGGCGGGCTGGGGACGGCATTCTGGCGGCTTCCTCGGGTTTCGACCGGGGCCGTCGCCACGTTCCTCGCCGTCGTGACCCCGACGATGCACGACTTCTGGAACGCCGATCCAGACGACCAGAGCGGCGAGCGCCTGGCCTTCTTCGGCAACCTCGCGATGTTCGGCGGAGCGATAGCGTTCCTCCGCGAGGCATACAGTGGCGACTGATTGCCCGGTCGATTCCGACTGAAAATTCGGGCTGCCGACCCGCTTAGTCCGCGACCTGCGCTCGCTCGACCGGCTCGCCGAAGGCGTACACGGTGTTGTGGCTCGTGATCTCCACGTCGACCGTGTCGCCGATTTCGAGGCCGCGCTCCTGGGCGTCGGCGATGACGACCTGCCGGTAGGCCTCGTCGTAACCCACCAGCGACTCGTCGGTGCCGTCCTCGACGAGCAACACCGAGGACGTGTGGCCGACCATCTCCTCGTAGGCCTCGGCCATGAGCTCCATCTTCGCCTCGCTCATCTCCTTCGAACGGTCCTTCTTCGTCTGGCCGCCCAGGCCTTTCATGTCGGCGGCGTCGGTGCCGGGCCGCTTGGAGAAGCGCGTGACGTTGATCTTCTCGGGGCGGGTCTCGCGCAGCAGTGCCATCGACTGCTCGTGGTCGGCCGGCTCCTCGGTCGGGAAGCCGACGATGAAGTCCGTCGACAGCGTCCAGTAGTCCAGGTGGTCGTCAAGCGTTTCGACGACCTCCAGGTACTCCGAGACGGCGTGCTGGCGGCGCATGTCGGCCAGCACGTCGTCGCTGCCGGACTGGACCGGTGCGTGGATGAAGTTGTACAGTTCGTCGTGCTTGGCGAACACCCGAGCCAGTTCCTCGCGGACGCCGTGGAGGCCCTTCGGGTTCGCCATGCCGACACGCACCCGGAAGTCGCCGTCGATGTCGGAACAGATGCGGTCGAGTAGCTCCGGCAGCAGGCTCGTCCCCTGGTTGGTGTCCCAGCCGTAGACGCCGGTGTCCTGGCCGGTGATACGGATTTCCTTCGCGCCGGCGTGGACGAGTGCGCGTGCCTTCTCGACGTTCTCCTCGACCGAGGGCGACTCGATTCGGCCCGTCGCCTGCTTCGTGATGCAGTAGGAGCAATCGGACATACAGCCCCGGGCGATGGGGAGGATACCGACGACGCCGTTCAGCACCGTCTCGGTGTCCGGCGTGATTGTCGGGCACTCGCCGTTGAGGACGTACTGGGGCACGTCGTCCCAGTGGAGTACTTCCGCGTCGACGTCGGCGGTCTGGAACTCCTCGCCCTGTGCGAGCGCCATACAGCCCGTGATGACGAGGTCGGCCGGCGTTTCTTTGTCGAGTTCTTTGGCCCGTGCGAGCATGTTCCGCTCGGTTTTCTCAAGCACCGTACAGGTGTTGAGAATCGCTACGTCAGCCGACTCCGGCCCGTCGGCGGGGTGGTGCCCGCCCTCCCGGAGCGCCTGCTCGATCTGCTGGGTCTCACCTCTGTTCGAGGTGCACCCGTACGTCTCGATGTGATACCGGGCCATTCATCCAGACACTATCGCCAGGACGGCAAAAGGGCGACGGATTGGACCGGTCAGTAGCCGTCGGTTGTGTCCGCGTCGTCCCGCTCTCTCTCCGGTTCGGTCGGCGACTCGCCCTCTGTCTCGGCCTGCCACTCCCGGACGATAGTACCGCCGCTGGAGGCCCCGATTCGCTCGGCCCCGGCCTCGAACATCGCCTCGGCGTCGGCCCACGACCCGACGCCGCCGCTGGCTTTCACCGGGAGGTACTTGCTGAGGATCTCCACGTCGTGGACCGTCGCGCCGCCCTCGCTGAACCCCGTCGCGGTCTTGAGATACGCGGCGTCGGCGTCCGCGACCAGTTGGCCGACCCGTTCGAGTTCGTCGTCAGAGAGCAGCGGCGCTTCGACGATGACCTTCACGGGAACCGGGACGCTGGCGACGACCTCGGTGATGTGGTCCCGGACGGCGTCGTCCTCGCCGGCTTTGAGCAAGCCCACGTTGCACACCATATCCAGTTCGTCGGCCCCGGCGTCCCAGGCCAGTTTGGCCGCCTGACAGACGCTGTCGGTCTGGCCCTGCCCGTGGGGGAAGTCGATGACGGCTGTGAGCGGGACGTTCGCGTACTCCGTCGCCAGCGGGAGGTAACACGGTGGAATGCACGCTCGCATCCCGTACTGCAGCGCCTCGTCGAGGCAGGTCCGTACGTCGTCCGGTGTCGTCGTCGGGCCGAGGACTGTATGCTCGATGCGGTCTGGAATGTCGTCCATACCGCGGGGTGACACGCGGTGTCTACGTAAAGACGGCGGGCGGCGGACGGTGCGGGTCGGGTGTCCCGCTGTAGTGGCTGTCCGCGATAGCCGCTCGTACCGATGCGCCCGCCGTCGGTCTCGTTCGGAAGGTTTTCCCTCGTCGGCGTCGGCGTGAGGGACATGGTACTGCCTTCGGGGTTAGCGCTCCCGCCGCTCGAGTACACTGTGGCGCTGCTTGCAGGCACACTCGTGGTGACAGCGCTGTTGTACGCCCTCGAACCACCGATCGACCAGCGGACCGTGGTCGCCCTGACGCCGTGGATGGCACTCGGCGGCGCGCTCCACGCGTTCCACCAGCCGCCGATCGAAGCGTACAGGCCCGTGGTCGCTCCGCTGTTCGGCGCACCGGCGGTGTACCTCACGACGTTCGTCACGCTGGGCGTCGTCTGGATCACGCTGACGCTGTTCAGCGTCCGGCGTGGCCACAGCGAGACGATATCGCGCAATCTGGGGTACATCGGTATCGGACTCCTGACCGTGTTGCTCGTCATCGCCGTCGTGATGGCACTGGAGTCCGGCCTGCTGGGGCTCATCTGGCCGACTGTCGCCGTCGTCGTCGCAATCGTCGTGACCGCCGTGACGGTGCTTGCGGTCGCGCTGTGGCGGACACCGGTCGTGGTTCGGATGCGCTATGCGGCCCCGACGGTCGTGTTCGCGCATATGCTCGACGGCGTCTCGACCGCGGTCGGCGCTGACGTCATCGGCATCACGGAGCGAACGCCGATCCCGGCCCGCATCATGGAGTTCGCCGACACGCTCCCGACAGCGCCGTATCTCGGCAAAGGCTGGCTGTTCGTGTTCGTCAAACTGCTCGTGGCAATTGCGGTCGTCTTCCTGCTCGATGACTACCTCGAAGAGGACCCGGTCGAAGCGAGCCTCCTGCTCGCGCTCGTGACCGCCGTCGGCATCGGCCCGGCCACGAACAACATCGTCCTGTTCCTGTTCAGCCCGGTCTGAGGGCGGCGTTATTCTGCCACCGAATCGCTGCGTCGCTCCTGTCGTTCCTGTTCGAGCCGCTGACACCCGAACACGAGCGACTCCGGAATGTCCGTCGCGTTCGACTGCAGCGCTTCGAACACGACGGCCACCTCCTCGAACCGCGGCCCGCGACCGGCGACCAGTGGCTCTGTCTCCCACGTAATGAACTCGTGGTCGGCCAGCATCGGCAGGTGGCAGTGGTACAGCTTCTGTCGAAGGACTGCCGGATCGCGCGGGACGTTGGGGTTTACGGCACTTTCGGGGAGTGGGACTGTCTCGTCGGGGTGGGCATCCGACAGCGAGATAATGAGCTGCCGCCGCGACTCGGCCGTAACGGCCTTGAAGACCTCGTCCCAGCGTCTAATCACCTGCTTCCCGTTCTGGTAGCGCTTCCGCGTCATGATATAACTTAGCGTAGTTATTGAGACGGCAGCATATATATTGTCGTGATGTGATATATTGAGTAAACCGATCTCAGGTCGGGTTGAACCAGCCGGGCCCGGAGCGCTACTACGCCGGTGGTGAGTCGATTTGACGACTCCTAAACTGCCATAGTGTGCTACAATGCACATATTGAAATTCTGCTATATCCCTCGTCGTAGATGCTACCGCCAGCGCACTCTCGGATATTTCTGGCGTTGCTACATTGACAGCGCCTCCGTGTTATCGAACTGTTCCGCCGGAACTGTCGACTTTCTCCGATCTGGGCGCATGACACAATGCTCATTGGCACTGCGGGCAAGGGCAAACATGTGCTTGAGTACCCCCTCTCGCAGTGGGCGTTCGTCTGTGTCGTCGCCGGCGCGGTCGTCGGCCTGTTGTTGAACATCCCGATGGTGACACAGGACGAGGGGTACCTGCCAGCATACATCGCCGCGGCCGGACTCACCCGCACCGACCCGGCGGCAGTGAGTCGTCCCCTCGCCGTTGTTGTCCATCACGGCACCGCCCTCGTTGCGGCACTGCTCTACGGCGCGGTCGTTGCAGGCCTCTCGTCCGTGCTTCCGACGGCAGTCTCGCTCAACGGCGTCCCGCTGATACCGCACATCGTCGGCGCTGCGGGCGTCACCGCGTTCATCTACTACTTCTTCGCCCGCGTGGCCATGCCTCGCTTCGGCGGCAGTTTCCGAGACGACACTGACGAGATTGTCCAGCAGTGGGCGCTCACGGCGTTCATCTTCGGGACGGCGCTCGCACTGTTCGTGCCGGTGCTCGTCACCTGGCTGTGAGCTACCTATCTTCGACTCGCTTCGAGAGGTTTCTGTAGGCTCCGAGATACAGGAATACGCTGGCAAGGAGCGCGAACGGGACGACGAGGGGCCACGAGGGGCCGTCCGGCGTTCCCGCGCCGACGGTGTAGCCGGTCAGCAGTCCGAGGATGACTCCGGCGGCGATAGCGATACCCGCCGGCCCTCGCATCCGCCTATCGAACAGCGAGAGATCGTCTGCCATACGTCCGCTCTCGCGGCCGTCCCACCTCACTGTTGCGACCGACAGGAATCCACTGACTACTAAATAGTTCCGCCCGACTGGCCGATATGGCGAAACAACCGCATCTACTCGTCGAACCGGGTGACCTGACAGACATCGCGCTCGTGCCGGGTGACCCCGGACGCGTCGACCGCATCGCGGGCCTCTGTGACGACCACGAGGTCGTCGCGGAGAACCGCGAGTACAAACTCGTCAACGCGACCTACGACGGCCGCGAACTGACGATCTGCTCGACCGGGATCGGGTCGCCGTCGACGGCCATCGCCGTCGAGGAACTGGAAGCGGTCGGCGTCGAGACGCTCATCCGCGTCGGAACGACCGGGGCGCTTCAGGAAGGCATCGAGATCGGTGACATGGTCGTCGCTAACGGCGCTGCCAAGGACGAGGGAACGTCCCAGCGCTACGAATCCAAGTCCGTCCCGGCCGTCCCGAACTACGACGTCCTCTCGTCGCTGGTCGACGCCGCCGAGGCGAACGACGAGGACGTCCACGTCGGCCCCATCGCCACGGACGACGCCTTCTACGCCGAGACGGACGAGTACATCAACGACTGGGAGGCCGCCGGCCTGCTGGCCGTCGAGATGGAGGCCGCCGCGCTGTTCTCGCTGTGTCGTCGCAAGGGCCTGCGCTCGGGCGCTATCTGTACCGTCGACGGAAACCTCGTCGAGGGGACACAGAAGGGCGAAACCGAGGACGAGGAACTCCCCGAGAAAGCCAAGAACAACGTCGAACGCGCCATCGAAATCAGTCTGACGGCGACCACGTCGCTGTAAGCGTCGGCACCGCTGGATTCTGCGAGCGCCTGTCGGGGCTGTCCCGTGTGAGCGACCGGTCGCGCCGCTTCCCGGCGGAGGGCTTAACAGACATTCTCCCGTGGGAACCTGTATGCTCGACCAGTTCCGGAAACGACTCAACGTGGCGGTCAGACGGCTCCGGCGGGTCGAGCGCCGCGAACTACAGGACTTCAGACGGTGGGCCGAGGTGACCGAAAACCTCGTCCATCTCTCCATGCTGGTGTTCGTCCCGCTGGCTATCGTGCTGGTGACGACGCTGGCGAACGCCGTCCCGCAGTTGAGTTTCCTACTGTTCCCGCCGCTTGCGGCGGGGTCGTACACGCTCTTTGTCGATCCGACGAGTAAGTACTCCGACCCGAAGCGGTTCGTCGCGGGACTCACCATCGGTGCGGTCTGTGGGCTGGGCGCGCTCGCCGTCTCGAACAGCTACCTCACAGCCCCGGGCGGCCAGTTCGGCGTCACCGCGCTCGGTGCCGGCTTCGCCGTCTTCGCGACCGGCGTGGTCACCTGGCCGCTCGACATCGAGGAGCCGTCGTCGTACTCCACCGCCCTGCTGGCGCTGCTGGTCGAACCGAGCCAGCGGGCGGCGTTCGTTGTCAGCATCTTCCTCGCGAGTTCGCTCGTGGCAGCCCTCTTCGTCGTCTGGCGCGAGGAGTTCTACGAGCAGCGGGCGACGTACCTGTACGAGTCGATGTCCGGCGACGACCACGTCCTCGTCCCGATGCGCGGCGACTCGGCTGGCCAGACAGCGATGCTGGGCGCACGGCTCGCGGCTGCCCACGAAGCCGGGAAAGTCGTCTTGCTGGACATGGTTTCGGACAACGACGCCGCCACGACCCAGCAGTCGCTCATGCGGGACACGATACAGATGGACATCCGGTCGGAGAACGGGTCCGACTCGCCATCGGCCCGGACTCGTCGCGTCGCTGACGGCGGTGACCCAGCTAACGCGTCGGTATCACCCGACCAGACTGACCTCGAAGCGGAGGTCGATTGGCTGGAGACCCACGCCGACCGCATCGAGACGCGAACGGGCGTCTCCTGTCAGGTCGTCGTCGCGAGCGACGACGGGTCGCCGGCGAAGACGACGCTGCAAACCGCGGCCGAAACCGGCTGTGACCTCATCGTCGCGCCCTACGAGAGTCGACACGGGGCGCTGACGTCGTATTTACAGCGGCTGTTCCGCAGTGAGAGCGATATCGTCGTCCATCGGTCACGGAGCGACCGGACCCGCTGGAAGCAGGTCATCGTCCCCGTGCGGTCTGTCAGTGACGTGGCCCACAACATGGTCGACTTCGCCACGCGACTGGCCGGTCGGAGCGGGCGGGTCGCCGTCGCGACCTGTATCGGGTCCCGCGGGGACCGCCGCCGGGCCGAGGAGATGCTCGCGGACCTCGTCGAGCCGTACGAGGGCGCGTTCGAGACGCGGGTTCCGCGGACGGACATCCAGACGTTCCTGTCCGACATCGCCCCGCAGTACGATCTGGTCATGATCGGGGCGAGCCGCGACCGGAGCAAGGCGTCGCGGTTCATCTCGCCGCCGACGTTCGAACGGCTAGAAAACGTCGAAACGGACGTCGCTATCGTCGACCGCGGCCGGGCCTAGATATCCGCGTCGTCCTCGTCGTTCACGTCGAGCAGGTGGTCGGCGATGTTCTCCATCCCCTTGCGACCCAGCGCGGACTGGACGATGAGATGGCCACCCAGCACTGCCGGGCTGATGACCGTGTCCGCGCCCGCACGGCGGAGCTTCTCGATGTTCTCGCGGTCCGTCGCCGCGGCGACGATGTTGACCTCCGGATTGAGCGTCTGTGCCGTCAGTATCGCCAGCGCGTCCTGTGCGTCGTCGTTCGTCGCCGCGACGACGGCGGCGGCGTCTTCGATGCCGGCCCGTTGCATCGGCTCTTCGTCGCTCGGGTCCGCGGTCAGAACGGCGATGTCCCGTTGCTGGAGCCGCGTGGCCGTCTCCGTGTCCGGCGTGATGACCACGAAATCGATTGCGCCGGTCAGTTCCTCGATGATCGGTTCCGTCAGGTCGCCGTGGCCGAGCACCAGTATGTGGTTCTCGAGCAAGTCCAGTTGTGCGTCAGTCATGTTTCCGAGTGCCTCCGAAAGCCGCTTCTCGATTGCCGGGCCCAGCAGCGACCCCAGTGCGATAGCGAAACTGGCCGTCCCGAGGACGACCACCGACATGCCGAACAGTTTCGCCTGCTGGCTCTGTGGGGTCATGTCGCCGTATCCGACGGTACTAGCCGTGACAAGTGTGTAGTAGAACGCGTCGGTCGCCGTCGAAAGATTGGTGAAGTCATCGCGGAGCGCGTACGACCCCGCCGTTCCGTACATGAGCGAACCGAGGAGCGCCGCGCCCGCGGCCAGTTGCGCCGTCGAGAGGTCGATCGGTCGGTCGAATCGCCGCCGGTTCAGGAGCATCGTCGGGAGCGAAAGCAGCGAGAGCGCAACGAGCGGGATCGATACCGCCGAACTCGGTACGGGGCCGACAAACGGGATCGATACCGCCGAGTTCTGCACCAGCCCTTGAACCGCCGCGACGGGAAGTAAGACGACGGTCGCGTACCACGCGACTCGCAGGCGACGGCGGAGTCCGACGACGCTGACGAGCAGCGTGAACCCCGTGAGCGCACCGGTGAACCCGGCGGTGCGCTGGAGGCTTCGCGGAATGAGGTCCCCGAGCGGCCCGCTAATCGACACGGCACTGATGTTGACCACACCAGTGACGAACGACAGCACCGCCACCAGCACCGGCAAGAGGATTGTCGCGCGCGCTCCCAGCCAGTCCCGCGGTCTGTCCATACCCATCCAGATTACAGCGGTCGGTGTAAATGTACTGTCCGCGGGCCGGAAGCGATTTACTACCGGCCACGCAGGATGTGGACATGGCTTCGCTCCCGGTCGAGGTGTTGATGGGGATCTATCTGGGGCTGTTGGTGGGAGTGATACCGGCGCTCGTGTCGTGGGCGCTAGGGTTCAGTTTCAAGTACTTTACCGGCATTACCGTGCCGGGGTTCGGTGTCGTCGTGCTGGCAATCGCACTTGCCGGCGTCAGCGGCGGCCTCATGGCACTGGCTGACAAGTCGATTACGCAGGCCCCCAACGCCGAGCGAATCATTACTGCAATTATCCTCGTCGGGATGGTGTCGCTGTACGCTCACAGCAAGGGCGACCAGCTCGGGGCGGAGTTCCCGAAGCGGCTCTCTTTCCAGGGGCTACGCGAGAAGAAACTCTCTGCGGACGTGGTCGAGTTCGTCGGCGGCCGCGACGAGGTCCGTATCCGCGTCGTCGGCGACGTGGCCGACATGGAGGGGTATCCGCCGCTTTCGGAGCCACTCCGGGCCGAGATACGCGCCGAGGAGTGGCGGTTCCCGGCGGACCTCCGTATCGGCGAACTCGAACGCCGGATGGAGGAGCGCCTGAAATCGGAGTTCGACCTCGGCGACGCTGCCGTCTCGATAGACGAGCAAGGGCGGGCGACGGTCGTCGCCGCGCCGCCGTTTTCGGGCCTCTCGAAGCGCGTGGGCGACAACCGCCACGCCGTCTCGGTGGACGCGCTGTTGCCGACCGGGCTGGCCCGCAACGACGAGGTGACGGTGCTGACTGAGGACGCACAGGTCCGGGGGACCGTCGTCAGTGCCTGGTCGGCTCCGTCGGCCGACGAGACGCCCGCCGAGACGCCGACGGAACCGGAGATCGCCGACGCCGAGGCATCCCCGGCACCGGTCCAAGCACCGACGACCGACGGCGGTGAGGGCCGGCTCACGGTCGCCGTTACTCGGACGGACGTGCAACCGCTCTTGCGGTCGGCCCAGCCGAAGGTCGTGGTCGAGCCCCGCGGAACACACCGGGAGTACGAACTCGTCTCGCTGCTCCGCCGGGCCGGAAGCCGGTTTCGACGGCTCACGGTCCGCGCCGACGGTCCGCTGGACGGGACGACGCTCAGGGACGCGCACGTCCGCGAGGCCTACGACGTTGCCATCGTCGCTATCCGGACGGCGGACGGCTGGCAGGTCGCGCCACGCGGCGACGCGGCCGTCGAAGCCGGCGACGAACTGTACGCGATTGGCCGCCGTACCGACCTCGACGCCTTCGCGGAGGCGGTCGCATGACGCCGCTCGGCCCGGCACTGCTCGCACAGGCCGGTGCGAACCTGCAACTGGGGACGGTGTCACGGGCGCTGGTCGAGGGCGTTGTCTGGCTCCTCGTCATCACGCTCCTCGCCGCGACGCCGGCGGGCGCTATCGCCGTCTTCTATCGCTGGTACGTCCGTGAACGCATTCAGACCGGGCTGGCGGTCCTGTTCGGCCTGACCGCGGTCGTCCTCGTTATCGGCGCGACGACGGCGCTCAGCGAGGTCATCGCCCAGCGTGAGGACGTGCTGGCGGCCGGTGCAGTCCTGTTGAACCTCGCTGCGTTCCTCGCCGGCGGCGTCGGGGCCTACGGCGGGATGCGTATCGGGGACCGACTGGGCGTCGACCTCTTCGCCGCGACCGGCGGCCGGAACATCGACGCCGACGTGAGCGAGATCGTCCAGACCGTCGGCCGCGTCACGTCCGTTCGCCTGCCCGAGGATATCGACGACATCATCGGTTACGACCCGATGCCCGACGAGACCAAAGAGACGCTCGCGAACCGGCGCTTTCTCTTCCCGCGGCGGCTGACGAAAGACGAACTCCGGGACCGGCTGGTCGTCCGCCTCAAGACCGACTACGGCGTCGGCCACGTAGACGTCGAGCTGGCCGACGACGGCAACGTCGACTACCTCGCCGTTGGCTCACGGGCGGCCGGCATCGGCCCGACGCTGCCGCCCTCGACGAACGCCGTCGCCATCCAGGCCGATCCGGCCCACGCCGCGAGCGCCGGCGATCTGGTTCAGGTCTGGGAGCAAGCGCCGGCGAAGCGCGTGCTCACCGGCGAACTCCGGGGCGTCGCCGACGACGTGGTAACGGTCGCTATCGACGCCGCCGACACGCCGAAACTCGACCCGCAAACGCAGTACAAGCTCGTCACGCTTCCGGTGCAGGACCGCTCCGACCGGGAGTTCGCCTCGCTGCTCCGGGCGGCCGACGAGACGATGGGCACCGCCACCGTCGAACCGGGGAGCGCGCTCGACGGTGCGGCGGTCGGGAGTCTGGCAGTCACTGTGGTCGCGATCACCCGCGACGACACAGCGCCGGAGACGATCCCGTCCCGCGAGCGTGTGCTGGCGGCCGGCGACACTATCTACGCAATCGCCACGCCGGACGCGTTGCGGCGGCTGGAGGAAGCCACGGAAGGGACGGGCGAACCGGCCACGACGCCGACTGTGACGGACGAGCCAGGAGACGATACTGCTGCCGAGGACGGTCAGCCAGGCGCGTCTGACTCCGCTGACCTGACCGAGCGGACTGGCGGGACGGCGGAACCAGCGGCCGACACGACTGATGCCGATGCCCGCGACAGCGCGGGGGATGTCGACGCGACCGAGACTGAGACCGATGACACGACCGACGCCGACGCGGACACAGACACGGCTGACACCACCACCGCCGACGAGCCGACTGGCACCGCCGATGAGGATGAGGCGACTGCTGATACCGCTGCTGACGCTGGCTCGGCTGATATCGGCGCTGACGACGGGACAACCGAGACCGGAGACGAACCCACGGACGACGACCCGCTGGCGGCGCTTCGGAACGCCGATGTGGAGGACGCGGACGACGAGCTGACTGCGGACGAGGCGTTCGAGGACTTGCCGGCAGACGACGGCGACGACACCGTCGAAGTGTGGGACCCCGAAGAGCGGATCGGCGGGGCGGACGACGAGTCTGCTGCCGACGAGGTCGACGACAGCGACTCGGCGGACTCCGAAGCGCCCGCCGAGGACGGAGACGGCGTCGACGACGAATCGGCCGCTGCTGACGATTCGGAGAAGCCAAACTGAGAGGCGGGTACCGTTACTGCCAGATGCACGCCGTCGCGGACTGTCCTTCTCCTGTGCGGCTGAACGGGCCGGACACGGCGCGGTCCGGAACCCTCTTTTGCCGGACGCCCGGAGTACGGCTATGGAGTGGAAACTGTTCGCACACCTCCGGGACGCGGCCGACGGCCAGTCCGTCAGCGTCGATATCGAGGGGGACGCCACGGTCGAGACGGCGCTCGATGCGCTGCTCGCGTCGCGACCGGCGCTCGCCGAGGAGGTGCTCGACGAGAACGAGGAGTTGGCCGACCACATCCGGGTGCTCGTCGACGGCGAGGACCCGTTCGCCGCCGGTGAGGGGCTGGCGACAGCTGTCGACGAGGAGACGGAACTGGCGTTGTTCCCGCCGGTCAGCGGCGGCTGATACGGATTGTTGGCCGGGTCACTTTTTGAGCGGTCCCGCTACCGTCACGTTCGAGATGACGATGCGAACGCCGTCCTGATACTCGGTATCGAGCGTCACGTCCCAGCCGTGGGTCCGGGCGAGCATCCGCAGGTTCGGGAGCGTCATCCCGGCCTCGGCGTCCGGCATCGCGCCGCCGTACTCGAAGAAGGCCTCCGCCGCCGTCTCGCCCGCCGGAGTCCCGTCGTCGGTGATGACGATCTCGTCGGCCTCCCGCTCGACGGTGACCGTCGACGCGCCGTTGTGCGCCGCGAACGTGAACCCGCTCTCGAAGAGGTCCCGCAACCGAGTCGGGTCGGCGATTATCTGTCCCTCCACGTCGGCCGCCATCGTGAGGCCGTTCGTGTCGGCACGGTCCCAGGCTCCGTCGATGACCGGCTGGAGGTCGACAGCCGTCGTTTCGTCGATTGTCTGCCCGTGTCGAGCCAGCGTCGCGAGTCCGTCGACGATTTCTGACATCCGGTCGGCCGTCTCGGACGTCGACTGGAGGGATTCTTTGGCCAGATCGACCTTGCCGCGGTTCAGGGCGTCACCGGCGACGGAGACCCGACCGGTGATTATCTGGAGCGTGTTCAGAAGCTCGTGTCTGATCGCGGTTGCGAACCCCTCCAACTGCTCGTTCTGTCGGTCGAGTTCGCGGCGACGCCGCTCGCTTTCGGTCACGTCGGTGAACACGAGCATCCGGCCGATATCGACCTGTCCCAGCGAAAACGAGGTGTCGCTGACGAGGTAGTACTCCGTCCCGCCGTCCCGGTTCCGTTCGAGAATCTGCTCGTCCGTTTGCAGTATCTCTGAAACGGCCGGCAACACCGCATCAAGCTGCTGCCCGCGGCTTCCGGCCAGTGCCGGGAAGAGCCGTTGCGCCTCACCGTTGGACTCCTTGATGTGGCGATCATCGTCGAGATACACGACGGCCTCGTCAACGCCGTCGGTCAACTGCACGGCGAGAAACGCCTCGTCGTACACGTAGAGGACGCCGAACGCGAACAGTGCGACGCCGAGCGGCTCGTGGTTGATGTCGAGCAGGATATCGCTGACGTACCCGACGATATCAAGCACCGCCGGGATCGCCGTGACACCGACCAGAACGCCGAGCGGACGGGTGTCGTAGTCCGCTTCGAGGAACAGTTCGAACAGCATGAAGAAGCCGACGGTGACGAGCGCGTAGGAGAGTCCCGTCACCACCCAGTGAAACACGCCGTGTGTGATTGCCAGATGCGGAAACGGGTCAGAGACGAACTGCGTGGCGAAATAGAGCCCGTGAAGCGGATTGGTCAGCTTCACCGTGACGATACCGAGGTACACGCTCACGGCGACCACACGGTATAGTCGGTTCCGGTGGAATGCCCGCCCGGTGTACGCCGAACAGAAGTACAACCACGCACCGACCGTCGCGAGACCGACGATGAGGCTGCCGAGGTAGAACGCGTATCCAAGCGTCCCGGGCGTGATCAGGAAACCGAGTTGCAGCGCCGCCCAGCCGCCGCTACAGAGCAGGAGTCCGACCATCCCGCGGCGGGTATCGGGGTCTTCAATGCGAGTCGCTCTGTAGAGCCCGACGCCGCATCCGACCGCCGCGAGGCCGTACGCCGCGACGTATACGAGAAATGCCGGCGAACTCCCAACAAGATCCATCTACCGGTGATAGGGCGGGTATTTGAATGAGTGTTGCGTCCGCGTTATCGGCTATGATAACTCTCCGAGGCCGTCTATCTCGAACACGAAGTCCGGGCGGCCGTCGATGTTCCCGCTGGCGTACGCGGCCTGGGCCACATGGCGCGGTGTCTCGGGGATGAGGACCCGCGTCCCGTCAACGCCGAGCGTAGCTGCGTCAGCGGCTATCGCAGTGAACAACGCCCGCGCAGCGTCGACGTCGCTCCACACCCCGACCGCGTACTCCGAGAGCCGTTCGCCGTCAGCTTCGGTCGTCCGAACGCGACACGCCATCCCGCGTGGCTTATCCCCGACGGTCAGGACCGCCTGGTCAGTCGCCAGCCGGTCGAGCGTTTCCCGCGTCAGCGTCGAGAGCGCCCAGCTCTCCCCGCTGTCGAGCGCGAGCCCGGACAGGACGTCTCGTCCGTCGCTCTCCTGCCAGTAGCGCCACGCTGTCGCGGGGTCGTTTCTGACAGTCATCCCGGGCGTCTCGTCCGCCGGGTCCGGGTGTACCCAGCGGAACGACGTGACCGCCTCGAAGCCAGCAGCCAGCGACTGCCCGAGTCCGGCCTCGTTCCAGGAAAACACCATGCTTCGGCCGACTGACGCGCCGGCATCGGCCGCCCATTCTATGAGGTTGTCGGTCAGCAGCGACCCCAATCCCTGCCCTCTGTAGTCCGAGTCTATACGCATGCCCTGAAACCACGCCTCGGTCTCGGTGAGCATGACGGCCTGCGCGAGGCCGACGGCGTGACCGTCAACGTCGACGACGAGGGTTTTCCGGTCCGCGCCGTCGTCGTCGACCCAGTCGCGGAACACGTCGGGGATGTAATCGGCCATCGCGCGGTCGGCCCAGACATCGCTTGTCAGTTCGACAATATCGTCGTAGTCGTCGTGACGAGCCGTCCGAACAGTCGGCGACATACGGGCAGACTCTCCCGCGACGGTGAAAAAAGGGTCGCGTCGATTTGCCAGCCGGGAACGGCCCGTCCCGCCGAGGCTACCACACCGTGTTCGGTGCTACAGCCACGGCGTCGAGCGCTGCTGAATCTCGCCGGCAAGGGGTTCCTGCATAGCGTCGGCAACGTCGTCGCTGTTTGCCAGCGCCCACATGAGCTTGACCTTCGCTGTGCCGGGGAGCATGTCCTCGCCCTCGATGACGCCGGCGTCGAGCAAGTCCCGGCCGGTGTCGTAGACGCGGTCACAGACCCGGCCTTCGAGGCACTGGCTGGTCATGACCAGCGGGATGTCGAGTTCCTCGATGGTCCCGATCCAGTCGGTGTTGACGTGGCCGAGCCCGGTTCCCTCGATGACGACGCCCTCGCTGTCCTCGGCGGCGGCTTCTAGCAGCGACGGGGCCATTCCGGGGGAGAACTTCAGGAGTTCCACGTCCGTCTCGATGTCGTCGTGCAGCGCCAGGTCGACGGCGTCCCGTTCGGCGTATTCGCGGTGGAACGTAACTGTGCTCTCACCGTCGATGTCGTAATCGACCTCACCGAGCGGCTTCGCGCCGACCGTCTCGAAAGCGTCACGGCGCGAGGTGTGGTTCTTCCGGACGCGAGTGCCGCGATGGAGCGCACAGCGGTCGTCGGACTCGTCGGCGTGCATACAGACCAGCACCTCCGCACAGTCGCTCGTGGCGGCCTCGACGGCGGAGACGGCGTTCATCACGTTGTCCGAGGACGGTCGGTCCGCCGAGCGCTGGCTGCCCGTAAAGACGATGGGGACCGGCGTGTCGAGCATGAACGACAGCGCCGACGCGGAGTACTGCATCGTGTCGGTGCCGTGCATGACGACGATGCCGTCCGCGCCGGCCTCGATCTCCTCGTGGACCGCCTGCGCGAGGTCCTGCCAGACCGCCGGAGTCATGTTCTCCGAGAGGATGTTGGCGACGACGCGGCCGCGGTAGTTCGCCATCCCCGCGAGGTCCGGCACCGCTCGAAGCACGTCCTCGGCGTCGAACTGGGCCGTCACCGCGCCGGTGCGGTAGTCGACCGTCGAGGCAATCGTGCCGCCGGTGGAGATCAGCGAGACCGTCGGGAGGTCGTCGTCGAACTCGATGGCGGACTGGCTCTGTTCGTCCTGTGCGCTCTCGACGTCGTACACGTCCGATTCCAGCACGTCGACGGACGCGTCCTCTCGGTCGATGCCGACGTTGTACCCGCCGTCGAGTTTGACGACGAGGTGGTCGGGCGTACTCGACGGGAGCATCACGCCCTCGTAGGTCTGGGCCGCGCGCTCGACGCGGACCCGGTCGCCTGCGTTCATGCGCGGCACTTTCCGCCGGTGGGACTTGAACCCACTCGTTTCGACGAGCGCTCTCGGTCACGCGCCGGACCTGGCGAGCGGTCGATGGGTGGGTGTCCGCTGTGGTTCTGACCCGGGATGTCAACGTCCGTTACTGCGAGTTACAAACGGCACCAGACCACAATGTTATCCCACTAGACACTCATCTAACAAGTATGGCAGACAACAAGAACGGCCGCGAAGCCCAGGCCCAAAACGAGGAGCGCCGCCAGCGGGAGCGCGCTATCACTGAGGAGCTTGAGCGCGCGGACGAACCCGAGCCGCCGGTCGACCCGACGCAGCTCGCGTACTTCGAGACGGAACTCGATACGCTCGAATTCCCGGCGACAGCGGCTGACGTGGTCGCTACGGTCGGTGACCACGAGATCGAGTCGGTCGACGGGACGTACACCGTTGCGGACCTCTTGCCCGATGCGAAGATCGAGTCGTTCGACTCGCCGGCCGAGGTCCGGACGCGGGTCCAGCGGCCGACCGTAGCGGGGGCGATGAAACGCGTCGTGGAGGCCGCCGACGAGCACCAGAGCGCGTCCTTTGGCGCCTCACAGCGCGACGGCTACGAGCGGACGTTCCGGGAACTGCGGGCTATCGACGCGGATGACGACGACGAAGGTATTCGGGCCATCGCCGACTGGATTATCGAGCGCACCCACGAGAAAGAGACGCTTCCCGGGTCCCGCGACGTCCGCCGACAGGCGGCGAAGTTCTGCCGGTCGAACGGCTACTCGGTTCGCAACGACGAGTGGCTCGGTATCTGAGCGACACACCTCCGTATCCCTGACTGCCGGCGGCCCCCACAAGGACCATACTGCTCGCGGTTCCACACTCTATATGGCCGAACGAACCGAGGAGCGGACCCGCGACGCGGACGCGAAATCGGGCAGTGACCTCGGCGTCGATGTCGGCACGACGGCGTCGGTCGAGACGGATGTGACTGTCGGGGAATCGAGCGACGCGGAGGCGTCTGTCACCGAAACGGCCACGACAGACAGCGGGAGCTACTTCTCGCTGCGGGCGCTGCTGTTCGCCTTTGGCGCGGTCGGCGGTGGGATGGTGCTCGGCGGGCTGATACCGCTCGTCCCGTTCACCGAACTGGTCGGCATCCTGCTTGGCGGATTCGTCTACGGACTGCTCGCCAGCGAGCGCCGATACGCCGAACTCGGGCTGGCGGGCGCTGTCAGCGGCGGCGCAACGGCCGTTCTGTCCCTCCTCCCACAGCTCGCCGCGGGACTGAACGGCACCAGACTGTTCGCTATCGCCGGCGGGGTCGGCCTCGTGCTCGCGCTCGTCGGGCACTACTTCGGTCGTGACCTCCGGAGTGGGCTGACGAAAGACCTGTAGCTCTCTTGACGGCAGATTTGGATCAGTGCCGCGACCGCCCCTTCTGAGCTTACTGTACTGGATAGTCCTGTCGTACGGTATGCCGCGTATCGGTCGACCGGACAAACGATGCCGGTCTCTTCTGCTGGGAGCCTGCGTGTGAAAGAGTGCGCAATACTAGTTTCGACGTGGACAGACTCCCTGTCACGTAATATCGACTGTACTGGTCTTGTGATATAGTGTATGAACAAACCTATATCTCCAGAATAATGGATAATATCTGACCGTCTGATTCACTTTCACGCATTTTGGACACGATATCTTGAGTTGATAACGCTTATAACTCTCGTATGTAAACTCCCGGAGTAGAACGCATGGCACCAGAGACATACGGGCTCATCAGCCTGTTTCCGGCGATGCTCGCCATTGTACTGACGCTGTTCACTCGCCAAGTACTCCTCTCGCTGTTTGCAGGTATCTGGATCGGAGCGACGGTGCTCGTCGGCTGGAATCCGGCCGCCGGAGCCGCTCGGAGCCTCCAGTTCGTCGTGGATAACGTGACCGAACCGTTCAACGTCAAACTGCTACTGTTCACGTTCCTCATCGGGGCAATGCTGGGGATGATCTTCCTCTCCGGCGGGATGAACGCGCTGGCGTCACAGATGGTCAAGCGCATTCGGACCCGCCGGCAGGCGGCGCTTGGCACGTCGCTACTGGGAATGACCATCTTCGTCGACTCGTACGCCTCGACGATGATTACCGGGTCGGTCATGCGCCCGATCACCGACAAGTTCGACATCAGTCGCGAGAAGTTGGCGTATATCCTCGACTCCACCACTGCACCGACCGCGTCGATATCAGTCGTCTCGACGTGGCTCGGGTTCGAAGTCGGACTTATCGCCGAGCAACTGACCACAATCGGGGTGGACCGAAGCGCGTTCCTGCTGTTCCTCGAATCGATTCCCTATCGGTTCTACAGTCTCCTTGCGCTCGCAATGGTCTTTATCATCGTCATCGCGGATCTGGACTTCGGCCCGATGGCGAAGGCCGAACGCAGAGCCAGAGAGGAGGGGAAAGTCCTCGGCGACAACGCGGACCCGCTGATGGAAACACAGGAGGACGATATCGTGACGCCCGACCACGTCGACCCGCGGTGGTGGTACTTCGCCGCGCCGATCGCCGCACTCGTGGGGGTGACCGGGTTCTCGCTGTATTACTCCGGCGGCGGGTTCGCCGGGCGCAGTCTCACCGACGCACTGTCGAACGCGGCCACTGCGGACGCCATCGTCTGGGCCTCGTTCTCGGCCTGTCTGGTCATTCTGACAATTCTGGTCGGGCACGCACGCATCGCGGTCGACGAAGTGAGCGACGCCATCTTCGAGGGGTTCAAAATGGTGATGTTCCCCGTCGCGGTGCTCTCGCTCGCGTGGTCAATCGGCGCTGTGAGCCAGGCACTGGGTGTCGGCCCCTACGTCGTCGCCATCAGTGAGGGGATTATCACGGCCGGGATGCTGCCCGCTATCATTTTTCTCAGCGCCGTCATTATCAGCTTCAGCATCGGCACGTCTTGGGGAACGATGGGTATTCTGTTCCCGGTCGCGATCCCGCTCGGACACGCGCTCGGAGCGCCGCTGGCACCGGCCATCGCGGCGATCCTGACCGGTGCGCTGTTCGGCGACCACTGCTCGCCCATCTCCGACACGACGGTGATGTCGAGTATGTTCGCCGCGAGCGACCACGTCGACCATGTGAACACCCAGATTCCCTACGCAGTGCTGGCCGGCATCGTCGCAACCGGGCTGTTCCTGATGGCCGGCTACGGTGTCCCGGCGTACGTCGCACTCCCGATCGGACTGGCCGCTGTCGGATCTGTGACGTACCTGCTCTCGGAACAGCTGTCGGTCGAGGTTCCGAGTTCGTACGGGTCGAAAGCGGACTGAGACGGTCCGCTGTTTGAACTACTGTTCTGTTCAGACGATTTCCCAGCCGTCGTCGGTCCGCTCGACCACGTCGTCGTCTGCAAGCCGAGTGAGCGCTTCCTCGACGATCTCCGGCGGGGCCTCTATCTCTCGGGCAAGCGCCGGAACGGTGTCGATACCGTTTGCGAGGCCGCTGACCAGTTCCGCGTACAGTCGTCCGTCGCCGTTCTCGAAGCCGGAGTCGATGCGGTCTCGCACGTCGGTCATGCGGGCCTGCACCCATCGCTGGGCCAGCGACAGTTCGTTCTCTAGCTGCTGGAGATGCTCCAGTTCCCGCGCCAGATCGTGAAAATCCCCGTCGGATGTGGACCCAACGTCTATCGAGAGATGGCGGCAAGAGGGCATCTCGAACTCGGGGTTTGCCGGGTAGGCGCTCTTGGTACCGAACTCGTAGGGAGAGACTCGAACTTCCAGACGGAGATTCCGGGCGATAGAGAAGTACTTCCGGCGCTGGTCGTCCGTCCGGGAATCGACGAGCCCGGCGTCTTCGAGCTTCTGGAGGTGGTCGATGACAGCTTTCGGGCTGACGCCGATGTATTCACTGATTTCCGTGACGTAGCAGGGTTTGTGTGCGAGGAGTTTGAGAATCCGCCGGCGGTTGGCGTTTCCAAGGAGATTGAGTAACTCGGCGGAGTCCATCGATACGTAGGTAGCGGGTCACGGTTCAAAAGCATGACTCTCGTCGGGCGGTTTGCTGGTGTCACTCGGCTACGCTAGCTGATCCATCCACGACGTGTTCTGTGAGCCGCTGTTCCCGTTCCCCTGACCGCTTCCGCCATCACCGCCCTGTCCGCCACTGTTCCCCTGCCCGTTATCCTTTCCGCCGTCATTCGCGTTGCCGTTGTTACCGCCGGACGCGCCGCCAGAATCATCAGTACCGTTACTATCAGAGGTGTCGTCAGCACCGTCACTGCCAGAACTTCCGTCAGAGTCATCGGAACTGTCGTCAGCACCGTCACTGCCAGAACTTCCGTCAGAGTCATCGGAACTGTCGTCAGAACTGTCACTGTCAGAACTTCCGTCAGAGCCATCGGCACGGCCACTGTCAGAACTGTCGTCCGAGTCCGATGTACCGGCTGAATCATCCTCCCCACCACTGTCGGCTTCATCTGAACCGCTGTCGTCTCCTGCGGTATTGTCGCCGCTGTCACTGCCGTCCCCATTCCCGTTGCCTCTGTCGTTGCCCTGTTCAGCCCCGTTTCCCTGTGTGGACTCCCCGGTTTCGTTTCCGCTGTCGTCAGGCCCGTCGTCCGGTGGCCCCTGGTCGCTCTCGTTTCGTTGTTGTCCGGGTGCGTCAGCAGGCGGTCCCTGTTCGCTCTGGTTTGCACCCCGTTCGGACGTGTTGGCTGGTGGTCCCTGTTCGCTCTGGTTGGTTCCAACGCCGTCCGGCGGCCCCTGCTCACTTCGGTTGACTCCGGCGTCGTCCGGTGGTCCCTGCTCACCTGGGCCGGCGGTCTCTGGCGGTCCGGCGATGCCGCGAGCAATCGACGAGACCTGCTGGCCGGAGAGCTTGCTTGCGTTCTGTTTCAGTCGCTCCAGTGCGGTGTCGTTCACACCGGTCTGTTCGGCGGCCGTATCGGTGTCGTTAATCGCGGTCTGTAGGCCCGCGATCTCCGCCGTGAGCCGGCTCTGCTGAGCTACGTACGCCTGCTCACTGATGTTTCCGTTCTCGTATCGCTGTTCGAGCGTGGCGTTGCGCTCCTGTAGCCGTTCGAGCCGGTGTTCGAGCGCGCCGGCTCGCTCCGTGACCAGTTCGGCTCGTTCAGTTCCGTTCGATTGGTTGTACGCCGACCGCCACATCCCGTTCTCGACCGTGTCGTTCGCGGCGGCAGAGTTCGACTGGAGAAACACCGTGAGTTGCGTTCCCATCCCGTTGGCAGAGTCGTTCTGCGTGGCCACTGTCTCCGTCGCGGTCTCCTGCGCTGTCACGGCCGGGAGGCCGACAGCGACAGTCCCGACGATGACCAGCACTGTGAGGAGCGTGGCCTGGCGTGGGCTCATTCCTATCCCTACTTCTGCCCTCCCACATCAAAAAGAAACGCCTTCGTTCGTGTCGTTCACAGACGCCTGAAACAATCGCAGATAGTCCAAGAGTGTTTAAGCTGTCTTCTGCGTCGGCTTCCCCATCGGCAGCAGCCGCCAGGCGATCACTACCGACAGCACCGAGAGCGCGACGGTGGCGAGCGGTAACACGAGACCTGGGTCGTACCGCAACGGCGGATGATAGCCGAAGCCGTAGTCGAGCACGTCGTTGCCGAGCGCCAAAACCAGCGCAGTCACGAGCGCACCCTTCGTCGTCCGGGCGTAGTGAGGGACTAACAGCCCCTCGGCAACGAACCCGAGATGGGTGACGATGATGCCGAAATACGCCCACGGGGCGGGGAAGTAGGCGTCGAAGCCGATGTTTAACGCCACGACGGTCCACAGCCCCATCTTGATCAGCCAGACCAGCGCAATAGTGTGGAGGTACGCGAGCGGCACCGTCAGCGGCACCTCGTCGAGTGACTTGCCGAGGAACGGCAGGAGGGTCGCAACCGACAGCGTCATCAGGAACAGCGCCACCGGCGAGTCGGCGTACAGCGGCCAGAGGAACGTTGACACCTCGGGCATTGTCTCGACGTAATACCGGATACCGACGAGCATCGCGACGGCGTTGACGACCAGCAGCCACACGAGACTCGGCGTCTGTTCCAGGTAGTACCGCGCGTACCGACGTGGCAACGGCCCCCGCTGCTCGCTCATGGATCGAATCGGGGCCGGCCGTGGCATAGCCCTGTCGGACGGGAGCCGACACCGCGTCGTCCACCCACTGAGTCCGCGCTGTTTGCACGACGGCAAAAGGTTGCCGGCGAACACTTATGTATGTCAATGACACACATTCAGTTGCACCGATGTTCGAACAGTTTTCGCGCGGATACTACCTCGGCCGCCTCTACGTCGAACCGAGAGACGACGCGGCGGCCGCGATGTGTCGCGAGCAGCACGAACGAGTGAACGAACAGTTGTACGCCTCCGGCGAGGGGGTCGAACGCACAGACTATCCGCTGGTAATGAAACTCGGCTCCCAGCACTTCGCCGTCCACGGGGACGAGCAGGTCCCGGCGGACACACTCGTCGTTCCCGAAACGATGCTTGCGGACGCCAACGTTCGGAACCCGCCCAGCCTCGAAGAAGTGTTTCTGGCGAAAGCGGACCACGCCGCACAACTGCTCTCTATCTCGGAGGGGACGCCGACACTTCCCGATACCGCGGTCTGATGGCGTAAAACCCCGCTCTGGTGACGGTCTCCGCTTCCACCGAGCGGGCAGAAAGCGGGGGACTTCTCGCGGGCCGGTATAAGTAGGTTATACGCTTAAGCTACAGAGCAATGCGGGCAGGTGGCTTCTATTCACCTGTATGTCACAGCGGAACCATGCAGACGATCAGGACAGAGCTACGGAATCCAAATTCTACCTCCCCGCAGGGACCACCCCGTCGTCCGAAGCCGGCTGGTTCGAGCGTCTCTGGGCCGTGCTGTTCAATCATCGCGTCTGAACCATCGATGTGCGAGACTGTGCTGAACAGTGGGGTGATTTCTGATCGGGTCTCCCAGGCTGACCGGCTCGTATCGACGCGCAAACCCTGACCGTAGTCTCGTGCGCAGAAACCACGACCAACCGACCCAGTTAAGCTACCGCACGGCTACCGTTATAACGCCTACTTGTCCGCCTTAGCGCACCAACCACTATACAGAACAATGACCGATATCACGGCGGTCGTCCGAGCCGAGCACCCCGACATAGTGCTCACGGAGACCGTTACTCACGACCGAAGTTCGAAAGTCAGGTCGGTGTCAGAGGCGGGAACAGACCCGACATCGGGAAAATTCTTCTATCACATCGAATCATCCGATTTCCAACAGTTCGAAGACGGATTACGGAACGACAGTACCATTGGCGAATTCGAACGAGTCATCGAAACCCGAGACGACGAGGCCATCTACAGCTTCGAGTACACGGACGAGGCGAAGATTCTCTCTCCTGTAATTTCCTCCGCGAACGGTGTCATTCTCGACATGGAGAACGACGGGAGCGCCTGGATTCTGACAGTGTGGATGCCCGACCGAACGGATCTGGTTCACCTCTGGGACTACGCACAACAGAACGAGATTGATATCGATTTACTGCGCGTGAACGAATACGCCAGTTTAGGGAATACCGACGCTGGGCTGACCGACAGCCAGCGAGAAGCGCTCCTCGTCGCGTTCGAAACGGGATATTTCGAAGAACCGCGGAACGCGACCCTCAGCGATGTCGCCGCTGATCTGGATATCTCTCAGCCGGCAGCCAGTGGTCTCCTTCGACGCGGCATCAAGCGACTCATCATCTCGTCCCTGCGGGATGACAGCGAACCGCCAGATTGACCGACGGCTTCTCGCTGCAGTGGCGGTCCGGGAAGCCACTTTTAAGCCTGTTCCCGTCCGCCATCCAGTCGATGCTTGACCGGTTGCTGGGCAGAGCGTCGCTGAAAGAGCGGGTGGCCGAACTCGAAGAGGAGAACCATCACCTCGAACGACAGCTCGACGCCGAGAAAGAGCGCCGCGCCGACGCAGCGACCGAGCGCCAGCGGGCCGAGGCCGAGGTCAACCGGCTGGAGGACCGCGTCGCCGAACTCCAAGACCGCGTCGAGCGGTTACAGGACGAAGAAGGCGAATCGACGTTCCGGACCGAGGAGACACTCAGCAGGGCGCGGCTGAGTGAGGTACTCGACAGGCTGGAATCTGTCGAGACGGAGCCGGAAGGCGTCTTTACCGCCTACGTCGACGGGGAGCACTCCCTCCCTGCCCCGGTCCGGGAGGCCTTCGGCGACCGCGCGTCGCTGGTCGCCAGCGCCGCGCCGTGCCTAGCTGTTACGGATGACGCAGGCCTCCTGTCGGCGTGTCTGTCCGTCCCCGTGCCGCCGTCGCCGTTCACCGAGTGGGCTGACGCCGTCCAACTGGAGCGGTCGTGGTTCGAACCGACCGGTAAACACGTCGTCGCGCTGGTCCGTTCCGACCTGTTCGCCCTGGGCGAGTACGACGGCCGGGAGCAGACTGCCTTCCACGGGTTCGACTCGGAGCTGAAAAGCCAGCACTCGAAGGGCGGCTTCTCACAGAGCCGGTTCGAGCGGCTCCGGGACCAGCAGATAGACTCCCATCTCGACCGCTGCCGGGCCGCTATCGAGGAGGTGTCCCCCGACCGGCTGTACGTCGTCGGCGAGGGGTCAGTCATCCACGAGTTCGAGGACCTCGCGACGGCGACGAAGCCGGTCGACGCGACCGGGGAGCCGGACGACGCACTCGACGACGCCGTCCGGTCGCTGTGGACTGTTCGGTTGCGCGTGCCGTAGTTCGGGACCCGGTCATCCCAGCTCCGTCGGTGCCGGTTCCGTAGCTTTTTCGCGGGGCGGCGATTCTGTCCGGCTATGGCCGTAGCCATTCTGACACACGACGCCTTCCCCGACCGAGCCAAGACGGCTGTCGGGCTGTTGCGGTACGGCGACCGGGAAGTACGAGCACTCGTCGACCGCGAGCGGGCCGGCCAGCGCGTCCACGACTCGCTGGCGGACGTGCAGGACGCCCCAATCGTCGCGTCGATGGCCGACGCACCCGACGTCGACGCGCTCGTCATCGGCATCTCGCCCATCGGCGGCGAGTTCGACGAGTCCTGGCGCGACGACGTGCGAACAGCGCTCGAACGCGGCTGTGACGTGTACTCGGGACTGCACTACTTCCTGGCCGACGACGAGGAGTTCGCTCGCCTCGCCGACGACCACGACGCCGAACTGCACGACCTCCGCAAGCCGCCCGAAGACCTGACCGTGGCGGCGGGGACCGCCGGCGACGTGGACGCGACGGTCGTGACGACCGTCGGCACCGACTGCTCGACGGGGAAGATGACCGCCTCGTTCGAGATTCGTGACGCAGCACGGGAGCGCGGCCTCGACGCCGCCGTCGTCCCGACCGGGCAGACCGGCATCGCCATCTCCGGCCGGGGCATCGTCGTCGACCGCGTCATCGCCGACTACGCGGCCGGTGCGGTGGAACGGCTGGTCGAAGAAGCACAGGCGGCGGACCTCCTCGTGGTCGAAGGCCAGGGCGCGCTTGCCCACCCGGCCTATTCGGGCGTGACGACGAGCATCCTCCACGGGTCGGCCCCCGACGCGCTCGTCATGTGTCACGAGGCCGGCCGGGAGCGGATTCACGGCTACGAGTCCTTCGACATTCCGCCGCTCCCCGAGTACGTCGACATCTACGAGCGGCTGGCCGCGCCCATCTCGGACGCGTCAGTCGTCGCGGGGATGCTGAACACGCGCCATCTCGACGACAGTGAGGCCGCGGATGCTGTCGCGGGGTACAGCGACGCGCTGGACGTGCCGGCGACTGACCCCGTCCGCCACGGCGTCTCAGACGAGATACTGGACGCCATCCTATGAACTGGAGCGTCGACCGCTACGACCTGCCGCTATCGAACCCGTTCGGAATCTCGCGGGAGACCAGTGAGACCAGCGAAACCGTCGTGGTCGAACTCACCTACGAGGGAACCACCGGAATCGGGGCCGTCACGCCGTCGGCGTACTACGACGAGAGTGCGGCGTCGGTGGCCGAAACGCTGCCATCGCTCTGTGAGGTTGTCGCCCGAATCGGCGACCCGCACGCCCAGCAGCGTATTGAACGAGAACTCGGCGAGCGAGCGCCGGACCAGCCCGCCGCCCGGACGGCACTCTCCATCGCCGTCCACGACCTCGCCGCTCGGAGCCTGGACCTGCCGCTGTACCGCCAGTGGGGGCTCGACCCCGACGCGGTCCCGCCGACCACCTATACGGTCGGCATCGACACGCCCGAGCGGATGGCCGAGAAAGCCGGGACGGCGGCCGACAGCGGCTTCGGCCGTCTGAAGGTCAAACTCGGAACCGACGACGACCGAGCGCGACTGGACGCGGTCCGGGACGCGGCCCCCGACGCCGAGGTACGCGTCGACGCCAACGCCGCCTGGACGCCCGAGGAGGCTATCGACAAGGCGGACTGGCTCGCCGACGCCGGCGTCACGATGCTGGAACAGCCGGTCGATGCCGACGACATCGGCGGTCTTCGCCGCGTGACCGACGCGACCGAGATCCCCGTCGCGGCCGACGAGTCCTGCGTTACCGCGTCGGACGTGCCGCGGGTCGCCGACGCCTGCGACATCGTCAACGCCAAACTGGTCAAATGCGGCGGCCTCCGGCCCGCAATGCGGCTCCTCCACGCCGCTGACGCGCACGGTCTCGACTCGATGCTCGGCTGCATGGTCGAGTCAAACGCCAGCATCGCCGCGGCGGTCCACCTCGCGCCGCTCGTCGACTACGTCGACCTCGACGGGGCGCTCCTGCTGGCGTCGGACCCCTACGCCGGCGTGCCACTCGACGGCGACGTGTTCGCCCTCACTGCGGTGTCGGCCGGCACCGGTGCTCGGCGAGCGCGAGACGCGTAGCTGTGAGACAGTACCGATAAAAATCCGGTTCGGAGTATTATGTGGCCCGTTTACGCCGACTCGACGGCGTCCAGCAGTTCGTCGTAGTCCGGCTCGTTGGTCGGGTCGTCGGCGACCCAGCTATAGGAGACTTCGCCGTCGTCGTCGACGACGAACACGGCGCGGTTCGCGACGCCGAGCAGCCCGAGGTCTTCGATGTCGATTTCGAGGTCGTAGTCCTGAATCGCCGACCGGCCCATGTCGCTGACCAGGTCGAACTCCAGCCCGTGCTCGTCACGGAAGGAGTTCAGCGAGAACGCCGAGTCGGCGCTGAGGCCGAGCACCGTCGCGCCGGCGTCGTGGAAGTCCCCGAGGTGCTCCTGCAGGGCCACCATCTCGTTGGAGCACGGCGGCGTGAACGCGCCCGGGAAGAAGGCGAGCACGACCGGCCCGTCGCCCAGGTGGTCGCTCAGTTCGAAGTCCGCTACCTCACCGTTCGCGATTGTCGCCGAGATGTCCGGCGCTGTGTCGCCTGTGGATACCATCACCCGAATATAACGGCGTCACCCGAATAAATACCCGCCATCCGGCAGGGGTGCCGACTCCGGTTCGCCGTGAGACTGGTCGCTTACACCCACTCCGCAAAGGAGTGGTGCTCGCGGCTCGCCTCGATGTAGTCCCGCTGCATCGACTGGATGGCCGTCGAGAGGTCGTCGCCGGAATCGAGGGACTGTCGAACCCGGTCGATCTTCCAGTCGCTCGGGGTCATGCCGGCCTCGTAGCGGGCTTCAATCGGGTCGAGATACTCGTCGATGCGAGCCTCGGGCACGCCCTGCTCGGCCAGCCCCAGACGGGCGTACTGGAAGATTTCGTCGTAGATCTCGTCGTGGTCGGCCGTCCGCTCGCCCCCCGCTGTCACCCAGGACAGGTCCGCGTCGGAGCCGTCTGCTGCGGCGCTGTAGAAGCTCCGCCTGGCTTCCTGCCAGGGCAGTTCCGCGGCGGGATGGTCGGCGACGACCAGCCCGCGGATGAGACCGACCGTCAGCGCCTGCAGCCCGATCATGTCTTTGGCGTGGGGCTGGGTCGGCAGCGGGCGGTACTCGATGCGGAGCGACTTCTCCGTGCTGGCCCCGTCGACGGGCGTCCCGCCGACGACACAGCGGAGCCAGCGCCAGTAGGTCCCGCGCTTGTGGTCGAACTCCCAGAACTCGTCTTCGAACGCCGTTCGCTCGTCGTCGTGCAGGAACTCCCGGAGGAACGGCGCGAACAGGTCGTCGTCGACGACGCGGCCGACCACGTCCGTCGTGTCGTCGAGGTCCCGCGGCACCCGGACCTTCGGGTTCTCGCTGGTGTTGACCGACTGCTCGAAGGCCGCGATGCGGAGTTCGTGGTGCGTGTTCGCACAGAGCCACTCGCCGTCGGTGTCGCCGTACATATCCGCCGGGAGGAACGGCGAGTTCACCGAGAGCGCGAGCAGCGGCCCGAGCGTCCGGATCGCGGCGTTGTAGTACTCGGTGAACGCCTCGGCGTCCGGAACCTGGAGGTGAGGCTGGATCGAGGTGGCCAGCGACTCGAACAGAATGGTCGGGAACGACCCGCTGTACCCCGGCACGTCGAAGTCGATGCTGCCGCCGGCGTGGTCCAGCGCCTCGTTGTCCAGCGCCACGTATCTGGGGGCCTGCCGCATGTTGTCCGCGAGGACGACGCCGTCGTTCGTCTCGTGTGCCGAGAGGTACTGCTCGCTGCCCTCCTCGGGCGGGATGGTCCACATCGCGTCGAGGACGAGTTCGCAGTTGTGCTTGCTCGCCTGCTGGCGGGCCTGTTTCGTCTGCATCTCCACCGCCGTCGTCTGGACCTCCATCCCGGTCTGGTCGAAGCTGTTGGGTTCGGTGTTGACCTCGGCGTTGTGCAGGCCAAGTTCCTTGTTGGCCTCGCCCTCGAACACCACGTCGGGCAGGCGGGTCAGCCGCCCCTCCCAGTCCTCGGGGTCCATGTACGGCTCGTCACTTTCTTCCTCGACTGACGACTCGACGGCCGGTTCGGCCTCCTCCTCCTCTGGCGTCTCCGGTTCGTCCTCGGCCAGCGGGCTGTCCGGGTCGATGTCGAGCGACGGTCCCTCTCCGGGACCGAACGAATCCTCGGACTCGGCAGCGGTTTCGCCGGCGTTCTGGTCCAGTGACTCACCGCCGGCTGGTTCCAGCGGGTCGCCCTCGTCTGGCTCCAGCGACGGCCCGTCGCCATTTGGTTCCAGTGATGCGCCAGCGCCGTCTTCTGGCTCCGCCGGCGCGTCGAGCGACCCGCTCCAGGCCGCCCCGCCCGATCCGCTCAGGTCGTCGTCGAGGTCTTCTTCGGCGACTCCCTCGTCGTCTGCTTCCTCGTCTGGCTCGGGTGGGTCCGGCTCCGCGTTGATGGCGTACAGTTCGATCTCCAGGCCGACGGAGAACGCTTCGTTGTCGAACTCCCCGGCCTCGATGGCTCTCCGGAGCTGCATCGCCTGTTCGTCGACCCGCTCAGTGAACTCCGCGGCAGTGTCGTCGGCGAGCGACCGGGTCACCAGGTCGACGATATCGTCCATGCTCGGTACTGTGTGGGCTCTTCCACTATAAGTGACCCGTCGTGCGTTTCCAGCGTTGATACTCGGTGTTACTCGAACAGGTCCTCGTGGCGGGCCGCGAGGTTGGCGTAATCGCCGGAGCTGAACGCCTCGAACACCTCGTTGGGGTCGATTGTTGTCTCGGACAGCGGTGTCACCGTGGCTGGGCTCCCGCGGACGAACGACTCGGCGGGGACCTCGTAGCCCGGCGGGACGACCGTTCCCATCGCGACGATGGAGCCCTCGCCGATGGTGGCGTCACTGACCGTGGAGTTGAAGCCAACGAGCGCGCCGTCCTTGACCGCCGCGTCGTTGAGGACGGCCCCGTGGCCGACCATCACCTTCTCGCCGACGGTCGATGCGTGGACGATGGCCCCGTCACCGATCGCCGATTCGCGGCCCACCTCGACGGGGGCCACGTCGCCGCGCAACACGACGCCGGGCCAGACGTTCGCGTTCGGGCCGACAGTGACGTCGCCCACCAGCGTCGCCTCGCGGCTGACGTGGGCGTATCCGTGGATGTTCGGCGTGGCTCCCTCGAACGCGTACTCTCGGCTGTCCATACTGCTCCCATCGTGTCGGCGGCTCGAAAAGATACCGGTCAGAACGGGGTGTTACAGCGGGAGCAAGGCGAAAGCCCACCCCTTCAGGGGTGTGGATGAAGCCGACAACCCGGCAGCTTCGCCTGTAGCCTCACTCAGCGGAGTTTTATAACCGGTGACACCGTATGCATGACCACACCGAGGCGGATCAGCCGCCCAGATAAACGGATAATATCGGGATTCGGGCCACGCTACGTCCAAAAGAATCCCTTTCGGGCCGCTGGCTGTGGATTCCGACACACGGTAACTCCGAATCCCCATACCGGGGATAGGAGTAACGGCGGCTTGGCCCCGCCAGGAGTCCGGTCATGCCGACCTGGCTACAAACCTGAAACTCCCAACCTAGCGGTGCGGTGCCGCGGGAATCCCACGCCTGAAGGCGTGGGAGGAGGTCAATGGTGGTCTGTCCGCTGCCGAGCACGTCCGCGAACGGACCGGCACCCCCACCTGAGCTATTCGATGTGGACCACGAGGACGGGGACAGGCGCGCTCTGTACGACGCGCTCGGTGACGCTTCCGAGATTGGCGACCCGGTCTCGTCCGGTTCGACCGTGGGTCCCCATCACGATGAGGTCGATGTCTTCCTCCTCGGCGTAGTCGGTAATCGTCTTGTGGGGAATGCCCTCTTCCATGGTTGTGACGACCTCGACGCCGGACTCCTCGCCGCTGACCACGATGTCGTCGAGCGCGATGTCCCCCTCTTCCTCCAGCGACTGCCGCACTTCGTCCTGATTGGACTTGTCGGCCGCGACGTACAGCCGCTTGTCCACGACGTACAGCCCGTGAAGGGTCGCGTCGTTGTCGCGCGCGATCGAGGTGGCGTGCGCGAGCGTCTCCGTCGTACCCGAACTGCCGTCTGTGGCTACAAGCACCGAATCGTACATATCCGGCTTCTCATGCGAACTGTGCCCACATAGTAGTCCCTATCACGCTGACACGGCCCGTGGCTGTCCAACCGATGACGAAACTATTTGATTCAGTTTCTGTCGTTCAGTGTATAATCATTCTAACCATTATTTGTCAACAGGAATACTTTTGCCAGTTGCTGCCTATTAACTTCTATACGATGCAGGGGAGCACGCAGCCAGACGACACACGGGCAGAACTATACGTTCGTTCACTCCTGCCCGATGGGCACACGCAGCAACAGGCTGCGGTAATCGACCGTCTTGACGGGCTGTCAGATACCGACATTCTGTCAGAAGTCACCGTTGAGGTTATCGGACGGCAGATTCCGTCCACGCCAGCGGAGGCGCGGACCGAACTCGGGTTGTTTGCCCTCAACCGAGTTAGTGTCTTTCAGGAGTGGGCGAAACGAAACGATTGTTCACTTGAGCCGGCGTTTCAGGTCCGGTCGGTGGACTCGGAAATTTCGGGGGAACAGTACCGGGCACTTGTGTTTCCGGTCCAACTCTTGGCGGAGTACGAGGGGTCGGAACTCAGATGCGTGACGCCGCATACGGCTGACGGGGAAACGACGACTGTCATGGACCGGCTTACCATGCTTGAAGCAGAGGAAGAATCGACGTTCTCGCCGCTAGAGCGGGCGAGCGCGGCACAACCGCCGACGCAGTCTGACCTGCCGGCAGTCGACGCTATCGACGAGGACTCGGACCCGCTGTTGCCAGAGTAGCCCCAGCGTCGCCCGCGTCTCAATACACTTATCCCCGGCCGCCGTCGTATCCTCGGATATGAGTACGGTCACGGTCACGCTGCCCGACGGGACCCCCCTAGAGGTCGAGCGTGGCAGCACGGTCGAGGATGTCGCCTACGAAATCGGGCCAGGGTTGGGTGACGACACGGTCGCCGGCGTCGTCGACGGCGAACTTGTCGACAAACACGCGCCGCTGACAGCCGACGTCGAGCTCGAAATCGTCACCGAGAGCAGTGACGAGTACCTCGACGTGTTGCGTCACTCCGCCGCCCACGTCTTCGCCCAGGCGCTGCAGCGACTCTACCCCGACGCGAAGCTCACAATCGGGCCGTGGACCGACAACGGGTTCTACTACGACATCACCGGCGTCGACATCGACGAGGACGACCTCGAAGCCATCGAGGCCGAAGCCGAGGAGATAATCGAGGAAGACCTCGACATCGAGCGCGAACTCCTCGACCGGGAGGACGCCTTCGAGCGCTACGAGGACAACCCGTTCAAACAGGACATCCTCGAAACCGAGGCTGCGGACGACGAGGTGGTCTCGTTCTACACGCAAGGCGAGTTCGAGGACCTCTGCCAGGGCCCCCACGTCGAATCGACCGGTGAAATCGGCGGCTTCGCCCTGCTCGAAATCTCCGCGGCCTTTTGGCGCGGCGAGGAGGAGAACGAGACGCTGACCCGCGTGTACGGCACCGCCTTCCCGACGGAGGACGCGCTTGACGAGTTCCTCGAACAGCGCCGCAAGGCCGAGGAGCGCGACCACCGCAAGATCGGGCAGGAGATGGACTTGTTCTCCATCGACGAGACGACCGGGCCGGGCCTGCCGCTGTACGAACCCAACGGCAAGAAGATCCTCAACGAACTCTCGGACTACGTTGCCGGCCTCAACCGCGACGCCGGCTACGACGAGGTCGAGACGCCCCACGTCTTCCGTACCGAACTGTGGAAGAAATCGGGCCACTACGAGAACTACGTCGACGACATGTTCCTGCTCGACGTAAACGACGAGGAGTACGGCCTGAAGCCGATGAACTGTCCGGGCCACGCCACTATCTTCGAGCAGAACTCCTGGAGCTACCGTGACCTCCCGGTGCGGTACTTCGAGGACGGGAAGGTCTACCGCAAGGAACAGCGCGGCGAACTCTCCGGGCTCTCCCGGACGTGGGCCTTCACTATCGACGACGGCCACCTGTTCGTCCGCCCGGACCAGATTGAGGAGGAAGTGCTGGCGACGGTCGACATCATCCTCGACACGCTTGATACGTTCAACCTCGACTACACCGTCCAGTTCGCCACTCGGCCCGAGAAATCCGTTGGCGGCGACGAAATCTGGGAGAAAGCGGAGTCCCAGCTCGAAGCCGTCCTCGACGAGCAGGACATCGACTACGTCGTCGAGGAAGGTGACGGCGCGTTCTACGGCCCGAAGATCGACTTCGCGTTCGAGGACGCGCTGGGGCGGCACTGGGACGGCCCCACCGTCCAGCTGGACTTCAATATGCCCGAGCGGTTCGACCTCTCCTACACCGGCGAGGACAACGAGGAGCACCGCCCGGTGATGATCCACCGCGCGCTGTATGGCTCCTACGAGCGCTTCTTCATGGTGCTGACCGAGCACTACAACGGGAAGTTCCCGCCGTGGCTCGCCCCCGAACAGATCCGTCTGCTGCCGGTCAGCGACGACAACATCGCCTACTGTGAGCAGATTCAGGAGGAACTCGACGACTTCCGTGTCACCATCGAGGACCGCTCCTGGACGGTCGGCAAGAAGATCCAGCAGGCCCACGACGACCGCGTGCCCTACATGTGCGTCATCGGCGACAACGAGGAGGAGGCCGGCACCATCTCGGTGCGGGACCGCAAGGAACGCGAAGAGAAGGACATCGACATCGCCGAGTTCCGCGACCACCTCGAAACCGAGGTCGAGCAGCAGCGGACCGCTGTGACGTTCCTCGCCGGCCGGTAGCCGCTGCCGGCCTGACCGGCCCGATCAGTTCTCGCCGACAACACACTGCCAAAACCGGCGCGTGCCAGGCACGCCCTTTTATCCCCGGCGGGCGAGCCGACCTGTATGACCACTGACAGTGGAGAGTCGAGCGATACCATGCGGGAGCGCGCCACCGGTGACACCCGACTCCTCTGGCTCCTGCTCGACGCGGACCGCTGGCTCGTCACCGCCCTCCTCTCCGGTGTCCTGTTCTGTGGGATTCTCGCCGTCGGACTTTTGCATCCTACACCGGCATTGACGCTGTTGACTCGCGGTGACCCGGTCGAAACGCTGTTTCAGGCGCTGATTACGGGGACTGTAACCGCCGTTACGCTGGTTCTGACACTGAATCAGCTCGTCCTGTCACAGGAACTCGGTGCAGTGGGCGATCAGCGCGAGCGGATGGACGGGTCGATGCAGTTCCGCGACGACGTGGCCGACGCCGTCGACACGCCAGTCAGTCCGGCAGAGCCATCGGCGTTCCTCCGGTCGCTGGTCCGCGGGACCGCCGAACGAGCCGAGGCAGCCCGGAACGCCGCCGACGAGACGGCGCTCGATGACGACCTGGCGGCGTTGCTGTCGAACTACTTGGAGGACGTGCTGACCAACGCCGACAGCGTCACCGACCAGCTCGAAGACGGGACCTTCGGCGAATTCGACGTCGTCAAGGCCGCGCTGGACTACAACTACTCCTGGAAGCTGTACGCCGGTCGGCGCATCCGCGAGGCCTACGCCGACGAACTCACCGACGAAATCGACGACTCGCTCGCGGAACTCGTCGAGACGCTCGAACTGTTCGGCCCGGCCCGGGAACACTTCAAGACGCTGTACTTCCAGTGGGAGCTGTCCGACCTCTCCCGGACATTGCTGTACGTCGCCATCCCGGCGCTTACCGTCGCAATCACCTCGTTATTGTTCCTCGATGTGCAGGATTTCGTCGGCGTCACGGCCGGCGTCCCCGACGTGTTGTGGCTCCTCGCGGTGACGACGACAGCATCGCTGCTTCCGTTCACGGTCCTGATATCGTACATCCTCCGTATCGTCACGATAACCAAACGAACGCTCGCTATCGGCCCCTTCATTCTCCGCGAGACGGACCGGCGCGTCGACGTCGACTGGGACTGACGCCGCCGCACATCACCACGGTATAAGTGCCGGACCGGACTCGCTAGTACTATGCAGATTGGCTCGCGTCGGTGTATCCTCAACCCCGTCAGCGGCGACGGCGAGCACGCCGACTACGTCCCGCGGCTGATGGCGGCGCGCGGGTTCGAGGTGTCCGAAACCAAGGCGGCGGGCGACGCGGTCGAACTCGGCCGCGAGGCGGGCCGAGCCGAGGCCTCGGAGGTGGCCGTCTGTGGCGGCGACGGGACGGTGAACGAGGTCATCCGTGGGCTCGACGACGCCGGCCACCTCGACTCGGTGACGCTGAGCGTCGTCCCGGCCGGAACGGCGAACCTCCTGGCCGGGAACATCGGTGTCACGGACATCGAACACGGTGTCGAAATCGCCGACACCGGCGACACGCGCCCGGTCGATGTCGGTGTCGCCGACGACGAGCCGTTTCTCGTCTCCTGTATCGCCGGTCTCCCCGCCGACGCCAGCGTCTCGACACCGGGCGACCTCAAGGAGCGGTTCGGCACGCTGGCCTTTCTGCTCACCGGGGCACAGGAGGCGCTCCGCTTCGACGGGTTCGACATCACTGTCGCGGCTGTCGGCGAGGACGGCCCGTTCACATGGTCGGGCGAGGCCGCCTGTCTCTTGGTGGGCAACGCCCGTAAGTTCGTCGCGGAAGGCGGGCAAGCAAACATGGAAGACGGCCTGCTGGACGTGGCTATCGTCGAACAGATGCCAACGGGGAACCTTGTCGCGGAGGCCATCGGTCAGCGACTCCTGTCGCTCGATACCGACGGGGTGACCCACGTTCGTGCGAAGGGGATCTCGGTTAGCGGCGACGGCGACGAACTCACGTTCAGCCGCGACGGCGAACTCAGCACGCACGAGGCGCTGTCGCTGTCGGTGCGCGAGCGCGCCCTCACGCTTCGCGTCGGGGCGGGCTACGCGCCGAACCCGGACTGAGACCGGTCGCCTGTCCCAGCCGTCCACCGGCGGGGTGATCGGTCGGAATCGCCCCCGACGCTTTTGCCCCCATCCATCGAGGGCAATGGTATGCCCCCGCTCTCGATGGGTGCGCTCGTGGTCTTCGCGCTCGTCGCCGCCGCCCTGACGCTGTTCGTCACCGAGTGGCTGCCGCCTGACATGACGGCCATCGCCGTCCTCGTCGCGCTGGTCGTGCTGGAACCGTACACCGGTGTCCCGGCACGGACGTCCATCGAGGGATTCGCCAGCCCGGCGGTGGTCACCATCGTCGCGATGTACATCCTCAGCGCCGGCGTCGAATCGGCCGGCGTCGTCGACTGGCTGGCCGGGAGGTTGGCGGCGCTGACCGGCGGCGACGAGCAGCGCCTGCTGGCCGCCATCGTGGGCACGACGGGCGTCAGCGCGGGGTTCGTCAACAACACGCCGGTGGTCGCGGTCTTCATCCCGCTGGTCACCGGGCTCTCGGAGCGATACGGTATCTCGCCGTCGAACCTGCTGTTGCCGCTCTCTTTCGCCGCGATGCTCGGCGGGACGCTCACGCTGGTCGGTACCTCGACGAACCTCCTCGCCAGCGACCTCTCGGCGCAGTTGCTCGGCCGGCCGTTCTCGATGTTCACGCTGACGCCCGTCGGCGTCGTCGTCCTCGCCGTCGGCGTGGCCTACCTGCTGACGGTCGGTCGGGCGCTCGTCCCCGAACGGGTCCACCCCGCGGCCGATTTCACGGAGGAGTTCGACATGGACCGCCACCTGTCACAGTTACAGGTGCGCGAGTCGTCGCCGCTGGTCGGACTGACGGTGCAGGAAGCACTGGAAGGCGGCGTCCCCGACGACGTGGTCGAAGCAGTCGCGGACGTGGTCGATGCGGGAGAGTCGCTGCCGACCGAGGCCACCGTCGAACAGGTCCTCGCCGCGAGCGACCCGCTTGACATCGATGTGCTCCAGATCGACCGCAACGGCGAGTCGTTCTTCGCGACGGCCACCGACCGACCGCTCGAACCCGGCGACGTGCTGACCGTCCGCGGGAACCGACAGGCCGTCAATCAGTTCGCCCAGACGCTCGACCTGCGGGACCTCGCCCGCGAGTCCGTCACGGCGGACCTCCTGGCAGAGAGCGGCCATCCGGGCGTTCTCGCGGAGGCCGTCATTCACAGGGAGTCCCGGCTCCGCGGGCGACGGCTCGCCGACGTGCAACTGCGCAGTCGGTTCGACGTGACGGTCCTCGCCGTCCGCCGCGGCGACGAGATCATCCACGAGAACCTCGCGGCGGTCGAACTGTCCGCTGGCGACCTGCTCTTGCTCCAGACGCCTCTCGACGAGGTGGGCCACCTGCAGGACGAGGGGTACCTGTTCTTGACCGAGGGTCCCCCGGAGCTGTTCGACGCGCTCGACGGCGGCCCGCCGTCGCTCGACGCCGCGGCGGCGGTCCCGCTCGCGACCCTGCTCGCAGTCATCGCGCTCGCGGCGCTGGACCTGCTTCCGATCTATATCGCCGCACTCGGCGGCGTCGTCGCCACGGTCGCGACCGGCACGCTGAGCGCGTCGAAGGCCTACGACGCGGTGAGCTGGAACATCGTGTTCCTGCTTGCCGGACTGCTCCCGCTGGGGCAGGCGATGCAAGCGACCGGCGGGGCCGCGTTCGTCGGTGGCCTCCTCGTCGACGCGGCCGGCGTCCTCCCGCCGCTCGCGCTGCTGGCGCTGGTGTACCTCCTGACGGCCGTCCTCGCCAGCGTCATCACTCCGGCCGCGACCGTCGTGCTGATGATTCCGATTGCCGTCGCCACCGCCGCCGAGATCGGCGTCGCCGGGTTCCCGTTCCTCGTCGTCGTGACCTTCGCGGTCGCAACGTCGTTCCTGACACCTATCGGCTATCAGACGAACCTGATGGTGTACGGCCCCGGCGGGTACCGCTTTACCGACTTCCTGCGCGTCGGCGGCCCGCTACAGCTCCTTCTGTGCGTCGTCACGACGCTCTCGGTGTCTGTCGTCTGGCCGCTGTAAAAGTCCCGCGGCGGCGTTACTTCTCGTCTTCTTTCAGTTCGTCGAGTTCTGACTCGACCTCGCTCTCATCGACGTCGACCTGCGTACTCTCGTCCGTGAGTTCCTTCTCCAGTTCGGCCTCGGAGACGTCTGCGTCGCTCGACCCGCTGTCGCCGTCCTCGGCTTTCCCCATCTCGGCTTTCAGCGTGTCGAGTTCGGCGTCGACCGAGCCTTTCTGTCTGACCTCCTCAAGCTCTCGCTCCAGCGAACTCTCATCAGAGATCTGGCTTTCGAGAACACCGTCTTCCTTGAGTTCGTCCATCGCCTGTGAGCGGGCTTCCATATCCTCGGTGCGTTCCTCCGCACGCTCGATAGCCTGATTGATGTCCTGCATCTCGTCGCCCGCGCCCGTCATCGCCTCGTTGACGCGCGCCGACGCCTTCGCGGCCTCGTGGCGGGCCTTCATCGTCTCCTTCTTGGTCCGGAACTGCTCGATCTGTTTCTGGAGTTCGTCTTTCTGCTCGACTAGCTGGTCCTGCTGGCTTTGCAGGTCCTGTATCTGGCCCTCCAGATCCTCGATCTGGCTCATCTTCTGCTTTTTCTTCTCCAACGCCTGACGGGCGAGGTCCTCTCGGTCCTGCTCGACGGCCTGGCGTGCCTGTTCGTTGTGCTTCTCGACGTTCTCTTCGAGGCGGCGCTTCTGTATCTCCAGTCGCTTCTTCTGGGTCGTCAGGTCCGCGATGCCCTGCTTGACGTCCTGCAGTTCGTCACGCAACTGCTCGTAGCTGTAGTCGAGGGTCTCTGTCGGGTCCTCCGCCCGGTTCAGGACGGCGTTGAGCTTGGAGCGGATGACGTACGACGCGCGCGAGAGGATTCCCATGTATGCGCATTGGTCTCTCCAACCTTAAATTTCTTACAGCGGTGTGGCGTCTGAACACGTATGACTACCGTCGGGATACCGGGCGGGCGGGGCGTCACCGCGTCGCTCGACCGGCCGGCGTCGGACTCCGTCGTCGTCGCGTGCCCGCCGCATCCGCAGTACGGCGGCTCCCGGTCTGATAGTCGCCTGGAAGCGGTCAGCGACGCGCTTGCTCCCGATATCGGCTGTCTCCGCTTCGACTATGGCGCGTGGGACGAGGGCCGCGGCGAGCGGGCCGACGCCGAGAACGCCCTGGCGTGGGCAAGTGAGCGGGCAGACGCCGTCGGCCTCTTTGGTTACAGTTTCGGCGCGGCCGTGGCGCTCTATGCGGCTGCCGAACTCGATAGCGGGTCCGAGCCGGCGGTCCTCTCCGTCCTCGCTCCGCCGGCCGGACTGACCGACCATCTCGATGCTGTCGCCGCACTCGACGCCATCGACTGCCCGGTACAGGTCGTGGTCGGCGAGCGCGACGACACCGTGGACTGGGAGCCGGTCGCCGACCGCGCTGTCGAACTGGGACACGCCGTGGAGCGACTGCCGGCCGACCACCACTTCGTCGGCCAGAGCGGCCGCATCGGCGAGACTGTCGGTCCGTTCCTCCGTGACCGATTGTAACGCAACTGCTGGGCAGTACAGAGCGTCATACAACTTTTTACAAGGTATTGATTTCAGACAGTGTCGCCTGAATAGACTGCACGGTAGGACTGCATATGTAACGCGGAAGACGTATAAGGTATCCAGAGATATTGTTCGTGCGAGTCAACGTTCAGTTCTCCGTGATACGGTATTCATGGGGTGCACTTTTACAGCGTTTCTCGCTATTCTTGGCGGTCTTATCGCTATGGTTCTCAGTGAACCTCCTGTAACGTTCTTAATCGACCCGTTCACAGACCCATTTTGGCTGGTCGCGGTAGCTATCGGTCTGTTTTTTTGTTGTCACCGCGTACCGACGGGCAAACGCAAATTTCGCTTAAGGTATGGCATCTGTGCTGATATACCTACACATCTACCTAGCAGCTGTTCCAGCAGGAAAGTTGTCGAACCACTAGGATTACACCTATGGAAACGCTGCTATCTAGATAAACCACCGGTTTCGACAAAATAGTTGAGCCATCCTGTAGTCTGCCGTTCTCCCAGTCGGCAGGCGGCCGATCTCTTCAGGCGGTGCGGTTGTGGTCTGGCGACAGCTATCACTAATGCTGGTCCCGACCGGCCACTGAGGGCCGCACACCTGGCGGCCCTCAGTTCCCTCGTCTACGCACTCATATCGGGTAGATCGTATACCTCGCCTCGGTCTATCATGTGATAGATCGACACCAGCATTTTCTGAGAGCAGGCTACGATCGCCTTCTATGAGTTTTTCCGGCCTGCTAGCCGCTGGTAGAAACGGATCAGGTACTCATCGTTACAGGTGTGAACTGCTATGTTTGCAGCCTGGACGAGCAACCACCGGACACAACCCGATCCACCTTTCGAAATACTTCCTTCGATCCGCGAGTCGGGCGACTCGCGGATCACTGGGTTCAACCCAACGTAGCTGACAACCGATTTATCACCGTCCAATCGACTGATCTCGCCTAGCTCGGCGTAAATTGTCAACGCTGTATAGTAACTCACGCCGGGTATCGTCATCAGCAGCTGGGTCTCCTTCAGAGACCCAGCGCGCTCTTCGATCGTTTCTTCGAGGTTCCGAATTTCCTCGGTGAGCGTCTCAATCAACTCAATATACGACCGAGGATCAGGGTGAGCGTTACCGGCTGGCGAGTGTAACGGGCGGTCAGGTGAGCATCGCTGACGGTGACAGCCGCCGGTCGGAGGGAACGCCTGTTTAGGAGGAATCTCGATCTAGTATATTAACACTTGACAACCCTGAACCTCATATTAGATTTGGCAAGTAAAACTCAATAAACATGAATATAAGAGGAAGAATCACAGAACCAACCAACTGAAACAGTATATTCACTTGAAGTGGATAGAGGCTCACGGAATTATAATTGTCATAATTCCGTTGAACTCGTTCGAGTTCTAACCGCTTATTTAATTCAGACAACTCGTCTTGATCCGGATCATTCGTAGCCTCCTCTATTTGATGATATTCCTCACGGAGTTCCTCAAGTACAGCATCACGGTATTCTTGTGCTCTCCGGTTAACGATGGCAGTCGGATAAATAAAGGAGGCAAATATGGTTAGAATCAATATTCCTGCACCAGCAAATATGATTTCAGAGACACCGCCTGCTGATGAAAAATAGAACAGGAGCGGTAAAAATAACGAGGCAGTTGAGAATAGAAGCGTAGTTCGGATAGAAACATATCCAACATTGCTAAGCCCGCCTAAATTGTCAGGGTGCAAGGGATCAATCTCTAATTCGTACTCTGTGAGTTCACGAATGAGTAGTATTGTTGTAATTGGGCCAACATATCCATGACTCAAAATTGATCCAATGTAGATAGCGTATGCATATGTGGTCCAAATAAATATTGAACCTGTGCCTGTCATACCCTGCGCTTTGAGCGCTGGTTCACTCACGTATACGATACTTGTTAGTAAGACCGTAAAAAATATTGAAACGGACAATCGGTGGTTAGCGAAAAATTTGTTATACTTCCTCGATAACCTTTCCCGTTCCTGTTTGTCAGGGATGAGTTCAGAAAGATGATTAAAAAACGCCGGTAGTACTCTTTCATCGTAATACCAAATTAGAGATGGTGCAATATTAATCCAGATTAACCCTAATATAGAAGCATAAATAAATGAGATCGTAATTGAGTCCCAAAACAGAATCGTGTAGCAGATGGATAATATATTCCACGGCATGGAGAATTTCAATATACTAACTGCTACTGGGTTCGAAATGCCAAGTATTCCATTCTCAACCTGCTCACTCACCCAATGAGAGTCATAATCAAATTTTTCATGCATGTGCTTAATCACTCCAATTTTGCTGAATTATATTCCCAGTTATCAGTATAGGCATCAAACAGTCGCTTGAGCATCTGGCGATCTGCAACGAGTTGTGTAGCAACAACTGGATGCTGAATAACACGTCCAATAACACGCTTTGGTTGACGAGTGATATCATCGATAGTCAACCCTTCCAGAGCTTCAGCGACACTGGCGAGTAGATGTGGGTCCTCGTGTTCAACCCAAGCACCTCGCATCAATCGGGCGAGACGATATTCCGATTTCATGTTATTAAATAATTCATCTGGATAGTCAGATTCCCTGCCCTCTGCAATCAATTTACCGAGGAGATTTGCAGATCTTATGCCCTGACAAATACCTTCTCCTTGGTATCGGTTAGCTATCCCGGCCGAATCGCCCACTAGGAAGACATTATCTTCGGGCATATGAACGGCTTGGGGTTCAAGACTGGGACCACGCGGAATCGTATAAATATTCACGTCCTCCTGATCTGGCACTGGGAAACCATTACGCTCTGCTGCTGCCTCCAACGCACTCATGTAATCATTCGGCCGTTGATCACCCGCCCACCCGATTCCAACGTTCGCATGTGTTTCTGACTTCGGGAATGACCATGAGTACCCGACATACCCCTCAAAGAAGATTCGTGGATAATCGATATAGTCAGAAAAATCCCCTTCCACCGTAGCGTTTAGGGCTACCATGTCCCCTGTATAGTCTGGGACTTCATCATTAATCTTAGATGTAAGAGATGGTTGACCCGTCGCATCCACGACGTAATCATATTCTTCAATTATATCATGATATTCATTTGCCGTGATTGAACTGCCAGTCTCGAAAACGACCCCTCTATCGGAAAGCTTCTGTGCCCACTTTTGTTCTACTGTATCACGGTCACATATATAGCCTGCATCACACCTGAGATTCGAGACTCCCAGTGGCTCTTCATTATGACTTCGATCAGTACCGGAGTATACTCGTAGTTGGAAGCCCGTGACATTATTGAGAAATCCATTCGAAGAGGTTTTTTTCAGAGGTACGAGGGTGGCATCGTTGATGGCCTCGCCACAGTCAACTCGTTTTTCATCGTATTCCTGACGTTCGAAGACACGTATCTCGTTTATTTTTCCCAGACCAACTAATTTTTCTGCGGCACCCAACCCCGATACCGAACCACCAATTATGGCCACATCCTGTGTTTGTGGATCCATTTCTGTCATATATTGTAGAGCCTGTTTTAATAATTCTCGGTTAAAACCATTGAGCTAACCAATCTAAGAGTGATTGTAAACCTTAATTCTAAAAATATGAACCCTCTGTTTTCCTCATTATATGGCCACAATTTGGACAATTGAACTGCATGTGGTGCTCGTCTTTGATTATACCATCATCGTGGGCCTGGCGGAAATCTGCATTTTGCTTCGCACAGGGTAGGTGCCAATGTTCCTCACAGTTTTCGCAGGTCCCATACTGCGTATTCTCTACACTCTTTTCACAGTACATACACTCGGGAGAACCGAAAAGTCCCATAGAGTATCTAATATGGCAGTGGTACATAATATTAATTATCAGGGCACTTTTTGATGTTAAACTATAAAATCCCGCGCTTGGACGCAACTGGATCAATAGGTTGCTGAACTCAGCGTCTGTATCTTGTCCGAGATTCTTGAAAAGTATCGATTTAGTCAATAGGTTGAATGATGTGTGAGTTACCTGTACTGACCGTTTCAACTCGGGCCTGACAACAGTTCTATGACACCATAGGACAGTACCGAAAGACAGAGACACCGGCGGCCCGACCTCCGGACATGAACCGCGCGCTCACGTTCGCCGCTGTTTCGTTCACTACTACTCTGGTAGCGCTATTAGTACTGATGCAGACGGCGCTCGTCGCGGGCGGCCCAGCCAGAGCGGTCGTCCTCGCCACGATGGGTGGGGTGGGGACGTACGTCGCTATCAGATCCGGCGTCCTCAAATCCTAACCCCCGATCGAAGGTACATTTATAATATATACTGATAAATATTGTAGTATGTCAACGCACGCCAGGGAGGCGGTGTCGCAGTCGACACGCCAGGGCGCCGTGTCACTTCTGGGAGGCTTCGTCGCCGGCTACCTGCTGTTTATTGCTATCGGCTCTAGCCCCGGCGACGCGCTGTTTTCGGCGCTGTCGCTTGCCCTTCTCGTGACGGCGTGGCGCGTCCTCACACAGCCCTCACTGTAGCCGCGTTGACACTGCGACGCGGTGGCGAACAGTGCGCGCTCCGAAACCGTTTAGACCACGCGGGGTTCACCGTCGGTATGCCGACCGAACCCGAAACGGACTACGACCCGGAACTGGGTCGGAAGTTCATCTTCGTCACCGGTGGCGTGATGTCTGGCCTGGGGAAAGGCATCACCGCCGCCAGCACAGGTAGATTACTCAAAAACGCCGGGTTCGACGTTACAGCGGTCAAAATCGACCCGTATCTGAACGTCGACGCCGGTACGATGAACCCCTTCCAGCACGGCGAGGTGTACGTGCTCAAAGACGGCGGGGAGGTCGACCTCGACCTGGGGAACTACGAGCGCTTCCTCGACATCGACATGACCTTCGACCACAACGTCACCACGGGGAAGACCTACCAGCACGTCATCGAGAAGGAGCGGTCCGGCGACTACCTCGGTCGCACGGTCCAGATCATCCCGCATATTACCGACGACATCAAACGCCGCATCCGCGAGGCCGCCGAGGGCAACGACGTCTGTATCATCGAGGTCGGCGGCACCGTCGGCGACATCGAGGGGATGCCGTATCTCGAAGCGCTCCGGCAGTTCGCCCACGAGGAAGACGAGGACGATATTCTCTTTACCCACGTCACGCTCGTTCCCTACTCGAAAAACGGCGAGCAGAAGACCAAGCCGACCCAGCACTCCGTGAAGGAACTGCGCTCTATCGGGCTCCAGCCGGACATTCTGGTCGGCCGCTGTTCCGACAAACTCGACATCGACACGAAGGAGAAGATCGCGCTGTTCTGTGACGTGCCGACGGAAGCCGTCTTCTCGAATCCCGACGTCGACGACATCTACCACGTCCCGCTGATGGTCGAGGAGGAAGGCCTCGACCAGTACGTGATGGAGGAACTCGACATCGCGACCGAAGCCCTGCCCGAAGACGAGCGGGAGAACCGCTGGCGCGACCTCGTCACCCAGCAGACCGAGGGCGAGGTCGAGGTCGCCCTCGTCGGCAAGTACGACCTCGAAGACGCCTACATGTCCGTCCACGAGGCGCTGAAACACGCCGGCCTGGAGAAGAACGTCGACGTGAACGTCCGGTGGGTCAACTCCGAGAAGATGGGCGACCACCACGCCGACCGGATGCGTGAGGCCGACGCCATCGTCGTGCCGGGTGGCTTCGGTGCCCGGGGCACGGAGGGCAAAATCGAAGCCATCCAGTACGCCCGCGAGAACGACGTTCCCTTCCTCGGGCTGTGTCTCGGATTCCAGATGGCCGTCGTCGAGTACGCCCGCAACGTGCTGGACTTGGACGACGCCCATTCCGCGGAACTGGACGAGGACACCCCACACCCCGTCATCGACATCCTGCCCGAGCAGTACGAGATCGAGGACATGGGCGGGACGATGCGGCTGGGGGCCCACGAGACCGACATCGACGCGAACACCCTCGCTGCGACGCTGTACGGCGGCGAGTCCTGCACGGAGCGGCACCGCCACCGCTACGAGGTCAATCCCGAGTACATCGACGACCTCGAAGCCGCTGGGCTGAAGTTCTCTGGCTACGCCGAAAACCGTATGGAGATACTCGAACTCGCGCCCGAGGACCACCCGTACTTTATCGGGACGCAGTTCCATCCGGAGTTCCGCTCCCGACCGACGCGCGCCAGCCCGCCCTTCGTCGGCCTGCTTGAGGCCGTGCTCGGCGACGACCCACACAGCGTGACGACCGAGGAGGTGAGCCACTGATGGTGGACGTCGACGAGTTCATCGCCGACGCGAAAGCCGAAATCGCCGACGAGATCGGCGACAAGAACGCCGTCATCGCGCTGTCGGGCGGTGTCGACTCCTCGACGGCCGCCGCCCTGGCCTACGAGGCCATCGGTGACCAGCTTACCCCCGTCTACGTCGACACTGGGCTGATGCGGAAAGGCGAGACCGACCAGATTCGCGAGACGTTCAGCTACATGGACTCGCTGCGGATCGTGGACGCGCAGGACCGCTTCCTAGACGCGCTCGGCGACGAGACCGACCCCGAGGAGAAGCGCCACATCATCGGCGAGCAGTTCATCCGGGAGTTCGAGACTGTCGCCAAGGACGTGGACGCGGACTACCTCGTCCAGGGGACCATCTACCCCGACCGCATCGAGAGCGAGGGGACCATCAAGTCCCACCACAACGTTGGCGGCCTCCCCGAGGTCGTCGACTTCGAGGGCATCGTCGAGCCGATGCGGGACCTCTACAAGGACGAGGTTCGTGAGGTGGCCCGCGCGCTCGACCTCGAAGAGATCATCTCCGAGCGGATGCCGTTCCCCGGCCCCGGCCTCGCCGTCCGCATCATCGGCGAAGTCACCGAGGAGAAACTGGAGGTGGCCCGCGAGGCCAACCACGTCGTCGAAGAGGAACTGGAGGAGTACGAACCGTGGCAGGCGCTCGCCGCTGTCATCGGCAAAGCGACGGGCGTCAAGGGCGACAACCGCGTCCACGGCTGGGTCGTCGCCGTCCGTTCCGTCGAGAGCCGGGACGGGATGACCGCCCGCGCACAGGAACTCGACTGGGACACGCTCCAGCGCATCCAGTCGCGCATCACCGGGGCCCACGAGAACGTCGCCCGCGTCGTCTACGACGTGACCCACAAACCGCCCGCGACCATCGAGTACGAATGAAGGTCGTTCTCGTCGGCACGGACCCGAACGGGCTCACGGACGCGCTCGAAGCCGAAGGCCACACGGTGTCGGTCGCCGACGTTGGCAACCGTCCCGGGCTGGAGGAGGCCGGCATCCACGAGGCCGACGTGTACCTGCTGACCGAGATGTCGCAGGCGACCTCCATCGCCGTCGCCAAGGACCTCGCCCCCGACCTCCGGGTCGTCGTCTACGCGGCGGGCTCCCTGCCGGACTTCGCCAGCCGACAGACCGACCTCGTCGTCGACCCGGACCTGCTCGGCGTTGAGGCGGTCGCCGAGGAACTGTAGGCTCGCCCGGTCTTTTCGTGTCTATGGTGTCCGCCCAGCAGTACCAACAGCCGGTCCGGCCGCACCCTCTTGCTGTTGAAGGAGCATAATTTAACACATTCTTCGACGGATTTAATAGATAGATTAAGAGAGTAACTACTGGATACACCTATGCTAGCGATTCAGGCCGTCACGGAACGACCGCTGTTGCTGCAAGCGAACGTCGCTGACCGAATCGTCGAATTCCTGACAACCCTCGTCGCCGACGGCGTATCGGCCGTCGGGACGATACTGATTGCGGCAGTCATCCTTGCCATCGGCTACGGGGTCGGCGAGTACCTCGACGGCGCGGTGTACGACTGGACGCTCGAACGCGGGCTCGACGACCGCGCCGAGGAAACGCCGGTGTCGGCCGTCACAGCGGAGTCGGACCCGGTCGCGTCCGCAGCAGGTCTGCTCGCCCGATATCTCGTCTATCTGGTCGCTGTTCTTGCGGCGGTCAGAACGCTGAACATCAGCGAGCTCCGGACGCTCGCCGCGACGCTGTTCGGGTACGTTCCGAACATCGTCGCCGCCGCAGTGTTCCTGGTCGTCGGGTTCGGTCTCGGCCGACTGCTGGGCACGCTCGTCCCCGGCCTCGTCTCCCGGCCCGGTCTCACGGAGAACTTCCCGGAAACGCACCTCGGACAACTGCTCGACGCTGACAGCGGCACCGTTGGCAGAGTGGCTGGTCTAGTCGTCGAGTACTACGTCTACGCGGCGGCCGTCTACGTCGCTGCGGCGACGCTCACTATCGCTCCCGTCGCGGCCCTGCTCCGTGATGGGCTGACCTACGCGCCGACCCTGGTCGGTGCCCTCGTCGTCCTCGTCCTGGGGGCACTGGTCGCCGACCACGTCGCCGACGTGATCACGTCGGTCGATGCAGCCGAAGAGTGGGTCTCGAAGCCGCTCCTCTCGGGAACGCTGCAGGCGCTCGTCTACCTGTTTACCGCCGTTATCGCGCTCAACCTCGCGGGCGTCGACTCGCTGCTGCTCGCCGTGTTGTTGCTCGCGGTCGTGTTCCCCGTCGGGATCGGGTTCGCGCTGGCGGTCGGGCTGGGCGGCCAAGACTTCGTGGCCGGCCGGCTCAGTAGCGACTAGGCCAGCCGTTTCACAGCGTCGCTGCCAGCTTACTGAGTTTCGCGGAACCCCCTTCCTCGAAGGGGACGCCGTGGCCCGGCACGGCGGTCTCGAAGTCAGGTGCGCGCTCGGCGAAGTCTCTGATACTCCGAGCAACGGCGTCGGTATCGTAGCTCACCAGCCACGGCGAGGGCTCGAAGCGGCCGCTGTCCTCCCGGACGAGGTCACCCAGCAGTCCAAGCGAATGGTCTTCGCTGACGTAGCAGACGTGCCCCGGCGTGTGGCCAGGGGTATCGTAGACAGTGAAACTGCCGACGGTGTCGCCGTCGGCGAGGGGGACGACGTCGTTGTCCGGCGCGTCGAGGAACGGCGAGACGAGTCGCTGGAACGCCCCCTTGTGGGTGCCCAGCGGCGGAGCCTGCTCGCCGGTGACCAGCGGGGCGTCCCGCTCCCCGACGTAGATAGTCACGTCGATGCCGTCGAAGGCCGACAGCCCGCCGACGTGGTCGAAGTCGAAATGCGTCAGCAGAATTCGGTCCAGATCCCGGAGTTCGTAGCCGGCGTCGCTCAGGCCGGCGATGAGCGCGTTGCCGTGCCAGGGTAGCCCCGCGTCCACGAGCGTTAGCGCTCCGTCGTCGTCGGCGAGCGTCGCGTTGACGCCCGTGAGGTCGTACCACCAGATATCATCGGCGAGCGCCGTTACCATAGCGCGGGATTGGTGTGTCGTCGTCAAAACGCTTGGTCACGAGTCGACGTGGCCGCTGAATGAGTCGGCCGTGGCGCTCAGAACGGCAACTGCGACCGGACGAACTGCACGCCGGTCTTGACCGTCGACGGGTCCCGGATCCGCTCCATCTCCGCGTCGGTGAGTTCGAAATCGAAGACTGCCATGTTCGCTTCGAGGTGTTCACGGCTGGACGCTTTCGGAATCGCTGCCACGCCCTCCTGCTGGACCAGCCACCGAAGCGCGACCTGCGCCGGAGATTTTCCGTACTTGTTGCCGATCTGGACGAGTGCGGGATCGTCGAGGACGCCGCCGCGAGCGAGGGGGCTGTAGGCGGTCAGGAGCACGTCGTGGATGCGACAGTAGTCCAGCAGTTTCCGCTGGTCCCAGTAGGGGTGGTACTGCACCTGGTCGGTGAAAATCGGAGCCGATGAGATGTCCCGCGCCTTGTCCAGCAGCGACGGCGAGAAGTTGCTGACGCCGATATGGCGGACCAGCCCCTCCTCGACGAGGTCGTTCATCGCCCCGAGCGTCTCCGACAGGGATGCCATCCACGGCGTGTTCGGCCAGTGGATGAGCAGGAGGTCGAGGTAGTCCGTTCCCAGTTTGTTCAGGCTCTCCCGCGTCGACCGTCGGACGCTCCGCTCGTCGCGATTGGAGCCGTCGAGCTTCGTCGTCAAAAACACGTCCTCGCGGTCGACCGCGGCGGCGTCCATCCCCAGTCCGACCTGCCGCTCGTTGCCGTACGCCTGCGCGGTGTCGATGTGGCGATAGCCCATATCCAGAGCTGTTTCGACGGTTTCACGGCAGGACTGGCCGGTGAGCTGCCACGTCCCGAGGCCGAGTGCGGGGACCGACGTACCCTGGACCTGAATGTCGTCCATGCAGGGTGTTGGAGGGGGCCGGTGAAAAGTCGTGGCTCCGACGCGCCGCTGTCCCGAGCCGGCCAGCGCTACTGCGTCGTCGTCACTTTTCGAGAATGGTCCCGCCCGAACCGACTGCGATATCCGTGCCGCCGCGGACGACGGCCGTCAGGTTCTCGCCGGCGGGCGTCTCCTCCTGGGTCCAGTCGCCACCGCCGAGGGCGTACACCTTGCCGCCGCCACCGACGGTGTAGCCGGCGCTGTCGTCGTCAGTGACCTTGATATCTCGAAGGCCGGCGTCGCCCGTGTCGGTCGGCGTCCATTCGGAGCCGTTCCAGTGGAAAATCATCCCACCGCCGCCGGACACCCACACGTCGTCCGGACCGTCGGAGTCGACGCCGTAGAAGTTGACGTTGGCGTCGGCGAGGCCGACCTTGTTCCACGTCGAGCCGTCGTCGGTGGCGAAGACGCTCTTGTTCCCGTCGACGATGTGGCCCGAGCGCACGCCGTGGAAGTCGACGGCGTTGATCGCCGACCCGGAGCCGGGCGTGGTGTAGTCCCACGTCTCGCTCGCGCCGTTCTCGAAGCTGTAGTACATCTTGCCGGAGTCGCCGGCGACGTAGACGTTCGCCTCGCCGGCCGTGCCGGTCACGGACACATCGTTGAAGTTGTTGGTCACGTCCATCGGGGCGCTGTGGTCGGTGAGCACGCCCGACTCGACGTCGTATTCGCCGATAGCGCCCGAGGCACCGACGAACCAGAGGGCCTTGCCGTCGTCGGTTACGTCGGCCCCGTAGAGGCTGTTCCCGTTGCCGGTCGGGCCACCGCCGACGACCTTCTGCCAGCCCCTGCTGGTCCGTTCGAGGACGATACCGCCACCCGCCACCGCGTACGCGCCGGTGGCCGTGTATTCGACGTCGTGGAGGGTGTTCCCGGTCGGGGACTCGACGGACTCCCAGGGACCGGCCGCCGCAACCGTCCCGGAGATGGCCGCCCCACCCAGTGCAGCTGCAGCTGTCGCGCCGATACCCGTGAGCACGCCGCGTCGTGTCGCGTTGCGATCGGACATGACACCCGACCCTGTGGACTGTCTCCACTTCAATGGGGGCCGCGGTTAACGACGTTTCACCGCGATTGAAACGTTTAAACGGCAGATATTCGGGAGAACAGCCGGTTGGGATTGGGGAAAATCGGCGACCCGAGACGAATCGGCAAATATCACGTTAAGCCGGCTAAACGGACACAAGACTGATACCGCGAGTCCGCCGAGTCGGCTCAGGACAGTTCAGCGACGAGGGCCGGGGCTTCCGCCGCGATGATCTCGTCGATAGCGACACGGGCCGCCGCTGGGTCCGCGGGCAGGCAGAACACCGGCGTCTCTCCAGCGATCCCGGCAGTCGCACGGACGGCGATGACACCGGTTCCCTGCTGTTCGAAGAGGAGGCTCCGGTACACTTCCTCGAACCCCGGCAGGGCCTTTTCGAACAGTGGGTGGACTGCTTCGAGCGTCTGCGCCGACGGGGCGACGCCGAGGCCCCCCGCGGTGACGACGATCTCCACGTCGTCGCGCCCGACTAGTCTGTCGACGGCACCCTGAATGCCGTCGTAGTCCCCTCGCAGGCGCTCGCGGGCGGTGACCGTCTGTCCGGTCGCTTCGAGTGCTGTCTCTACCGCCTCGCCTGTCGGGTCGCTCTCCTCTGTTGCCGTTCCGACCGTGACGACGGCGGCGGCCACCTGCCGCTCCTGGGCCGCGTCGTCCTGGGATACTGTCTGCGCTGGTGGTTCATCCGCTGTCGGCGGCGTCTCAGCCTGCGATGTGTTTTCCGCTGGGTCGCCTGCCTGTGTCTCAGAAAGGGGGTCTTCGTGGGGTCCCTCGTCGGGTCGCTCGGTCGCCCCGCCGGTCCCTTCAGCGTCCTGTGTTTCGGCCGCTGGATGGCTGCTTTGCTCTACCGCCTCGTCGATTCGTTCTACGACGGCGCTGTCGGCTTCAGGCTCCGACGTGGAACCGTCACCGTCCTCCGTTTTGTCGTCCACCGCCGAAGTCTCTGTTCCGTCACCCCCACTTGCTGCTGTGTCGTCGCTTCCCGGCGCTGTGTCCGCTGCATCGGTTGGCTCTGAAGTGGTGGCCTCGGAGTCAGTATCGACCGCCGCGGATTCCTCGTCGTCCCCCGTCTCGCCCTCGTCTGTCTCGTCGTCTTCCCCGTCAGTCGGACCCCGGCGTGTGTCACGGGACTGGAAATCCACTATACTACTCCATCGGTCGCGGTGGATAAATACCCTGACGACCGTTTGCGGGACTGTAATGTATATAATATCTGAAAACGATAGGCTTAAAATATAGCCATATGAAACAAAATGTATGGCTGGGAGCTACCACGTCGTCTGCCATGAGTGTGCGTTCGAGGGACTGTACGAAGACTCGTCGGTTGCGGAGGGCCAGCGGGACGCACACGCTTCATCCAGCGGCCATCGGATGAGCCTGCGTGACATCTCGAGCCAGGAAGCACCTGGTCTGTCGCAGTAGCGGGACCGTTAGCGTTTTGCGCTCGCTTGCCTGATGCCGAGACATGCAGCCACGTTGTTTCGTCGGTATTCCTGGGGGTGGTCCCATCGTAACGCACCGTTCGAGCGGACGCGACGGGGTGTGTGCCGATGGCTGACGACGAGTCTGGCTACGTCCACCGTCCCGACACGGAGCCACAGTCCGCAGACGCCCCATCTGCGGACAGTGAGACGGGTATGGAAGCCACCGACGGTCCCGAGTTCGGGACGAGCGGCTGGATTCTGGTCGGGATGATCGGCGTGGCGTTCCTGCTCGTCCCCGGCGCAATCTTGCTCTTGCCGTCCGCACAGGGCGTTATCAGCAGTTTCGGGCTCACGCTCCGGGACGCATATCTCACACTCCCGCTCGTTCCGGCGTTCGTACTTGGTGCCCTCGCCGTGTGGTCCGCGGTTCGTTCGCAGTCGAAGTGACCGAGAATAGTTATATCAGGGACGCCATTACTACGCTACTGAATGGTCCTGTCGCCGCTTACTGTCGTTTTATTGTCTGGTGTCGTCGGTATGGGCGTCGCCTTTCTGGTGTGGCTCCACCGGGACCGGCCGGGTGCGGGACCGCTGGCAGTGTTCGTCGTTGCGGCGAGCCTCTGGGCCGTGACGTACGGTATCGAGCTCGCTGTGCCGGGGCTGTCTACCATGGAGCGACTCGTCCAGGTACAGTTGACGCTCTCAGTAATCATCCCTGTCGCGTGGCTCGTGACGATTATCGAGTACACGGGACACCCACACTGGCTCACGCAACGCCGAACAGCGCTGTTGCTCGTCGAACCCGCGGTGTTCGTCACACTTGTCTGGTCGAATCACGCTCACAGACTCATCTGGTCCGGTCATGGGACACAATCCGTCTCCGCATCGTCGGTAGCGCTCGCTCCCGCGTACGAAGTCCTGTACTGGGGGCACATGTCCTACATACTACTGTTGATCCTCGCCGGCGGTGTCCTCCTGTTGCGGATGCTGTTCCGGTCGAACCAGGTGTTTCAGGGCCAGGGGATCGCACTGTTGCTCGCCATCGCCGTCCCGACGGTCGTCCAGTCGCTGTTCGTGCTCGGTGCGCTACCGACTCCGTTCAACCCGACGAGTCTCGGGTACGTCGCCTCGGGGGCGGTCCTCTCAGTCGCCATCCTCCGCGGGCAACTGCTCGACGTGGCACCAGTGACCCGGGAACTGGGCCGGGAAGCGATCTTCACCGAAATGGACGATATGGTTATCATCGTCGACGACGAGCGCCGCATCGTCGATATCAACGCGACAGCCACGGTGCTGTTCGACGGCGACCAGAACACGCAGCTGGGCCGTTCGCTACCGCATACAGTACCGGCACTCGCCGAGACGGTCCCCGGCCCCGGTGAGCGAACGCAGACTGAGACGACCCTCGAACACGAGGGCAGCGTCCGGTACTACGACGTGCGCGTGATACCGCTGTACCGCGCGTACGGCGTTGTCTCGGGCCACCTCATCAGCCTCCGAGATATCACGGAGCGGCGACAACGGGAACAGCGACTGGACGTACTCAACCGCTTGCTCCGTCACGATATCCGGAACGAGATGAACGTCGTCAAAGGGAACGCGGACCTGCTCCGGGACACGGCCGACGCCGACGAACGCGAGCGACTCGACCGTATTATCAGCACAGTCGACGACATCGTCGACCGCAGTAACAAGATCGGCCGAGTCACCGAGGCCCTGGAGACCGAACAGCACAGCCCGACAGCGCTTCAGACGCTGCTGGAATCGGTCGTGAGCGATGCTCGGGATCGCCGCCCCGACGTGGCGATCACGCTCACCTGCGAGGATGATCTCTGGATACAGGGCGGTCCGTCGATCCTCATCGCACTAGAGGAACTGGTCGAGAACGCCGTCGAACATCAGGCGACCGATGGGGGTCCTGTCGAAGTCGAGATTACGGCGACGCGGACCGACGGAACACCGGGCGTCCGTGTGGCCGTTCACGACAACGGTCCCGGTATCACCGACCACGAGCGCGAGGTCATCCGCTCGGGAACCGAAACGCCGCTCAAACACGGCTCCGGCGTCGGGCTCTGGCTCGTCAACTGGATCGTCCGAAACCTCGGCGGCCGGATGTCGTTCCCCGATACGGCCGAGCCGGGAACGACTGTGGAACTGCAACTGCCGGCGGCTGAGCCCGCCCACGCGACAGACGAGCCAGCGACGGCCCGAAGCGAGAACGCTGACTGATCGCGGCTGTCTACCACTCGATTTCGGCCCTATCGCGCCAGAACCGCCCGCTCGGTGCCTCTGGTCGGAAGCGAGCGAGCCACACCGGCGTCTCGGCCCCCTCCTCGGGCGTCCGTGGAGCGCTCCCCTCGGTCATGTCCGTCTGGACGTAGCCCGGACAGACCGAGTTGGCGATGAGGCCGTCGGCCGCGTACTCGCCGTCGAGGTACTTCGTCAGCCCGTTGACGCCGGTTTTCGAGATGCGGTAGGCCGGCGTGCCGCCCGACTGGCTCTCGGTGATGGCTCCCAGCCCGGAGGACATGGTGACGACGCGGCCGCCACCGTCAGCCAGCAACAGCGGGAGCGCGTACTTCGTCATGAGGACCGCCCCCCGGAGGTTCGTCTCGAGGGTGTGGTCGATTACGTCGGTCGGCATCTCGTCGAGCGGCTCTCGTGAGTCCATCACGCCGGCGTTGTTGACCAGCACGTCGAGCCGTCCCTGCTCACGCTCGATGCGGTCGACCGCGGCGACCATCCCGTCGTCGTCGGTCACGTCGAGTTCGATGGCATGGCGGTCCGTAGCCGCGATGTCGCCGGTATCGCGAGCGCCGGCGTACACTGTCGCGTCGAGGTCGACCAGTCCGTCGGTGATTGCCTTCCCGATGCCCCGCGTGGCTCCGGTGACGAGTACGACCTGGCCGTCGAGAGAGTCGTACAGCGGAACGTCCATACCCGGGGTTGGGTGGCCGGGCCGAAAAGGAAACGGGTCGGGGCGGCGTCACTGCGATGCCTGCCGCCCGCGCTGATGCTGACCGTCGGCGTTACCGTTCCTCGTCCCGGCGCATCGCGATCTCGAACCAGGGACAGAGGCGGAGCTGGCGGTAGTACTCGGGGTGTTCACGCAGTCGCTCGTAGGGAACCCACATGAGGCCGTCGACCTCCTCGGGGTTCGGTTCCAGCGAGGTGTCGTGGAGCGTGGCCTGCAGGACCGCACAGACTTCCCATTCGAGGCCAGCGTTCTCGTAGTAGCGCTTGTACTCGAACCGGTCGGTCACGCGGAGGTTCTGGTACTGCGAGGGGTCGATGCCCAGTTCCTCTTCGAGTCGCTCCTCGGTGGCTTCGACCTGTGTCTGGCCCTCGACTGGGTGGGAGGCGACGGTGCCGTCCCAGTGGGTGTCCCAGAGGCGTTTGTTCGCCGCGCGCTGGGCGAGCAGAATCCGGTCGTTCTCGTCGAACAGCAGGGCAGTGAACGCGCGGTGGCGAACCCCCTCGCCGGTGTGGGCGTCGAGCCGATTGACCAGCCCCTCCTCGTTGTCGTCGGCGTCCACCGCGATGACCTCCTGTCGGGCGTTTTCGTGCGTCTCGTCGACCGCGTCGGAACTCATATGTCGTACCTCTCACAGAGGCGCGTATTACGCGCTTCGACTTCCCCTCACCGCGCGGGGAGGTCCGAGACGAACTGTTTCAGGATCTGCTCCTCCGCGCGGTGGAGGGTTTCACTGCAGGTCGACTTCGCGATACCGACGCGGTCCGCCAGTTCCGTTAGCGAGCACTCCCGCGGCGTGTCGTAATAGCCCGCGTCGATGGCCTCCTGTACCAGTTCCAGTTGGCTCTCGGTGAGCACCTGCTCGGTTTCGAGGTGTTGCTGGATGCGGTCGACGCTGAAGGAGATACCGAACTCCTCCAGTTGCTCGCCGAGTTCGGAGAGTCGCTCCTGTGGCGCTGATATCTCCCAGACGGCCTCGCCGTTGGACAGGGTGAACGGCATCTCAAGCGGGACGCCCGAGCCCTGGACTGGGAAGAGCAGGAGCGGCATCGACGTCTCGAACTGAATCAGCGCGCTGTCGTCCCGGTGTGAAAGTATCTCAAGGGTCGTGACCGACTCCCGGTTCTCGATATCACGGAGAACCGCTGGGAGGTCGTCTGATGTGATCTCCGCTAGCCCGACACCGGAGTCCTCGCCGGGGAGCGCAGACAGGATGCGAAACGTCGCGTCGTCGTACGCTCGCGAGATGTCGCCGATCCAGATCTCATCCGGAATCGTGAGCGTGAGTTCAGCGTGTGGCATTGGTGTATCCGAATATATTCGCCCGACCCCCGCGTCCGTAATCCCGAACATGTTCGTACAGTTGCGATAGGAATAAGAAACTTGGGGAGTGGTGTCACACACTATCAACACGAGATCAGGTCGCGCAAAACCAGAACGCCGAACATCTCCGGGTATGGCGAACGCTTATTCCGCCGGCCGCTGGCCGTCTGGTATGGAGCGCGTCTCGCTGACTCGGACGGTCCCAGCCGACCCAGAGACAGTCACCGACCTGATAACTGACGTGGAGCCGTTTATGCTTGCGGCAGGGTTCGACGAGGTGACACTCGACGGGGACAACCTCGGCATCACGAATCGCGTCGGACTCTTCGAAATCGAACTGGACCTCGAAATCGTCGAAACTGACGCAGTGTTGCGGTACGAGCAGCGGCAGGGAATCTTCGAGTCGATGATGACAGAATACACGGTCGAGGCCGTCGACGGCGGGACCGAAGTCACGGCGACGACGGAGTACAGCGCGCTCGACCTCCCGGTGCTCGGCGAGATGATCGATTCGACCGTTATCTCGCGACAGCGCAAGAAGGAACTGAACAAGCAGTTCGACTGGCTGGTCGAACAGGTCTCGTAGTACTACGTGTGATAAAGCCGCTCAGACGAATTATTCTCTGCAATCCGTTGTGTATAACAACCCGAACATCTTCGGGAGAGGACCGAGGGATACCCACGGATTACCAGTACATATGAGCCATTCCCACGAGGACGTGCCTCCGGTTACAACCGAGGTTCACGACAACTCTTGGTCGGCGAACCTGGAGACGCCCGCACACGCCGAAGACCCCGACGTGGTCGTCGAACAGGCCATCGACGCCGTCGAGATGACGACGGCTGGGAACCACGTCAATCTGGTGAGCCACGCCGACCACGGCCATCCGGAAACCTACCTGTTCGACGCGCTGGCGGAGGCGTTCGGCGAGACCATCTCAGTGGAGTACGTCCAGCAGTGTGGCTGTGGGGGCCACGTCACCCGCGTCCACCGGGAGGCATAGATGCGCGGGAAACTCGATCTCGACCAGCAGCCGCTCGTGCTGATCTGGGAGGTGACCCAGGCCTGCGAACTGGCGTGCAAGCACTGCCGTGCTGATGCCCAGCCACGCCGTCACCCCGACGAGCTATCGACGGCGGAGGGGAAGGCGCTGCTGGACCAGGCCCGCGACTTCGGCGACGGCCAGTTGGTCGTCCTCTCGGGCGGGGACCCGCTTGCCCGCGAGGACCTCCCGGAACTCGTCGACTACGGCACCGAGCAGGGCCTCCGGATGACGCTGACGCCCAGCGGGACGAACTCGATCACGCAGGACCGACTGGCCGAACTCGACGACGCCGGACTCCGGCGGCTGGCCCTGTCCATCGACGGCGGCGACAGCGAATCTCACGATACCTTCCGGGGCGAATCCGGGAGCTTCGAGGCGACGATGGCGGCGGCCGAGGCGGCCCGTGACCTCGATATCCCGCTGCAGATAAACACCACCGTCTGCGCGGAGACGGTCGAACAGCTACCGGTGATCCGGGACCTCGTCGCGGACCTCGATGCGGTGCTGTGGTCGGTGTTCTTCCTCGTTCCGGTCGGCCGCGGGCGGGTGCTGACGCCGATCGATCCCGAGCGAGCGGAGCGCGTGCTGTCGTGGCTCCACGAGGTCAGCGAGGAGGCATCGTTCGGCCTCAAGACGACCGAAGCGCCCCATTACCGGCGCGTCGCGATCCAGAACCAGGACGAGGGCGCGGGCGGGCTCAAACGCCGGATGGGTATACGCGCCGGCAAAGGGTTCGCCTTCGTGAGCCACACCGGCGAGGTGTTCCCCTCCGGGTTCCTGCCGAAATCGGCAGGTAGCGTTCGGGAGGAGAGCGTCGTGGACATCTACCGGGAGTCGTCGCTGTTCCGGCAACTCAGGGACGACGACGCGTTGACGGGCAAATGCGGGGCCTGTCGATACAGAACGGTCTGTGGCGGCAGTCGGTCGCGAGCGTACGCGACGACGGGGGACCCGCTGGCGGCGGACCCCCTCTGTGACTATCAGCCGGATGGGTTCGAGGGGTCGGTTCCCGACCAGCACCCGGCAGATTGAGGGGGTTTTTCACTCCGTGGGAACGCGCCTCGCCCGTTTTGTAATGTGGTGTCACAGTAACTCATATGAGCGACTCCGGCATTAGAGTGGAGCTGTCGGTCGACACCCCTGGGGCCTGTCCGGTGGCGAGCGTCTCGGACGAGGCGGGCGCGGCCGTGACCGACGTCGCCCGAAGCAGCCCAGATGCAGACGGGCAAGTCATCGAAGAGTTCACCGCGACGGGCACTGACGAAGGGGCAATCGAGGCCCGGGAGGACATGGACAAAGTGTTCGCGACGGGCAACGGCTCCCGCTACCAGTTCTCACGGTCGCGAACTGAGTGCGTCTGCGAGGCGGTCGAAACATACGACTGTCCGGTCGCTGATATCCGTGCCGAGGGCGGACAGCTCCACCTGACCTTCCACGCTCCCGATGTCGACCGGGTGCGCGCTATCGTGACACGGCTGAAGGAACTGTACGACGGCGTCTCGCTCCGGTCGATGCGTCGGAACGGCGACGTTGACCCGGTGGACTCGATCCTCGTCGACCGAAGTAAACTCACCGACCGGCAACAGGAGGTACTCGAAACCGCCGTCGAGATGGGCTACTTCGAGTATCCGAAAGGGGCCAACGCCGGTGACGTGGCGTCGGAACTGGACATCTCCGTCTCGACGTTCGCTGAACACCTCGCCGCCGCCCAGACGAAGCTGCTCGACAGCATCATCGCGGAGTAGGCCCACAGCGCGTCGCTACTACTGCCATCGGCGAGCGAACGCCGCTAACAGGAGATACGTATAGAGAAGTGCACCGAGAACCCCGGTCGCCGTCCCGACAGACGTCATCCGGCCGAACTGGCCGACGAGTCCGATTAGCTGGATGCCGAGTCCGCCGCCGAGCAGTCCAATCGACAGCAGCGCCGTCCGGTCGTTCGCACCGGGCCAGACGCCGACCGCCGGCGGGTAGAACTGGAACGCCGCACCGACCACGGTGAGTCCGAGAAAGCCCGCCAGCATCGCCCGATAGTGTGCGCTCACCAGCGCCGGGCTCCGCCCGGTTACGGCGAGAGTCAGCCCGAACCCGATACCGACGACACCGGCCACAACTGCCACCAGCACCGCGTAGAACCCGACGCGGCGGCGCTCCGACCGCAGGAAGAGAACGATATACGACAGCGCAAAGCCCACGACCGCGGTCGCCTCCACGACGCCACCGATGAGGAGGAGTCTACGGTCGAACAGACCGAAGCCCAGCAGCGCGGGACCGACAGCGCCGGCAACGATGACAACCGTAACGACCGGTCGCGGCGCTTCAGCGACCAGAAACCGGGGAAACAGACGGAAGCCGACACCGAAGACGAACAACGCTGCCGTCCCCGCAGCGAGCAAGTGCGACAGTTGCTGGGGGAGCGTCGACCCGAAGCCGGCAGCGGTCGTGAGCGTGCCACCTGCGGCAAGTGCGAGGTAGCCGAGTGCTATCGGGACCGCGACGTTGGCGGTTCGGTCGACCGGCTTCCGATGGGCGTTCGGACCGCCGGTCCCCGTCGCCGCGCCGGTGACGTTGCCGCGAATCGTCCACCCCAGCGTGCTGAGAAAGACAGCGACGCCGCCTGCCCAGAGCATGGTTCCGACGGGCTGGAGCCACGGTGGACCGAGCGGCGCGAGCGCTAGCCCTGTTGTGCCGAGGACCGACAGCGGGAACTGCACGGCCGGCCCCCGATCCCACGCGAGGTCCCGGTCGAAGTACGACGGTACGAGCGCGTAGGCCTTCCCGAACAGGACGTGCAGGACGAACCCGTAGAGGCCGAGCGTGACGACGACGCGGCGGGGCGCGGCGACCGCCATTGCGGCGTGGAAGCCGACGAAAAACAGCGCGCTGGCGGTGACGAACCACCGCGAGACGCGCTCGGGACGCATCTCACTCCGGTCGGATCGTGACGTGCCACTCCTCGTCGGCGACCTGTTCCGTGTCGTACTGGTATCCTTTTCTCGTGAGGACGTCGTACAGCGGCACCGGCTCGAAACTGTTCACCAACCGGAGCGCCTCGCTCTCGCCCACGGAGTCGAGGGCGTTCATGATCTGTTCGAACGGTTCTCCGTCGACGTCCCGAACGTCGAGTTCCTGTACCGACTCCTGGTGATCTGTGCTCATACGTTCGACGACGGTCCCCGCCAGTCAGGCGCTTGTCCCGAACGTATTCGGCTCCATGGCAGGACAGTACCCCGTGGTACGAGCCCGAACGGATCGCCAATACCACTGCGTTACTCCCGGTATCGCGCTACCGCAGCGTGGTGTAGCTCAGTCCGGCAATCGCGACGAACTGCAGCGAGCGCAGGACCAGCACGGCCTGCTGGACGTGTGGGTCGCCGGCGTAGAAGCTCTGCATCGAGAAGAAGAAGTAGACGGCGATGGCGTTCTCGGCGAGCATCGCGACGGCGAAAGCGATGAGGCCGGCGACGAGCCCCGTCCGGAACGTCGCGTAGTTACGGACCCAGACGCCAAGCAGCGGGAGCAACAGCAGGACGTTGAGCCCCGCGAGCGCCGCCGCGGCGGTGATGAGCGGTCCCATCGCCATCAGCGACACCTCTCTATATCTGTCCCCGTCATTCGTCCATCTTCTCCACGATCTCTTCGAAGGTGTCGCGGTAGTTGTCGAACTGATCCGTTAGGAAGTAGAGTTTGGCGTACTCCTCGTCGCCGGATTCGACCACGTCGTGGTCCTCTAGCTGTTCCATGTGGTGCCTGACCGTCTTGTAGCCCACGTCGAGTTCGTCGGCGAGTTCGTTGGCGTTCATCGGTCGGTCCGAGAGAGCGTCGATGATGCGCGCCCGGTTGGCGCCGCCGCGCGTCGCCGTCAGCAGATACCAGAGCGCTTTCTCCATCCCACTGTCCTCCCGGGAACTGTGTCTGCCCGTCCTATAGTCCTGTCTCTCCCCGTCGAACAGCGCGCTGGACTCGGATGCATGTGCCACGATGGGATACGAGGGTCAAGACAGGCGGCAAATAAAGCGTTTCTTCGCACTCTCTTCCGAGACTGTTCCAATTTCGGGATAACTGTCCGGCGCGGTTCCGGCTTCCCCGTGAGCGCTCAGCGAACCGCCGCCGTCGCGTCGGCCATGATGTCGATGGCCTCCTTTAGCGTCGCCATGTCCGTCGCGTAGGAGATTCGGGCGTAGCCCGCGCCGTGCTCGCCGAAGGCGTCGCCGGGGACGACGACGACCCCGCGGTCGATGACCTCGTCCACCCAGCCCTCGGGGACCTTCGGCATCGCGTAGAACGCGCCCTTGGGCGTCGGACAGTCGAGCCCCATCTCGTCGAGACCGTCCAGCAGCACGTCCCGGCGCTCCTGGAAAGCCTCGCGCATCTCCGACACCTGGTCCTGTGGGCCGGACAGTGCCGCTTCGGCGGCGTACTGGGCCGGGGCCGACGCACAGGCCTGGGCGTACTGGTGGACCCGCAGCATCCGCTCGATACGGTCGGTCGCGCCGGTGACCCAGCCCAGCCGCCAGCCGGTCATCGAGTACGCCTTCGAGCAGGCGTTGACGACGACGACGTTGCCCGTGTCGGTGAACTCCGCCGGCGAGCGGTGCTCGCCCTCGAACACCTGGTGTTCGTACACCTCGTCGGAGATACACAGCACGTCGTGCTCGTCGGCGATGCGGGCGAATTCCCGCATATCCTCGGGGGACTGGACCGCTCCGGTTGGATTCGCGGGCGAGTTCACGACGAACGCCGCCGTGTTGTCGGTGATGGCCTCCTCGACCGTTTCGGGGGCCATCGTGAGGTCCTCACGCAGCGGGACCGGCCGCGGCGTCCCGCCCGCGAGGTGGGTCAGCGCGTCGTAGGAGACGAACCCCGGGTCCGGGAAGATGACCTCCTGACCCTCATCGACGTGGGCTTCCAGTGCGATGTGCAGCGCCTCGCTCCCGCCCGACGTGGCGATGATGTCTCCGGGGTCGACATCGAGGTCGTTGTCCCGTTTGTGCTTGGCGGCGATTGCTTCCCGGAGTTCCTCGGTTCCCTTGTTCGACGTGTAGGCGTCGACTTCCCCTGCCTGAATGGCCTCGACAGCCGCCTGGCGGGCGTGCTCCGGCGTCGGGAAGTCCGGCTGGCCGAGGCCGAGGTTGATGGCGTCCTCGCCCGCCGCCTCGAACACTTCGCGGATGCCAGAGATCGATACCTGCTCTACCCGTCGGGAGAATCCAGTCATATTCTGTTTGGGGGCGGCCGGCCCGATAATTCTTCCTTGTGCTTCGGTAGCATTAGCGGCGTCCGTCTGTTCTGTTGCTATTGCCGACCGGTATAAACTACTATAACGTTCATAACTATTCCTTTATATATCAGAAAACAAAATAAACACGTATTTATAAAGTAGCATATATAATTTTGTTTATTAGACACCGGGTTGCATGAGGAATTATATATTAATTTTATAACCCACCCATATTTATTGGGAGTCGGATGTCCCGACATACCCTGCCGAAACCGTCCAGAAGATCAGTTATCAAGGCACTCGGCTCCGCTGTAACCGTCGCAGCTTTTGGTGGAGAAGTCAGCGCATCACAGGAAGCTGACACAGAAGAATATCTGATTGGTGTATCAAATGATAGGAACGCTTCAGATGTTCATGACAAAATAAAAGAACGGTCTGACCTCGAACAGCTCGATATCATCGACGTGAACGAGTCACTTTCGTATCTTCGCTCAGCAGTCCCGCAGAAATTCAAGGGCGAAATCCTTCCGACAGTCGAAGGAATTGACGGGGTCAAATATACGGAATTCAACCACGTTCGCGAGCCGATCGCCACGGTTCCGAACGATCCGAAGTTCGACAGCCAGTACGCGCCACAGCTGGTCAATGCCCCGAAATCATGGGACATTACGTTCGGAAGCGAAGACGTCACCATCGCCGTCATAGACACCGGTACAGATTACACCCATCCCGACCTCGACGGGCAGTTCGGGAGCCAGAAAGGACGTGACTTCGTCGACAACGACGACGATCCCGCCCCACAATCCGCTCAGCACGGGACACACGTCTCCGGTATCGCTGCCGGCGAAACGAACGACGAAACCGGTATTGCGGGCGTCAGTAACTCTCGGCTCCTGAGTTGCCGTGCACTCGGCCCGAACGGGGGCCGAACCGCCGATATCGCTAACGCCGTCCAGTGGGCGACTGAGCAGGGGGCGGACATTATCAATATGTCTCTCGGTGGCGGCGGCTACAACCAGACAATGAAAAACGCGGTCTCAAACGCGTGGGATCAGGGTGTTCTCCTCATCTGTGCAGCCGGGAATCATAAGGACAGTGATCCACCAAGCCAGCAGGACGTGTCGTACCCAGCGGCCTACGAAGAATGCGTCGCCGTTGGTGCCGTCGATAGCAACAAGAGTCCGACCGAGTTCTCGAACTACGGCGAGAAGGTCGACATTGCGGCACCGGGCAATGACATACTCTCATCCGTTCCGGGGGGAGACTACGCGCAGTTCCCCGGGACGTCGATGGCGAGTCCTGCTGTCGCCGGCGTCGCTGCGCTCGGGCTCGACAGACATGATTGGTCCGTCAGCCAGGCCCGACAGAACCTTCTCGACACCGCCCAGCCACTGGACGCAGACGGCCAGTTCGTCGGTTTCGGCCTCGCGGATGCATACAACTTCGTAACCGCCGGTGGCGGAACCGAAAACGAACCGCCGATCGTGACACTCAAGGACGATTCGCGAACTGTTTCCGTCAACGAGGAGGTTATATTCAACGCCAGCGGTTCCCGTGACCCTGATGGTTCGATAACGAACTATCGCTGGGAGTTTGGCGACGGATCTGACCCCGTCGAGGGAGCGGACGCAACAGAGGTCAGCCACACGTACGCCAATACTGGCGAATACACCGTTACTGTCACTGCGACTGACAACGACGGTGCCGAGGCAACCACGTCAGTCAGCGTCTCCGTCACCGATGAATCGAAAGACCGTCTCACCGAAGAGTTGTCCGGGTCACTCGATGGGATGCTTGACTACGACAAGCAGACGTACTCCCTCAAGACGGAGTCGCCCATGCAGCTGATCCTCAGCCTCGATGGCCCATCTGACGCCGACTTCGACCTCTATGTCTCCTTCGACGGTCGCACGCCCACCCCGAACGACTACGACCGCGCGTCCTATACGCAGGACAGTAGCGAACAGATAATCATCGACGACTTCTCACAGGTCAGCGAGATCGGCATACTCGTGTATGTCTACAGCGGAAGCGGAGACTACACACTCACACTGGAGGAAATCGGAAAAACAGGCTCGTAATTTAATTGCCGTTCTCTCGTTTCGACTGAGTGCGTAGCGCCCCTCTCGCTCTTCCACTTTCAGTTCAGCGGGATTTCACGCTGCTTTGACATCGCAATCGCGCCACCGCCACCGACGCTCACTCGCCTCGCCGCTGGCGGGGCCTACCGGACCACGGACATCGCAATCGCGCCGCCACCGCCGACGCTCACTCGCCTCGCCGCCGGCGGGACCTACCGGACGACAGACATCGCAATCGCGCCGCCACCGCCGACGCTCATCCCCACGATGCCGCGGTGATGGTCTTCCCGCTCCATCGCGTACAGCAGCGTCGTGGTGAGGATGCCGCCGCTGGCCCCGATGGGGTGACCCAGTGCCACCGCGCCCCCCAGCGGGTTGTGCTTCTCGGCGGGGATGTCGAGTTCGTCAGCGACGTACACCATCTGGGCGGCGAAGGCTTCGTTGAGTTCGAAGTGGTCCACGTCGGCGACGGTGAGGTCGTTGCGCTCCAAGAGCTTTGCGACGACGTCCCGAACCGCGATGGAGAATTCCGCCGGGTCGCGATAGGCAACCGCGTAGTCCTCGACGTGAGCCATCGGCCCCAGCCCCTCGCGCTCGACCGTCTCGGCGTCGGCAAGCACCACTGCGCCCGCGCCGTCGGAGAGCTTCGAGGCGTTGCCGGCGGTGATCGTGCCGCCGTCCTCGAAGGCCGGCGGGAGCGCCGCCAGCTGGTCCACTGTCGTGTCCGGCCGCGGTCCCTCGTCCTCCGTTACGAGGCCGTCAGCCGTTTCCACCGGGACGAGTTCCTCGGTGAACTTCCCGGACTGGATGGCCTCGACGGCCCGGTGGTTGCTCCGTCGAGCGTACTCGTCCTGTGCCTCGCGGCTGATGTCGTGCTCGGCGGCGATTTCCTCCGTCAGCGTGCCCATGTGCGCGTCGTAGTGTTTGTCCCACAGCGAGTCCCAGATCATCGCGTCGACGAGTTCGCTGTTTCCGTGCCGGCGGCCGCCGCGCATGTCCGGCACGAGATACGGCGCGTTCGACATCGACTCCATGCCGCCGGCGAGACACACCGACGCCCGACCGGCCTCGATGCGGTCGGCGGCGGTCATGATCGCCCGCAGTCCCGACCCCGAGGCCTCGTTCAGCGTCGTCGCGGCGACATCGTCAGGTAGCGGTGACTCGACGACGACCTGTCTGGCCGGGACCTGGCCGACGCCCGCCTGCACCGCGTTTCCGAGGCCGACCCAGTCGACGCTGTCTTCGTCGACGCCGGTTCGGTCGAGCAGTCCCTCGACGGCTGCAGTACCGAGCTCTGTCGCGCTTCGCTCTGCGAGCCCTCCCAGCAGTTCACCGTGTGCGGTGCGTGCGCCGTCTACCAGAACCACATCCGTCATACGGCCTACATGAACCTGAGCCTACAATACTGTTCGCCCGACGATGGACGGCGTCTTACAGCGGGAGCAAGGCGAAAGCCCACCCCTTCAGGGGAGTGGATGAAGCCGACAACCCGGCAGCTTCGCCTGTAGCCTCACTCAGCCGGAGTTTTATAACCGGTGACACTGTATGCATGACCACACCGAGGCGGATCAGCCGCCCAGATAAACGGATAATATCGGGATTCGGGCCACGCTACGTCCAAAAGAATCCCTTTCGGGCCGCTGGCTGTGGATTCCGACACACGGTAACTCTGAATCCCCATACCGGGGATAGGAGTAACGGCGGCTTGGCCCCGCCAGGAGTCCGGTCATGCCGACCTGGCTACAAACCTGAAACTCCCAACCTAGCGGTGCGGTGCCGCGGGAATCCCGCGCCTTCAGGCGTGGGAGGAGGTCAATCCTCGGTTGCCGTCCGCAGTTCCTCGATAGCCGTCTCCAGTCGCCGGAGCGTCGCATCAGCGTCGGTGTAGCCTTGCTCGTACTCGTCGTATGCGTTGTCGGCTTCGCTCAGAAACGCTTCGACGGCTTCGTGCATCTCGTGGTCGCTCATGGCTGTCCCGACGGTAGCCGACCGGAAAAGTCCCGCTACTTGCTGGTTACTGCGTCACATCGTAGTCGACGCTCGCGTCGCGGAGGGCGTCGGTCACACGACCGACGGTGTCCTGTGTCGCGACGACGACGGCATCGAGTCCCCGAGATGCGGCGTCGGCGGCCACCTCGCCCGCCGCGAAGTGCGTCGTCGGTTCGATGTCGGCATCGCGGAGCGCGACGACGGCCTCGACACCCGCGGCGGTGACGATGGGGGCGTCCGCACAGGCCGCGGCGATGTCGTCGACGTTCTCGACCGGCCCCGACCGGACCGGCGGAACCTGTATCACGCTGACGTGGCCGGGGTCGAGGTCGATGACGCCCTCGAAGCCGGTGACCCCGACGACCTCGCCTTCCGCGGCGCTGGTCGTCGTCACGCCCGTTGCGTCGCCACCGCCGGGGTCGGCGTGCAACAGGCCGTCCGACAGCGAGAGCGTGACCGTCTCGCCCTCAGCCAGGTCCGCCGTGGCAATGGCGGCGTCCTCCTGCACGCTGCCAAGCACGTCGTCGGTGACGTGGTCGGCGAACCGGCGCACGTCGGTGGCGGACTGGAACACCCAGTCGACGCCCTCCTTGGTGACGCGGTAGCGCGACCGCCCTTCCTTCTCGACGAGGCCGTCGTCGACGAGTTCACGGATGTACTCGCTGACGGCCTGGCTCGTCACGCCGACGGCGTCGGCGATTTCGCCCTGACTCACCGCGGGCTGGCGCTCGGCGATCTCCACGAGGACCCGAAACCGCGTCGCGGCCCGCTTGTTCTCCAGGACGTCGACCATACAGAAGTCACGGGAGTCGCAGGTAAAAATACCACCGACACTGTCAGGCCGAGACATTCGGCCGCGGTCCGGCCGCCTGCGATGGGGCCCGTCGCCGTGACCGACAATATAACCGTCACCAGCGCCGACTGGACGGCGATGACAGCCAGTTACGACGACCGGGCGCTCCTGCTCGGGGAGACGCTCGTCGTCGCGGATCTCCACGTCGGCCGGGGTACTGGTGGGAATCTCGAACTGCCGGTCGGGTCCGGTTCGGACATGGTCCAGCGGTTCCAGTCGCTCGTCGAGCGCCACGGCCCCGAGGAGGTCGTCGTCGCCGGCGACCTCCTCCACTCGTTCCAGACCGTTCCTCGGTCGGTCGAGAGCACCGTGGCGGGGCTCAAGAGCGCCTGTCAGGAAGTCGGCGCGCGGTTGGTCGTGACGCCGGGCAACCACGACACGATGCTCGACAGTGTCTGGGACGGCCCGACCGAGACGGAGTACTGGGTCGGCGATACCGTGGTCTGTCACGGTCACGAGGCTCCCGAAGTTGACGCAGAGCGCTACGTCGTCGGGCACGACCACCCGACCATCTCCATCGAGGGCCAGCGCCGGCCCTGCTATCTCGCCGGGAGCGGCCAGTACCGCGGCAGCGACGTGGTGATGCTCCCGTCGTTCAACAGGCTGAACGCCGGCGTCGAGGTCAACGAGATGCGTGCCGGCGACTTCCAGTCTCCACTCGTCACCGACGCCGACCGACTTGAGCCGGTCGTCTGGGACGAGAGCGGGCGGGAGACCCTGTCGTTCCCGCCGCTGGGTGAGTTCCGTCGAATGTTATAACGGTAAATATTTGGCCTGCGACGGTGGACGCTGGAACATGGTTCAGACAGAAATCGCGCTGGGTCTCATCGCGATTACGCTGCTTTCGCTACTGCTGCTGTACTTCGCGACGATAAAGTACGTCTCGGAAGTCCTCGAAGGGGAGGGACACGACCACGAGGGAAACACGAATAGCGGCGGTCCGGCCGCATAGGCCGCCGTTCCCTTCCTGCAGTCGTATCGGCGTTTTCCTTATCGAAGCAGATCAGCGGCGACCTTGCCGCTTTCCAGCGCAGCCTGTATCGACGACCAGCGGGTGTAATCGCCGGCCAAGACGGCGTTCCCGTCCGGCGCTGTCGGGTCCGGAAGCGAGTCCCGATACCCCGGCGGCTGGGCGAACTGCGCGAACGGGACGCGGTCGGTCCGGAGCAGTTCCAGCGCCTCGAAGCTCGCGTTCGGATACCACGACCGAAGCGCATCCCGGACCGCTGCGGCCAGTTCCGCGTCGTCTTCCGCCGGCGTCCCGAGGAACGTGGCGCTGTACAACTCCATGCCGGCGGGGGCGTACTCGCTGGCGACCGCCGACAGCGGCGCGACGGTGTTCGGCCGGTCGTCCGCCGCGTTGAGGATGATGCGCTGTCCGGTCGTCGGTGCGCGATTCGTCGGGAGCGCGAAGTACTGGGTGACACAGCCGACCGGCTCGGTCGGAATGGCGTCGATGTCCGTCAACTCCGCCGCGGTTCGCGGGTCCGTCGCGACGACGGCGCTCTCGGCCGTCACCGTCTCGTTGCCCACTTCGGCAGTGACCTCGCCTTCGTGGGTTTCCAGGTCCGTCACGGCCGCGTCGGTTTCGATGGTCGCGCCCGCTGAGCGTGCGCGGTCGGCGAGCTGTCGCGGCATCGCCTGCATCCCGTCGGCGGGGACGAATATCTCGCCCTCGCTCAGCATCTTGTAGGTGTATTCGAAGATGCTGCTGTCGGTTCCGAGCGAGCGGTCGAGCGTGATGCCGCCGTAGAACGGCGCGGCGAACCGCTCGACGAACCGCTGTGAGAAGCCGTAGTCGGCGAGGTACTCCCGGATTGTCTTTCCGCCCCGGGAGAGCAGTTCGACTGGCTCGACGTTGGCCAGCTCGCGCTGGAGCCGGAACAGCCGGAGCTTGTCGGCCGTGCGAACGTCGGTGTTGAGCAGCGTCTGAGGCGCGGCCGAGGGGTTCCGGAGCGGGTCCGACAGCACCGAACGGTGGTTCGGACTGGCGATGGTCGCGCCCGGTGTGAACGTCCGCGGAGCCAGCGCCTCGATGTCGAGTTCGCGCTTCGCCGCGGGGTAGGCGGTGAACATGACCTGGAACCCGCGGTCGAACGTGTAGCCGTCCTCGTGGGTCGTCCGGACGCGACCGCCAACGTCCGAGCGCTGCTCGAAGACGGTCACGTCTCGGCCCGACGCAGCCAGGTGCCTGGCGGCGACTAGCCCGGAGAGCCCCCCGCCGGCGACGACGACATCTGTCATACTTCCCAGTTCGACCGCCCGGGACAAGAGCGTGCTGAAGCGGGACCGGACCACACTTGGTCGTCCCGTCCACAGAGAGAACCATGGAGACGACTGCGGCGTTTCGCGGCCTCATCTGCACGGCGTGTGGCGCGGAAACCGACAGCACGAGCGACCGCTGTCCCGACTGCGGCGGCGTTCTCGTCGGCGACTACGACGTTCCTGACCTGACGCCCGAAGCGCTGCCCGACACGACGGGACCGGGCCGGTACGAGTCCCTTCGGCCCTTCCCGCAGGACGCGACGGTGACGCTCGGCGAGGGGGCGACGCCGCTGGTCCCGGTTCCGGACCTGGCCGAGGAACTCGGCGTCGACTCGGTGTACGTCAAAGACGAGGGGCGCAATCCCACGGCCTCGCTGGGCGACCGCAGGCTCTCGCTTTCGGTCACCGCCGCCGCGCAGCGCGGGGCTGAGCGCGTCGTGACGCCCTCGACGGGCAACGGCGCACAGGCCAACGCCGCCTACGCGGCCCGCGCGGGCATCGAATCGAAGGGATTCGTCCCCTCGCGCTGCCCGTTCCTCAATAAGGCGATGGTGAACGTCCACGGCGGCGATATGCGCGTCGTCGAGGGCCGGTACGACGACGCCGTCTCGGCGTTCGACGAGGAACTGGCCGAGGAATCCGACGGGTGGGTCCCGGTCGCGCCCGGCCACCCCTTCCGCATCGAGGGAGCCAAATCCGTCGCCTTCGAGACGGCCGACGACCTCGACTGGACGGCCCCAGACGCGGTGGTCCACCCCACCGGCCACGGTGAGACGCTCGTTGGCCTCGAACGTGGGTTCCGGGCGGCTGCCGACAGCGGCCTCACGGACTCAGTCCCACGAATCTACGCCGCACAGCCGGACTCGACGGCCGCCATCGCTGACGCCGCGAGCGCGGGCGACGACGAACCCGCGACCATCGAGCACCCCGACACCATCGTCGGCCCGCTGGAGGTCCCCGACCCCGCTGCTGGCGCGGCGGCACTCGACTCGCTCGACCGCTCGGGCGGCGACGGCGTCGCCGTCCCGGACAAAGACATTCTGGCCGGCGCGGTCGACGGCTGTGAGATGGGGCCGGAAACCGGTGCGACCGGTGGGACAGCCATCGCCGGCGCGCGAGCGTTGGCCAACGATGGGGCCTTCGACGATAACGATGTCGTGGTCCTCGTGAATCCCGTCGCCGGGAGCAAGGAGGCGGACCTGCTGCGCAGCCACCTCATGAGCCAAGGTATCTGAGCAACCGGCCGAAATGCGAGGGTGTTACAACATCCCACGATTCGGTGTTGTTTAGCCCGTCGTGGCACAACACAGGCCCGATGCGCACTGCAGCGTTCCGTGAACTCACTGGGCCGGACGGCGTCTCGATTATTAACCAACCGACCCCCGAACCCGGACGCGGTGAAGCGGTGGTCTCCGTGGAGGCGTGTGCCATCAACCGCCACGACCTCTGGGTTCTCGAGGGGGACTCCGCGATGGTCGACACGGACGACCTGCCGTTCGTCAGCGGCCTTGATGTCGCCGGCACCGTCGATACTGTGGGCGAGGGCGTTACTGCCGTCGAACCCGGGGACCGTGTGGTCCTCTGCCCGAACGAGACCTGCGGGACGTGTCGCTACTGCCGCGAGGGGCCGGAGAACCTCTGTGAGAACTTCTCGCTGTACCACGGCGGCCTCGCCGAGGCGGCCCGCGTGCAGGCCGATCGCCTCGTCAGGCTCCCCGACGGCGTGGAGACGGTCGACGCGGCTGCCCTCCCGACAGCCTACATGACGGCCTTCCATATGCTCCGCCGGATTGAGGCCGGTCCGGGGGATCTGGTGTTCATCCCGGGCGTGACCGGCGGTGTCGGCGTCGCAGGCGTGCAACTCGCGTCCGTTCTCGGTGCTCACAGCGTCGGGACCTCGTCCTCACAGGCGAAACTGAACCGGGTCGAATCGCTCGGCCTGGACTACGCCATCGAGAGCACCGACCCGGACGAGATTCGAGCGGCGGTCACCGACATCGGAACCGTCGACGGCGTGCTCAATCATCTCGGTGGCGAGTACACGCAGCTCGGTCTGGACGTTCTCCGACGCGGCGGCCGGATGGCGGTCTGTGGACGGACGGCCGGTGGCACATCCGAGATCGATATTCCCGACCTGTTCCTCGGTCACAAACGAGTCATCGGGAGTACGATGGGGACGCAGGGCGACCTGGAGCGACTCGTCGGGCTCGTCGCCGACGGCAACCTCACCCCGGAAATCGACGAGACGTACTCGCTGGAGGAGACCGGTGCGGCGTTTGCGGCGATGCAGGACCGCGATGGCGTCGGGAAGTTCGTCGTGACGCCGTAGTCACCCCCGCGACCCGGGACGGTGTTTCTCCGGACCGATTCCGGTGGAAACGGGGCAAATGTGAGGCCGTCAATTCATCCCTCAGTCTCCGTCACTCACCGAGCGACGATGACTGGAACGGGTGAGTTACGGAACACTTTCTGGGCGACGTTCCCGACGACCAGTCGATCGGCCAACGCGCCGCCGTGACTTCCGAGTACGACCGCATCGAAGTCGTCGGCTCTATTCAGAATCGCCCGAGCCGGATGTCCCAGTTGTACCTCGGTGGTGATTTCGACATCGTACTCGGCAGCGATCTCCCGAGCGTCGTCGAATACCGCCTCCGAACGCTCCTCCGCGGCCGCTTCGACGTCTTCCGAAAGAGCCAGTGCCGTGGCCGCTCCCCCCAACGGTGACGGTCCGCCCACGACGTGTAAGACAGTAATCTCCGCCCCAGGGTGGTTCTCAAGGGCGTACTCGAGCGCCCGCTGGGCCATCTCCGAGTCGTCCATCGGAACGAGAATCTGTGAGATCATATCCCGACTACGGTCAGGTGGCTGATAAAACGGTGGTGCGCTTGTCTCATACTGTTGGCTGTAACTATTTCAAGATATTCGCTACCTTGAGGTGGCGAAATTCTTCACAGACTTACAGCCGACGGTATCAGGATAAGCGACGTATTACTACTGTGGTGATCTTCTATCTCGCTACGGCTTTTGTCGGGTACTGTGTCGGTTGAACGAGGCGTGCGAGATGCAGCACGCGTACGCGGCATAAGATGATTCTCGAATGAACGACGCTACTTCGTGGTGAGAATCGAACGTAGTGTTAAATCAATAGCCTGTCAAACTGTGTCCATGAGCCGAACGATCGACTCGATTCTCGTGCCGACCGACGGCAGTGACGGCGCGCGGATCGGTGCCCGGCGAGGTATCGATCTCGCTGCCACAATCGGTGCCGACCTCCACGTACTGTCAGCGGTTGACTCCCGTGACATCGAACCGGATCTGAATTCTGACGGGCAGACTGACCGGGAGCGTCTCCTCGAAGCGGAGGCAGAACGAGCGGTAGATTCCATCGCCAGACTCGCCCGGGCACATCTCTCTGGGCAAATCACGACCGCTGTCGAGTCGGGCATCCCGTTTCAGGTGATCAACGACTACGTCGATACCCACGACATTGATCTCATCGTTATGGGGACACAGGGGCGGACAGGGTTCGAACGGGTTGTCCTCGGGAGTGTCGCAGAAAAGACGCTCCGGACCGCAGATGTCCCGATTGTCACGGTAACGCCGGACGGGGACATCGTCGAAATCGGCGACCAGCGGTACGACAACGTTCTGCTCCCGACTGACGGCAGCGAGGGCGCAGAACTCGCGATCGAGTGGGGAATCACGCTAGCTGAGGTGTTTGACGCGACGATACACACGATGTATTCCGTCGATACGAGTCGCTTCGGCGGCGTTGAGGGGGCAGCCGAGATTCACGACGCGCTTGAGCAGACCGGCCAGGAGGCACTCGAGACGGTCCATGAGCGTGCCAGGGATGCAGGCGTCAGTGTCGCGGGTAATATCGCAAGCGGCCCGGCTGCACGCACTATCCTCTCCTACAGCGAGGAACACGATATCGACCTCATCGCGATGGGAACACACGGTCGATCCGGCCTCACGCGATATCTGACCGGAAGCGTCACTGAGACCGTTGTCCGTAATGCGGCTGTACCGGTCTGTTGTGTCCCGATGCAGTGACACGCTTGTCGGGTAGCACCCTCCGGTCAGTCATCGCCTGGCGATACCCTGGATTATCGACCGATTCTCGGGTGAACAACGCGTTCGAGAACCGCTGTCTGATATCCTACGATGCCCGCTGTCTCGACGCGCCGGACGCGTGCTGTTTCGCAGTCGTGTACGCCTCTCTGACGCGCTTGAACTCGTCCTCGTTGCCGCCGTGATCCGGGTGGACCTCCTTGACGCGCTCACGGTAGGCCGATTTCACGTCGTCCAGTGATGCATTCTGTGTCAGTCCCAGTTCGCTGAACGCCTGCACTGTCGGGTGTGGTTCCTCCTCCGGGTCCGGGCCGAGGTTGACTTCAGGTGTCTCGAAGGGAAGGCGTGCGCCGAGATAGACCCCCGGCATCTCGTGTTCGACCAGTACGGGAACGGTCGGCGACCGCTCGATGCGGTAGTACGCCCGGGCGTCGAACGTGATCGCCACGTCCCGTTTCGGCAGGTAGAAGGCGACGTGTTGCCCCTCGACGAAGTGGTTCTCGGCGAACTGCTCGTCGATGGCGGTGAGGTACTCCCGCAGCTCCGCGCGGCGTCGCATCTCTCCGCCGTCGGTCGCCTGTCGGTTCGGCCGCTCGGCCGGAAACACACGATTGGCGAGGACGAACAGCCCGGCGACGACGAGGGTTCCGGCGACACCGAGGACGAGCCCGAGGAGCAGCCACTCCGGTAGGACGCCCGGTTCTGTCTGCACGCCCCTCCGTTAGGCTCCAGTGGTAAAGAAATTCCCGCTCTCCGGTAGCACCGACTCCGCGGTCACCAATACCGAGACACGGGAACGGCAATCCGACTCAGCCGATGTACCTGAGGTCCTCGTCGGCGGGCGACGGGGAGTTCTGCTGTTCCATTTCCTGGATCTTCCGGACGACCTCCTCCATCTCGTCGGCGCGGTCCTCAAGTGAACTGTAGTCGACCTCGAACCCGATGACGTCCTGAAGGATTTCGAGGACGGCCTGCGCGCTCTTGGGATCGACCAGATAGCCCGATGTTTCGCCCATGAGACAACTGGCCGGTACGTCCCGGCGCTTGCTCAGGCCCAGCAGCAGGCCGGAGACGCCGACGATGCCGCCGGCCGGTTCGTCTTCGCGGAAGGCCACGCCAGCGTCCTCCAGCGTTTCCTTGAACTCCTCGGTCGTCGTCGCGCCGAGTACGTCGTACTCCTCGATGAGTTCACCGGTCGGGACGCCGCCGAGGGCGAACACCCGCTGGACGCCGAACTCGTCGGCGATGTCGAGGAACGTGTCGGTCAGGCCGTAGTGGCCCTGGTTGTCCTGCGCCTGATGGTCCCCGGAGAGGACGAGCAGGTCCTGGCCCTCGTCGGGGGTGACAGCGTGGAACTCGGCGCAGGCGAGTTGTGCCTGGCCGTCATCGATGCTGACCTGCGGCGGGAAATGCGTCGAGTAGACGCGACGGACGAGCTCGCTTTCGAGCTCCTCCAGCAGGTGTTCTGCGGCGAGTTTGCCGACGTGGCCGACGCCGGGCAACCCCTCGACCAGTACCGGCTCGTCGAGGTCGGGGTCCGCTACGCGCTCGATGTCGAATTCGTCCATACGGCTTATTCGCGGCTGCGGCGCTTAAGAGAACGTCGATACTCGCCGTAGCTGTCTTCGGGCGAGAACGGCGCGGGTGCACTGTTGACCGCCTCGTGTCCGCACTCCGGACAGGTGTCACCCAGCGTGTACACCGGCCGGTCGTGTTCGGATTCCCAGGCGGCACAGACGCGGATATCCGATTTCATCGGTGGTGAATCACTGGCGCAGCAACCGACTTACTCGTCGTCTTCGCTGCGTTCGCGGTGGAACTGCCCCGACCCACCGTGTTGCTCAACGACTTTCGCGGCGCGGTCTGCACTCTCTTCGAGTGCGTCCTCGGCGGTCTTGTAGTCAGGCGCTTGCACCTGAATGCGGTACTCGGGCGACCCGACGTAGGTCACTTCGAGTTCGATCTCGTCGGGGACCTCGCCGTTGCCCTCCGCGGCCTGCAGCGCTTCCTTGATGATGTCGACGCCGTCGCTTTCGGGACAGGACAGGTCGACGTAGCCGGTGACCTGCACGTACGGCACGGAGACATTGTTCCGGGCCGTCTGGACGATGGCGTCGATCTCCTCCTCGGAGAGGTCGACGTCTTCGAGGGCGTCGTTGCCGTGGATCGCCGCCGACTCGAACCCGTCGTACATCGAGCCGAACTCCGCCAGCAGTTCGTTGGCGATGGCGGCGTAGGTCTCGTCGTCCAGGTCCTCGCCGAAGGCCAGTTCCATCCAGTTGTCGGCCTTCTGCTCGTTTTTCCACTCCTGAATCTTCTCTTTTCGCTGGTGGTCGTTGACGTCCTTGATCGAGAGGTCGATCTGCTGGGCGCTCTCGTCGACGTCAAGCACTTTGGCAACGACTGTCTGCCCTTCGTTGACGTGGTCGCGGACGTTTTTGATCCATCCGCTGGCAACCTCGGAGATGTGACAGAGGCCGCGCTTGCCTTCGTACTCGTCGAGGTCGACGAACACGCCGAAGTCCTCGATCTCGTCGATCTTGCCGACGACGAGTTCGCCCGGTTCGGGCCAGCCGCTGTATTTCATCCTATCGGGCCTCGACGACGGCGGTCACTTCGCCTTCGATGTCGGCCTTGCCGCCCGTCGGGCGGGCGATGGTGTGGCCACAGACGGCACACGAAACTTCGCTCGCGGCCTTCTCGAAGAGGGTCTGTTCGTTCTCGCAGTCGGGGCATTCGACGGTGATGAAGCTTCCTGCCATCGTTACTCCTGGAACTCCAGTCGGCCAGCGCGCCATCCCTCGCGGAGGTGGGCCTTCCCACACTCGCCACAGCGGTACTTGAGGTCCGTCTTCTTGGTGGGCTTGTCGCCACCCGGGACCTTCGAGAACTTGCCGTCGTTCCCGATACCGGAGTTACGCTCGCGCTGGCGGTCGATCCACTTCATGCCGGTCTGACGGCCGCTACGGACTTTCTCGACCTCGTGTTCCTGGTGCTCGTTACAGTGCGGACAGTACGTATTGAATCGTCGTGGCATCTGCATAGATATCGGCCTTACCGAGCGATTTGACGTGGCCGCTTAAAACCCGTTTGGTTCGCACCTGTTGTGCGGCGCTCGATTCCCCGCTGCTGTGACTGAGTGACCGGCGCTACGACAGCTATCCCACACCGTTACCGGAACCGCGCGGAGGGACCGGTCAACTCGATTCGGACCGCGCCGAACACGTCTGACGTGTCTGCCCCGGCCACCAGTTCGAGATTCACCGCTTCGCCAGCAGAGAGCGACCCCAGCTTCATCGCCAGTTCCTCGTCGATGTAGTCCACGACCTCGTAGACTTCGTCGGCTTCGACGTCCCGGAGTTCCATCCGTCCGTCGTCGTCCATCGGGCTGACGACGACTGAGGCCCGCTCGCACGACCGCTGCTGTTGTTTCAACATACACGACTGTCGCTATTCCGGATATATAAATATCCGCTATCAGGATGTTTACCATCTAAACACTATCGGCAAGAGTATAAGGTCATTCTAGTCACAGGTAGTTCACCTGTCGCCCGCTGTCGGCTAGTGCGTCGTGTCGCAATCGCCTTCGAAGTCACTAAGTACGCTGTTGGCAAAGGAACGGGCATGAAGAAGCTCATTATCCACGGCGACCCGGGGCTGCGAAAGGGCGGCCGCATCGAGTACGAAGACGAGGAGTACGAGGTGTTCTCGGTCTCGCGGCAGGGCGACTGGCACGGCCCGGACCGACCACAGCTCTGGTGTACCATCGGCTCGGAGGACGAGGAAGAGACGTTCAAACGGCAGGAGTACATCCCGATGCATCTGGACACGGACGACATCGAGGCCGAGGCCGTCACCGTCCTCCGCGAGCGCGCGCCGCCGAACGCCGAGTCCTGACCGGCCCGACACTGCGCGCTGAGTAACCGCCGTTCGCCCGCAGCAATCCGCTCTCCGTTTTCAGAAGTACTCCGGTCGCACCTGATAGATAGTGACGCCGTCGGCCTGTTTCGCCACGGTCACGCCCTGTAGCTGGTCGACAGTCACGTCGCCGTAGCGGGCCCGCTCGGCCGGCCCGACGTAGACGTAGCGCACGTCGTACGCTTCGAGGAGGCGACGCTGCTCGGTCGCGTCCCCGGTGTAGATCGTCTCCACGTCGTCGACGCGGCGGTCGTACACCGTGTCGTTTCGGTACTGGGCCTCGTGTGTCCAGCCGGCGACGGTCGGCAGGCCGGTCAGGCTCGACGGCGCGCTTGCGCCCTCACCGTCGTCGGCGTTCCACTGATAGCCCGCGGGCGCGGCCGTGACGATGGTCGGTCGGCCCTCAGTGTTGTCGTCGAGCCACCGAATCGCCTTGGCTTCCTCTGGGTGGTCGTCGTCGAGATAGGCCAGCCCGTCCAGTGTCGGATCGCCCGCGGCCTCGACGTGGTTCGAGAGCGCGAACACGCCGTACAGCGACGCTGAACAGACGAGCAAGGCGACGAACGCACGGACGCCGATGCTTGCCCACGCTCGTGCGCGGTCGTCGGTCGGCCGCCAGCGGGTGAGCAGCCACGCTAGCACGGGGCCGGCGGCGACGCCCCAGAGCACCCACACCTGCATGTACGTCTTGAAGACGGTGTTCATCCGGCCGATGTTCTCCCTGACGAAGACGAACTCGACGAGGAGAACGAGGCCCGCACCGGCGAGAATCAGCACGGCTTCGAAGCCGACGGGTCGGTCGCCGCCGTCAGCCAGCGCCGGGACCGCGGCGACGGTTCGGTCGAGCGTCGGGGAGCGCGCGAACAGCCACGCGCCGAGCAACAGGGGGACGAGCAGGCCGACCGCCGCGATGTCAAGTGTGGCCGCGAGCGCCGCCGTTCCGACGGTCACCAGACCGACGATGCGGGCCGTGCTCCGGCCGACAGCACGCCCGGTCTGGGCGTACAGGTACAGCCAGAACGGGGCGACGAACAGGCCGTGAACGGCCAGTAGCTCTAGCAGCGAGGTCCGGTCGGGCAGGACCGCTATCTCGCGTCCGCTCGCCGGGCCGAGCCAGAACGGGAGCGACCAGAGCAGTCCCAGCGCGAGGACGCCACCAGCGACGGCCAGCCCCATCCCGACTCGGACGCCCTCCTGGCCCGGCCCGTTCAGCCGGAGTCGCTGTCCGACATGCTTCGGCAGGAGCGTCGTCGGGTCGGCCGGCGCGACGGTGACCGTCAGCAGGGCCAGCCCGCCCATCGACGGGAACGACCAGGTGTTCGTCACGGCCATGATGCCGGCGACGGCCGGGAGCGCGCCGAACAGCAGTGCGACCCGTCGGCGGCGTTCGGCGGCCGGCGTCTGGTAGTAGCTGAAACAGAGCGCGGCGGCCAGCAACAGAAAGCCCGTGCTCATCATGTGTGCGTGCATATCGCCGTTGAGCCAGGCGAACAGCGGGAACTCGTCGATGACCAGCGCAGCGCCGGGCTCGTACGTTCCGAAATCGGCCGCGCTATCTTCGATGACGCGGCTCGCGTCCCAGTAGCTAAACGAGTCCGGACCCGATGCGAGGCCGTCCAGTTCGTAACCGCCCCGCTCGACGACTGTCTGGCTCAATCCATCGGGCAGAAGCCAGATGACGAACTTGGCGGGTGTCGACAGATTGCTCGCGATGCCCACACAGAACGCCGTGAGGCCGGCTGCCAGTCGTCGTGGGAGACCGCGTTCGCTCGCGACAGCGCCCGCCAGTCCGTACGCCGCCGTGACAAGCGTCGCGTAGAAGCCCGCCAGCGCGAGATTGTACGCGAACTGTCCCGCGGTTCCCGTTATTCTGGTGAGGATCGCCGCGACGAGGTGCCCGCCGTAGTAGTACGCGACCGGTTCGCCGGCGAACCACATGTCCTCTAGCGGGAGGCTGTCGGCCCGCACGAGCGACTGCAACAGTCCGAAATCGAGGAACTTCTCGCCGCCAATGGGGACGATCCCGGGGTCAAGCGCGCGGATGCCGACGACGAACAGAAACGCGACTGTGAAGACGCCGGCCGTCTCGGCATAGGTTCGAGCGTTCGGTCCGCCATCAATCCACCAGACAGCTAGCGTACTCACAGCGAGAACGCCGACGCCGAGCCAGACACCGACTGTCAGCGAGAGGCGACCGGCGAAGTAGGTGACCAGCCACAGTATCGAGACGGCGACCGGGACGCCGAAGGCGAGCCCGCGGTCGGCGAAGCGAGGGAACAGCAGTCCAGCGACGGTCCCGCCAGCGTACAGTAACAGGAGGTAGAGGGCGAGCCAGGAGGCGAGGAGCCCGTATTCCATCAGTGAAGGGACCGGTTCGCTGGCCTATACGCTTTTTCGTTGCTCCCGGACTTATGACCTGATTAGGGACCGGTAGCTTCGAACTGTTTTTACTTCCGCCTGTCCGATTACTCGGCAATGTCGCCGACCGTTGGGGTTGTCCTCCCAGCCTACCGTCCCGACATGGACCAGCTCGGGACCTATATCGCCGCTATCGACGATGCCCTCGATCCGCGGACTATTGTCGTCGAACTCGATGCGCCACGAGACGGCGTCCCTGCACAGCTCCGGTCGCTCCCGGCAGCGGTCCACACTGTGCCCTACCGTCGCGGGAAGGGCGCAGCGATCACCGCCGGGTTCGAGCGATTGGAGACCGACGTGCTGGCCTTTGTCGACGCCGATGGATCGACACCGGTTGCCTCGTTCGAACGGATACTCGATCCGGTCACCGACGGCCGAACGGACCTCGCCGTTGGCTCTCGCCGCCACCCGGACGCCACGGTCGCCACCCACCAGACGTTCGCCCGCCGGTTCCTCGGCGACGGCTTCGCGTGGCTCGCCGGCCAGTTGCTCGACGCGCGGCTGTACGACTATCAGTGTGGTGCGAAAGCCATCGATGCGGCCGCCTGGGAGCGTGTACGCGACCATCTGTACGAACCCGGGTTCGCGTGGGACGTCGAACTGATAGCTATCACCGCGGCGCTGGACCTGTCTATCGAAGAAGTCCCCATTGAGTGGGAGGACAAGCCAGGCTCGACGGTGTCGCCGATACGGACGTCGATAGACCTGCTCGAGGCACTGCTGACGGCCCGTCACCGGTCGAAGCAACTGCGCGATGATCGCTTCCACACGGCTCTGGCCGATCACCTCGACGAACCAACCGCCCTTGTCGAGAAAGACCGATGATGGACATCGAACAGCAGGTTCGCCGCGTCGTTCCCGACCGGTTCGAGTCACTCGTGTCGGGCGTCCGGTTCGGCCAGTTCGTCTCCGTCGGTGTCGTCGGCGCGATCAGCGACAACACGGTCCTCGCCGTACTCGGCCTGGCGTTCGGCGTCAGCGATATGTGGGCCAAAGCCGCCGGCGTCGAGACGGCGATCCTCGTGATGTTTCTGGTCAACGAACACTGGACGTTCGCCGGCCAGGGTGACACCGGCCGCCGTTCGTTCGCCAAACGGCTCGGGAAATCCCATCTGGTCCGGTCCGGCGGCGTCGCGGTACAGCTCGCCGTCTACTGGCTGCTTACACAGTGGCTGACGGTTGAACTCGTCGTCGCCGGAACTGATCTGTGGTTCATCGCTGCGAGCCCGCTCGCGATTGGAGTCGCGATGCTGGTCAATTACGTCGCCGAGAGTATCTTCACCTGGCAGGTCCACGCGGACGAGTGAGAATAGCGCGTTACTAACTCACGGACGGCACTCGAATCACAACCCTTAATGAGGGGACCGGACTACGAGAAGGTAGCGGGATGGGATAGCCAGGAGATTCCGGCGGGCTCATAACCCGCAGATCGGTAGTTCAAATCTACCTCCCGCTATATTCTGTCGCTCACAAATCCGTGAACGACTGGAATAGTCCAGTAGATTTGAAGTAGGTCACGAGCGACCAAAGGGAGCGACGTGAACGTGGTTCAAATCTACCTCCCGCAATGTTTTCGCGCTGCAGACTGCTTTCAGCCTGTTCACCGCTATTGCTCACTGCTGTGGAGGTACCCTTCTCTGGCCGCTGTGAGTGTTCGGTACAGTGCGGCGACTAACGCAACGACGAGCAGCACGCCAAGGACCTGTGCAGCCGTATTCTGCGTCTCGAATGCCCACGGGAGCGACAGCGCTAAAAACCCGATAGAGACGATAAGTCCAGCGAGTGTCGTGACGGTGACTAACAGATACCGGGCACCACGCTGAAATGAACCGCCGCGGTCCAGCGTAGCGAGCCCGTATCGCTGTACCATCGCCCCCTCCAGCGCCAGCCAGAGTGCCAGCAGTGCGGCCACGCTGAAGCCGATGGTTCCAAGCGGGTCCGGAACCGCGACTCCTATTATATCGGCGATAATTCTGCCTGCGAGGACGAGTAGCCCGAGCGTCAGTGGCCCAAGCAAAGCAAGTGAACTAAACAGTGCGGCGAAATCCTTTGTGCGGGACCGAATGGAGGGGGACACAACAGCCGGTATCGGCTCAGATTTTTGTAAGCCTACTGGTGACTACTGGCGGCTCGCTCTCGACTCGCTACAGGAACCGTATCAACAGCCGCTCTAGTCGTCGCCGTGCTCGTCGACGATAGTGACTTCGCCGTCGATGACCTGGACGTTGATCAGCGTCTTGGCGTCGTACCCCGCCTCGTCGAGCTTGTTCGTCCCGTCGGCTTTCTTGATCACACAGACGATATCGCGGATGTCTGCACCGATGTCTTCGAGCGCGCCCGTGAGTCCGGCCAGCGTCCCACCGGTCGAGAGCACGTCGTCGAGCACGAGCACTTGGTCGCCCTCGTACACGTCGTTGACGTACATCTCGCTCTCGGAGTAGCCGGTCACCTGAGACAGCGATACCTCGCCGTCGAGTCCGTACTGGCGCTTGCGGACGACGACGAGCGGGATATCGGTCATCAGCGAGACGGCTGTGGAGATGTGGATACCCATCGCCGCCGGTGTGACGATTTTGTCGACGTCGTCGAGTTCTGCCTTCCGGATGATCTTGATGACGATCTCGCGCAGAAGTTCCGGTCGAAGCATCGGGACCCCGTCGCTGATGGGGTGGACGAAGTAGTGATAGCCTTCCTTCTCGATAATTGGCGCTTCGAGTAGGGACTTCTTGAGTCGGTCCATGCTGGCGGTACTACAAGCCCGTACTAAAATTCTCCGTCACCGACTCAGTAGAGCGCCAGCAACTCACCGAGCGCTCGCATCATCGGCAGGAGGTGCGCATCACCCAGTGCGTAGTACTCGACGGTGGTTAGGAGTAGAAATACGGTCGCAACGCCCGTTGCGGCACCGAGAAGCACTGCACCGGCCTGCCCGGCTCGGTCTTCGGAGCGACCACACAGCGCCCAGATACCGAGTGGAATAGCGATTCCAAGCGCGAGCAGCGCGTGCAACTGGAACGCTTCGCCGATGCCGTTCACCGTCAGCGCGACGAACACCACAGTCACTTGCCCGCCGATCAACACGGTCCCCGCAACTGTCCAGAGGAACACGTCCCAGTGGTCCGCGAGGCTCCCGCGTACCGCTGGGAGCCGCACGAACAGATACACGCCGAGCGGATAGAGCGGGAACAGATACCGGGCGGTCACCTGCGCGTGCAGCGGCAAGCGGCTGTTGTACAGCAGGACGACGCCGACGAACGCCGTTATGGCGAACGCGTCCACGACACGGTCGGCGCTGAGTGTCCGGTCGGCCATCGACGAGGGCAAACGCAGCCGTCGGACGACTGGAAGCGCGCCGAGCATAGCAACGAGCACCGGTGCGGATTCGAGCAGCGAGAGATTGACGGATTCCTCACCGGTGTTATCGAGCGCACTGCCCGCGCTTCCCGACCGCACGAACGCGTGATACACGTCATCTGGTTGCTGCTGGAGTGTTTTGAGTCCCGAAACGAGTTCGCCGCCAAGCAGCAGCAGTGGCCGCATCCCACTTTCGAGGATCCCGAGCAGGGGTGCCAGCGGCGTGAGCAATCCACCGGACCCGCCTCCTCCACCATTGCTCCCACTCCCGCCGGCACTGTTCGCGGCATCGCCACCGAGGGAGCCGCCACCGGAGATCAACCTCGGCGGTTTAATCGGGGACCCGGAGATGGCGATATTAGTGAGGATGAACGGCAGCAGGGAGAGTGCAAAGACGATGCCGATACGCGCGAGCGTTTGCGGGCGATTGTCCGGGGCTGTCGGGATATCGACCAGTGCCAGGGCGACACAGAGCAGGAGCGCTTCCGGAGCGTGTACCCACGCGTACAATCCCACCAGCGCATATGCGAGCGCGCGGAAGGTTCGCCGCTGCGTGATAACTGGCCCATCCGCTGGCTTACGGCTCCGATAGAGGCAGTACGCGATGCAGACGACCACCGTCCCGGTGACAGCGTGGCGCTTTGGCACCGTCGCCCAGAAGGCCAGCGGTGTCCCGGCTGTGAGCACCACGGCGCTCAGGAGCCCCAGCCGGCGTGTGTGCATCCGACTGAGAAGCCGATAGAAAACCACCGGCGTAAACGCCGCGATGAGGAGATGCGTCAGTTGCAGCGCGTACAGATGGGTTCGGTCGGCGTCGAGTGGCTGTGCCAGCGCGACGTTCAGCCCGAACAGTCCCAGCACGGCAACGGTACCGCCGTAGAGGACCCAGTCGCCGTCGGTGTAGTGACTGCACTGGACCACCAGTGCCAGCAGCGCGAGCGACCAGAGCGCGACCAGCGCGATGCGGAGTTCAACGACGGCGGTGAGCAGGTCGAGCACGAATACGGCCGGCAACGAGAGGACAACAACACCGTAGTTGCGCGCGTACCACTGGCCGCCGTACCTGCTCGCTCCCGGTGTATCGAGCCCGGGTCCGTAGGTCGCCTCGGTCATCGCTAGCTGTCCGTTCGAGAGGCTGTACAACCCATTTGCCAGCGTGTAGGAATCGTTTATCAGGAACGCCGTCCGCCACAGCAGCCCGAACAGCACGACCGTCGCGAGAAACACAGTCAGGCCGAGCCGGTCACCGAACAACACCGAGTATGCCGTCTCGCGGGTGTTCGACAGCGCGGTCGTCCGCTGTCGGAGACGCCCGACGAACTCCGTCGCCGTCATTCGACCACCGATATCGTGACGTTGCGCGTCGCCACTACGCCGTGGCCCGCCCCGTCGCGCTTGCTCACGGTCACTGTTCCGTTGTACTGTTCGCGCTTTATCTCCCCATCGGTGAACGTGTCCGACGCCAGCGTCAGGTCGTAGGTATCACCGGTCGAGTCGTCCAGGAAGTGATTCGTCGTCCGCGTGTACCCCAGTTCCTCGATTGTGAGTTCGTAGACGAGTGTCGGCCGTCCGGTCCGATTCGCGAAGTGTACGCGGACCGGTGGCGCGTCAAGGTAGTAGCTCGCCGCACCGTAAGACCCTTTCTCAAGCGTTACTTCATCCGGCATTTCAACTGTGGAAACCGTGACGTTGCCCGATTCGAGTGTCACTGGTTCTGGCTCGGATGCCAGTGTGACGCCGGGGACCAGCGGGCCGGAAAGCAGTGTGACGCCGAGTATAATGGCGATCACACTGGTGATAACAGCCCGCGTTCTTTCCATTGTTACCAGTCACTAGATATCTGGCAATAAAAGTATCGTGACGGATTCTCGGGTTTGATTCTAAGCCGGCGACTCTGACGCCAGAACCCCTCTCTGAGTTGGCTTCCCGACCTATTAGAAGGGCGTAAAAGGGGAGACCTATGTTTGAGATGATATAATCACTGCAACAAGGCGAGAGCGTAGCGAGTCGCAGTAGCCAGCGTCTCGTGGCCTTTCTGGTTGTATTGGTTTGCTGCTACCAGAAAACAACGGTGCTGCCGCTCAGTGGCTGAAAAACAAAGAAATGGTGGCCAGATTATGCGTCAGGACCGGTGTCTTGTGCGAGCGTAGCAGAGCTGTCGCCTTCTTGCGTCTCGTAGACGACTCGAACTTCGTAGTCACTCGGAACACCATCATCTGCATCGTCACCAAGACGGGCGGAACTTCCAGCGGTCACTTCGGAATCCGAATTCAGACTTCCATCAACAGCGTCCGATGTCCACTGGCCGGTGTTCCCGTCACCATTATCGGTATCATTGTCCATATTACTTCCGCGAACGTACAGTTCCTTTGGACTGATACTGTCGCCACCGTCGTGCGTAATCGTCAGTGCCCGCTCGGTACCCCCCTCATAATCGAACGAGAAACTAGCCTGCGGCGTTGCCTGCTGCGCCTGGTCGCCGAGACCAAGCACGAAGGAGGCAATTACTGCGGCCAGAATGACCGTGATTGCGACCATCAGGATGACCCCGATGACCGGCGACACTGCGTCGTCGTCGTGGATGAGTTGTTTGATATCCATGGTTTGTTCGACGCACACCGCGAGTGTGACCCGAGTAGGAACCCCCTATACATCGAAGGATTTCCTTACCGGCTCGCGGGGTGTGCTGACTCAACCACATGAGATGTGCCCACTTATACTCACAACACGTTTTAGCCGTTCAACGTTGCCTTGAAATCCTTCAAGGCTGGCTGTACCGCCGAAATTCGATATGGCGGTGCGTGGATAGTTCAGCGGTAGTCGAGACAAACGAAACAGTACAGGCCGTGAAATAAACAGGAGTTTAGTTGTCGGACTCGGCTTCCTGTGCCACATACTCGGTCAGTGTCATCTCACGACCGGCGTAGGTATGATAGCCCGCGGAGACGCTGAGTACAACCGCAATCAGTGTGGTCCAGACCAGCGGCGGAATGACCGTGAAAGGATAGACGCCGACCCAGAGGATCGTCACGATTGCCAGACTGACCGCGCCGAGCGAGAGGTAGTACTCGCGCCAGGGGAACTCGCTTCCCGGCACGATTTCGAGATAGACGGTGAGTTCCTCCGTGTGTGCAGTCTTGGAGATCGTCCCGTTTTCATCGTCGTAGTCGATGATACCCGTTTCGTCCATCCGCGGGAGATGGGACTGCTGTAACGTGGTGTAGACGCGCTTCCGTTGCGCGCTCGTAACCTCGGTATCCGGGCACTCGTACTCCTGTGCGGCGACGTGTGACGCGAGGTCACCGAGCTGTACTGGCCCGTCGTGTTCCCGTAGATACTGCAACGTGTAGCGACGCCGTTCGTTCTGCAGGACGTCGAATATCTCTCCTTTGGAAAGGTCATCCTCCGTCGTGGAGTCCGACCGTTCTACCTGCTTACTCATATCATATTCTCCAGTTCCCCACCACCCATCGCAGGGAATACAGCCAAACTCAGAGTGTTCATCAGTTATAAACTCGCGGATTTCACTGCCGGAAAAAACGATGGCTACGTGAGTTTATGCGCTTGGTCCGGACGCAGTTGCGAGCGTCGCAGAGTTATCACCTTCTGCCGACTGGTAGACTAAGTTGATCGTGAAACTGTCTGAGTCAACTCCGACAGTGACACTATTACCTGCGACAACCTTGCTATTGCTCCCGCTGGCACCTCCCTTCCATGTACCCTCCGACGTCATATCAGGATTATCTCCCTCAGACCCACTGGCGACATCTCCTCTGAAGTATAAATTACTCGCTTTTATTGAGTCACCACCCTCATGAGTGAATTTAACCCAGTCATTTCCATCATCGTACTCCGTACTAAAGCTAGCCTGTGGAGCCGTGTTGCTGACCTGATCGCCCAGACCGAGGACGAATGTTGCGATAACGGCCGCGAGGATGACCGTGATTGCGACCATCAGGATGACCCCGATGACCGGCGACACAGCATCGTCGTCGTTGAAGAATCGTTTGAGTTCCATTGTTGTGTCCGCACGCATCAACAGGTCCCCCTGTTATGCCGTGCTTATCGAATCGTAGCTATGGAGATATATAAGTCTGCACCTGTATTATCAGAGCCTGTAATCACCTCACCTGCTAACAACTATTCTGAGGTGTTTGAACCCAAATATCCCTGACTGTACCCTCAATTATCACAGAAGATGTTTTTAGAACATCATGAAAGGGCCAGCAGTGCTACCGTAACGAAGACCGCGAGGATGAGGATGCTGAGTCCGATACCGGCTCGCATCGGATGTACGAGGCTGTCGTCGTCGCGTAATCGGGCAATCACGTCGTTCGGGGAAGTCACTGTTCGCGTAACGACGGTCGTCGCCTGAACCACTGTGCGGTCCACGGCGGCGTACAGTTCGGTCACGCCGACGACGAGGCCGCGGGAGCCATAGAAGACGGCGGGGTTGTACAGTTTATCAATATCCGGGACGCGGCCGAGCTTCGAGAGGGGCTTCTTTGTCACCGCGAAGCCGATCAGCCCGAGGACAGCGAGCACGACTCCTTCGATGAGATGGGGGATGGTGTAGGTCTCGTAGACGTGGTCGACGACGGCCCCGCTCGTCACGTCGAACGGAAGGATGGTGAACAGGGCTGTATCGTACACACCGTAGATGATACAGAGCGCGGCTACGGACACCATGGCGACGCTCTGGAGACGGTTCGCGTCCGGCACGCTCCCGTCGTACTCGCCGTGGAAGAACGCGTAGTAGCCGAACTTGATGAACGACATGAACGTGCCGACGCCGCCCAGCAGCAGCATCCACTCGAGCGTATAGAACTCACCGAGCGGGAGCGGTCCCTTTCCGAAGGTGTAGTGGCTTCCAGAGATGATGATGCCCTTGCTGACGAAGCCGTTGAAGCCGGGGAAGCCGGCGATAGACAGCGCAGCGACGGAGAACGCCCCAGCGGTGATGGGCATCTCTCGCCAGAGGCCGCCGAGTTTCTTCAGGCTCTCCGTGCCGGTCCGGTAGATGACGACACCGGCGGTCATGAACAGCAGGCCCTTGTAGAGGATGTGGTTGAATACGTGCGCGAACGCGCCGGCCTGAGCGAGCGGCGAGCCGATACCGACGCCGGCGACCATGTACCCGACCTGGGATTGGATGTGATAGGAGAGGAGCCGACGCATGTCGTTCTGGAACAGCGCGAACAGCGCGCCGAAAATCGCCATCGCACCGCCCATATAGGCGATGGCTTCGTGGCCGTTGGGGAACGCGCGGTACATACCGTAGACGCCGGTCTTGGTCGTGAACACGCAGAGGAAGACGCTGGCGGCGATGTGCGGGCGCGGATAGGTGTCGGGTAGCCATGCATGCAGGCCGATGAAGCCGACGTTGACGCCGATACCGATAGCTGCCAGCGCGGCGGCCAGCCCGGACGAAATACCGGCCGTCTCCGGGCCACCCGGTACTGATGCGAACAGGAACGTCTCCACCTCGACGTAGTGCCGGAGGATGGCGGCCATCAACAGCGTGCCGCCTAGGCCGTGCAGCAGGGCGTACCGGAAGCCTGCCCGGACCGCCTTGCCGCCGTAGTGCCACACCAGCAGCGTGCTGGTGACGGCCATCAGCTCCCAGAAGAAGATGAGTGTGAGCCAGTCGCCGGCGAACACGGCCCCGAAGCTCGTCGCAACATACGAAAGCGCGAACGCCGTCTGTGTGGTGTCGGCCTCACTGGCGTAGGAGTAGAGGATGGCGACGGCGGCGATGAGGCCGAAGATGATGCCCATCAGCCGGGAGAACGGGTCGACGTTCAGGAGGACGGCGTCGAACCCGAGGAACTGGGTCCGGAGGTGTGCGCCTTCGGGCACCATGACTGCCCACGGCACCGCCAGCGCCGGGACGAGCGCACCGATGGCGTGTCCGGCCCGCCGCGGGAGCCGGGAGACGACGATTGCCAGCGCGAGCAGTATGACCACCGGCGGAACCGTCGTCAGCATCGACATTAGACGACCACCCCCGGGAGGTTCTCGACGATAGCATCGACGATTTGCAGGAAGACGGCCGTGTGTGGCACCGTCCCGAGCAGGAGCGACAGCGTGGCTGCGGTGAGTATCGGCCCGAGCATAAACCACGTACTCTCGCCGCCGCGCCAGCCGCGGTCGTCCCAGCCGCCTGCGGGCGGGCCGCCGTGGTGTTCGTGTTCCTCGTCGTGTTTCCCGAGGTGGTCGACGTGTTCTGGCTTCGGTACCTCGCCCTCGTCGGAGTGACCGTCGGCAGCGCCCGATTCGTGGTCCTCACCGCCGTCGGCCCGAACCTTGTCTCGCCCGCCAAGTGGTCCCCCGATGAGGGGCTTCTCGTCGTGGTCCTCCGGCGACTCGAAGTACGCCTGATAAACAATTGGCCAGAAGTACGCGATGTTGAGCACGCCGGAGACCAGCAACGCGGCGGCGAAGATGAGCCCGCCATCGAGGCTCAGCGCGCCGATGACGAGGTACCACTTGCTGACGAACCCGGCGACCAGCGGAATTCCGGCCATCCCGGCCGCAGCGACGGCGAAGGCGGCCATCGTCAGCGGCATCCGCTTCCCGATGCCGGCCATGTCGCTGATGTCGTCGGTGTGGGTTTCGACGTGGATTGCGCCGGCACAGAAGAACAGGGTGAGCTTCATGAACGCGTGGGCGGGGATGTGGAGCAGGCCGCCGGTCAGCGCTTGCCCGTGGAGCAGGCCCAGCCCCAGCACGATATAGGACAGTTGGCTGATCGTCGAGTACGCCAGCCGACGCTTGAGGTTGTCCTGTCTGAGCGCGATGATACTCGCGGTCAGGAGGGTAAAGGCCGCAATCGCGGCGAGCGGGAGGCCGACGCCGAGTTGCTCCATCGTCCCGGTTCCGTACACGTCGAGGACGACCCGAGCGATACCGAACACACCGCTCTTGACGACGGCGACGGCGTGGAGTAGGCCCGACACCGGCGTCGGCGCGACCATCGCGTCCGGGAGCCAGGAGTGCATCGGCATCAGTGCGGCCTTGACGCCGAAACCGGCCGCAAGCAGGGCGAAGGCCGCCCGCGCCAGCGTCGGGTCGGCCGTCGCGAGGCCTTCGAGGCCACCGGGTGTGAATGCGGTTGTTCCGGCGAGGACAAACACCAGAACGGTTCCACCCAGCACGGCGACGCCGCCACCGAAGGTGTATGCGAGGTACTTCCGGCCGGCGGCGCGGGCCTCGTCCGTCTCGTCGTGGGTGACGAGCGGGTACGTCGACACCGTCAGCAGTTCGTAACAGACGAACAGCGTCAGCAGGTTCGACGCGAACGCGACGCCGATAGCCGACGCGAGGCTGGCGGCGAAGGAAGCGAAGTAGCGCGTCTGCGCGTGCTCGTCGAGGCCGCGCATGTAGCCGATGCTGTAGAAGCTCGTGACGATCCACAGCAGGCTCGCGAGCAGGCCAAAGAGGAGCCCGAGCGGGTCGACGCGGAACGCCAGTTCGATGCCGGTGGCCAACTGGCCGAACGAGAAGACGTACCGCGTCCCCGACAGGACGCCGGGGACCATGCTCGCGACGATAGCGAACTTCGCGACTGCCACCGTGATGGTCACCCCCTCTCGCACGTTCGGACGACGTTTGAGCGAGAGAATCACGGGGATAGCCACCGCGGAGACGAGAATTGCCAACAGCGGTCGAAGCGATGAGATGTCAGTCATTGGGTCAGGAGTTGTGGAAGCGTTTCTCGAAGCACCTGTTCGAACGCCGGTACGGCTGCGGTCAGCGCGACCGCGAGCGCGGCTGCGATGACGACGACGGCGATCATCCCGAACGAGACCGCCTGTCCGCTCCCGTCCGTCACGGGAGCCTCGTCAGGCGTATCCTCCGAGTGAATGGTCGCCTCGGCGAAGTAGAGCCGCTCGACGAGGCGGGCGAAGTACGCGAGCGTCAGCAGCGTACTCGCGAGCAACACGGCCACGACGGCCCAGTTCTCGGCGTTGACCGCGCCGAGGACGATGTACCACTTGCCGACGAAGCCGACCGCCGGCGGAACGCCGACCATCGCCAGCGAGAGCACGGCGAACGAAAACGCCGAGAGCGGGACGCGGCTTCCCATCCCGGCGTAGCCGTTCACAGTCGTCGCGCCCGTCTTACGCTCGATGACCCCCGTCGCGGCGAACAGCCCGCCTTTCATCACTGCGTGGCCGAGCAGGTGGACGGTCGCGCCGACGACGGCCAGCGGGGTCGCGATGGCGAATCCGGCGATGACGAGGCCGAACTGCGACACCGAGGAGTACGCGAGCATCCGCTGGACGCTGTCCTGCGAGACGGCGAGCGCGCTCCCGGCGATAATACTCACGCAAGCCAGTCCGACCAGCGCCCAGCGAGCGACGGGCACGGCCGCCAGGAACTCCACGGTGAACACGGAAAACAGCAGTCGGGCGAGCGCGTACGCCGACACCGTCGAGACGAGCGCCGAGATGAACGCGCTCACGGTGTCCGGCGCGTTCGCGTACGCGTCTGGCTGCCAGGTGTGCAGCGGGAACAGGGCGACTTTCACCGTCAGCCCGCCGATCATCAGCCCGAACGCAGTCAGGACGAGCGTCGAGTCGTAGGCCGCCATCTCCCCGAGTTTGCTCGCCAGGTCAGCCATGTTGAGCGTCCCTGTCGCCGCGAGCAGGTAGCCAACGCCGAGCAGATACAGCGAGGCCCCGACGGTCCCGATGATGAGGTACTTCAACGCCGCGACGGCGGCGCTGGCGTCCCGGCCACTGGCTACGAGGCCGTACGCCGCGAGCCCCGTGATTTCGAGGAACACGTAGAGGTTGAACACGTCGCCGGTGACGGTCATCCCCGTCAGGCCGGCGACCAGCAGCAGGTACAGGCCGTAGAAGGCGTTCGAGTGCGGGCCGGCCTGTCGAGCGTACGCGAGCACGCCCAGTGACACGACGGCCACGAGCAGGGCGACGGCCCCCGAGAGCCCGTCGACGACGAGTTCGATGCCGTACGGGGCGGCGAAACCACCGACCGCGTAGGAAACAGTTCCGCTCGCGCTGACAGTCCACGCGAGCAGCCCGGCCAGACCGGCCTGGCCGACGAGCGTCAGCGTCGCGACTGGCCACCCTGCCCGGTCGCTGACGAGGCTGGCGACGAGCGGTATCGAACCGCCGACGATCGGCAGGACGACCAGCAACACAGGGAGCTGTTCAATCATAGTAGAGCTGTTTGAGTTTGTCTTCGTCAAGCGTTCCGTACTCGGTGTAGATGCGGATGATAAGCGCCAGCGCCACGGCGGTCAGGCTCACCCCGACGACGATAGCGGTCAGGATGAGGACGTGTGGCAGCGGACTCACGTAGGGGCCGCCGCCCTCCTTGATTATCGGGGGGTTCCCGCCGGCCCGGAACGCGAGCGTGATGAAAAACAGGAAGATGCCCGTCTGGAAGATGTTCATCCCGATGACCTTCTTGACGAGGTTCTGGGACTCGATGAGCATATAGAGGCCGATACCCAGCAGGAGCATCACCGCGAAGTAGTTGTAGTGTGAGTTCAGCAGTTCAAACATTAGCTCTCATCCTCCGGTGAGTCGACGGCGTGGCCGAACCCGGCCGCGAGCAGGAAAAAGAGGCCGATGGCAACGCTGGCGACGATACCACCGATGGCCAGTTCGACGAGCTCGATGGCGTAGGCGACCACATGCGAGATGAACTGTTCGTACAGGTGGTATTCGAGGAAGTTCCCGCCCAGGAGCATCGTTCCCAGGCCGATTGCCGCGAACGTGAGCACGCCGCCGGACGCGAGCGCGGCGACGACGCGGACGTCGAGCCAGTCCCGGGCCGCGTCGATGCCGTAGGCGAAGGCGAGCATCATCACAACCGACCCGGCGATGACCCCGCCCTGGAATCCCCCGCCGGGGGAGTTCGCGCCGTGGAACATCACGAACAGGGCGAAGGTGAGGACGAACGGCGACACCACGCGGACCGTCGTCATGATGATCGTGCTCTCGACGTACAGTCCGGTTCGCTCGTCGCTACTCATGCGAACACCTCCTGTCTGAGGACGGTCAGTGCCGCCACGCCGGCGGAAAAGACTACGACCGCCTCACCCAGCGTGTCGAATCCACGGTAGGCCGCGAGCACGGCCGTCACACCGTTTTTGACTTCCGTATCCGCGTACGCGTTGTCTATGTAGTACTGCGTTACTTCGCCGCTGACGACGGGGTTTGCCGCGCCGTCCGCCCCGACGGCGGGCAGCGACGGGACCGTCGCGATCATGACGACGACGAACGCACCGACCAGGACGACGGTCGGGACGCTGATCGACTCGAACAGGCCGTTCTCCTGTGGCCGAACGGTGTTTGCCAGCGCCAGGATGAACAGGATCGTCATGATGCCGGCCCCGACAGCCGCTTCGGTCAGCCCCACGTCAGGGGCCTCGAGCATCACCCAGATAATGGAGATGCCGAGGCTGTAGGCGGCAAACGCCATCAGCGACGCCAGCACGTCACGGAGTACGGCCGCGCCGATAGCACAGCACAGCACGAACACCAGCAACACTCCCTCGATAAGTGAGAGCGTCATGACTCGCCCTCCTCATCGCTGGCAGTCCACGGCTCGATACCCTGGTCCTGTGCCGCCCGGGCGACGGCGTGGGCGGCGGTGGGGTTCGTCAGAAACATAAACACCAGCAGGAAGACGGCTTTGATCGTCGCGAGGTCGGTCTGAATCGCGAGCGCGGCGGCCCCGATAGCGAGGACGGCACCCAGCGTATCGCTCTTCGATGCCGCGTGCGTCCGAGTGTACACGTCCGGCAGTCTGACGATGCCGACCGAGGCGACGCCACCGAAGAACGCACCGACCAGTGCGAGTACAACGATCCCCAACTCCAGCGGCGTCATAGCACACCCCCGTGTTCGACGTTGAACTTCGAGAACGCTATCGAGAGCAGGAAGTTCAACAGGGCGTACACGAGCGCGATATCGAGGAACAGCGGCTTATCGAGCGCGCCGGAGACGAGCGCGATAGCGATGACGGTGTTCGTCCCCATCACGTTGACCGCGATGACTCTGTCGTGGTCCGTCGGCCCCGCGAACACGCGGTACAGCGACACGATAGCGAACAGGACGAACGCGCTGGCGATCGCCAGCAGCGCCGCCTCGAACTCAATCATCGTCTGCCACCTCCGGGTCGTCGATGTCGCTCTCGATTGTGCCGTCGCCGTCCCCCTGCCCCCGTTCGCGCGGCGAGGGAATCGCTGCGGCCTCCCGGCCGTAGAAGACGAACCGGACGGCCCGTTCGAGGCCGCCGTCGAACAGGTCTTCGCGCGCACTCCCTGTGAGCGAGTGGATATCGAACGCCTGTTCGGAGACGCTGACGGTGAGCGTCCCGGGCGTCAGCGTGATGCTGTTTGCCAGCGTCGTCACCGGTCCGTCTCCCCAGATGGCCGCCTCCAGTTCGACCATCTCGGGGTCGATTGGCAGCGACGGGTGCAAGACGACGTAGGCGATTTCGAGGTTCGCAACCGCGATCTCTTTGAGGAGGTACGGGATGTAGAGGGCCATCCGGGCGAACTGCCCCGGAACCCGTGTCAGCGACGGCTGGCGACTGAACGCGATCGGCGCAAGCAATGCAGTGACGATAGTCGCCGTTATCGCGCCAGTGAGGAAATCCAGCGGTTTGTACGAACTCAACAGCAGATAAAACAGGTAGGACGCCCCGAAAATGGTGAGATACTTCGGGAGTGTCGCGGCGCGAGCGAGCGCGGTCGACCGTGCCGGCCGCTCGACGGGTGCGGTCTCGACGTCGATATCGCCCCGGACGAGTTCGACTTCGAGCGGCCGGAGCATCGGCGTCGTGCCGCCCGGGTTGAACTCCGGATCGAGGACGACCCGTTCGATGCTGTGTTCGTCGGCGTAGGCCAGTATCACGTCGGCGTAATCGCCGGGGCTGAACAGGTAGCGGTCGGCACCGATGACGCCCAGTTCCACGTCGAGGTTCGACGGCGGGTCAGCACCCAGATCTTCGTCGAGCCAGACCTCGATTCGGTCGAGCAGGTCTTTGGCCTGGCCGAGTTCCGTCTGGGCGTCGGGGTCGACGGCGCGCGTGCTTGCGACGGCGACGAGGTGCAGGGATACCTGTTGCTGTCCCTCACTGGCCGCCGATTCGGCCTGTTCAATGGCGTAGGCGACGGTGTTACGGACCGTCACCGAATCGGCTACTGGCACGAGCAGGCGACGGGGTGGTGGTACAGTCACAGTATCTGTTTAGAAACTCCGAATAGCGGTTCGTCGGGCAGTACTGTCGTTATCGGACCGGAGCAACGGAACACGCAAAACTATTTCGTAATCGGTTACGCGGTCAGCCACGACTGGACAGATGGGCACCGAGTTCGTCGGCGACACGAGCGCCCAGCCCTTCCTTTTCTCCGACGTACTCCGTGGCCGTGTCCGCGTCAACGAGCAGGGCGCGCGTCTCGTCGGCCCCCATCACGCTCGCGTCGTTGGCGACCACGAAAGTCAGCCCGGCCCGCTCGCGTATCTCGCGGGCGCGCTCGATCAGCGTCTCGTCGTCGCCCTCGGTTTCGACTTTGAACCCGACGATAGGGAGGTCGGGGTGGGCCGACCGAACGGTGTCGATGAGTTTCGGCGTCGGTTGCAGCGTCAGCGTCAGTTCCGCCTGCCCACTCTTGATTTTCTCCGGTGCCTGCTCGACGGTGTAATCCGAGATGGCGGCCGCCGAGACCAGCGCGTCGGCCGAGTCGGCGACCCGACGGACGGCCTCGGTCATCTCCGCGGCTGATTCGACCTGCTCGACGGTGGCGTACGGCACGTCTGCCCCGTCGTGGACGAGCGTCACGTCGGCCCCGCGGGCGTAACAGGCCCGCGCAACTGCCCGGCCGGTCCGTCCCGAGGAGCGGTTCGAGAGCGTCCGCACCGGGTCGACCGACTCCGTGGTCGCGCCCGCCGTTACGACGACGTGCTCGCCCGCCAGCGGCCGGTCACCTGCGACCCGTGCTGTCGCCGTGACGATGGCCTCCTCGGTCGCGATTTTGGCCTTCTCCTCTTCGATTCGGGGGTCCACGAAGTCGACGCCCCAGGACTCGACGCGGTCGATAGCGTCCAGCACGCCGGGGTGGTCGTACATCGGCTCGTGCATCGCCGGCGCGACGACGACCGGCACGTCCGCGCCGAGGGCGGTCGTCGCACACGTCGTCACGGGCGTGTCGTCGATGGCTCCCGCGATCTTCCCGACGGTGTTTGCCGTCGCCGGTGCGAGCAAGAGCACGTCCCCCCAGCCCGACCGTCCGCAGAGGTCGACGTGCTCGACGCTGCCCGTGATTTCGGCAACAACCTCGTTGTCCGTCGCGAACTCGAGTGCCCACGGGTGGATGATCCCCGTCGCGCTGTCGGTCATCACGGCCCGGACGGACGCCCCCTGTCGTCGGAGTTCGTGTGCGAGTTCTACCGTCTTGACGGCCGCGATAGACCCCGACACCCCCAGAACGACGTTGACTCCGGTCAGCATACCTGCCGGTTCGCGGTGCGGGGGTAAAAGCCCCTGTCTCTCCGGCGGGCTAGTCGCCGTCAGTAGCGGGCTGCTCGTTTCGCGTATCACTCCTGTCGCTGCTGGTACGTGGTCCCCCGTCGTGAGCGTTCAGCGCGAGGGTGAAGGCGGCTATCGCAAGCAGGACCAGTCCGAGCGCGACTACCGAACTGAGCGAGAGTCCGGTCGACGTGGTCGGAACTGCGACCGGAATGAGAACGTACCTGACGAGCATCACGAGCAGGATAGCTCCGGCGAGGACGGCCGCAGTGCCGGTGACGTGGACGAACTCGCTGTCGGTCGTTTCGGCGTCCCGGCCCAGCTGGTGGCCGATACTGCTGGCGTGCGCGCCGGCGTCCCAGACCAGCAGCGCTGCCGCGCTCCCGATGAGGACGAGTATCGGTGCGAGTCCGCGCTCCGCTCCGAGCAGCGTCATGACGAACAGGAGTCCGCTCCCGGCCGCGAATCCCGCCACATGTCGGGACAGCAACTCCGCACCGACTAGTTCGGACAGCACCGTGACGAGCCCGCGAAGGACGACGACCGAAATCAAGACGCCGAGGAGGACCACGGTCGCCGAGCCGTAGTGGCCGCCCCCAGTATAGGTCGGTGCTACCCGCCGGGTCACGCCAGCGGCCGTAAGGGCTAGCGCGCCCAGCAACAGTCCGATAGGAACCACGATACTGCCGGCCTGCCGGGCCAGCGACCGTCCGGGGTCGTCCCCGAGCCACTGCAGCAGCCACTGCCGGAGCTGTTCGACGACGAGGATACTCAGTAACGCCAGCAGTCCGGCCGCAAGGGGGAGATGGAGCGGGCCACTGAGAGCGACCCGCAGAGACGGCCCGACCACCGGGAGGGTGCCGAGGAATCGGTCGAACAGTCCCTGCGCCGTCGGGACAAACGCGACGAGCAACTGCAGGCCCACGGCGGCTTTGACGTAGCGGTCGACGTCCCACCAGCTCGTCCCCAGCAGGTCCAGCCGCCCGAGCGTCCGGCCGGTCGTCGCCGTGGGTGCCGGAATCCACGATTCCAGCGTCTCCGTGACCCGGTCCAGCAACAACAGGGCGAGGAGGACGCCGGCCTGTAGCGTCACGAAGCCCACGAGCGGCTGGACCGAGAAGCTGGCGACGACACGGACGAGCACCCAGGGCAGCCTGACGGCAGCGGCGACGGCACAGACGATTGTGACGCAAGTACCGACCACCAGTACCACGAAACTCTCGTCGAGCATCGCCGTGAGTTCGTCCGTCGCGTCGGTCGGTGGCACCAGTCCGCTACTCGCGTCGATGACGACGAGTGTGGCGGCCAGCGGGAACCCGAGCGCCACAGCGAGCGACCAGTAGTCAGCAGCCAGTAGCGCGGTCCCACAGAACACGCCCGCGCCGATGACGACGGCGACGCTGCCGCCGGCGATGCGTTCGTGGGTATCGCTACGGAGCGCCCAGGCCCCGGCCGCGAGACAGAGCCCGCCGACGAAGCCGGTCAGTACTACTATCGGGTCCACGACAACGACAGCGAGAACGAGCGAGACGAGGACTGCCACGCTCCCGGCCAGCGCCGCGCTCGATGCCGCCGGTCGACTGTCGAACTCCGTCATGCCCACCGCTCCGTTGCGCGAATGAGGGCTTTGGCGAGCGGTTCCGCGGGCGTCCAGTCGACGACTCGAACCCTCCCTCGAAGGTCGTCGAGGCGGGCCGTTCGGTCGATTCGTTCGACGGTACTGCCCGGGCTGTCCCCGGTCGTCATGTCCGGGCTGACAACCGTGACTGCGTGTCCGTACGCCGCGAGCCGTTTTGCCGCATCGGCCGCTCGGTCGTCGAGCAGGGGCGTACAGAACACGACCTGTGACTCGCTCGGTATCGAGCGGTCGAGTGTCGCCACCGCGTCGCCGCCGTCGGCGATACCGTACCGGTCTGCCGTCTCGGTCGATGACGACATTCGCCGGGCGCCGGTGTCGAGCAGCGACGAACTGCGGGTCCCTGCCGACCCAGTGACCGACCCGCTCACAACCGTCTCCAGAAACGCCTCCAATCGCTGTTCCTGTGCCCGATTGGCCGACGGCTGGAGCGTCTCACAACTGTCGTAGACGGCGGCGCCCACGCGGTTGTCCATGTCCAGTAACGCCGAGCCGACCTGCTGGGCCGCGTAGGCACAGAACTGGACAGCCGTGGGTGCGCCCGCTTCGCCCGCAACGGGATGTCGGGAATCCACGAGCGTGATGACGGTGGCCGCCCGCGTCTCCTTGAACTCGACTGTCGCCAGCTCGTTGGTCTTCGCGAGGCGGTTCCAGTCGACGCGGCTCATCGGGTCCGAGGACTGGTGCTCGCGGATGGCGTAGAAGGCGAGGCCGTTCCCGCCTGCGTCCGTCGGCACGCGCCCGGACTGGGAGAGCGTCTGGCCCGAGAGCGGGACAGTGTCCACACTGGCACTGCACGAGACCGTCGTCTCGACGGTGACCTGCTCGGCGAACTCGACGGTCCCGGTCAGGTTCCGGCAGACGACTGCTACGTCGGTGAACGCGTGGTCCCCGCGCCGGGCTTCGACGGTGTAGGTGACCGAACCCGACGCCCCGGCTTCGAGATGGGTACCAAAGCGCGGGGACCCCTCGACTACTTCCAGCCGCTCGGGGACGCCGTCGAGGACGCGAACGTCGGGCAGGGTCGCGTCCCCGTCGTTCGTGAGCGTCAGCGTCACTGTCACTTCCGAGCCGGGGAGCGGGTCGGCCGGTTCGACGTGACGCTCGACTGTGAGCGTCGGTTCGGGGTCGCCGATGGCCGCCTGATAGGCCGCGTACACAAGCGCCACCGCCGCGACCATGAAAATCGCCGGGTTCCCGGTGACGATTCCGGCCCCGCCGGCCACCAGCGCGGCCGAGACACCGACGTTGCGCTGTGTGGTCTCTCGGGTGCTCATGCACCCTCACCCCGCTGGAGCCGGCGTATCTCGGCCGCCGCAGCCTCGACTTTCCGGTCGAACCCCTCGCCGCTGGCCCAGTCCCGTAACTGCATCTCGATTGGCGGGTCGGGCGCCTCCGGGCCGCCGAGGAACGCGGCCGCCCGGCGGTTATCCGTCCACGAGCCAGTACGGACGTCCCGGGCCGCCGCCTCCGTCGACATGTCCGCCGTTTCGACCAGCACCTGTCTCGCGGCCTCGCGGAGCCTGTTCCTGACTTCGGACGCATAGCTCGCTTCGAGGCCGTTGTAGGGGTCGACACGCCCGTCGATTTTCGCGAGTAACTCGTCGATATCCTCGCCGACCATATCGCCGGATTTCGCCTGTGTCGCCTCGGACTCAAGCAGTTCGTCGAGCAGTTCTGCCGGCTCGTCGTCGGTGCCACGGTCACGATAGGGGCTGTGCGGTTGGCTCCCCTTTATCGGCGGAAGTGCGGAGTCCTGCGTCCGGACGACAGTGTACAGGCCGAAAAGGCCGATTACGGCGGCACCGATACTTGCACCGAGCTGGAGCCGCTCGGCCGTCCCGCTACCGACGTCCGGCAGGACCGAGGGAAAAGTAACGACGAACACCGCCCCGGCAAGTGCGACGAGTCCCAACAGCGTGTGCCGGACGAACTTGCGCCCCGGTGTCGGGCGTTCGACGCTGACGTCGATGGTTGCGCTGGCGGTCTCACCTTGTCGTGACTCTGAATCGCTCATCAGTCGTCACCTCCGCCGAGGAGCTGTCTGAGGGCGTTCCGGGCCGATTCGGCTCGGGCACCGGTCGCCGACCGCCCGCCGTATTCGACCTCGCGGAAGAGGGTTGTTAGCCGGCGAACGGGCTCTGCCGGAAGTCCGCTGTCGATAGCCCGGCGGGCGTACTCGCCGGGCGTCGCCGTCTCCGGGTCCGGGACGGAGACGCGGTCGGCCAGCAGTGCCCAGGCCTCTTGGACGGACAGACTATCGATGTCCGGGCCGTCGTCCGCCTCTGCCGTCGATTCGGTGGCCGTCGACTGTCTTGGCTCCGAGTCCGACGAACCAAACAGCGACGGGCTGTCGACGCCACTCCGGACTGAGGCGAGGAAGCCGCCAGTCCCGCCGAAGCCGCTGAGGGCTTTGAACGGCGCGACCGAGAGCGACCCGAGCGCACTCGGTAGGCCGGCAACCCCTCGCAGTGACATCGTGCCGACCGACCCGATTCCGGTTGTCAATCCTGTCAGGACACCGCCGGAGACGGCGCTGATACCGGCCCCGACTCGTGAGAGCGCCGCCGACCCCGAGAGCAGCGCGGCGGTCGTTACCTTCGGAATCCGACCGATGGTCCGCCCAACCGCGCCGTTCGAAACCGCCGAGACGACTGTCCCGGCCAATCTGTCGAGGAGCGGGTGCAGGAGGAATCCGGCGTCTGTCGACCCGTCGCGTTCCGGGTCCGATGCCGCCCGGATGACACCGACCGCGACGACGCCGAACCCGCCGATAAGCGCCAGCCCGATCAGTTTCACCAGCACGGGGGATCCACTGTCTTCGCCCTCGCTGGCCGCTGGTGTCTCTGTCGCCGTCTCCGTCGGTGTTGGCGTCGCTGTCGCCGCCTGTTCGTCGCTCGCGCTCGGCGTCGTCTCTGTCCCATCGCTCGTCGCTACCGGTGTCGACCCACCGTCGACTTCGTCGGGCGCTGTGCCGCCGGGTGTGACCGGCTCGCTCGCTCGGCTGTCGAGGGGACCGCTCGACTCGAACTCGACGCCGAGCGCGCCGGGAAACAGCGCCGTCCCGAACAGGACAGCGACCGCACAGAGGAGGGCGAGGGCGGCACGCACCAGCTTTGTTGACACTACGGGACCGTTTTCGGCGGTAGAATAAGTATTTTCTCTCACTGCTGGACTGTCCGAGCAGAAAACCTTTCATTCGCTGTGGGTATAGCAGAACTACCCCCTATGCGGACACTGACTCGCCGTATCCTGTTGACTCTCCTGCTCCTCCTCGCCGTTGACCTCGCTGTGGTCGCGACCGCGGCGGTGCTCCTGACGCCCTGGCTTGCGCCGGTGCGGGACGCCGTTGCGTCCTCGCTTCCGTTCGGTGGGGCGTCGGCACACATCGCCTGGTGGGTGGCCGTTCTCGCCCCCGCCCTCGTGGCGTTTGTCTGGGCACAGCTGCGATACACCAGCGCCCAGACGATGGCCGAGGTCGACGCTCGTATCGTCGGCCCCGAGGAGTACCCCGCCCTCCACGAACGGGTACAGCGGCTCGCACAACTGGCCGACCTCACGCCGCCACGGATTGCCGTCGCGGACGCCGACGTACCGAACAGCTTCGCCATCGGGACGCTCGGCGGCGCGACAGTCGTCGTCAGCGAGGGACTGCTGTCGACGCTCGGAGGTGACGAACTCGACGCGGTGCTGGCCCACGAACTCATGCACGTCGCCAACCGCGACGCGACCGTCATGACGCTGGCCAGCTTCCTCCCGTCGCTGACAAACGGCGAGTACGACCCGCTCGATGACCACCTCCCCGGCGGGAACGGGAGTCGCTATGCGCTCGGGCTGGTCGCGCTCGGACTCGCGTACGTGTTCAGTGCCCGGGTGCTTGCAGCCCCCGTCGGGAGCCTCTCGTTCACGCTTGGTTTCCTGTTCCTGTTCGCGGTGACAGTCCTGTTCGGCGGCGTCGCGCTGGGCGTGTTCACTGCCCCCGTCGTCGTCCTCGGCCGGTCGCTGTCGCGCGCTCGGGAGTTCGCCGCCGACCGGAGCGCGGCCCAGCTGACCGGCGACCCCGCCGCGCTCGTCGGGGCGTTAGAGACACTCGAAGGAGCTGACGACCGCCCGAGGACCGACAAGCGCTCCGCGTACGCGGGCGTTCGCGGACTGTGCTTCCTTCCACACGGCTTTGACACCGAGGCGTCGAGCGATTCCCTGTCTATCGAAACGCGGTCACACCCGCCGACGGCCGAGCGGATTGAACGGCTGCAGTCAGTTGCACGCTCGCTCGAAACAGGGGCAGAGTGACTGCCGGAAGCCGTTTCGACCGCCGTACGGTCGAACCGGGACCCTGTTACAGCAGTCCCTCTCAGTCTGAATCCTGGTCGACGCTCGGGTGCATCGTCGGCTCGCCCGGCATCGGCTCCTCGAAGTACCGCCGCATGACCTCCAGTGACTCCTGTTCGCGTTGCTTGCGCTCTGCCTCGTCGATCTCCTCACAGCCCGGCGGAACCGGGCGGTCGCGGCCGGTGAAATACCCCTCCGGCGCGGTCCAGTCGTGATAGAAGTCGATGTCTGCGTCCTCCAGCAGCGTGAGCCCGACCTGTGCGCCGTGGCCCGCGGCGACGATGGTCTGGTGGTGCTGCTCGGCCAGCCGACCGGCCGCGTACAGCCCCTCGATGTCGGTCCGCCCCTGGTCGTCGGTTGAGATGAACTGCTTCGACCCGCGGTCGATGAGCCCGATTTCCAGTCCGTCCAGATACGAGGGGTCCGACCAGGACGCGGCGATGAGGTACGTCGCGTCGTAGGACTCACCGTCGGCACAGGTCACCTCGAAGCCCCCCTCGGTTTCCGCCACTTGCTCGGCCTCGCCGTCGATGAACCAGACGCCGGCCCGACGCGCCTGTGCCCGCATGAGTTCGAGCAGGAGCCGAGGGTTGATTCCCGCCGGGAATCCGGGGTAGTTCTCCAGGTGAGCATTGCGGTTCAGTATCGACTCACCGGTCGAGATGATCCGAGTCGACAGGTCGGCGCGAGCGGTGTAGATCGCCGCCGAGAGCCCGGCGACGCCCCCGCCCACGATGATGACCTCTTCGCGGTCGGTTGGCATGGACAGATGTTCCCAGTGGGGGCCAACAAACGTGCCGGTTTGAGACCTATAGACAGAAAGCGGCCAGTAGCGGTCTCCTCAGGGCACACGCCGGGCGATACAGTTTCTGAGACTACCCGAAGCCTCATAACGATACACCCACTAAAGGCGTCGTAATGACCGACACCGTCGACGAGGTCGATATGCCGTACGACGATGACGCGTCTCAGCAACAGAAGATCGAGGCGCTGCAGGAGCGGCTTGAGGTGCTCGAATCCCAGAACGAGGAGATGCGCGACAAGCTGCTGGACGCGAACGCGGAGAACAACAAGTACCAGCAGAAGCTCGAACGGCTCACGCACGAGAACAAGAAGCTCAAGCAGTCACCGCTATTTGTGGCGACCGTGCAGGAGCTCTCCAGTGACGGCGTGATCATCAAACAGCACGGCAACAATCAGGAGGCCCTGACAGAGGTCACCGACGAGATGCGCGAGGACCTCGAACCCGACGACCGCGTCGCCGTCAACAACTCCCTCTCTATCGTCAAACAGCTCGACGACGAGACCGATGTCCGCGCTCGCGTCATGCAGGTCGACCAGTCGCCGGACGTCACCTTCGCCGACATCGGCGGCATCGAAGAGCAGATGGAAGAGGTCCGCGAGACCGTCGAGATGCCGCTGAAGAGCCCCGAGATGTTCGAAGACGTCGGCATCGACCCGCCGAGCGGCGTCCTGCTGCACGGCCCGCCCGGCACCGGGAAGACGATGCTGGCGAAGGCCGTCGCCAACGAGACCGACGCGACGTTCATCAAGATGGCCGGCTCCGAGCTGGTCCACAAGTTCATCGGCGAGGGCGCGAAGCTCGTCCGCGACCTGTTCGAACTGGCCCGTCAGGAGGAGCCCGCCGTCGTCTTCATCGACGAAATCGACGCCATCGCAGCCAAGCGAACGGAGTCAAAGACCTCCGGCGACGCCGAGGTCCAGCGGACGATGATGCAGCTGCTCTCGGAGATGGACGGCTTCGACGACCGCGGCGACATCCGCATCATCGCGGCGACGAACCGCTTCGATATGCTCGACCGCGCCATCCTCCGCCCCGGCCGCTTCGACCGCCTCATCGAAGTCCCGAACCCCGACGTCGAGGGCCGCGAGCAGATCTTCAAGATCCACACCCGCAACATGAACGTCGCCGACGACGTAGACTTCGAGGCGCTGGCCGAGGAGATAACGGACGCCTCCGGTGCTGACGTGAAGGCTATCTGTACCGAGGCCGGGATGTTCGCCATCCGCGACGACCGCACTGAGGTCACGATGGCGGACTTCCACAACGCCTGGGAGAAGATCCAGCAGGAGGAGACCGACGACGAGGACGTCTCCCGGACCTTCGCCTGATTCGGCCACGCTTCTATTGCAGTTCTTTTCTGTTTTCCGAGTCAGCAGCCACTGCTCCGGCCCGCAATCGCGCTGTCGTTCTCGTCCGTTTCAGAACACAGTTACCACTCCGGTCCTGAACTGTTGCTATGGCCGTCGCAGACACACTCCAGTCGCGTGCCCGCGCTCGTCCGCGGCTCGTCACCGCTGTCGTCTCGGTCGTTGGCTACGCGCTCGTGTTCGGCGCGTTCGGTGGCGTATTACCCCTCCCCGAGTTCTCGAACGACACCGTCATCCTGCTGGGTGACGCAATCGCCGTCGTCAACAGTATCGCCTTGCTCGCAATCATCGCCGGCGTCTACTTCATCAAGAACGACCAAGTACAGAAACACCGCGTGGCGATGCTAACCGCCTTCACCCTCATCATGGTGTTTCTGGCCCTGTACATCCTCAAGGTCGGCGGCGGCTTCGAGAAGGAAATCGTCGCCGAGGGCTTCGTCTGGACGGCGTACATCGTGATGCTCGCCATCCATATCCTGCTGTCCGCGGTGTCCGTGCCCGTCGTCGTTCACGCCGTCGTCCTCGGGCTGACACACTCCCCTGCGGAACTCAGGGAGACGGTCCACGCCCGCGTGGGCCGCATCGCCGTCTCCGCCTGGGGGCTGAGCCTCTTTCTCGGGCTCGTCACCTACGTCATGCTGAACCACATCTACGGCTGGGTTCCCCGGTAGCAACAGGAGTCGTGGCGCGTGTTCGAGTTGTGTTTCGTTTAGCAGGACTGGACGCAAAGAGCCAGAAGACCCCCTTTCAACCCTACCCATACCGGCTGACCAACCGGCTACGGGTGGGACTGAAAGGGGCGGCTGGCTTCGGGAAGACGGCCGAAGTAAGCACCGCAACGCAGTGAGGAGCACAGCGAGGCCCTCGACCGAAGCCAGCCGGGGCTTTCTGACTGTCCACACACTGATTTGCTTAACAAACACTACACGCGTTCGGTGGCGAACGATTTTGCCGGCCGCCGCCGTAGCCCACGGCAATGACCACAATCAAGGACAGCGTCCACGACCACATCGAGGTCCAGGGCGTCGCGGCGGCGTTGCTCGATACGCCGCCGGTCCAGCGGCTCAGGCATATCTCGCAACTCGGCACGGTGACGCTCGTCTACCCCTCGGCGAACCACACCAGATTCGAGCACTCGCTTGGGGTGTACCACCTCGCGGACCGGGCGCTGTCGCATCTCGGAATCGAGGGCCAGCAGGCCGAACGGGTCCGCGCGGCGGCGCTCCTCCACGACGTGGGACATTCGCCGTACAGCCACAACGTCGAGGCGCTTATCCACCGTCGGACAGGCAAGTACCACGACGACGTGGACGAACTGCTGGGCGACGGTCCGGTCGCGCGGGTTCTCTCGGAGCACGGCCTCAACCCCGACCGCGTGGCCGGTCTGGTCGCCGGCGAGGGCGAACTCGGCCAGCTCGTCTCCGGCGAACTGGACGTCGACCGAATGGACTACCTGGTCCGTGACGCCCACCACACGGGCGTGCCCTACGGGACGATCGACCACGAGCGGCTGGTCCGGGAGCTGTGTTTCGTCGACGGCGAACTCGTCCTGGACGAGGGGAACGTCCAGACAGCCGAGTCGCTCCTGCTCGCGCGGGCGCTGATGAACCCCACCGTCTACCAGCACCACGTCGCCCGAATCGCCAAGTCGATGCTGCGCCGGGGGACGGAGGAACTGCTCGCCGCGACGGACGCGACGGCCGAGACGCTGCGCCGGTGGGACGACAGCGACCTGCTCGTGGCGCTCCGGCAGTGTGACGCGACGGCGGCGTACGCGCGGCGGCTGACCCAGCGGGACCTGTACAAGCGCGCCGTCTGGGCGGAGTGGGGGGCCGTGCCCGACGAGGTTCTGGCGGCCGACCACGAAGCGGTCGGCGCGATGGAGCAGGCTATCGCCGACGAAGCGAACGTCGACAGCGACGCTGTTGTGCTCGATATCCCGCCCGAACCGTCGATGACCGAGTCGAGCAGCCGCGTCCTCGTCAACGGCGACGTCCGCCGGCTCGGCGAGCAGTCGACACTGGTCAACGCCATCCGCGCCGCCCAGCGCGACCAGTGGCGGCTCGGCGTCTACGCGCCGGCGGACGAGAGCGAGCGGGTCGGTGCGGCGGCGATCCGCGAACTCGGACTCGATCTCGACGGGGCCAGAGTCCGGGACGTGCGGACGGGCATCCATGCCACCCTCGATGAGTTTAACTGAGAGAACAGGCGAACGGAGAGTATGATTCTCGAAGGGACGATTCTGACGGGACGGTCGTTCGAGGCTGTTGAGGGCCGTGTCGTGGTCGAAGACGGGGAGATAGCCGCCGTCGAGGAGACCGCGGTCGACAGCGACGACATCGTGGTCCCGTCGTTCGTCAACGCTCACACCCACATCGGCGATTCAATCGCCAAGGAGGCTGGGGAGGGACTCTCGCTGGAAGAACTGGTCGCGCCGCCGGACGGTCTGAAACACCGGTTGCTTCGCGATGCCAGCCGGGACGAACTGGTGGCCGCGATGGCACGGACGCTGTCGTTCATGGAGCAGTCCGGGACTGGCGCGTTCATCGAGTTCCGGGAGGGCGGCGTCGAGGGCGTCCGCGCGATACAGGACGCGCTGGCGGGTTCAGACCTCGACAGCGCAATTCTCGGGCGCGAGACGACGGATGCGATGGAACTGGCCGACGGGTTCGGCGCGAGCGGGGCCAACGACGGCGAGTTCGGGGCGGAGCGGCGCACGACCCAGGAGGCCGGGAAGCTGTTCGGCATCCACGCGGGCGAGGTCGACAGCTCCGACATCAACCCCGCGCTCGATCTGGACCCGGACTTCCTCGTCCACATGGTTCACGCCGAGTCGCTGCATCTCGAACGGGTCGCCGACAGCGAGATCCCCGTCGTCGTCTGTCCCCGGTCGAACATCGTCACCGACGTTGGCCGTCCGCCGGTCGAAGAACTGGCCGACCGGACGACAGTCGCGCTCGGGACGGACAATGTCATGCTCAACAGCCCGTCGATGTTCCGCGAGATGGAGTTTACCGCGAAGCTGTACGACATTTCCGCCCGAGAGGTGTTACGGATGGCCACGGTCAATGGGGCCGAAATCGCTGGGCTTGGCGGCGGTCTGGTCAAGCCCGGGCAGCCAGCACGCCTGCTCGTTCTCGACGGTGACTCGGATAACCTCACCGGGGCGCAAAATCCCGTCCGGGCTGTCGTTCGCCGGGCGGAGACGGCCGACGTTCGGCGGGTCGTCCACCCCAAGACTGAATAATTCTTATCACTGCGGGAATAGTATCCTTGGACGATGCCCTCCACCACCGACCGCGCCCTGAGCACACCGGCGAAGATACTCCTGTACGGCCTGCTCGGCGTCGTCTCGCTGATCGTCGTCCTCACCGTCGTGAGTTTCGTGTTCGAACTGCTGTGGGGCCTTATCGGGCTCCTGTTCGGTATCGTTGCTCTGGCTGCCACCATCGGCGTCCTGGCGGCTATCGGCTACGCCGTGTACTGGCTCGCTTCGAGCATCACCGGTCAGGACGAGGCGACGCCGTCGACCACCGATGTGTCAGAGACGCGGGCTACCGACACGGCAGGTGTGACCAGCGCCGACGAGACAGACTCCGTCGAACGACTCTCCGAACGCTACGCCAACGGGGAGATAACCGAAACCGAACTGGAACGCCGGCTCGAACAGGCCCTCGACGAACCGGCGCTGGATGGCTCCGGGGCAACAGAGTACGAACGGGACCGAGAGCTGAACTGAGCTCTATCCTGCTCGGTTGTTGTATGCTATCTGTTACCAAACTATATCCCTTCAGACAGCCAACAGTACAGCATGTACGACAGGATACTAGTACCGACGGACGGCTCACCCGGGTCGCGAGTGATACTCACACACGCTGAGGCGCTCGCCGACACCCACGACAGCGAGATTCATGCGCTGTACGTCGTCGACACCGGCCGGTTCTCGACGCTCCCGCACGAACCGACGTGGGAGAGCGTCACCGACTCGCTCCACCGCGAGGGCGAGATGGCCCTGGACATGGTGGAGCGTCTCGTCGCCGACGACGTGACTGTCACGCGAGCCACAGCCGAGGGAAGCCCGAGCCAGGAAATCGTCGACTACGCGAACCAGCACGGTTGTGACCTCATCGTGATGGGAACCCACGGGCGTGGCGGCATCGACCGCCTGCTGCTGGGGAGCGTCGCCGAACGGGTCGTCCGGTCGGCCCACGTCCCGGTCGTTACCGTTCCGGTGGAGACAACGCTGCAAGATATCTCGGAGGACGAACAGCCTACCGGCGTCCCACAGTGACGTGTCTCCTGTCGTCGCCCTCACTCCGTAACCGGACGGAGATGTTCGCAATCTCCCGCTGAAACGACTTCTGTACCGGATTCTGTCTCGATGACGAGCGCGCCCGGGAACTGGATATCAACAGCTTCGCCCTCGATGGGGCCGCCCGGCGTCTCGACCCGGACCTGTTGTCCCAGCGTCGTCGCGTACTCCCGCCACGCCTCGACGACCTGCTCCGTGTCCTGGCGCAGTGAGTCGAACTCCTCCAGCAATCGCTGGGTGAACAGCCGTCTGTCGACCGGTTCGCCGCGTTCGGCCGAGAGGCTCGTCGGGTTCGCCTCGTCGGGTAAGTCCGCGGGGTCGACGTTCGCGTTGACGCCGATGCCCACGACGACCCACGAGACGCGGTCGGCCTCGCCTTCCATCTCGGTGAGGATGCCGACTAGCTTGCGTTCTTCCTCGCCGCGCCGGACGAGCACGTCGTTTGGCCACTTGATGTTGGCCTCGACACCGGCCTCGCGAGCGGCCCGCGTCACCGCCACGGCCGACGCAAGTGTAAACACCGGCGCGTGGGCCATCGGGACGTCGGGACGGAACAGCACCGAGAGCCAGACCCCGCCGCTCGGCGAGTGCCAATCGCGGTCGAGTCGCCCCCGGCCGCCGGTCTGCTCGTCGGCCAGCACCACGACGTCCGACGCCCCCTCCGCCGCGAGGTCGCGGGCACGAGCGTTCGTGCTCGGGATGCTGTCGTGGTACTCGACCGAAAAGGGTGCATCGAGGCCGTATTCGACCGCGCTTGCCCCGAACTCAGGTACCGAATCGAGGACGTAACCCGCGTCGTCGCTCCGGACCTCGAACCCCTCGTCGCGGAGGGCTTCGACGTGCTTCCAGACCGCGGAGCGCGAGATATCCAGTTCGTCGGCGAGGGTCGGCCCCGAGACGGGGCCGTCCGCCAGTGCGTCAAGCACTTGGTGGCGTGTCTCGTTCATATGCGGAGCTTCGACCGGCCGGAATAAAAGGCGTCTGCAGAAGCGGTTCGGAGTGGGGCGGTGTGATGCCCGGCCCCGACCTCACCCAATCACGAAGAGCAGGTCGCCCATGTCGACTGACTCACCCTCGCTGATGGCCACGTCGTTGATCGTGCCGCCGCGCTCAGCGACGATGTCGTTTTCCATCTTCATGGCTTCCAGCACACAGAGGACGTCGCCGGCCTCGACCTCGTCGCCTTCCTCGACGTTGACCTCCAGAATCGTCCCCTGCATCTCCGCGGCGACTTCCTGCCCCTCAGCGGCGGTGGCACTGCCGCCCCCGCCGTCGGAACTACTGCCGCCCTGTGGCCGCTGTGGCTGGCTCCCGCCGTCGGCGTCCACGTCGCCGACGTTGATCGGGGGTGCGCCGCGCTCTTCGAGGTCGACCTGGAAGCGCTTGCCGTTGACCTCCACGGTAAACTCGCGCTCGACGACTTCCTCGTCCTCGTCGCCGTCGGATTCGGTGACGGTGCCCCACTTCTCCTGGGCCTCCTCGACACGCGTCCGGTCGAGTTGCTCGTCGAGGTACTTCGTGGTGTGTGTGCCGCCGACGAACTTCTCGTCGGTGAGCATCAGGCGGTGGAACGGGATGACGGTCGGGATGCCGTCGATGTCGAAGTCCTTGAGCGCCCGTTTCCCGCGCTCGATACACTCCTCGCGGTCCCCACCGTAGGTGATGAGTTTCGCGATCATCGAGTCGTAGTCGGTGACGAGGTCGTCGCCCTGCCGGAGCGCGTCGTCGAGGCGGACGCCGATACCGCCCGGCGGGTCGTAGGTGTCGAGGCTGCCGCCGGTCGCGGGCGCGAAGTCGTCCGCGGCGTTCTCGGCGTTGATGCGGAACTCCATCGCGTGACCTTCGATCTCCACGTCGTCCTGTGCGAAAGTGATCTCCTCGTCCATCGCCACCCGCAGTTGCCACTTGACGATGTCGATGTCGGTGATCTCCTCGGTGACGCAGTGCTCGACCTGAATACGGGTGTTCACTTCGAGGAAGTAGAAGTTCGCGTCCTCGCCGAGCAGTTCACCCGGCTCGCGGTCGGTGTCCTCTTCGACGAGGAACTCGACGGTCCCGGCGTTGTAGTAGTCCGATTCGCGGACGCCGCGGCGGGCGGCGTCGCCGATTTTCTCCCGGAGAGCGTCGTTCAGGGCCGGCGATGGCCCCTCCTCGATGACCTTCTGGTGGCGGCGCTGGAGCGAGCAGTCACGCTCGCCCAGATGCCGGACGTTGCCGTGGTGGTCGGCGATGATCTGGACCTCGATGTGGCGGGGGTTCTCAAGATACCGTTCGAGATACACCGAATCGTTCGAGAAGTACGCCTCACCCTCCCGCTTTGCGCTTTCGAGTTGCTCCTCGGCTTCCTCGGGATCGTGGACGATCTTCATCCCACGGCCGCCACCGCCGCCCTCGGCCTTGATGGCAACCGGGAAGCCGTTTTCCTCGCCGAACTCGACGACCTCCTCGGGGTCCTCGACCGGGTCGGTCGTTCCCGGGACGATTGGCACGTCGGCCGACTGCATGATCTTGCGGGCCTTCGTCTTCTCGCCCAGCGCCTCCATCGACTCGCTCTCGGGGCCGACCCAGGTGACGCCGTCCGTCTCTTGGACGCGCGCGGCGAAGTCGGCGTTCTCCGCGAGGAAGCCGTACCCGGGATGGATGGCGTCGGCGTCGGCCTGCTTGGCAGCGTCGATAATCGCTTCCTGATCGAGATAGGAGTCCGCAGCACGGGCCGGACCGACGTTGTACGCCTCGTCAGCGTATCGGACGTGCCCGGCGTGCTTGTCGGCGTCAGAGTAGACGGCCACTGTGCCGATGCCCAACTCCTCGCATGCGCGCATCACGCGCACCGCTATCTCCCCGCGATTAGCGACGAGCACCTTATCGAACATACGCCCTCATACTGAGAGTCGGCCCATAAAACTATGCGCAGATAGCGGCCAAACTTACATATATAATCATGTTAGTATGAGACATGGCCGCAAATCCAGATAGGGCACCGCCAACTGATACGGATTGGTGTAGATTATTTCCGGATAGCTCCGACACCGGGGTCGGAGCATACCAATAAATCGCTCCACCAATCCGTATAACAGAAGAACTGTCCGTGGTCAGAACCGTTCGGTGCGGCCGGCGGCGCTCCAGGGGTCGGTCGGCGCGTCCGTGCGGACTCGAACGGACCGTTTCTGCGTAGCTTCGACGCGCCCGGAGAACGACCACTGTTTGCCGTCCCAGGAGTCCCCGTCGTCTGCCGCCGCAGCCGCCGCGGCCGCTGCCGCCGCGCGCTGGCGGTCAGTGAGATGCGCGCCGACAGCGACGGCAATGGCGGCCGCCTCGTCCGTCGAGGCGTCGTCGAGCTGTGCGGCGATCTCCGCGACCAGTTCGGCGTCGACAGCCGAGTCAGTGTCTGCCGCCATCGTTACAGTGGGATGTTGCCGTGCTTGCGGTCAGGCTGGTCCTTGCGTTTCCCCCTGAGGAGGTCCAGGTCGTCGATGAGCCGCGGGCGGGTCTCCTGCGGTTCGATGACGTCGTCGACGAAGCCGCGCTTGGCCGCCGTGTAGGGGTTCGCGAAGGCGTCGCGGTACTCGTCGATGAGTTGCTGCCGGCGGGCCTCCACGTCGTCGGCGTCTTCCAGTTCGTCGTCGTAGAGGACGTTCACCGCGCCCTTCGGCCCCATCACGGCGATTTCGGCGGTCGGCCAGGCGTAGTTCATGTCCGCGCCGATGTGCTTCGACGCCATCACGTCGTAGGCCCCGCCGTAGGCTTTCCGCGTGATGACGGTCACCAGCGGGACGGTGGCCTCCGAGTAGGCGTACAGGAGCTTCGCGCCGTGGTTGATGATGGCGTTGCGCTCCTGGTCCTTGCCGGGCATGAACCCGGGCACGTCGACGAACGTGAGAATCGGGATGTTGAACGCGTCACAGAACCGGACGAAGCGCGCGCCCTTCCGCGAGGCGTTGATGTCCAGCGTCCCGGCGTTGACCCGCGGTTGGTTGCCGACGACGCCGACGCTGTGGCCGTCCATGCGGGCGAACCCGATGACGATGTTGCGCGCGAAGTCCTCGGCGACCTCGAAGAAGGAGTCCTCGTCGACGATGTGCCCGACGACGTCCGTCATGTCGTAGGGCTTCTGCGGTGCGTCGGGGACGGCCGTCTTCAGCCCCTCGTCCCGGCGGTCAGGGTCGTCCCAGGGCTCGACCCGCGGCGGGTCCTCGACGTTGTTCTGGGGGAGATACGAGAGGAGATACCGGATATCGTCCATCGCGTCCTTCTCGTCGGCGGCCGTGAAGTGGGCCACCCCGGACTCGGAGGCGTGGGTCTTCGCCCCGCCGAGTTCGTCGAAGCCGACCTCCTCGCCGGTCACCGTCTCGATGACGTCCGGCCCGGTGATGAACATGTGGCTGGTCTCCTCGACCATGTAGACGAAGTCCGTAATGGACGGCGAGTACACCGCGCCGCCGGCACACGGCCCCATGATGGCCGAAATCTGCGGGACGACACCGCTGGCCTGCTGATTGCGGTGGAAGATGTCGGCGTAGCCCGCCAGCGAGTCGATGCCCTCCTGAATCCGCGCGCCGGCGGAGTCGTTCAGGCCGATGATGGGCGCACCCGTCTCGATGGCCTTGTCCATCACTTTACAGACTTTCTGTGCGAACGCCTCGCCCAGCGACCCACCGAAGACGGTGAAGTCGTGGGCGAAGACGTACACCCGGCGGCCGTCGACCTTTCCGTAGCCGACGACGACGCCGTCGCCTGGTACCTTCTTGTCTGCCATATCGAAGTTCGTCGAGCGGTGTTCACGGAGCGAGTCGATCTCGACGAAGGTACCGTCGTCGAGGAAGTAGTCGATGCGCTCACGAGCGGTGAGTTTCCCGCGGTCGTGTTGCGCCTCGATCCGTTCCTCGCCGCCGCCCCGCTCGGCCTCGGCTTTTCGTTCTCGAAGGTCCTCGACACGGTCATCGTGGCTCACGCGATATCACTTCTCCCGGACCGGAGCATATCCGACTCCTTGCGGGCATCCGAGAAAAGCGTTATCAAACTTCACCATTATTTCTCGTATTCGATAACCGAAACCGGCGGAGTTTTGAGCGATGGCCCGTTGAGTTCGCGCGTGAAGAACGTCACGGCCCGCCAGCACAACCCCTTCGGCTTCGACGCACCGTGTGAGCCGTTCGTGCCCGGGTACGGCGACGCCAACGCCCACTTCCACGTCATCGGCGACCATCCGGGTGTCCACGGTGGCGAAACGTCCGGCATCCCCTTTACCGACAACGCCGCGGGCGAACGTCTCCAGCGGGCGCTCGTCGAGGCCGGACTGCTGGCCGAAGCCGGTGCGCCACCGACCGTCGAAAAGACGTATCTGTCGTATCTGTACATGTGCGGCGGCGAACCGCCGACCGAGTCGGACTACGACGACCTGGAACCGCTGTTCGACACGGAACTCCGGGCCATCACCGCCCACGTTCTCCTGCCCGTCGGCGAGCGCGCCACGCGACATGTGTTCGCGAACACGACATCGGAGCCGACCGAGTCCATAGACATGGACGCGCGCCACGCCACGGAGGTCGTCGGGAGCGGCTGGCTCGTCTACCCCATCAAAGAGCCCGCGGAGTGGACCGCTGACGAGGAGGACGCCCTCGTCGACGCGCTGACCGCGCTGCTGGAGACGGACTACCGCCGCGAGGCGGACCTCGGACGGTTCATGCCGGGCGAGGACCCGTATCTGGTGCGGTAGCTGCGCCTCGACTGATTTCTCTGGCGGTCGCGGTTCCCGGTGACTCGAAACAACGGAATTACAGCGACCACTCGTCCGAGAGCGGGTCCGCGGACGCCCAGTACGTGTCGAACGTCTCGATAGCCCACTCGCGGACGGCCGGCGCGGTCGTGTCGATTGACGCCTGCAGGACGCCGTTGCCATCCCGCAGCAGGAGGTGGACCACGTCGTCGGCAATCATCACGGCGAGTGGCACGCCGTCGCTCCGGACCCGGACTGAAGCGTCCGGCTCGACACGGAGCGATTCGAGCCGACGCCGGAGTCGGTCGTCCGCCGCGAGCGCGTCGATGGCGCTTGGCGAGAACACGCCCGAGAACCGCTGCTCCCCCGCGCTGACTCGTTCCTGAACGACCCGAATCGCCTGGTCGTTGAACGCGTGTGAGAAGGTCCGGACCTCCTCGGCGTCCCGAAGCAGGTCAAGCAGCCGCTGGACCGGCGCGTTCGGGCGCGTCTGGCTCGGGACGGTTATCGTGGCGTCGGCCAGATGTTGCAGGTCGAAGTCTATCGCGTCGGTGGGAAGGTACTGGACGATGTCGCGCAGCCGGCGCTCGGTTTCGAGGCTGTCGAGCAGGTCGGTGAACCCGTCGGCGACGATGCGGCCCGTCGCCGTTGCGACGTACTCGCCGCCCGTTCGGCGTATCCACGACCGCTCTTCGAAGTCCGCGATGATACGCCCGAGCGTCGCCTGTGACGCACCGGTTTCGGCCGCGAGTTCCCCGCGTGAGTGGGGGTCCGCCGCCAGAAGCCGTAACACCTCGACCCGGTTCGACGAGAGCGCGAGGAACTCGATCTCTTCGAGCGCCGATTCCATACCGCCGCGTTGGGGAGTCCGTCCTAAAGCGCTTTCGCAGTGTGAAATAATTTCACACCGTGAATATCCGCCACGGGTGTTCGGCCGTTTCGCGTTATGTAAGATTTTCTAAACGGCCCTATAAGCCTCGATCCCGTACCGTAGAGTACGATGACTCAGGTTTCTCCACGCCCTCTCTCTGTCGGCTGTGCAGATATTTCAGAAATTAAATACGAGGTGGCGGCATGATTTCGCGCCGCACGCTCGCCCTCGCTGCGGTTGCCAGCGTCCTGCTCGGTGGGACCTTCGTCGGAGCGAAGGCAGGCCTCTCGTACCTCCCACCGCTTCTGTTCGTCGCCCTTCGGTTCGACATCGCCGCCGTCGTGCTCCTCGGCTACGTCGTCGTGACCCGGTCCCGGGACGAACTGCTCCCGCGAACCCGTGGCGACGTGCTGGCGATTCTCTCGACGGGTCTATTCGCGCTCGGCCTCGCGAACGCGCTGATATTCGTGGGCCAGCAGTCCGCCACCAGCGCGGTCGCGGCCATCGTGTTCAGTCTCAACCCGATACTGACGCCGGTGTTCGCCGCCATTCTGCTCTCCGACGAGCGGCTCTCGGCCCGCGGCGGCCTCGGGATGGTCATCGGCCTGCTCGGCGTCGGCCTCGTCGTCAGCCCCGACCCGGCGATGCTCCTGAGCGGGGGCATCGGCAAGCTCATTCTGTTCGCTGGCGCGACCAGCGCCGCGCTGGGCAGCGTCCTCATCCGGTGGTCCGGCGGCGACCTGTCGAGTACGGTCCGGACCGCGTGGGCGCTCCCCGTCGCCGCCGCGCTCTCTCACGCGCTGAGCATCGGCATGGGCGAATCGGCGGCCACGGCGGTCTGGTCTCCGACCGCGATAGCGGCCCTGCTGTACGTCGGTATCTTCGCCGGGGCAATCGCCTACATCGCCTACTTCGGCCTGCTCGATGTCACCGGTGCGATCCAGGCCAACCTCATCTTCTACGTGGTCCCCGTCGTGTCGACGCTTGGCGGGTGGGCCGTGCTCGGTGAGACTATCACCTCGACCGCAGTGGTGGGCTTTCTGACCATCTTCACGGGATTCGCGGTGCTTGGCAGCGAGTCGGTCGATATCCACGCACTGCTCCCGGGTACCGCTGACGAGGGTGACACTGCGTCCGAGAGTCTCGGCATCGCGGACGAACCACGCGGGTTCGAATCCGACTGAGATTGGCTGTTAGGGTGTCGTATAGCTGCTGTCAACCGGTCAGCCGGGTTGTTGAAAAGCGGGTCTGCATCCGCCGGAAACCGATACCGTACGTCGGTTATATCGGCGGGATGATCGCCGGGTCCTCGGCGAGGAACAGCGTCTGCAGGCCGAGCGCCAGCGTCAGGATGACGCCGAGGATGACCACCGTTCGGACCATCCAGAGCCAAGTCGGGCCGAACGCCCGGAGTCCACCCGTCCCCTGTCGAAGCTCGGCAACTGCGTCAGAGGAGAGCACCCAGCCGACGAACACCAGAACGAGCAGCACCGACAGCGGGAGGAACAGCTTGTACGCGAGCGTGTCGAACCAGCCGAACCACGCCAGGTCCCAGGCTGATGGGAATCCGAGAACGAACAGCACAACTCCGAGCATCGCCGACAGAGACACTCGCGAGTACGACGTGTTGTCGACGCCGTAGGAGACTGCAACTTCGAGCAGGCTGATCGCGGAGGAGATCGCGGCGATGAGGACAACGCCGAAGAACACGATACCGAGGAGTCGCCCCCCGGGGAGCTGTGGGAACGCCGACGCCATCGCGACGAAGATGGCGGACGGGCCGCTGGTGTCGGGACTGATGTTGATGGCGAAGAGAATCGGGAACACGACGAGACCCGCCAGCACACCGACGAGCGTGTTCGTCACGACGATGATGCCACCGTCGACCGGGAGGCTCTCGTCGTCACCGATGTACGAGGAGTAGGTGATCATGGCTGCCATCCCCAGCGAGAGGGTGAAAAACGCCTGTCCAACTGCGAACGGGATCAGGTCGCCGGCGTTCGCCGCCAGCGTGGAGAAGTCCGGCGAGAGGAAGTAGCTGTAGCCAGCGCCTGCTCCCTCGAGTGTGGTGACCCAGGCCGCCATCCCGATCATGAGGATGACGATGCTGGGGACCATCACCTTCGTCGCCTTCTCGATACCGTCCTCGACACCCACTGCGACGATGCCGACACAGATTAGCAGGAACAGCGCCTGCCCGGCGACGGCCTCTGGACCACTGGAGATAGCGCCGAAGTACTCCGCGGAGTTGCCGAAGTATGCGCCCGTCGCGCTACCGAGGATATACCGCATGACCCACCCGCCGACGACGTTGTAATACGAGAGGATCCAGAATCCCGTAAAGACGCCCAGGCCACCGACGACCCGCCACTGCTTGAACCCGAGTTCTGCGAACGCGTCGACGGCATTACGGTTCGTTCGCCGACCGATGATGAACTCCGCCAGCATTGCCGGGAAGCCGATGAGCAACACGGCGGCGAGGTAAAAGACGAGGAACACTGCGCCGCCGTTTGTCGCGGTCTTGAACGGGAACTGCCAGATGTTTCCGAGACCGACTGCGCTACCGATCGCTGCGAGAAGGAACCCGAGCCGTGAGGCCCACGTTTCTCTGTCACTCATTGTGATGCGGCATATTCTTCTGGGGTATAAAAACCACCGTGATTCCGGTTCGCAATACCATCCGATAGTATGACCAGTCTGACATCATTTGCGACGGCGAACAGCAGCAGCCGAGAGGTCCACACTGACACCTCCTTGCTGGTCATTTCTCGACAGCGCGGATATGTGACTTCGAATCTACCTATCTGACCACGTCTGGAATCTGTATCTCAAATAATCAAAAACAAATCCACGATGAAAATTGTTGGGTTTGATTCATGTTCGCCGCGTACTGTGGAACGTAGAGACCGAACCTCCGGTTCTCGGACAACAGACATGGACTATTCAGATACAGAGCGGATTGTTGATGAATCGCTCGAGTTCCCAGCGACGCATACGGCTGTGATTGAACAGATCGGTGCCATTGAAATAACGTCTCCCTCCGGTAACTCGGTGACTATTCAAGAGACGTTAGACCCGGTCGAAGAGGAGAGTTATCTGACCGCGGATGCGCTTTACACCTCGATTATCGGCAATCTCGACGAGACATTCATTGGACGCAAGTACTATGATGATCGCGGGGGGATCGCAATCGGAACTGAGATCAGAGACGAATCTACCGTCTCTTTCTGACGATTGCTCCCGCTCATCCAGACTCCCGGTCGCCGTTCTGGACACGATATCGGTGGCTGACCAGGCAATTGCACCGATACCCAGAATAGTCACCCGTGACGTGGTGGACCGTACTGCCGGTAGACGACACTGTCCGACGGTCCAGCCAGCAGCATCAGACCTCGCCGTACACCGGCACCGCTGCGCCGCTGGTCACGGTGGCGGCGTCCGAACAGAGGAACAACATCACGTCCGCGATGTCTTTCGGGTCGACCCACGTTTCGAAGTCGGAGTCGGGCATCATCTCGCGGTTCATCGGGGTGTCGATGACGCTCGGCATCACGGCGTTGGCTCGCACGGCCCCGAGGTTCTCCGCCGCGATGGTCTCGGTCAGTAGTCGGACGCCGGCTTTCGATGCGCGGTAGATACCGTCGCCGTCACCGCCCTCCAGTGACGACCGCGCGGAGACGGAGACGATTGCGCCCTCGGCAGCCCGCAAGTGTGGAATCGCGTGTTTCGACGCCAGAAACATCGTCTTCAGGTTCACGTCGAACAGGAAGTCGAACGTGTCCGCGTCCGTCTCGTGGATCGGTGTGCCACCCCGCCACGTCCCGGCGATGTTCAGCAAGTAGTCCAGTCGCCCGTGTTCGTCAACGACTGCGTCGACAGTCTCGGCGACAGCCTCCTCGTCGCTGAAGTCCGCCTGGTAGAAATCCACGCTGTCGGGATCGGACAACAGGAAGTCCTCGGTGTTCGGTTCGATGATGTCGCTGCCACAGACGGTCGTCCCGGCTTCGAGGAACGCGTTTGCGACCGCGCTGCCCAGCGCCCCGCCGATACCCGTAACCAGTGCTACCTCGCCGTCGAAATTAAATTCGGCTGACATACATTTGTCAACGGATAGTAGGAAGATAAATGCCCATCCCCGGAAACGCGAGGGGCGGGCCGGTAAACCGACGACGGGGTCCGCAGTAGCCGGTCTACGGCGTGACGACGAGTTTGCCGAGGAAGCTGTCGTTCAGTACGTCGTCGTGGGCGGCCGGGACGTCGTCGAGGTCGTACCGGCGGGCGACGACCGGCGTCAGGTCGTCGTCGGCCATGAGCGTCGCCAGCCGGGAAAGCACCGCGCCGAACTCCGGCGTGTTGAACATCGAGACGTGGTGGACGCTGAGGGCTTTGGCCCGGCAGCGCGGAACGTTCTCGAACGTCGCCGCGAGGTCGGTGTTCCCGATAGCGGCGATTCGCGCGCCCTGGGCGGCAACCTCGGCGTCGAACGCGAGGTAGTCGTCGAGCCGGTGGTCGAGAATCACGTCCGGCGCGCCGGCCTCGACCACCGCGTCGGCGAGGTCGTCCCGGCTGTAGTCGAACACGTCGTCCGCGCCGAGGTCGGCCAGTTGGTTGTGGTAAGCCGGCGATGCTGTCGTCGTCACCTGCGCCCCGTTCGCCGCAGCCAACTGGACTGCAACGTGGCCCACGCCGCCGCTCCCGCCGTGAATCAGCGCCCGCTCGGCCGGCTCCAGCGAGCAGGCGTCGACGAGCGTCTGCCAGGCGGTGACGCCGACGAGCGCGACGGCCGCGCCCGCCTCGGCGGACACCCCGTCGGGGAGTCGCGCCAGATGCGACTCCGGAACAGTGACGTACTCCGCGCAGGTTCCCTGAAGCCAGTTGCCCAGCCCGGTCGCGAACGCCCGGTCGCCCTCGGTGACGGTGGCCACGCGCTCGCCGGTCGCGGCCACGGTCCCGGCACAGTCGGAGCCGGGTATCCAGGGCAGTTCGCCCGGCTCGTAGTCGCCGGTCCGGAAGTACGTATCGACCGGATTGACCGCCGCTGCCTCGACTTCGAGCAGGACCTCCTCCGGACCTGGTGTGGGTCGTTCGATGTCGTCGACGCGGAGCACGTCCGTCCCGCCGTATTCGTGGAATCGTACAGCACGCATTGGGGTATGCGTCAGGTGGTATCGGGAAAACCTTTCCCCACAGACTGAGCGGCCCTGAATATGGATACCGATATATCGCAGTACGTGACATCACCGACGGCGAACGGTCCGGGTCGGGGACTCATCTCGGCGGCTGCAAGGAGTGTTATAACAACAGTACAATTGACCAACGTTAGTTGTGCTGGGGGCCGAAGGGTTTCCACAGTTGGTCGTAGCGTTTATCATCGGTGAAAATTGCGTAACAACCCTTTATTAGCACGTTTGCGTAGCACTGGATGATGGAACCAGATAGGGACTCGCCACTCCCGAGTTTTATTGCTGGCAGTTACGCCGCCAGACTCGGGTTGGCGCTTTCATTCGCGATAATTGTTATTATCGCCGCCGGGGTCCTGACAAGCGTGCAGGCGTCCGCCACTCTCGAGGAAGACGTTGCGGACGACATCACGGCGCTGTCAGAGACGCAGGCCGCACAGTTGGACGAATGGTTGACGACATCGCAGCGGGATGTCCGATCAACGTCGCGACTCCCCGTGTTCACTGACGGGACGAACACGGAGAAACAGCAACGACTGGAGGAGTTACGGTCCAACGAGGAACTCCCGCCCGGTGTCGTCGCAGTGCACTACTTCGACACCGAGACAAACGAGATTCGCGCCAGTTCGAACCAGGACTTCATCGGGGTCAACGCTGCCGAGCAGGGCGCACCGTTCGCTACGGACCCGCCGCAGTTCGACGGTCCCGACGACACGCATGTGACGGAGCCGTTCTCTGTCTCGGTCGTCGACCATCCGATAGTTGCCGTCGTTTCGCCGGTCCCCGGTGACGAAGACAGAGCGCTCGTGTACATGATCGACCTCCGGGAGAAGGCCGATCAGATATCGAACCAGCGCGATGGGTCGTTTACCACGGTCGTCAACACTGACGGCGAGTTCGTCTCCCACCCCAACACCTCGATGATCGGGTCGACGGCACCGATCTCGGAGATGGAGTCGAACCCGCTGGGGACGCTCGAACCCGGCGAGAGCGCCTTCCACGAAACGGACAGTATGCTGATGGGACTGAACCGACTCGAATCACAGGACTGGGTCGTTATGGTCCACGCTGATCGCCAGAACGCGTACGCCCTGAGCGACCAGATCAACTCCGACCTCATCGGGCTCATTTTGCTTGCCGTCGTCAACCTCGGACTCATCGGAGTCACGATCGGCGGAAACACGATCGCTTCGCTGCGACGGCTTTCGGTGAAGGCCGAAGCGATGGCCGAGGGGGAACTCGACGTCGACCTCAGCACGTCACGCGAGGACGAGTTCGGAACGCTGTACGCCGCCTTCGACAATATGCGGGCGAACCTCCGGACGCAGATATCCGAAGCCGAAACCGCACGGCAGGAAGCCGAGGAGGCCAAAGAGCAGGCACAGACGGCCCGTGAGGAGGTCGAATCCGAACGCAACGAGATGGAGGCGCTGACCGGCCACCTCGAACTCAAGGCACAGCAGTACAGCGACGCGCTCGCCGCCGCCGCTAACGGTGACCTCACCGCACGGGTAGATACGGACAGTATGAACGAAGCGATGGCGGAGGTCGGCGAGGACATCAACACGACGCTGGATGCGCTCGAAGACACCATTGCCGACATGAAGGCGTTCGCGGCCAACGTCATCCAGTCCAGCGACCGCGTCAACTCGAACGCGGAGCGGGTCGACCAGGCCAGCAAGCAAGTGTCGAAGTCGATAAACGAGATATTCGAAGGCACAACCGAGCAAAACGAGGGGCTGGAATCGGCGGCCGCCGAGATGCAGAACCTCTCGGCGACTGCACAGCAGGTCGCCTCCTCCGCTCAGCAGGTCGCTACTACGTCCCAGTCGGCCGCCGAAGTCGGTGAGGACGGCCGCGAAGCCGCACAGGAGGCCATCGCGGAGATGAGCGCCATCGAGGACGAGACCGGCGAGACCGTCGAAGAGATCAACGCGCTCGACGACGAACTCGACGAGATCGGCGAGATCGTCGGCGTCATCACGAGCATCGTCGAGCAGACGAACATGCTCGCGCTGAACGCCTCCATCGAGGCCGCCCACGCTGACGGTGACGGCGAAGGGTTCGCCGTCGTCGCTGACGAGATCAAGGGCCTCGCAGAGGAGACCAAGGAGGCCGCCGCCGACATCGAGCAGCGCATCGAAGGCATCCAAGAGCAGGCCGGCGACACCGTCGAGACGATGGAGTCGACCAGTAACCGGATTACTGAAGGCGTCTCGACGGTCGAGGAGACCGTCGATGCGCTGGAGACCATCGTCGAGTACACTGAAGAGGTCGACACCGGCATCCAGGAGATCGACCGGGCGACCGAGGAACAGGCCCGGACCGCACAGGACGTGATGGGGACAATCGACGACCTGACGACGATCAGTCAGCAGACGGCGACGGAGGCAGATACTGTGGCCGGCGCGGCACAGGACCAGTCCGCGTCCATCGACGAAGTGTCGGACTCCGCGACGGAACTCAGGCAGCGGGCTGACGACCTCGAATCGCTCCTGGACCGCTTTACGGTCGAAAACTCGGCCGGGACGGACACCGACAGCACGGCTGTGGTGGGGGACGACTAACAATGGCAACCATAACGACCTGGTTCACGCTGGGACTACTGGGTGAACTGCTCGGGACGGCCGTGCTGGCATACGGCTACACGCTCGTCCCCGAAAAGACGCGGAAGCGGTACCTGCTGTTGATCGCCATCCCAGGTATCGCCATCATCGCCTACGCCCTGATGGCGCTCGGCTTCGGCTCGATACAGAGTGGCGGCCACGCAGTGTACGTGATTCGCTATATCGACTGGCTGTTGACGACGCCGCTCAACGTCTGGTTCCTGGCGCTCCTTGCCGGTGCAAGCCGGGAGGATACGGTGAAACTCGTCGTCCTGCAGGCGTTGACTATCGTCTTCGGGTTCGCCGGTGCAGTCACGCCATCGCCGATTAGCTACGCGCTGTTCGCGGTCGGCGCAGCGCTGTTCGGTGGCGTCATCTACCTCCTCTACCGGAACATTGCGGCAGCTGCGAAGTCGACCCTGTCCGACATAGAGATCAGCCTGTACCGCACGCTCCGGAACTTCGTCGTCGTCCTCTGGATGGTGTATCCGGTCGTGTGGCTGCTCGGTGCGGCAGGAGTGGGCCTCATGGATGTCGAGACTGCGACACTCGTGATCGTGTACCTCGACGTGGTCACGAAAGTCGGCTTCGGCGTCATTGCCTTGCTGGCAATGATGGACCTCGGCTCAGTCGGCGAGAGTGCCGAGGAGCCGACAGCGGTTGCAGGGGACTAGCGAGGGGCGCGAACGAAGCGAGGGGCGCGAACGAAGCGAGGGGCGCGAACAGAGTGAGCGGCCCTCGTTGTCGCGAGCGGGGAGGAACGATCCGCGAGCAGTGAGCGGCCCTCGTTGACGCGGTCGGCGGCCGAAAACCCGCGAGCGGTCCCGATTTTGCGAGAAACTCACGGCACGTCGTTGTGTCGCCTCAGCAGTGCCGGTCTTTCAGGACCGGTCCTCATTGACGCCACCAGACGGTTCTGCTTCGTCAGTCGCGTCGGCTGCCTCGGTCTCCTCGACGGTATCGAGTGCCTCCGGAAGCTGGTTCTCAATCAGCCAGAACGTCAACCGGTAGACGCCGTAGCCGAGCAGGACGAACAGCACTAAGTCGATGAGATACAGTTCGACGAATTCGAGGAGCGAAATTTCGCTGAGCGCGAGGTCACCGGACAGGATGAGAAACTCCAGCGTGGCGACGACGAACAGCGCGGGTGCAAAGAGGATCACCAGTCCGATGACGAGAAGTGCGATCCGTTTCTGCGACGAGGAGACAGGCATACTTACGGTATCGGTGTCCAGACAGATAGTTCTGCACGCCTGTCGTTCCCAGTCCGGTAACGAACGTATAAGCTGCACTACCGGTGCCAGTACCTGCATAATGAGAGCGAACAGAGAACGATGCTACCGCACAACAGGGAACGCGGCCAGTCAGTGGATGCCCATCGCTTCGATCTGCTCCTGATACCGGTTCCGGATGGTGACCTCTGTCACCTGGGCCACGTCGGCGACCTCGCGCTGGGTCTTCTTCTCGTTGCACAGCAGCGAGGCGGCGTAGATGGCCGCGGCGGCGTAGCCGGTGGGTGATTTCCCCGAGAGCAGGCCCTGCTCGGCGGTCGTGTCGATGATCTCGTTGGCCTTGGACTGGACCTCTTCGGAGAGTTCCAGTTCGGAGGCAAAACGCGGGACGTACTGCTTGGGGTCGACCGGCTCCATCTTCAGTTCGAGTTCCTGGGCGACGTACCGATACGTCCGCCCGATCTCCTTCTGCTCGACCCGGGAGACGTCCGAGACCTCCTCCAGGCTCCGTGGGATACCTTCCTGTCGACAGGCCGCGTACAGACAGGCCGTGGCGACGCCCTCGATGGAGCGACCGCGGATGAGGTCCTCGTTGAGCGCGCGTCGGTAGATGACCGACGCGACCTCTCGAACCGAGCGGGGGACGCCCAGTGCGCTGGCCATGCGGTCGATCTCCGACAGCGCGAACTGCAGGTTCCGTTCGCCGGCGTCTTTCGTTCGGATGCGTTCCTGCCACTTCCGGAGGCGGTGCATCTGGCTCCGCTTCTCCGAGGAGAGTGACCGACCGTAGGCGTCCTTGTCCTTCCAGTCGATCTGTGTGGTCAGCCCCTTGTCGTGCATCGTCTGGGTCGTGGGGGCTCCGACGCGTGACTTGGACTGGCGTTCGGAGTGATTGAACGCCCGCCACTCCGGCCCGCGGTCGATGTTCTCGTCCTCGATGACGAGGCCACAGTCCTCGCAGACGAGTTCACCACCGCCGTCGCTAGATATGGACTCCGACTCACACTCGGGGCAGGTCTGCTGGCCCGTGCTCTCGGACTCCTCCTCGCGTTCCTCCTGGTCAGAATCCCGCTGGCGCGTCGGCCGTTCCATGTGTTCTTTTACGGAGAAAAGCCAATCACGTATAAATGTTTGGGCGAGACCAACAGATTTGCCGGATCTGGATGCTGGCCGCGGATGCTAGCTGGAATGATCATGTTAAATTTAGCTAGAACTGTCTATGTTTCGAACGAGCGGTGGGTGTAACCGGCTGACACACCCCGTTTACACTCCGCGATGATGATGGAGCGCGGACGGATCGGTAGCGGTCGACCGGCATATCGCGCTCTTTTAGTCCGGGACTCTCCCACTCTGACGTATGAGCAAGGTCAATATCGGGCTTCGTGGCTGGCGCTTCGACGAGGACGTACTCGGGCCGGACGGACGGGTCCGGCCGCTCAAGACGATGGAACCGGAAACCCGGCAGCGGCTGCTGGTGCTCGCAGAGCGGGTCGTCGACCCCTGTGACGCCTGCTGGCTGATTCACGGCGACGAAGACATCGAGCAGTGCAACGTCGCAGATGCTATTTACGGGGAGCCGATGGGCGAGGTGGTCGTCTGCTCGGACCACGAGACGGACTTCATCTACTGGTTCCGCGAGGAGGGCGGCGAGGCCCACGCCGGAGAGACGGACCTGGCCTCGGCCTTCCACGAGTGGTTCCTCGACGGGAACCGAGCTCCCGAGGGATATGTCGGCCTCGAACACGTCGAGGAGGACCCGACAGCGCTGCCGGAGGCCCCCGACAGGGACGAAGCGATTCCGGGACTCGAAGAAGAAGTCGAGCAAATGGACGAGGAAGACCTCGACACGATTGATATGGACCTCAGCGACCTGGACGTATGATATCGGTCGCCGTCGTCGACGCGGAGACGCCGGGCAACGTCGGCACCATCGCCCGGTCGATGAAGAACTTCGGCCTGTCGGAGCTGTTACTTGTCGACCCGCCGGAACTGGACCCCGATGGCGAAGCATACGGCTTTGCCGGACAGGCCCGCGACGACATCCTCCCGAACGCCCGGACGGTGACGTTCGACGAGATCGTCGAGAATTATCACACCGTCGCCTGCACGGCGACGACGAACGAGGACCCCGCCAACCACGTCCGGTATCCGGCGACGACGCCAGCCGACCTGGCCGACTCGCTTCAGGATGTCGAGGGCGACATCTGCGTCGTCTTCGGCCGCGAACGGGTCGGGCTCTCGAACGACGAACTCGCACGGCTGGACGTCATCTGCTCTATCCCGGCCAGCGCGTCGTATCCAGTGTTGAACCTCGGTCAGGCGGCCACCATCGTGCTCTACGAACTCCGCGAGCTAACTGTCGACGAGACCCAGCACCCCGAACAGCTGCACACGCTCGCCGAGACGCCGTCCGTCGAGGGGCTACACGAGGAGTTCGACCGCTTCCTCGGTGCTATCGGTCACCCCGAAGAGAAACAGCACAAGGCCCGGCGGCTGTTCCGCCGGGTGCTCGGGCGTGCACAACCCACTGGCCGGGAGACGAAGACCCTTCGCGGCCTGTTCCGGCAGGCCCGACAGCGAATCGAGCGTGCCGAAGACGAGTGAGGTTCAGTCGTGTTTCTCAGGTCCGGTTCCGGAGTCGAACAGCGCGCCGATGACGGCGTCGTGAGCCTTCCGCAGACGGTAGTGTAAGGTCGGCGCGGAGATGTCGAGCGTCGCAGCCAGTTCCTCGGCGGAACTCCCTCGCGGCCAGTCGTAGTAGCCGCGTGCGTAGGCAGTCTTGAGTGCGGCGGCCTGTTTCGGCGTCAGCCGGTCGCGTATCCGCGTCTGGAAATCCGTGGCCGTCGAGACTGGCTGGTCGACGTACTGCTTGCTCCGCAGTTCTGTCCCGGGCGCGACCTCCTGAATCGCCTCGACGACGGCGCGGACGTTGATATCCGGTGCCATCTCCGCTGTGAACCGCAGGTCGCCGTCCGCTGCGACGGCCCGCCGCACGGCCCCGCCGTAATCTGTGAGCGTGTCAAGCGGCGATGCGGATATCTCGTCGAGCGCGACTTCGAGCAGGGGCGCTCGGTTCTCCGCCGCCGTTTCCACGACGGTACAGGACTCGACCGACGGCGTCTCAGTGAGCGCCTGACACACCCGATCAGTGTCCACACCGCTGATGCGAACGTAGTGGAGGCAGTTCCCGGAACTGGTCGGGACGCGCCGTTCGAGCGTAAACGAACAGTCGTGCATCGCCGAGAGGCCGGCGAAGACGTCGTCGGAGTCCGGCGTCAGGAATTCGAGTTCGACCGTCGTCGCCGCCAGCAGTGACTGCTGACTGTGGACGCGCTGGATAGAAAGCGCGATAAGTCGCCCTAGATCGGCCAGAATACTCGACTCACGGCAGCCAATCGTGGCTTCTGTCGATGCGTACACCATCAGGACGCCGTACGTGGTCTCGCCAGTTGTCAGGGGAACAGCCGCGACGGAGCAGCGGTCTGTGAGTAGTGGGCGGTCCATCCCGGTGTCCGAGGGCGTCGACACGTCGGTGATATCCTCGACGACCTGTACCTCGCCGGTGTCGATGGCGTCGATGGCGAGACTGTGCTCGCCGGGCGAAATCTGCTCCGGCGTTGCCGTGTCGATCCCAGCGGCGGCACTCAGTGTTATCCTCGTGGCACTCCCGCGGCTCCCGGCCCACACGGCCTGGTACAGGTCCGATTCAGTGAGATGCGTACACACTGCCGATTCGATTTCCTCACGCGTCTGTGTGTCCTGTAGCGCCTTCGCGATCTCTCTGCCCAGCACGTTGAGCCGCTGTGTCTGTTCGAGTTCGTCACGCTGTCGTTCGAGTTCGGCCTGTCGGTCTTTGTGCGCAGTGATGTCCCGAGCGACGAAGATGACGGTGTCGAGGTCGTACGCGCGACTTTCCAGCGGCGCGACCCGCGCCTCGAACCACCGCTTGCCACTGGGAACCTGCAGTATGTACTCCACGGACTGGAACGACCCGGTCCGCAGGGCCGCACGAACAGTCGCCAGTAGCGAATCAGCGGTCTTGTGTGGAAGACACTCGTGTAGCGTCTGACCGACAAGCGTGTCCGTATCGTCGACCGTCACCATCGTCTCGGGGTCGGTCAGACAGTCGAGAAATCGCCCTTCCGCATCAATGATGAAACTGGGGTCTGGGAGGGCAGTATTCAACGCGCTTCGCTGTTCCGTGTGGCGCTGTCGTTCGAGTTCGTAGCCCGCCCAGTCCGAGAGCAACCGGACGAACGTCAGATCCCACTGCGTGAACACTGTCTCGCGTGGTTCCAGCCCGTAGAAGCAGAACGTCCCGTACACGGCCCCGTCGACGACGACGGGCGCGCCGATGTAGTTCGCGATTCCCCACTCCGGGTCAGCGAGGTCCGGCGCGTCCGCAGCAACGTCGCTGATCGCGAGCGGTTCGCGGTGTTCGACGACGTGTCTGCAGTTCGGGAGGTCCTCGATGCTGGTCGTGCTGCCGGCTTCGAGGTCGGCAGTCGCCGGTGCAGTGACTGCCTCGAACACGTACTCGTCGCCGTGGACCCGGGAGAGCGTCCCAAACGACGTATCGAGCGTCTCACAGCCGAGCTCTAGCAGCGCGTCGAGTTGTTCTGTGAACGTCCGGTTCGCGTCGGTACAGATATCGTAGGCCGCTTCGAGCACTGACTCTCGTTGCTTCCGGGCCGTGATGTCGATATGTGCGATGGAGGCGTACCTCGCCCCATCGATGGTGAACGGAGCGGCGCACAACCGGAACCACTGTTTCGCCGACGTGGTGTGACACGGGTATTCGAGTTCGAACGAGGACTGGTCGCCGGCGAGGACGGTTCTGATCCCGTCGGCTGCCTGTTGCCCGGTCACGTCGTCAGCCATGTCAGCGACGTCGAGGTAGTTCACGCCCAGCGTATTCGGTGTCAGCTCTGTTCCGTTTGCCCGGCCGAACTCGCTCCACGTCTCGTTCGTCGAGAGGATCACCCCGGACTCGTCTACGATCGCAAACATGAGTGGGAGTGTATCCATGGCTGGCCCGTACAGGGCTGGGATATCATGGCCATCCATGACACTTGGGACCATGAGTCAAGTGTGGCGGCGAGCTACTTAACGCCCGGTGTCTGGTTAGAATAGTAATATTTTGTCGGGGCACACGTCTGTGGTGAATACTATGCAGAAATCGAACTCCAGAGCTGTATTCGGGCTGATTTGAACACAAGCTTGGCAAAACAACTAACAGATATTCACATACTAACCAATTACCGATTGACCCAGATATATCATCCATGAATCCGATTCGCCCCGATTTATTCTAGGGGCCTAGAGAGAGTGCTTAGGACAGTCAGCGCTGTAGCGAGGCACAGGATACTCAACATCTCACTATGGATTCCACTGCCAATCCGGTTCGCGTCGAACTGTTCGTCCGGTCCCTCTGTCCGGGAGATGCAACGCAACAACAGAACTACCTGATCGACCGGTTACAGGCTCTCGAGGACGCGGGCTATATCGAGGACCTGTCGATATTAATCTGGGGGCGCCGGATCGAACCGCGGCTCGCACAGCGGACTGCGGAGGGACGACACCTGTTGGAGCGGCTTTCCATGTTCGAACAGTGGGAGCGCGACTCCGATGCCTCGCTTGCCGCCTTCGACTGGGAGCACCCGCTGACGAACATGGTTTCTGACGAATCGGTCAGCGTGATCACGCTGCCGACGCTTGCCCTCGCGGAATACGTTGACGATGACCTCACGCACGTCGCCCCCTGTACGCGGGATGGAACGGTCCACCGCGTCACCGACCGTGTCAACCGTCTCGCGGATACCGCAGACCTAGCCGACGAACTCGAGCACGAGCGTACCGTGGTACAATAGCGTTCGAACCGCCCCGAACCTGCCACGATAACTGTCCCCATCCAGCACCATACCAATCAAAATGAATACGAAACAAACTGAGATCCCCGACTCGCTCCCGCTGGACGACCGACTGTCGCTCCTGTCGTCGCACTACCGGCGGTACCTCCTGTACGGGCTTTCACAGTACACGACGCCGGTTTCACTAGCCGTGCTCACGGATACGGTGACCGAATTCGAACACGGGACACCGGCCGAACAGCACCGCGACGAGCGACTCAAGATTTACACGGCCCTCTATCACAACCACCTTCCGCGGCTGGTCGATGCCGGTGTCGTCCAGTACGACCAGTCGGAAGATATGGTCGATATCGGGCCGAATGCGCCGACCCTCGTCCCGCTGCTCGAGTCGACGGTCGAACACGACCTGTCCGCGAACGGTGACGGCCTGTCACGGGACCCTGTCGATATCGACTCCTTACAGCCCGAGCGGAGCAATTAAGCCCGCTTCTGTATCTCCGAGCGCAACACGTCACTGACTGTATCGCCGTCAGCTTTGCCACGGAGTGCGCCCATGCACTCGCCCATCAGCGCCGAGAACGCCCCCATTCCCTCCTCGGCGACCTGGTCCTCGTGGCGCTCGACGACCTCGACAACGGCGTCCCGGACCTCCGACTCGTCGACGCCGCCCAGTCCCTCCTGCTCGACGGCTTCCTCGGCCGTCAGCGACGGGGTCTCGGCGAGTGCCGTCAGGAGGGCTTCCATCCCCTCGCGCGGCACGTCTCCGCCGTCCACCAGCAAGATTGCGTCCCGCAGGTGCTCGTCGGTGAGGTTCCCGACAGGCACGTCGTCGCGGCGGAGTTCGGTCAGCGTCGACTCCAGCGTGCCGGCGGCCAGCGTCGGGTCGACGCCCTCGCCCTCCACCAGCGCCTCGAACAGCGGCCATCGCTGGCCGTAGGCGACCTGCTCGGCGAGGCCGGAGCCGAGGTCGAACTCGCGCTCGTACCGGTCGACCTTCTCGGTGAGTAGCTCCGGGGTCTCGACTTCGGTCACGTCGGGTTCGACGGGCGGCACGTCCGTCTCGGGGTACATCCGGGCCGCGCCGGGGAGCGGACGGAGGTACCGCGACGTGGCGTCCTCGTTCGCATCGCGGGTCTCCTCGGGGACGCCTTCGAGCGCCGTCTCGGCCCGTTCGGCAACGGCGTCGATAGCCAGTTCGGCGGTTTCGGGGTCGTCGGCGACGATGGCGACAGCGTCCTCGGGGCCGGCCCCAACAGCGTCCCGCAGCGCCTCGACTTCCGCCTTAGTGACGCCGTAGGCCGGCAGTTCGTCGGTATGGAAGATGCCGCCCGCGCCGTGGCGCTTGGCGTGGTCGGACAGTTCCGTCCCGAGCCGCCGGTCGGGCTGAATCTCGTGGCCGACGAGACCGTCGAAGCCGGACAGCAGGAGGCCCTGAACCTTGCCGCCTGAAGAGAGTGCACCTTCGATGACACCCGAATCCGTGTCCTCGAACACCTCGGTCACGTCCTGTGGCTCACCCACCGAAGCGTCACGGTCGGCGAGTTCCTCGGCGATGTCCAGCAGTTCGACCTGCCGACGGACCTCGTTGCGGACGAGGTCGTCGATATCGTCGAGGCTCTGAACGCCTTTCAGTTCGATTCGTGCGCCCTCCGCAATGGAGACGTTCACGTCCTGGCGGATGGTCCCGAGGCCGCGTTTGACCTTCCCGGTGGAACGGAGGAGCATCCCGATGCGCTCGGCGGCCTCGCGGGCCTGCTCGGGCGAACTGATGTCGGGTTTCGTCCCGATTTCGACCAGCGGGATGCCGAGTCGGTCCAGCGAGAACCGGACGCCGTCGTCGGTCTCTTCGACGCGCTGGCAGGACTCCTCCTCCAGTAGCATGTCCTCGATACCGACCGGGCCGGCGCTCGTCTCGATGGCCCCGTCGTTGGCGACCAGCATCGAGCGCTGGAACCCCGTGGTGTTCGAGCCGTCGACGACGATCTTGCGCATGACGTTCACCTGGTCGACGACGGACATGTCCAGTAGCTGGGCGATTTCGAGCGTCGTCTCCATCGCCTCGCGGTCGACCCGGTGGGGCGGCTCGTCGTCCTCCTCGACGAGGCAGGTCGTGTCGTAGGCCAGGTACTCGAACTCCCGGTCGACCATGCTCTCCTCTAAGGCCGCCTGGTCGATCTCCCCGAGTTCGCTCTTGGTCGGGTGCAGATAGCGGGTAAAGGAGCGCTCGCTCTCCTCGGGTTCGCGGATCGCCGTCGGACAGTCACAGAACAGTTTCGTCGCGGTGTCGAGTTGCTGGTGGATCTCCAGCCCGGCGACGAGCCCCAGCTCCTCGTAGTCGTACTCAGTCATTGTCGAGGTGTCCGGGACCGGGGGCCAAAAAACGCACCCTTCCCGCGCTCGCCGCCGTGCTTTTGGCCGTGTCTCCCTCACTGTCAGTATGCGCTGGCTGTCGACAGCCGCGGTGGCCGTCCTTCTCCTGACAGCCGGCTGTAGCGCCCTCATCGGCGCTGACGACACCGAAGGGGGCACCGTCACGCCGGCACCGGTTCCGACAGCGGCGGAGTCGGACACGGCAACGTCGCTGGACTCGCCGCCCGGCGTTACCACGGAACGGCTCGAAAACGTCGCGCTCCTGTCAGCGGCCCACCGGCAGGCGCTCAACGGCACTACCTACACCCTGAACGAACGCTACACCGAACTCACAATCGGGAACGACAGCACCTCTGTCCGGCGCACCGAGACTGTCGCCGTCGAATCACCGACGCGGTATCGCGACGAGATGGTCAGACTGACGACTGACTCGAACGGGACTGTCGAGCGGTACGAACAGTCGACCTACGCCGACGGCACCAACTGGTACGAACGACGGGACGACGGCACCGTCGAGCGCCAGCGTGGCGAGGTCCGATTCACCCGCGACAAGTACGCCTACCGGACGGCGTTCTACCTGAACCGCTACGCCGTGGTCAACCAGAGCGCCACGGCCGTCGTCACACGGGACGGCAGCCGCGCCTACCGGATTCGCGGTTCCGGCGGCGAGATTCCGACCACAGAACGGCTGGCGGAGTTCCGAATCGAACTGCTGGTCGAACCTGCCGGCCTCGTCCGCCGATTCAGCGTCTGGTATCGCACCGAAGACCGCATCGTCGAATACAGCTTCTGGTACGAGGATATCGGCGAGACGACGGCGGAGCGGCCGGCGTGGCTCAACGAATCCGCATCGACGAACTGAGTGGGGCCAGCACGCGGCACCGCACACCCAGCGGCTACAGGCGGTCCGTTTCGGTTCGAACTTCGTCGGTTCCGGACGTGCTCCCGGCCCGGTCGTCGTAGTACTTCCGGCCGATGAAACCGTCGTCAAGGTTCCCGACGAGAGAGTTGTACAGCCCCTCTGCAGACTGGTACGTGGCTTCGCTGGTCCGAGCCAGTACCTCACTCATCTCTACGGAGTCGCCGTTCTGGGCGACCAGCTCGACGTCGCCGAGCTGGTGGACGATAGTGGCGTGGTCCGCGGGAAAATCACAGGCCTGGTCGAACAACTGTAACGTTTCGGAGTAACGCATCTGTATCAGATACTCAAGTCCATAATTAAAAAGCATTATGAATATGAATTGTCTGGTGATTGGTTTTGCCAGTCGGATCTGGCGGCGAAGGCGAAACCAAATACCTCAGTATCCCTTTGCGGGGAAAACATATCACTGATAATGACATATACTTTCACATGACAATCAGACCAGCAACTTCGGACGATGTGACGGCCATCAACCAGGTTGCGACGGCTGCCTGGGAGACGGATTACCCGTTGCTCACCCAGGAAACAGTCGAAGACGGCGTTGGCGACTGGTATTCGCCCGAACAGATCGAATCGGAACTGGTCGAATCGCAGACCCTTCTGTTCGTCGCCGAGCGCGAAGAGCACGTCGTCGGGTTCGCACACGCGACGTGGCACGAAACCGACCGCGCGGGGTACATCCTCCGGCTGTACGTCCATCCCGACTACCGGCGCGAGGGGATCGGTCGGTCGCTGCTAGAACGGACCTGCGAGGAACTGTTCGAGCACGACATCGACCGGATTAACGCGATGGTCCTCTCGGCGAACGAGCCCGGAGTCGAGTTCTACCAGCAGTTCGGGTTCGAGTTCGCCGACGAGAGCGAAACCGAAATCGGCGGCGAGCGCTACCCCGAGAGCCGGTACGTTCTCGACGGCGAGTCGTGGACCTGAGCGACGAATCGCTCGCAGCGCCGCCGCCGCTCTCGAAGGCTCTCACCTCACGAGAGGTGCGTGACGAGTTCCGTGACGCGGCCACCCGGGTACTCGACCTCGTCGACCTCCTGCTCGACGACGTCACCGGCGAGGCCCGTCACGTTTGAGAGCGGGATAACGCGCTCCCGGCCGTCGTCCTCCGGTACGGCCCAGACGACGTTCCCCATGACTTTGGCTGTCGTACACTCGATACTGGTATCGCCGTCCATCGAACTGTCGAGGAACACTGTGGCGCTCATGTATTATCTTTTGACACGATAGGACATAACCGATACGGTCAGGTCGGGGTGTCGCTGATTATCCGAGCAGAACCGAACAGAAACTACTGAGTCACAGCGGAACTCTCTGCTGTTCGCGGCTCCTCACGTCGCCGTTCCGGTACGAGGGCCGCTCACTCCGTTCGCGCCCCTCGCTGCTCACGGGTCACTCCGTTCCCCGCTCGCATTTTCGAGGAAGCTCCCTACGGTCGCTTCCTCGCTGCTCGCGGGTCGCTATCGCTCCCCGCTCGCTTATCCGAAGGCTTCGCTTCGCTCAGCCTTCGCTACTCGTCGCCGAGGATTCCACGCTTCGTCATCTTCTCGGGGTCGAGTACGTCGTCGACCTCGTCCTCGTCGAGATAGCCCTCTTCGAGGACGACCTCGCGGATGGTCTTTTCCTCGGCGAGGGCCTTCTTGGCGACCTTGCTCGCCTTGTCGTAGCCGATGGCGGGGTTGAGCGCCGTCGCCAGCGCCATGCTCTGCTCGACGCGCTCGGCGCAGTGCTCGGCGTCGGCTTCGAGCTTGGCGACGAACTTCTCGCCGAACACCGCGCTGCTGTTGGCGATAAGCTTGGCCGACTGCAGGAAGTTCGAGGCCAGCACGGGCTTGTAGAGGTTCAGGTCGATCTGGCCCTCCGCCGCGCCGGCCGAGACGGCGGCGTCGTTGCCGACGACCTGCTTGTGGACCTGATTGACTGCCTCGGCGACGACGGGGTTGATCTTCCCGGGCATGATCGAAGAGCCGGGCTGGTTCTCCGGCTGGTCGATCTCGCCCAGCCCGTTGCGGGGCCCGGACGCGAGCAGTCGGAGGTCGTTGGCGATTTTGTTCAGCGAGCCGGCGACCGTCCGGAGCGCACCGTGGGCCTCGGACATCGCGTCGTGGGCGGCCTGGGCCTCGAAGTGGTTGTCGGCCTCGCGGAACTCCAGGCCGGTTTCCTCGCTGATGTACGCCGCCGCTTTCGCCGGGAACTCGGGATGGGTGTTCAGGCCGGTTCCGACCGCGGTTCCGCCGAGCGCGAGTTCGGCGAGACGGCCGTGAACGTCCTGTACGCGGGAGATGCCTTTCTCGACCTGCGTGCGGTAGCCGGAGAACTCCTGGCCCAGCGTCACCGGCGTCGCGTCCTGGAGATGGGTTCGACCGGTCTTGACGACGTTCTCGAACTCGTCTTCCTTGGCCTGGAGTTCGTCACGGAGCGTCTTCAGGCCCGGAATGACGTCCTTCTCGACGGCTTCCAGCGAGGCGACGTGCATCGCCGTCGGAATCACGTCGTTGCTGGACTGGCCGAAGTTGACGTGGTCGTTGGGGTGGATCTCCCGGGTCCCGATGTCACCGCCGTACAGTTCCGTGGCGCGGTTGGAAATGACCTCGTTGGCGTTCATGTTCGAGGACGTGCCCGAGCCAGTCTGGAACACGTCGACGGGGAACTGGTCGTCGTGTTCGCCGGCGATGACCTCGTCGGCGGCCTCGACGATACAGTCGGCTTTGTCTTCCGGTATCGTTCCGAGGTCGCGGTTCGCCTGTGCGGCCGCTTTCTTGACCACGCCGAGCGCTCGGATGAACCGCCGCCCGAAGGTCACGTCGCTGATCGGGAAGTTCTCGACGGCGCGCTGCGTTTGTGCGCCCCAGTACGCGTCGGCTGGCACCTGCATCTCACCGAGACTGTCCTGCTCTGTCCGGTACTCGTCGGTCATACGTCCGGGGGGTGGTCCGCCCGGTCGTAAAACCCACCGGTACGAGTCGGGACACCACTCGGCACAGGCCTGGGGCTGCCGGGACAGTCGCTCACTGAGCACCACGGGTCCCCGGTCCGACAGCGGAGACCGTGGGGCTCAGAACCCGTGACCTAGATAAACGTGTATTATCATTCGGAAATATTAAGTAGAATCTCTCTCCACTTACCATGAGTTCGACGCCACAGAGACGTTCATGACTGATGCCCCACAATGTCCGGTGACGGCGGTGTGTCGCTGCCGTCGTCGGCTGTCGGGGCCCGATGGGACACCGACGGACGTGACACATCGCGAACACTCGCAGCCGGTGTACCCGCCGCGTTGCAACCGCTCGCCCGCTCGGCACGACGACGGGATGGCACACCCGTCACCGTGCGTTCCCACGCCGCTTGCCAGCCTGTGTTGGTGCGACAGGCTGGCCGGGTCGCGTGGGCTACGCGCGTGCTGGCTGGCGAGACTATGTGACTGACGACACATCCGTCGGGACGATGGACGGCGAACTCACGTCGGCGAACGACTGACACAACCATGCGCGAGATACTCAGCAGACTCCTCGCCACCGGGGGTCGGCTCCGGTCGGCGGTATCGAGAGACGAATCGGACGGTGACCAACTGGCAACAGACGGGGGGGCGACCGTGAAGACGACCCGGGGCGACTCACTCCGGAACTCACTGCCGGTCGAGTGGGAACTCGTCGAATCCGCCCCGTTCTGGCTCCCGCCAGTCCTGTTTGCGGGCTTTTTCGTCTACGGCGCTATCGCCTGGAACTTCCTCCTATCGCTGACCGATTACAACGGCCTCGGCGGTGCACAGTACGAGACCTTCGACCTCAGCATGTACAGCCGTATGCTGAACGATGGGGCGTTCTGGCAGGCGGCACAGAACACGGTGGTGTTACTCGTCGTGTTCACCGTCCTCTGTCTGGCACTTGGCCTGTTCGTGGCCATCCTCATCGACCAGCAGATACGCTTCGAGAACACGTTCCGAACGATATACCTGCTCCCGATGAGCCTCTCGTTCGTCGTCACGGCGACGATGTGGGCGTGGGTGTACAACGCCCGCAACGGCGTTCTCAATCAACTTCTCCGGGTATTCAATCTCGAAGGAGCCATCGTGGGACTACTCCGCCCGGCCGGGGTCAACGCCGAGGTCATTCAGTGGCTCTCCTGGAACACCACCGCACTGGCGGCGGTCATCTTCGCGCTGATCTGGCAGTTCAGCGGCTACGCGATGGTCGTCTTCCTCGCCGGCCTTCGAGCAATTCCGACCGAACACTACGAGGCCGCGCGGGTCGACGGTGCGTCGACGGTTCGTCTGTACGCGCGGGTCATCATCCCGCAGCTCCGTGCCTCCGCGGTGTCGGCGTCGGTGGTGCTGATGGTGTTTGCGCTGAAAGCGTTCGACTTCATCTACGCGCTCCGTGGCTCACAGCCGGGGGCGAACATGGACATTTTGGCGACGATGATGTATCGGGTCGCGTTCGACAGCCTCCAGTGGGCGTACGGGTCAGCCGTCGCTATCGTGCTGTTTGCCCTCGCGCTGCTGGTCATCGGCCCGTACCTCTACAGCGAATACCGACGGGGTGAACTATGAGTATCAGAGGCGGCAATTTCATCGACGAACTCCGCAGTACAGAGAACAGTCGTATCGGCCTGTATGCCCTCCTGCTGGCGGGCATCGCCTTCTACCTCTTCCCGGTAGAGACGGCCGTGATGACGATGTTCAAGACCGAGAGCGCGTTCGCCCGGACGCTCCCGTTCGCGCCGCCGGGCGCTGACGGCTTCACGCTCGACGCGCTCAGTACCGCCTGGAACACGCTCCGCCCGGGACTGATAAACTCGCTGTTGATGGCGATTCCGGCGACGATTATGTCGGCGCTGCTGGGAAGCCTGACCGCGTACGGACTGACGACGATTAGCTGGCGCGGCCAGGTCGGTGTCGTCGTCCTCATCATCGCGGGCATCTTCATCCCCTACCAGGCCGTGCTCGTCCCGCTCTCACAGTTCTGGTTCCGGGTGTTCCCGGGTCTGGCCGAAGGGTTCATCAACACCCTCTTCGGCTTCATTACGGGCGGCAGTTGGCAGTATCCGAGCCGTAACGGCTACGTACAGTTGCTGCAGCTGTCGGTTACCCACGCGGCGTACGGGATTCCGATCTGTACGCTGCTGTTCCGGTCGTACTACCAGAGCATCTCCGAGGAGATGATCGAGGCCGCTCGCCTCGACGGCGCGAGCGCGTTCAGCATCTACCGCAACATCATCCTCCCGCTGTCGCTGCCGATGTTCGCGGTGACGCTCATCTACCAGTTCACGCAGGTGTACAACGACCTGCTGTTCGCGCTGGTGCTCATCAACGAACCGGCCTCGCAGGTGGCGACCCAGCGCCTCGCGGCGCTCACTGGCGGGGTCGTCCAGTCGTTCAACACCACGATGGCAGGGGCCATCGTCGCAGCACTGCCGACGCTGCTCGTCTACATCGTGTTCGGCGAACAGTTCGCGAAAGGCGTCGCTGGAGAGTAATCACGGAGGTATTCACAATGGCACAACTCACACTGGACGAGGTAACGAAGACGTTCCAAGACGACGACGGCGAAATCATCGCGGTTGACGAGGTATCGGTCGACATCGAGGACGGCGAGTTCCTCTGTGTCGTCGGCCCATCGGGCTGTGGGAAATCGACCACGCTGCGGATGATCGCCGGGCTCGAAGACATCACGCGCGGCGAGATCCGACTGGACGGTCAGATCATCAACGACCAGCCGCCGGCCCGCCGGAACGTGGCGATGGTGTTCCAGTCCTACGCCCTGTACCCACACATGACCGTGCGGGAGAACATGGCGTTCGGGCTGGAGGAATCGACGGACATGCCCGACGACGAGATCAACGAGCGCGTCGAGCAGGCGTGCAGAGATATGGACATCTTCGAACTCATCGACCGCAAGCCCGGGGAACTCTCCGGCGGTCAGCAACAGCGCGTGGCGCTCGGCCGCGCTATCGTCCGGGACCCCGAAGTGTTCCTGATGGACGAGCCGCTGGCGAACCTGGACGCGAAGCTCAAAGCCGAGATGCGGACGGAACTCCAGGAGCTCCAGCAGGATCTCGACGTCACCACTGTCTACGTCACCCACGACCAGACGGAGGCGATGACGATGAGCGACCGTATCGCCATTCTCAACGACGGCGTCCTCCAGCAATGTGCGACGCCGCTCGAGTGTTACCACGAGCCGAACAACCTCTTCGTCGCCGGCTTCATCGGCGAGCCGTCGATGAACTTCTTCCCAACGACTCTGGAGGGGTCGACGCTACGGGGCGAGTGGTTCGAGTACGAACCCAGCGACGAGACGGTCGCCGAAGTCGAGGGGACGACCGACATCACGCTCGGCATCCGGCCCGAAGACATCGAGTTCGTCCAGACTGACACCGGCCCGAACGTGTTCGATTCCACGGTCAACGTCGTCGAGCCACGCGGGAACGAGAACACGGCCCACCTGCAGTTCGACGAGACGATGGACGACCAGTTCATCGCGACGGTCGGCGGCATGAAACAGCTCAAGGCCGGACAGCGCGTCAAAGTCCGGTTCCCCGAGAACGCGATTCACCTCTTCGACACGGCCAGCGGCCAGGCTATCCGGAACCGCACGCTCGACGAAATCGAGACGGTCGAATCCGTCGTCTGAGCTGAAATCGTCCGCGGTCGTTTTTAGTGCGCTATTGGTCAGTCGTGGGTTTTCGCTGTCACGCCCAGCGGTCAAGCCCGGTCTGGACGACTGACTCGTCGATGCGCTCGAACCCGCGAGCGACCTCCTCGGCGTCGACCTCCCACTGCTCGGTGACGAACGCGCGGGCGGCGTCGACGTCCGGCTCGATGCTGTCCGGAATCTCGTAGTCGTCGGTGACTGCGGGGTCGAGAAACAGGTTCCGGATGCGGTCGGCGTGGTCGATGTGTTCGTCCCGGGCTTCGAGAACGGCGTAGAGGTCGCCGTGCTCGTGGAGTTCCGTCACGGCGGTCTTGGGACCGATGCCGGAGATCCCCTCGTTGAAGTCCGTCCCCATCAGGATGGCGGCGTCGACCAGTTGCTCCCAGGTGAGGTCGTGCTGTTCGAGTGTCGCCTCGAAGTCCATCAGTTCGGGGTCGCCCTTCGACGTAATCTGGCGGAGCGTCATCGGCGCACCGAACAGGAGCGCGTCGTAGTCCTCCGTCCCGACGTAGTCTACGTCACCCCGCCGGGCCATCACCGACGCCTGCCCCTCGCCTTCAGCGGGGGCGTCGACGATTGGCACGTCGAGCAGTTCCAGCAGGTCCCGCGTCGTGTCGACGATGGTCTCGGTCAGCCGCTGGGTCCGGGAGTCGAGCTTGGCAACGCGGGTGCTGTCGCCCGCTTTGCGGGCCGCCTCCAGCTCGGACTCGTACTTCTCGCGTTGCTCGCGGCGTTTCTCGACCTCGTCGTCTTTGAGGTCCGTGACCGCGCCGTCGAAGACGAACACCGGCGTGAGGTCGTGTTCGAAGAACTTCGGTAGCCCCTGGATGACGCCGATGAGGTTCGCCACCTCCTCGCCGTCGCCGGTGGTGTATTTCGACTCGCTAGTGAACTTCACCGTCGTCGTCAGATAGCGATAGAGCCAGTTGTGGGCGTCCACGGCGACGACGCTCCCGCCGAGGTCGCCGAACGACACGTCCGATAGCGCCGCGAGCGACCGTAAATCAGCGTTTCCCATTGGCAGGCCTTTGGCCGACAGCCGTTTGAATCTCCCGGAGATGGCACGGGGCTCCGGCAGGCCAGTCGACTCGATCGGGCCGATCAGCCTGATGTGGCTGTCCGTCCGGACGGCGGTTCGGCCCAGTCGCCGAGGACCGACGGCGGGTCGGCGTCGGCCTTCGCCGCGAGAAACGACTCTTCCTCTGGCGAGAGATCGCGCTCCCGAAACAGGTCCAGACCGGCCTGATACCGTTCGGTACTGCGGTCGCCCGGCCAGACGAGGTCGAGTTCGGCCATCCCCGACTCCGCGCCGCTGAAGCAAAACCCGGCCCGGTAGGCGGCCTGGTAGGAAAACGGATTGTTGACGCCGATGGACACGCGCTCGAAGTCCCGCTCCGTAGCGCGGTCCCGAACGAACCGGAGGAGGCGGGCACCGAGCCGGTCGCCCTGCCGGTCCTGCCGAACGGTGATATACCGGACACAGAGCGTGTCGGGGTCGGTCCGGTCGGCGTCGAACGCGGCCGCGGCCACCACGCCATCGTCCCCGACGACGGCCTTCCCGGTCGAGGTCATCACGAACTTGCCCGCGTACGCGAACTGCTCGTGGTCCAGCCGGAGCCGGTGGCCGTCCTCGGGCCAGCCGAGCAGCGTGAACTCCATACACCGACACTGGGGCCGCCCACTGTAATCAGTGCTGGTCCCTGTTCTAAGGTACCAACCGCCGTCGTCGAATCCGGGAGAGCGAAGTGCCCGGAGCCGGAACTACCTGTATGAGCGTCTCGACGGTGGGGAACGGTCGTATCGAACTGTCCGCTCGGACGGCGCTGGTCGCCGTCGGTGACCTGCTGGCGATTGCTTTGTTCGTCGGTATCGGGGAGTTGACCCACGGTATCAATCCGGTACTCAACCCGGGTCGGTTCGCCGGGACGCTGACCCCCTTTTACGTCGGCTGGCTCCTCGTCGCCGGATTCGGGGGGCTGTACACCGCCGCGGCGACCGGAACGGTTCGAGCGGCTCTCGGCCGCACTATCGTGGGGTGGGTACTAGCAGTCGGAATCGCGCAGGGACTCCGTTCGACGGCGCTATTCCCCGGCAATGCGGCAGTGACGTTCGCGCTCGTATCCGTGCTCGTCGGTGGCACGCTGTTGCTGCTCTGGCGCGGTGGAGTTGCAGTCGCAAAATAAGCGGCCTGTAGCAGAGCTGCGGTGTCGCTGACGGACTATCGCAGGTCGGCGACTTCGAGCGATTCTGTCGACTGAATCCATGCCTGGTGGTTCTCCCGGTCGTAGATTACGAACTCTTCGTCGCCGATGTTCAGTTCTGCGTATCGTCGTTCTTGATCGTCGGTCGCGGCGTCCGTCGTGTTGTCCGTTGCGTTCGTGCTCATTGTCTCGTTTGGGAATCGGCGTTCCGTTTTTCTCCGATTCAACGTCTCTTGGCGTACCTAATAAGCACATGGACCCAGTTATCATCGGAGAAAATAGGGGGCATTACCACACCAGGAATCCCTAATCTAGTTCTCAAATTCTGAAAATAGGTAATTCGGAGGGCTCTATCCGAGAAACAGAGAACCGTCACAGCAGTCATCGTATCCCGGCTGGCAAACACCGCATTCCAGTTTGTGGTGAAATATCATATCCTGCGTACGACTGCGGGCCAGCAACAACGGGTCGTCCCTGCCCTTATATTGTGAACAGTCCACAAGAATAGGCCTATATTAATCTTTCCCCAAAATCCAATCCATAACTTATGAGTTTGTTACTCAGCGGGTACTGAATAAATTCGTAGGGGCCATTGAGTGTATTATCCCGTATTTTAGGGAAACATTCATATACTCCGCTACCGTAGAATAATTCATACTTATGACGGGATATTACGACATCATTCTCGGACTCATTCCGCTCGCCATGGCCGGCATCACCGCCTCTCTGTTCGTTGTCGGCTTCGAACTGACGACGGCGATTCCGATGGCCTCTGTCGTAACAGTCGGCCTCATCGGCCACGCGATGTTCGTCCGTGCCCCCGTCGACCCGGTTCCGAACGACACGTCGACCCAACAGAACCCGCAGTCGGACCCGCTACAGACTGCGGACTAGACGCATTCCTGCCCGTCTACTCTCCCGTTTTCGATAGATATCCGGTAACCGGTCCCCGGTCGTACAGATTGGCACCGCCGGGCAGTATAAGAGTCGGTCGCCCAAACGACGGAGTATGACGACAGATGCGACAGCGCTGTTCCTGCAGAGCGACGAAGTAGCTGACCTCGCCGAACCCACCGAGTACGTCGACGCCGTCAGAGAGGGGTATCGCCAGCGTGGCGAGGGTGCCCCGGCGACTCCCAGAACAACGCTGTTCTCGGACGAGCCTGCGGGAATGTTGACGGGCTATCTCGCGATCCTCCCCGACACCGGCGCGATGGGCGGGTACACCTACGCGGCCGGTTTCGGCGGGCGAGACGCGCACTTCACGCTCCCGATCTTCGACTCCGACAGTGGCGACCCGCTCGCTGTTCTCGACGGTGCGAGCATGAACCCGCACAAGACTGGCGCGGCCGGGGCAGTCGGTGTCGACGCACTGGCCCGCCGGGACGCCAGCGACCTCGCAGTCATCGGCAGTGGCGCACAGGCCCGCGGCCAGGTCCGTGCGACGGCGACAGTCCGAGACTTCGACCGCATCGAGGTGTACTCCCCGACGGCCAGTAGCCGGGAGTCCTTCGCCGCGGAGATGAACGACGCGCTGGACCCGACAGTGGCTGCCGTCGCGTCCCCGGCCGCAGCAATCGAGGGGGCCGATGTCGTTATCACGGCGACCAGCGCGAGCGACCCGGTGTTCGACGGCGACCTGCTCGAGCCGGGAACTCACGTAACCGCGATGGGTCAGTACCACCCCGAGAAGCACGAACTGGACGCGACGACGATCGAACGCGCCACGTACGTTCCGGACTTGCGCGAGCGGGTGACACAGGACGCCGGGTCGTTCATCAACGCCCTCGATGCGGGCGTCATCGACGAGGACCACGTCCACGCCGAGCTAGGTGATATCGTCGCCGGCAACGCGCCCGGGCGGCAGTCACCCGAGGAGATTACAGTCTTCGACTCCGGCGGCACGGCCATCGAAACCGTCGCTGCGGGCCACATGTTGTACGAACGGGCGAAGGCCGAGGGTCGCGGTGAGGAGATCGATTTCTCGCCCGCGAGCAAGGCCCTGACCGGACGGTAGCGGCTACAGGAGAATTAGAGGTACGGGCCGAGACCGAGGGCGTCTACCAGACTGATACCGGCGGCGAGTGCGCCGACGATGTAGCCGGCGATGGTTCCACCGTTTAGAAGCGGGAGTCCTGCGTGTGCGCGCCCCTTCAGAACCATCCAGAGCAGTATCGTCAGGCCGACGTAGGACCCGAGCATCGCGGTCAGCGCCGGCAACGGGACACCGAACACCGACAGTACGTCCGACGAAGCGAAGAACGCGGCGCTGGCGACGAGTATCGACGGGATGATGGCGTCACCGAGACCGATAAACAGCGCGTCGCGCTCTAGGGGGTCAGTGTGACTGCTGTCACTCTCGTCTGTTTCGCCGGCGCCCGTCGCTTCGTCGGGGCGTTCCCCCGGCTGGCTCCCATCCGCAACCGCCGGACTGTCCGCGTCGGCTCCGGGTTCTGTGGTCGCCGGCTCCTCGGTCGCGTCGTCCGCCGCCGTTGCGTCGTCGTCAGTCTCGTCTTCTGCTACCGAGTCCGCCGCCGTTGCGTCGAGATAGGAGTACGACAGCGTCATCGGGATCACGAGGACGACGGGGACCTTGAGGTCCATGACGCCCGAGGCCAGCGTGAGCATGTGCTCAGTTCCGTAGACGCTGATCGCATCGTACACGGCGAGTACAGTCAGCAGGACGAGCGCTGGCAACACCCCGAAACTGATGCCGAACAGGCCGGCGGCGGCAGCCCCCATCACCGCACCGGCGGCGTCGATGACGTACCACTCGGGATAGACCAGCAGTGCCGTCCCCAGGCCCAGCGCCAACAGGACGGCAACGACGTTGAGGCCGGCGTACGTGAGCACCGGCGGCACCAGCACCTGGAACACGTATAGAGAGAGCCAGGCCGAGGAGAAGACAATGAGCCCGCGAATGAGCTGGTCCACGTCGTAGCGGAAGGCAAGCAACATAACTGCCGTTGCGACCAGGATCGCCCCGACGTACATGAGGCTGTTCGTGGGGTCAGACGGGTCTTCGACGGCCTGGTAACCAGCCGATTCGAAGGGCTGGACCAGCGCCAGCGCGCCGAGTTGGACGAACAGGAAGATACCAGCGATAAGGCCACAACCGCCGAGGAGTCGCCACCGTCGCTCCATGCACACACGTCCTGCAGGAACCGGTTTGAGCGTTACGAAGCAGATGTTGACAGACGTCGGCGGTTTGGAGGGCTCTTACCGCGCGTACAGGACTGTGCCGACCAGCGCTGGGAGATGCACGCTGTCGTTCGGCGAGACAGCGAGATACGGGCGCTCGACCGGACCGAACACGTCGACGACGGAGCCAACCGTCTGGAGTTCCTCGTCGACCACGTCGGTTCCCACGGACGCGTATTCGTCGCCGGGTGCCCGGACGACGGCCAGTCCCTGTGCGACCCGCGAGACAGTGCCGATGCGTTTCATTCACGTAGCGCCTGCATGTAGGCCGCCACAGCCCCAAGCAGGTCGCTTTTCGTCGCGTCGTCTGCGTCCTTGACGACGACTCGCCCGCGGGCCTCGTACTCGCGTGGATACGTCTTGTCCCGCTCGATGACCACGTCGTAACCGACCTGCTGGACGGCTTTGGCGATCTCGTCGACAGTCGGGTCCTCGACGGCCAGATCCAGTGACACGCGACGCCCGTCGCTACGCGAGCGGTTGGCGTCGAGTGCCGCCGGCCAGATAACGTTCTCGACCATACCGGCAGTGGCCGCCCGTGGCATATATGGGTTATCGTCACCGGCGACAGTAGACGAAATGAAAATCAGATGAAGTATATGAAGAATCAAGCTTACATACCTCTGTAATCTATCCGTGGCATATGGTAAAGAAAGGGTTACTCGCTATCGCCGCCGTGGTGCTCCTCGTGGTCTTGGGGACGGGAGTGCTTGTCGGAGCACAGTTCGCGGGCGGGACAGCGGATACGACGACACAGACAACTGACTCACAGAGCGACGACGGTAGCGGTGGCTCACCGACGACGGCGACGGCGGGCAATAGCACTACGCCAACACCGACGCCAGGAGCAAACGGGACGGCGACACCGGCCGAGACTGCGACCCCGAAACAGGAGTCGATCCCGGCACGGAAGTTCAATGAACAGAACGTCTCCGACTACGTCCGGCAGTTCCTCAACGAGGAACGCAAGGCTGCAGGTGTCCCAGCGTTCGAGTCGGGACTCCGGACCGAAGAGGATCTGAACGAGATGGCAAAGGGCCACAGCGAGCAGATGGCCGTCGAAGGGCAGGCGATCCACAAGATCGACGGCGTCTCCAGCAAAGACCGATACGAAAACACCGGGCTCTATGACCGGTGTACGTTCGACTCTGCGGAGGGTGAGTACATAGAGCAACCGGACCGAAACCGGTTCGAGGCGGTTGAGCAGACAGTCGCCGGACAAACGTACGAAGAGGACGGCAAAGAGCGGTTCCACGCCACCGACAAGGAAGTCGCCAGAAAGATCGTCGATGACTGGATGGCATGGCCGGACTACCGCGAGCGGCTCACGCTCCGCAACGCGAATCTCGTCGGCATCGGCGTGGAGATAACCGATACCGGCAACGTGTACGCGACTGCCAACATCTGCGGATAGCGGTCGGACTGGACGACCGACGCGGCAATTGTTCTGACCGCCGGGCTGCTCGTGAGTGCTGTCTTGCTGCCACTGTCCTCTCTCTGTTCAGATTCTACGCTTTTCGTCCACATGCAAGCAGTGCCGTCGCTGTCCCGTTGTTCTCTGTGGTCGGGGAATCGCTGGTGGCAGTACTCAATCTGACTATAGCGTTCCCCGGCATGCTGCTGCCTCTCATAGCGTGGCTAAACCAGTGGCTGTTCTCCTGCCCCTCACAAGACACTTACACAACCGGTCTCACCAGCTATCATGAATCGCCGACAGTTCCTCTCAATCTCAGCACTTTCCAGCTCTCTCTCCGGTTGTGTTGAGTGGAATTTTGACGGTACTACCGAAAACAACTCTTCAGCACCGAAGGCGACAGAAACGCCGAACGACACTGCCACTGAAACCGGGACGCCGCCTTCCGATGTATCGACACCGGAATGTTGGCCGTCGATGTGTGCCGGATCGAAACTCGTGGCAGTCCAAGTCGCAGGTGATTTTTCGGGCGACGTTGTGCTAACTGCCACCTGTCAGAACAAGGAGTTTTCAGTTCAACCAGGCGAATCAGTCCGGATCAACCGCGAGGCGGACGCTGAGGTCTGTGGAATCAGATTATATATCGACGGCAAGCACGCATTCAGTGATAGGGTTAGCAGCCACCAAAGCCTGAACCTGACAGTTGATTCGAGTGGCGAAGTGACTGCAAGATGGGTCGTTCAGTAACGGACTGACAGGCCGCTTCGGCGTAGTACTTCCATCTGATCGTGACTCCCATTCACCCTGCCGGAAATTCGCGATCTGCTGGCTGAGAATAATCTTCCGTAACTCGGCAGTTCTCGAAGCGAAAAGACGCCCAGCTACCGCGCTACTCGTCGCTGCCTTCGGAGTCGTCGCCGCCGCTCTTTTGCTCTGCCAGCCAGTCCTCGTACTCGTCCTGCGGGACGACCTCTACGGTCCCGAGCATCTGTGAGTGACCAGAGCCACAGTACTCGGCACAGTAGAGCTGGTACGTGCCGGTGTTACCCGCGTTGGTTCGGAGACGGTTGTACTGGCCGGGGAACGCGTCGGATTTCAGTCCAAGTCCGGGAACGTGGAACGCGTGTAGCCAGTCGGTCGACGTGACCCGCAAGGACACGTCCTGATTGGCCGGTATCTTCATGTTCGTCGTGGTGGACACCTCCGCCTCGCCGTCCCAGCTCGATTCGTTGTAGTAGAACGTCCAGCCGTACCGCTGGGCTTCGACGGTAATGAGTTCAGTGTCCTGTTCCTGCAGCTCGGCTTGGTCACCGGCCTCGGCGGTGACGTACGGGCTCGCCATCACCTGGTAGGAGGCGACCCCGACGAACAGGAGAATGATCGCCGTCGCGATGGTCCAGGTGACTTCGAGTCGGCGGTTCTCCTGCGTGGGAAGCGCCTCTTCCTGATTACGGAACCGCCAGACGGTGTAGATCAGAATCCCTTCGACGAGGACCGTAATCGGGAGGGCGACGTACAGGAGGTTCATGTTCAGCCCCCAGATGAGGCTATCCGTCGTCGAGTCCTGAATCTGTGCGGCGGCGGCCGGCTCGGCGGCGAGCGCGAGCAACGCAGCACCGAACAGAGCGACCAGACCGGCGCGTTTCCGGGTCATGGATGCGGCTTAGGATTTCGGGGATAAATAACTGCTGTCTTCGCCGCAGGCTCCCGATTTGTAGCGATAGGGCAGCGGAACGGCTCCGGACGGAGACAGCGGAATCGCGAGGTCTAAGTGGCCAGCATCGAAGGATACAATAATGGCAGAGAGCCGGACCTTCACCGGGCTGCTCGCCGCGACCGCCGTCGGCGTGTACTTGCTAGTTCTCGCCGGCGCGACGACAACGCTCACCGATGCGGCAGCAGCCTGTACTACATGGCCGCTGTGTGACGGACCGGTCGACGTGACGAACACGGCCCTGCTGGTCGCCTGGGGACACCGACTCGTCGCAGCCGCCGTCGGACTCCTCGTGGTGGCTGTGGCCGTTATCGGGCTCCGATCCAGCTGTCGCGGCCGCGTCAAGGCAGCTATCCTCCTCGGCACCGCGCTGTACCCGGTCCAGATAGCGCTCGGTGCCGTCGTCGCGACGAGCACCGAGACGGCGCTCCCCGGTGCCCACCTCGCTCTGGGGATGGGCATCTTCGGCTGGTTCGTGCTGGCCCTGGCGTGGCACCTCGAAGCTGAGACGGGCAGTGATGACGAGACCCCCGTGAAGAACCCGACACTCGCGCCGGAGCCAGCCGACGACGGTCCGGCACGGTCGCCGACGCTCTCCACCCGCGAGCGCATCGTCGAGACCGCATCGGCGTACTTCCGCCTGATGAAGCCCCGGCTGATGTGGCTCCTGTGTCTGGTCGCCGCGGCCGGGATGGCACTCGCCGCCGGGCAGACGCTCACCGTTCGGACGGTGCTGCTCACGCTCGGGGGTGGCGTCCTCTCTATCGGCGCGTCGGGGACGTTCAACCACGTCCTCGAACGGGATATCGACAAGCGGATGGACCGGACCTCGGACCGTCCCATCGCGACCCACCAGATTCCGGTCCGGCACGCACTGGCCTTCGGACTGCTCCTGTCGCTTGCGTCGCTGGGGCTGTTCTGGCAAGTGAACGCGCTCGTGGCGCTGCTCGGACTGACCGCGATCCTGTTCTACAGCGTCATCTACACGCTCGTACTGAAGCCCAACACCGTCCAGAACACCGTCATCGGCGGGGCCGCCGGCGCGCTGCCGGCGCTCATCGGCTGGGTCGCCGCTGACGGGTCGATCGGCCTCCCGGGCGTCGTCCTCGCTATCGTCATCTTTCTCTGGACGCCAGCACACTTCTACAATCTCGCGCTCGCGTACAAGGACGACTACGAGGCGGGCGGCTTCCCGATGATGCCGGTCGTCCGCGGCGAGACCGAGACGCGCAAACACATCGTCTACTATCTCGGGGCGACGCTCATCGCCTCGGGCGTTCTGGGCGTGCTCACGTCACTCAGCTGGCTGTACGCCGTCACGTCGGTGTTGCTGGGTGCAGTGTTCCTCTGGGCCGTCATCCTGCTCCACCGTGAGCAGACCGAAGCGGCGGCGTTCCGGGCGTTCCACGCGTCGAACGCCTACCTCGGGGCGGTCCTGATCGCCATCGTCGTTGATGCACTCGCACTATGAGTACCACGACAGCAACCTTCAGAGATGCAATCCCGGACACACGCTCGCTGGTGACCTGGGCAGCCGTGTTGAACGCGGAGGCCATCCTCGTTCTGGGCTACGTCCTCAACACGGCCCAACCCGCGACGGACCCCTTCCTGTTGCTGTTCCCGTTCATCTGGCTCAACATCGCCGGCCTCGTTGTCCTGCGGGTGCGCCCGGAACTGACAAGTCGCCGGCGAACGCTCGGCAGTGCGGTCGTCGCCCTGGGCTACCTACTCGTGCTGGGGTACGTCGGCGGCGTGTACGGGACAGGCGGCCAGGGGACGGGGTTCCGGCTAGTCATGCAGGCCCCGCCCGGGTTCTCGCCGACGGTCGTGTTCAGCGGCGCGACTCTCAGCGTGGTGCTCATCCCGTGGAAAGTCGCCGGCTACCTGGCGCTCTCGTATCTGGTGTTCGTGACTGCCGTCGACGCGAGCGGCGGCGCGGTCGGCGGGGTCGTTGGCCTCTTTTCGTGTGTCTCCTGTGTCCTCCCGATTATCGCGTCGATACTGGGCGGGTTCGTCGGCATCGGGGCGACGCTGTCACAGGCGGCACTGTCCCAGTCGTACGGCCTCTCGACGGTGGTGTTCGTCACCTCGGTCGGACTCCTGTACGGCGTCCACCGCTTCGACGTGACGCTCGTCGGTCGGCTCCGACGGCTGGTCGATCGACCATAGAGCTTTCACGCAGACAGCCGTGAAAGCCGGTATGAGCTCTGTCGAAATCGAATACTGCGTCCCGTGTGGGTTCCGCGAGCGAGCAGTAGATGTTCAGCAGGCGGTTTTATCCGGACTGGAGCGGGAACTCGACAGCGTCCGGCTGGTCATGGGCGACCACGGCGTGTTCAGAATCAGTGTTGACGACGAGACCGTCTACGACAAAGCCGAGGCCAGTGAGGAGTTCGACGTGGATGCTATCGTACGCGAGGTCCGGTCGCACGTCATGTAACAGGGTATCGTGATGTCAGTGGAATCCCGTACCGGAGCTGCCATCGGTTTGAGACGGTCTACCGTACAACAAACTATTTATTGTTCTGCTGTGACATCTTCGGCAAATGGCGACGAAAACCGAGTTCTGTGACCACTGCGAAGACACTCAACCAGTCGTCACGGACAAGCCGTGGCTTCCGGCCGTCTGTCTGAGATGTGGCCGTAACGTGTAGCCGATAGCCGCGCGAGAACGGAACTGCTTTCGGCCACCCGACCGGACGAGGGCGCATGGACGAGGTACTGGTCGCGTCGGATGTCGGGCGGCGGTACGGCGATACGGTCGCACTCGACGGCGTTTCGCTGACGGCGACCACCGGAGAGGTGCTCGCGCTGGTCGGTCCCAACGGGGCTGGCAAGACCACACTGGTACGGGCGTTGACCGGAACGACGGACGCGACCGGCGAGGTGACGCTGTTCGGCCAGTCGCCCAGAACGGTCGCCCGCGACCGAATCGGTCTGCTGCCACAGTCGTTTTCGCCCCACGAGCGGCTGACGGCGCGGGAGCTGCTGGAATACTACGCCGGCCTGTACGATGACACTCGCGACGTCGAGGCTGTCCTTGACGACGTCGGTCTGGCCGACACTGCCAGCACGACATACGAGAATCTCTCGGGCGGGCAGCAGCGACGGACCTGCGTCGCGACGGCGCTGATTAACGACCCTGACCTCCTCGTGCTGGACGAGCCGACCACCGGCATCGACCCAGCCGGTCGGCGTGACCTCTGGCGACTGCTGGAGGGGCTTGCCGACCGCGGTGTGACGATACTCGTCACGACACACTACATGGAGGAAGCCCAGCGGCTCGCGGACCGCGTCGGCCTCCTTGCCGACGGGACACTCATCGCACTCGACTCGCCGGACGCGCTCGTGGCGGAGCACGGCGGCGACAGCCAACTCATCGTCGACGGGACCTTCGACGAGGCCGCCGCCTCGGTCATCGACTACCCGGCGGAGACGGCGCTCCGGAACGGCCGGCTGGTCGTCTACGGCATTCGCCCGGAGTCTATTGGCAACATCACTGAGCAACTGGGACAGGCGGGCATCGAGTACGACAGCCTGACCTGGAAACAGCCGGACCTGGAGGACGTGTACCTCGAACTCACCGGGACGGCTGTCGGCCAGCGCGGTGAACCAAAGCAGACGGAGCCGGCCGCGGGTGGTGTCCAATGAGCCGAGTGGGGCGACTCACAGCGGAGACGCGCGCGGCGTCACTGGCTTTCCTCCGGCGGCGGACGGCCGTCTTCTTCACGTTCTTCTTCCCGGTCATCATCGTCGTCATCTTCGGCGTGCTGGTCCAGACCCAGCCGGGTGGCGGCGGGCTGTTCACGGAGCCGCCGAGCTTCTACGCGCCGGGGTATCTGGCCGTCGTCGTCCTGTTTACGCCACTCTCCCGCGTCGGTAGTGAGGTGGCGCGGCATCGGGACGGCAACCGCTTCGAGAAACTGGCAACGACACCACTGACCCGGACCGAGTGGCTGCTGGCACAGACACTCGTCAACGTCGTTATCATCGGCATCGCCGGCCTCATCATACTCGGCATGATGGTGTGGCTGACCGGCGCGACCATCCGCCCGTCGGGGCTCCTGCTCCCCTTTGTCGGCCTCGGCGTCGCGCTGTTCTGTGCAGTCGGTGCGATGCTGGGCAGCCTTGCGGACTCGCAGGATGGCGTCATCGCGGCGAGCAACGGCCTCGCGCTCCCGCTGCTCTTTCTCTCGGAGACGTTCGTCCCGCAGAGCCTGCTGCCCGCGTGGCTGCCGACGTGGCTCTCGCCGCTGACGTACTTTTCGCGTGGCGTCCGTGCGGCGACGACCGGAACTGGGGATGCGCTCGGCCCGCTCGCTGTTCTCACAGTCTGTGCCGTCGTCGGCTTCGTGCTCGGTGCGCGGCTCCTCCCACAGACGGACTGAGAACCGACGGGACCTTTTACAAGCGTGCGACCGACGACAGCAGACTGGACAGCTCCGCTTCAGTCGCATTCCCCGACTTGATAGCGTCTTCGGGGTCACGTCCCATCTCTTGGACGGTTTCGATGGCGCGGTCGGGGCCGTAGTCGTAATGATACACCAGCCATGCGGCGAGTACCTGCCCGGTGCGGCCGATGCCGGCCAAGCAATGAACGACGACTCGCTCCCCTGTCTCACAGGCATCGACCAGGAACGGCAGAATATCGTCGTGGAGGCGGTCTTGAGGGATGAGTTGGTGATCGGGAACCGGTACGTGGCGGACTGATGACGCTCCGAAGGCCTCCCGATAGCGCTGGATGTTGGCCCCAGCGTCGTCGAGTTGCTGTCCGGGAAGCAGACAGCAGACCCGCCCGATGTCGTGTGCCTGCATATGTGCGATCCAATCGTCGAGAGCGTCCTGATGCGTGGCGGCCGAATGCCAGCCCGGCGCACAGGACCCGTAGACGTACTCTTCGTTGGAGGCTGCAGGCGCGAAGCGGTGTGGATTCACGATGGGCATAGCACCCGTTACCCTGCCTATCCCACCGACCCCCTTCATTCTACCCACCCAGTTCTCAGCTGTGATTCTCTGAATAGAAGGTGGTCTCCACGAGACCGCTTTCCAGCCCTGACCAGCTTCAGTGACCACGTTTATACTGTCAGTTCCCCCTACGTCGAGACATGGTGACGTTTCTCGCCGGCGGGACGGGAACGCCGAAGCTCCTTGCCGGTGCCGACGACGTGTTTTCGCTGGCGGCGACGACTGTCGTCGCTAACACGGGCGACGATATCGAACTGGGGGGCCACCTCGTGTGCCCGGACCTCGATACCGTCCTGTTTCTCGACGGTGAGGTCCTCGACCGGGAGACCTGGTGGGGTATCGCCGACGACACCGCCGAGACACACAGTGAACTGACGCGGCTCGCCGACGCCGCCGGGCTCGATGGCGGCCCACGATACCTCCCCGACGACGCGCAGACTGAGGGCCGAGATATCGCCCGCTGGCGACGCTTCTCCGGCGTTGCGGAGTTCATGCACATCGGCGACCGGGACCGCGCGGTCCACGTCACGCGCACCTCGCTCCTTGACGAGGGCCAATCACTGACAGCCGTGACTCGGACGCTCGCCGACGCGTTCGGATTGGACCGGACGCTGTTACCGATGAGCGACGACCCCGTCGCTTCGATCATCCACACGCCGAGCGGTCCGATGCACTTCCAGGAGTGGTGGGTCGGCCGCAACGGGGAGCCGTCGGTCGAGGACGTGGAGTTCCGAGGCTCCGAGGCGGCCAGCACGACGGATGCCGTCCTGACCGCACTCGACGATACGGTTGTCATCGGCCCGTCGAACCCCGTGACTTCGCTCGGACCGATGCTCGCCATCAATGACATCGAACAGGCGCTACACGAGACACCAGTCGTCGCCGTCTCGCCGTTCATCGAGGACACGGTGTTTTCCGGGCCGGCGGCGGACCTGATGGCCGGCGTCGGGCTGGAGCCCAGCACTGCCGGCGTGGCCGGGGCGTACCCCTTCGCTGACGCGTTCGTACTGGACGACGACGATTCCACGCCGCTCGACGTGCCGGTCGTCCGAACCGACACGACCCTCAACGACGCGGCCGACGCTGAGCGGGTGAACCGTGCCGTCGAAACGGCCCTCTCGGAGGTGGCCTGATGTTCGAGCCGCGCGTCGCCCTCGCGAGTCTGAGCGGCGAGGCCGACGCGTCGTGGGCCCGCGCGGTCGAATCCCACGTCGGGTGTGCGTTCCTCGGCGGTATCGCACTCGACGACCGGACGCGCGAGGCCGCCCGAGCGATGACGGACCGCGACCGCTCCGAGTTCCTGCCCGATGACCCGGTCGCGTTCGTCGACGACCAGCTCGGCGCGCTTGCGGACGCACCACTGCGCCCGGCGTTCAACGTCCGGAGCGCGACGCTTGGCCCCGTCGAGCGTGTCGCCGCCGTCTGTCAGCGCCACGACGCCATCATCGAGATCAACGCCCACTGCCGGCAGAACGAGATGTGCGCTGCGGGTGCTGGCGAATCGCTACTTCGGGAGCCGGACCGGCTGGCCGAGTTCGTGGCGGCCGCAGCCTCGACAGGAGCAACCGTCTCGGTGAAGGGCCGCGCCGAACTCGATGGCGTCTCGCTCCCAGCCGTTGCTCAAGCCATCGAAGACGCTGGTGGAGACCTGTTCCACGCCGACGCGATGGACTCGGAGTCGGTCATCGCTGACGTGGCCGACGCCACCGACCTGTTCGTCGTCGCCAACAACGGCGTTCGAGGGAGGGAGACGGCACAGGAGTACCTCTCGTACGGTGCTGACGCCGTCAGCGTCGGTCGCGCGAGCGACAAGCCGGCGGTACTCGACGAAGTCCGCGCAACGACAGCGGCGTGGTTCGGGTCGGAGGTGTCACCGTGAGCGAACGGTCGGTTGCACAGAACGCCCAGCTTGCACTGCTGCTGGAGGTCTCCGGGACGCCGAAGCCCGGCAACGTCGACCGCGAGCGGGAGTACGATGACCTGCGGTTCGAGCATTTCATGGCCGGGGCTGTGGGGGCGCGGCCGGGGCTTGACCGCGCGGCTGCCGCCGACCCTATCGGTCCCGCGTTCGAGACAGCCGTCGAAGGGATGGCCGCCCAATCCGGCGGGAACACCCAGTTCGGGGCCTTGCTGGTGCTCACGCCCCTTGCCGCCGCGGCCGCGGACAGGCGACTGTCACCATCCGATGTCGATGCTGTGGTTCATGAGACGACTGTCGACGACGCGGCGGCGTTCTACCGCGCCTTCGAACATGTCGACGTGGCCGTCGACGACCCGCCCGACGGGCTGGAGCCGCTCGATGTTCGCCGTGGACGCGACGCGATTCCGGAACTCCGCGCGCGAGAGATGACGCTGTTCGACGTGATGGCGTCCAGCGCGGATGTCGATGGCGTGGCCGCTGAGTGGGTGTCCGGTTTCGAGCGCGTGTTCGAGGCCAGCGAGTGGCTACTGGACGGGTCTGGCCCAGTCGCTGACCGCGCATCGGACGTGTTCATCGAACTGCTCGCGGCGGAACCGGACACCTTTATCGTCACGCGGCAGGACCGCGAAACCGCTGAGGAGGTCCAGCGACGGGCACAGGCCGTTCTCGACGGTGCGGAAACCGCGACCGACCTCGCCGAGGAGTTCGTCGAGCGGGATATCAACCCCGGAACGACTGCTGATCTCGTTGCGGGCGCGCTGTTCGTCGCGCTCGAACGGGGGCTCGAAGTGTGACCGGGGATTCCTCTGGAGATGGCGGCCCGGACTCCGGTGGCTCCGGGAAGGAGTGGCCTGTCGCGCTCGCCGGCGTCTCCGAGACCGTCGTCACTACCCTGGGGCCGAACGAGCGCTGGAATGTGGCTGCGCTGGGTGTCCATGCGCCGGACGGCGACGGACCAGCCACGGCGACGACGTGGGGCCGGACCCGGACCTGGCGGAACTTCCGGGAGCGTGGGGGCGGCTACGTCCAGTTCACGCGCGACCCGGTCGACTTCGCCGAGGCGGCGCTGTCGGTCCGGGAGGAGGACGACCCTGTCCTCGATAGCGCGGACGCGTGGGTCGAAGTCGATGTGGAGCGGCGTGACTCTGGCTCGAAGGGAGACACCCAGTGGGTCGAATGGGCGCTACACCCCGTCGACAGCGCCGTCACGCGGCGGGTCGTGCCGACGACGAACCGCGGCCACGCCGCCGTCGTCGAGGCGACTGTCGCGGCCTCGCGACTTGACGTGCTCAGCTACGACAGCGAGACGCTGCTAGACCGTCTCGCGTACTTCGAGTCCGTGGTCGAAACGGCCGGCGGCGAACGCGAGCGAGCGGCTTTCGAGCGCGTACGCGACCTGGTCGACGCCGAGTGGTAGGGACGCCGCACGGAATGAGGGGCACACAGGCGACACACGACGACTCGTGACAGACTGTGTCGCACTCTCGCGGACCCTGCCACGGCGACGTTCAGCGCACGGTAACGGGTCGTTCCACCCCTACTGATAAACGTTCGCGTGCGTGGTCCGTTCCGAACCCTTTTTGAGTGCGACCAAGCAAGTAGCGCGCATGGCAATCAAACCCGCCTACGTCAAGAAGACCGGGACGCTCCTCATGGAGCGATACCCTGACGCCTTCGGTGCAGACTTCGAACACAACAAAGACGTCGTCGAGGAACTGACCAACATCGAATCCAAGGGTGTCCGCAACCGCATCGCCGGCTACGTCACCCGGAAGATGAACAACCCGGTCGAAGCGTAATTCGGTTCTTTCTCTCTGTTTCTTGCCGGTGACTGAGCCGCTGCTGTATCGGCTCTGAACCCTTACTGCTCTGGCTGGGCGCGCTGGCTGTCGCTCTGGCGCTTTCGGTGGATAATGCCCTGCATGTTGGCGGTGCGGGCGGCGATGTCGCGGAACGACTCGCCGACGTCGCTGTCCTCGTCGAGGACGAGCGGTTCCCCGGTCGCGCCCCCTTCCCTGACTTCGGGGTCGAGCGGGATCTCCCCGAGGAACGGCATCTCCGTCTCGTCGGCGAACTCGCGGCCGCCGCCGCTGCCGAAGATGTCGTGTGTGCCGCCACAGTCCGGACAGACGAACGAGGACATGTTCTCGACGATACCCAGCACAGGGGTCTCGTGGCGGCCGAACATCCGGAGCCCTTTCCGGGCGTCGTCGAGCGCGACTTCCTCCGGGGTCGTGACGATGACGGCTCCGGAGACGGGCACCTGCTGGAGCATCGTCAGTTGCGTGTCGCCGGTTCCCGGCGGCAGGTCCACGACCATGTAGTCGAGTTCGCCCCAGAGCACGTCGTCCCAGAGCTGTGTGAGCACGTTGTCGACCATCGGGCCGCGGAAGATAACCGGGTCGTCCTTGCCGACGAGGAAGTCCATGCTCATCAGCTTCATCCCGTGTTTCTCGACGGGAATTATCTCCTCGTCCTCGGTCGCGCGCGGCGATTCGTCGGCGTCGAGCATCCGCGGGACGTTCGGGCCGTACACGTCGGCGTCGAACAGGCCGACGCGGGCGCCGAGCCGCGAGAGGCCGGCGGCGAGGTTCACCGCGACGGTGGACTTGCCGACCCCACCCTTCCCCGAGGCGACCGCGATGACGTTCTTGACCTTCGGGAGCGGGTCCTCGGCCTCTGGGACGCCGCGGTCGACGCTCGCCGAGAGGTCTATCTCCTGATCGGTGTCACCCAGCGCCTCGCGGACCTCGTTCGCGATGCTCGTCTCCGTCGGCGAGTACGGCGCACCGAGCGCCAAGTCGATGCTGACCTCGTCGTCGGTCACGTCGATACTGTTTATCAGCCCGAGTGAGACGATGTCAGCTCCGAGGTCCGGGTCCTCGACCGTTCGCAGGCGCTCGCGTACGTCGTCTGTATTCATGCACAGGAGTAGGTCCCGGAGGTGCGATAAGGATTGTGACCCGTCGAATGCGGGCAGTCTGCTGCCCCGGCCCCGCAACAGCGGATAAGCTCTAATGTGTCACTCTCGCGTGCGCGAAGAACACTATCTCTCTATGGACGTCGAAACACGTAGACGCTCTCCCCGTCCAACTCGGCGCGCAACTCGCCGCTGTCGTGGTCGAACACGAGTCGCTCCGGCGTCCCGGCAAACGAGTGCAGCGGCATGCCGGTGTCTAATGTCCCGTCGGGGGCCACTGCGACGTGGGTTCGGCCGCTGAAGTCGGCCCGGAGGGTGCCGTCGTCCGTTTCGGTAACCGTGCCGGACCCTGAGAACCGTTCCAGATGGTCACGGACCGCTGTTCGGTCGGTCGGGTCGACGCTGTTGCCGCCGTCGGTAACGCGCTGGCGCATACGTCGACATGGGCGCCTATCGACGAATGTGCTATGCTGGCACCTGACAAGTGCAGCGATGCTTGCGATTCCATGTCTCTGTGGGTATGTCCCGAAGTCACGCTGTCGGGCCCCTTCGTTGCGTTTAAATACAACCCCGGAATAGAATCGGATAGACTCGTGTAGGGGGACCAGCCCCCGAGTCCGCGTGCTGCGGGCGCGAGTGTCATAGAACGCGTGTCGTGGTAGCCAAGCCTGGCCCAAGGCGCAGGGTTGCTAACTCTGTGGCGTACAGCCTCCGGGGTTCGAATCCCCGCCACGACGCTCACCCATCAGTACCTACATATGAGTGCAGAAGACCCCAACGCGGGCGAGGACGCGGATGCCGAAGAGGAGGAGGACATCCGCTATTTCGTCCGTATCGGACAGACAGACCTCGACGGGACGAAATCCGTCGAGCGAGCACTGACAGAACTGAACGGTATCGGCCACCGGGCCGCCCGAATCATCACCCAGAAGGCGGACGTGGACCGGCGCGCGGTCTTCGGCAAGCTCGACGACGACGTCATCGAGCGCGTCGTCGACCACGTCGAGAACTTCGCTGACGAGGTGCCCGAGTGGATGGCCAATCACCAGAAGGACTACTTCACCGGTGAGACCACCCACGAGACCGGCAACGACCTCCAGCTCACCCGCCGGCAGGACATCAACCGCATGAAGATGATCGACTCCTACCGCGGTGTCCGCCACAAACGCGGCCAGAAGGTCCGTGGACAGCGTACCAAGTCCACCGGCCGGACGGAGGGAACCATCGGCGTCAACGTCGAGGCGATCAAAGAAGAGCAGGCTGAGGAAGCCGCCGCGGAGGATGACGAATAATGGCGCTTGGTTCAAACACGAAGTTCTACGAGACGCCGAATCATCCCTTCCAGGGCGAACGCATCGCCGACGAGGCCAACCTCATCGGCCGCTACGGCCTGAAGAACAAAGAAGAGCTCTGGCGCGCACAGTCCGAGCTCCGCGGCTACCGCCGCGAGGCCCGGAAGCTGCTGGGCAGCGCCGGCGAGCACGAGACCGAGTCCGAGGAGTTCCTCGCTCGGCTCAAGCGCTACGGCATCCTCAACGAGCAGGACCAGCTCGACGACGTGCTGTCGCTCGACGTGACCGACGTGCTGGAACGTCGCCTGCAGACGGTCGTCTACCGCAAGGGCTACGCGAACACGCCCGAGCAGGCCCGCCAGTTCATCGTCCACGGACACATCGTGCTGGACGACGCTCGCGTCACTCGACCCGGCATGACGGTGGAGACCGCCGTCGAGAGCTCGGTCGGCTTCGACGAGCACAGCTCGCTGTCGGACGAACTCCATCCTGAGCGCGCGGAGGCCCAAGAATGAGCGAAGAAACCGAAGACATCTGGGGCATCGCCCACGTACACGCATCGTTCAACAACACGATCATCACCATCACCGACCAGACCGGCGCTGAGACGCTCGCGAAGAGCTCCGGCGGGACGGTCGTCAAACAGAACCGCGACGAAGCGTCGCCGTACGCGGCGATGCAGATGGCCGAGGTCGTTGCGGAGAAAGCCCTCGACCGCGGTGTCGAGGGCGTCGACGTCCGGGTCCGCGGTCCCGGCGGCAACCTCCAGACCTCGCCCGGTCCGGGTGCGCAGGCGACGATCCGCGCACTCGCCCGAGCAGGTCTGGAGATCGGTCGCATCGAGGACGTCACGCCGACCCCGCACGACGGTACTCGTGCACCCAAGAACTCCGGATTCTAACCAATGACACAGGACTACGAGGTTGAGTTCGTCGAACGCGGCGAGCGCGAGGCACGGATCCTCGTGCGCGGCATCACGCCGGCTTTCGCCAACGGCGTCCGGCGAGCGATGGTCGCGGACGTACCGACGTTCAGTATCGATACCGTCCGCGTCATCGAGAACACCAGCGTGATGTTCAACGAGCAGATCGGTCTCCGACTGGGACTGGTCCCGCTGACGACCGACCTCGACGACTTCGAGATCGGCGACGAGGTGACGCTGTCGCTGTCCGTCGACGGGCCGAGCACGGCCTACTCCAGCGACCTCGTCTCCTCGGACCCGATGGTCGAGGCGGCCGACGACAACATCCCGATCATCGACCTCAAGGAGGGCCAACGTCTCGAAGTCGAGGCAGATGCCGTCCTCGATACCGGTCGGGAACACGCCAAACATCAGGGCGGCGTGGCCGTCGGCTACCGACACCTCCAGCAGGTGGAGGTCGTCGGCGACCTCGGCGAGTTCGAGGACGACGACCCGAACATCCTGCGTGGCGTCATCGAAGAGCAGGCGGCCGAACACGCCGCCGGCGACGCCACAAACGGCGAGCTCGTCGCGACAGACGAGTTCGACAACGACCTCCGGAACCGCTACCCCGGCAAAGACGTCGAGGTCTCGGACGTGCCGAACGCGTTCGTGTTCCACGTCGAGACGGACGGGTCGTTCACCACCGAGGAACTGGTCCTGCGCGCGGTCGAGACGCTGCGTGACCGCGCGACCGAACTGAAAGACGCAGTCCAGCTGTAACGACACAATGCCCCGACACACCCCACCACTACCGATGACCGCCCGCTCCCCGAGCGCGAGGACCGAAAGGGGTTTTACGGGGCACGCAAAACGAACAATCGCGCGCAGGGATAGCCAAGTTTGGCCAACGGCGCAGCGTTCAGGGCGCTGTCCCGTAGGGGTCCGCAGGTTCAAATCCTGCTCCCTGCACTTTTCCCACAACGGAGGAATCATATGAGTAAGACGAACCCGAGACTCAGTAGTCTCATCGCCGACCTGAAGTCAGCCGCCCGCAGTTCGGGCGGTGCTGTCTGGGGCGACGTCGCCGAGCGCTTAGAAAAGCCACGGCGCACACACGCGGAAGTCAACCTCGGCCGTATCGAACGATACGCCCAGGAAGACGAAACCGTCGTTGTGCCCGGCAAGGTGCTTGGCTCCGGTGTCCTGCAGAAGGACGTCACCGTCGCCGCTGTCGACTTCTCCGGAACCGCCGAGACGAAGATCGACCAGGTTGGAGAGGCTGTATCACTCGAACAGGCAATTGAAAACAACCCAGAAGGCTCCCACGTCCGGGTGATCCGATGAGCGTCGCAGAGTTCGACGCGGATGTCATCGTTGACGCCCGCGACTGTATCATGGGCCGCGTCGCATCACAGGTCGCCGAACAGGCACTCGACGGCGAGACGGTCGCTGTCGTCAACGCCGAGCGCGCTGTGATCACCGGCCGAGAGGAGCAGATCACGGAGAAGTACAAGAAACGTGTCGACATCGGTAACGACAACGGGTACTTCTACCCCAAGCGACCGGACGGCATCTTCAAGCGCACCATCCGTGGCATGCTGCCCCACAAGAAGCAGCGTGGCCGCGAGGCGTTCGAGAACGTCCGTGTCTACCTCGGCAACCCGTACGACGAGGACGGCGAGGTCCTAGACGGCACGTCGCTTGACCGACTGTCGAACATCAAGTTCGTCACGCTGGGCGAGATCAGCGAAACGCTTGGAGCGAACAAGACATGGTAACGAACACGTCTGGCAAGAAGAAGACCGCCGTCGCCCGCGCGACCGTTCGCGAGGGCGAGGGCCGCGTGCGTATCGACTCGCAGCCGGTCGAACTCGTCGACCCCGAGCTGGCGCAGCTCAAGATGCTGGAACCGTTCCGCATCGCTGAGGACGACCTCCGCGGCGAGGTCGACGTCGAAGTGTCCGTCGAAGGTGGCGGCGTCATGGGGCAGGCAGACGCCGCCCGAACCGCCATCGCTCGCGGGCTCGTCGACCACACCAACGACGCCGAACTCCGTGACGCGTTCATGGAGTTCGACCGCTCGCTGCTGGTCAACGACGTTCGCCAGTCCGAACCCAAGAAGTGGGGCGGCCCCGGTGCGCGGGCCCGCTACCAGAAATCGTACCGCTAAGGTGATACAGGTATGATGGTACCGGTTCGGTGTTTCACGTGCGGTAACGTCGTCGGCGAGCACTGGGAAGAGTTCAAAGCACGCACCCGCGAGGCCGAGGAGCCAGAGGACCCGGAGAAGGTCCTCGACGAACTCGGCGTCGAGCGGCACTGCTGTCGCCGGATGCTCGTCTCACACAAAGACCTCGTCGACATCGTCTCACCCTACCAATGAACGCACAGGAAAGCCGCTACGAGAAGGCCCGCAAACTCGGCGCACGAGCGCTGCAGTTGGCCCACGGTGCTCCCGTGCTTATCGAGACGGAACACACCCAGCCGATACTCATCGCCGCCGAGGAGTACGACGCTGGCGTCCTACCGTTCACGGTCAACAGGAGTGATTAACGATGACGCTCATCACTGACATCCGACTCCGCCGCGTCCTCGACTCCCGCGGGAACGCGACCGTCGAGGCCGACGTTCTCACCGAGAGTGGGGGCTTCGGTCGTGGCAAGGCACCGAGCGGCGCAAGCACGGGCGAGTACGAGGCCATCGAACTCCCCGCCAACGAGGCTATCGCCAACGCCCGCGAGGAGGCACTCCCGCGACTCATCGGCGAGGTCCACGCCGGGAACCAGCGTGACGTCGACGCGGCGCTCCACGCCGCCGACGGCACCGACGACTTCTCCGGCATCGGGGCCAACAGCGCGGTCGCCATCTCGATGGCGGCCGCCAAGGCCGGTGCCGACGTGCTGGGCGCACCGCTGTACCAGCACCTCGGCGGCACGTTCCGGGGCAACGAGTACCCGACGCCGCTGGGCAACATCATCGGCGGCGGCGAGCACGCCGCGGACGCGACCAACATCCAGGAGTTCCTCGCGGCCCCTGTCGGCGCACCGAGCGTCGAAGAGGCTGTCTTCGCCAACGCCGCGGTCCACCAGGAGGTCCACGACATCCTGGCCGACCGCGACCTGCCAGCGGGCAAGGGCGACGAGGGCGCTTGGGCACCATCCGTCTCGGACGACGAAGCGTTCGAGATCATGGACGAAGCCGTCGAGACCGTGGCCGACGACTTCGGCTTCGCTATCTCGTTCGGCCTCGACGTCGCCGGCGCAGAACTCTACGACGCCGACGAGGACGGCTACGTCTACGACGACGGCGTCAAGTCCACACAGGAGCAGATAGAGTACATCGCCGGGAAGGTCGAGGAGTACGACCTCGTCTACGTCGAGGATCCCCTCGACGAGAACGACTACGAGGCCTTCGCGGACCTGACCGCACAGGTCGGTGACCAGACGCTCGTCTGCGGCGACGACCTGTTCGTCACGAACGTCGAGCGCCTGCAGGCCGGCATCAACGCCGACGCCGGGAACTCCATCCTGATCAAGCCGAACCAGATCGGGACGCTCACCGACGCTGTCGACGCCATCGAACTGGCGACGGCAAGCGGCTACGAATCCGTGGTCTCCCACCGCAGCGGCGAGACGGAAGACACGACGATTGCACACCTCGCTGTCGCCACAGACGCCCCGTTCATCAAGACCGGCGCGGTCGGCGGCGAGCGCACAGCCAAGCTGAACGAACTAATCCGTATCGAGGACAACGCAGTATGAGCGGCAACGAAAAAGAAGGTCTCGACGCGTCCGACTCCGACTTCGATCCGTCCGACGAGGACGACGAAGCGGCCGACGCGGAGACCGAAACGGAAGCCGAACAGCCCGCCGACGACGCCGCGGAGGCGACGGAGGCCGAACCAACCGATGCCGACACAGAGGCCGACGAAGCGGCCGAGGCCGACGAGGCCGCCGGCCCACAGCTGGACGAGGACGTCATGCCCGACGAGCAGTCGGAGGCCGACCTCCTCATCCCCGTCGAGGACTACCTCGGCGCCGGTGTCCACATCGGGACCCAGCAGAAGACCCAGGACATGGAGCGGTTCATCCACCGCGTCCGGACCGACGGGCTCTACGTGCTGGACGTCTCGATGACCGACGAGCGCATCCGCACCGCCGCGGACTTCCTGGCCAACTACGAGCCAGAGCAGATCCTGGCCGCGTCGTCGCGCCAGTACGGCCGGTTCCCGGCCGAGAAGTTCGCCGAAGCGATTGGCGCGCGCGTCCGCACCGGCCGGTTCATCCCCGGCACACTGACCAACCCCGACTACGACGGCTACATCGAACCCGACATCGTGGTCGTCACCGACCCGATCGGTGACGCCCAGGCTGTCAAGGAGGCCATCACGGTCGGCATTCCGGTCATCGCGATGTGTGACTCCAACAACACCACGTCGAACGTCGACCTGGTCGTCCCGACGAACAACAAGGGGCGCAAGGCGCTGTCGGTCGTCTACTGGCTGCTGGCCAACGAGACGCTCGACCGCCGCGGTGCCGAGCCGACGTACGGACTCGACGACTTCGAGTCCGACATCTAACGTCGCTGAACTGTTTCGTTTTCCGGCCCGTTGACGCACAAGTGGCGACGCCGGTGTCGCCAACACAAGACCTACCACGAGGCCCGGAGTACCACCGGGAAATGGAAGAGGGAGACACGTTCGTCAACGCCGTCATCGGTGCCGTCGCGACCGCTCTGCTGAGTGGGTTCGTCCCGCTCGCGCCGCTGCTCGGCGGCGGTATCGCCGGCTATCTCGAAGGTGGCGAGCGAGACGACGGGGTCCGGGTCGGGTTCCTGTCCGGCGTCATCGGGCTGGCGATCTCGCTGATCTTCTTCGTGGTCGTGTTCGTCTTCCTGGCCGCGTTTCTGGCGTTCGTTCCCGAAGCACTGGGTGTGTTCGGTGCGATGGGGTTGCTCGTGCTCGCCCTCGGAACGGTAATGACGGCCGCGTACTTCCTCGGATTGAGCGCACTCGGCGGCTGGCTGGGCAACTACGTCAAGTACGACACGACCATCGGCGACTGACTGGCCAGCCGCGCTGTCGGTAACTACATCACGGGGGACGCCACTACCGAGAACGCATATGCGTGAGTCGGTGACTAACGCTGGTATCGGGGCGCTCGTCACGGTTGCCCTGTCCTTTATTCCCTTTTCGTCGGTGGCTGGGGGTGCCGTGGCCGCGGCGAACCACGGCGGCGGCTACCGGACCGGCCTCTGGCTGGGGGCGCTGGCCGGCGTCTGCGCGATGGTGCCGCTGCTCGCCCTCTTTCTCCCGGCGCTGTACATCGCCGGTCTCCTCGGGTTCGGGATTCCACCCGGCGCACCGGGGTACGACCTGTTTCTGGCGCTCGTGTTCAGCTTCTTTCTGCTGTACACTGTCGGTCTCAGCGCCCTCGGTGGTCTCGGCGGCGTCTGGGTAAGGGGACACACCGACTGGAACCTAGACGCCAACCGCTGGCTCTAAACGTGCCTGAACCGCGCTCTTCCCGACATTTGGCATGCCATTCAAGCGTGTCCGACACTAACGTCAGCCGATGTCAAAGACGCCGCCCGGACCGAAGGGCGAACCGCTGTTCGGCAGTAGCCGTACGTACGCTCGGGACCCGTTCCGGTTTATCTCGGCGCTGGAGCGAGCATACGGCGACGTTGCCCGATTCGACATGGGGCCGATGGACACGGTCATGCTGTGTGACCCGACGGCAATCGAGCGCGTACTGGTCTCGGAGGCCGACCAGTTCCGCAAGCCCGACTTCCAGGGCGATGCGCTGGGTGATTTGCTGGGTGACGGGCTGTTGCTGAGCGAGGGAGAGACGTGGGAGCAGCAGCGAAAGCTCGCCAACCCCGCGTTCTCGATGGCTCGGTTGTCTGGGATGGCCGACCGCATCACCGGCCACGCGGAGGACCGGATTGCCGACTGGTCTCACGGCGACGTCATCGACGCCGAGCAGTCGATGACCCGGGTCACGCTGGACGTGATTCTGGACCTGATGATGGGCGTCGAGCTTTCCGAGCAGCGAGTCCAGACTATCGAGGAGCAACTGTTGCCGCTGGGTCAGCGGTTCGAGCCGGACCCTATCCGGTTCGCCATGCCCCAGTGGATGCCGATGCCCGACGACGCCGAGTTCGACCGCGCCGTGCGGACGCTGGACGAGGTGCTGGACGACATCATCGCGGTTCGCGAGGACTCGCTTGGGACGGCTGAGGACGGCCCGATGGATTTCCTGTCGGTGCTCCTGCGTGCCCGCGACGAGGGGAACCAGTCGCCCGACCAACTGCGCGACGAGATGATGACCATGCTGCTTGCCGGTCACGACACGACGGCGCTGACGCTGACCTACACTTGGTTCCTGCTGTCGGAACACCCCGAAGTCGAACAGCGGGTCCACGAGGAACTCGACGACGTCATCGGCGACGACCGGCCGGGGATGGAGCACGTCCGCGAACTGGACTACCTCGAATGGGTGATTCAGGAAGCGATGCGGCTCTACCCACCGGTGTACACCATATTCCGGGAGCCGACCGAGGACGTGACGCTGTCGGGCTACGAGGTCGAGGCGGAGACGACGCTGATGGTCCCGCAGTGGGGCGTCCACCGCTCCGAGCGGTTCTACGACGACCCAGAGACGTTCGACCCGGAGCGCTGGAAGCCCGAACGAGCCAGCGAGCGGCCCCGGTTCGCCTACTTCCCGTTCGGTGGTGGCCCGCGCCACTGTATCGGGAAGCATCTTGCCATGCTCGAAGCACAACTCATCATCGCGACGACGGCTAGCCAGTACCGACTGGAGTTTCAGGGGGAGACGCCTCTGGAGTTGTTGCCGTCGCTGACCGCCCATCCTCGGCAGGAAATGTCGATGCGCGTGCAGGAACGGTAGCACGGACTCCGATGGGACCACTCCGGTGCCGTCGTCGCCTCACAGTGCGGGTTCGACGTGACAGGGACTTGGTCATCAGCTATTTACTGCAGAACCCCGTGTAAGCGTACAAGAACAGCGGGCTGAACGTCTCTCCGGTGACCGATTTCAGCCGCGGTCACGGTGGGAGGGCCCCGTTCACAGCCGACTACTCGACCATCATGACACTGCTGCAGAACACCACTGGCGGCAATCGTCCCGCGCCGTTTGCAGTTGTCCTGCGACCGGACCTGTCCCGAGACAGTTCCCAGAGCCATATCGCTTCGACTGCTCTTGAGCAGGGAACGATATCTATCCCGGCGCAACGGCCGGACTCGAACGGGATACCGAATGACGTCTGAGACCGCTGTCAACGGGGACGACAGGGTTCAGGTCCTCTACGTCGGCACCGATTCGGACGACGCCGAAACGCTGTCGACGGCGCTCGAACGCGAGAACGGCCGTTTCACGGTCGAAACGGTGCGCACTGCTCCCGAGGCTGTGGCGAGGCTGGCTGACGATACCGTAGACTGTCTCGTCTCCGACTACGACCTGCCCGAACAGAACGGTATCGGGCTTCTGGAAACGGTCCGTGACGAGCACCCGACCCTCCCGTTTATTATCTACACCGCACAGGGGAGCGAAGCGGTCGCCAGCGAGGCGATTTCGGCCGGTGTCACGGACTACCTCAGGAAAGAGCCGGGCACCGAACAGCATGTGGAGTTGACGAACCGAATCTTTGACGCCGTCGACCACTCCCGATCACAGCAGGCGGTCAGCGAACGGAACCGAGCGCTCCGGAGCTACGAGCGGATGGTCAACTCCATGCAGGAGGCAGCCTGTATTTACGATGCGGAGGGGCGGTTCGAAATCGTCAACGAGACCATAGCAGAGTGGTACGACACGACGCGCGCTGCGCTCGAAGGACAGACCAGTAGACTCGTTCCGCGTATTCGAGCCGAGGGTGAAACAGACCGCTACCAGGAACTGCTCGACGGAACGCGGGAGCAGCTTAGCGGCGAAATCGAAGCGGAGTTCCCCGGCCACGGACACGCGGTGGTCGCGTACCAGCTAACGCCGCTGGTCGTCGATGGTGTTATCGACGGCATCGTCGGCGTCGCTCGGGACGTCACCGACCGGAAAGAGCGCGAACAGAAGCTACTCCGGAACAAACGCGCGATAGACGAGGCCCCGGTCGGTGTCGTTATCACCGACCCTGGCCAGACGGACAATCCGCTGATCTACGCCAACGACCACTACCGCGACCTGACTGGCTATTCGCTTCCGGAGTTACTCGGGAAGAACTGCCGAATGCTACAGGGCGAGAACACCGATCCGGAGTCCGTCGCTACAATGCGGGACGCGATTGACGCAGAGGAGCGGGTGACGGTCGAACTCAGGAACTACCGGAAGGACGGGACCGAGTTCTGGAACAGGGTTCGGATCGCGCCGGTTCGAGACGACGACGACGGGACAGTCGTCAACTACGTCGGGTTCCAGCAGGACATCACGGAGCGGAAACGACGCGAGAAACGATTAGAGGAAACGTCGTCGCGGCTGGAAGCCCTCTTCGAGAATTCACCGGACATGATCGACGTGCTTGACGCTGACGGGACGATCTGCGACGTGAACCAGCGGTTCTGTGCGGAGCTGGGGTACGACGAGAGCGAGGTGCTCGGACGGTCGATCTGGGAGTTCGACCTGACGTTCGACGCCGAGGACGTGCAGACCCAGCTTTCCGGGTTCAGTGTCGACGAGCGCCGGAAGTTCGAAGGCCTGTACGAACGCCGCGACGGGTCGACGATGCCGGTCGAAGTACATCTGCTCCGACTCAGCCTCGACGGCGAGGACCGGTTCCTGGCGATCAGCCGTGATATCACGGAGCGCAAGGAACGCGAGCAGGAACTCGAACAGCAAAACGAACAGCTCGAACAGTTCGCCAGCGTCGTCAGTCACGACCTCCGGAACCCGTTGACTGTCGCCCGCGGACGCCTCGAACTACTGCGTGAGGAGTCCGATAGCGAGCACATCGACGCTATCGACGGCGCACACCAGCGAATGGATACGCTCATCGACGACCTGCTCACGCTCGCACGCGACGGTACGTCACCCGCGTCGCCCGTCATGGTTGACCTCGAACCGTTCGTCCAGACGTGCTGGCAAAACGTCGACACGAAAGCCGCGACGCTCCGCACTGACATAGCCCGCCCCATCCGCGCCGACGAGAGCCGCCTCCGTCAACTGTTCGAGAATCTCGTCCGCAATGCGGTCGAACACGGCGGTGACGACGTGACCGTGACCGTGGGCGAACTGGCCGACGGCTTCTACGTCGCGGACGACGGTCCCGGTATCCCTGTGGCCGACCGCGGAGACGCGTTCGACGCCGGCTACTCGACAGCAGCCGAAGGGACCGGCTTCGGCCTGAGCATCGTGAAACAGGTCGCTGACGCCCACGGCTGGACGGTCCGTATCGAGAGCGAGGCCGACGGCGGCGCGCGGTTCGAGTTCACCGACGTCGACACTGTGTCCGAGTAGTCCCCCGGCGTTCTCCTGACCGACGACTCCGAAAACGCCTAACGCCCTGGGTGCACACGAGCGGGTATGGTCACGTCGAGCGCTCCCGGGAAGGTGTACCTGTTCGGGGAGCACGCGGTCGTCTACGGTGAGCCGGCGGTGCCCTGCGCTATCGAGCGGCGAGTGCATGTGACGGCAACCGAGATCGACGAGGGGTTGCGAATCCACGCGAACGACTTGCAACTGGACGGCTTTACCGTCGAGTACTCCGGTGACGGGGAGAGCCATCCGGACGTGGACGTCGCCGAATCGCTCGTCGAAGCCGGCATGGGGTACGTCAACGAGGCAGTGGCACAGGCCCGTGACGCGGCCGACGCGCCGGAAGCGGGCTTCGAGATCTCCGTCGAGGGCGACATCCCGCTCGGGGCAGGGCTGGGGTCGTCTGCCGCGCTCGTCGTCGCGGCGATAGACGCGGCGACCAGGGAACTCGGCGTCGAACTGCCGGCCAGTGAAATCGCCGACCGTGCCTATCAGGTCGAACACGAGGTACAGGACGGGCAGGCCTCGCGGGCGGACACGTTCTGCTCGGCGATGGGCGGGGCGGTCCGCGTGGAGGGCGACGACTGCCGGCGGCTGGACGGCATCGATACCCTCCCCTTCGTCATCGGCTACGACGGCGGGGCCGGCGATACCGGGGCGCTGGTCGCCGGCGTCCGGAACCTCCGCGATAAATACGACTTCGCTGCCGACACCGTCGCGGCAATCGGCGATATCGTCCGCGAGGGCGAAGCGGTGCTGGAAACGGGCGATTACGAGCGGCTCGGGGAGCTGATGGACTTCAACCACGGATTGCTCTCTGCGCTGGGCGTCTCGTCGCGGTCGCTGGACTCGATGGTGTGGGCGGCCCGCGACGCCGACGCACACGGCGCGAAACTCACCGGGGCCGGCGGCGGCGGCTGTATCGTCGCGCTGGACGAGACGGACGATGCGCTCACGGCGCTGAAGTACACGCCGGGGTGTGAGGACGTCTTCCGGGCCGAACTGGACACCGACGGGGTCCGGCAGGAATGACGGCCGTCCTCAAACTCGGCGGGAGCGTCATCACGAAGAAAGACGAACCCGAGACGGTCGATACGGCGGCTCTGTCGGCGGCGGCTTCGGCTATCGCCGAATCGGCGGTCGGTGAGGATATCGTCGTCGTTCACGGTGGCGGGAGCTTCGGCCACCATCACGCCGCCGAATACGGCGTCAGCACGACTGCGGGGACCCGCGACGTGGGCGGCGTGCAGGCCATCCACGGCGCGATGTGCCGGCTCAACGCCGCTGTCGTCGATGAACTCACCGGTCAAGGAGTCCCGGCTGTTCCGGTCCACCCGTTTTCGGCGGCCGCACGCGACGCCGACAGCGACCTTTCGCTGCCGACGGCGCAGGTCACGACGCTGCTCGACGAGGGGTTCGTCCCGGTCCTCCACGGTGACCTCGTCGCACACGCCGGTGCGGGCGCGACGGTTCTGAGCGGCGACGAACTGGTCGTCGAACTCGCGCCCGCCGTCGACGCGGACCGCGTCGGCGTCTGCTCGACCGTTCCCGGCGTCCTCGACGAGGACGGGACCGTCATCGACCGCATCGAGACATTCGAGGCCGTCGCATCGGCACTGGGTGAGAGCGACGCGACGGACGTGTCGGGTGGGATGGCCGGCAAGGTCCGTGCGCTGCTCGCCCTCTCGGCCCCCGCCGTCGTGTTCGGACCCGACGCGCTCCCCGCGTTTCTCGCCGGTGAGAGCCCGGGAACGACTATCGCTGGTGATGACGACGACTGGTGAGACTGCTACTACTGTCGTCGACTGGCCCGTCCCAGAACGCGATTTAGTCCATAGTGTGCCCAGGCTGGCTGATACAGCGGTATCTCTGCCCAGGCCTGGCAGACTGGTAGCTTAAATATCACTTCTTCGACTGTCGTAACATATTTGTCCTCTGTTATCAATTATGCGACTATGTCTGCAGTAGGTCTGACCGACGTCTATCGATACGGAACGAGGTTTCTCGGGACATTGCTTGTCGTCGCCGGCGTCGGTGGCGGCCTCATCGCTGCAGGGTACGTGCTGATACAGAACGGCTCGCTCGGCTCGCTTGCGGGGAACGCGGGCTATCGCGCGGTACTCGGTATCGTCGTCGGTGCGCTCGGTGGCCTCCTGTTGCTCTCCGGCCTGCTCGGCCTGAGCCACAAGCTCATCGCCGACGCGACGATGGCGGGCACGCTCGCGGCCCAGACAGCACAGCGTGGTGCGAGCGACGTGGCAGCCGCCAGTCCTCCAGCGAGCGACCAGGCAGCAACTGAAACGGCCGATGGTAGCGCCGCAGCGGCGACCGAATCGGATTCGGAGTCGGAAGAACCGACGACGGAGTCGGCCGAGACTGAACCGGCGGTTTCTCAGGAGACGGAACCGGCTGCCGACTCAGCGACTGTCGAGCCGGCAACGGCCGAACCCGAGGTATCGGAGCCGGTCGCTGACTCCGAGCCGGATGCGGACTCGTCCGGAGACTCGGGGATCCACGCGTCCCAGGAACCCTCCGACCCATCCGACGGGACAGTGGCGTCCGCTACGTCCGACGCTTCGGCGGCCGGGACTGATGACGCACCGGTGACGGCAGCCGACGAAGATCCGCTGGCGGATGCTGACCCGGCAACAGCTGATGACCCGGTAGCAGGCGATGATCCAGTGACAGACAAGGACCTTCTGGACACCGACGACACTTCAGGACCACCGTCGACCGACGACACGATGGCCGCGGCGACAGACGACACGATGGCCGCGGCGACAGACGAAGACGAAGTGGAGACGGCCCAGAACGAACAGCTATCGAACCAACAGCCGGCGGAAAACGTTGCTGGACCGGAATCTGAAGCAGTGGACGACACCACTGCGGAGCCATCCCCGACGGACCTCGCCGGTGAATCGGAAACGGTAGAGCCCCAGTCTGAACCCAGCGAGCAGTCGGACCGCGACCTGCTCGCCGAGGACGCCGGCGAGGAACCAGAATTGAGCACGGAACCACAGGAGTGGACTCCGCCGGACCCTGCGGAGTTCGACACGCAGAGCGAGGAACCCGCTGCGGCTGACGACTGGGGAGCGGACGAACCAGTACCGGCCGACGACTGGGAAACCGAACCTGAAGCCGATACCGGACCCACTGCTGTCGGATCACCAGATGACGCCGAGGCGGACCAGCACGACGCCGTGACCGAGGACACCCGACTACTCGACGAATCCGGTAGGGCAGACACGTCCAGTGGCCCGCGGACGACGGACGACCTGTTCGGTGGCGGCACTGCTGACGAGCAATCCGATTCCCGGGCCGACGAGAGCGTACAGGGCGAGGTGGAGTCACAGGACGCGGACGCGACTGACGACGAGGACACGACGCTCGCGGACGACGGTGTCACTGGTTTCGACGTCTCCAGTGACGACGACCCGCTCTCGGACCCCTTAGACGACGAGTAGCGACGAACCCACACCGTTTTAAGAAGCGCCGTTGTAGTCCGGAGTAACCGAGCGCACGGCCGCTCGCGGACTGCGGTTCGGCGGCCGGCAGACGGCGGATGTAAGTTGCGGGACGGAAGTCCCTCCCACTGCGGTTGCACAGGCTACGGGCGTACCCGACTGGCCTGGAGCGCCGACGCGGATGAAGTCGCCTACATTGCAGATACCGTCGTTGCCGTGCCCCACCGGATGCCCGCGGCCGGCTTTCCACTCGGAGCTACAACCATGGAAGTCGAAATTGCGACAATTGGCGGTTACGAGGCTGTAGGCCGACAGATGACGGCCGTCCGTGCAGGGGACGACGTCGTCATCTTCGACATGGGCCTGAACCTCTCGAAGGTACTGATTCACGACAACGTCGAGACGGAACGGATGCACTCGCTGGACCTCATCGACATGGGTGCCATCCCGGACGACCGGGTCATGTCCGACCTGGAAGGCGACGTGAAGGCCATCGTGCCGACACACGGTCACCTCGACCACATCGGCGCGATATCCAAGCTCGCCCACCGCTACGACGCCCCCATCGTCGCGTCGCCGTTCACCATCGAACTCGTCAAACAGCAGATCAAGAGCGAGGAGAAGTTCGGCGTCCAGAACGACCTCGTCAAGATGAGCGCCGGCGAGACGATGTCCATCGGCGAGCGCAACGAACTGGAGTTCGTCAACGTCACACACTCCATCATCGACGCGATCAACCCCGTGCTTCACACGCCGGAGGGCGCAGTCGTCTACGGGCTCGACAAGCGGATGGACCACACGCCGGTCATCGGCGACCCCATCGACATGAAGCGGTTCCGCGAGATCGGCCGCGAGGGCGAGGGCGTCCTCTGTTATATCGAGGACTGTACGAACGCGGGTAAGAAGGGCCGCACGCCCTCCGAATCCGTCGCTCGTCGCCACCTCAAAGACGTCATGACCAGCATTGAGGACTACGACGGCGGCATCGTCGCCACGACGTTCTCCTCGCACATCGCCCGTGTCAAGAGCCTCGTCGAGTTCGCTGACGACATCGGCCGCCAGCCGGTGCTACTGGGCCGCTCAATGGAGAAGTACTCCGGCACGGCCGAACGACTCGACTTCGTCGACTTCCCGGAAGACCTGGGAATGTACGGCCACCGGAAGTCCGTCGACCGGACGTTCAAGCGGATCATGAACGAGGGCAAGGAGAACTTCTTCCCCATCGTTACCGGCCACCAGGGCGAGCCCCGCGCGATGCTCACCCGGATGGGCCGCGGCGAGACGCCCTACGAGCTAGACGACGGCGACAAGGTCCTCTTCTCGGCCCGGGTCATTCCGGAGCCGACCAACGAGGGCCAGCGCTACCAGTCCGAGAAGCTCCTGGGCATGCAGGGCGCGCGAATCTACGACGACATCCACGTCTCCGGTCACCTCCGCAGTGAGGGCCACTACGAGATGCTCGACGCGCTCCAGCCGAAGAACGTTATCCCGGCCCACCAGAGCCTCGAAGGGTTCGCGCCGTACGTCGACCTCGCGGAAGACATGGGCTACAAAGCCGGACGGGACCTCCACATCACCCGCAACGGCAACATGATCCAGCTCACCGAGTAAATCGATGTCCGAACGCCATCAGCAGGTCGAAGACGCGATTGTCGCCCGACGAGACCGGGTCAACGACGCCCTCCCCGAGGACCTTCCGGTGCAGAAGCCGGACCACCTCTACGAGGCGTCGCGTTACCTGCTGGACGCGGGCGGGAAACGGCTCCGCCCGACGGTCCTGCTGCTGGTCGCGGAGTCGCTGCTCGACGTCGACCCGCTGACGGCAGACTACCGTGACTTCCCGACGCTCGAGGGCGGGCAGGCCGATATGATGTCGGCCGCGCTCGCCATCGAGGTCATCCAGACGTTCACGCTTATCCACGACGACATCATGGACGACGACGCGCTCCGTCGCGGGGTGCCCGCCGTCCACAAGGAGTACGACCTCTCGACGGCGATTCTCGCCGGCGACACGCTGTACTCGAAAGCGTTCGAGTTCCTGCTCGATACCGGCGCGGCCCCCGAGCGGACCGTCGACGCGAACAAGCGACTCGCGACGACGTGTACCCGCATCTGCGAGGGCCAGTCCCTCGACATCGAGTTCGAGCAACGCGACGTCGTCACGCCCGAGGAGTACCTGGAGATGGTCGAACTCAAGACGGCCGTGCTGTACGGCGCGGCCGCCTCGATTCCGGCCACGCTGCTCGGGGCCGACGCGGAGACCGTCGACGCCCTGTACAACTACGGGCTCGACGTGGGTCGCGCGTTCCAGATTCAGGACGACCTGCTGGACCTGACGACCCCCTCGGAGAAACTGGGCAAGCAGCGCGGGTCCGACCTCGTCGAGAACAAGCAGACCCTGGTGACGTTACACGCTCGCCAGCAGGGCGTCGACGTCGGCGACCTGATCGACACGGACTCCGTCGAAGCCGTCTCGGAGGCCGAAATCGACGCGGCCGTCGAGCGCCTGCGCGACGTTGGATCCATCGAATACGCCCGCCAGACCGGGCAGGATCTCATCGCGAGCGGCAAGCAGAACCTCGAAGTCCTGCCGGACAACGAGTCTCGCTACCTGCTTGAGGGTATCGCGAACTACCTCGTCGAGCGCGACTACTGAGCGCTCCGACAGTCCGTTTTTCCCCGCGTCTTTCGACCCTGAACAGTGCTGGTCAGCAACTAAGACCTGTCAGCCCCTAGGCAGTCGTGTGACTCGGTTCCTCCTCTACGGCGGCAAGGGCGGCGTGGGCAAGACGACCGTAGCCGCGGCGACCGGCTACCGGCTAGCAGCGGCGGGCCACGAGACACTGGTCGTCTCCACTGACCCCGCGCACTCGCTGGCCGACGCCGTCGAGACCGAGGTCGGCGGCGACCCGACGGAAATCCAGTCGGGGCTGTGGGGTGTCGAGATCGACCCGCAGACCGGTATCGACCGCTACCGGTCGCTGTTCGAGGCGCTGGCGTCGGAGTTTTCCGACGCCGGGGTCCGGATTGACGAGGACGAAATCGCCGACCTGTTCACGACCGGCGTGATGCCCGGCAGCGACGAACTGGCGGCCATCGAGGGCATGGCGACGTACATCGAGAGCGACCGCTGGGACCGCGTGGTGTTCGACACCGCCCCGACCGGCCACACGCTCCGCCTGCTCGACCTGCCGTCGGTGATGGACCGCGGCGTCGCGACGGCGATGGACCTCCGGGATCAGGTCCGCCGGAAGGTCAACACCGCCCGGACAATGATGTTTGGCCCGATGGCGAGCCGACGCGACGACGGTCCGGACGACTTCACCGCGATGCGCGAGCGGATGGAGCGGGTCGGTACAGTGTTGCGAGACCCAGAGCAGACGGCGTTCCGGGTCGTCACCATTCCCGAGACGATGGCCGTCCGCGAGACGGAACGACTCGTCCAGAAGCTCCGCGAGTTCGACGTGCCGGTGACGACGCTGGTCGTCAACAAGGTCATCGAGGACCCCGGCGACTGCCAGCGCTGTCAGGGGAAGCAGGCCGTGCAGGAGGAGGCTATTGCTACACTTCGGGAGTCACTGCCCGAACTGGGCCTGTGGACGGTGCCCGACCAGTCCGGCGAGGTGACCGGTCTTAGCGCGCTGGAACGGGTCGCGGACTCGTTAGGTGCTGTTGAATAACTACTCTTCGTTTGTGGGTAAACCGTCCTGCGTAGAATACGCAGCCCGTCTGCGAACTTACCAACCAGAAAACACATGCGGCCAGAGATGAGTTGCTTGCGTCATGAATCTCCGTCCGATTCTTGCGGTGTTTCTCATTATCACTGTCGGCATCGTAGCTTCGCTACTCCTGTTTCCCACCCTTTCTGCCCACAGCGGCCCGCCCGATGTAACGACGACTGACACGCCGACGATTGATCCATCTGTTCCGGCTCCATACCAAGGAACGAAAGCCGAACCCTCTGTCGTCATCCAGGTCGGTGCCACTGGGGATGGTTTGCCGATTCAGGTTTGGAATGCTAGCCCGATGAACCGAACCGTATCTGTCGAGATAGTACATACTGACAGTAATTCTTCAGTCCTAACCCGTACAGAAACACTGCCACCGAACGGGACACTTTGGTTGGAAATTCCGTCCCCAGGGTACCTCCTCACAGTGACGGACGAAGCAACACAGACGACTGGAACGTACCCAGTAACAACTGACCATTTCGACTGTAATTCCCGGTTTGCAGAAGTCCGTATCGGTAGCAACGGAACAGTGGATTCTCGGACCGTCTCCACAAGTATGGGCTGTTGACGGTACTCGCTGTACTAACCAGTATGCCTGCACCCCGTACTGAGTGAAGCGAATCGTTGCAGACCAAGGAGCTATGCGAACTGTTTGCTGACACCCTGCCCCCATAGCTGGCTGAACCCGACGGCGTTTTGACCCTCCCAGTCGCAGGTCCCAGTAATGGACGACGAGCTGCGAGACCGAATCACGGAGGCGGCGGAGACAAGCGCCCTCCTGAACGCGGTCAAACACGACAGCGAGGCACAGGTCGGAGCGATCATGGGGCCACTCATGGGCGAGAACCCGGAGTTCCGCGAGTACGGCGACGAGATTCCGGGCGTCATCGCGCCGGTCGTCGAGCGGGTCAACGGGATGCGTAGTTCTGAACGCCGCGAGCGGCTGGCCGAACTTGCGCCGGATAAACTCGAAGAACTGGAGAGCGAGGACGAGGGCGAGGACCACCCGCTGCCGGACCTGCCCAACGCCGACGAGTACGACACCGTCCGGATGCGGGTCGCGCCCAACCCCAACGGCCCGTGGCACATCGGCCACGCGCGGATGGCCGCCGTCGTGGGGACGTACAAGCAACGCTACGACGGGGAGTTCATCTGCCGCTTCGACGACACCGACCCCGAGACCAAGCGGCCGGACCTGGACGCCTACGACGCGATTCTGGACGCCATCGACTACCTCGGCTTCGAGCCCGACGAGGTGGTCAACGCCAGCGACCGGGTCGAGACCTACTACGAGTACGCCCGGGAACTCATCGACAAAGGCGGGGCCTACACCTGCTCGTGCCCGCAGGGTGAGTTCTCCGACCTGAAGAACAGCGGCGAGGCCTGTCCCCACCGCGAGAAGGACGCCGAGACCACGCGTTCGGAGTTCGAGTCGATGGTCGAGGGCGAGTACGACAGCGGCGAGATGGTGCTGCGGGTCCGGACCGACATCACGCACAAGAACCCCGCGCTGCGGGACTTCGTCGCCTTCCGGATGGTCGACACGCCCCACCCCCGCGAGGCGGCCGCGGAGTACCGCTGCTGGCCGATGCTCGACTTCCAGAGCGGGCTGGACGACCACCTGCTAGGCGTCACGCACATCATCCGCGGCATCGACCTGCAGGACTCCGCGAAGCGCCAGCAGTTCGTCTACGACTACTTCGACTGGGAGTACCCCGAGGTCATCCACTGGGGCCACGTTCAGGTCGACGCCTACGACGTGCCCCTCTCCACGTCGAGCATCGCCGAACGCATCGCGGACGGCGAACTGGCGGGCTGGGACGACCCGCGAGCGCCGACCGTCGCCAGCCTCGAACGGCGCGGCATTCGCGGCGAGGCCGTCGTCGACGCGATGATCGAACTCGGGACCTCCACGTCAAACGTCGATCTGGCGATGTCCTCGATCTACTCGAACAACCGCGACCTGATCGACGACGACTCGGACCGGGCGTTCTTCGTCCGGAACAGCGACGACCACGGCGGCCTCGTCGAGCGGCAGGTCGTCGGCGGGCCGGACGCCGGCGAACCGCCACTGCACCCGGACTTCGAGGAGCGTGGCCGCCGCGAGATTCCCGTGACCAGCGGTGTCGTCGTCGAGGGCGACGACCTGCCGAGCCACGGCGAGCGTATCTGGCTCAAGGGGTACGGCTGCGTGCGCCACACCCGCGACGCCTTCGAGTACACCGGCGACGACATCGACGCCGTCCGCGAGGAGGGCGTCGACGTGATTCACTGGGCACCGGCTGATGGGCCACAGGTCCGCCTCCGGACGATGGACGGTGACGTGTCAGGCGTGGCCGAACCGGGACTGCTCGATTACGACGCTGACGAGGTGGTTCAGTTCGAGCGTATCGGCTTCGCCCGCCTCGACGAGGTCGCGGACGACCCGGACACGGAGTCCGTCGCGTACTTCACCCATCCCTGAGGCCGCCGTCACGACGACTCTGCGGTCGGTTCTTCGCCCTGTGTCTCGATCTCGACGCCGCTGAACTCGAACCGGGCGCCGCCGTCCTCGCTGTCGGTAATTTTCAGTTCCCAGCCGTGGGCCTCAGCGATCGTTTCGACTATCGACAGGCCGAACCCGGTGCCGTCATCGCTCGTACTGTAGCCCGATTCGAGGACGGCGTCCCGCTGGGCCGGCGGAATCCCCGGGCCGTTGTCGGCGACGTAGAAGCCGTCCGGCGTGGCTCCGAGCGTTATGGTGACCGCCCCTGCCCCGTCGACCGCTGGCCCGGATTCGGGAGTAGCACCGTCTCTGCCGTGTTCCACGGCGTTTCGTACGAGGTTCTGGAACAGTTCGACGAGGCGGTCGGGGTCGGCCAGTACGCGCTCCGGCGGGTCCCGAATCCGGCGCTCAGCCGCGCTCGTTGGCGCGGCGTCCCACGCCCGAGCGAACGTGTCTCGGAGCGACACCGGTTCGGGGTCGCCGATGTCACGCCCCTCGCGGGCCAGCGTCAGGGTGTGGTCGATGAGCGTCTCCATCCGATTGAGGGCGTCCGTTGCGGCCGTTATCGACTCGCGTACGTCCGCCGAAGCGTCCTGTGACGCCAGTTCCAGATGGCCGCTGGCGACCTGCAAGGGGTTCCGGAGGTCGTGGCTGACGAGGCTGGCGAACTCGTCCAGCCGCTCGTTCTGGAGTTGGAGTTGTCGCTCCCGCCGCTTCTGGTCGGTGATGTCCGTGATGACGGAGACGCTGCCGACCACAGAGCCACTGAGGCCGCGTATCGGGGCAGCAGCGAGGCTCACGTCGACGTGGCTCCCGTCTTTTCGCTGGAGTTCCGTTTCGTGGCCTGCCAGACGCTCGCCCTCGAGTACCTGCGCATGAAGCTCGATGGTCTGCCGTCGATTTTCGGCCGGGATAACGGGGACCGTTTCGCCCAGAACCTCGTTCGCAGACCAGCCGAACAGCTCCGTTGCGGCGGGGTTCCAGACCTCGACGACCCCGCCGGTGTCTGTCGCAATAATCGCGAGCGGGGCGGCCTCGACGAGCGTCTCTAGGCGCTCGGTCGTCACTGCGAGTTCGGACTCGATTTCCTTTCGCTGTGAGATGTCACGGACGATGCCGACGCGGCCGGACTCACCGCCGGCCAGTTCGATGTCCGCTGCGTCGACTTCACAGGGGACCTGTTCGCCGGACGCGGTCCGTATCAGGAACTCCCCCGACCCGTCGTCCACCGGTTCGGTTTCCATCTGTCCCAGCACCGTCTCGAAGCGTTCGCCGACGAGACTGTCCTCGACGGTACCGACCAGTTCGGCGAACGGGTCGTTGTACGTGACGAACCGGTCGTGCTCGTCGAGGACGTAGACGGGTTCGCTGACGCCCTCGAAAATCGTCTTGTACTGCGCCAGCCGCTGTTCGCGCTGCTTCCGCTCCGTGACGTCCCGGAGGACGACGAGACGGCCAACGAGTCCGTCGAACCGGTCGGTAAACGGGGTCACTTCGAGCTCGACGAACCGCTGCTGTCCGTCCACGGTGAGGGCGAGTTCCGACCAGTCTGACTGTCCGTCGTCGTCGACCGCGACTTTGTCCCAGGTCGGAATGACGGTGTCCACTGGCTGGCCAACGAGCGTTTCCTCGGGGCCAGCGAGGAGGGTCTCGGCCGCTGGGTTCGCGTGGCTGATACAACCGTCGACGTCCAGAACGAGCGTTCCATCGCCCATTTGCTCGACGATGGTCTTCTGGGCGGCTGGCACCGGGTCGAGTGTCTTGAACGTGTAGAGCCCGGTCGTCATCGCTATCCCGGAGACTCCCCAGGCGAAAATCGTGGCGTCTTCGGGAATCTGTAGGAAGTACTGCTGGGTCAGCGCAATGGTCCAGGGAGCCAGCGCCGCGACGAGGACGGCAGCGGCCTGTGTTCGGTACAGGTGTCGCGAGCGGACGAACAACTGAACGAGAACGACTGTCCCGGCGAGCGCCGCAATCAGAATTGTCGCCATGTGGGCGACGAACACCGCTGTGAGGCCGGTCCCGGCCGTCACCACCAGCGACCCCACAGAGCCGCTGGGCGGGAGGTCGAACAGCGATACGCCCGGAAAGACGAACACGGCCACCAGTATCAGTGGATCAAGCGACAGTAGCCCGACGGCCCGGCGTGTCACCGCCCGGTCGAAGTCGGCGTACTGCAACGCGGCATACAGCCAGGCGATGGCGACTGCACCCTGCGCGATGGTCGCGACCTGTCGGGCGAGCAACTGGGTCGACAGCGTCGTCGCGGTGATGTCGACGGCGTAGCTGGCAGCACCGACTGATAGAGCGAGGTGAAACACTACCATCGGCGTCCCGCCAGGGTCATCCCGCTTGCGCCACGCGAGTAGTGAAAACACCGCGGAAAGGCCCGTCAGGACCCACAGGGCCGTCACGAAGCGGCCGTACATCGTTCCAGTAACGATACGCCTATTCCCACTTTATCTTATCGGTAGATGGGTATTATTAGTAAAAATAGCGCTTGCCTGTAGCCGGTCCACCATTATCCGCATCATTCCTTCTAACCCGACTGAGGCCTGTACGAACGGGATCCTCGAAGTGCGCCTGCCCGTCGAGACGGGCGCAACGGCCCGCAGTAAGCAAATCGAGGTCGAAGGCTAACCGTCGGGCCGCAGGTGTACCGCCCGATAACCGAGCTTTTTCGCTTCGTTCAGAACGATGTAACTGACTGTCAATCCCTCAAGAACAGAGAGCCGGCGAGTGGGATGGCAGTCATCGGCCAGCAGGCTCCGGCGGACAGCGGGTTCTCCAGCGGTGACTTCGTTCGCCTGCAGGAACGCAGCAGTGACCAGTCGGGTATCGCGAACGTGTGGCCCAGCGGCTGTGATGGCGCTGGTTGGGGCTGCGGCGTCGGTGGCCGCCCGCGATGCCGATGCCTCGCTCGACTCCAGCGTCGAGAGCGAATAGCGTCGGGCTTATGTCCGCGACGGCCCGACTGTAGCCCGTGACAGACCGCGCCCCGGAGTCAGTGACAGTGCAGCGTGACATCCCGTTCCACGAGGGGGACGGCGAGACGCTGACGCTCGATCTGTACGACTCGCCAGCGGCCAGCGGCCCGAAACCGGTCGCCGTGCTTGTCCGCGGTGGCGCGTTCACGTCCGGCGACAAGGGCGAGTTCGCCCGGCACGCGCTTGACCTCGCTGCGGACGGCTTTCTGGTTATCGAGCCTCGGTATCGGCTCGCGCCGGAGTGGACGTTCCCGGCGGCGTTGGTCGACGTGAAAGCCGCTATCGAGTGGGCCAGAACGGAGGGCGAGAGCTACGGCGCGGACACTGACCGCATCGTCGGCGTCGGCCACTCGGCGGGCGCGAATCTCGTTGTCCTGGCAGCGCTGACGGCGGATGAACCCGGGTTCGAACCCGAACTGTACCCCGGCGCGTCTTCGGCGCTGTCGGCCGCTGTCGGCTACGCCGGCGTCTACGACTTCCACGCGCTCGACAGCACCACCGACGTCCCAGCAGGCGAGGGCCATCGCGCGTATCTCGGCGGCGGACCCGATGACGAACCCGCGGCCTACGACCTCGCCTCGCCGGTCGGACAGGTGAACACCGACGCTCCGCCGACGCTGTTGCTCCACGGGACCGACGACGACGTCATCCCGCCAGCCCAGTCCGAACTACTGGCCGACGCGCTCGGGCCGATGACCGATGTCGTCCACGAGACGGTGCCGTCGGATCACGGCTTCCCCTTCCACGGGACGCACTACGATGACGTGTACGAACGGACCGTCGAGTTCATCCGGCGAGTCGGAGTCGGCGGTCCGGATACTGGTGACAGGGCCGGTACAGGCGAGAAAACCGGCTTGCCCGGCGGCGACCTGCCGGGACCGGCCGACCGTATCGACGATCTCGGACCGGAGGACACTCGGGGCCCGGATCGCCGTGACGGCCCCGGATTCTGACGGTCAGGTCGAAAAGTTAAGTAGCTCGCAAAAGTGAGATAAGATACCAATGGCCATAGATCCGGAGTTCGAGGAGAACCGCGACGTTGTCGAACAGCACGACGGACACGACGTCTGGGGGCCGGTCGACGAGCCCGAGGAACTGGGCATCCACGGGACACACGTCGCCGTCGACTTCGACATCTGCATCGCCGACGGCGCGTGTCTGGAGGACTGCCCCGTTGACGTGTTCGAGTGGGTCGACACGCCGGACCACCCGGAGAGCGAAATCAAGGCCGACCCCGCCCACGAGGAGCAGTGCATCGACTGCATGCTCTGTGTCGACGTGTGTCCGGTCGACGCCATCGACGTGGACCCAGGCCGTGCCGGTCGTATCTGAACTATCGGACTGTCCTGTTTCCGCGGGATTGCAGCGTTCTACACCCCAGATATAAACGCCCTGTAGCTGTCAGCCTGTCGTCATACAGCGTGCTGCCGGATTCTACCTCACCTGAGACAGAGACGCCGACCTGTCATACAGATTTGTAAACATACATTTATTATAGATTCTTGTGTGAGATACACTCACGAGGGTCGTGATACCATGCATACAGTCGTCATGACAAAAGGCGTACCGGACTTCCGCGAGGGACAGGTATCGTTCGACGAGGATGGCCATCTCGAACGCGGGAAGACACCGACGGTGATGAACCCCAACGACAAGCACGCGCTTCGGGCGGCGTTCCAGACGAAAGTCCGCAACGGGGGGCACGTCTCGCTGATGAGCATGGGGCCACCGGGATACAAAGAGGTCTTACAGGAGGGGATGCGGGACGTGTACGCCGACGACCTGTATCTCCTCTCGGACCGTGAGATGGGGGCCGCAGATACGTGGGCCACTGCGATGACCGTCGCCACCGGCCTGCAGAAACTGGACGACCAGCCCGATCTGGTGTTTGCCGGGTTCAAGACGGCCGACGGCGAGACGGGTCACACCGGCCCACAGACCTGCTGGTGTCTGGACTGGCCGATGATTACCCACGTCGTCTCGCTCGACATCGACGAGAACGCCGGCACCGTCCGGGCCAAGCGGCTGGTCGATGGCGACATCTCCGAGATCGAGACGGTCGAAGCGCCGATGCCGTGTTTCATCGTCGCCGACCCCGAGTTCGAACCGACTTACCGGAAGGCGAGCCACCGGCTGAAACACAAGGATCTCCGCGATGAGACTCAGGAACGGGCCGAGGAGTACGAGGACTATCTCACGGTCTGGGACCACGAAGACCTCAACCTCGACCCGGACTACATCGGGCTCGACGGGTCCCCGACCATTGTCTCCGGTGTCGACCCGATTCCGAAGGCTCCCTCCGAGCGTGAGGCGACGATTATTGAAGCCGACGACAGCGAGGCGCTGGTGCCGATACTGGACGAACTTACGCCGTACGCGGTAGGTGACTGACCATGCCTGACATCGACCCCACGGAACACGAGATTGCCGAGCTAGGCCCGAAAATCAAGGACGTCGACGACGCGGACGAACTGCGGGCGATGCTGGCGCTGGAGGAAGACGGCGAGAATCGAGTCCCGGTCAAGACGCTCATCGAGGACCGCATCGAGAAAGTCGAGGACGAGGGCGACGGCGAGATGGACCCGGAAACCGTCGACCTCGCTGACCTCACGGTTGCCGACGTGGCGAACATGGTTCGAGAGGTCGACGACGGCGACGTGCTCAGAGACCTGCTCGAACGCGAGAAAGCGGGCCAGGACCGCAAGACGGCGAAGTCCCAGATAGAGAGCCGCATCGAGTCCGTCGAAGGGACCGAGGAAACCGAAGGTGAGGAGACGGCGGAAGTCGAGTACGTTCCGCCGGAGGAGAAGTATCCCGAACTCGACCACCCGACCAACGACAAACAGTGGGTCGAAGGGACCGTCGGGGCAGAGTACCGCGACATGTGGGTGTACTGCGAGACCCAGGCCGGCGAACTCGTCGACGTCTCGAAGGAGATGCTCGGGAAGGCCCGGGAACTGATGGACACCTACAACGAGGACTACGATGAGGACGAGCGCGTGGTCGCCGTGCTCATCGGGTCCGACGCGAGCGACCACGTCGAGGACGTCATCGCCTACGGCGCGGACCTCGTCGTCTACCACGAGGACCCCCGTTTAGAACGGTTCCGCCACCAGCCCTACACAGAGATTTTCTGTGACATGGCCCGTGCCGGCGGCGAACTCGCCGCCGAGGGCCGCGAGGACGTCGCGTGGAAGGACTACCACGAGCCGCGCTACACCGTCTTCCCGGCGACGAACAACGGCCGGGACCTCTCGGCGCTCGTCCAGGGCGAACTCGACTCCGGGCTGGCCTCCGACTGTTCGGGGCTGTACATCGAGAGCGCGATGATCTCCAACCCCGCGAAAGTCGGCACCGCCGGTGACAAGAAGGAGTTCGAACGGGTGTTGCACATGAAGCGCCCGGACTTCTCCGGGTTCGAGTACTCGACGATTCTCTGTATCGACAAGCCCAACCGGGACTTCCACCCGCAAGGGGCGTCGGTGATTCCGGGGAGCTTCGAGATGCCCGACCCAGATTACGAGCGCGACGGCGAGGTCGTCGACTACGAGATGGACCTCGACGAGGAGTGGTTCACAGTCGAGGTCGAGGAGTACGACCGCCTCTCCGGCGGCGTCGACCTCACCGGCAACGACGTCGTCGTCGCCGTCGGCCGGGGCATCGGCGACGACCCGACACAGGGCATCGAGCAGGCGCTGGACCTCGTTGACGCCTTCGACGAGGCTGACCTGGGACTGTCCCGCGGCGTCATCACTTCGTCGTACTCCTTCGACAGCCACGTCGAGCAGTACGTCACCGAAGAGCGCCAGATCGGCGAGTCCGGGCAGGAAGTCGAACCTGACGTGTACATCGCGGCGGGCATCTCCGGCGCGATTCAGCACAAGGTCGGCTGCGACGAGTCGGACACGATAATCGCCGTCAACACTAATCCGGACGCCGACATCCGTGACTTCTCGGACTACCTCATCGAGGGGGACCTGTTCGAGGTGCTCCCGCAGTTGACCGAGGCGGTCGAAGCCGGTGAACTGGGTGCGATGATGGAGGCCAGCGATGACTGACGCCGTTGAGGAGTACGAGGCGGTCGTCGTCGGCTGCGGACCGGGCGGGGCCGCCGCGGCGGCGACGCTCGCGCGAAACGGCGTCGAGACGCTCGTGCTCGAACGCGGCGTCGACGCCGGCTCGAAGAACGTCTCGGGCGGGCTCATCTACGCCGAGGAGTCGGCCCCCTACACCATCGACGGGCTGTTCCCGGACTTCCGCGAGGAGGCGACGGAGCGGCCGGTGACGGAGAACCTCATCCACAACATCGCCGGCGACAAGGTGAAATCCTTCGACATCGGCGACCTGCACCACCACGACACGGCCTGGGCCGACGCGGTGTTGCGCCGGAAGATGGACTCGTGGCTCGCCCAGCAGGTCCACGAGCGCACCCGGGAGACCGGCGGCGGCCTCCTGACCGAGGTCCACGTCACGGGCCTGCTCCGCGAGCGGGGCGAAATCGTCGGCGTGACGACCGAGGAGCTAGACCCGATCAAGGCCGACATCGTGGTGGCGGCCGACGGTGTCAACTCCGAGCTCGCCCGCGACGCCGGGCTGATGGACTGGGAAGAGCCCGAGGAGTGGTTCCAGGGCGTCAAGGCCGTCGTCGACATGGAGCCCGAGGTCATCAACGATCGCTTCGACGTGGCCCCCGACGACGGCGCGGCCCACCTGTTCTCTGGCGACCTGTTCGACGGCGTCCGGGGCGGCGGCTTCCTGTACACCAACGAATCCTCGCTGTCTATCGGCACCGTGTTCCACCTCGACTCCATCGCCGAGGAGCGGGCCGAGCCACACGAACTGCTGGACAGCCTGCTCACCCATCCACTCATGGCCCAGTGGCTCGGCGACGAGTACAACGAGCGCGAGTACAGCGCGAAACTGGTTCCGGACTCGAAGAAGGCGGCCCATCCCTCGCCCCACAAGGACCGCCTCGTGCTGGTCGGCGACGCCGCCGGTCAGATGCAGGCCCAGGGCCCCATCATCAAAGGGATGAACCACGCCGTCACCGCCGGGGCGCTGGCCGCCGAGGCGTTCGCCGACGCGAGGGCGCGGAACGATCCATCCCAGGCCGGCGAGCTGTACGAGAAGAAACTCCACGACGAGGGCGTGATGGACAAGCTCCGGCCGACCGGGTACAAGGTGTTCGGGCAGCTCGGCGAACTCAGTCCCGTCGACGACCTCTCGAACGCCGTCGCCGACTCCGCAGTCGGCCGATTCGGGGTCCGCGCGGCGGCCGGGTTGCTCGAACGGGCCTACTCGTCGCCGCGCATGGTGTCGATGATCCCCGACACCAAACTGCCCTACGTGACGCTGCCGACGGTCATCGCCGAGGAACTGGGCGAGCCCGTGACCGACGAGAACACCGTCTCCCCGCCCGATTTGGCCGACCGTATTGGCGACCTGACCTACGACGTGGGCGACCCGCACATCGAACTGGTCGACAACTCCTTCGAGGCGTCTGGGACCGCCGTCACGGCCTGCCCGGTCAGTGCCCAGGACTTTGGCGGCGGCTGTTACCGCGACGAGACGGTCAAAACTAACGGCAGCGAGGAACACCTCGTGAGCCTCGATACCCAGCCCTGCGTCGAGTGCGGGACCTGCGCCATCGTCGCCGACACCGAGTGGGAGCACCCCGCTGGCGGGAAAGGGGTGGAGTTCAAGCAGGGGTGACCTGTTCGGCGATGCGCGGCCAGTACGACGACCGAATCCGGGCGCTCTCCCGCCGGGCCGAGGAGGCCCACGAGTCGCTGGACCCCGACCCGCCGGACGAGGAGCGCGCGATGGAAATCGTTCGGGAGGGGTTCGGTCCCACAGTAGCCCTGTACTGCGAGGCCCGGACCGGCGGGTCGTGGGTCCGGTTCTCCGAAGCGGAGTTCGAGCGGCTGGAACGGACGATGAACGACTGGCTTGACTGCTACGCCACCTGCTACGGCGTGGAGTTAGCCGGCACCTACAGTGTCAGAGCGGCCGCAGAGCTGCTCGTCGATACGCACAACGCCCGCGACGTGGCGGTTCTTTTGACCGGCGTTCCGGAGCAGTAGCGACTGTCTACTGTGACTTACACGATCTTTGATAAAAGACTAAGTACTGTGTCGTGGTAGCAGGTACCATGGAGCTAACAGAGCCACTGCAGTTCGACCACGAGGACCGACGGGACATCTACGAGTACGTCGAATCGCACGGGTCAGTTGAGCCACGAGCCGCACGGACGTCGCTGCAGATGGACCCGCGCCCGTTCGGCCACCACGTCGCGATACTCAAACGCGACGGCGTGCTGGCAGAAATCGACGGGGAACTCCGCATCGCGTACAACGACACCGTCGAGGAGGAGTTCGAGGCCGACGACATCGAGTTCACCATTCGGCAGGCCCGTCAGGAGGACCTGACCGGCCTCGTCGGGGCCATCCGAGCCGCTATCGGCGGCGGCGAGTACGTCGACGCTGAGACTGTCGCCGACGTGGTGGACAGCGAGGGTGTGTTGCTCCGACACAACGAACTGGAGTCGCGCATCTTCTTCGTCGCCTGCATCGACGACGACGTTGTCGGGTGGGTCCACCTCAAACACCCTGAAGTGGAGAAGCTCAGCCACACGGCGGAGCTGACGCTGGGTGTCCTTGAACGGTATCGGGGCCACGGTATCGGTTCCCAGCTGCTCGCCCGGGGCACCGAGTGGGCGGCGTCGAACGGCTACGAGAAGCTGTACAACTCTGTCCCATCGACGAACGAGGACGCGATCGAGTTCCTCGAAGGCCACGGCTGGGACACCGAAGCCGTCCGTGAAGACCACTACAAGTTCGGCGACGAGTACGCCGACGAGGTGATGATGGAAGTCGACCTCTAGGACTCCGTCCGACCCAGCGCCCGAATTGTCTCCCGAGCCAGGTCACCGTCGACTTGCTGTGGCACTGTCAGCAGGAGTTTGTCGATTATCTCCCTCTCCGCTATCGAATCTCTCTTTTCGCGGGCCTGAGCCGGCGTCCCGGCGATGCCGAGGTCAGCCGTCATCTCGTCAGTGACGAGCTCCGTCGCCTCCCCGCGGTCACCCGCCTGCCAGGCGTCGGCGATGCGCTCCGCCCGGTCCGGATACGTCTCCGCGACGGCCCGGCGATACCCCTCGCCGCTGCCGACGTAGTAGGCGATGTGCTGTCGGAGTTCCTCGGTCGCCCGCTCGGAGTCCTCGTGGACCACCGCCGGCACGTACGGGGCGACGGAAATCTCGCTCGGGTCGCGGTCGGCATCGCGTGCCGTCTCCGTGATGTAGTCGAACGCCGACTCCAGTTCGGAGAACGGAATCATGTGCGGCAGCCAGCCGTCGGCGAGTCTGGCGACGACTCGCCTGTTCGCCGGCCCGAGCGCGGCGTGATACACCGGCACGTCGCGGTCTAGCGGCGGAACGCCCCTGACCGACACAACCTCGCCGTCGTAGGTCACCCGTTCGTCGCTCGTCATGAGCTGTTTGACTATGTCGATGGTCTCGTGGGCGCGACGGACCGGTCGCTCGAACTCCATGCTGTGCATGTTCTCGATGGACCGGGCTGTACTCGTTCCCAGGCCCAGGACTGCCCGCCCGTCTGAGACCCTGTCGAGGGTCGTCGCTGTCATCGCCAGCACGGCCGGCGACCGCGAGAAGACGTTGAGTATCGCGCTCCCGATTTCGATGTCGTCAGTCCGGGTCGCGATGTCCGTGAGTTCGACGACGGAACTGGCACCCCACAGTTCGTTCAGCCAGACCGAGTCGTAGCCCCAGTTTTCGGCCTCGACGGCCAGGTCGATTGTGCTGTGGTCCTCGACGCGTGGCACGACGACTCCCAGATGCATGGTGTGACCGACCGCCGGAAACCTAATAAAGAATCGTGTTGGTAGCTCGCTGCCGTTCCTTTCTACCCTGGCACCCTCACTCCTGGCCAATCATCCGCTCCTGCTCCTGCCAGTACTCCTCGCGGAGTTCGTACTTCTGGATTTTCCCGGTCGCCGTTTCAGGGAGCGAGTCCCGGAAGTCGATACCTGCAGGAACCTTGTAGCTTGCGACGCGTTCCCTGAGGAACTCGAGAATATCCTGTTCGGTCGCGTCGCTGTCGGCCGTCGGGACGACAATTGCCATCGGCGTCTCGCCCCAGTCCTCGCTCGGGGCCGGAATGACCGCGGCTTTCAGGACATCGGGGTGGTCGTACAGTTCGTCTTCCAGTTCGATAGAGGAGATGTTCTCACCGCCGGAGATGATGATGTCCTTCCGGCGGTCCATGATCTGTACCATTCCGTCCTCGTCCCACGTCGCGAGGTCGCCGGTGTGGAAGTACCCTTCGACGCGGTCGTTGAATGCCTCCTCGGTGATCTCGGGCTTGTTGAGATAGCGGTCCATCACCTGGTTGCCCTGCACCACGATCTCGCCGATGGTCGTCCCGTCGCGTGGCACGTCGTTCCCGTCCTCGTCGACGACCCTGATATCGGTACACAGCACCTGGGACCCCTGCGTGACCTTGAGTTCCCGGCCCCGCTCGGCGATGCGCCGCGGGGAGTTGCTGGTCGTGATGATCGGGGCCGTCTCGGTCAGGCCGTAGATGTGGATGATGCGCCAGCCGAACTCGTCTTCGACGCGTTCGATGGTCGCCGTCGCCGGGGCACTGCCGGCCGTCGCGATCCGTACCTCGCGGTCACCCTGTGTCACGACGTCGCCGTCGTGAGCCCGGTAGTGCTGGATGAGTTTGTTCAGCACCGTCGGCGCGCCGCACATGAACGACACGTCGTACTCTCGCACTCGCCGGAAGGTGTCCGCGGCGTCGAAGGTCCGCTGACAGACGTGAGTGCCGCCGGTCCCGGTGATGGCGTAGGTGTGGCCCCAGCCGTTGCAGTGGAACATCGGGAGCGTCCAGAGGTACGTGTCGTCGTCCCGTATCTCCATGTGCTGATTGAGCACCAGCGCGTGCCAGCTCTCTGTCCGATGGGTTCTGACCACGCCCTTCGGGTCCCCTGTCGTGCCGGACGTGTAGTTGATGCTGGCGTCGTCGTCCTCGGCCATGTCCGGCCGGTCCGGTTCGGCTGTCGGCTGCCCGTCGAGGATACCGCTGTAGGCTTCCCATTCCCCGTCGATACGGTCGGGCTCGTACCCGATGAACGTCTCCGCAGGAATGTCGTCCCGTACCGGCTGGACCTTCTCCGCGAAGTCGTAGTCGGCGATTACCGTCGCCGCTTCACAATCGTTCAGAATATACTCGATTTTCGCGGGGTCGAGCCGGTAGTTCAGCGGGACGAACACGGCACCGAGTTTGTTCGTCGCGTACAGCGTCTCGATGAAGTAGTGTGTGTTCGGCGCGAGGACGGCCACGCGACTCCCCTTCGAGACGCCCCGGTCCGACAGCGCGTGGGCCAACCGGTTGACCCGCTCGTTTACCTCGGCGTACGTGTACTCGGTGCCGTCGTGGGCGACGATACCGGTCACGTCGTCGTAGATGTCCGCTGCACGGTCGATGAAGTCGGTGGTGAGCATCTCGCGTTTCATGATAACACGCCTCACTTGTCGTATTCAATCCCAATTATTATTATATTTTCTTCGTGAACGGTTGACAGCCACCCGAACCGATACCTCCGTGTGAACTAATCTGTCTATCGGGAGAACAACAGCCTACGGCCACTCGTCCTCGTGGCCGTCCATCGGCGCGGGGACGACGCCGTCCTTCTGCGCCCAGACGCGAGCGTGGTTCGGACACACTTCGCGGTTCGCGTCCCAGGGGATGTGGAGTTCGACTGCGGCCTCGTTCCCGCAGTCGTCCTCGGCACACCGAGTCATAGGAGCGCGACGGCGACCATAGTGACCAGTATCGACGCCGTCAGCAGGGCCTGGACGATGCCCGAGGCGAGCATGCCGACGGTCGTCACCAGGGCGGCCTTCGCGCTCCCGCGAGCGTCCTCCTGCCGGTAGAACTCGACGACGAACACCGTGCCGGCGACGCCCAACAGGATGCCGAGTGGTCCGGTGACGAAAAAGAGGACGAGCGCCACGACGCCAGCCAAGGCCGCCGTCCAGTTCGACGCCCCGCCGACGCGTGCGGCGACGGCCCCGCCCGCAATGTCGACGGCCCACGTCAGCAGGCCGACCAGCGTCAACAGGGCCAGTACGATCGTTCCGGGCTCGGTCATGCCGCTGGCGACCCAGTAGAGATAGACGCCGGCGAGCGAGACGAGTGCGCCGGGGACCTGCGGTGTGAGGCTACCGATGACACCGCCGACCAGCAGGGCGAACGCGAGCACGAACAGCAGCGTTTCGAGGCCGAGCAGGCTCATTGGTGTCTGTCGAGTTCCTCCTGTACCCAATCGTCGCCGTACAGACGCGTCAATCTTTCGACTATTCCGCCCAGCGTTCGCATACACTCCCGCTCAGAGACGAAATCCAGTTCCGTGGCAACAGTCGGCCACGGATGCGCTTGCAGGACTTTTCGGACAAGCAGGCGTTCCTCTCGCGGTGACAGCGCGGTCCGCTCCGCCGCGTCCGAGAGGTGTCGACGGGTGAGTTCACGGAACGGCTTCGGGTTCGTGTCGAGAACCGACGCGCCGCCGGGGACGCCCGCGACCAGTCGCCACTCCCATTCGGAGAGCGAGAGCGTCGGCTCCACGTCGGTCGCCTCGATGACGGCCCGGACCACGTCTGGGTCGCAGTCGTCGAGCGAGTCTGACAGCACCGCCGCGATGCGGTCCTGAAACCATCCACTGTGTCGGGTCGAGAGCGCCGCCCCGTCGTCGGAACAGGGGTCCAGCATCACGACGGAGTACTCGCCGCTGGTCGCGTTTCGCGAGGTGGCGAGGTGCACGGTACTGTAACCGTTGTCCGCCCAGAAGCGGACGAGTTCCGGCGTCGCACCGTAGCTGACCCCAAGCCAGTCCACTTGGTCGGCGAACTCCGTCTCGATTTCCGAGAGGAGTTCGGAGCCGAGCCCGCGGGACCGGGCCGCGGCGTGGGTCGCGATGCGGAGGACCCGCTGGCCGACCGGAATCCCGGCGGCCTCGTCCCGGAGCTGCGTCGACAGCACGTCCGGAAGCATGTTCCCGCGGACCCGCCCGCCCTCGTACATCGTGGCTCGCGTGTCCGCCGAGAGCCTGCCCTCCTGAGCCAGCAACGCGACCGCGACGACGTGGCCCTCGTGGGTCAGTGCCCGGACAGTGAGATTGGGTGCGTCGAGCAGTCGAGCCAGATCCGAGGGTTCCGTCCGGTAGTGGGCCAGCACGAGTAGGCCGAAGGTCTCCCGGAGCAGGTGTTCGTCGGCGAGCAGGTCAGCCGTCGAGAGCCGGCGGTACTCGACGGTTTCCGGCGTCGCTTCGGTGATGAGCTGGTCGACCGGCGGGCGCGCGTCCAGCAACAGCGCCCGGAACGCCCACACCTCCACGGGATCGGCGTCGCCGTACCGGATGGGCGTCGTCATCGACACGTCGGTGACCGTGTGGTCGCTTTCCGCCAGGCGGTCCCGGAACCGCACCGAGAAGCCCCGGCCCGCCCCCTCGTAGCCGTGGACGGTCGTGGTAAAGGCGACCGCCGGGGCGTCGAGGAACTGTTCGAGTCGCCGGACTGGCAGGGCCGCGGCCTCGTCGACGATGACCACGTCAGGATCGTCCGGTAACGCCGCGGCCTCGTCGGGGGACGAGTACCGCACACAGCCCGCCCCCGAAACGTCGAGCCGGTGGGGGGCCGACGCCTGATCGTGCGTGAAACCATTATCGAGGGTTCCCAGCAGATGTGCTGCCCGCGCGAACACCTCGCCGGCACTCCGGTACTGCGGTGCGGTCACCAGCACGTCCCTGCCCGCCGCGGCGAGATTGCCGGCGGCCAGCCCGGCGGCGCTGGATTTCCCTCGACCGCGGTCGGCCTCGACCACGACCGCCGTACCGTCGTCCCGCAGCCCCTCGAACGCCTGGACTGCGTCCCGCTGGTCGTCGGTGAGACACTGGGCGTAGGTCTCGGAGCGGAACCGCGCGTCGGCTGGCAGTTCCGGGTCTGGAACCGGGTGACTCGGCGGCGGATTCGTCAGACCATCCTGCTCGACAGTGCCCGTGTCGGCGTCGACGATGGCGATACCCCGGTGTGCCCGGAGCGTCTCGACGAACCGACGGCGGAAGTGGCCGGTCACGTCCTCGACGCCGAACGGCGGGACCGCGAGCGAGGCGTCGAACCCGTCCCGCTCCTCGGGCCATCGGTCCAGCGGCGGCGCGAGAATAACGTAGAGGCCGCCGCCGTCGACTGCACCGACGGTCCGCCCGACCGCGTCCGGCCGCAGTTCCTCGTGCGCATCGACGACGACGGCCGTCCGGGTCCGCCCGAGGAGGTCCCCGGCGCGGGACTGCTCGTGGTGTTCACAGTCGAGGAACGACTCCGGCCCGACGACGGTCGTCTCAGCGCTGGGGATATCCGCAGCGTCGAGGGCTGCCCTCGCTCGCGCCCGGGTTCGGTCGGGGTCGCCCGCCAGCACGAGCAGTCGCCGCTCGTTTGCGCGGCGGGCCTCGGCTCGGAGCGAGCGCGCGATGTCCATACCGGTGGTGGCGGACGAGTCAGTATGGACCTGACGGTCACGGCGCCATCGAGGTACGCTTTTACCGGATCGGGCACAGTCGCCGGTATGGCACCCCTCCAGACCCCGCTCTGTGCCAAAATCGGTATCCACCACCCAGTTGTGCAGGCACCGGTCGGAAGCGTCTCCACGCCGGCCCTGGCCGCGGCGGTCGCGGACGCGGGTGGCCTCGGGATGCTGGCGATGTCGTGGCGCGATGCCGACGCGATTCGTGATGCATACACGGAAGCCGCAACCGCGACAGACGGCGTGATCGGCGTCAACGTCGTCCTCGACGAATCGACGGGCGTGCTCTCGCCGTCGGCGTGTCTCGATGCGTGTCTGGACGCGGGCACGTCGGTTGTCTCCTTCTCCTTTGGCGACGCCGAACCGTACATCGACCGGGTCCACGAGGCCGGTGGGACGGCGATGGTAACGGTCGGAAGTGCCGCCGAGGCCGAGGCTGCCGCCGACGCCGGAGCCGATGTCGTCGTTGCACAGGGTCGGGAGGCCGGCGGCCACATCCAGAGCGACGTGACGACGATGGCACTGCTCCCGCGGGTGGCTGACGCGGTTCCAGTGCCAGTCGTCGCAGCCGGCGGTCTCGGCGACGGTCGCGGCCTCGCGGCGGCGCTGACACTTGGGGCTGACGGCGGCTGGTTCGGCACTCGGTTCGTGGCGACCACAGAATCGGGCGCGCACGAGACCTACCGGGAACGCATCGTCGATGCGCCCGAGACGGCGACGCGGTTCACCGAACTGTTCGACCGGGGCTGGCCGGACCAGCCACACCGGGTCCTCGAAACCGACGAAGTCAGACAGCAGCCCGGTGCCGATTCAGATGGGGAAACCGGCGGCAGCGATTCCGAACAGGTCGCACGGATGCCCGACGGCGAGCCGATCAGTCGGCTTGCTGATATGCCTCCGCTTGCGGACATGACCGGCGACGTCGAAGCCCTGCCCCACTACGCTGGCCAGAGCGCCGGGCTCGCACAGGACGTTCGGCCCGCCGGCGAGGTGGTTGCCCGTCTCGTCTCCGACGCGAGGGCTGCGCTGGCCGATGCGTCGGCGGCCGCGGAATAGACAGACCACCCGACAGCACCCGTGTGCCGGCCTGGCACGCGATTTCGGCTTCGAAAGCGCTTTTAGGGCCGGTGGCACAGAATGGGGTACAGCCTGCGCCGAGTTGATGATGCTCCCAGCCTTTTCAGGATACACACCATCACGGTGTGACGGGCCTCGCGGCCCGGACACGGCGGGGGAGCCTGAGCTCGCGCGCAGGAGGTGAACATACAAATGCCAGTATACGTAGATTTCGACGTTCCCGCGGACCTCGAAGACGACGCCCTTGAGGCGCTCGAGGTCGCCCGGGACACAGGCGCGGTAAAGAAGGGTACAAACGAAACGACAAAAGCCATCGAGCGCGGCTCCGCTGAGCTCGTCTTCGTCGCCGAAGACGTCCAGCCCGAGGAAATCGTCATGCACATTCCGGAGCTTGCCGACGAGAAGGGCGTTCCCTTCATCTTCGTCGAGCAGCAGGACGACCTCGGTCACGCCGCCGGGCTCGAAGTCGGCTCGGCCGCCGCAGCCGTCACCGACGCCGGTGAGGCTGACGCCGATGTCGAGGACATCGCCGACAAGGTCGAGGAGCTTCGGTGAGGTGACCTCGGATGAGCGCTGAGGAATCCGAAAGCAGCGGTTCCACGCCCGCCGAGGTTATCGAAGTCGTGGGCCGGACGGGGATGCACGGCGAGGCCATGCAGGTCAAGTGCCGCATCCGCGAAGGCGAGAACCAGGGGCGCATCATCACGCGCAACGTTCTCGGCCCGGTCCGCGAAGGTGACGTGCTCCAGCTCCGCGAGACGGCTCGCGAGGCCGACACCATCGGAGGGCAGTAACCATGCCCCGGACACGCGAATGTGACTACTGCGGCACGGACATCGAACCCGGCACGGGGACGATGTTCGTCCACAAGGACGGCGCGACCACGCACTTCTGTTCCTCGAAGTGCGAGAACAACGCCGACCTGGGCCGCGAGGCCCGCAACCTCGAATGGACCGACACCGCCCGCGGCGAGGCCGGTGAGGTCGAGGAAGCGGTCGAGGACGAAGCCGAAGAGGCGGACGCAGAACCGGCAGCTGACGCTGACGAGGCCGAAGCAGACGCCGAGGAAGCGGCTGCGGACGAGGCCGACGAGGACGCTGACGAAGACGTCGAGGACGAAGAAGCCGAGGAGGCCGAGGCCTGATGTCCGAACACGAGCGTACGTTCGTGATGGTCAAGCCTGACGGCGTCCAGCGCGGTCTCATCGGGGACATCGTCTCCCGCTTCGAGGACCGCGGCCTGAAGATGGTCGGTGGCAAGTTCATGCAGATCGACCAGGAGCTCGCCGAGGAGCACTACGGCGAGCACGAGGACAAGCCGTTCTTCGACGGACTCGTCGACTTCATCACCTCCGGACCCGTATTTGCGATGGTCTGGGAGGGCCAGGACGCGACCCGGCAGGTCCGCACCATGATGGGCGAGACCGACCCCGCCGAATCGGCTCCCGGCACCATCCGCGGTGACTACGGGCTCGACCTCGGTCGGAACGTCATCCACGGCTCCGACCACGAGGACGAGGGCGCAAACGAGCGCGAAATCGAGCTGTTCTTCGACGAGGACGAACTCGTCGACTGGGACCAGATCGACGCGCCCTGGCTGTACGAGTAACGCCAGATCGGCTGTCGCGTTTTTTCGAGCACAACCACCTTGAGGGCGGCGTCCGTACCGCTCAGTATGAGCCTGACGCTCTACCAGCTCGACGGCTGTCCGTACTGCGAGAAAGTCGCCGACCGACTGGACGAACTCGGGATCGACTACGACAGCGTCTGGGTCGAGGCGCTGCACTCAGAACGTGACGAAGTGAAGCGGGTCTCCGGCCAGCGGGGCGTCCCGGTGCTGGTCGACGACGACCGCGGCGTCACGATGGCAGAGTCCGAGCGCATCCTCGAATTTATCGAGACGACCTACGCGCCCGAAGCCCAGTCGGTGTAGAGGTAGCGGGCGGCCGCGCCGAGGCTCGCAAATAGCAATGGGAGGAAGAACATCAGAATCAGGAGCCACAGCACCGCTGGTGCGGCCTGTCCCTCGCCCCCGCCGTCGAACATAACTGTCCGGACGAACACGAAGCTCCCGATAAACCCAGTGACGACGTAGCCAAATCCGATGCCGGTTCCGACGAGCGCTGCCTCTTCGAGCAGGCTGTCTGACCGGGAATCGCCGCGGTAGCGTTCGAACAGTGCGCCGACGGTGAGCAGCGAGACGATAGGTATCAGGAAATAGACGATAGGGGGGATGCTCGCGTTCTCAACACCGTACAGGACGTTCCGCGCGGCCGAGCCGTACACCTCGGCACCTGTCGCAGTCACCAGTGTCGGCACATGATGGGCGTTGTACAGCACGAACCCGTACTGGACCAGCCGGTCCGACAGCTCCTGCAGGCCGACCTCCGGCGGGCCGACGAGAAATAGCAGCGTGACGAGCAGATACTCGACAGCCAGCGTCCCGGCGGCGACGCCGGCAGCCCGGAGCCACGGAAACGTTCGGAGGCTCTCGGCTAGCAGGTGACTCTCCGGCTGTGGCTGCTCGGCAGTGGCGGTCGGTGGCTCGTCCACCAGCGACTCGTCGACCGGTACCCCGGCCCCCTCGCCGTCCGCCTCGTCGGTCCCGTGTTCAGTCACGTCTAGCCGTATCAACTTCAATGACGGAAAAAAGGGTTCCGGTGGTCGCTACTCCGACTCGAAGTCGAGCGCCGCGCCGTTGATGCAGTACCGCTTCCCGCTCGGCTCCGGTCCGTCGTCGAATACGTGGCCCAGATGACCGCCACACTCGGCACAGACGACTTCCGTTCGCTCCATCCCGTGGCTGTTGTCTGCCTGTGTCTCGACGTTGCCTTCCTGATACACGTCCCAGAAGCTCGGCCAGCCGGTCTCCGATTCGAACTTCCTGTCGCTATCGAACAGTTCCGTCCCACAGCCGGCACAGGTGAACACGCCCTCGTCTTCTACGTCGATGAGGTCGCTGCTGAACCGCGGCTCTGTTCCGGACTCGCGGAGGATTCGGTACTCCTCGTCGGAGAGAATTTCGCGCCACTCTTCGTCGTTGTCCGGGAGTTCTCCTTTGGATTCACTCATGGGCTACCGTACGCTTTCCAGTGGTAAAAACCTAAAGCCAGGGGTGGGATTTGAACCCACGAACTCTCGATTACAAGTCGAGTGCTTGGACCACCCAAGCTCCCCTGGCGCGGTTGTATACCTGCGTTGTGTGGGGACCGTTTAGAGAGTATCGTTTTCGGTCGGCTTTTCGAGCTCGATTCGGTGTGGTGCGTAGCCGTGTGCTCGGTAGAACTGTCGGGCGGATTCGTTGTCCGCCATCACCTCCAGCGCGAGGATCTCCGCACCGGCCTCGCGAAGTAGCTCCTCCGCCGTATCGAGCAGTTCGCTACCGACTCCCTGACTCCTGTGGACCGGTTCCACGAAGATGTTCTCGATGATACCCCGCGTCTCGTCTTGTTCGTACCGGCCGCTGTCGATGGTCACCATGACGAACCCGACGATCTGCCGGTTTATACGGGCGATACGGACGTTCTCGGCGACAACGCGCTGTACGACAGTCTCCCGGACCGCGGTCCGGTTCCGGTCCCCGAACAGATGTGAGCCGTGGGTACGTTGGCTCTCCGCCAGTCGGACCCACAGGTCGACGATGGTGTCCACGTCGTCCATCGAGGCGGTGGCGATTTCCACGGTGCTACTCCGTGTCGTACGGTCAAAACAGTTCGGCTACGCCGCCGTATCCGTCCGCTGTGAGAGGTGGGACCGGCTGGCGTGGGTCAGACGTCACGACAGTCCGCACAGAGGAGTTGCCCGTTGAACGACGCCAGGTCCCGTGTAAACGTGCTACAGGCGGAACAGATACCCTGATTATCGAACGAATCCTCGGCGGCGGACTGCATCCCGTCGGTGGTGGCTTCCTGCCCGGTCGTCGCAACCGTCGAGGGTTGCTCGGCGACCTCCGTCGCCTCGCTCTCTAACCTCGCAGTCGAGAGGATGTCGTGCTCGGTCAGCGTTCCGAGAGGCTCTCCGTCGGCCGTTACCAGGAGAAATTCGGCGGACCGTGTCGCCATTCGGTCCCGGGCCGCCGGGAGTCCAGCATCGGGTCCGATTGTCGGAATGGATTCACGCATCACGTCGCCGACGGTGGCAGTCTCCGGGTTGCCACCGTCGACGATGTACGCCAGCACGTCCCTGTCCGTCGCGACGCCGACCGGTTCGTTCCCCCGTAACACGAGAATCGGATGCTGGTCCTCTCGGATCAGCAACTCCGTCGTTTCGAGGAGGTCGTCGGACTCGCTTGCGCCGACGTACTCTCTGTTCATAACCTCCCGCACAGTGACCTCACCGTTCATGTGCCTAAGTACCACACGACCGGTCTAAAAGATACCTCCACTACGTTTATATCGCGTGGTTCACAACTTACTCGGTTGTCTCGGTTTCGATGCTAACGGCCTCGCCAGTCGCCCGACAGGTCTCTAACGCGTGCTTGGCGTCCATCCCGGCCGTAGCTGCCGTCCGCCCGCGTCCGACACCGACTTTCAACTCTACGTCGACCGCGTCACGGACGTGGTTGATTGCATCGTGGTAGTCTGCCTCGTCCAGGTCCGGACAGACCGCGATGACGTTGTCACCGCCGACGAAAAACGACAACGAGTCGTGGGCTTCGCGCATATACTTCATGAGCGCCGCGTACCCCTGCTCGATCTGGATGAACGTGTCGAACTCGTTGAGCTGGTCGGTGTACTTCTCGGTGGCGTCGTCGACATCGAAATGCGCGAGTTGCACGTCTGTGGGCTTCCGGAACTCCTCGCCGATCGTCTGGCCGCGTAGCACTTCTCGCCGGCCCTTGTCCTGTGCGCTACCGGCCTCCTGTAGCTGCTCTGTCGCCGTTCCCAGCGCCGAGACGGGTGTCGTTCCCGTCGCGACCGAGAGGCTCATCGTCACCGGGTAGCGATTGCCGACGGACTCCTGAATGAGTGCGTGTGCCGCCTCGTCCAGTCCGTTCGTCACGGCGATCATGTTGTCGAACCGCGAGAAGAAGATGTAGCCGTCGCGGTTCCCGAACAACTGTGCGAGGTCAGCGTACAACCGGGACTGGAGCGTCTGCAAGTCGACTTCACGGCGGGGCTCAGGTGTCACAGTCCACGGCCCGTAGTTATCAATCTGTATATGGGTGATCTGGGTGTTGGTCACTGTCCATCGTTCGTTTAGAAGCAACGGGTATTGCTCTGTCGAAATTAACCGGCAGAGTGGACTGAAGGCCGGTCCGGCCGGTGTCGGACTCCGGACATGCGAGCCGATTCAACGGGGGTCAGTCGGCACCGCGTCGGGGCGCTGTATCTCGACGGTCCCGATCATCGAATCGTACGCGACGACGTCCGTTGCCGTTAGTTTCGGGAGGTGCTCGATGAACAGTTCCTCGGTGAGTTCGTCCCTGTCAGCGTCAGGGACTGCCGCTGGCTCGATGTCACGCTGGGCCGCCAGAACCGCCGCCGCGAGGTCTGCGACGACAACCGGTTCACCGCGGTCTGCCAGTATCGAGAGCGCGCGACGGCGAGTGTCGTCCGACAACAGATCGGCAACAACCTCCTCGGGGAGTCCCTGCTCGGTGCGGTCGCCGCTTGAAGATGTCGTCGCCATACGCGACGCTACACCGGCCTCCCACAAGTATGTGTCGTGCCCACACACTCCACACAGTCAGGCCTGTTCGAGTCTGTACGGCCACCAGTCCGCCTCGCGCAGCGCGCGCCCGAGAGATTTGTGAAAGTCCGGGAAGTCCTCGAACTCCTCCTGATCGACGTACTCGAAGATGTCCGCCACGCTGACGACCGTCTCGTAGTCGATCCGAACCGGGTGGTCCCCGTACTGTTCGACGTATTCCTCGGCAGTCAGTGGGAAGTCCTCGTCCTCGTCGACTTTCTTCGCCAGCACAGCGTGGCCGTACTTGCGCCGGCCCTCGCTTCCTTCCTCACCGTCCGGATCGTGTGGCCAATCCATACGCGATTCTCTGGACACTGGCACAAAAAGGGTTTCTCTCCCCGCCTACAGTTCGAAGCCGCTGTCGTTCCGGCTGCCACCCCGTCGGAGGAGCGCAATGACGACGCCGAACAGGAGTAACGCACCGAGAAGTCCGCCGATGACCAGCACTGTACTGATGCCCATGACCGTCGCCGGGAGCGGCCCGAGTCCGCCGTCACCGTCACCCGCGGGTTCGGTCTGGACTGCTGGCTCCGTTCCAGTCGGCTCCGTCTTCGGCTCGGCACCGCCGTTCTCGTCGGTCTGGAGTTGGCTCTCGGTTACTTTGATTTCACCGGCGTTGACGTCGTTGAAGCCGATCTGGAACGTCCCCGGCGTCGTCACGACCGTCGACAGCGTCACTGTCTGTTCGGTGTCTGCCGGCACAGTCACCGAGGTCTGGTTGACGACCTCGTCGTCTACCCGCATCTGCGCGTCGTACGTGCCTGGGGCACTGCCGGCGTTTTCGACAGTTCCTCTGACGCTGACCCGATATCCGTCTGTCGCCTGTTCGCTGACGACTGACGTTCGCGTGACGGAGAACGACGGCTCAATTTTCCCGATGGCGTAGGCCGTCGCCCCTACGGTATCCGCCTCGTAAACAATACGGTCGGGCTGCTCCGTGGCGACGGTCGTTTCGGCGGCTTTCCAGGATCCGTTGACGCGATGATACACGCGGACATCCTGTGGTGTTATTCCGGCTGACTGGAGTGTTGAGCGGTCCAGCGCGAACTGCATCGACGACGGCTCGACGCCGTCCGACGACCCGACAGTCACCACACCGAACACCGATGCGTCGTCACCGGACGGTACCGCAAGGTCTGCCGCGCTGGGATCAGTGTACTCGGTCACGTCCTGCGTGAATGCCTGCCGTGATGCGTTGACCGTCCAGGACTGGACGGCAAAGGATCGGTTCGTTTGTTCCGATACGTTCAGTTCGTAGGGTTCGTTCGTCGGGACTGTCCCACCGCGTATCTTGAGCTGCCGCGTAGTCGAGTCCGTACGCGTTGTCTCGACTAGTGCCGGCTTAACCTTGACTCGACCAGCTGATTTCCCTGGGCTTTTGACTTTTATTCTGTACGTTCCAGGGGTATCAAACTCCAGTGCCTGCGTCCGCTCGACCGACGAGTCGGCGTCGACGACCACTCGATCGGTTGCTCTGGTTGTGCCGTTTACTACGTACTCAATGCTCAACGCGCCGCCCGAGCTGCCGGTGTTCTGGACCGTTGCCGTGACGTTTACCGATTCACCGGCCAGTATCGTGTTCGCGTCTTTCGACGCGCCGGACACGAACAGACTCGGTTCAGCAACAGCGGGGCCCGCTACCGTGGCTGCGAGGAGGAGAGAGACGACACAGACGATTAGGAGACCCGGAAGATGCTGCTTTGGGGACCTATCTTCACGTACCATTACGCAAATATAATCCAGACCATCGACATAAAACCGCCCGATTGCTTCGATTCGGTAAACTGTGCCTACACATCGGAAGGCAGCGAATTCTGTCCACCTCTTCTGTAGGCTCTCGGACTGGACCGAACGTTGCTGTAGTTGCATTCGAACCAGAGCAAGACGGTCGCACTCACTGTGTGCGCTGCGACTCGTCGGCTTCAAATCTCAGCTGGTGTACTTGCCACTCACGGTTTGTTCGTGGCAAAATACGGTGGGACTGGGATTTGAACCCAGGAATCCGTGAGGATACCTGCTTTCAAGGCAGGCGCAATAGGCCGCTCTGCCATCCCACCGCAGTCGGGCATACTGCGTGGGCCTTCTAAGACCTGTCGGTCTCTCGGACCACGGTCGGCTCGCCCTCGTCGTCGACAACACGGATTCCGAGGTCATCGAGGAACGTCATCGTCCGTTCCGGTACGACCCGACCAGCTCGGTTCCGGGCGCGTAGCAGCGGAACCATCGTTTTGAGATCCGATTGCGTTTCGAGGACCGGCGTCGACGGGAGAAAGTCCACGTCGAGGCCGGCATCCGCGGCGCGCTCGCCGATGGTTTCGACCGCTGGGGTGGCGTAGCTGTCCTCGAAATCTATCGGCTCGCCGAAACCCGCGTAGTAGACACGGCCGCCCTCAGCAGGGCCGAGTACCACGCCGCTGGATCGGAGTTTCATCGCCGCGCTGTCGATGAGTTGGCGGTTCAACAGTGCCGCTGTCGGTTCGACGGCGGCGACGGTTGCGACGTCTTCCCGGTCGAGGAGGTGTGTGACAGTGTTCCCGACCCGACCGGCGAACGTCGAGCCGACCTGTACCTCGAACCGGGCGTTGCCTGGCGATTCGAGGGCCTCTGTCACTGGCTCTCGCACCGCAGTCTCGGGGTCTACGCCGTCTGGGACCTGCTCCGAGGGACGGTAGTTCACCAACAGTTCGGCCCCGCTGATCTCCACCGCACGACAGACGTCAAGCAGCATTGCCTCGTACAGTCCAGCCGCCTCGGCGTCGTCCAAGAGGTCGCCCGCCAGGTCCTGTAACACGACCCCTTCGACTGGCGGATCAGCCAGTACAGTTACCGTAGTCATACTGTCTTCTCGGCCCGACTGTGATTAGTCGCTTGTGTTCCGACGCAGCTACAGAACAATTATAAGATGTGAGCAGTATTTGATAACTAAGAGAAACTATATGGAGCAATCCCAGACCTACAGATGTGACGGATGTGGGTCGGAGTACCGGGTTCTCGGGGAGCCACGACCCAAGATCGTATGCCGCGACTGCGAACGCGAAGCCACGTTGTCCGGGACTGCGGCGGCACAGCGGGCGTACCATATCGGCTACACGCGGTATCGCGAAGCGCGCCGGCAGCTATCCGACGCGCTGGCGACCGTCGAAGACGGGGAGATGGCGCTCGCTCGCGGTGGGTTCGACAGTGCCGCGTCGGACTTCGAGGAAAGCGTCGAGGAGTTCACGACGACTGTTCGCGAAGCGGACGACGACTCGCTGACCGAGTTAGCGGAACGGGCGCGCAAGAAAGCGACCTGTCTCTGGCAGGCCGCCGAGTGGCTCAGCGGCATGACTTACGCCAGCGAACAGGGTGAATCGACACAGGCGAGCCAGTACCGCCACGACGCCGAAAACCGGCTACAGGCAGCGACGGAGTACGGGACAGTGTCGAGCCCGGAAGAGTTGCTCCAGACCACTGAGAGCGAGGTCAAGTCTGATACCTGACTACCGTCCGCGCCGGCCCTTTGTCTGCCGGTAATCCTGTCCGAGCGTCTCGCTGAAGTGTTCCAGAAACGCTGTCCGTTCCTCGTCGGTCTGTTCACTCGGCGGAATCATCGGGAGGATCTCGAACCCGCGGCCGCGGATCGTCGTCGCGTGCCGGTCCTCGATATCGAGTTCGTCTTCGCTCATCGTCGTGTACTCGAAGGCCAACTCTTCGAGCGGGCGCTGTCCGACCGGCAGCAGGATTTCGGGGTTTATCATCCGTATCTCGCTGTTGAGATACGGCTCGCAGTTGACGACCTCCTCGTCGGTCGCCGCCCTGTCGGGATGGCGACAGCGGGTCACGTACGTCAGGAAGGTGTTCTGTAGCTGCGGCCTGTCGGCGTTCGGGTCCGAGCACATGTCGACCGCGGCGAGGATGTCGAGCAGTTCGCGCTCTTGCTCGCCGGTAAAGGGGATACCGGACTCGTCAGCGCCGACTGCGGGCGAGTCACCGAGGACGATGAACTCGGCGCCCACGTCGCCGTAGCCGTGGACGACGTTCTCGCGCGTCTCACACAGCGCGGGGCAGTTCTGGCACGCCTCGTCCATCCCGAACGGGTTCGACTTGGACTCCTGTTGTGCGTCCATCTTACTCGTCGTCGATGGTTTTCGCGTGGGTGTCCGCGTCCTCGGGGTCGTTCTGCGGGCTGGACGGGTGGTAGTCGGTGTCGTACTCGCCCGGGCGGTCGTCGAGCCGGTCGGGGTTGATGCGGCCGCCGAGCAGCATGAAGTCGAGGACCGTACAGGCCAGCATGGCCTCGACTACTGGGACCGCCCGCGGCGGCAGGACCGGATCGTGGCGACCGGTGACGGTAATTTCCTTGCCTTCGCCCGTCTCCCAGTCGACCGTCTTCTGGGACTTGGGAATCGACACCGGCGCGTGCCACGACACTTCACCGTAGATAGGCTGGCCGGTCGTGATGCCGCCCTGGATGCCGCCGTGGTCGTTGCCCACCGGCGTCGGGTGGCCGTCCTCACTAAACTCCCAGTTCTCCGTGTACTCACTGCCCTTGGTCGTCCGGGCTTCACGGCCGATGCCGTACTCGAAGTCGTTGACCGCCGGAATCGAGTACATTGCCTGGCCGAGGCGGGACGGGAAGCTATCGAACCGTGGCGCGCCGAGGCCGGACGGGACGCCGCGACATTCGAAGTAAATCGCGCCGCCGATGGAGTCGCCCTCCTTCTGGTGCTTGTCGGCCAGGTCGCGCATCTCCTCGGCCGCGTCGGGGTCGGCACAGCGGACTTCGTTTTCCTCGCTGTGTTCGAGCATGTCCTCGAAGGTGACCGGCCCCGATTCGACATCACCGATCTGACAGACGTGGGCCTTGATCTGGACGTCGTAGTCGGACTGTTCGAGGACCTGCTTGGCGACGCCGCCGGCGGCGACCCAGTTGACCGTCTCGCGAGCGGAGGAGCGGCCGCCGCCGCCCCAGTTCCGGGTCCCGAACTTCGCGGAGTAGGTGTAGTCGCCGTGGGACGGCCGCGGAGCCGTGATGAACGGCTCGTACTTGCCCGAGCGGGCGTCCTTGTTCTGGATGACCATCCCGATGGGCGTGCCCGTCGTGTAGCCGTCCTGAATCCCGGAGTTGATCGTCACCTTATCCGGTTCGCCCCGGGAGGTGGTGATCATCGACTGGCCGGGCTTGCGCCGGTCGAGGTCTTTCTGTATCTCTTCCTCTGAGAGTTCGACACCCGCCGGGACGCCGGAGACGGTACAGCCCATCGCCTCCCCGTGGGACTCGCCGTAGGTCGTCATGCGGAACAGACGACCGAACTCGTTGCCGTTCATTACAGTGGTGTCGGGGTTGGGGGCATTTGAACCTTGTAGATGTGGCCGGTGCTTGTCCCGCTATAGGCGACGATAGCGTCGGTATCCCCGCTATCTACCGCTCGACGGCCGCGCCGAGCGAATCGAGTACGTCGAAGAAGTCCGGGAAGGACACGTCGACGTGTTCCGCCCCGGTCACTGTCGTCTCGCCGTCGGCGACGAGGCCGGCGACGGCCAGCGACATGATGATACGGTGGTCCGCGCGACCTTCGACGGTCGTGCCGACGAGGTCGCTGTCAGCGCCGTAGACGAACAGTTCGTCTTGGTGCTCCTCGACCTCTGCGCCCATCTTCGTGAGTTCCTCGGCCATCGCGCTCACGCGGTCGGTCTCTTTGTACCGGACGTGCTCGGCGTCGGTGATCCGGGTGACGCCGTCGGCGGCGGCCCCCAGCGTCGCGATGGTCGGCAGGAGGTCAGGCGTGTCTTCGACACCGACCTCGATACCAGTCAGATCTGACTGTGAGACGGTGATTTCGCCCTTGTCCTCGTCCCAGTCGAGGTCGGCTCCCATCCGGTCAAGGATGTCGACGATGGCGGCGTCGCCCTGAGCGCTGGGGAACGCCGACGTGACGCGCAGGCCGTCCTCGGCGGCGAGTGCGCCGGCCGCGAGCAGGTAGCTCATCGACGAGAAGTCCCCGGGGACGTTGTAGTCGCCGCCCGCTGGCGTGTAGGACTGACCGCCCTCGACGGTGAACCCGTTATCTGTCTTCTCGGCGTCGACGCCGAAGTCCGCCAGCACCTCAAGCGTGATGTCGACGTACGGCGACGATTTCAGCTCGGTCGTCAGATCGATGTCGACGCCGTCCGGCGAGACAGCGCCGGCCATCAGCAACGCAGTGATGTACTGCGAGGACACGTCGCCGGGGATCTCGACCGCACCGCCGTCGACGCCGCCGCCGACGACCAGCGGGGCCTGGCCGTTCCGGCGAGTCGATTCGGCGTCGCCGTTCAGTTGTCCGATGGCATCGAGCAGCGGCCCCTGGGGGCGCGACCGGAGTGAGCCGTCGCCAGTTAGCACCGCGAGATTGTCCTGCAGCGCGGCTGTGGCGGTGACCAGCCGCATCGTCGTCCCGCTGTTGGCACAGTCGATAACGTCGTCCGGCGTCCCCGGCCGGCCGTCGAAGCCCGTGACTTCGACCGTCGATTCGTCTTCAGCGAGCGAGACGCTGCCGCCGTAGGCCTCGACGGCGCGCATCGTGGCTTTCGTGTCTGCGCTCACGAGCGGGTCGTGGACGACCGCGCCGTCGGCGTAGCCCGCGGCCAGCACCGCCCGGTGCGTGTAGCTCTTCGACGGCGGCGCTTGCGCCGTCCCCTCGACCGTCGATTCGGCAATCGTGATGTCCATGCCCGGTCGGTAGCGGGCGTTCGACAAGAGGCTACCGCTCTCTCACCCCACCGATGGCGGGAGCAACGACCTTGTGGCTGGCAGCGGTACCACCGCTATGGTCCCAGCGATGGACGGCGCGACCGCTGTCGTCACGGGTGCGAGTAAAGGTATCGGCGAGCAGATAGCCCACGCGGTAGCGGGTGCGGGCGCACATACAGTCATCTGTGCTCGCGACGCGGAGGCCCTCGAACGTGTCGAAGCCGATATACGGGATGCAGGCGGCTCCGTGACCGCGATTCGGACGGACGTGCGCGACGAGTACGACGTAGAACGACTGGTCGAAACTGCGACGCGGGAGGGGAACGGTGCGATACAGTACGTCGTCGCCAACGCCGGCGTCTACCACGGGATCGCCGGCGAGACACCGCTCACCGAGGAATCCTACGCCGCATTCGACGACCACCTCCGGACGAACGCTCGGGGCGTGTTCTCGACGATCCGCGAAGCCGTCCCACACCTCGGTCCGGACGCCCGCATCGTCGTCCCGACGGGCGTCGTCGCCCGCGAAGGGATGCCCGGCTACGGCTCCTACGCCGTCTCGAAGGCCGCCGCGGAGGCTGTCGCCCGCGGGTTCGCCGCCGACCTCGACGTCCCGGTCGGTGCAGTCGACCCCGGACAGGTCGCGACGGACCTCTCCGGCGACGGCGGACGCGACCCGGAATCCGTCGCTGAAATGGTCCTCTGGGCGCTCCGGGACGCTGACCCGTCGGCACTGGACGGCGGCGTCATCGACTGGGGCGACTATCGGTCGGCGACGCGGTAACCGCCACCGATGGGTTTATTAGCAACAGCCCAGTGATTGTAGATAATGTCTATTAACTCGAACTCAATTTTTAATAACGCTGGCCGAATCTCCACCGCCGGCATCGCGAGTGTCGTCGGCCTGGTGATCCTGTCCGGCGTCGCAGTCACCGGCGGGGCGAGTAAGGTCCTGGTCATCTCCTGGGTCGCGTTCGTGGCAATGGCACTGGGCGCGTGGCTCGGGGCGCGGGCCGATGAAACGAACCCCTACCGACTGGTCTGGGGCTACGGGCTCGCGAGCGGGGCGATGGTCACGTCGGCGGCCATGTTCCTCGTCCCGCAGGCGATGGGACTGGGCGGCCAGGCCGGGGCAGCGCGTATCGGCGGCGTCGGCATCGCCGCCGGACTGGTCACCGGCTACGGCACCCACACTATCGGCCACCGGCTGACCCACGTCGAGACTGCCTTCGACATGACGACGCTTGCCATCGCCGCCCACGCCCTCTCGGCCGGCCTGGTCATCGGGCTGGTCTACGCCTCGATGCCCGAACTGGGTATCCTGCTCGGCCTCGCTATCGTCTCACACAAAGGGCCGGCCGGCTACGCCGCCGCCCGGCGGCTCGGACGTAGCGGCAAGTCCGCGACTGCCCTGTTGCTCCCCGCGGCCGGCGTCGGCCTGACGGCGATCCCGTCCGCGCTCCTTCCGGTCCCGGAGTCCGCCCTTCTCAACGCAGTTATCTTCGGGTTCGCCGCCGGTATCTTCCTCCACGTCGCGATGGACTTCCTGCCGAACTGCGAGGCCGGCAGCGAGATCGACGAGGTCTGTGAACTCCACGACCACTCCCACGACCTGCTCGACGAACTCCGAACGCACGCCGTCGGGTCGACGGTGGTCGGCGCTGCTGTCATCGTGCTGGCCTGGGTCGCTATCTGAACGCGCGTCCGTCGTCACCGGACGGGCACAGTCACAGTGATTCTCGTCCCGTCGGTATCGGCCTGGATATCCATATCGCCACCGACGTAGCTGATGAGCCAGTACGCGAACCACAGCCCCAGCCCGGACCCGTGTTCGAGCGGCTTCTCTTCCGCCGCCTCGATGACCCGCCGCTCTTGGTCCGGGACCCCCGGCCCGTTGTCCGCAATCGTCACTGTCGCTGTCGAGTCGTGGCGCTCCGTCCGGACGGTGACCCGCGGTACCGATGCGTCCGAGTGCTTGATACCGTTCTCGATGAGTTCCTGCAACGCCGGAATGACCTTCGCGTCTATCGTCGGCGACGGGACGGAGTCGCTCTCGACGACGAACTCGGCGTCGGGGTGCGCTGCGGCCAGCCCGTCCGTGATGTCACTGAGGGCGTCTTCGAGTTCGCGCTCGACATCGTCGGTAAGCGAGTCCGCGAGCAGTTCCTGTACGTGGTGCGCTTTCTCACTGATGTCGAGCAGGGACTGCACGTTCGCTTTGATCGTCTCAAGGTGGTCGAGCGCGTCGTCGTCGTCGACTAACTCTGACAGGATATCCGCACGTCCGCTGATGGTCGTTCCGTTGTTCCGGAGATTGTGCCGGAGAATCCGATGGAACACGGTGAGCTGTTGCTCGCGTAGTCGGCGACCGGTAATTTCGTCCTGCATCCCGACGAACCCCTGGATCGTCCCGTCCGCGTCCTGAATCGGGGCGATGGTCTGGTTGATGATGAACCGCTCGCCGGACTTGCGCTCGTTTACGATCTCGCTCGTCCAGACCTCGCCGCGACAGATCGTGTCCCAGAGCCGTTCGTAGAACTGTTCGCCCTGTTCACCGGACTTGAGTATCCGCGGTGTCCGGCCAATCGCCTCTTCGGCGCTAAACCCGGTGAGTTCCTCGAACGCCGGATTAACGTATTCGATGACACCGTAGGTGTTCGTTATCAGAATCGCGTGGCCCGCGTGCTCCACGGCGTTCCTGAACCGCCGGAGTTCGCTGTTTTGTTCTCTGAGGTCCGCAACGAGGTCCTCAGTGTGGCTGCGCCGGGCGAGGAGGTTCGTGATGGTTCGAAAGAGCGCCTGCGTGTCCAGCGGCGCTGTCATGATATCATCGACGACGAGTGGCTGCTCGGCCGCGTCGATATCGGGCAGGTCAATCCTGACTGGCGTCTCCTCACGACGGACCAGAATCACGGGGCAAAACACCGGATCTGCCCGGTGTTTGTACCGCTCTATCGACTCTCTGTACTTCGGAAACGACGACTCGTCGACGATGTGGAGGTCGACTTCCCGGAACTCGTCGTCCGTGATCGGCGTGTGGTGTTCGGCGACGACGGAGGCGAGTGCCTCCCGGTTGCCGTCGCCGGCCAGCAGTAATTGGACGTCGGCCATCGGTGGTTAGCGAGTGGGCGACCGCCCGCTGCTATCTCCATGCTGTTCAGGGACGCCCTCGAACACGCCGTGCATCCCCGAGACGGGGTCGCCGACCTGTAGGCCGTCGGCGGTTATCTCGAACCGCCGAGGGACCGTCTCGAACCCGCCGACGCGCTTTTTCAGCGCACCGATGACGCGCTGGAGTTCTCCCTCGACCTCGATGTAGTTCTCGAAGACGATGTTGTCCGCGAGGTAGCTGACGTTCTCGCTCGTCGGCTCGTGCAGGCCCGTCACGTCTCTGCGCTGGTCGATCAGGACGACGGCGACGTTCCCGCGCGTGAGCTGCTGTGTCAGGGCGTGGAGCCGCCGACGCAGTTCCACGTCGTCTTGCCCGTGTTTGATCGCGTTCTTGTAGCCCGCGATGCCGTCGATGACGACGAGTTCGGCCCCGCGCTCCGCGGCCTGGGTCTTCACGCGGTTCGCGAACTCCTCGGGGGACAGCGCCAGCGACTCGACCTCCTCGATGTGGAGTGTCCCCTCGTCACGCAACTGCGAGAGCGGCATCCCGAACGTCTCACAGCGGTAGGTGAACGTCTCGATGGATTCGTCGAACAGGTAGGCGAGCGCCGGGGACCCGTCTGCCGCTGCGGAGGCCAGGAACTCAGTCGCCGTCGTCGACTTGCCGACGCCGGACGGACCACTGAGAATCGTCACTGTCCCGCGTTCGAGTCCGCCATCGAGGAGCGAGTCCAGTCCCGGAACCCCGGCGGAGAACTGCGTTGGGTCGAACGACCGCGTCCGCTGTTCCGGTTCGAGCGCCGGATACACTTCGACACCGGACTCGCGGATTTCCATCCCGTGTGAGCCGTCCTGTTGGCCGATGCCGCGATGCTTGCGCAGTCGAATACGCCGACCCGCCTTCTCGTCGCCGTAACTGAGCGAGATGATGCCGTCGCTGAGCGACCTGAGTTGGCTGTCCATCTGATTGCTCGGCGTCTTGGTCGCCAGCACGGTCGTCTCCCTGTCTTGCAAAAAGCGCGCGAAGGAGATGATGCGCTTGCGAAACTGGTACTCGGTCGGTTCGAGATACTGGAAGTGTGTGATCGGATCGATGAGGACGCGGTCCGGGTCCACCCGCTCGATTGTCTCGCGGATATCCGAAATCAGGTGGCCGTCCTCGACGTCTCGGGGCTTGACCACGTCGTACGACTCGGCCTCCATGAAAAACTCCGAATCGGGGCCGACATCCAGAAACGTCGCGTCGGCGATATCGATGCCGAGTTCGGCAGTGTTCGCCAGCAAATCGGCAGCCGATTCTTCGGCGTGAATAAACAGCACGTCGTCGCCCGCTTCGAGCCCTGCTTCGAGAAACTGCGTGCCAAGCAGTGTTTTTCCGGTTCCGGGCGGCCCGATAACGAGATACAGCCGCCCTTCCACAAGCCCGCCTCTGAGAAGCGAATCAAGACCGGAGATACCGCTGGAAAGGCGCGTGAACTGCCGCGAAGGAGAGGGCATAGAGAGAGTATCGGATGGCGGGTAATAAGCATCTCGCGAGAACACGGGCGTGACAACCGAAGACAGTCCACGAAACACCGATTCGCGTCTCCTCGCTCTTTCGACTAACGTGGGCGAAAAAGCGACCCCTCGCGCCGCTCGTGGTCGTCCTACTCCTCGTCGAGCAACTGCTCGGCCAGAATCGGGACAAACGTCCGCAATCCACCTTTTTTACCGCCGGGTGTGCTCCCAGTGGTCGCACACCACTCGGTAAAAAACGTGGGCGAAAAAGCGACCACTCGCGCTGCTCGTGGTCGTCCTACTCCTCGTCGAGCAACTGCTCGGCCAGAATCGGGACAAACGTGCCGATGTCGGTGACCATCCCGACTGCCTGTGCGGAGCCGCGGTCGAGGAGTTGGGTCACCGTCGCGGGGTTGATGTCGACGCAGACGACCCGGGTCGTCGAGGGGAGACAGTTCCCGACGGCGACCGAGTGCAGCAGCGTCGAGAGCATCAACACCATGTCGGCCTCGTGGGCCTGCTCCCGAATGGCGTTCTGGGCCTCAACGGCGTCGGTGATGGTGTCCGGGAGCGGGCCGTCGTCGCGGATAGAGCCCGCGAGAACGAACGGCCGGTCGTTTTCGATGCACTCGTACATCACGCCGGACTCGATGGTGCCGGAGTCGACGGCCTCCTCGATGCCGCCTTCGCGGATGACCTCGCTGATGGCGTAGATGTGGTGCTTGTGGCCGTGGCGGGGATGGTCAAGGCTCTCTGTGTCCATCCCCAGCGAGGTGCCGTAGATGTCCCGCTCGATGTCGTGGACAGCGAAGCCGTTGCCGGCCGAGAGCATATCGACGTAGCCCTCCCGGACGAGGCGAGCGAGGTCCTCGCGCGCCCCGGAGTGGATGAGGGCTGGCCCACAGACCGCCATCACTTTGCCACCCTCCTTTTTCGTCTCTTTGATGGCGTTCGCGATCTTGCGGATGGTCGACTCCGACGGCCGCTCGGAGGAGACGCCGCCCTGCATGAAGCCGAACGCGCCGCCCGAATCGCGGGGCCGCTCCGGCGGCTGGACCTTGATGCCGGTTTCGTCGGTGACGACCATGTCGCCCTCCTCGATAGCGTTCAGGACCTTGGTGTAAGCTCGGGGGTAGTCTCTCGGTTCCTCGTCGTCACCGTTCGACTGTTCCGAGGCGCGGTGCGCTTCGCCGTCTTCGACGACCACGGCGCAGTCCATCTCCATGTCCTCGACTTCGATCCACTCGCCGTTGTGGCGGATGAACGTCGGGTGGTTCGTCGTCGAGTAGAAGCCGTGCGGGACGACCTGGTCGTCGGGCGCGGGGACGAGCGTGGCGTCTTTCGGGTCCGAGGGGTTGACGCCGTGCTGGTGGAGTTCGTGGACGATCGACTGCAACTGGTCCTCGTCGTCGGCCTCGACGAGCATCCGGGCGTAGGACTCCTCGTCTTTGTGGCGGCCGATATCGAACTCCTGAACGGAGAAGGAGCCGCCAAGGTCCATGATGATGCCGAAACAGGACTGCATCATCCCGGAGTCGATGATGTGGCCCTCTAGCTCGACTTCGCGAGAGACGGTCATGGCCAAGACATGGAGACAGGTGTGTAAGACGGTTTTGGGTCTGTGCTACCCCGGCGGCCCGGCTACCGCCCGTCAACGTGTCGTTGCACGGCCCACGACTCTCCCTCGCTGGCCGCACGCAGCCGCTCGAAGAACCGCTGTAGCCCGTCGGACTCCGTGGTCGGCAGGACGTGCAGTCGGACCGTCCCGTCGCGGACGGCGACGCGGAACACGTCGGTCGTCTCCTCGTCGCGGACCAGCCACAGCGGCATCGGCAGGTCGTGGAAATCACCGTAGCGGTACGGTCCGGCCTCGAGGATGTCGACGACTGTCTCGGCGAGTTCCGGCGTCGCCCGCTCCTGTTCCGGGACAAGTCGGAACTCCGTCCCGCCCTCGTATTCAACCCCACTCCCGTGGGGAAAGCGCCGCTGTGGGTGTGCGGGGATGCTGAACGAGGGGTCCGTGGTCATCTGTCACGTAGTTGGGCGCTTTCGGATTTAAATTCGCGGGCCATGCAGGGCTCGGTAGTATAACCTCCCCTGTGTCTGTGGCGTCGATCCGACGCGGTCTAGCATGACCGGTGGCGAACTAAAGTCATGAGAGTGAATTGTCTCCGGAGTGAGGAATCAGTATGCGCGTTAGTCTGGCGGTGGTAGACCGTCTCGTCGCGAACGGCATCGATACCGTCTTCGGAATCCCGGGGAAGCAGTCCCTCCCGCTGAACGAGGCCATCGGCAAGCGAGACGACATCCGTTTCGTCGTGGCACGACACGAAACTGCGGTCTCACATCAGGCCTGGGGCTATGCAGAGACGAGCGGGCAGATAGCGAGCACTGTTGTCGTCCCCGGCCCGGGCGACATGAACGCGATGAACGGCCTGAAAAACGCGCTGAACGACTGCACGCCGCTGGTGCACTTCGCTATCGAAACCGAGCCGGCGCTCCGGGGCGGCGATGCGATTCACGAAACCCCGCCGGACACCTACGACAACGTCGTCAAAGAGAACATACTACTGAAAAACCCCGAGACGACGGCGGCGACGATCGACCGGGCGGTACAGGTCGCCCAGACACCGCCGAAGGGGCCAGTCAGAGTCGGGCTCCCCAAGAATTACTTGCAGATGGACGTGCCACTCGCCGGTGCAAGCACACCTGCGACACCGTCCACCAGCACCGTCCCGGAGCAGGCGGTTGCGGAAGCCGCCGAGCACCTGCTCGCGGCCGAGATGCCAGTTATCATGGCAGGCGGTGGTGTGCGAGCGTCGGGTGGGACGGCGGCGCTCCGAAGCCTCGCCGAGCGACTTGACGCGCCCGTCGTGACGACGTACAAAGGCAAGGGCGTGCTCCCGGAGGACCACGACCTCAGTGCCGGTGTCCTGAGCGGGAGTGCAAGCCCAGAACTACTGGACTGTCTCGCCGACTCCGATGCCGTACTCGCCGTCGGCTCCGACCTCGACGCACACGGGACACGCGGGTGGTCCGTCGAACTCCCTGAGACGCTCGTTCACGTCACGATTGACGCCGACGACCTCGGCACGGGCTATGACCCGACTGTCGGCATCCTCGCAGATGCCGCGGACGCGATGACGGCGATCGAGAACAAAATCGCGGCGGCCGATACCGCTCCTGCCACGAAGACGGCCGGAACCGAACGCGCACAGGCTGTCCGTGATGCCACTGCGCGTCGTATCGAACCGCTCGTGGATTCGGAACCACCGCTCACCTCCGTCCGTGTGCTGCAAATCCTCCGGGACGCAGTCCCTTCGGATGCCATCACGGCCGTCGACGCCGGGGGGTTCCGCGTCTGGGCGCTGAACACGTTCGAGGCGTACGGACCGCGCAGCTACGTCAACCCCGGGTCGTGGGCGACGATGGGAACCGGACTGCCGTCGGCGATTGGGGCACAGCTAGCGAACTCGGACACACCCGTCGTTGCGCTGACTGGTGATGGCGGCCTCATGATGTGCGTGCACGAGCTCCATACTGCGGTCGCCGAGGACCTCCCGATCACCGTCGTCGTCCTCAACAACGACGATTACGCGATTATCAGCGAGGAGGCCGGCCGGAGTTACGACCTCGACCACCAGGCGTACGGATGGGACACGACGCCGATTGACTTCGGAACTGTCGCTGCCGGAATGGGGATGGAAGCAGTGCAAGCCGACACGGCGTCCGAAATCCGCACGGCGGTTCGCGAGGCGGTGCAGACGGACGCGCCGACGCTCGTCGAGGTCAGGACCGACCCGACGGAACCGCAGGCGAGTGAGTGGATGCGCGAGTAGTGGATTTATCCACCGGCGACGACAAAAGTAGCCCATGTGTGGCCGCTACAGTTTGTTTTCCCCCCGAGAAGACATCGAGGCGCGGTTCGACGCCGAGTTTTCCTTCGACTACGGGTCGCGATACAACGCCGCCCCGAGTCAGGACCTGCCGGTCATCACTGCCGAGTCGTCCGGCACAATCCAGCGGATGGAGTGGGGGCTGATTCCGTCCTGGGCTGACAACCGCACGGACCACAGGCACATCAACGCCCGCGCCGAGACCCTGGCCGAGAAACGCTCGTTCGCCGAGGCATACGAGTCCCGGCGCTGTCTCGTCCCGGCTGATGGGTTCTACGAGTGGGTCGAAACGAGCGACGGCAAGCAACCGTATCGCGTGGCGCTGCCGGACGACGACCTGTTCGCGATGGCGGGGCTGTACGAGCGGTGGGTGCCGCCACAGCGACAGACCGGGCTGGGGGAGTTCGGCGGGAGCGGCGGCGATTCGGGCGGAGAAGACGATATCGTCGAGTCGTTCACGATTGTGACGACCGAACCGAACGACGCCGTCGCCGACCTCCATCACCGGATGGCTGTCATCCTCGATCCGTCGGAGGAGTCGACGTGGCTGCGCGGGAGCGTCGGCGACGTGACTGCACTGCTCGACCCGTACGACGGGCCGATGCAGACCTATCCGGTTTCGACGGCCGTCAACAGTCCCGCTAACGACTCGCCGGAACTCATCGAACCGGTCGGATAGCGACGGCGTTACTCGCTCGGCGTGTTCTGGCGCTTGAACTGGTGCAACATCTTCCAGAGCGTCTCTTCTTCGACCTGGTTTTCGGCGGCGGATAGCTGACGGTACAGGCCCTCAGAGACGGTAATCTCGGGCATTACTGGAACGCTCGTGTGGAGGCAACATAAGCTTCTGGAGACTCGGAACCGAGTGAATGTATTCGTCCCACAATATTCTGGGTGCGTCGTTACGGGGGCTAATCTCCTTCTCCCGGTGTATGCAGTCGTACGCCCAGCGAGACGACGGTACTGTCGCGTCCAGTGTGACTGAGCTCATCGGCGACACGCCGCTGGTCTGTCTCGACAGCTTCGCGGACAATCTGCTCGGCAAGGTCGAAGCGGCTAATCCTTACTCCGTCAAGGACCGCATCGCGCTGTACATGGTCGAGGCGGCCGCCGAGTCCGGTGACCTCCCCGACGACGGGACGGTCGTCGAAGCGACCAGCGGCAACACCGGCATCGGGCTGGCCGCCGTCTGTGCCGCACGGGGGTACGACTGCGTGCTGACGATGCCCGAATCGATGAGCGAGGAGCGCCGGCAGTTGCTGTCAGGGCTCGGCGCGGACCTCGAACTCACGCCGGCCGACGGCGGCATGAGCGGCGCAATCGAGCGCGCGAACGAACTCGCGGATGCGCCGGGAACTGTCCGCGCCCGACAGTTCGAGAACGAGGCGAACCCGCGCGCCCACCGCGAGACGACGGGTCCGGAGATATGGGCCGATACCGACGGCGACGTAGACGCCGTCGTTGCCGGTGTCGGGACCGGCGGCACGATCACCGGCATCTCGGAGTACATCGAAGAGGAGGTCGGCGCGGACCTCACCTCGGTCGCCGTCGAGCCTGAACAGTCCAAACTGCTCTCGGCGGATGACCCGGACAGCCACGACATCCAGGGTATCGGTCCCGGATTCGTTCCGGATATCCTCCGACGTGACCTCGTCGACGAGGTGCGGACTGCGAGCAAGACGGAATCTATCGACGCGACCCACCGACTCGCCAGCGAGGAGGGCATCATGGTCGGTATCTCCTCGGGTGCGGCGCTGCACGCGGCCGCGGAGTACGCTACCGAGAACCCCGACGAGACGGTGGTCGTCGTCCTGCCGGACACCGGCGAACGATACCTCTCGACGGACCTGTGGGAATAAGCGAGAAACGTAGCCGCGCGGCGGGGAAAACAGCCCTCAGGCGACGCGACCGAACGCTAGCGTGCCGCTGATGCTCTCTATGTAGGCCTCGACGACCTGCCCTTCGCGCGCTCCGGAGACGAAGATGGTGTACTTCCCTTTCTCGGCGACACCGTCGCCCTCGCGGCCGGTGCCGGTGATCTTGACCTCGTAGGTCTCGCCTTCTTCGAGCGTGGGTCGGTCCTGCTGCGTGTTCGAACTCGCGCCCTTGGCGACCGGGCGGAACGCACCACAGGCCTGACAGCGCAGCATGTCGACGCCGTCCTCGTTCTTGAGGACGGTGTCGGGCAGGCCACACTCGGAACAGGTGACGTACTCGGCGACGTACGCGTCGATGGCGGCCTCGAAATCAGCGGTGTCGAACGAGCCGTTGTAGCGGGCTTCGCCGCCGTCGAACTGGCCGTTGGTCCCGAACTCGCGCTGGATGGCTCGGTGGAGATGCTGGGCGTCCCGCGAGACTGCGTCGGCGATTGCCTCTAAGTTCGTCAGGCGTGTGAACGCACCGTCGGTCTGGCCCTCGGGGTCGGGAATCGAGAGCCGTTCACCGGCTTCCCGGGGCTGGTCTGGTAGTACGTCGTACGCTCGCTGTAGGGCGGACTCGTAGTTCATACATCTTAGACGGTGCTGGCACGTAAATGGATTCCGTCACATCTGTAATCTCCTATCGGCCAATGATATTAATACTGAGAGTGGATAATTGATTGACATGGATCAGCACGAACAGCCTGTGGAGACGCCGGGACTCTCGTCCAAGCGACTCGATACGCTATTACGGACGCTGGCAGCCGAGCCCCGGCGGATGATATACACTTACCTCACCGAACACGACTCGGCCTCAATCGCGGAACTCACTGACGTGGTCGTGGGCTGGTCCAGCGCGCGTGCTCGAGACACCGACGCCTGCAACTGGGATGATACCCGCACGTCACTCCACCACCGCCACCTCCCTGTTCTCGATGACGCTGGCGTTATTAGCTACGACGCTGCCCAGCGGACCGCGACGCTGGCATCGCTGTCGCCATCCACGGCCGAGGTTCTGGCGACGATAACCGATCTGGATACCGCCGAGACAGACCACGAGGACTGATCGTGGGCCGATGACAGTTCGTACCCTCCTCCGACGCTTCGAGGACTCGGACGTGGAGATAACTGTGTACGGTCCGCCCGCAACGAAGACTGTGGGCGAGCGTCTGGCAACTCAGGGGATCGATGCCACCTGGCAGAAACTCCCGACCGGACACCGGAACGCGTTTGCCGTCATCCGTCGGGACGGTGTGTTCGCCGAGGCAGTCCCGCTCACCGCGCTGCAGGCGTTTCTGTGCGATCCGACGGCCGGTATCGGCGACAGCGAAGCGCCTGACAGTGATCCGGGTCGACAGCTTCTCCGCTCGGCGCTCGCGAACACGCTCCTCGCATCGCTCACGCCGGCACAGTTGCTCGCAACGTCGCACGAGTTCGAGGACAGGGCCTACCGCGTCGGGGAGGGAACGCTTCGAGTGAGCTTCCAGTCGCTGTCGATCTTCCGCTCTCAGCGCGCCCGATACCAGACGCTCGCCAGCGACACGGAACTCGACATCCACGTTTACGGACGAGACGACTGGGAGCCGCCGGCGATTCCCGGAATCTCGTTCCATCCGCTCACAGACACCGCCCTCGAACAGGTGTGGCTGCTGGCGTTCGACGCCGCCGGCGACGACCAGAACAAGTGTGCACTCGTCGCCGAAGAAACCGAGGACGGACCGTTTCGTGGTCTCTGGACGTACAACCTACGGCTGGTCGACGAAATCATGACGGCGGTTGTGGCTGTCGACGAGTAGCAACTGACCACGAGTCGGCCCGGAAACACCCAGCGGATGCTATGCCGGACATGACAGCGGAACCCGAAGCCCGAGGCCGTCACGCTCGATAGTCGTTCCGAAGGGCCGAGAGCGCTCCCGGAGTGTCTCACGAAGCCACTCAGCCACCGCTTCGTCGGCACGTCCGACCTGCGTGTACGCGTTCTCGACCGGCGTGAGTTCGAGCGCGGCCAGCCGGCCGTCCACGATATGGAGTTCGAACAGGACGCTCCGGTCGTTGCGGTAGCCGTCCTTAACTGCGTAGTCGTCGACGAAGTTGCCGGTGTCGTACATGATGGGGCGACCGCGGTACATCTCGATGCCCTGGACGACGTGGGCGCTGTGGCCGTGGACCACGTCGGCACCGTTGTCTACGAGCCAGCGGGCGAACGCTTGCTGTGTCTTGCTTGGCTCTGTCACCCAGTTCGGCCCCCAGTGGGCGGTGACGACGAGCAGGTCCGGGTTGGCGTCGCGGGCCGCCGCCAGCGCACCCCCGACGCGGCGGCGAGTCAGCGGGTGGGTCGGGTCCAGCGGTGCGTAGGCCGTGCCGGGGCTGTCGCCGTCGGCAGCGTAGCTGGGCGACTGGTCAGTGACGGCGACGACGGCGATAGAGAGTCCACCGACGTCGATGACCGCCGGTTCGAATGCGGCGTCTCGACTCTCCCCAGCGCCGGCCGAGGCGATGCCACCGTCGGCGAGATGCGCCGGCGTGTCCGTGAGCGCCGCCGGTCCGAAATCGAGCAGGTGGTTGTTCGCCAGTCCGGCACAGGAGACGCCGGCGCGGTCCAGCGCGGCCACGGCCCATCTCGGGCTCGTTCGGAAGTGGAACGTACGGCCGGGCCGCGGTTCGCCGCGGTCCGAGAGACAGCATTCGAGGTTCGCCACCAGCCCGTCGAGTGACTGGAGTTCGTCGAGCATCGACCCCCAGACGGCCGTCGGTCCGTCGGGGGCATCGCGCCAGCGTTCGTCGACGCTCCGGCCCAGCATCACGTCGCCGACGAACCCGATGCGCACCGACGCGTCCGTCGGGACCGACGGCGGACACGCCACCTCCGCGTCGCCAGCAGCACCAAGACAGCCCGAGAGAGCGGTGAGACTCCCGAGGGCGGGGCCACCGCTGGCGAGGACGGTTCGGCGGGTCGGAGCCACGATGGGGACAGTTACACGGGGACCGCCTTGAATTTCGGTCCCCGGGAGTCGGCCTCACTCCAGATGGTGGTAGTCGAGTTCGTAGCCGACGTCGACCGCCTCGCTGACGGCCTCGCTCGGCTCGGCCACGCCGCGGGTCGTCAGTTCGAGCCCGGTGTCGCCGCGGTCCACGAGGATGTTCCGCCGCCAGTCTGGGTCCACGTCGGCCGCGTCGGTGCGGTAGTGCGCGCCGCGGGACTCGTCGCGCTTGCGCGCGCTCAACAGCAGAGCTTCGGCGACCGTGAGGCTGAAGAACAGGTCGACGGCGAGTTCGAACGACAGGCTGGTCCGGTCGCCATCGATGCCGATGTTCCCCGTCCGCTCACGGAGGACATCGAGCGCGGCGAGCCCGTCCGACAGTGATTCGCCGTTACGGAGGATGCCGGCGTGGTCCCACAGCAGGTCGCCGAGGTCCGCGAGTAGCTCTTCTGGTGTTTCGTCGCCGTCCGTCGCCTCCAGTTCTTGCAGCGACCGGAACTCGCGCTCGGCGATGGCACGCTGGCCAGCCGGCAGGGCGGCGTCGCGGTCGTCTGTCACCTGCGCCGCGACGTGGTCGCCGACGAGCGCGCCGATGGCGACCGTCTCCGCGAGCGAGTTCCCGCCCAGGCGGTTCGCGCCGTGGACGCCTGCCACCGTCTCGCCGACGGCGTAGAGCCCACCAACGCCGGTTTCGCCGGTCTCGAAGTCGATATCGACGCCCCCCATCGAGTAGTGGGCGGTCGGCGCGATTTCCATCGGCTTTTCCGTGATGTCGACGCCGAGATCCATGAACCGCTCGTACATCCGCGGGAGCCGCGATTTGATGTAGTCGTCGTCGCGGTGCGAGATGTCCAGATAGACGCCGCCGTTCTCCGTCCCGCGGCCCTCACGCAGTTCCTGAGCGATGGCGCGGGCCACCACGTCCCGCGCGTCGAGTTCCATCTGGTCAGGCGAGTACTCCTCCATGAACCGCTCGCCGTCTTTGTTGAGCAGTCGACCGCCCTCGCCCCGGACCGCTTCGGTGACGAGGCGGCCGTCCCAGTCCTCGCCGTAGCGGTCGCCGACCATCCCCGTCGGGTGGAACTGGACGAACTCCATGTCCATCAGCGACGCGCCGGCATCGAGCGCCAGCGCCGGACCGTCGCCGTTGTTCTCCTCGTCACGCGAGGAGTGGCGGTTGTACAGCGCGGAGGACCCACCCGCCGCCAGGACGACGTGGTCCGACTCGAAGAGGATGAACTCGCCGCTCTCCATGTCGTAGCCGGCCGCCCCGTAGACATGATCGCCATCCGAGAGCAGGCGCGTGATCATCACGTTGTCGCGGTAGGGGATTTCGAGCGACTGGGCCCTGTCGACGAGCGTGTCGAGCATCGCCTCGCCCGTGCGGTCGCCGACGAAGCAGGTCCGGCGGAACGACTGCGCGCCGAAGTATCGCTGATTGATCTTGCCGTCTTCGGTCCGGTCGAAGGGCATGCCCCAGTCGTCGAGTTCCCGGATGCGGTCGGGCATGTGCTTGGTCGTCAGCTCGACCGCTTTCGGGTCGTTGATGAAATGGCCCTCGTCCAGCGTGTCTGCCGCGTGGATGGTCCAGTCGTCCTCCGGGTCGAGCGACCCCAGCGAGGCGTTGATGCCGCCGGCCGCCCAGGTCGTGTGCGCATCGCCGTGGTCCCGCTTGCCGATGACCAGCGGTTCGACACCGTTCTCGGCGAGTCCGATAGCGACCCGCGCCCCGGCAGCGCCAGCGCCGACGACCAGCGCTGGTACCGACACCGTCTCGTAGTCGACCGCCGGACCTGCATCGGTCGCCCGACCGTCGGCCGCCTGCTCGCCGTCAGCGGATGGCTTCTGTGGTGTCATCGTTTAACGTAGGTGCTGTAGGCTTATGAGGCCTTCGCGCACACGCGAACTAGAAGGTATGATTAGCCGGTACTAGGCATGATTAGCCGGTACTAGGCATGATTAGCCGGTACTAGGCATGATTAGCCGGTACTAGGCATGATTAGCCGGTACTAGGCATGATTAGCCGCCACTGTCGGTAGTGTCAGGCGAATCAGTCCTCGCCTGCTGTCACCGACCCGGCACCACTGGACTGCACGCCCGTGTCTTCGCTGTCGGTTCGATCCGCATAGACGATCTGCCAGCCAGTGACCCCCATGAACAGGAGCACGAGCGGCGAGAGAAAGCCGAAGAAGTAGTACGGCGCGTATTCCAGCGTCGGGACGCCGAGTGTCCCGGCCATGAACAGCCCGCCGCTACTCCACGGGATGAGCGCACTTGTCGTCGTTCCGGACGCTTCGATGGCCCGGGAGAGGTTCTGACTCTCAAGCCCCTGTTCGTTGTACAGATTGCCGAGCGTCATCCCCGGGACTACGATACTCACGTACTGCTCTGCTGCGAGAATATTCATCGAAACAGCGGAAACAGCGGTCACGCCTGTGAGGCTCGCGACGTTGTGACAGAGTCGCCCGAGATGGTGAGAGAGGACCGCGAGCACGCCAGCACGTTCGAGCAGGCCGCCCAGCGCGAGCGCGGCGATCGCAATCGTCACGATCCAGGCCCCGCCGGTCAGCCCCCCGCTCTCTAAGAGTCCGTTCACGAGCTCCATGCCCGTCTCCGGGGCTGTCCCGGACTGTGCCGCCGACCAGGCGGCACCGAATCCGGTTCCCTGCACGAGCATCGAGGTCGCGACGCCAGCGAACACGCCCGTTCCGAGCGTCGGCAGTGCGGGGATGCCACGCAGCGCAAGCCCGAAAGTCACAACGATTGGCAAAAATACGAGCGGCGAGACGACGTACGTGCTCTCGATTGCCGCCTGGATAGACGCAACGCGGTCCACAGGAATGGCCCCAGCGGCCCGCAGTCCGAGGCCGGCGTACAGGAGGACGGCAATGGTGAACGCCACGAGCGTGCCGGCCCGCATCGCGTTGATGTGCTCGTACAGGTCGGTATCTGTCACTGCGGCGGCCAGATTCGTCGTATCCGAGAGCGGGGACTGCTTGTCCCCCGTGTAGGCCCCGCTGAGGATAGCGCCGGCGGTCATCGGCTCGGAAATACCCAGTCCCGAACCGATACCGATGAGCGCCACCCCGAGCGTCCCGGCCGTCGTCCAAGACGAGCCGACGGCGAAGGAGATTATGGCAGAGAGAATAGCCGCTACAGGGAGAAACACCGTCGGCGTGAACAGCTCCAGACCGAAATACATCAGGCTGGGAATCGTGCCCGCCTGGATCCACGACGCGATGAGCGCGTAGACGGTGAACATGATGAGAATTACCCGCATGCCCATGAGCAGGCTGCTGGCGATCCCGTCGTACAGGTCTTCCCACGTCAGCCCGAGGTGATACCGTGCGAACAGGCCGGTGAAGGCGATCCCCCAGAACAGCGGGAACTGTGGGTCCAAGTCGAAGGCAATGAGGCCCACACTGAGGAACACGATCATCCCCGCAATCGGCACGAGAGCGGCACCCAGCGACGGCCGCTCAGCCGGGTCGATATCGTCGAACAGCCGGGGTTCGAACTCGACCATCACTGCACCCCGTCGCGTCTATTCTGCCGGGTTCCGACGTGGCGCTGGTTTGAAGCCGGTGATTTCCGCAAGCCCTGTCGACACGCTCCGATACGCCTCTGCCGACCACCTGCGACGGCCCCGCGTGTCATATTTATATCGGCGATAACCACAGGTGGGTTAAAACAGGCTCCATTCCGGCGTGGGCGTGGGGATTGGTAGCTTACTACTGTCTGTCGACAGTGTGTGCGTCCGCCGGGTCGAAGCCGACTGTCACCGTGCCCGTCGGCGGGTCTTCGGCTCGTAACAGGAGTTCTCGGCCCTCCCAGTCGAGGTGAACGCGCGTCGTCTCCCCGAGGAACTCCGCGCTCGTGACGGTCGCCGTCAGCGCGTTCCGGTCGGCACCGAGGGTAAGCCGCTCCGGTCGCACACAGAACGTGAGCCGGTCCCCGGCCGAGACAGCGGCCTCCGGGCCGCTGTCACCATCCAGGGCCACTGAGAGCGTCGTACTGTCGACCGTCACGTCCGCGATGGATCGTCCACTCTCGTCGCTGGAATCGTCAACCCTGTCGGTCGACCGAACTGCCGTCACCTCACCGCTGAGAACGTTGTTGTCGCCGACGAAGGTGGCGACGAACTCTGTCGCCGGCTCACGGTAGATGGTCCGCGGCGGTGCGACCTGTTCCGGCGTCCCGTCGCGCATGACCGCCACGCGGTCGGACACCGCCAGCGCCTCCTCCTGGTCGTGGGTGACGTAAATCGTCGTAATGCCCAGTTCCTGCTGAATCTCGCGGACCTGCACCCGGAGGCGTTCCCGGAGCTTCGCATCGAGGGCGCTCATCGGCTCGTCGAGCAGGAGTACGTCGGGGCCAGGGGCCAGTGCGCGGGCCATCGCCACCCGCTGCTGCTGGCCGCCAGAGAGCGTGTCGGGGTCTCTGTCCATCATATCACCGAGGTCGACCAGTTCCAGCAGTTCTCGCACCCGCTCCTCGTCGCTGCCGCCGCCGGGCGGGTCGGTGAACGAGAGCCCGTAGGCGACGTTCTCCCCGACGGTCATGTGCGGAAACAGCGCGTAGTTCTGGAAGACGACGCCCACGTCGCGGTCCTCCGGCGGGACGCCGGTGACGGATTCACCGTTGAACCGGACTTCGCCCTGCGTCGGCTCCTCGAAGCCGGCGATGAGCCGGAGTGTCGTCGTCTTCCCGCAGCCGGAGGGGCCGACCAGCGTGAAGAACTCGCCCTCCCGAACGGAGAGCGAAAGGTCATCGACGGCAGTCGTCTCGCCGTAGCGTCTGGTGACGCCGTCGAGTTCGACGGCCGTCGGGGCGGCGTGGTCCGAGTCAGCTCCGTCCGGGGGCGGCTCCTTAGAACCCAACGTCGTCACCCCCCAGTCGGTCGATGAGCAGGAAGCTCGCGCTGGTGACCACGAGCAGGACGACGCCCATCGCCGTCGCGGGGCCGAGCCGGCGGCCGATGAACCGCTCGATGGCGATGGGCATCGTGAACTGGTTCGTTCCGGAGGCGAGTACAATCGTCGCCGAGAACTCCCCGATAGAGATAGCGAAGGCGAAGGCGGCCCCGGCGATGACGGCCGGCCACACCAGCGGCAGTTCGATGTCCACGAGCGCTCTGGCTCGCGGCGCGCCGAGTGCGCGGGCGGACTCGACCAGCGTGTGGTCGATACCTTCGAGGCCGGGCGCGACCGTCCGGACGACGAACGGGTAGCCGGCGACGGCGTGGGCGGCGATGATGGCGAGGCCGCCGCCGACGGCGATTCGCGAGCCGCCGACCTCGACACCGAAAACGAGGCCCCGGAGCAGGCCGAGGCCGACAACGATACCCGACACGGCGAGTGGGGCCATCGCGACGGCGTCGATGAGCTTCCGGCCGCGGTAGTCCCGCGTCGTGAGGACGGCCACGACGACGCCCATCGGTAGCGCGACGGCGAGCGAGGCGACGCCGAACAGCAGCGAGTTCCGGACGGCGTCCCACGGCTGGACCTGGAACGACGCGCCGGTCGTCTGGCGGTCGACGAGGAACTGGTAGTTCGCCAGCGTCAGCCCCTCTGGACCGCTGAGGCTGGCGAGGATCATGCTCGCTATCGGCGCGACGAACACCGCCAGCGCGACGACGGCGTAGACGGTGAGCCCCAGCCGAGGGAGCAGTTCACGGACCGAGAACGACGGGGGCGTCAGGGGTCGGCGCGGGAGCGGGCGAATCCCCCGCGACCGGACGGTGTGCTTGGCCTCGTACCGGAGATACGCGTACAGCAGCCCAAGCGAGATGCCGAGTTCAATCAGCGCGAGGGCGGCCGCCTCGGCGTACTCCAGGTCTCGGATGAGCCGGTAGACGAACACCTCGACGGTCGCCAACTGGAACCCGCCCAGCGCGAGGACGATGGGGAACGTGCTGAAGGTGAACACGAAGGTCAGCGCCGCGCCCATCAGCACCGACGGGTACAGTTGCGGAGCGACCACGTCACGGAACGCCCGGAAGGGACTCGCGCCGAGGCTCCGCGCCGTCTCGACCGCGCTGGCGTCGACGGACTCCCAGGCGGCGGTGGTCACTCGGGCGACGAGCGGGGCGTTGTAGAACGCGTGAGCGATGACGACGGCCTCCAGCGTGAACAGGAGGTTCACCTGTCCCAGACCGAGCGCGCCGAGCACGGCGTTTAGCGTCCCGTTCCGGCCGAACGTGGCGACGAAGCCGACCCCGACCATTATCGACGGGAGGACGAAGGGGAGAATCGTCAGCGATCGGAGCGTCCGCCGGCCCGGGAACTCGTAGCGGGCCAGCAGATACGCCGCCGGCAGGCCGAGGGCGACGCTGGCTACCGTCGACAGCGCCGCCTGGTACGCCGTGAAGCCGATGACGCCCAGCCGCCGGTCCGGTGTGCGGATGCTTTCGATGACGGCTCCCACTGGTTCGCCGACGAGCAACCGCGCCGGCTCACCGAGGTAGAACGGGTCCCGAAGTATCGAGGCGAACACCCGGCCCGTCCAGCGGCCGTCGACGAGGACACTGTCGATAAAGACTGTCGCCACCGGGTAGTAGAAGATGCCGAGCAAGAGGGCGATAGTTGCGACCGCGAACCCGACGATTGCCCGACGCTCGACAGTGTTGCGGACGGTCCGGCCTCGCTCCCGGGACGGACTGCTCGCTGTCTCCGTTGACTCCTCACTGTCGCCACTACCACTGTCGACACCATCTGCACCGTCGCTGAAATCTCGGGCCACAGTCCGTCGTCGTCAGTTCGAGGCGAACTGCCGTTCCCAGTCTGAGATCCAGCCCGAGACGGAGCCCTTGAGCTCGTCGTAGCCGAAGGTGACCGGCTCCGGGGGCTCCTGTGCCAGCTCGGCGTAGTCCTCGGGGAGATCGGCGGACTCGGTCGCCGGGAACTGGACGTTTCGGACGGCGATCTCGCCCTGGATCTCCGGGCGCAGCAGGAAGCCCATGAACTCCCGGGCGAGGTCGGGGGTGTCGGCCCCGTCGAACACCGCCATCCCCTCCGGGTTGGCGTAGCCCTGGTCGTTCAGGAAGCGGATCTGGTGTTCCTCGAGGTCGGCGTCGTTCTGGTCGGCGAACACCTGGTCGGTGGAGTAGGAGACGACCATCGGCGCTTCGCCGCCCGACCACGCGCTGTAGGCGTCGCTCCAGGAGCCAAGCACCCGAACGTCGTTGTCCTGCAGGTCGCTCCAGTAGTCCAGATAGCTGTCGGGGCCGAACTCCTTGACCGTGTGCAGCAGGAACGCCCGTCCGGTGGCCGAACTGGCTGGGTTCTGCGTGATGAGGTCGCCGGCGTGTTCCTCGGCCAGCAGGCCGTCGAAAGTCTCCGGCGCGGTGGTCTCCGTGCCGTCGAACACCAGGCTGATGTAGCCGGTGTCGTAGGGGATTGCCCGGCCGTCGGGGTCGAACTGCAGGCCCGGCTTGATGTCGTCCTGCCCGGCCACGTCGCCGACGTCGGCGAACAGCCCGTCGTCGAGGTTCTCGTCGATCCGGACGAGGTGATCCGTGTTCAGCCCGAGGTACATGTCGGCCTCGATGTCGACGCCGGCGTTCCGGCGCTCGATGTAGTGGTTGACCTCGTTGCTCGGCGTCTGCCAGATCAGGCGGGCGTCGAACTCCTCCTCGAAGCGCTGTTTCACCCACGCGCCCGGACTCGTCGACGGCGAGTCGACGAAGGCGCTGTAGGTCCCGACGACGAGCGTTTCCTCTACATCGCCGGCGTCGCCGGTACTCGTCCCGGTCGCGGTTGACTCGTCCGTACTCGACGCCTCGGTGCTCGACTCGTCGCTACCGCCCAGCCCGGCACAGCCGGCAAACGAGACGGACACCGTCGCGCCGGCCGCTGTCAGGAAAGACCGTCTATCCATTACTCCGTGGTCACACCCAGTGGTACTTAACCCCGGTGTTCCAGAATCCTAACGTCTCAGCGTCTCAAAGCACCGCAGCAGTCGTTATTACCCCACGGTACTGCAGGATGGTGACTGAGTTGTAGGCGACGACCGCGAGCGTCACCACGGCGAACAGGGCGAGAAACACCGTCGCGTTGCGCTCGGAGAGCAGTCGCCACCCCGCGACCAGCCACAGCATCGCCCCGAACTTCACCAGCCAGAAGCCCGCCAGTCCGAACTCCGCGAGCATCCTGCGGACGACGACGTTCCCCTCCTGCAGTCCGACCGTGAGCCCGGTCATCGTCAGGAGGATGTCCCCGACTGTTGCGACGAGGATGACGGTCCAGAGTACTGCATGTGTGTGCGACAGGTGGTGTTCCCACCAGAGCGTCACCCCACTCTCGTCTGTCTCTGCGCTCTCTTTGCCGGGCATCACCGACATATTGGACGGAAACAGCATGAATACTCGGGCCAGCCGTGTCGACGAAGGGACTGTTTTATTTTTGCCGTCGTGGAATCTCCCTCCAATGAATCTCGTCGGCAAGTGCCCGCCGACCACAGCCAAGCTCGACGCCGCGGCCGACCGGGGCTTCGACAGCGTGGAACTCCACCTCCGGCCGTCGGACCTCGACGATGTCGGGGCTACAGCGGCGATGGTCAAACAGTCACCCGTCTCGGCGGCGTCGGTCCACACGCTTCACGCTCGCCCGGACGATCCGGAACCGTTCCGCCGGAGCGACGCGCTGGCCGAGCGACTCGACGCTTATCTGGTGGTCCACAGCCAGTACGCCCAGCACACGCACACCACCCTGCTGGACAGCTACGACTTCGCCGCCCCCTGCGGCTACGAGAACAACCCCGGCGCGAGCCAGTTCTCGCTCGCCAACCTCCTGCTCGACCGCGGCCACGACCTGGTGCTCGATACGGCCCACCTGTTCATGTCCGAGCCAGCGTATCTGGAGTCACTCTCGGACCTCCTGAAAAGCTACGGCGACCAGATTCAGGTCGTTCACTTCACCGACGGAACGCTCTTGAACGACGGCCTCCCCTTCGGCAACGGGGAGATACCCCTCGAACGAACGGCCGAAATTTTGGCTTCGGAGTTCGACGGCGACGTCGTGCTTGAGGTCATGCCCGACGACCAGGCCGACGCCCGTCGGCGTGTGCTGGAGTGGCTCGACTGAGATCAAAAGGCAGTGTTTAGTGAGTGAATAGAAGTTACGAACAGCCAGAAAGCCCCGGCTGTCATCGGACGCGCAGCGTCCGATTGCCCGCGAGAGCGAAGCTCTCGTCCTGGCTGAACTCGGGGGTGGTTCGAAAGACGCGTCGCGTCTTTCGTCATCACGAGAGAGCAAAGCTCTCTCGAACGACCTCGCTGCGCGCTTCACTCACTACGTTCGTTGCAGTGCTTGCGTCGTCCGCCGTCCTCAGAAATCAAAGATTTCTGATGGGCTGCGCAAGAGCTTCGCTCTTGCGAACGTCGTTCAGCCAGCCGCCCCTTTCAATCCCACCCGAGCCGGTTGGGAAAGCGATGCTGGGTGGGACTGAAAGGGGTCGCGTTCTCAGCGAACCCCGGCGAAGTAAGCACCCACTGGAGCGCAACGAGCCGCGGGTCGCGAGGGACCGGCGGTCCCTCGTCTCGGCGAGCGGCGGAGCCGCGAGCCAAAGCTGAGAACGCGAGGGCTTTCTGGCTCTCTGCAGTCGTCACTGCTAAACTAAACACCACCGACCGAAACTGACACAGCTTTTTGCTCGTCCGCTTCGAGTGTGGTGGTACGACATGTCACATGACGTTCTCAGTCGGGCACCCGACGACCGGGTACAGGCGCTCGATTCAGACGGTGAAATCGTCGACCCAGACCTCATCCCGGACCTCTCTGACGAGGAACTGGTGTCGATGTACCGCGATATGCGCTTTGCGCGGCAGTTCGACGAGCGGATGATAAGCCTCCAGCGGCAGGGCCGGCTCGGCACGTACTCCTCGCTGGCGGGTCAGGAAGGGTCTCAGGTCGGGTCGACGTATGCGCTGGCCGACGAGGACACTATTTTCTACCAGTACCGGGAGCACGGCGCGCTCGTCGCCCGCGGGCTCCCCTGGGAGTACGTCCTCTACTGGATGGGCCACGAAGCGGGCAACGCCGCTATCGGTGACGTGAACGTGTTCCCGCTGAACATCTCCATCGGCGCGCACCTGCCCCACGCCGTCGGGTGGTCGTGGGCGGCAAAGAAAAAGGGCGACGAGAACGCCGGCGTCGTCCACTTCGGCGACGGGGCCACCAGCGAGGGGGACTTCCACGAGGCGATGAACTTCGCCGGCGTGTTCGAGACGCCGACGGTGTTCTTCTGCAACAACAACCAGTGGGCCATCTCCGTCCCGCGGGAGCGCCAGACCGCCAGCCAGACGCTGGCACAGAAAGCCGACGCGTACGGCTTCGACGGCGTACAGGTCGACGGCATGGACCCGCTGGCGACCTACACCGTCACCGAGGCCGCCCGGGAGCGAGCGGTGGGTGCCGACGGAGAGGAGCAGGAACCCATCTTTATCGAGGCCGTCCAGTACCGCTTCGGCGCGCACACGACCGCCGACGACCCGGACGTGTACCGGGACGACGCGGAGGTCGAGCAGTGGCGCGAACGCGACCCGCTGGACCGCATGGAGGCGTTTCTGCGGAACTGCAATCTGCTGGACGACGAGAAGATCGACGTGATGGACGACACCATCGGCGAGCGACTCGGCGAGATTATCGACAACGCCGAAGCACATGCCGCGGACCCGACGGACCTCTTTGCCGACGTTTACGCCGAATCCACGCAGAACATCGATGAACAGCGCGAGTACTTCGAGGGCCTCCGCGAGCGCCACGGCGACGACGCCTTGCTCGAGTCCGAGTAGCCGACCGAGCCTGTTATTGCTGTCCCGTCGCTTCCGTCTACTGTGACAGAGTGGCCACCGGTGGACCCCGCCGACGCAACGGCCGTTGCACAGCAGCGTGACGAACTGGTCGCGGCGGTCCGGGACCACGCCGGACAGGTCGCCTACCAGCTCGCCAGGCTGGAGGGCGGCGACTACGGGCAGGCGGACATCGAGACCGACCGCGGCGAGTGGACCGTCAAGTACGAGGGCGGCGACCTGGAGTACCTCCGGTTCTCGCCGTCGCGTGGCTCCGACACGTACGTCATCTCGACCAAACAGCCGCCGGAGCCGGAGCCGCTGGCTGCCGCACTCGCCGACTACGACGCCTTCGTCGAGGGGTTCAACGACTACGTCGCGTCCCTCGACGGCGTTCTCGACGACGTGTCGACGGAGTTTCCGGACATCGCGACGACCGACGGTGTCGTGGCTGAACGCGACCGCGTCCTCGGTCGCATCCGCGAGATCTGCGACCAGATCGCTCGGGAACTCCAGCGCTACGAGGGCGGGGACTACGGGACCTTCACCGACCGAATCGGCGGCACCCGCTGGGAGCTGAAGTGGGACACCGACGGTGCGTCGTATCTCCGGGTCGGCGGGAGCAACGGCCTCTATCTCCTCTCGCAGTACGAACCGCCCTCGGCCGCCGACATCCGCGAGTACGCCCCACAGTTCGCGGACTTCGTCGACGCGTACAACGACCACGTCGACGAACTGGAATCGGACCTCGGAACCGTCGAGCTCTGAGTCGGCTCAGCCACTGTCGGCTGCGGCACTGTTTCACCCGGTGAGCGGATAGTGTGCCAATTCGGTAAGTGCTGTCATTTTCGCACAACCGCTGTACAGCAGCTGAATTACCGAAGAATACCACCGAACAATATGTCGGCAGGGTTTTCAGGGGGCCTCACCCAAGCCGGAGGTATGAGTTCGACCGAAACCGTCGACAGTTCGGCTGTTAGCAAGGGAACGCTCGGTGAATACGCCGAAGCGATGGGGCCGTCCTGGATCGCAGGTGCAATCGCCGCCGGCCCGGCGACGATTGCCAGCCTCGTCACCGCTGGCGGTGCGTTCGGCTACAGCCTCCTATGGGTCGTCGTCCTCTCCGCGGGGGCGGGGGCGCTGGCCCAGTACCTCGCGATGCGGCTGGGACTGTTGACCGAGCGGGGCATCGTCGCCGTCGTCGAGGACCACCTTGGCGAAACGTGGGCATGGCTGCTGGTCGGCGACGCGGTGCTTGCGGCCGGCGTCGCACAGCTCGTCATCATGAAGACCGTCGCCACGGTCTCGGCGACGGTGACCGGTATCGACGCGCGCGTCTGGGGCGTCGCCTGGGCGCTCATCCTCGCGGCGGGATTGGCGGGCGGCGGCTATCGATTCCTCGAACTGGCCGCGAAAGTCCTCGTTCTGCTGGTCGTCGTCGCGTTCGTCGCCAGTCTGTTCGTCGTCCCCATCGACGCCGGCGCGGCGGCGACCGGGCTGATCCCGTCCGTCCCGTCCGGGAGCGCGCTGGTCGCGGCGGGCATCCTCGGCGGCGCGGTCCACATCACGCTCATCACGATGCACTCCTACACGATGCGAGCGCGGGGCTGGACCCGCGATGACTACGACCTCGCGACGGTCGACGTCGGGGCGTCCATGCTGGTGGCTTTCGGCATCTACAGCCTCGCCATCTTCCTGGTGACGGCGAGCGTGCTCACTTCCGGCGACCTGACGACGGTCGGCGCTGCGGAGGCTCTCGGCCCGCTGGTCGGCGACAGCGCCCGCTGGCTGTTCCTGCTGGGCCTCTGGGGCGCTGCCGTGTCGACGCTTGGGGGCAACACCATCGTCCCGCCGTTCCTGCTCGCCGACAAGCTCGGCTGGGGCACCACTATCGAGGACAGCCGCTACCGCGGGCTACTCGTCGCCGTCGCGCTGCTGTCAGCGCCCGGTGCGTTCATCGGCGGGAACGTGCTCGGCCAACTCGTCCTCGTGCTCGCGCTCGGCACCGTCGGCACCCCGTTCGTCATCGCCCTCGTCCTCTACCTCCTGAACTCCGACGCGGTTCCGGAGTCGAACTCGCTGGTAGCGAACGTCGGTGGGCTGGCGCTCATCGCTGTCTCGGGCGGGCTCGCCGCCAACTTCGTCGTCGAACAGCTCGGCGGCGGCGTCGGCCCGCTCTCCGGGTTCGTGCTGGCGTTCGCTGTCGCGCTCGGCATCGCCATGGCCGGGCTCGGCGGGAAGTTCCTGCGGGAGGAACTCCTCGCGTGACCGGCGTCGGGTTCCCGCTCTCGGGGTCGACGCTCGTCACCGGTCCCTCGAACGCCGGCAAGACGCGGACGACCGCTGCCGCCATAGATGCCTGGCTCGACAGCGAAGGACCCGAGGGCGTTGTCGTCCTCGATTTCGCGCCCGAACTCGAACGGGACGGAACCGTGCTGGGCGGCCGTCTTGACCGATTCATCACCGTCCCAGAGTCGGTCTGGATAGGCCGAACCGATGCCAGTGCGCCCCGCGCCGAGAGCGAGACGAACGACCAAGCGGTCGCCCTCGCCCGGGAAAACGCCCGCCGTGCCGAGCACCAGATGGACACGCTCCCGGGGAATCCCCGTGCGGTGTTCGTCAACGACGCGACGATTCCGTTTCAGCACGACTCCGCTGCGGTCAGCCGGCTCACCGACTACTGTGACGAGGCGGACGTGGCCGTGCTGAACGCTTTCGATAGCGACGAACTGGGCGTCGATGACCCGGTGTCACGGGCCGAGCGGGACGCGCTCGATAGGCTCCGGCGCTGGGCCGACCGGACCGTCGACCTGTCGTAGCGTCCCGCGCCAGCAGAAGAAGTCCGGGGCGTCGAACGCTGACCGGACGCGTCAGCGGCGGGCTACGACCCGCCGCGTTTCCGGAACCAGACGCGCTCGCCGACCGGACTCTCGTCGTCGCCGATGTCCAGCCGACTGACGAACAGGTCGCGAATGGCCATGGTGACGACGAGTTCAGTCGGCGCACCGGACTCGTTTTCGACGGTGACGACACAGTGACCGTCTCGCTCCGCTATCTCCGTGATTGTGCCGACGGTCCATCGGTCGCGGTGGTGTGACGGTTCCTGTGCGTGAATGCGGTCGTGATCCATAGAACTGCTGTGGGTTATCTTACCGGTTCCACTCGTAGAACCACCACGCGCCGCCGAGCACCATCAGGCCGATACCCAGCGTGGAGGTGGCCGGCTCCGGGATGATGAACAGCACGAGTCCGATGAGCACCATTCCGACCGGTTCGAGTTCGTCGAGATACTGGATGATGTCCATACGCGGTAGTTCACCCGCCTGCCGTATAGAGGTTCGTCCGGCTATCGGGGAGTGAGAACGAACCGCAACGGTGACTGGATTAGCGGAAGCGGAACGTTTCGAGGTTCTCCGGCGCGAAGGTCCGGATGTTCTGGTCGTGGTACAGCGACGAGGAGAGGTCCTGTGTCGCGGATTCGTCGCCGTGCACGCAGAGGATTTTCTCGGGTCGGGGGTTCATCGTCTTCACGAAGTTTTCCAGCCCCTGTCGGTCGGCGTGGCCGGAGAAACCGTCGACTGTCTCGACGGTCATCTCCAGTGGGACTTTCTCGCTGCGCCCGCTGCCGCCGACGGATACCTCGTCGATGCCGCGCTGGATTCGGTTGCCGAGCGTTCCCTGCGCCTGATAGTCGACGAAGGTAAGCGTCGAATCCGGGTCGGGACCGAGCTGTTCGAGCCAGGACATGACCGGCCCGCCGGTGAGCATCCCCGAAGTAGAGAGGATGATAGCGGAATCGCCATCGGCGATCTCCTGTCGTTCCTCGTCGCCGCCGTCGATGGGGTTGAACTGGTCAGCCAGGAACGGGTTCTCGTCTTCGTCGAAGAGACGGTCCTGCAGACCGTCGCGGAGATACTCGGGATAGGTCGTGTGAACGGCCGTCGCCTCCCAGATCATCCCGTCGAGGTGGACCGGCATCTCGGGGATGTCGCCGTTCCGCATCGCCTCTTCGAGGACGAGCATGAGTTCCTGTGACCGCCCGACGGCGAAGGTCGGAATGAGGACCTTGCCGTCGCGGTCGGCGGCGTTCTGGACGATCTGTTTGAGCTTTCGCTCCGAGTCTTCCTGGTCGGTCTGGTAGTCGTTGCGGCCGCCGTAGGTCGACTCCAGCACGAGCGTCTCCACCCGCGGGAAGTCGTTGACTGCGCCGTCGAACAGGCGCGTGTCATCGTAGTGGATGTCGCCGGAGAAGGCGACGTTGTACAGGCCGTCGCCGACGTGGAAGTGACACACCGACGAGCCGAGGATGTGGCCGGCGTTGTGCAGCGTCAGTTTGATGTCGGGCGCGATGTCGGTCACGTCGCCGTACTCCAGCGGGATGGTGTGTTTGATCGCTTCGCGGACCATCTCGGAGTCGTACGGCGGGGTCCGGCCGTCGTCCGCGGCGGTATCGAGGTAATCGAGCGTCAGCAGGCCCATCAGGTCCCGCGTCGGCTCGGTGCAGTAGATGGGACCGTCGTAGCCGTACTCGAACAACAACGGGACCAGCGCGGAGTGGTCCAGATGCGCGTGGGTCAGGACGACGGCGTCGATGCCGTTGGTCCCGGCCCCGAACGCCTCCGGGATGTCCAGATACGGCTTTTCGCCGTTGGCCCCGGGCTTGTTGCCACAGTCGATGAGGATGCGCGTGTCCGGCGTCGAGAGGATGAACGCGGCGCGGCCGACCTCTCGGCAGCAGCCCAGTGTCGTGATGCGGACGTACTCGTCGTCGGACATCGGCTCGCGGTGGATCTGCCGGCCGACGCGTTCGAGGATGTCCCGGCGGTCCTCGCGCTCCTGTTTGAGGAAGTTCCGGACGTTCTCGACTGTCGAGGACTCGATGGGGGGCGTTCGAACGACTTCGGGCGTCCAGCCGACCTCTTGCGTGATGTCACGCAGGGTCGAGCCGCGCCGGCCAATGACGACGCCGGGCTTCTGTGCCTGGACGACGACTTCGCCGGTGTCGGTGTGGAAATTCAGGTCCATGACGCCGGCCTCCTCGGGGATGAGTTCCCGAATCGCCGCCTCGGCCTCTGCTGGCGGAGCCAGTACGTCAGGATCCGGGCGGACCGTAATTCGCTTGCGGAGTTTCGATGCGAGCCGGCGAACGAGGTCGCTGTTCGCGGCGAACTCCTTCGGGTCCCGCGTGTATATGACGAGTTCCGGTCCCTCGTACGTGACATCCGAGACGGAGATACGGCGCGGGACTTCCTCGTCAATCGTTGCCTTCACGTCTTCGAGTTGCTTGTCTACAGTGCTCATAGCTCAAAACGGGGTATCATCCCGGTAGCGGGGCCGTCCACGGCTGGTGCGGGCCGACCTGGAGCCGCGGGATGTACGCTCTCTAATAAAGTCATCAGTTATCGGTGAGTTGCCTCCGGACGTGGAGAGATGTCCGGAAAACCGACCTCTATTTCTCAGTATTCCCCTCGTGTTATAAAAGCCTTCGCAATACGGAGGGTAGGGGGCCGGACCGCGGTCGACGCGCTGTTGCCCAAAGGAGTAAACGCACACCGTGTGAGACGCCGCCATGCGACTGACACCGGACACAGTCCGCGACGAGTACGAATGGGTACAGGACCGTCGTAGCGACGTCGTCCCGCTGGTGAACGAAACGCGAGCCCATCTCGGGTCCCAGTTCGACGTCGACGTCGACCCGCTCACAGACGACGCCTACACGGCCGCCATCGACGAGGTGTTCGCCGACGGCGACCGTGCGGTCAACGTCGCCGCGCTGGTTCGTCTGCTTCGAGAACTGGACGTCGAGAGCGATTACCCGGGCTTCGTCGTCGACGAACTGCTGGGCCGTGAGCTGGCAGCGATGATTGCCGGCGAGCAACCGCTCCGGTTGCTTGCGGAGGCGACCTTCCACGTCGCAGATGTTCGGACGCACGGAAACGACGGGGAGGCGGCGGGCGCTGATGACCTCGACGCCGCACTCGCGGCCGGGGTCCAGACGCGGGTCCCGGGCTGGCCGTGGCAACAGACAGAGAGTCCGTTCGCCGTGGAGTGAGCCGTGGTCCGCTCTCGCAACCAAACGACTGGTCGAGGCGGTCAGCTACCCGAAAACGAGAACGAGGGCGTCGTCAGGAACGCCGTCTCGTACCCCTCGTGGCGGGACACCTGTGGCGGGGCGACGACATCGACACCGACAGACGGCTCCTGGGTCGCCGTCTCGACGACTGCGCCGTAATGATACCCGAGTTCGGGGTGGACCCCAGCGGTCAGCGCGTCGTCGAACACCGTTTCGCCGTCGGCCTCAACACTCCCGTCGAGGGACATCATCGGGAGGGGAACGCGGTTGTACGGCGTCCGAGCCGAGACGGCGAGATACGACTCGCCATCGGAGAGGAACGCGGCGTCCTGTACCCACGTAACGGCGTACACGCCGTCGCTCCCTTTGTCCGTCCCGAGGACCGTTCCGGGCAGGGCCGACACTTCTGGGACCCGCGATGTCGGTACCATGTCCATGTTCATCAGGTCGACCGCCCCGCGCTCGCCCTGTGAGTCCGGGAACTCCTCGAAGGAGAGTTGGTCGCGGGTGCTCTGTGCGAAGTCGAACTCGACCGTTGCCTCGCCGGCCTCGCCGAACCGACCGTCGAAGGCCCCCAGTCGGCGTTCCCCCATCCCGTTGACGCGGACGGAAAGCTGGTAGACGCCGTCGCCGTCGAGCGCGTAGTTGTCGCCGTAGTGAAAGCCCATGTTCTGGGAGATCATCGGCCACGGGGACTTGTCGGCGACCGTCTCGCCGTCGCGTTCGATGGTGATCGAGAGGCCGGCAGACACCGGGAGTACCATCTCGGTCTCGGGGTCCCAGACGGTCGCCATCAGGTGGACGCTGTCCTCGCTCCGGATGTCGACCTTTTCGGCTGTCGTCCCGGTTACCGTCCAGAAGCGGTGGGGAAAGGAGTAGCTCAGCCCGACCATGTACTCGCCTGCCTGTGCCATCCCCGCCATCCCCATGCCCTCAGCGTGGGTGGGGCGGTACGTGGCGTCGGGGCGGTTCTCGACCAGCGGGGGAGCGCGTGTCGACTGGGAACTCAGCGAACCACACCCCGCCAGGACCGTCGTGCCGGCGAGGCCGGCACTGGCGAGGAACTGTCGGCGATTCATGCACCGCCTTTGGGTCCTCGTCTGAAAGACCGTTCTGGTACGATAGCCGAATGCCGTGGCGGGACCTAGACGGCACAAGATACTTTCCATCGGTCGGTGCAATCCCGGCCGTGTCCTCCAAAATCGCCCGCACTGCGGTCCTCGGCTTCGTCGTCCTGACCGCGGGATGTTTCGGCGCGCCGTCACCGGAGTCACCGGCCTCGTCAGAAACAGCGACAACCGGTGCATCCCCGACAGGGACCGTCGAGTTCCATGACGGTCCGAAGGACCCGCCCGCCCGACCCACGACACTGAACGAGTTCTCCGCCCGTGAGTTCGTCTACGAGTACCAGTATCGGAGCGTCTACAACGGTCTGTGGCAGGGCGAACACACCGAGATGAGCCTCGATTGCCGCGTCGACAACGTCACCGAACGGTCGTGGGGGTACGACGTCGTCATCACTTGTACAGGATCGTCGACGACCGACCCGCCGGCCGACTCGACAGCGACGGACGGCCCGATATCCGACTACTTCACCCAGTCGTATCGCTACAGCGTCAGCGCCGACAGCCTATCCCGTGAATCAGTCGAGAACCGCGACCCGGTATCCTGACGGCACCGGGCCAGTCAAGCCGGGTCGGCCGGTGGGAGCGCCCGCAGGGCACGCGGCGGGAGCAGGTAGTTCCCGCGTCGGGTGACTGTCATGTACTGGAGAATACCGTTGTTCACCCGCTGGCCGACAGCCGAGTCGTTAGCGACGTCCGTTCCGTTCATCGCCTGTTTCGTCGCGACGAAGTCGGCGATAGAGCGCTGCAGCGAGAGGAAGTGCAGCCCCGCTTCGCCGCCGTCGGTCGAACTGAAGTCCCGGCGGAGAAGGGTCGGTGTTCCGTCGTCCCTGACGCGGGACATCTTCTGTGCGTGGCCGACGACACCCTCCCGTCGACCGCTGTCGACCACGTCTTCGGGGCACTCGCCGGCACCGTTGTCAGTGCCGAGGTTCTCGCCGACGCCTTCGACCCTGTCCTCGTCGGCGTGGGCCGGACAGAACATCTTCGAGACGCGCTGGTCCCGGGAGTCCTGTTCGTACCACTGCTGGAGCTGCAGCCGGATCTTCGATAGGTGCTGGGTCGCGCCGCCGGCGAACGGTCCCGAATCGACCGTTACGCGGTCCTCGGAGGCCTGATTTTCCTTGAATCCGGACTTGAACCCCATGAACAGCGGGGCCTCTTCGGGGACCGGGTCGGAGTCCGGAACCCCGTCGACATCCTGATTCTCGGCGGGGAGGCCGGCTCCGACGAAACCCGTCCGTCGCTCTGCCTCGTGCAGGACGCCTTGGAAGGTCGCGCTCATTTCGTGGTCGTTCGCAGCGTCCCGATTGCCCTTCAGCGCTTCTTCGGCCTCGATGACGGCCCGCTCGTCGTCACTGGCGAGGTGCAGGAGCGCGTCCGGCGTGTCGAGTTCGGGGTCTTCGAAGGGGGCAAGCGCCATCGGCTCTGGCAGGTCGACGCCGGCTACGTCGGCCTCGAAGCGGTCGAAGTAGGTCGGGCTGTACCCGAGGGTGAACAGCAGCCCCTCGTTGCTCCACTCGTAGGCCTGTTCGAGGTCTCGGAGCGCCGTCTCGACCTGATCGCGGTCGGCATCTGTCGGCGTTCCGTCGCCGGTGTAATCCAGTAGTAGAAGGACGTGGTGGCGCGACAGTCGGTGGTTCCCCGCGTCGTCGGTCGCCAGCGACGCGTCCCAGGCGTGCTGGCGCTCCGGGAGCGACGAGGGGTCGTCGGTACCCTCGGGCACCGTTCCCGACCCGCGGTCGAGACAGGCGGCCAGCGCCGCGGTGCCGCCGATGGCGACGGCGCTCTTGGCGAACTCGCGTCGGGAAATTCCGCGTTCAGTCATCACCCACCCTATGGACTGCCCGTGCAATTGGGTTGTGGTACGGGACTCGAAATCGGCCACTGTCCGCGGGTAGTCGAACTAGCCGCTCTCGAAGAGGCGGTCGAGTAACCGGGTGAAGCGGTCAGACAGGCGGTCGGGGGCCGTGGGGTCGACCGTCGCGAGCAGTTCGACCGTCTGGTCACGCCGACAGAGCGCCAGCGTCACCCGTCCCCCGTCCCGACGCTTTTCGACGATGTCGTGTTCGACCAGGCCGCTGAGGTGGTGTTCGAGCGTGCTCCGAGCGATGTCGAGGTGGTCGGCCACTTCGCCGGGGTGAGCGGCTTCGCGCTCTATGAGCGTGACGAGAACGTCTCTCGCCGTCTCGCGACGGAGGAAGGCGATGGCGTGGCGCTCCCAGGGGTCGAACGACGCCGTGTAGTAGTGTGTGCGCCCGTTGACCGACTCGCTGTGAACGCCGTCGAGTCGGCCCAGATGGTACTGCACTTGTCCCGTTGCGAGATCCAGTGCCCGCGTTAGCTCCCGGAAGTGGACTCCGGGATGGGACTCGATGTGTCGGTAGATGCGGGCTCTGGTGTCGCTCATAGTCCCTCCTCGTCGAGTCGTTTCTCGACGGTCCGGGCGTAGTACACTGCGCCGAGGACGAGGACGACAAAGAGGGTATCGAGCGCGTGTTCGAGGAAATGGTGGGTCGGTCCTGAGACCAGTGAGAACCCCGACAGCAGCGCGATGAGCGGGCGGGCAAACAGCGCGGTGAGTGCCAGCGCAATCAACAGATACGGACGCGTCCTGCGCTGGCGGTACGCAACCAAGGCGAGCCCACACAGGACTGCCCCGGCCACAGCGGAGAGGACGACGACGGCGGCGATGTCCCAGCTCCCGGCACCGAGATGGCCCCCAATACTGAGCGGTTTCATCAGGCGTTTACTTCGGAACCACGGTGCCTCAGTCGTTCGGTTTTGCGCGACTTTTTTATCGGACCGCTGAGACGTGGCGGTATGGACTGCATCGGCTTCATCTGCGAGCCTGAACACCCGGTGTTCGGTGCCGTCGCAGAGCGGCTCTCCGCCCGGGGGTTCGACGTCCAGTTTCTCCGCCCCGGAAACCCGGTGGCCAGAGCCGATATCGACGACCTGGCCGCACTCGTCAACACGACGCTCCGGCCCGAGTCGTTCAGCGCCCTTCGCTACGCCGACAGGGTCGGCGTCGAGACGTGGAACGGGTTCCTGCCGACGACGGCGCTGGCCTGCCGACTCGTCGCCCTCCACGGACTGGAGCAGGTCGGCTGTCAGGTCCCGACCGTCTGGTTCGAAAAGCCGGATCGAGACTACGTCGCCCGGACTCGCTACGCCTGGGACGGGATGCCGGCGAACAGTGACGAGGGCGATTTCTACCAGGCTCGGGTCCGGGCGGAGCCGGTCGAGTACAAGTACTTCGCCGTCAACGACGGCCGCGAAACCCATCTCCGGGCGATTCAGGTCCGGTCGGAAGTCACCGGGCTGGACCACGTCATCAGCGAGGAAACCGTCGAGGTGACGCTCGCGGCCCGCGTCCGGGAGTTGCTGGACCGTTTCGGCGCGCGGGCACTCTGCGTCGAGTTCGTCGCGGGCGAGGAGGGGTTCTACGCGCAGGCTGTCGACCCCGCGCCGGGATTCACCGGGACGGGAATGGAACGCCGTGTCGCTGACTCTATCGCCTCGCTGACGACAATCGGTGCCTGAGTGTCGGCGCGGGGTGCGTTTGACAGCGCTGGCTCTGTTACTGAGGCACAAGATTATACAGGTTCACCGACGTGGTAGCGACCGGAGCCTTTCATGAGCACGTTCGTCCATCTCATCGCGGACTACGGCCCGTCAGACCCGGCCTTTTCGGAGGTCGTCCACCGCCTCACCGCCGCAGACCCGACCATCTCCGTCCAGTCGACCGAAATCCAGCCGTTCTCCACCGTCGCAACGGGATTCTGGATCGCACAGCTCGGCGTCCACAACCCCGCGTTCGACGACCTGCTGATTTACTCGAACACCGCGCCACGAACCACGGAATCGACGCCGGAGCGGGCCGACACCGGCGGGCCCCTGTGCTATCTCGAACTGGACAACGGCGTCCCCGTCGTCGCCGTCGACGCCGGCTACAACCTCTCGTTTATCGCCGACTGCGCGACGACGTTCCGCGAAATCGAGCTCCCGGCCGACACCGGCCAGTTCCGGTCGCGGGACGTGTTCCCGCGCCGCGTTGCCGAAATCGCAAGCGGCAATCGCTCTTCGCTCGGGGCGGAGCGCTCACTCGACGACGTCCCGGCCCCGCCCGAGTCCGTGGTCTGTCACGTCGACGGCTACGGGAACCTCAAGACCTCGATTCGAACCTCGGAGTTCGAACCCGGTAGTGACACAGTCGCTGTCGAACTTAACGGCGCATCCCGAGAGGTCGTCGTCAGGGACGCTGTATCGGACGTTCCGGAGGGGTCCCTCGCTATCGTCCCGGGGTCGGCTGGAGGTGGCGACCCGTATCAGGAGCTGTTCTTGCGCGGCGGGTCCGCGGCATCGGCCTTCGGTACCCCGGAGCCCGGAGATAGTCTCTCTATACGGGCGGAATAGAGCTGAGATCGACCTCCGCTACGACGGTCCTCGCGGCGCGAAGCGGGGCATAGAACTGGTCCGGTCGGCGTGCCAGCGGCTCACCACCCTTCGGGGAGTTTATTAGCGCCGTGGGCCACGACACACCTAATGAGTGGCGAGCAGGAACTCGGCATAACCGAGAGCAAGGAGCATTCACCCGGCGAGTGGTACGCCGAGGTCGTCCAGAAGGCCGGCCTCGCGGACTACGCCCCCATGGGCGGGTTCATCGTCACGCGCCCACGCGGCTACGCCATCTGGGAGCGTATCCAGAACAACCTCGACGGCTGGTTCAAGGACACCGGCGTTCAGAACGCCTACTTCCCGCTGTTTATTCCCGAGAGCTATCTGGAGAAGGAGAAAGACGTCGTCGAGGGGTTCGACCCCGAGGTCGCGTGGGTGACCCACGGCGGCCACGAGGAACTCGAAGAGCGCCTCGCCGTTCGGCCCACCAGTGAGTCCATCATCGCGCCGTTTATGGCCCAGTGGACCCGCTCGCATCGGGACCTCCCGATGCGGCTGAATCAGTGGTGTTCCGTCGTCCGGTGGGAGGCCACCGAGACGAAGCCGTTCTTCCGAACCAAGGAGTTCCTCTGGCAGGAGGGCCACACCGCCCACGCCGACGAGGACGGCGCGTGGGAGGAGACGATGACCCGCCTGGACCAGTACGCGCGCCTCTACGAGGAGGTCATGGCGATGCCGCCGCTGAAGGGCCGCAAGCCCGAGCACGACAAGTTCCCCGGGGCACACACCACGACGACTATCGAGACGCTAATGCCGGACGGGAAGACTGTGCAGGCCGCCACCTCCCACTACCTGGGGACCTCCTTTGGCGAGGCGTTCGACATCACCTACGCCGACGCCGACGAGGAAGAAAACACGGCCCACACGACCTCCTGGGGGCTGTCCTGGCGTGCAATGGGCGCGCTCATCATGACCCACTCCGACGACCAGGGGCTCGTGCTCCCGCCCGCGCTCGCACCCGATCAGGTCGTCGTCGTCCCCATCTGGCAGGAGGACAACAAGGACGAAGTCATCGACTACGCCGCCGACCTCGCTGCCGAACTGGACGAGGCCGGCGTCCGCGTCGAACTCGACGACCGCGAGCACCGCAATCCCGGCTTCAAGTACAACGAGCACGAACTACACGGCGTTCCTCTCCGAATCGAAATCGGTCCCCACGAGGTCGAGGACGGGGAAGCCACGCTGGTCCACCGGCCCGACGGTGAGAACGCGACCGTCGACCGCGAGGGCATCGCCGACACCGTTACCGACCACCTCGACACTGTCCACGCCAAGCTGTACGCCGACGCCGAGGAGACGCTGGAGGGCGAAATCCGCGAGGCTGAGTCCCGTGAGGAGATTCTGGGCACTATCGGCCAGCACGGCGGCTACGTGAAGTGTGGCTGGTGTGGCGACGCGGACTGTGAGGAACCGATCAAAGACGCTATCGCGGCCGAAATCGTGATGGTTCCCCTCGACCGCGACGAGGAGCCGATCCACGACGACTGCGCCATCTGCGGTGAGGACGCCGAGGAGACGGCGTACTTCGCGAAGAGCTACTGAGAAGGCGGGTGCTTACTCCGGTATCCGGTCCAGAAACGCGCCGGCTTCGGCCCGGCCCGTTTCCATGAGGTCCTCGATGAACCGAGGGTCGCGGTCGCGCTTCGAAGCTGCTGTCAGCTTTTCATCGAGTCCCAGTCGCCGTATCTCGATGTGTTTGAAATCGTCCGGGAGATACCCCTTTTCGACCCATTCGTTGACCTTCCGGACGAAGAACAGCTCCTGATTCAGCGAGAGATTCCCCGATAGTTCCTGCCGGCGGTCGGTGATCTCCGCAAGCGATGTCGGGCGGTCGTCGCGGGTCTGTGGCTCGATCTGGATGACCCAGATCTCGTCCGGTTTCGGTCGGTCGCTGGTCAGGAACTCCCGGATCGGTGGGTTCTGTGAGAACAGGCCGTCCCAGTGCCAGTGGCCGTTCAGTTCGACGGCTTTGTACAGCAGTGGGAACGCGGCCGAGGCCAGCACCGTCCTCGCTGTGATGGCATCGTCGGTGAACGTCTCGAACACGCCGCTGTTGACGTTGACCGTGCCGACGGTCACATGTGGTGGTGCCTCGTCGGCGAGACTGTCGAACTCGTCGAACTCGATGTGGCGGTCGAGCAGCGATAGGAACCAGTCGTGGCCGACTGCTCCTGGCGTCGCGTAGGGCGAGATGTCGGCCGCAGGGACCATGAGATTCTGTAGTCGCTTGCGCCAGACGAGCGACTCGTTCAGCAGGACTGAGGGCGGTGTCGTGGCGGCGACGTCACGCCAGACGTCTCCCAGCAGTTTCTCGGCGTCGTCGGGGCCATCACTGAGCAGTCCGTACCAGGCCGTGACCGCACAGAGCGCGCCACCGGAAGTACCACTCAACCCCACGAGATTGTACTCGTCGTCGACAGTTGGCAGGAGTCGTTGCAGCACACCGGCGGTAAACGCACTGTGGCTGCCGCCGCCCTGACAGGCGATGGCGACGCTGGGTCCATGACCAGACATGGTTTAATTCATATACGAGGGGCTTGCATAGATAGTTGCCGGCCCACCGATACTGCCGGCTGTGAGCCGGTGAAGTGTCTTGCCACCTCTGGGTAGCGGGCATCTTCACTAACACAGCCGGCAGTATGAAGGAAGGATGGGGTCGGGGAGCGTGTGACATTTTCCTCCGTGCCCCCGATGACCACTGCTGTCTCTATGTATATAAATCGCCGTCAGACTACAGTCATACAAACGCCAAACGGCGAACAGATACCGTCGTGGGAACCGTGGATGTATCGCCCATTCTGGGTCATCAGCGGTGGGCCGACAGCCCCGACGTGATCGACCAGTCGGGGTGCGGCGTCGGGGAGACAGTGGGCGACTGATTGGGTGGTGCATTCGTCGTCGCGAGCGCAGAATATTAAGACCTTATATATCTCTATGCATCGCTGCAATCGGTAGATCTCCGGAACCAACACGGTTATACCTCGCCCTATGTTATCGGTTGTCATGGACGACGTGTTTGTCGGACGAATTATGTCATCACCTGTCACCACTGTTGCTGCTGACGCGAACGCGAAAGCGGTCGCCAAGCGGATGCTCGACGAGAACATCAGCTCTGTTGTTGTCGTCGACGCTGACGGAGCGTTGTTGGGGATTCTCACCTCCACGGATTTCGTCGAAATCGCCGCAGAAGGTGGCGATACGACGGCGCTAGACGTGTCTGACTTCATGACGACGGAGCCGGTTACAGTAACGGCAAACGACCCCATCGAGGCGGCCGCAAGCCTGATGCTGGACCACAGTGTCCACCACCTTCCTGTCGTCGATGAGACGGAAGGAGTCGTCGGAATGTTGACGACGACTGACATGACGGCCTACGTTTCGGGTATCGAGCAGTCATCCGCTCCTGTGCTCGGCTGAACAGCGTGTGAACCGCCAGCCCGCGGACGACCGTTTATAAACCATGATACAGCCCCAACAATCGTTATAAATATATACTCCCTAATGTGGGGTTAAACAACACTAATACCATTAGGATTACCCTCTTATAGTGGCATCCCCAGTCGTGAAACACATGGTTGAGCGACAGACAGGTCTCTCTGCAGGTGACGCCGGGCTTGCAGATCCCACGGACGAACGGTCGAACTGTGGCGTCGGGGTCGTCATGGACCTCGACGGCCAGAGCGACCACTGGGTTGTATCGGACGGACTCGAACTCCTCGACAACCTCGAACATCGAGGGACGACAGGAGCCGAGCAAGATACGGGCGACGGAGCGGGCATCATGCTCCAGATCCCCCACGAGTTTTTCGCTGCCGAAGTCGACGCCGACCTGCCGCCTGCCGGCGAATACGCCGTTGGCACGCTCTTTCTCCCGAAAGACGACGAGGTCGCCGGGAGTCTGAAGGACCTCGTCGAGACGGAACTCGCCGCGGAGGGCCTCGATGTCCTCGACTGGCGCGACGTTCCCACGGACAACAGCGACTTGGGCGCAACGGCGCTCGAATCAGAGCCCGCCATCGTCCAGTTTTTCGTCACCTCCGCGACGGGCGAGACCGGCGACGCCTTCGAGAACCAACTGTATATCGGCCGCCGGTCGCTCGAAAACACCGTCAAGGAAGAGAAACCGCCGGGCCACGAGCGCTTCTACGTCGTCTCGCTCGCCACCGACGTAGTGGTGTACAAAGGCCTGCTCAAGGCCGAACAGCTCGAAGACTACTACCCTGACCTCGAAGACGAGCGACTGCAGTCCACGTTCGCGATGGTCCACGCCCGCTTCTCGACGAACACGCTGGGCGCGTGGCACCTTGCCCACCCCTACCGCCGTGTCATCCACAACGGCGAGTTCAACACGATTCAGGGGAACATCAACTGGATGCGCGCTCGGGAGACCGACATCCAGAGCGACGAGTTTGAGGGCGACTTAGAGAAGATCAAACCGATCATCGACGATCCCGAGCAGTCAGACACTGCGAGCGTCGACAACGCGCTCGAACTCCTGCTTCAGGGCGGCCGCGACCTCCCCCACGCCCTCCGGATGCTCATCCCCGAAGCCTGGCGCGGCGAGATGAACGACGTGACCGGCGACCGGCGCGACTTCTATGACTACCACGCCTCGCTGGTCGAGCCCTGGGACGGCCCGGCGCTCGTCGCAGCCACCGACGGCGACCGCATCGGTGCCGTGCTGGACCGGAACGGCCTCCGCCCGTGCCGCTACGACGTGCTGGAGGACAACACGCTCGTGATGTCCTCGGAAGCCGGCGCGCTGGAACACGACGCGAGCGAGATTCGGGAACGCGGCCGGCTCCAGCCCGGACAGTGTTTCCTCGCCGACCCCGAAGAGGGGCGTGTCATCCCCGACGAGGAAGTGTTCGACGACATCACGGACGACAAGTACGGCGAGTGGGTCGCCGAGGAACAGGTCGCCCTCGACGAGGTCGCCGACCGCGAAGACAACGAGCCACAGGACCCCGCGGACGCCCTCCGGAGCCACCAGGCCATGTACGGCTACACGTACGACGAGGTCGACCACCTCATCGAGCCGATGGCCGAGAAGGGGAAAGACCCCGTCGGCTCCATGGGCGACGACACGCCGCTGTCGGTCCTCTCGCAGTTCAACCGCCCGCTGTTTACCTACTTCAAGCAGCTGTTCGCCCAGGTGACGAACCCGCCGCTCGACTACATCCGCGAGGAACTGGTCACCTCGCTGGAGTCCCGGCTGGGCTTCCAGCGCAACATGCTCGACGAGAGCCAAGATCACGCCCGCCAACTCGTCCTCGACTCGCCGATCCTCACCGACGAGGAGACGGCGTCGATCAAGGACCTGGACGCGAACGACATGTCCACGAAGGTCATCGACATCACCTACGAGTCGGGTGGCGACCTTCGGCAGGCCGTCGAAGACGTGCGGGCCGAAGCCGACGCCGCTGCCAAAGAGCACGACATCCTTGTGCTCTCGGACCGCGCGGCCAGCGAGGACCGCGTCCCGATTCCCAGCCTGCTGGCCGTCGGCGGCGTCCACCACCACCTCGTCCGCAACGGCCTCCGCAACCACGTCGGCCTCGTCGTCGAGTCCGGTGACCCGCGAGCCGTCCATCACTTCGCGACGCTCATCGGCTACGGAGCCGGTGCCGTCAACCCCTACCTGGCCTACCAGACCATCGAGGACCTGGTGGCCGGACCGGACGGCGCGGACCTCGCCGACGCCATCGACGCCTACATCACCGCCGTCGAGGACGGCCTGCTGAAGACGATGGCCAAGATGGGTATCTCGACGGTCGAGTCCTACCAGGGCGCTCAGATCTTCGAGGCCGTCGGCCTCTCCTCGGACTTCATCGCCGAGTACTTCGAGGGGACGACCTGCCGAACCGAAGGTATCGGCATCGAGGAAATCGAGGACGACCTCTCCCAGCGCCACGAGGTGGCCTGGAGCGAGGAGGAGCCCGACATGCCCCGCCAGGGCGAGTACGAGTTCCGCTCGAACGGCATCCACCACCAGTGGAACCCCAACACGGTCGGCAAGATTCAACAGGCCGTCCGCATGGGCGACTACGACACGTACAAGGAGTTCGCCGAGCTGGTCAACGACCAGAACGAGGAGCTCCAGACGCTCCGTGGCCTGCTCGAATTCGACTCCGACCGCGAGTCGATTCCCATTGAAGAGGTCGAGCCGGTCGAAGACATCGTCGAGCGCTTCGAGACCGCGGCGATGTCGCTCGGATCGCTGTCGCCCGAGATGCACGAGAACAACGCCATCGCGATGAACCGGCTCGGGGCCAACGCCAACACCGGCGAGGGCGGCGAGCCGCCCGAGCGCTTCGACACCGAAAAGGAGTGTACGACCAAGCAGGTCGCCTCCGGTCGCTTCGGCGTCACCTCGGATTACCTCGCGTCGGCCGACGAGCTCCAGATCAAGATGGCCCAGGGCTCCAAGCCCGGCGAGGGCGGTCACCTGCCCGGCAAGAAGGTCAACGAGATGATCGCCCACGTCCGCTACGCGACGCCGGGCGTCGGCCTGATCTCGCCGCCGCCGCTGCACGACATCTACTCCATCGAGGACCTCAAGCAGCTCATCCACGACCTCAAGGCCTCGAACCCCGAGGCCGACATCAACGTCAAGCTGGTCTCCGAGGACGGCATCGGGACCATCGCGGCCGGTGTCGCCAAGGCCAACGCCGACGTGGTCCACATCTCGGGCCACGACGGCGGGACCGGCGCGTCGCCCAAGACCTCGATCAAGAACGCCGGCCTCCCGTGGGAGCTCGGTGTTTCGGAGGCCAACCAGATGCTCCGGGCGACCGGCCTGCGCTCGCGCATCAAGGTGACCACCGACGGCGGCATGAAGACCGGCCGCGACGTGGCCGTGGCCGCCCTGCTCGGTGCCGAGGGGTACACCTTCGGGACCGCGTCGATGGTCACCTCCGGCTGCGTGATGGCCCGGCAGTGCCACGAGAACACCTGTCCGGTCGGCATCGCCACGCAGAACGAGAACCTCCGCGAGCGCTTCCCCGGCGAGCCACAGCACGTCGTCAACTACATGACGTTCGTGGCCCAAGAACTGCGGGAGATTATGGCCGAACTCGGCTTCGAGACGGTCGACGAGATGATCGGCCGACCGAGCGTGCTGGCACAGCGCGACGACGTGTCCCAGCCGAAGGCCCAGAAGCTCGACCTCTCGGGAGTCATCGCGGAGCCGGCCGACAACGACGGCCGCTACAAGCAGGAGGAACAGACCCACGAGGTCGACGAACAGCTCGACTGGGACCTCATCGACGCAGCTGAGGACGCCATCTACGACGGTGATCCGGTCGCTATCGACACCGAGATCAACAACGTCGACCGTGCGGTCGGGGCAACCCTCTCGAACCGCATCTCCCGCGAGCACGGCGGCGACGGCCTCGCCGACGACACTATCCGGGTGGACTTCGACGGCACGGCCGGCCAGTCCTTCGGCGCGTTCCTCGCACAGGGCGTGACGATGGAGCTGACCGGCACGGCCAACGACTACGTCGGCAAGGGCCTCTCCGGCGGGAAGCTGATCCTGAACACGCCGGACAACGCTCCCTTCGACCCGGCGGAGAACATCGTCATCGGCAACGTCGCGCTGTACGGCGCGACCCAGGGCGAAGCCTACGTCAACGGCATGGCCGGCGAGCGCTTCGCCGTCCGCAACTCCGGGGTCAAGGGCGTCGTCGAGGGCGTCGGCGACCACGGCTGTGAGTACATGACCGGCGGCGCTATCGTCGTGCTGGGCGAGACGGGCAAGAACTTCGCGGCCGGGATGTCCGGCGGCGTCGCCTACGTCTACGACCCCGACGGCGAGTTCGCAGCGAAGGCAAACACCGGCATGGTGTCGCTGTCAGAGACCCTCGAAGGAAAGGACCGCCAGATGATCACCCGGCTCGTCGAGAACCACGCTGCCTACACCGACTCCGACCGAGCGACCGAGTTGCTCGAGAACTGGGACGCTGAAGTGGAGAAGTTCACGAAGGTGATGCCCGACGCCTACGCCGAGGTCATCGCCGACCGCGAACGCGACGACGTGCGCAACGAGCCGCCGGCCAAGGCCGCGCCCAGCGCCGAAGCCGCTGAGGCCGACTTCGCCGCTTCGACAGACGACTGAACCGCGGTTATTCCACGTTTTTGTTATACGGAGTCGGTCACAGCCCGCGTCTTTGCGACCACAATCGAGTGAGTTCTGTTAGTGATGGGAGACTGTGACAATCAACCGCTGACCCTATAGCCGTCGGGCCAAAGTGCTGGATATGGTCCCCGTACAACCAACCGTAGTATCGTGTCGGAGCGCATCATGAGTGACATCCCCGGTCCCGATCCCGATTCCGGATCGGACATCGACATCGATGTCGGCCGCGGCCTCCGTATCGGTGTCGGCGTCATTGTTGCCCTTGCCGTCGCAACGGCCCTATTCGGTGGCTACCATCAGGTCCCCGAAGGCCACGTCGGCGTGCAAAAGTCGTTCGGCGCGGTAACCGGCGACGAGCTCCAGCCGGGCGCACACATTATCGTGCCGGTCAAGGACTCGGTTCAAGACGTGGAAATCCGGCCGCGGACCTACACGATGGCCAACACAGAGGGCGAGGGCGACAGAGCGACACAGTCCGATGCAGTGACGGTCCAGACCATCAACGGGACGACAGTCGACATCGACATCACCGTCCGGTACAAGGTCGAAGAGGCGGACGCGGCAGGGTTCGTCATCCAATGGCGAAACGTCGAGCAAGCAGAAGAACGACTCATCCGACCGTCCGTCCGGTCGCAACTCCGTGGCGAAGCCGCCGGTATCCAGACAAGCGAGATATACACCAACAGCGGCCGTGAGCGGCTTGGTGAGGCGGCACAGCAGAAACTTGAATCCGCGTTTGAGGGCGAAGCGCTCGTCCTCGAAGAGGTACAGGTCCGTGACGTCGACCTCCCGGACTCGTACGACCAGGCGCTCAACGACAAGGAAATCGCAAAGCAACGCGTCGAAGAGAAAAAGTTCGAGATTCAACAGGCCAAACGCGACAAGGAACGACAAGAGATTCAGGCCGAAGCCGACGCCCGGGTTATCGAGATTCGCGGTGAGGCGCTCCGGGACAATCCGGTCGTGCTGAAACAACAGTACGTCCAGAGCATCGACGATTCAGATAAGGTCATTCTGGCGACCGACGACGACGGGACACCGATCATCCTGCAGACTGGCAGGAGCAGCGGCGGGAACACCTCCAGCGCGGATACAGGGTTCTCGACAAACGTGACGAACGCGACAGGCGGGAACTGACCGCAGGCACGAGGAAGCGCCTCGTTCGTTTTTATTTCGCTGTGCCGGGTACCTGTCGAGTCATGCAGTTAACTCCTGCCGGATAATAACCGCGTTCGACGGGGTGTGCACAACTCGAACGGTCACCGTGTCGCCCGACTGCAAGTCGCAGTCCCCGCCCGCGATCCGGAAGACGATCACGTCGCCGGGACGGAACTCGTCTGTAACCAGTGCCCCGGTATCATCGGCACCGCGCTCCGTGAGCGAGCCAGTGCTCTCGTCGAAGATATCGTCGCCCTCGATGTTGTCACTCTGTGGCCGGTCACCCGATTTCGCCGGCAGATTGACTAACCGCCCGTGCTTTTCAGTTCCGTCGCCGCTACAGTCGGCACTGACTGCCACTTCGATATCCGAGACACGGACGACATCTCCAGCAACGTGCGTGATACGGACGATGCCCCCGTCGAACCCATCCTGTGCGGCGAACTCACCGTCTGATTGGCCGATTACGGGCGCTGTATCATCCAACGTCTCCGCGAGGCCAACCGTCGCCACAGACAGCACTGCCGCGAGAACGACAGTTACCGCCACGAGAAGGATAACCGAAATGATCGAGGAGACAGCACGCAACTGACCCGTCACTGGGTCTGCTACTATCCGGTTACATAAAAACATCCGCAACGGGACCGGCGTGAGACGTCGTCTTGAACCCTATATTGCCGGTTCTATCGTCCCATTCTGCGGAGAAACAGGTCGTCTTGCCGCCCCGGCAAACAATCGGTGTCGACTGTCGGACCCGCGGCAGATGCCGGCGGTGAGCCACACTGTTTTGCTGGTCCCGTTCGAGCACGGCATATGGACAGTGTCCTCGTCATCGGCGGCGGTCGGTTCATCGGCCGGCACACAGTCACAGAGTTCCGCGACGCGGGCTACGACGTGACGATGCTCACCCGCGGCCAGCGCTCGAATCCGTTCGCGAACTCCGATGTCGACCACATCAAGGGTGACCGGAACGAGCGGGACACGCTCGAAACCGCTCGCGAGCGGGTCGATCCGGACGTGGTCGTCGACTGCGTGGCGTACTTTCCGGAAGATGTCCGGGCGGCAACCGACGTGTTTGCCGACGTCGACGCGTACGTATATATCTCAAGTGGCGCGGCCTACGGCGCCGAGCGAACGCCCAAGCGGGAGGGGGAGACGCCGCTCGCGGGCTGTACTGCCGAGCAGGCCACAACCGACAGCACGGAGACGTACGGGCCACGGAAGGCCGAAGGCGACCGCGAGGTGTTCGCCGCCGCGGAGGACGGCGTGCGGGCGATGAGCGTCCGGCCGACCGTCGTGTACGGTCCCTACGACTACACCGAGCGGTTCGCCTACTGGGTCGACCGCGTGGCCGAGTACGACCGGATCGTCGTTCCCAGCGACGGCCTCAGCCTGTGGCAGATGGCCTACGTCGAGGACGTGGCGAGCGCGCTTCGCCTCGTCGCGGAGCGGGGAACGGCCGGCGAGGCCTACAACGTCGGCGACGAGCACGCGCCGACACTCCGGGAATGGGTCGACCTGCTCGCCAGAGTACACGAGACGGACGTCGAGACCATCGGCGTCGGCGAGCGTGAACTCGCGGCGGCGGGGCTGGACCCCGACGATTTCCCTATCTACCGCGACTCACCGCATCTGTTGTCGACGGCAAAGCTCCGCGACCTTGGCTGGTCGTCGACGCCCCACGAGACGGCGCTGGCCGTGACCGTCGCCGAACATCGGGAGAACGACCGAACCGGTCGGGAGTTCGGACCTGACCGGGACACGGAAGTGGCGCTTCTCGACCGCTTGACCGAGTGACAACTACGCCCGGCGGAGCGTCGTGTGCTTGACCTCGTAGTCCTCTAAGAACGCGCCGTATCCGCCGACGGTGATGCGGCCTTGTCCGGTGTCGACGACCAGCGAGTTCTCGAAGCCGAAATCGCTGTTGTGTGGCTCGACGAGATTCTGTCGGATATCGACCACCGTGCCGGATATCACTTCGAAATCGTCATCCGAGCCTGTCGGTCGCGCGTACAGGTCTGCGACGACGGACTTCCCGGCCTGGAGCGCGAGCGTGGTCGTGAACACGACGGGACGGAACATGTCGTACCGGGCCGGAAGCGATGGCGGCCGCGAAAGGAGGACCTCCTCGCCTATCGGCCAGTAATTGCCCAGGTAGGAACCGACTAACACCGCCGCGACCGCCTCCTGCGTGAACGTGATCGCGTTCGTCTCGTCGTGGTCCCAACTGAGCATCGTCGACGGCGAGACGAACCCGCGCTGCTGGTCCGTCGCAAGCAACGAGGGCGCGCCGTCGAGGCCGAGACGGACGGCGTTGGCGACCCCTTCCAGTTCAAGTTCTATCGTTGCCGGGTCGTAACTCGACAGCGTCAGGAGCACGAGGATGCCCCGCTTGCGGGCGCGGCGGAGCGTGTCGCGGATATCTGGGAGTCGGCGGGCCGGGACCTGGAGCACGACTTCGCACTCGGCGGCGTCGATGTGTTGTTCCAGCCGTTTGACGATAGTCGGTTTGGATTTGACCACCTCGAAGGCGTTGTCGTCGGACGAGGTGTCCTCGTACCGGGTCTGTACCGCTGCCTCCAGCGTGTCGAGTTCGCGTTTCAGCGCGCCGAATGCCTCCGACGGGGGCGTCGCACGGATGACCGTCGGCGTCCGGTGGTCGTCGACGGTGACGAAGCCGTCCGCGGCCAGCGAATCACAGATGTCGTACACGTAGCTCTTGGAGACCCCTGCCGTCTCGGCCACCGTCCGGGCCGTTGCCGGTCCCGTTTCGACGACGGCGAGGTACGTATCGGCCGCTGTTTCGGAGAGGCCGTACTGCTGGAGTCGGTCCCGGACGGCCGCGTTGGGTTGGCGTGTGGAGTCAGGCATAACTGTCCCGCTCAAACCGTGTTAGCTGGCTTCGTGTCATTGGATCGCTGTTTCAGATAATGTTACTGAGAATATATAATGATTCGTGGGCGTGCGAGCGGGCCGGCGTGTGTCTGTACGTTGTGGTGCTCCAGAGCACGGGGAGCACCGGCAGAGCGGGACCGCGGCGGCCTGGTCAGGAACGGTGCCGAACCTCGTCGAGCAGGTCGACGACGTCTTCCATGGTGGGGTCGCGGCTGGTGTTGTCGCCGTTGCCATTTCCGTTCCCGTTGTTGCCGTTGTTTCCGCTCCCGTTGCCATTGCCCCGACCGGGGTTGCCCCCTGACCCGTTCGGGAGGCCCGGAACGGGGTCCGGTTCGGTGATGCTCGCCGTGTTCTGGACGGTGAGCGTGGTCGTCGGGCCGTCCTGACCGACAGTGAGTTCGTACTCGCCGGCTTCGACGACCTTCGGCCCGACTCCGAGCACGTCACCGGGGACGACTTCCAGCGCCGTCAGGTCAGCGGTCACGTCCACCGTGGCTGACTCGCCGGAATCCAGCGAGACGCGCTCGTAGCCGAGCAGGCGGCGCTTCGGCTGGAGCACCGAGCCGTAGGACTGGGTGTTGAACACCTCGACGATGTGTTCGCCGGGCATGTCGCCGGTGTTCGTCACCTCGACGCCGACGGTCACCTCGGACTGATTGGCCGGGTTGCCGACGGTCGGCTGTGTGACCGAGACGCTCCCGTACTCGAAGTCAGTGTAGGAGAGGCCGTGGCCGTACTCGTAGATCGCAGTGTTGTCCGTTCCGCCAGTCGACGTCGGCTCGTAGCGGTTGTACTGCACGGGCGTCGTGCCGACGTTCTCGGGCCAGCTGAACGGGAGCTTGCCCGAGGGGTTGTACTCGCCGACCATCGTCTCGGCGATGGCGACCCCGCCGTCGCTGCCGGGCTGGCCGGCAAACAGGAGGGCGTCGAGCCGGCTGAACGTCTCCGGGGACCCCCGCGGCGCGCCGGCGAGCATGACGCCGATGATCGGCGTCGAATCGTCGGCGGACGCGACGACGGTGTCCAGAAGCGCTTGCTGGGACTCGTCGAGTACCAGTTCGTCACGGTCGCCGAAGCCCTCGTTGTGGGTTCCCTCGCCGAGAACGACGACGACGGCGTCGGACTCGGGGGCCGCTGACTCGACCTGTGATCGCTGCTCGTCGGTGAAGTCGAAGTTGCCGTTCTCGTCGCTTTGCTGGTTCTCGCCGTCGCCTTCTCCGGCCCACCAGGTGGTGTTCTCGTACGAGGTTGGGACGTGCGTGAGACTGCCGACGCGAGCGCCCAGTTCGTCTTCGAGGAGGTTCTGGCGCGGGTACGGGCCGCCGGCGCTGGCCCCCTGCCAGCCGAGCGTCCAGCCGCCGTGTTGCATCAGCGCGCGGGTGTTGTTGCCGTCGCCGTCGACGCCGGGCCCGGTCAGCAGGACGTTCTCGTCGCCGGACAGCGGGAGCGTGTCGTCGTCGTTTTTCAGGAGGACCAGCGACTCCTTTGCCATCGTCTCAGCGGTCTCCTGTGCGCCGCCGAGCACGTTCCCGATGCGGGACTCGTCGACCGTCGGCTGTTCGAACAGGCCGAGGTCAGCCTTCAGTTCAAGACTCCGCCGAACAGCCTCGTCGATGCGCTCCATGGGAATCGCGCCGTCCTCGACGAGTCCGACGACGGTGTCGATGAACTGGACCGGTCCCGGCGCGTCGCCGCCGTTGCCGATCATGTACATGTCGACACCGGTGTTGATGGCCATCTCGGTCGCCGTTTCGAAATCGGGCGCGTAGTCGTGGTTCGTAACCATCCGGTTGAGGTCGTCCCAGTCCGAGACGACCATCCCCTCGTAGCCGTAGGTGTCCCGGAGCAGCGTCGTCAACAGCCAGTGGGAGGCGTGGGCCGGAACTCCGTTTATCGACCCGCTGTTGACCATCACCGTCCCGGGCTCGGACTCCAGTGCCTCCCGGTACGGCGGGAGGATGTTCGTCCGGAGGTCACGCAGCGACGTCGAGGCCGGTGCGCGGTCGTTGCCGTTGTTCGGGACCGAGTAGGCCGCGAAGTGTTTGACACACGCCGTCAACCGGTCGTCGTCCTCGAGCGCTCGCGCTCGTACCCGTGAGACATCCGCTTCGAGTTTCGGGTCCTCGCTGATGCCCTCGAAGAAGCGCCCCCACCGGGGGTCCCGCTGGAGGTCCGTCGTCGGCGCGAACGTCCAGTGTGCGCCCATCGACGCCGTTGCGTCGCTCGTGTGGCGTTCAGCCTCTGCAATCAGGTTCAGGTCTCGCGTCGCACCCATGTTCAGCCGCTGGGGGAACACCGTTGCCCCCTCCAGCAGGCCGTTCCCGTGTGTCGCGTCGACGCCGTAGAGGAACGGGATGTCGTGGTCGGCGTTCGTCAGGTTGTACTCCTGTAGGGCGTTGATTCCCTGGACTACGGCGTTGGCGTCGAAACTCGGCGGCTCGGCCCCACCGGAGAGGATCGACCCGACGCCGAGTTCGCTGAAGTACTCGCCGACCGTGTCGACCCCGAAGCTGTCGGGGACGTTCGATTCCTCCGGCTCCGCCTCGAAGGAGCTGATCGCGACCTGTGTCATCTGGGCCGCTTTCTGTTCCAGTGTGAGGTCGCCGACGAGCGAATCGACGTCCGGTTGCGCCGCGGCGGTCCCAACACCTGCGCCGGTTGCGGCCGCTGCCGTGGCCACACCGGTCGCTTTCAGAAATGTCCGCCGAGACGCCCGCATACCGTCGTCAGTCGTGTCATGTGGCATGACAGGCACACCCAAACAGTGATGTTAATAATTGTTTTTGGAAAACTGGCGTGTGATTGTTGTCAAAAGATTTCGGTTACCGCACAGTCGGACCGCCAGTTGCACCTAAACTGTTTTCACGCGTGCCCGGAGACAGGCAACCATGTTCGAGAAACGCACCTGGATCCGCCTCCCCCGGAACGTCGTGGTCGGGCACGGCGTCCTCGGCCGGACAATCGAGGCCGTGAGCGAGCTCCACCTGACCGGGCGGCCGCTCATCGTCTCCAGTCCGACGCCGCACAAGGTCGCGGGCGAGAAAGTGGTCGCACAGTTCGAGGACGAGGGGTACGACCCATCCGAGATCGTCATCGAGGAGGCCAGTTTCGACGCCGTCCAGCAGGTCATCGACCACGCGTCGGAGATCGACGCGGGCTTCCTACTGGGCGTCGGCGGCGGGAAAGCCATCGACATCACGAAGATGGCAGCCGACGACCTCGGGCTGGGGTTCGTCTCGGTGCCGACGGCGGCGAGCCACGACGGCATCGTCTCGGGCCGTGGCTCGGTCCCCGAAGGCGATACGCGCCACAGCGTCGCTGCCGAACCACCACTGGCCGTCATCGCCGACACCGAGGTGCTGGCAGAGGCCCCCTGGCGGCTGACGACCGCCGGCTGTGCCGACATCATCTCGAACTACACCGCGGTCCGGGACTGGCAGCTTGCCCACCGCCTGAAAAACGTCCACTACTCCGAGTACGCCGGTGCGCTCTCCCAGATGACTGCCGAGATGCTCGTCGAGAGCGCCGATTCGATAAAACAGGGTCTGGAGGAGTCCTCGTGGATCGTCGTGAAAGCGCTCGTCTCCTCCGGCGTCGCGATGTCCATCGCCGATTCCTCGCGTCCGGCAAGCGGCGCGGAACACCTGTTTTCCCACCAGCTGGACCGGCTCGTCCCCGACGGCGCGCTCCACGGCCATCAGGTCGGTGTCGGCTCGATCATGACCGAGTACCTCCACAGCGGCCAGAAAGGCAAGTGGAAAGACGCCAGGGACGCGCTGGCGGCCATCGGCGCGCCGACGACGGCGGACGAGCTCGGCATCGACGACGAGACAGTGATCGAGGCGCTGACCACGGCCCACCAGATACGGGACCGCTACACGGTGCTCGGCGACGGGATGAGCGAAGAAGCGGCGATAGAAGCAGCAACAGTCACTGGTGTTATCTAAACTAGTTCTGCGACCGCGACATCGCTCGAGTCGTCCCATCGAATCGACGCGTCGGCCCCATCGACCGTCTCGGTGTCATCGCCTTCGAGTGCGGCGCTGTTGACTTCGGCGTCGAACACGATACTGAGTCGATACACCGTCTCGGCGTTCTGGTCTGTCTCGTTTCGCACGCCACAGATGGTCGCCCGAACCGCGTCCCGAATGGTACACGAGACGCCGGCTGTTTCGGTGACGACTCGTTCGGCCGCTGCCGCCGGCCGCTCGGCCCCCTGTGTCTGTCCCTGTGGGATCTCCCAGGACCCGTCGGCGTCGCTGAGTAGCACGTCGCCCGACTCGTTGTGGACGAACGCGTGTACATCCACCTGCCCCTCTCGCGAGCGTTCGACAGCGCGCTGGTACCCCTCCGCCCCCACCGAAAAGGTGGTCTGGTCCACCGGCGTCGAGCCGAACTCCTGTTCGAGCCGGGCGAGGCGTTCCTGCACCCGCGCTCGCGAGCGCTCGGCTATCTCCATACGAAACGGTGCTTCGGCAGCGTAATAAATCCGCCTGAACGCTCTCATAGTTTGAAACTACCCTGTGCGCCGGCTGTGATTCCCTGTAATACCGCCCGTCACAGCATTCGGTCGGACCTCTCAGACGTGCTTGTTGAGGAACTCGACGACAGCGGTGTAGGCCTCGATGCGGTTCTCCCGCTTGCTGATGCCATGTCCTTCGTCGTCGAAGACGAGTTTCTCCACGGGAACTCCCCGTTCGGCCGCCTGCTCGGCGATCTGCTCGGCCTCGCCGACTGGAACACGCGGATCGTTGGCCCCGTGGAGGACGAACAGCGGCGCGTCGATGCGGTCGACGTTGTTGATGGGCGAGATGGATTCGAGGAACTCGCGGTCTTCGTCAAGGGAGCCGTACTCGGCCTCGCGGAGTTCGCGTCGCCAGTCACCGGTGTTCTCAAGAAACGTCACGAAGTTGGCGATGCCGACCACGTCGACGCCGGCCGCCCAGAGGTCGGGGTACTCCGTCAGCGCCGCCAGCACCATGAAGCCGCCGTAGGAGCCGCCCATCGCCACGATTCGGTCGGGGTCGACGGCCGGGTGGGCGTGGAGCCAGTCGACGCCGGCCCGCAGGTCCTTCACCGAGTCCAGCCGCTTTTCCACGTCGTCGAGGTGCGTGTAAGCCTTCCCGTAGCCGGTCGACCCGCGGACGTTGGGCTCAAAGACCGCGTAGCCTCGCGAGAGGAAGTACTGGGTCAGGCCCGAGAACGACGGGCGGCGCTGGCTCTCCGGGCCGCCGTGGATGTCGACGATGACGGGCGTGTCGCCGTCAGCACCGGCCCCGTTAGCTGCACCGTCCGGCAGCGAGAACAGCGCCGGAATCTCTCGCCCGTCGAAGGAGTCGAACCGGACGACCTCTGGCTCGATGAACGTCTCGCGCGGGATGCCGGCCGTCGAAGCGGCCGTCCACTGCTCGCTCTCGCCCGTCTCGGTCTCGACGACGAACACGTTGGTATTGACCCGCCGCCCGGTGACGCTAACGGCGAAACGCTCGGCGTTGGGTCCCCAGGCGACGCCGCCAGCCAGCCCGCCCGGCAGGTCCGGCGTCGGGAACGTCTCGATGGTCGTCGGCCCCGTCAGTTCGCCGACGGTGAGTTCGTTGTAGCCGTCGACGTTGCGCGAGTACACGAGGCGGCCGCTGTCCTCGTCCAGCGCGACGCCGTCGATGTTCCACTGGTCGTCCGAGCGCACGACGTCGAGGTCGCCGTCGAGCGAGAGGCGGGCCAGTTCGAGCGTGTCGCTCTCCGCATCGGTCACGAGATACACCGAATCGCCGTCTGGTCCCCACGACGCGCTCGTGTAGCGGACCTTCCCCTCGTGCGGCGTGAGATGGCTGAGGTCCCCGCTGTCGATGTCCAGCACGTAGATGTCCTGGTCGAAACTGGAGTGGGCTTCGCTGACCAGCAGGCGCTCGCCGTCGGGCGAGAACCCGCCCACGGAGAGCCAGCCGTCGCCCTCCCAGACCAGGTCCGCGTCGTCGCCGGTCGCGGCGCGGTCCTGCACGTAGATATCGAACACGGCCTTGTCGCGGCGGTTCGACGCGAAGGCGAAGCGTTCGCCGTCGGGCGACCAGCCGCCCCAGCGGTGCTTCGCGTCGGGCATTCCGGTGAGTTCGTGGACGCGCCCGTCCGCGTCGAGCCGGTACAGCTGCGCCCGCTCGTTGCCGCCCTCGTCCATGCCGAAGACGAGTTCCTGGCGCTCGGGCGAGTAGTCGACGAAACTGACGCTGTCATCGTAGAAGGTCAGCTGCTCGGGCCAGCCGTGGGGCTCGGTGAGCGACCAGAGCTGGGCAACGCCGGTCGTGTTCATCAGGAAGGCGAGCGTCCCGTCCGGCGCGAAGGAACTGCCGTAGGCGCTGCGGACGTTCAGATAGCGAGAGAGGTCGTACGCGGTCACAACCGGTGGGACGGCAGGGACCGGCAAAACCCTTTGTGGCGGCCGTGGTCTGATACAGCGGAACGCGACAGTATCACCCGGACAGCCGCTTGAGCGGCTCCTCACCCTGCCAGCGGGCGTACGCGTACGAAGCGACGAGGAGGATGCCACCCAGCACGAGGAACGAGAGGGTCCGGGCGAGCGTATCGAGCCCCTGCGTATCGTAGAGGAACACCTTGGTTGTCACCAGGCCGAGGACGACGACGCCCTGGAGCCGGCGACTGCGGGCGTCAAACGCGAGGCCAGCCCCAACGAACGCGAGCCCCAGGACGGCCCATGCGACCGATAGCCCGGCCCCCGAAAGCTCCAGTCCCAGGAACACCACCGCGAGCCCGGTCGCTGTCCAGGCGTACGGAGCAGCCATAGAGAGTTCGCGGTCAATGCCGGGAACCGTTGTCGATGCCCCGCCGAACCACCGACCGAGCGCGTAGAAGACCGCGATTCCCAGCAGGTAGGCGGCTGGTCGCCCCATCGCGGTCGCCAGCGGGTCCGCGAGCGAGAACGCCGGCAATTCGGTCGCGTCCACGGCGAGCAGTTTGGCGACGGTCCCGACGGCGACGAGGTGTCCGCCGATACGAACTGCCCTCGCGTCGCGGCGGGACCCGACCGTCAGCGCCCCACAGAGCAGGCCGAGAAGTCCGGCGGTCGCAAAGAACGGGTCGGCCGCGAGGACGACGCTGACGGCGAGGAGCACGACGGCAAGCATCCCAGCGGCGCTGTCTTGCTGTCCGAGGCGTGACCCCGTGACGGCGTAGACGCCGACGAGGGCGAGTCCGACTGCGCCGACAGCCACTCCGTCCGGCGCTGTCGGGATGAGTCGACGAACGACGCCTTCCAGCAGGATCGCGGCGAACACGGCATTGAGACCGGTCGTCGCTTCCACCAGTCGGCGGTGCCATCGGTCTGTTCGGTCGCTCGCACGGAGCACGTACACACCAGCGGCGTAGACGGCGAACGTCGCGGTGAGTATGGCGGTGGCAACCGCTTCGGGTGGCTCTAGCCTGTTCATCCAGGCGATGTGGAGCACGTAGGCCGGGACGACGCTGCCGAGGACGAGCCGGCTCCACGGCCGGACGGCTGCGATGGTCACCAGCCCGGCCGTGAGAAGCACGACGTAGGCCGGCGAGACGACGAAGGAACCGGCGTCGAGTCCGACGTAGGCAGTGACGTATCCCAGCAGGAACGCCTCGCCAGCGACGGCCGGCGCGTGGTCCCGCACCGAGACGACCGCTGTGGCGGCCACGAGAGCTGTCAGGACCAGCATGACCACCCACAGCGGCGCTCCGATGGCGGCGCGGTACGATTCGAAGCCGTAGGCCGCGTAGACGCTGAAATACGCGATTGCGAGGCCGGTTCCCGCGACGAGTCGGCCCCACCGGTCGTAGCCCTGTCGCTCGGCGGCGTACCGGCCGCCAGCGAGCAGTATGAGCCCGCCTGCTGTGCCGGTGAGCACACGCCCGAGCGGGCCGAGGTAGCCCGCCTCGATGGCCAGGCGGATGAAGAAGACGACGCCGACCACCAGCGCGAGTCCGCCGACCCCGCCGAGCCACTTCATCCCGATGTCGCGCTCCCAGTTCCGCTCGCCGGACGGCGCTCCGCTGTCGGCTGTCTCGCCGGTCTCTGGCGCTATCTCCGAATCTTCCGCGGACTCCGATTTTGGAGCTGTTGTGTCCACTTCAGTGGTTGCAGTTTCGTCCCCGGCAGACGGAGGCGGGTCGGTGTCGAGTGCCGATTCCAGGGCGGTGATGCGTGTCTGGAGGGCATCGACCTCGGCGCGGAGGTCCCGTACTTCCGCTTCGAGGTCCTCATCATCGCTCATACACTGACACGTTGCGCGGTCGCTGTAATAAACATCCAGTCGAACGACAGTTCCGGCGGCCAATCCGCCATCTGTCGCCGTCAACCGCGAACGGGTGGATTTTTGAGCGGCCACGTCGTCGCACCTGTATGCGTGTCGCGGTCGTCGCCATGGAGACGAGTCAGTACCGGGACACAGTGGGCCGGACCCGGCTGGAGCGGGTGGCTACCGAACTCGCCGCTGCCGGCCACGACGTGACCGTGTTCTGTTCGCAGTGGTGGCCGGGGTTCGACAATCAGCGCGAGCGCGGCGGCGTCACGTACCGCGCCGTCACCGTCTCGCCGACTGTCCCTTCTTTCTGTGTCCGCCTCCCGGCCATGCTCGCCCGGTTCCGCCCGGACGTCGTCCACGTCCACCCGACGCCGTCGTCGGTCGCACTCGCGGCCAAGACCGGTGCAACGCTGTCTCGCGCCCCGCTTCTCACGGAGTGGTATGGGGACGAAGACGTGCCCGAGAGCCGCCGGGCCGACCTCGCGCTCCGCGCGTCGGACTGTCTCGTCACCCCCTCCGAACTCGTCCGCACGCGGGTCCGAGAGCGGGGAGCGACGGCGGACCAGACCACGGTCCTCCCACAGAGCATCGACATGGACCTCGTCCGGGACGCTGACACGGATGAGGAGATCGACGTGGTGTATGCCCACAAACTGGACGGCAGCGCGAACGTCGAGTCGCTGCTGCTCGGGCTGGCGGAACTCAGACAGAAGGGCTGGTCGGCGACGATCATCGGCGACGGCCCGGAGCGGGAGTACTACGAACAGGAGGCGGCCGACCTCCGTATCGACGACCGCGTGACCTTCGCTGGCGCGTGCGACATCGAGGAGCGCGTCTCGATCTACAAGGGCGCGCACGTATTCGTCCAGACGGCGTTTCGGGAGTGCTTTGCCACGGATCTCCTCTGGGCGATGGCCTGTGGCTGTATCGGTATCGTGGAGTACCAGGCCGAGTCGTCGGCCCACGAACTCATCGAGCAGCGCGACCGCGCGTTCCGGGTGACGAACCCGCAGGAGATCGCCGACAAAATCGCCGAATCGGCCGACTTCGAGCGCCGGACTGTCGACGAGTCCTGCGCCGAGTTCGACCACGCACAGGTCCGGGCAGAGTACGAGGACCTGTACGAGTCGCGTATCGAGGAGACCGGTCTTTTCTAATCGGAACACCGCTCAGACGCGCTGATGACGCGAACAATCGCCACCAGTCAGTACGGGATGACGCGGAACCCTTCGGGGAGCACCAGCCCGAACACGAGGAACAGCGCGGCCGCGATACCCGCCGCGATGAGAGCGTAAGGCGCTTGGCTCCGGACGTGGACCATGTGGTCGCTGCCGCTCGTCGACGACGCCAGGACGGTCGTGTCGCTGATGGGCGAGGTGTGGTCGCCGAAGATACCGCCGCTGAACACCGCACCGAGGACGAGCGGGAGGTTCGCGCCCGTCGAGAACGCGAGCGGGATGGCGATTGGGAACATGATGCCGTAGGTCGACCACGACGAGCCATCGGAGAAGCTGACGAACGAGGTCACGAGGAAGACGCCGACCGGGATGATAAACGCCGGGACGCCGCCGAAGACGTTCGTCACGAACGACGAAATACCCAGTATCGTCACCGCGTTCTGGATGGAACTGGCGAACATCAGGATGACAGCCGCGAGGAGGATGCCCTTGAAGCCGACCATCATCGCGTCGGTGGCATCGTCGTTGGACGGGATGTCGCCCTTCCAGCGATACAGCAGGAAGGCGAGGATGAGTGCCGAGAAGGACGCGAGACCCAACTGGACGCCGCCGATGTTGAACGCCCAGGGGCCGCTCGGGGGCGTGATGAGTTGCCAGCTGCCGAGCTGGAGCAGCGTGGCCCCCATCCCTTCCTTCCCCTTGACGTAGATGACGGGGCTGGCCCGCCAGAACATCGCGCCGAGGCCGACGACGATCATAGTGAGGATGGGCCAGGCGAAGTTCCGCCAGTCCGGCGTCGCGGTCTCTGACACCTCGTACTCGTCCATCTCCGCGGAAATCATCGGGTCGGCGTCGTCGCCGACGACCTTCCCCTCGTTTCTCGCTCGGGATTCCTCCGTCCCCATCCCGTAGATGTTTGGCACGACCTGCCACGCGACGAGTCCCGCGAGACCGAGCGCGATCCAGGAGTAGAAGCCGGTAAACAGCGTGTTGAAAAACAGCGGCCAGACGGCACCGGTCGCCGCGGTGACCTGCTCGCCGCCGGTGTTCACGAAGTTGGTCATGCCCGAGGGCAGCGTCCCCTGCTGCTGTGCCTCGACGAGGCCGCCCCCGATGAAGCCGACCATCGCCGCCCCCCACGTCGAGTAGAACGCGAGCCGGGAGGCCGGCGACCCCGCTGAGTCGACGTAGTAGGCCAGTTTGGCCCGCGAGACGTCGAACTTGTCGGTCAGCGGCCGCATCATCGAGCCGACCACGAGGCAGTTGAAGTAGTCGTCGATGTGGATGGCGATCCCGGCTAGGAACGCGGCCTTCTCGGCGTCTGCGGCGGAGTCGGCCCGCGCCACCAGCGCCTCCAGTACGCCCTGGATCGCCCCGGCTCGGATCATCAGTCCGATCAGCCCGCCGATTGCGAAGATGGCGAGCAGGACGTTCTTGACGTACCACTCCCCGAACAGCGGGGCCGTGGCGATTATCTCCGGCACGAGCTTCAGCCCGAAGATCGCTCCGAGTACGATACCACCGACGCCGACCGTCCAGGGACTGCCGTCCTCGGCCTGTGGCTGGACTGTCGCCACCTCACCGCCAGCGGTGATCAGGTCCGACGGGACCCCAACAGCCTGGGGATGTAACGCGCCGACCAGCACGCCTGTGATGACGATGCCCACGAACAGCCCGATCAGGGCGTCCCGGGTGTACCAGGCGAGACCGATGGCGACGAGCGCAGGCACGATCGACCACGGTCCAGCCGCGATTCCCTCAACCATGCCGGCAGGTCTAAGTGGCGCTATATTAATGTACGTGTTCGGACCGACGGGGCGGTCGCCCAGACGAAACCCGTTTGAGCGTCGACACCCACCAATCAGTAGTGACAGCCGAGGAGCCAGCCGACCGAGACGACGACTCGGACCTCGCGGAACTCGAACTCGACGCCGTCTACGACGCTATCGACGCCGTCGGCCGTCCACACCTGACGGCGACAGAACTTTCCCGGAAGACGGATCTGACGCCCGACGAGGCGCGGGAAGCACTGGACCGCCTCGCCGACGACGGTGACATCGAGCGCCAAGACGTGTCCGAGGTCGAGTCTGTATGGTATCCGGCAGATATCGCCGAGGTGACCGACCGCGAACGCGTCGTCCTGTTTCCCGACCGCCGCGAAGTCGTTGTCGAACACCCCGATCAGTTCACGCGGGCGCAACTCTCACAGTTCGCGCGCCTGCAGGACACCAACCGTTCGGGCGGCTACGTGTACGAACTCCGCGAGGAGGACATCTGGGCCGCCCCCCACGAGTCCCTTGATGACCTCCTGACGACGATGCGGGACGTGCTGGGCGAGCGCTCGCCCCACCTCGAAGAGTGGGTGACGAGCCAGTGGGAACGCGCCCGGAAGTTCCGCCTGAAGACCCACGAGGACGGCTACGTCGTCCTCGAAGCCGAGAGCGACGACCTGATGGGCAACGTCGCCCGGCCGAAACTCGACGACGACCACCTCCGGGCTCCGATTTCGGACTCGGAGTCGTGGGTCAACGAGGACGCCACGGCCGAGATCAAGCGCACGCTGTACGAGGCGGGCTATCCAGTCCGGGACGACCGGAACCTGGAGACCGGCGACGCCATCGAGATGGACCTCCGCCTGCGCCTGCGGGACTACCAGCAGGACTGGGTGGAGCGGTTCACCGAGCAGGGCTCGGGCGTGTTCGTCGGCCCGCCGGGGTCGGGCAAGACCGTCGCCGCGATGGGCGCGATGGCCGCCGTCGGCGGCGAGACGCTGATTCTCGTCCCCTCGCGCGAACTCGCGACGCAGTGGCACGACGAACTGGTCCGGCATACCTCGCTGACCGACGACGACATCGGCGAGTACCACGGCGGCGAGAAGAACATCCGGCCGGTCACCATCGCTACCTACCGCACCGCCGGGATGGACCGCCATCGGAAACTGTTCGACCAGCGCAAGTGGGGCCTCATCGTCTTCGACGAGGTCCACCACGTCCCGTCGCCCATCCACCGCCGGAGCGCGGACCTCCAGACCAAACACCGCCTGGGCCTGACCGCCACGCCGACCCGAGAGAGCGACGACGAGGAGGAGATATTCACGCTCATCGGCCCGCCAATCGGCACGGACTGGGGGAAACTGTTCGACGAGGGCTACGTGGCCGAACCCGAGGTCGAAATCCGCCTCGTACCGTGGGGCAACGAGACCGAGCAGTCCGAATACAGCTCCACGTCGGGCCACGACCGCCGGCAGGCCGCCGCCAGCAACACCGGGAAAATCGACGAGATACGCTACGCACTGGCCGAGAATCCGGCCGCGAAGGCGCTCGTGTTCATCGAGTACTTAGACCAGGGCGAGGCCATCAGCGAGGCCATCGACGCGCCCTTTATCAGCGGCGAGACGCCACACGCCCGCCGGGAGAAGCTGTTCGACGAGTTCCGCCGCGGCGAACTGACCACGCTGGTCGTCTCCCGCGTCGGCGACGAGGGCATCGACCTGCCGGACGCCGAACTCGCGCTCGTCGCGTCTGGACTGGGCGGGTCCCGTCGGCAGGGCGCACAGCGGGCCGGGCGGACGATGCGCCCCGCCGGCGACGCCCGGATGGTCATTCTCGCGACGCGGGGGACGACAGAAGAGGACTTCGTCCGCCGGCAGATGCGCCACCTCGCTTCCAAGGGCATCCGCGTGACCGAGACGGAGGCCGAGGCCGTCGAGCCGCCCGAAGTCGAGGAGTAAGCCAGACGCGCTGACTGTAGGTCGATCTTATTCCGTGTCGGTATCGAGCCGGCGCGCGGTCTCGGCCACGTCCTGAATCTTCGCCGTCTGTTCTTCGTTCGTCGCCGCGAGGTCGTCCAGTTGTGCCGTCATGTCGTCGATGCCGCTCGACAGTTCGTCGATCATGCTGGCGACCTCCTCGGTCGACGCCGCCTGGTCGTCGGTGGCCGCCGAGACCTCCTGTATGCCCTGTGCTGCCTCGTTGACTGCCGACACGATCTCTTCGAGTTGTTCGGCCGCCGTCTCGACCTGATCGATGCCCTCCGTTACCTGCTCTGTCACGGTTTCGAGGCTCTCGACGGCGTCGACGGTCTCGTCCTGGATCTCCGTGACGGTGTCTTCGATCCGGTTCGCGTGCTCCTGAGAATCCCCGGCGAGCGTCTTGATTTCGTCGGCGACGACGGCGAATCCGTCGCCGGCTTCTCCGGCGCGTGCGGCCTCGATAGACGCGTTCAGAGCGAGCATGTTCGTCTGGTCCGCGATATCGTTTATCACTTCGACGATGTCGTCGATCTCGTCGGCCTGCTCTTGCAGGCCGGCGATGTCCGAGGAAACCGTGTCCACGGCGTCGTCGACGTCGTTCATCATAGCCGCGGCCTGCTGTGCGGCTTCGTTCCCGCGTTCGGCCTTCCGCTCGGCCGACGTGCTGGTACTCGCGACCTCCTCGGCGGTCGAGGCGATCTCCTCGATGGTCGCGCTCATGTCCGCGACTTCGCCCGCCACCTCGTCCATCGACTCGGACTGTGTCTCGGCTGTGTCGGTGATTTGCTGGTTCGTCTGGGCGACTTCCTCGGCTGAGGCGCTCAGTTCGTCGATTGGCTGCTGGAGTCCGCTCTCGACCTCCTCCATCAGCGCTTGCTGGTCGTCGATTGCCGATTCCAGGCGCTGGCTGTACGAGTCGATGTAGGTGTCCATCGCCACCTGCTGGTCGAGGTTGAGGAGTTTGAACACGGACAGCGCACGCGACCGCATCTCTTCGAGTGCCTCGTCCCGGGCGGCGTCGCCCGACTGCAAGTCCTCGACGATTGTCCGCAGGAAATGTTCGAAGTAGATGCTGTAGGCCCCGAGATAGATCTTCGGGCCGAGGTCGAGCATGTCGTGAATCTTCCCGATACGGGCCCGGTTCTCGAAGTACTGTCTGTCGTAGGTCCCGGCGACGAGGTCGCGGAGGTACTGCGACTGGGTGTTTTTGAGCTGGTCGACCGACTTGGTGGACCGCCCGAAAATCTCGACGGTTTCGTCGAACGATTCGAGGTGATCGTAGAAGTCGTCGACGACAGATTCGGCCCGGGCGTTCGTCTTCGCCTCCATCGCAGTGAGATTATCGATATCCGACTCGTCAAATCCAGTGAATTCCTTCCGCCAGCGGATCTCTTCGGCGTCCAGTCCGATACGATCGGTAAGCGTTCCGCCGTCGACCCCTTTTCTGTCAGAAGAGTTGATACGCTCTCGGGAGTTCTTACTCCCGTCCCGTAATTCCATGGCGGACCTCCACCGATACAAACCTTATATGTTCGCTCCCGATTCTCATTGTTGAAAGTATTATCGAGGGACACCCCGAATATTACGGGTGGGATGGTGGTATCATACATATTCGTCAGTAATTCGAAACGGAATCTCCCGACCAATCGCGATTCGGACGGTCCTTCTGATACGGCTGCCCGGAGTCTGGGAACGCTGGCGCTCTACCCTTGTGCCTGAAAGATAGCGAAGGTCCCCCCAAGCTCGTCGTCGACCGACTCGGCCGACTCGATGTGAAAGCCGGCGTCAGTCAGCAGGTCAGCGTTACGCTCTCGCCCGTGGAAGCTCCAGGCCATGGCGGTACCGGTGTCCAGCCAGTCGTCGTTGGTACCCTCCCACGGGTCGTCACCGAGTGCGGCCAGCAGTCGTCCCCCGGACCGGAGCACGCGGTTGAATTCCGAGAAGACGGCGGTGTGTTCGGTTTTCGGGACGTGGATGACGGCGTGGTAGGAGACAACAGCGTCGAACGTACCGTCAGCGAACGGGAGCGTCGCCAGGTCACCACGGACCAGTCCGTCGGAGTCGACAGTATCACAAGCGGTACGGAGCTGTTCGGCTGAGATATCCAGTCCGATGGTATCGTGCTGATCGGCGAGAACTTCCATTGCCGGCGTACCCGCACCACAGCCCGCATCGAGGACACGACTACCATCAGGGAGGGCCGTTGCAAGCGATTCGACAAGGGTCCGTTCGCGACCGTTCCCGTCCCGCTTCTCGGCGTAGGTACTCGCAATTTCGTCGTACCCCTCGCGGACAACGTCTCGCTGATCCATACCAGCGGTGCTCGGTGGTGGCGTAAGTGCTTTCGGTCCGGTGGCATTACGGACAAACAGCGCCGCTCAGTCCTCGAATTTCTCCGGGTTCTGAGCTGCCTCAGCGACCCGAACCGCGGCAACGTTCTCCGGGACGTCGTGGACGCGAACGATGTCGGCCCCCCGTTCGGCCGCCAGCGTTGTCCCGGCGATAGTCGCCTCAAGACAGTCGCCCGCTTCCTGCCCGACCAGTCCGAACAGCGACTTGTGGGAGTGGCCGACCAGGACGGGACAGCCGAGTGCCTCGAACTCCGGGAGGCGGTCGAGCAGTTCGAAGCTCTCCGTGGCAGATTTCCCGAAGCCGATGCCCGGGTCGACGATGATCTGCTCGCGGTCGAGTCCGACCTTTTCGGCGAGCAGGACGCGCTCTGTCAGTTGGTCGATGCAGTCCTGCACCACGTCGTCGTAGTGGATGTCGCTGTCGGGGTCGACCGGCGTCTCGATGGAGTGCATCACGACCACCGGCACGTCGTACTCGGCAGCGACGAGGCGCATCTCGGGGTCTTCGAGGCCGGACACGTCGTTCAGGATGTCTGCCCCGGCGTCGAGTGCCGCCCGCGCGACAGGGGCCTTCCGCGTGTCGACGGAGATGGCGACGTCCAGCTCCGAAAGCGCCTCGATGACCGGCACCACGCGGTCGATCTCCTCCTCGACCGGGACCGGTTCGGCACCGGGCCGGGTCGACTCCCCGCCGATGTCGAGAATGTCCGCGCCGTCCTCGACCATTTGCTCAGCGCGGGCGACAGCGTCCTCAACGGCGTTGTACTCGCCGCCGTCGTGGAAGGAGTCCGGCGTGATGTTGCAGATACCCATGACCGCCGTCCCGTCGTCCCAGGGATACGCTGCCGACGTGTCGGGCTCGGACTGTTGGATGGACAGCGCCGCCCGCAGTTCGTCGGCGAACGACGCGAGCCCGTAGGGCTGGCCGTCCAGCTTCTCCGCGAGGCGCTTGTACTGGGCCATCGTCGCCATCATGACCACGTCGATTGGTTCCTCCTCTTGACCGTCCAGACCAGAGACGGCACACTCGCCGCCCAGGGACAGCAGTTCCTCCTTGAGGTACTGGGCCTGTCGCGGCTGGACGCGGGTGCGCAGGACGCGGTGGACGCCCTTCCCCCGCATCCGCCAGGCCCCGGTATCGGTGACGTGGGCGCTCTCGATGGTCTCGCGGGCCTCGGCCAGCGAGTCGACCTGCTTGGGGATCAGCGAGCGCGACCAGCCGGTCCGGGCCTCCCGGACGGCGTACAGCGACCCGGTCACGAGGACTGCATCACCGGAGTCCGCGGCGTCGAGTGCGATATCGAGCGCCCCGGAGACGTCGCTTCGCGTCTCGATGGTGGCGTCGGTCGTGTTCTCCACCGCGGTCGCGACGACGTGGTGGGACTCGGCCCGGTCGACGTTGGGCTGGCAAGCGACGACGTGGTCAGGGCCCGGTAACGCCGCGGCGATACGCTCGTGGTCCTTGTCGACCATCGCGCCGATGACGACGTGGAGGTCGTCGTAGTCGAACGAGGACAGCGTCTCCGCGGTGCGCTCGATGCTCCCGGGGTTGTGTGCCCCGTCAAGGACGACCAGCGGCGACTCGTTCATCACCTCGAACCGACCGGGCCAGTGAGCGTTTCGGAGTCCGCGTTCGAGGTCCGTCTGCGAGACGTCCGCGACCTGACGGCACAGTGTGGCCGCGATTCCGGCGTTCTGTGCCTGATGAGCGCCCAGCAGCGGGAGGGAGGTATCGACGCTCCAGTCGGGGCCGTCGACCGAGACCGCCCCCTCCAGGCCTTCACGACCGCCGTAGCTCACGGATATATCGGCCTCGCTCTCGGACGGGTTCTGGTCTGTCTCGACGGCGCTCCCGACGGTCACGACATCGTCGGTGAACTCGCGGACGGCCGCGAGCGCGTCGCCTGTCGTCCCGGTCACCAGCGGATTGCCGTCCGGGGCGACGTGGGCCTTGTCGTGGGCGATTTCCTCGACGGTATCGCCGAGGATGTGGGTGTGTTCGAGCGTCACGGACGTGACGGCGCTTGCGACCGGGTCGACCACGCTCGTGGCGTCGTATCGGCCGCCGATACCGACCTCCAGCACTGCAACGTCTACGTCCTGGCGGTCGAACTCCCACAGCGCCATCGCGGTCATCGTCTCGAAAAAGGTAGGCGAATCGTTGGCCGCGCCCTGTTCGGTCACGTACGCCTGAACCGATTCGACGAACTCGACGAGCGCGGCCTCGGAGAGCTTCCTTCCGTTGATCCGGATCCGCTCGCGCACGTTGTCGAGATGCGGGGACGTGTACAGTCCGACATCGAGGCCGGCCTCCCGCAACGTTCGTTCGACCATTCGCGCGGTTGACCCCTTCCCGTTGGACCCCGCAATCTGGACGCAGCGAAGCCCCTCCTGTGGGTCACCGAGCGACGATAGCAGGTCCTGCGTGGCAGCAGTACCGGGTCGCGAGGCGAACCGGCGCAACTCGAAGAGGAAGTTCGCGGCCTCGTGGAACTCCATGGTCGGGCTATCGGAGCCGTTCGCTTTAGCCTGTCGGACTGTTACGTGTGTCCGCCGCGAAGACGCCACGAACAGCCCGCGTAGCCAACTGGTCCCCCACTGACCTGCCGGCGAAATTACGGCTGGTCGCTGCGGTCGCGCGTGGCCCACCGACCGAGCGCGCTCGACAGAATCAGGAACGCGGCACCCAGCAGCGGTGCCGGGTCGATCTTCGCCTCCGGTCGCTCGTCCGTATCCGTCTCAGCGGGCTCCGTCTCCGCTTGCTCCAGAGTGTCCGTCTCGGTCTCTGACTTGGGAGCGCCAGATAGCTCCGAACCCGTCTCAGTGTCTTGCTGTCGGGACTCGGACTCAGTCTGTGGCATCTCTGCGGCCAGCGACGTTTCCTGCGCCTCCGGAGTCGGCGTTTCGTCGACATCTTCCACTACGGTTGTCGGCTCGAACTCCGTCTCGGCCGGTGATGGCGTGTCAACGCTCGGTTCAGCCGGTGGTGGCGTCTCGTCCGGACGTTCCGTGGCCCATTCCGACGCGTCCCCGGCGGTGCTCCCGGCATCGGTTCCGTCGGCGTTGCGGCGGCGGTACCACCAGAGCCCGGCCGTTGCCGCGCCGAGCGCGATGAGGGACAGCCCCGTGCCGAGGAGTCCCCACTGTCGCCACAGCGACTTGAGGCGGTCCGTTAGACCCGGGCCGGAATCCTCGGCTCCGTCCGGCCCCGCTGGTGATGGGACAGCAGCGTCGTCGTCGGCAACGGCGACGCCGGGAACGGCGTCGAGCGCCGAGGCGACAGCGTCCCGCTCCACCTCGACTTCGAGAAACGTGGGTGCGTCCATACGCGACCCGTCGTCGGGCGACTATGTAAAACCCGCTCAGTGCTATTCCCGGGCCGGTTCGTACTCGGCGTCGGTCGCCGCGGTCCGCGACAGGTCGGTCTCCATGTCGACGGCGTCCAGCAGTTCAGAATCCGGGTTCTCTGACTCGCCGAGAAGCGCCTGCAGTTCCCGCTCGTACTCGGCCTCGGAGAGGTCCCCCTCGACGTACCGGCGCGTCAACGCCTCGTGTCGCTCCTCGACTGTCGGCTCCGGCGGTGCGAACACGTCGGAGAGGCCGAGCGACGCGAGCGGTGGCACGACTGATTCGAGACGGGTGAGCCCACCAGCGACGCGCTGGCTCTTCGGCACCGACGCCCGCCGGGCCAGCGCACGGACCAGCGCGACCGAGAAGACGATGTCAACGCCCACTAGGAGCAATGTGCCAAGCAGGAACCCGGCGAAGGTCTCGATGACCGCGCCGCCGCCGAGAAGCGCCCCGACTGTCGCGACGACACCGACGATTCCCAGCCCGACAGCCCCCAGCGTCGTCAGAACGACGGCGGCAAACAGAAGCAGCAGCCGGTTATCTCTCACCCAGTTCACACCAACGATAGCCGGAGGGCGTTGAAATGGTTTGTGTCAGCGCTCGTTCTCTCGCGACTCCGGATCGCTTTGGGGAATTTCGTCGGTCGCCGGCACGTACGAGCGGCCCGAAGCGGACCACCCGCCCCAGATCCACTCCCGGATGGTGAGCTGGCGCTTGGACCCCTGATCCCGCGCTGTTTCGAGCCGCCGTTCGGTCGTATGGAAGTAGTTGACGACGGTCACGAGCACGACGCCGCCGACGGAGTTGCCGAGAAGTACCGGCAGGACGAACTGCCAGAGGCCGACCGACAGTGCCAGCTCGCCGATAAACACTAGGTAGAACATCTCCGTTGCGGAGACGACGACGTGATAGAGGTTCCCGAATGGAATCGCCAGGAAGGCGATGTAGATCAACACGAGTCGGGAGATGCTGTCCCGCAGCGAGTAGTCGACCCAGACGACGCCGGCGACGATGAGGCCGGCGAACACCGCCTTCGAGAACAGCGTTAGCTGTGAGGTCGCGATAGCTTTCTGGGCGAAGCCGGCGGCGGCCGCCGCCGCGTCGTCGGAGAGAACGTCGGTCGTCGCCAGCGCGAGCGCCCCGAGCATTCCGCCGAAGACGTTCGACACCAGGACGACGACCCAGATACGGAGCAGCGACGGGATACTCGCCAGCCGTTCGAGGACGAGCGCGACCGGCGGGAGCGTGTTCTCGGTGTAGAGCTGGTAATCCCCGAGAATGATGAAAACGAACCCGAGCGGGTACAACAGCGCGCTCAGTATCGGGTCGCCGCCGGTCTTCGCGTACAATGACGCGTACAGCATGAACGTCACTGTGATAGCGAACCCGCCCGCGACACCGGCGAAGAACATCTCGCGAGTCCCGACTGTCACCTCCTCGTCGGCCGCGACGATGATGCGCTGGAAGATCTCGTCCGCGGAGAACCGGTCGCGGATGACACTCCCACCCGCCGGGGCACCGCTCCGAGAGACGTCCACAGCGTCGCGGACAGCTTCCTCCCGATCGTTGTTGTCTGCCATCGGTCGCTGGTTGAATAGCCGGTATGAAACGTCTTTCGTTGCCGACAGTCAGCCCGGAGAAGACTTGCGGAAGAGCCCGCTGTCAGTCCGTCTAAACCACCGATAGACTTTGGACTCGTCTATCGAGTATTAGACTGACGCTCAGTCGTGTCTGAACGACCGCTGCCCGGTGAACACCATCGCCATGTCGTGTTCGTCGGCGGCCTCGATGACGCTCTCGTCGTTCTTCGAGCCGCCGGGCTGGATAACCGCCTCGATACCGGCGTCGGCGGCCTCCTCGATACCGTCCGGGAACGGGAAGAAGGCGTCCGAGGCCATCACCGCGCCCTCGGAGTCCTTCCCCTCCGCGTGTTCGTCGGCCTTCATCGCGGCCAGCCGGACGGCGTCGACCCGGGACACCTGCCCCATGCCGATGCCAACCGTCTCTGTCCCGTCAGCGAAGAGGATGCCGTTGGACTTGACGTGTTTGAGCGTGTGCCAGGCGAACAGCAGCGACTCGATCTGCTCGTCGGTCGGTTCGCGCTCGGTGACGACCTCTAGATCGTCGGCCGAGAGGTGCTGGGTGTCCCGCTCCTGAACCAGTCGCCCCCCGACGAGGGGCTTCTCGGTCAGGCTGTCCGTGACCTCGAAGTTGTCGGACCGACCGGACTCGCCCGTCCGGCCGTCCCCGGGGCTCACATCCAGCACGCGGAGATTGTCCTTCTCGAACAGCACGTCGAGCGCGGCGTCGGTGTAGCCGGGCGCGACGACGACCTCCTTGAACGAGTCGATGATCTGTTCGGCGGTGGCGGCGTCGCACTCGCGGTTCAAGGCGACGATGCCGCCGAAAGCGCTCATCGGGTCCGTCGAGAGGGCCTTTTCGTAGGCGTCGGCCACGGAGTCGGCAGTCGCACAGCCGGCCGGGTTGGTGTGTTTGATGACCGCCGCGGCGGGCTCCTCGAACTCCTTGATGAGGTTCAGCGCGCCGTCGGCGTCGTTGTAGTTGTTGTACGACAACGCCTTCGCGCCCTCGTTGAGCTGGTCGGCGTGGACAACGCTGGCCTCGGAGACGGTCGTATCGGTGTACAGCGCGGCGTCCTGGTGGGGGTTCTCCCCGTAGCGCAGGCTCGACGCGAGGTCGTCCGAGACGATGCGGCGGGCGGGGAAGTCGCCGCCCTCGTCGCCCTCTACTGAGACCGTGCCTGCATCCCAGTCGATGGTGACGCGGTCCTCGGCGAACCATTCGATGACGCGCGGGTAAGCGGTGAACTCACCCTCGTAGAGCACGCGCTCCTTGAGGCTGTCCTCGTCGTCACCTTCGAAGACGGGAATGGGTTCCTGCGTGACGATGGGGCCGCCGTCGACGCTCTCGTCGACGACGTGGACGGTACAGCCCGTCACCTTCACACCGGCGTCGAGGACCTGCTCGTGGGCGTTCGCCCCGGTGAAGTTCGGCAGGAGGCTCGGATGGACGTTCAACGCGGTCGGTGTCTCGTCGAGGAACGTCTCGCTGAGGACGCGCATGTACCCGTCCAGCGTGACGAGGTCGAAGTCGTACTCCGAGAGCGCGTCGAGAACGCGCTCCTCGTGGGACTCGCGCGACTCGTCCGCGTCACGCTCGACGACCTCGGTCGGGATGCCGCGCTCGGCGGCTGCTTCGAGCACCGGCGCGTCGGCGTCATTGGTCAGAACGACGGCGAAGGACGCCCCGCCCGGGGCGCGGTCCGCGATGTTCATGAGGTTTCGGCCGCGGTTGCTGGCCATGCCGGCGAGTTTCATGTGGGACCGACGGACCGGCCAGTGCAAAGTTGTTGCGAAACCCCCGGCCGGTCTGTGGCGTGCGACCGAGCCACACCGAACCCGGGTCACCAGCGACGCCGTTTACAGGTCCGGTGTGCATTTGTAGCACGCCGCCAACTCGCCCGTATGGCGAAGCTACGGTGTCAGCGCGCTGGTATGGTTGCTGCCGTTGGCGGTATCGTCTGGATCGGCTGGGCCGTTGCGCTGTCCGCGACCGACCAGACAGCAACGAACCTGCCAATCATAGCCGGTATCGTCATCTCTACACTCGGTATCGTGGTCGGCCACTACGCCGTCGAGGACTTCTACGGCGCACGGATGAAGCGGCCCGGGACCGTTGGCGCGTGGGTCGGCGGCCTCGGCGGCCTCGTCTTCGCGGCCGGGCAACTGGTCCGCCTCCTCGACGGTGGTGGCGAGGCGGTCATCGGAATCGGCGTACTCGTGCTGGTCAGCGGGTCGATACTGGTCGCGGCCGGTCTCGTCAGGACGCGCATCCAGCCGCCGTGGCTGGGCGTGTTGCTGGGAGTCGGGACCATCGCGTTTCTCGGATTCGAACTCCAGCCAGCAACGGCAACCGTCTACGGCCTCGCGTGGGCCGCACTCGGACAGGACCTCTATCGTTTCGACCCGCCGGATGGCCGCTTTGGCGACGCCGACGGCGACTACGGCTGGCTGAACTGAGGATTGCCCGCTGACGCAATCGTTTCTCGCCTGCTTTCTCGAAGCTCCTCCGATTGAGCCGACATAGATATCGTTGACATATACTACTGGTCCTCGAAGTAGTGGCTGGCCTTTTTAAATATATCTAGACTTATTCGGCAACCACCAGATATCTCTGATACTCTGGACAGGACACTTCCTTCGTATAAAAATAGTGTAGTCGAAAAACCATAATATTCATTAGTAAGATATTCAATGTTAATACTGTAATGCAAGCAGTACTACTAGAAGAGTTTCAGGAACCGCTAACAGTACAGGATGTCGAACGCCCCGAGCCCGAGCCGGACGGTGCCGTCGCCGAGGTCATCGGCTGTGGTATCTGTCGGTCCGACTGGCACTGCTGGCAGGGGGACTGGGACTGGTTCGGCTACCGGCCCGACCCGCCACACGTCCTCGGTCACGAGCCGACAGGCAGAATCGTCTCCGTCGGCGAGGACGTCGAAAACGTCGAGGAGGGCCAGGAGGTCGCTATCCCGTTCAACTTCGCCTGCGGGACCTGTGACCTCTGTCGTAACGGGCGCGAAAACATCTGTGAAAACCACATCGGCCTCGGGTTCATGAACCAGGCTCCCGGCGCGTTCGCCGAGGAGGTCCACATTCCAAACGCCGACCTCAACGCCGTTCCGCTCCCGGACGATATCGACGCCGAATCGGCCGCCGGAATGGGCTGTCGGTTCATGACCTCGTTCCACGCGATGGCCCACCGCGCGCCGGTCAGTGCCGGCGACGACGTGGTCATCCACGGCTGCGGTGGCATCGGGCTCTCGGCGGTCCACATCGCGAACGCCCTCGGCGGCAACGTCATCGGGGTCGACCTGATGGACGAGAAACTGGACCGTGCGGAAGACCTCGGCGCTGTCGCCACGGTCAACGCACAGGAGGTCGACGACCCCGCAAAGGAGGTCAGGGACATCACTGACGGCGGTGCCGACGTGTCTGCGGACGCGCTCGGTATCGCAACGACCTGCCAGAACGCGGTGAACTCGCTCCGCAAAGGCGGCACGCACGTCCAGATCGGACTGACCACCAGCGAGGAGGAGGGGATGGTGTCGCTCCCGACCGACGAGTTCGTGGCGAAAGAAATCGACTTCAAGGGGTCGCTCGGCCTCCAGCCATCGCGGTACAGCGAAATGCTGGACATGGTGGAGTCGAGCAAACTCGACCCGACCGCGCTGGTCGAGGACACGGTCGACATCCACCAGGTGCCCGACGAACTGGCCGCGATGAGCGACTACAACACGGTCGGTATCCCGGTCTGTAACGAGTTCAGCAACTAACGACGCACCTCCTTTTTACCCGAACCCCGACTCTCCACCCTTCCCGCCGCCACGCTACGCGTCGCTGTCGCACCGCGTCGCCGTTGGGGGAGAACGACACGCTTTTTCGCGCCTCCCGCGCACACTCCGGTATGACCGAGAGAGGGCCACTGGCCGCCGTTTCGCCGCTCGACGGCCGATACGCCCGCTACACCGAGCCGCTCGTCCCGTACGCCAGCGAGCGGGCGCTGATGCGCGCCCGCGTCGAAGTGGAAGTCGAGTATCTCATCGCGCTCGCCGACCTCGACGCCACGTCGCTGTCAATCGACGACGGCCAGCGCGCGACGCTCCGGGCGCTGTACGAGGCGTTCGACGACGAGGACGCGAGCGTCGTCAAACAGCTCGAAACCGAGGGCTACGGCGAGTACGCGGCGACCAATCACGACGTGAAGGCCATCGAGTACTTCATCCGGCTGGGTATGCCCGACGATCTCGACGCCGCCAACTGGATTCACTTCGGGCTGACCAGCGAGGACGTGAACAACCTCGCTCAGCGGCTGCTCGTCAAGCCTGCCGCCGAGGAGGTGCTGGTGCCGGAACTCCGCGAAATTCGGGACACGCTCGTGGAGATGGCCCACGCCTACGCCGACGTGCCGATGCTGGCCCGCACCCACGGCCAGCCCGCGACGCCGACGACGTTCGGCAAGGAAATGGCCGTCTACGCCTCGCGGCTGGGCCAGGCCATCGGCCGCGTAGAGCGCGCCGCCGACGCCCTCTCCGGAAAGCTTGCCGGCGCGTCGGGAACCTACGCGGCCCACGTCGCCGCCTACCCCGACGTGGACTGGCAGGCCTTTGCAGAGTCCTTCGTCGGCGACCTCGGTCTGGACCACGAACCGCTGACGACGCAGGTCAACCCCTGTGACGACCTCGCGGTCCTGTTCGACGCGCTCCGGGGGGCGAACAACATCCTGCTGGACCTCGATCTGGACGTGTGGCTGTACGTCTCGGACCGCTACCTCGGCCAGGAGGCCGTCGAGGGCGAGACGGGGTCGTCGACGATGCCACACAAGGTCAACCCCATCGACTTCGAGAACAGCGAGGGGAACCTCTCGAAGGCCAATTCCGACCTCGTGTTCCTCGGCGACTACGTCACGAACTCCCGGCTCCAGCGGGACCTCTCGGACTCCACGGTCAAGCGCAACATCGGGGCCGCCTTCGCTCACTGCCTCATCGGCTACAGCAAGTGCCAGAACGGGCTGGCGAAGGTCGTCCCCAACGAGCAGGTAATGGCCGACGACCTGGCCTCGACGCCGGAAATCATCGGCGAGGCCGTTCAGACGATCCTCCGGCGCGAAGGGTACGCCGACGCCTACGAGCAGGTCAAAAAGGCCACTCGGGGCCGCGAGGTCACCATCGAGGACTTCCACGATATGTTTGCCGACCTCGACGTGAGCGACGAGGTCCGGGCCGAACTGGAGGCGCTGACGCCGACCGATTACACGGGGATCGCGGCGCAGCAGGCCGACGACATCTGAGCGCCGCTGTCTCGCCGGTGCTGTTTTCGGGTCGACGTACCACCGCGGGGAACGCAACTATCACGAGTGTGGCCGCCTTCGTCAGGGGTAGATGGTCCTCGGCACTGACACCCGGGTCCTGACGCTCGCGTTCGCTCGGATGGCGGACGCGCTGGGCAACTCGTTTCTCATCATCGTGCTCCCCCTGTACATCGCCAGCGGACAGGTGTCGCTCGCCGGTATCGCCGGCCAGCAGATACTCGGGTTCACGCTTCAGACGGAGACGCTGATCGGACTGGTGCTCTCATTGTTCGGTCTGCTGAACAGTTTTGGCCAGCCGTTCACCGGGCGGCTCTCGGACCGGACCGGTAAGCGCCGGATTTTCGTCCTCACCGGGCTGGTGCTGTTCGCTATCGGCAGCGCGGCCTACCCGTTCCTCTCCTCGTACTGGACGGTCCTCGCCGCGCGGGCATTTCAGGGACTCGGTGCGGCGTTCACGATTCCGGCGACGGTGGCGCTGGTAAACGACTACGCGGCGAGTGACGCCGAGCGCGGCGGGAACTTCGGCGTGTTCAACACTTTCCGGCTCATCGGCTTCGGGTTCGGGCCGATAATCGCCGGCGTCGTCATCACCGGCGGACTCGCCGCGAACGACGTGGTGACCTACCGATTCGCCGGCACCGCGATATCCGGCTTCACCGCCGCCTTCGCCATCGCCGTGCTGGGCGCTGTCGTGAGCTTCGTCCTCGTGTGGGCCCTGATTCAGGATCCGCCGGTCGATGCCGAAGCGGGCAAAGACCTCTCGATAGCGATTCTGGACCGAGAGGGGGAGGGGCTCGATTCAGTGTTCGTCCTCGGCGTCGGCACGTTCATGATGGCGGCCACTATCGCCCTGTTTGCCACGCTCGAAGGGCCAGTTCGAATGCGGCTGGACGAGTCGACCCTGTTCTTCAGCGTCCAGTTCGCCGCCGTCGTCATCGCAAACGTCGTTTTTCAGGTGCCCATCGGCCGAGCGAGCGACCGGTTCGGCCGGCGGCCGTTCATCGTCGCCGGGTTCGTCATCCTCGTCCCGTCGGTGTTCGCACAGGGTGTCGTGACTGGCCCGTGGCTCATGCTCCTGGCGCGGTTCATCCAGGGGATCGCCGTCGCGCTCGTGTTCGCCCCGTCGCTCGCACTCGCCGGTGACCTGGCCGGCGCGCGCGGGTCCGGGACGACGCTGTCCGTCCTGACGATGGCGTTCGGCCTCGGCGTCGCTGTCGGACCGCTGGCGTCGGGCCTGCTGTACAATTTCGGGTCTTTCAGCACGCCCTTCACTGCCGGTGCCGCGCTCGCGTTCGTCGGACTCGTGCTGACCTACACGCAGGTCGAGGAGACGCTGGACCTCGGCCAGGAGCCGGAGCAGCCGGCACCACAGGACTGAGCCGGTGACGCAGCCACCCGCTCGGTCGGCCGCCAGCCCCGGTGACAACTGACCGGAATGGTTAGGATGTACGATTCCGTATAGTGTGGTATGTTCACAGACCGCTCGGATGCGGCGCAACAGCTCGTGGCCGCGCTGCGCCGGCGGGATGTCGTCGGCGATATCGTCGTCACGCTCGCACCGAACGGCGTCCCCGTCGGCAACGTGGTCGCTGACGCGACCGGACTCCCGATGGATGTCATTGTCATACAACGTATACGTGCTCCAAACCACCCTGAGTTGACTATCGGGGCCGTCGCGCCGGGCGGCTTCTCGTGGATCAACAGCCCGATGATGCGGTTTCTGGACGTGAACTGGGAGTACGTTCAGGAAGCCAAGACACACGCGAGCGACACCGTCGAGACCCGGGCAGTCGCCTATGGCGAGACGTGGGGGCCGCTCGACGTGGCCGGCAAGCGGGTCCTGCTGGTCGACGACGGGATTCCGACGGGGGCGGCGATGCGCGTCGCCACCCAGCGACTGCGGAAAGCAGGTGCCGACGAGGTTATCGCCGCCGCCCCCGTCGCGCCGCCAGACGTGCTCGAGGAGGTACAGCGGTGGGCCGACGACGTCGTCGTCCCGTTGAAACCGGCAGCGTTCCAGGCCACCGCGGACTACTACGAGGAGTTCGAGACCGTGACGGACGAAGAAGCGACGACGGCGCTCTCGGATATCGTCCAGCGGCGGTCGGCGTAGGTCGTGATTGTCCGCTTCAGACCAGTCGCTCGACCGTCTCCCGCACGGCTCGCGCGGCCGTCCGAACCTCTGAGAGACGGACGTACTCCCGTTTCGAGTGAGCGACAGCCCCCCTCTCGTCGCTCAGGTTGCCGGGACCGAACACCACGGTCGGCCCGTTGCTCGCGAAATACGAAGCTTCCGTCGCGGCCCCGAACTGCCGGACCACGCCGCCGCTTGCTTCCTGCAGCGTGCGGACCAGTTCTGCGTCGGTGTCGGTCGCGAACGCCTCGGGGAACGGCGTGTCCGGGCGAATGAGGTCCACGGTGAGACTCATCGAATCCGGGAGCCACTGTTCGAGGTGGGCCTGCAGGTCAGCACAGAAGGACTCGCTGGTCTCCGGCGGGACGCTCCGACGGTCGAACGTGATGGTGCATTCGGCTGGGACTTGGTTGGTCGCCTCGCCGCCCTCCACCATCGACGGGGTGAGGATGGGGTAGCCGAGCGTCTCGTGTTCGCCGGGCCCCCGGGCTCGCGGTTCCCCCTCGTCACCGCTCGCGGTTCCCGAGGCGCTTCGCGCCTCGCTGTCATCATATGACTCTATCGCCTGTAGAATCGGTGCGGCGGCACGGATCGCGTTGTGACCACTGCCGGGGTCGGCGGCGTGGGCGCTCTCGCCGTGGATGGTGACCGTGCCTTCGAACTGGCCGCGAGCGGCGGTACACACGTCGAGGCCGGTCGGCTCGCCGACGATGTAGCCGTCGGCGTCGATGGTCTCGGCGAGGTGTGCGCCGCCGGTCTGTGTCGTCTCCTCGTCGGTGGAAATCGCCAGCGTGACCTGACCGTCGTCGGGCGTCACGGTGAGGAACGCATCGAGGAGGGCCGCGAGCGGGCCTTTCGCGTCACAGGCCCCGCGGCCACAGACGATGTCGCCGTCCCCATCGCCGCCGGTGCCATCGACAGTCTCGTCCAGCCCCGGTGGTTCCGCCCGCCGCTCGTAGGGCAGATGCGGCGGCACGGTGTCGATGTGCGTGTTAAGCAGGATATGCGTCCCGTCGGGGTCACCTCGTGAGGCGACGACGTTCCCGAGGTCGTCTACGTCCGGGTACTCCCCGGCGTCTTCGAGCGTGTCGACCAGCAGCGAGCGCATGTCTTCGACGCTCTCGTGCGACGGCGTCTCGACGGCCTGCCGGTGGAACGAGGGGATGTCGAACGCCATTACTGTTCCATGCGGGTCACGTCCGCCAGATCTTCGCGCTCGCGGACGAGCCGCGTTTCGCCGCCCTCGAAGGCGATCTCGGCAGGGCGGGGCTGGGAGTGGAACTGGTTCGCCAGTTCGTAGCCGTACGCCCCGGCGTTGCCGATGGCGAGCAGGTCAGTCCGTTCGGGCCGTGCGATGGGCCGGTCGGTGCAGAACACGTCGGCGCTCGTACAGCAGGGGCCGCCGACCGACACCGGTTCGGCCTCGCGGTCCGGCGCGGTGACGTTCCGAATCGGGTGGTAGGAGCCGAACATCGCCGGCCGGATGAGCGTCGCCAGCGAGGCGTCGACGCCGACGACGGTCGTCGCCGGCGTCTCCTTGACCGTGTTGACCTCGGTGAGGATGCATTCGGCATCGGCGACGACGTACCGACCGGGTTCGAGTTTGACCTGTGCGTCGAGGTCCCCGACCGCCTCGCGGACCTTCTCGCCGACGGTATCCATGTCCAGCGGCTCGACAGTCTCTCTGTAGGGGACGCCGAAGCCACCGCCGAAGTCGACAAACTCCAGGTCCGCGCCGTCAGCGATGACCTCTCGGCCCATGTTAGCGACCTTGGCAATGGCCCGGCAGTGGTCGTCGAGGTCGTCGTGAAGGACGCCGCTGCCAGCGTGAGCGTGCAGGCCGACGAGGTCGAAGCGCCCGCGTACGTCGGCTGCTACTTCGGGCACCTCGTCGTAGGGGATGCCGAACTTGGCGTCCTTTCCCGTCGCGACTTTCTCGTGGTGGCCCGTTCCGATGCCGGGGTTGATGCGGATGGCGACGCGGCCGTCGTAGCCGCGCTCTTCGAGTCGGTCGAAGGTGTCCCGCGCGCCCCCCGTAATCGTCAGTCCGGGATGCTCTGCAGCCAGTTCGACGGCACAGTCGAGGTCGTGATCCGGCGGATTGACGGCCGTGTACTGGAGCGTGTTCGGGTCCGCGCCGGCGTCGATGGCCCGCTGGAGTTCCCCCCATGCCGCACATTCGATGTCGGCTCCCGTCTCCAGTAACTTCGAGAGGACAGCCTGCCCGGTGTGGGCCTTCGCGGCGTACATGACGTGGGCGTCGGGAAACGCCGCGGCGAACCGCTCGTAGTTCTCGGCGACGCGGTCGAGGTCGACGACGTACAGCGGCGTGCCGTGCTCGGCAGCCACCGCCGCGAGGCGCTCGTGGTCCCAGTCCGCGAGGCGGCGGACCGGCGGCGAATCGTGGCTCATTGGGGAAACCACAGCGTCGGCGGCTAACAAGGGTTCCGCTTCGATATCCACGGTTTGTCCCCGTATTTTCGGAATGCCCACTGATTTCGTTGAGTGGGTTCTCACGATGAACTCGGCGTACTCAAAGCACCCTCCACTGCCCGCCGGACGAGATGATACCGAGAGTGCTCCCTGCGGTCACTTCTCGCTGCTCACTGTTCGCTTCGCGCATCGTCGTCGGGCGGTGATACCGCCCGATTGCCTGCAGGCCCTTCGGTCCCGCTCCGCTCGCTTTACCGCGGACCGCACTTCGTGCGGCCCTCGCTGCTCCACGGCTCCCGCTGGTCGCCGTTCCGTCGAGGTTGCTCCCGCTGGTCGCAACCTCGCTACTCCACGGCTCGCGGCTTCGCCGCTCGGATTTCGAGGTTCTTCGCTTCGCTCAGAACCTCGCTACTCCACGGCTCCCGCCGGTCGCCGCTCCGTCGAGGAAGCTCCCTACGGTCGCTTCCTCGCTACTCCCGAAGCGCGTCTTCTCTCTCCGTCGCTTCCAGCGTCTCCTCCTCGACGTCGGTCGCCACGACTGCCGGCTTGTACGCCCCACCGGGAATCAGATCGTTCTCGCCGACCGAAGAGTCGACGAAGCGCTGGAACGCGCGCCGTTCCGGCGGCAGTTCGCCGTACAGTACCTCGTCCTCGACGAGATCGTAGACGGGAATCCGCGGCGTCAGGAGCGTGTTCTCACCGACAATCGAGCCTTCGCCGACAACGAAGCCGCTGGTGACGCGACAGCCAGCGCCCAGCGACACCTCGTCCTCAACGATGACTGGGGCGTTCTCGACCGGTTCGAGGACGCCGCCGATGAGCGTGTTCGCGCCGAGTTTGACGTTCTCGCCGATTTGCGCACAGGAGCCGACGGTGTCACAGGAGTCGACGAGCGTGCCGTCGCCGACGTACGCCCCGACGTTGACGAAGGATGGCGACATCATGATGCAGTCCTCGCCGAGGTACGCGCCGCGGCGGATGGTCGTGCCGTCCGGCGTGTTGCGGGTCCCGCGCTCGCCGAGGTCCTCGGTCTCCCGGAGTGGGAGTACATCGTGGTAGTCGACGCCGCCGTACTCGCGGGCGACGGTTTCGCGCAGGCCGAAGTTCAGTAGAATGCCCTGCTTGACCCAGGCGTTCGCCTCCCACTCGCCGCCGGACTGCTCCGCGGCGCGGACCTCCCCCGCTTCCAGCGCCGCGAGGAATTCATCGAGTACGGCGAGGTGGTCGTCGGTCGCTTCGGCGGCCGTCAGCCCGTCCTGTTTCCGTTGCCAGAGGTCGTCGATATCGGCTTCGAGGCTCATACCACCCGGTTGCGACGCCGGGGGCTTACCTATCGGGGTTTCGGGATGGGTGTGTTGCCACGCCGCATTTTCCGTCTGTCGTTCTCTCAGTCGGACCCGCGGCCGGGGATGTACCCGCATTCCCGGCACATACTGATGCGCGGTGCCGTCGCTTCGAATTCGCTGGAACATCGCGGGCAATCGGTCGCTGGTAGTTGTACGCGCTGGTTCGTAGCCATACACGATACGCGGCAACTCCGGCATATAAGGCTGACCGTGGTATTGAGAGAGGTATTCGAGTGTGTATTATCACATATTCATATTTTCCGAACACCGGGTGTCGATATGGGAGCCGCTCACCGATCCGTCTATAGTAGCCATTGAAAATCAATGCACACCTGATCGCACGACGGCAGTGCGATCAGTGTGTAAATCGTTTCAATTGTTACTATAGAACCGCAATCAATTGCCGCGAGTAGACCACTGAAAACCGTCCCGTGTTTCCCTCCCGTTCTCGCTCAGGCGTCTACAACGTCGCCGAACTCGTACCAGCCGGCGTCGCGGCCGACGAGCCACGTCGCCGCATCGAGTGCGCCGGCAGCGAACACGCCGCGGTCCTCGGCCCGGTGCGACAGCGAGAGGACTTCGTCGTTGCCGGCCAGCACGAGTTCGTGCTCCCCGCGAATGTCACCGGCTCGCCTGGCGAACACGCCGATTTCGTCGTCGTCGCGCGGTGCGTGCCCTTCCCGGCCGTACACCGGCTCTACGTCGCGCTCCTCTTGGATCACGTCGAGGATACTGTTGGCTGTCCCCGACGGCGCGTCGACCTTGCGGTTGTGGTGGGTCTCCATGAGTTCGAGGTCGTAGTCGTCGAGCGTGGCGACCGCCTCACTGACGAGGCGCTGGAGGACCTGAATCCCCTGCGAGAAGTTGGTCGCCTTCAGCAGCGGAATCTCATCGCTGGCGTTTCGCAGTCGGGCCAGCCCGTCATCGTCGAAGCCGGTAGTTCCGACGACCATCGGGACGCCCGCTTCGACGCAGGCCTCGGCGACGGTCAGCGCGCCCTCGGGGACGGCGAAGTCGACGACAACGTCCACGTCGTACTCCCGGAGCGCCTCGGCGGCATCGGCGGGGTCGACGACCGGGACGCCGTCGACCGCGTCCGTCTCGCTGGTCGCAAAGCCGACCACGACCTCGCTGTCGGTGGCGGCCTCGACGACGGCCCCACCCATCTGCCCGGTGACGCCGTTGACCGCCACCCGCGTCATCGCTCGGCCTCCGCGTACTCGTCTTCGAGGTCTTCGGTTTCGAGCGTCGCGAGCACGTCACGCAGGTGGTCGAGGTGTTCGTCGGACAGGCGGGTTAGCGGCGAGCGGAGATGTGCCGGGCCGTAGCCCCGAATCCGCATCGCTTCCTTGACCGGGATGGGGTTTGTCTCGACGAACATCGCGCGGAACAGCGGGCCGAGTTCGTGGTGGATCGCTCGCGCTCGCTCGAAGTCGCCGGACAGCGCCGCGCCGACCATCGCGCAGGTGCGCTCCGGTTCGATGTTGGCCGAGACCGAGATACAGCCGGTCCCGCCGACCGACAGCATCGGTAGCGTCATCCCGTCGTCGCCGGACAGCACCGCGAAGTCCTCTTCTCGCGTGCGTTCGATGATCTCGGAAATCTGGTTCATGTCGCCGCTCGCGGCCTTGTAGGCCCGGATATTCGGATGGGATGCGAGTTCGACCGCCGTATCCGGCTCGATATTCTGGCCCGTCCGCGATGGGACGTTGTAGACGATCTGTGGCAGGTCGACGGCGTCAGCCAGGGTCGTGTAGTGGTCGACGAACCCCTGCTGTTCGGGCTTGTTGTAGTACGGCGAGATGAGCAACAGGGCGTCAGCGCCGGCCTCGGCGGAGCGCCGGGACAGCTCCAGTGCTTCCTTGGTGTTGTTCGACCCCGAGCCGGCGATGACCGGCACGTCGTCGACGGCGTCGATGACCGCCTCGACGACCTCGATGTGTTCGTCGTGGGAGAGCGTCGCCGATTCGCCGGTCGAGCCGACCGGAACGAGGCCGTCGACGCCGGCGGATTCGAGCCGCTGGGCGTCCTCTTGGAGCGTTTCGAAGTCGATACTGCCGTCCTGGTGGAACGGCGTGCACATCGCCGGGAACACGCCGCGGAAGTCGATAGCTGTCATTGCTGAGTGTGTGGTGTCGCTGTGGGTTCGGTTGTCCGGTCGGAAACGGTGCGATAGCCGGCCGATACCGCCGGCTGTTGTGTGTCAAACGACCTGGCCCGAGACGGAGTCGCCACGTCCGCCACGAGCCGCTAAAACGTCGGCTTGCGTTTCGCGCGGACGACGCCCTCGCCGGGGAGCCACGAAACGGTTCCGGACTGACGGCGTCGTCGCATGGTTGAGTAACCAAGCGTGACCGACTTAGCTTTTGTGTTCTCGCTGTCGCCTTTCACAGTGCATTCGAAGCCTTATCGAGTCGTCGCATGGAGACGGCGGGACCCCCATCGTGTGGCAGTACGCCAGCGTTTCCCTCGGCTTGTCTGGGAGACGCTGCTGGAGCAGGCCCGACTGTATTTTGGTATTTGCGTCCTGTCTGAAACAAGCGGTCAGAGGTGTACACATTACATTCTGACAATAACACATAAGTATCGGCCACACAACACATACTGCAAGGTACATAATATCGGCAGGTATGCGTCGAAGACACTATCTTTTAGCCACCTCCAGCGTCCTCGGATTCGCCGGCTGTTCGAGTACCAGCAGTGATCCGACCGAGACAGCTGCAAAAACGGAAACCGAGAACACTGAGCAACAAACAGCTGGAAATACCGAAGAGATGACAGAGCGTCAACTCAGTGATCACATTCGGCCAGCTGAGAGTCCTGAGTCCCCGGTAAAAGACCTCTCGTGTGAGAAGGGCAACTTCACTCGCCACCCGCCAATGTATGACGAAGGCTCCGTTCCGTGGGGAGATACTGGATATGTGTCACTACGGATTGATGGGACAGCGTTTGAATACGGTGACACAGCCCAAATTACGCTGACAAACACGTCTGATAGCACCCTCACTCTGGGTCTTAAGTATATGTACCAGATCGAACTGCTCACTGAAGATGGCTGGCAAGATGTCCGTGGACAGACCGGGGACGATGAGTTTCAATACGTGGATCTGGGTACCGAGGCAGCGCCTGGGCAGGTATTTGAATGGTCGCTCCGTCTGACCGAAGATGGGGTGGTTCCCGGCGAGAAAGATTTTACTGTGTGTCCTGAACTCGTCTCCGGTCGGTATCGGTTCGTCTACTGGACAGCTACTCCGGTAGCAGTTGCGTTCGACCTCCAGAAGTAGGCTGTTCCGCGCTTGTCTGAGTGAAACGCAATGCTCACTAAGTTGACTGCACGCCTCGGTACTCCGCCCCTTTTATTGACAGGTTCTATCCGCGACCAGAACTGCTGAAGCGACAACAACTGGTTAGTTGGGGCATAATTACGCCGTTCTTTCACGTTTGTATCCCGAAAGCATATTCCGGGCGGTAGCCAATACCTGATATGACAGTTTCCCAGCCGGGACAGCGCGTGGCCGTACTGGCCGACGCGCAAAACCTCTATCACACTGCCCGGAGTCTTTACTCGCGGAACATCGACTACGAGGCACTACTGGAAGAGGCCGTTGACGGCCGCGAACTGACCCGCGCAATCGCCTACGTCATCCGCGCGGATTCACCCGAAGAAGAGTCGTTCTTCGAAGCGCTCGTCGACATCGGCTTCGAGACGCGTATCAAGGACATCAAGACGTTTCAGGACGGGTCGAAGAAGGCCGACTGGGATGTCGGGATGAGCCTCGACGCGGTTTCGCTGGCGAATCACGTCGATACGGTCGTGCTCTGTACTGGCGACGGAGACTTCGCTCGCGTGTGTCGGTATCTCCGCCACGAGGGCTGTCGTGTCGAAGCGATGGGATTCGAGGAGTCGTCCTCTGAAGATCTCAAAGCGGCCGTTGACGGGTTTATCGATATGAGCGACGATTCCGACCGGTTCCTGCTATAGCCCACCCAGTGTGGGCGCTCACTCTGCCACCGTGTCTCCGTTAGCCAACCACGGTACCGGATACCTTCTCACAGTGCGACGGCCTCACAGCTGCTCTCATCTGGGTTACCCTCGACGGAAAAATACCTCCGCGGTCAGACCGGGCGACCGTCTTCTGACGTTCCAACGAGGAGGGCTCCGGCGGCCAGTCCCAGTGCAGCCAGCGCTCCGGCAGCGGCCGGGATGCCGATGTCGATTGCCCCAGTACCAAGGATGAGCACGGTGCTGATCGCCAGCAGCGCAGCGCCCAGAATCACTTTTCGCGTGTCTGTAGGCATGTCACCCGTCACTTGGAAGGCATCCGGTATAAATTTCCCCAAAATCGACGGAGGAAAGTATGGTACTAGGAAGCAATGCCCACATCGTTCCTGAGAGACGCCACCGCTCCGGCCCGGCAGAACGGAAATTCCGGCCCACCTGCATAACTGAAGCAGCAAACACATCCCCGTGTAGTTCCCCCGACCAGTTGGGTCACAGAGACGGCGTGTTGTCATATGCTGAGGATAGTCGGTACACCCTCGCGCTCGTCACGGAACAGGCGCGAGATGGAGACCCACTGCAGTTCCAGGCGTCGTGGTCGGATCGCTGACCGCGGATCGGATACAGAGGCACACGCCCCGTGTACTCGGGCCGGGGCGACTGACGGAGCGAACCAATGGCATTCCGGTTCGGGACTCCGTCACCCATAGGGCCGGACCGTTGATTCGGAACGGATTGGGGGAGTGGCATTCACCATCGCCACACGATTTCGGTCGGCCGTGGTTCGGGCACCCACGGCTGGGCGACCATTTCATTTCAGACTGCGCCGGACAGTGGTACGGACAGAACCGAAAGGCGGTTTATCACCCGGCATCGAACACGGGCAATGAGTGACGACGAGTTCCGCGGGCTCCGGCGCGCGGCCGACTACCAGTTCGGCGGTGGCGGCGGGACAGCGCTGTTCACCGGCGCTGACGCCCTCGACGTAACACACACAAGCTCTGGCCGGCCGCGACAGGTCCATGCCACGGACGGCCGCATCGCCACGTACGGCGACGACGGACGCTTCCGACTCGGACTCGCCGGCGGGAGCAGACTCCTCGATGCCTTCGACGGGCCGCGACACCGCGTGGTCGTCGGCGACGAGAGCGAGCCCTTCATCCGTGAGGGCCGCAACGCCTTCGCGAAGTTCGTCCAGTCCGCCGACAGCGCTCTCCGTCCGGGCGACGAAGCCCTCGTCGTCCACGAGGACGGCTATCTACTCGCCGTCGGCCGCGCGGAACTGCCCGGCAGCGGCATGGACGACTTCGAGACGGGGATGGCCGTGAAGGTCCGGCAGGGCGCAGAGGACTGACGGGTTTTGTGGCGATCGCCGGGGCGTGCCGCCCTCGTGGGTTGGCACTATCCAGGATGGTCGACAAGGATTAGTATGACAGAAAGCATTTGCTGCTCCCTTCGAGACGAGCGATATGCGCCGCCGCACGCTCCTCGCCGCGCTTGCGCTCTCCCCAGTTGCCGGCTGCAGTGCGCCCGGTGACGACACGTCGACGGACGATTCGACATCATCGACAGCCACAACGACGCCACAGGAACAGCCGACAACGGCAGTGACCAGTACACGGCAGGACACGCCGACGCCGACAGTAACGCCCGCTCCGGACGACCCGATCCTGTTTGTCGTCGACAACGACACGGACAGCGAGCAGACTGTCACACTCACTATCACGAGAAACGAAACGGCGGTACTGGACGAGACGGCGACGCTGGCTGCCGGCGAGTCGGTCGAGTATGACCCGATGATCGGTGCGACCGGCGAATACACGATCACTGTCCAGGTGGAGGGTGGCCCCAGCCGGACCATCGACCGGCCTATCGGCCGGTTCGCGGTCAGAAACGGCTCGAACCACTTCGTCGACATCACCGCCGAGGAGATACGGATATACTGGGAGGAGTAGTCACAGCACCAGTCCGGACTGCAGCAGCCACACGAGAACCGTCACCGTCACCGCGCTGACGACGGTCGTCAGGAACACGGTCGCGCTGACGAATTCGCCTGGCGAGCGGTCGCCAGTCTGATGGCTGAACGCGCCGACGAGGATGATGGTCGTCACGCCGGTCGGCGTCGCCAACAGGAGCACGACCACCCGCGCGACTGTCTGGTTCTGGAACCCGACCACGAGCACCGCGGCGAACGCGAGCACTGGCGCCAGCAGGAGTTTCAACGCGCTGGCGATCCCGACCGACCGGAAATCGCTGTTCCCGTCGACGTTCGATAGCTGGATGCCGAGAATGAGCAACATCACCGGAATCGAGGCGTTGCCAAGCAGTTCGAGTGTCTGCATCACTGTCGAGTCTGTGGGCGGCACTGCGCCGACCCATCGGAGTGCAAGCGCGACGACGACAGCGTAGACGAGCGGCACGCCGAACACACGGCGCATATCCGCGAGCGGGCTGTCGCCGCTACCCCGGGCGGCGATGTAGATGCCGACGGTGTAGAGTAGCACGCCCTGCAGCGCGGTCACGAGGACGGCCGTGCTGCGCCCGGTCGCGCCGAAGGCGAAATCCGCCAGCGGAATGCCGTAGTTCCCGGTATTGGGGAAGATAGCGACGAGGACGAACGCGCCGAGCAGCGGTTCCGAATGCCCCGTGAGGCGGCCGACGCCCTCCGCGATGAGAAGCATCGCCGCGGTGAACAGCACGACAGCGAGGACGACGCTCAGAATCGTATCGCCGGCCAGCGAGGACGTTGTCAGGCTGTGGACCACCAGCGCGGGCGCGAGGACGTACACCGTGATGGTGTTGAGCGCGTCCGGGTCCGTACCTTTCACCCGGCCGAGCGCGAAGCCGGCCGCAGCGACGGCGACGACCGGGAGGATGGCCGTGGCGAAGATGGACAGCAGTGACACGGCGGGGATGGACGGGCGATCCTTAGAATCGTTACGAAGCCGTGGGAGCGTGCCGGTTTCGCCCGGTCGACCGGCCTGCCCCGCGACGGACTCCAGTCCGAGCCCGGGTCGCTACGCTTTTCTGCCCTGCCCCGCCAGTCACACGTATGTTTGGCGGAGGCGGCGGGATGAACCCGCGCAAGATGAAGCAGATGATGGAACAGATGGGCATCGACATGGAGGACATCGATGCGCAGGAAGTAATTATCCGCACCCCGGACGAGGAGCTCGTCTTCGACGACGCGGAGGTCCAGCTCATGGAAGCGCAGGGCCAGAAGACGTACCAGGTCGTCGGCGAACCCGAGAGCCGCGAACTCGGCTCCGGCGAGGGCTCGGCCGCGGCGGCTGCGGACGACGCAGACGAGAGCGGCAGCGACTCCGGCGTCGACGAGGACGACGTCGAACTCGTCGCGATGCGGGCGGGCGTCGACGAAGACACTGCGCGAGAAGCGCTGGAAGCCAACGACGGCGACCTCGCCGACGCGGTCGACGAACTGGAGTAACGTGGCGTATCTCTTCGTCCACGAAGACCGCGAGTACCTGCTGGACCCCGGCGAGCGCTTCGAGTCCGACCTCGGTATTCTGGAGGTCCCCGAGGACGTGGAACCGGGCGATGTCGTCGAGACCCATCTGGGGACCGGCTTCACCGTCCGTCGGCTGCGCGGCCCGGACCTGTTCACCCACCTCGAACGCACCGGCGCGCCGATGATGCCCCGCGACGTGGGGCTGGTCGTCGGCAAGACCGGCGTGGCCGCGGCGGACCGCGTCCTCGACGCCGGCACCGGGACCGGCATCCTCAGCGCGTACATGGGCCGCATTGGCGCTGACGTGGTCACCTACGAGCAAGACCCCGAATTCGCTGAGGTAGCGCGCCAGAACATGGAGACCGCTGGCGTCGCGGACACCGTCGAGGTCCGGACCGGCGACATCACCGACGACCTCGACGACCTCTCGGGCTTTGACGTGCTGACCCTCGACACCGAGGACGCCCCGACTGTGGTCGAGCGAACGCCGACGCTGCTGGACCGGGGCGGATCGCTGGCGGTGTACTCCCCGTTTGTGGAGAACACGCGCGAGGTCGTGGCGACGGCCACCGAGGTCGGCCTCGACGGCGTCGAGACGCTCGACACCATCCAGCGGGAGATGGACTTCGACGACCGCGGCTCCCGCCCATCGACCGGTGGCGTCGGGCATACCGGCTACCTGACATTCGCGCGGCGGCCCTGACGGCTCCGGTCACCCCTCTCAACCCCTCTTGTTGGGGTCGACTTTAAACATGTAGTAGCACGTACACTGTACTGCATGAGCGAATCAGAAACGCCGATGGAGACGACAACTTGGCCAGACCTCGCGATCGGGCTCTATGACCGCCTGACTGGTCGTAATGCGGAAATAACGTACGACTTCGACGACATGGAAGTCGATGTCCCGAGCAAGGCCGGCGAAGACGCCGAGCACGCTCGCTGGCGGGTCGATGGCACGCTGACTATCACGACACGCGATAACGACTGACAGTGGTCACCACGGCGAAGGCGGTCGGTGATCTGTTCGACCAGGTCGAGGGAAAGCCGGACCTGCTCGTCGACGCCGACCTGACCGTCGAGCGGGACGGGGTCGCGTTCAGCGTTCGCGGGTACGACGACCTCGTCGCCGTCGACCTACCGTCTTTCGGGGCGGCGTTCGCCCTCTGGCGGGACCGACCGGTCGAGGGAAGAGACGCCGCCGCAGCGCTGACTGCGGCCGGACTGACGGCTGAAATCCGCGTTCGCGGAGCGCCCGTGGCCCGCCTCGGCGCGGACGCCGTTCCGAGTTCGCTCGCAAAACGGCTCGGTCTCGGGCCGATAGAGCTGTTCCTCGACGGCGCGCTTCTGGCGCTTACGCCACGGCGCGAATGAGGTCAAGCAGTTCGGCCCGGTAGTCCGACGGCGACCGCTGGAGGGGGTCAGGGGGGGTCTCGATGCCGAGCAGTGACGACAGCGACTGGTCGGGGTACGCGCCGGCGGCGATACGGAACCCATCGCCGTGCCAGACGCCGACCCACCCGGTGATCGACAGCGTCGCGTCGACCGCTTCGAGGTCGAGCTCGGCGCTGTAGGTCCGGAGCCGCGCCCGGTCGCCGCTGTCGACGCGGACCCGCTCGCTCCGCCCGCGCTCGACTGATACGAACCCTCTGTCGGCCAACTCCTCGGCGAAGGCCGACTGCGCTTCTGAGCGAACTGTCGGCAGAATCATCGCCGGTCCGATACCCGGCGCGAGCGGCGGGGTAAACGATAGCGCGGTCGCGAAGAAGAACCGCCACTGGTGGTCGAACCCGACCGCGTCTCTGACCGCCTCGCGCGTTTCGGCGTCGTCGTACACTTTCGTCGCGCCCTCGACGCGGGCCGTCGGTAACTGAAAGACGGTTTCGACGCTCTCGTCGACGAGCTCCCAGCCGCCGTCGCACAGCCGGTCCGCGGGAACGTCCGGGAACGCGGGGTCAGTGGGCACGGTCCGGCCTCAGTGGTCGTCCTCGCGCCACTTGTGTTCGCACTCGGTGCAGGTGAAAAAGCGCGTCTCGGACTCGTCGGCCGCGCGGATCTGCTTCATCTCGTAGAAGGCCCGCTCGTTGCCACACTCGGGACAGCGTGCGCCCGTCGTCGGTCCCATGTCTTCGGCGTCGACCTCGGAGGTGTCGACGACTTCCGACTCCTCCTGGCCCTGCGTGGTGACGGCCATCTCCTGTTCGGTCTCGGCGTTTCGAGCCTTCTCGTAGCCGCAACTGCCACAGACCCAGCGCTCGTCGTCCGTTTTCATCATCGAACCGCATTCGTCGCAAAACTCCATTGTAGTACCACCGTTTGCCTGCCGACCGTGTTAAATACCCGGTTTCGCCCAGGCCGTTCTGTCGGTCCCCATCGCTGTGCAGTGCGGAAGCTTAGCAAAATCGGAGTGCCGACGGTATCAGTCGTTGCGAACCCACGCCGAACAGGGTTCCATGTCGTCCATGACCTCGCCGTGGAACGAACAGTACGGCTCGATGTCGCCGTCCTGCATCACGTACTCGAAGTGCCGGCAGTTCCCGCAGTAGGTGTCCGGTTCGCCCTGGTGGACCGCCGTCTCGGTGATCGCGTCGTGCCCCGTCGTCGCCGTGCCGCCGTCGGTCGACGGCGACGCTTCCGGACCGGCTTCGGCTATTTTCGGGTCGAGCGCGTTCTCGGAAGGGCCGGTTCGGTTCGTCCCACGCGACGCGGTGTTTTGCTGGCCGGTGTTCGAGCCAGTGGTCGCCCGACGGTCCGACTGTCGCTCCGTCGCCGTGCCGCTGTCCGACCGTCGCTTGGACCGCGTGCTGCGGTCAGACTGCGTGCCGCCCGTCGGCTGCCGACTGCGGCCGTTGGCCGTGCGCGTAGTGCCCGAGCGCTGTCCGGTCCCGCCGTCGCTGACAGCGCCCTCGTCGGTCGCACTCGCTCGGTTCGTCTGCGTCTCGACCGTGCCGTCCGGGTCCTGTCCGAAAAACCCGATGCCGCCCAGTCCCGGCAGCGTCCGGGCTTCCTCGACGAGACGGATCGTCCCTTCCTCGGTCACTTCCATGCGTGCCGTCCCGCCGGGGTCGTTTCGCGTCTTGAACGTCGCAAGCGACGCGAACAGGCACCAGAACGTCGTCACGATACCGGCGAAGTAGACGACGCCGGTGAGCAGTGCCAGCAGCGGGTCGCTGCTGGTCCAGCTGTAGGGATACAGCGACCGGAACAGCACGACGCCGACTGTTGCGACGCCCGTGCCACCGAGGGCGGTCAGCCGGATTCGACGACTGGCCGGTAACACCGCGAACACGCCGAGGATGACCGACGGCAGCCCGAGCCCGGCGATGACGCCGGCGATCCGCCTGGCTGCGTAGGCGTCCAGCCCGTATCTGTTTCCGATGCCGGTCGTTGCGAGCGCGATTGCCCCGACGAGTCCGGCAACACCAACGAGAAACAGGGCTGTCCCGACGAGTTGCTGGCGGCGCGATGCGACGCGCCCAACCTCCCCTTCGTACACGTCGGTGAGACTAGTCATGCAGTATACTACTGCTACATCCGATAAAACTACCCGTCAGACAGATGCATGACGCGGGCACGCGCGTGATTCACCAAGTGCGCGAGCCGTTCCGAAAGCACTAATCGGACCCACGGGAACAGTTCGGGTATGAGCGACGACGAAAGCGAGGACGCGGAGGAGCCGGCTGTCGAACTCGGCGACGGACCAGACGTTGCCGGTGCGCCGCTGGCCCGCGTCTCGGCCCGGCTCACCTGGGGCATCGAACACAGCACCATCGTCAGCCGCGAAGGGGACACGACGATTCGGACGCCGGACGGCCCGCAGGAACTCGCAACGGTGCTCGAGGACGTCGACATCCCGTACTTCGCCGACCGTCAGGAGTTCGAAAGCGCGGTTCGGGACGTCATCGGGACCGGCCCCATCCCGACCGAGTGAGGGCGGGAACGGACTTCTGTGGCACCAGCACGACCCATCCCAGTTACAGCTGCTGTGATCTGTGCAGCGTGTGTTATCATCCCCTCATACTCGCGGTCCGATATCGCGTCGAACCACAGGCTTTGATACCGTCTATTGCGGAGACAGCGTGTGTTCCACAGAAGTGGCCTCTCCTGGAAAGAGCGTGCCGCCTTCGCTGTCTGGGGACTCGGGGTATTCATCGTCCTCCGGACTCTGTACGACGTATTCGGCGTGGCAGGGCGAGAATTAGCTATCGCGGCTGGTGTCCTGGTTTTTGGCTCGTTCTACGGCGTCTTCATGCCAGTCTGGCGGCGATTCTCGGCGGAATGACTCACACGAAGAACCGGCGGTACAGACACAGCGGCGTCACCGTTCCGACGCAGTTGGGTCCACTATCGTAACGCCACAACGCAACAGTTTGCTACCTGTTACCGCATATTTTCGAGCGCATACACCGTGTCGGAGATGATCCATTCCGTCTCACAATCGGCGTGCTCGATACTGAGCGCGTTGAAGGTCTCTCGTCCGTCATCAACCGTTATTTCGAACGCTCGGCTACGAAGCGACTCGGGATGGGGACTCGGTGGGGACACACATCTCCCTCATAGAGTGGGACCGATAAACGAGTCGATTCGCCGCGACAGGCCCATTACACGCCGATTGGCCGCCGTCTGGCGATTGGTTATGAATCGCCCGACTCGCTCACTTCGGCTCTGCCGCGGCGCTTGCCGAACAGATACGCGGCCACGACGAGTGCGAGGGGAACGACGAGAAACATCCCCATCATGACGAGCATGACGAACAGTTCAGTAGTACCGGGCATCCCGGGAAACAGGAGGAGGGCCATACATCCCGTACTCCCGCCTGTCGCAAAAACCCAACTACCGGGGGTTGGCTATCGAACGGCAGCCCCGGAGAGCGGGAATCGTTCTCGGGTGCCGACAGCCCGGCGTTAGACGTGTGGCTCTGGGAGCAGGTCGTCGAACGCTTGGGCGTCCAGCCACTCACAGAGCCTGACGAGCTGTTCGGTCGCGGCCTCGAACATCTCGGCCCCCTTCTCGGCCGTTGCGTCGGTCTGGTCGCCCAGGACACCGTTGCCGGTGTTATCAGCGGCGTCGTAGAAGGTTCGCGAACCGTACTTCTTTGTCTCCGCAGCCTCGACGCTCGGAATCCCGCCGTCCCGTGCGTCTTCGAGGCGGTCGTCGTGAACCAGCTCGGAGCGCAGGTGTTGAATCATGGCCGTCTCCTTCGGCCCGCCGTGTGGCCCGTTCTGCTCGAACAGGTCGTCTACGAGGTCCGGGATACTCTCGTCCCACATCCACTCGATGGCGTACAGCAGTTCGTCGTCCCGGAGCCGCCGGCCGACCTCCCGGAGGTGCTCGACGTTCCCGCCGTGGGCGTTCACGTAGATGACCCGGTCGATGCCGTGGTACGCCAGATTCCGGGTGAACGACTCGACGTAGTCACGAAACACCGGTGCGTCGACCCACATTGTCCCGTTGAACTGTCTGTGATGGGGACTCACGCCGACATTGATCGTCGGGGTACAGAGGTAGCCAGTCCTGTCGGCGGCTTCCCGGGCGAAGGCTTCCCCGATGAGGTGGTCCGTCGCCAGCGGGAGATGTGGCCCGTGTTGCTCGGTCGATCCGAGCGGGACGAGCGCCAGCGACTCCGTCTCGAAATAGTCGCCGAGGTCCGGCCAGGTCTCGTCGGCAAGGTACATACCACTGCTGGTGACGGACGCGTCTTGAATCTGTGCTTCGCCACGGCCCCGCGGCGGGATTCAGGTAGTACGAAGGACTCAATCGAACAGCTCGTAGACGCGAGCCTCGTACGGCGCGAGCGTCACCGTTTCCGGGTCCGGGTCGTCGTGGTCGTAATTGCACGCTAGCAGCGTCGCATCGGCGTACTCGACCGGGAGGTCGAAGGTTTCCGTCGCGTCGTCGAAGTGCAGGACGACGAGGACTTTCTCGGTTCCCGAGTCCGTCGACAGCGACCGCGTGAAGGCGAAGACGGTTTCATGCTCGGGGAGCAGGTCGGTGTAGTCCCCGTACACCAGCACGTCCCTGTCGGAGCGCAACTGGATGAGTCGCCGGTAGTAGTTGTAGACGGAATCCGCATCGGCTTGCTGGTCGGCGGCGTTGATCTCCCTGTAGTTCGAATTGACCTGAATCCAGGGGTCGCCGTCGGTGAACCCGGCGTTTTGCGAGTCGTCCCACTGCATCGGCGTTCGGGCGTTGTCGCGGGTCCGGTAGCCGACGACGTCTTTCACGTCCTCGTAGCCCTCGACGCCCTCCCGGTCGAGTAGCTCCCGCGCGTGGTTGATGGCGTCGACGTCGCGGAGGTCGTCCATCGTGTCCCAGTCGGCGTTAGTCATCCCGAGTTCCTGGCCCTGGTAGATGTAGGGCGTGCCACGGAGCGTGAGGATGAACGTCCCGAGCAGCTTCGCGGATTCCCGGCGGTAGTTCTCGGTGTCGCCGTAGCGTGAGACGCTCCGCGGCTGGTCGTGGTTCTCCCAGTACAGCGTGTTCCAGCCGTCCGCCGCCAGCCCGTCCTGCCAGCGGTCGACGATACGCTTCAGCTCCGGCAGGCTCCAGTCGCCGACCGACCACCGCTCACCGTCAGCGTAGTCGAGTTTCGTGTGCTGGAAGTGAAACGCCATGTCCAGCGGGCCGTCCGCGCCGGCGTACTCGCGGGCCGACTCGACGGTGAGCTGTGGCATCTCTCCGACAGTCATCACGTCGTAATTCGACAGCACCTCGTCGTCCATTGCGTCGAGATACGACAGCATCTCCGGCCCGTCGATGAACTGTTCGGACCCGACCCACTCGCTGTCCGGGTCGCCGTCGGGCAGCCCCTCGACTTTCGACAGGAGGTTGATGACGTCCATCCGGAAGCCGTCGATGCCCTTCTCCAGCCACCACTCGATGGTGTCGAAGACGTCCTGTCGAACGGCGTCGTTGCGCCAGTCCAGGTCCGGCTGTGAGATGTCGTACAGGTGGAGGAAGTATTCGCCGCGCTCCTCGTCGTACTCCCAGGCGGAGCCCCCGAAGAAGGACTCCCAGTTGTTCGGTGGCGTGGGCTCGCCGTCCTCGTCTGTTCCGCCCTCGCGCCAGATGTAGTAGTCCTCGTACTCCGGGTCGCGCTGGCGGGACTTCCGGAACCACTCGTGTTGGTCCGAGGTGTGATTGACGACGAGGTCCATGACGAGCCGCATATCCCGGTCGTGGACCGCTTCGAGTAGCGCTTCCCAGTCGGCCATCGTCCCGAACTCGTCGTAGATGGCCTGATAATCGCTGATGTCGTAACCGTTGTCCTTCTGCGGGGAGTCGTACACCGGATTGAGCCAGATGACGTCGACGCCGAGGTCGGCGACGTAGTCCAGCCGCTCGACGATGCCCTGTATGTCGCCGACGCCATCACCGTCGCTGTCGTTGAAGCTCCGGGGATAGATCTGGTAGACGACTGCCTCCTTCCACCAGGCGCGCTCTGCGGTCATACAGAGGGGTAGCCTGACGCGTTGCTTAAATCCACGGGTTCATACAACACCCGTTGTAAACTCTTAACTCGCCGGCTAGAGATGGCTGCAGTACCGCTACAGTTCCAGCACCGTGTGTCGCGGCAGTTCGAGGTCGTAGCCGACTGCCGAGACCGTCTCGGTCGGCCAGTCGCCGGTCGCGGACAGGAGTTCGATGTCGTCGGCCGAGACGAGATAGGTGTCCTCACTCTTCGCGCCGTCGATAGTCGGGTTCCACGCGTACCCATGTGGCAACGCGACCTTGACCCCGCTTCCGGGCGTGGCGATCCATTCCCGGCCGGCGAAGCCCGTCGCACCCCCCTGGTGATGGTTCTGCCACTCGCCTTCCCAGCCGACCTCGGCGTAGGCGTTCTGGATAGCGTCGAACACGTCGCCCGCTGTGCCACCATTCTGGCCGGCTGCCTGTGTCGCGGCCAGTGCAGTGGTCTCGACGCAGGCGGCTTTGCGGGTTCGCTCCACCAGCCACTCCGGCGGGTCGAACGCGACCGCTCGGGTGGTGCTAACGTGGAGCCCGTTCCGCTGGACGGTCACCGACATGAGCGCATAGTCGCCGAGTTCAGTTTCGGTCGAGGTGTAATGGCGGTAGGATTGTGCCCGCTCGGCGCTACCGACGAGTACGACGGGCGTAGCGATGCCTCGGCCTTCGAGCTTCTGTCGGAGCACGGCGGTCACATCGAGTTCGGTGTGGGACGGCTCGACGTTCCGCGCGACTGCTTCGACTGCTTCGGCCGTGTCTCGCGCGAGGTCACGACACTGCTCGATCTGGGTCTCGGTCAGCGGCTGTCGGAGCTGTGTGGCGTCGACTGACTCGAAGCCGGGGACGTCGAAGTCCGCCGCCGCCGGCGTCGGGCTCGCTTCGGCGACAGCCTCAGCCAGCGACTGTGCGTGCCAATCGAATGTTTCGACGGCCACGTCGCTGCCGAGTTCCTCGTCACGCAGCCGCGGCGCTTCGATGTTGTCGGTGACGGCCCGTATCTCGTCGCCGTCGTAGCCCGCGGCGGCGACGCCGATGTCGACTTCGCGGTCGACGACGTTGTCGCCACCCCCAGTGAGCCACGCGAAGGAGTTCGGTCGGGCGAACCAGACGGCTTCGAGTCCCGCTGTCCGGAGGTACTGGTCGAGACGGTCTGTAAGCGTCATACCCTGACATCCCTCCGGCCCCCAGTAAAAACCAGGGACAACACGCGCCGACAGGACCGGCGCCACAGGGCTCGCACAGCGGCAACTACGACACACACCGTTCGCTACTATCGCGTTCGGTTCCGGCCCTGACTCATTCGGCGATGCCGCTGTCAGGGTCCCGGGACTGGAGCAGCGAGTACATGACCGACTGGAAGGCGTCGCTGTCGACGGACTCCACGACGTGGGTGTTCGGTTCGCCGTCGGTCACGCCGTTGACGTCGACGCTGGTGTACCCGCGAGTGAGCCCGTCGCGGTCGTCCACCGCGACGTGATACGTCGACACCTCCTCCCGGAGTTCCGGGTAGGCAAGCAACGCGGCAGTGACGCTGTCCGGGAGTGCCGTCCACCCGGGGTCGTCGGGGCCCTCGCTGTTGAACGCCCGGGCCTGCTCGGTCACGGACTCGAAGAACGACGCCAGTTCACTGTCGAACGCTGATACCGCCTCGAACTCGGCGGTGCCGAACACCGCGTCCCGAAGACACACGCCCCAATCGACGAGCGTCACCTCGAAGGCGTCAAACACGCGTTTGGCGGCGTCGGGGTCGACCCACAGATTGAATTCCGCGGCGGGAGTAATGTTCCCCTCACAGTTGACGTTCCCCCCCATCACCCACACTTCATCGACGAGATCTGGCAGGTCTGGCTCGCGGGCGTACGCCAGCGCCAGGTTGGTCAGCGGTCCGATGCAGAGCAGCGTGATTTCACCCGGGGCCGCCCGACAGCGGTCGACGATCTCGTCGGGGCCAAACCCTGCCGCCGATTCGATGCCGGTCTCGGGGAACAGGTCCCCGCCGAGGCCGTCCTCGCCGTGAATGTACGTCGCGTGTTCGAACTCCTTGAGAAGCGGCTGTCTCGCCCCTTCGTAGACGGGCACGTCGATGGAATCGGCGAGTTCGAGCGTGTATTTCGCGTTCTCGACCTCTCTCTCGAAGGACACGTTGCCGGCGACGATTGTGACTGCCTCGACGGTAACTCGATCACTGAGGCAGGACAGCAAAATTGCCTGTGTGTCATCGCCCGCGGTGTCCGTGTCGATGATGACGCGTCGCATACGCCCTCGTCGTATGGCACATATAAATCGTTCCGGGCCACAACTGCGTGCCACAGCTATCTGTGCGTCACTCGATAGCGGTGGGTGAACGGCCAGCTGATACGATACTGCAGACCGCCGGAGTTACACCATCTCGAGGCGGTGCCCGCTGTCGTCACCGAGCGATTCGTACACGATGCGTGCGGCAGCGATGTCCTGAATCGCGAGCCCGGTCGAGTCGAAGACGGTAATCCCGGACAGGTCCTCGCGGCCCGGCGCGTTCCCGACGACGATCTCGCCGAGTTCGGCGTCGATATCCGACTCGTCGATATCGCCCGTACTCCAAGGGACGTTTATTTCGCCGGAGTGGGTCGTCTGTTCGAAGTCGTCGATGACGAGCGTCGCCTCGCGGATGACCTCCGTGTGGAGTTCCTGCTTTCCTTCGGCGTCGGCACCCATGGCGTTGACGTGGGTGTGTTCCCCGAGGTCGTCGAGCGTGACGATGGGGTCCTCGACCGGCGTGACCGTCGACAGGACGTCACACTGGGCCGCCTCGGAGATGGTCCCAGCTCGCACGTCGAACTCGTCGCCGAAGGTGTCGATGAACCGCTGGACGCGGTCGTCGTCGAGGTCGCTGACGACGACGGATTCAATCGGTCGCACCTGCGAGATGGCCTCCAGTTGCGTGTACGACTGGACGCCGGCACCGATGATGCCCAGCGAGGACGCGTCCTCGACGGCGAGGTGGTCCGTCGCCACGGCGGCGGCCGCCCCGGTTCGCTTCATCGTCAGCGTCGTGGCGTCCATCACGGCAAGCGGGAAGCCGCTCTCGGGGTCCGTGTACACGAGCGTCCCCATCACGGTCGGCAGGTCGAACTCGTCGGGGTTGTCCGGGTGAACGTTCACCCACTTGATGCCCGACGCCTCCCAGTCGTCCGTTTCGAGATAGGCCGGCATCGACCGGAAGTCCCCGTTGTGCTGTGGCAGGTCGATGTAGGACTTCGGCGGCATCTGCGCCGTGTCGTTTTCGTATGCGGCGAACGCGGCCTCGATGGCCGGCACGAGGTCGGCCATCTCGACGGCCGCCTCGATGTCCGTACTGGGGACGATAGTCGTCTGGTTGTCCTGTCGTGCTGTCGAATATAGTGAGTTGCTCATAGTGGTTCGAATCTGTGATATCGGTTTATTCGATCGCGCTATACTGATTCAATATCCGTCTCGGCGCTCGTTGGCAATCCTAGAACGACCCCCGAGACAGCGTCTTGAGGTGGGTGAGACGGCCGCGGTGCTCCGCGTCGTCGAACGATTCGACCTTCGCGAGGACGCGACAGCCGACGATGTCTGCCTCACCGTTCTCGAAGTAGAGGCGGGTCTCGCCGACCAGTGCGACCAACTCGCCGGATTCCTCGTCGAGTTCCGTGACGTACACCTCTATCTCTTCGCCCGCCTCGAACGTCGGCGTGGTCGTCCTGAAGGACATTCCGGTGAGGAACTTACTGAATATGCTCATAGACGGGTCACATCCTTGGATTTGCGGTCAGTGGTGTATTCGAGCCCGAAGCCGGTCAGTGCGGAGAGCAGGAACACACCGAACAGGAACCAGCCGTGGAAGACGTACGGCCAGACATCAATGGGGTTGACAACCATCGCACTGGTGAACCACTCGTACTGGTTCGGGAGGCCCTGCAGCGTCGCAAAGCCGATGAGAACGCCGCCACCCCACGGGAAGATGTACCCGAGCGCCGAGGTGTTCGCGTCGAGGATATTCGCTCGACGGTAGCTGTTGATGTTGTACCGCTGGCCGATGCGGGCGATGTACGGCGCGATCGCGATCTCTGCGGCCGTGTTGATCGTGATCATCGAGTTGACGAGGGCAGTGCCGACCACCATCGTCGTTTCGGCCTTGCGAACGCCCGTTGCGACGTTTTCGAGGAGCCACTCCTGGATCGCCTCGAAGCCACCGCCACGGATCATGATCTCTGACCCGGCGACGATGAGCAACACGAGCACGATCAGCGGGAAGAACCCGGCTGCACCGTTGTAGATCGACCCGGTGACGCCGGCGTTTTGCGGCGCGACCACTTCCGCGATGGGAAGCGAGCCGGCCCAGCTCGCGGCTGCTGACGTTTCCGGGACCTTGAACAGCAACACGGCACTCAGCGGTGCGAGACCGAAGACGATGTTGAAGGCAACAGCAACGATGAGTCCCCACGAGATCGCCTCAACAATGTGTCGGCCCATGACTGCCGTCACAATGACGACGAGCATGGAGATGAGGTGCAACAGTCCCGCCGGCTCGCTGTTCTGGACGAACAGGTCCTGCGCCTGTTGGGAGATGTCCAGCCCGGGCATCGCGTTCCCGGCGAAAACGTACGCCGCGAGCGCCAGCACCGCAGCGATGATGGCGTACTTGAACCGCGAGGCGACGACGCCGCCGATGTCGGCGTCCTGCGTCACCGCACTCACGATTGTCGTATCACTGACTGGTGCCAGGTTATCGCCGAAGACAGCCCCTGAGAGAATTGCTCCGAACAACAACACCGGATTCGCACCGAGCAGGATGCCGGCCGGGAAGAACAGCGCCGAGAAGGCGACTGCCGCGCCGTACCCGGTACCGATACCGGTCGTGAAAAGCGCAGCGAGGATGAAGGTGGCGGCGGGGAACAGCGCGCCCCCGACTTCGGCCGCGTTCGCTGCCCAGACGAGTCCGCCGACGAAGCCACCTGCCTGCAGCGTGTTCGAGAACATTCCTGCCCAGAGCCACGCGACGACTGCCGTCGCGGCGACCCGCTTCGTCATCCCATCGAAGATGGTGTTCGCGTAGTTCTTCCAGTCTCCCTTGGCGAAGAACATCCCGACGATGAGCGCCACGAGCATCCCCGCGACGAGTCCAGTCGTGTCCCCGATACCGAACAGGCCACTCTGGACAATTGCCCACAGGATAAACAACCCTATGGGAATGACGCTCATCCACCGTCCGCCGTAGAACTCGATTGCTTCGACGTCCGGACCAGAGATCTCCTCGATCTCTGTCCCATCGCCACTATCCGTGTCTGACATGCATTCTGTGCCTCGTCAGATACACACGCAAAAGATCATGATAATAACTATCTCTCCGGTAACAAATCACAGGTGCCGCCTCTGGTGAAGTCTTGTCTCGTCCCGGCCGCTGTGGCTATATAAAAGTCCACTTCTATTGGATTTCGGACAGCGTCCTAACCTTATATATCGCACAAAATCCGGGGAGACGGACTAATTTCGGGCGTGAGATTATAAAATATAACCTTAGGTAATTTCCCCTCTCAGTAGCTATCACATATACACATAATATCCACAGAACCGGTTCCACTATGTCCGGACCTTTTTATACTACTACCAAGTCCACAGTGGTATGGACAGCTCTAGCGGTCGTCGTCTCCAGACGACCGAAACCTCCCTCGCGATCATCGATGCGGTAAACGAGCTGGGGGAGGCTCGAATGAGTGAGCTTGCGGACCGGCTGGACCTCTCGACGAGTACCATTCACGTTCACCTCAAGACACTCCTAGATCAGGAGTATCTGGTCAAACGAGGCGAGCAGTACCGACTCGGTATGAAGCTGTTCCACCTCGGAGAGGGCGCTCGGACCCGAAACGAGTGGTACGAGGTCGCCCGTCGCAAAACACACGAACTCGCCGATAGCTGTGGCGAGGAAGTCACGTTCGCCGTCGAAGAGTACGGGCGTGCGATAACCCTGTTCAACGTCGTCGCAAACGTCCCCTCGAAAGGGTTCCAGGTGGGCCGGTACTACTACCTGCACAACTCGGCAGTCGGCAAGGCGATTCTCGCCGCGTTGCCGGAGACCCGAGTCAACGAGATTCTCGACCGGTGGGGGCTGCCCGCCGAGACAGAGTATACAATCACCGACCGCGAAACCCTCATGGAAGATATCGAACGCACGAACGAGCGCGGCTATTCGGTGAACGATCAGGAAGCGGTCGAGGGGCTTCGCTCGGTCGGCGTACCGGTCACCGCTCCACACGGCGGCGTCCTCGGCGCACTGGACATCTCCGGCCCGCTGTATCGGCTGCCGCCGAACGAGGAACTCGCGTCGATGCTGCAGGACGTCGTCGAGGAGTTGGAGTCGGAACTCGGAGTGCAATAGGCGTTCAGTCGCGCTCGCGGTCCAGTAGGCGTTCAGTCGCGCTCGCGGTCCAGTAGGCGTTCAGTCGCGCTCGCGGTCCAGTAGGCGTTCAGTCGCGCTGGGGGTCACAAATACGGAACAGGGACCGGGACGCTGGCTCTGACAGTCCGGACCCGGCAAGGCGAAGCACGGGTCGACGCCGTCCCGTCGTCAGTACCGGTCAGCGTCTCTCGGGCCGAGCAGCGTGGCCTCGACTTTCCGGAGGTGTTCGTGGAACGTCGTCTTCGCGATACCGAGTTCGTCGGCCAACTCGCTCCCGCTTACCGCTCTCGGGTAGTCGTAATAGCCGCGTTTGCGGGCCAGTTCGAACACTTCCCGCTGCTTGTCCGAAAGCTGGCGAACAGCCAGCCCGTCGCGCTCTCTGCTCCCGGTGGTCGCGGACGTAATCTGTGTGACGGTGATCGACGCGTCCTTCTGTGCACACACGGCGTCGAGTTTTTCCTGTATCGCCGCCCGCGATTCGTCGATGGCGACCGTCCAGTACTCGGTCCCGTCGCGGATTCGGATCGGCTCCTGATTCATGAACCCGTGTGAGACCAGCGCGTCGTGGATGCTCTCCTCGGGGCCGTACTCGACGAGCAGCGTGCTCGTCGCTTTGTTTACCGGTGCCGATATCCCGCCGAAGCTGCGACGGGTGTCCATCTCTGTAACCGCATATGTGTGATCGGACGCCCGAGTCGCCGCAACGAGCGCGTCGACTGCGTCCGCCGACTCCGCGTATGCGACGACGTGGGCCTTGACCTGCTCGCCCACTAGATACGCCGCGTTGACCAGCAGTCTGGCCGAGGTGGCCGCCGTCACTTCCCGCATCCAGCAGTCGGGATGCTCCAGTTCGAGTGTCAGCTGGAGACCGCCGCTGGCCGAGTTAGCGGTCGCATCGGAGCTGTCAACTCCCATCGTTCTCTCCGGGTTCTGCGGCGTGACCGTGCTTGGCTGTGTTTGCTTTCACCACGGGGAATCGTCCTCCAGTGGTCTCACCGGGTGCCACACATGTAAGGCTCTGGTTTGTCAGTCACGTCGGCGATCTACATCAGTATGGACTTGCGTCGAAAATACGACGAAGGCACGCCCGCCGTTGTGCTCGCAGAGGGGGAGTTCGGACAACCGGAAGGCAAGACGGCCAACGGGATCGTCATGCACGGAGAGCTGTTCGACGCGCAGGCCGTCGTGGACTCGACGTGTCCGAGCCCCAACGCCGGCGCGGCCCTCGATTGGCCGGCGGCCGACGACGTGCCGGTCGTCGAAACCGTCACCGAAGCGCTGAACCGAGCCCCGGACGCGGCCGTCCTCGTCATCGGCGTCGCGCCCGCCGGCGGTGACCTCCCGGCGGCCTGGGTCGAGGCTATCCAGCGTGCGATGGAACGGGGCTGTGACGTCGTCTCTGGCCTGCACGTCTTCTTGAGCGAGCGCCCAGCCTGGACCGAGCGCGCCCAGCAACACGGTGTCGACCTCGTCGACGTCCGGAAACCGCCGTCCGTCGCCGACCTGACGCTCGGTGACGGCCGCGGGAGCGAAGCCGACGCGGATGTCGTCCTGACGATGGGGACCGACTGTGCGGTCGGGAAGCGGACGACGACCTTCGAACTGTACCGGGCGGCGACCGATGCCGGACTCGACGCCGGCTGGGTCGCGACGGGACAGACCGGTATCCTCGTCGGCGCGGACCGCGGTGTCGTCATCGACCGGGTTCCGGCCGACTTCGTTTCGGGCGTCGTCGAGGACATGGTGCTCGACGTCGCAGCGGACCACGATATCGTGTTCGTCGAAGGGCAGGCCGCGCTCACGCACACCGCCTACGGCGGGGTGACGCTCGGGCTGCTTCACGGGGCGGCCCCCGATGCAGTCGTGCTGGCCGACGACCCCTCCCGGGAGGCCCGGTCACATTTCGATGACCTCACTGTGGCCGGTGTCGAGGCCGAACGCCGTGCGATTACCGACCTCACAGAGACGACAGTCGCCGCCCTCTCTACCTGGGGCGACCCGGAGGAAGAAACAGCTCGGACAGGCCTCCGGGCGGCGAACATCTACGACGACGACGGCCCGGAGACACTCCTCGCGGCCGTTCTGGAGGAACTATGACCCGTATCGACGGCGTCTCCGTCGAGGCGCTCGACCACGAACTCCACGAACCGTTCGAAATTTCGCTCGGAACCCGAGAGAAAGCGCGGAACCTGCTCGTCGCAGTAGAGACGGACTCAGGTGTAGTCGGCTACGGAGAGGGGTCCCCGCTGCCGCCGGTGACCGGCGAGACGCAGGCGGCCGCCGTGGCGACTGCCCGGTCGGTTACGTCGCTGCTTGAGGGGGCGGCCCTCGCCGACTACCGCGAACTTGTCAGTGACCTGCGGGCAGCAGTGCCCGGAGCGGTTTCGGCGCTGTTCGCCGTCGAGACGGCACTGCTGGACGCGTACTGTCGTGACCGTGGTATCCCGCTCTCGGAACTGTTCGGCGGCGCGCCGACCACAGTTACGACTGATATCACCGTTCCGATAGTCACGCCCGACGCGGCAGCCGAACGAGCCACGCGCGCCGCAGCTGCCGGCTTCGACCACATCAAGGTCAAAACCGGCGGCGAAATCGACGCCGACGTGGCCCGAACAGTTGCGGTCGCGGATGCAGCGCCCGACGCGACGATCACGGTTGACGCGAATCAGGGCTGGACGCCGAAGGCCGCAGCGACGTTTGTCGACGAGGTGACCGCGGCCGGGGTCGACCTTGCCCTGGTCGAACAGCCGACACCGAAAGACGACATTCGCGGTCTTGCGAGGGCACGCGACAGACTCCCGGTTCCCGTCGCCGCGGACGAGGCCGTGTTCACGCCGGCAGACGCAACGGCCGTGGTTCGCGACGGGGCTGCCGACGTGATCAACGTCAAACTCGGGAAATCGGGGCTCCTCGGGGCAGCGGCGATTGCGGCCATCGCCGAGGCCGCCTCCCTCGACTGTATGCTCGGCTGCATGCTCGAAGGCGCGACCGGGATCGCGACGAGCGCCCACCTCGCCGCTGGGCTTGGTGCCTTCGATTACGTCGATCTGGACGGCCACCTGCTGTTTGACGAGTGCCCGCCGTCGATGTCGTTCGGCCCGGATATCGATATCGACGGACCGGGACACGGGGTTTCACCGCCGACGGCCGTGAGTGACGCGACTGAACGCTGACGCTGTGTAGCGAGCGTTCGCCACGCAAAATAGCGTCCGAGCGGTTACTCTGCCGACTCCGCCGCCTCTTCGACGTCGGGACCGTCCTCGGAAGCATCGCTGCCGGTTGTCACTCCGTCTGCATCCCCACCGTCGGTTGCCGCACTGTCCGCAGTGGCGGGGTCGTCGGCTGCTGTATCGGCCGCCGACTCGCTGTTATCTGAATCGCTTCGTTCGTCGGCTGGCTCCGTAGTGTCAGTGTCAGCTTCGAGCGATTCGGCCATCTCGGCCATCGCCGCAGCGGATTCGTCCGGGCGGTCTAGCACTGCCTCGGTGTGCATCCGCATCTCCTCGCTGGTGCGGATTGTCCCGTCGACCGTCGCGTTCTCGTGGAGTTCGACGGTCGTCCCCGAGATGTCGCCCCAGATCTTCGCGCCCGGGCCGACGCGGACGGTGCCGCTGCGGGTCGTTACGTCCCCTTTGATCTCCGTGCCCCGGCCGACCACGATATCGTCTTTCGCGCGGAGGCTCCCGAAGACGACCGTGTCACGGCCGACTTCGAGGGACTTCGCGCGGATGTTGCCGTGGAGCCGACAGTCGTCGCCGACCGTCGCCGGCGTCGAGACGCGCCAGGCGTCGTCCGAGACGCTCGCACCGCGTGGAATCAGAACCGGGTCGTGCTCGTCACCGCCGTCGTCTAGCATCTCGTCGATTACTTCCTCGGCCGCGTCTTCCTCGCCGATGCGGAGGAGTTGCGAGAGGTAGACGAACAGGAAGACGATGGTCGGCATCGGATTGCGGATGACGATCCAGCCGTTCGCCTCGAACCCGTTCTCGATGTCCACGTCGTCGCCGATATCCAGGTCGCCCGCGACACGGAGTTCGCCGCCGATGTGTACCCGTTCGCCGATGTAGGCGTCCTCACCGACGAGGACGTTGTCCGCGACATCACACCACATGTCCAGCCGACAGTCACCTTCGGCTTCGATGTGGCCGCCAAAGCGGACCCGCTCGTCGGCGATGACCGTCCGCCCGCGCACGCCGAACTCCACGGTCGACTGGCCGCCGACGATGACGTCACCGTCGGTCACCAGGTCGTGTTCCTCGACAGTCGTCCCGTCGGGAATGTCGAGTTCGGACAGCGGGTCGGAGCCGAGAGGCACGGTATACATAGCGGTTTCGTCGGTCTTAAACCCTCATGACGCGCATGACGCGCGTCTGACGCTGGTCCGACGGGGCCGGCACGAATCATGGATTCGCACCGGTAGCCGTGCCCTCAGGTAGGCCTGTGCGTAACCCGTTGACAGCCAGAACGTGACAGCTGAACGGCCATAACGAAGTAGTTCACCGATACAGTGGCTCCGGTATGTTACTCGAACGCCGCCACCTCTCGCTTGCACTCGTAGTGCTACTGACAGCGTCCGCCGGCTGTAGCGGGCTGTTGGGTACTGATCCGGGCACAGACGGTACGGACACCGAAGTAACGGCGACGCAGATTGATGCCAACGGCCCTGCACCCGGGTCGTCCGGGTTCGACGCGGCGGCCATCGAACGCGGGCACTTCGAGACGCTGTCGAACTCGTCGTTCACCACTTCGCTGTCGTTCCAGCTCTCGACGGTCCGCGACGGCGAGAACCGGTCGGTGTTCATCAACCGGACCGTCGCTATCGACCGCGACAGCGACCGGTCGCTGTCGACGGGCGAACTGGTCCAGGCCAGCGGCGACACGCTGGCGACGACGACCTACACGGCCGACGGGACCACCGCCGAGCGTCGAGTTCTCACCCGCGGTGACGACACGATGACGGACTACCGCTCCGCGACACCGCCGTACGACGGCCAGGTCCAGCCCGTCAACGAAAGCAGCGTCATCGACCGTTCGCTGCTGCAGTCGCTCGGGTCGGACATCAACTGGACCTACGCCGGAACCGAGACGGTCGACGGTGACAGCGTCTCGCGGTTCGAAGCGACCGGGAGCGACGTCACCGGCTTCGCGGCTGACGACGCTGTCTCGACGAACGTCTCGGCCAACGGGACGACGGACTCGGCCAGTGCGACTGTCCTCGTCGACGAGGACGGCGTCGTCCGGTCGTTCCAGTACCGCGTGACGACCGAGCGGGACGGCCGGCCGGTGACGGTGACGCTGTCGCTCTCCGTCTCGAAGGTCGATGACACCACCGTTGCGGAACCGGACTGGCTATCCGAGGCGTAAGCCGGCGAGCGGGGTCGCGAACTACTGGAACCGCTCGGCGCTGAACTGCCTGGCGACCCACTGTGAACTGTCGAGCGCCTCGACGCCGTGCTGAAGACGCGACAGCCGGTCCCTTGTTTCCGCTTCGTCCAGTTCAAGCGCCCGCTCGATGGCGTCCGCAATCGCCTCGATGTCGTGCGGATTGACCGTCAGCGCGCCGTCGAGATGGGTCGCCGCGCCGGCCAGTTCGCTCAACACGAGCGCGCCGTCGCCGTCGACACAGGCCGCCGGGTACTCGTGGGCGACGAGGTTCATCCCGTCGCGGTGTGGCGTCACCACCGCGACCTCGGCGGCCCGGTACAGCCCGGCGAGCGTCTCGTTGTCGAGTTTGGCCTCGGTGTAGACGATGGGCTGCCAGTCGTCGGTCCCGAAGCGGTCGTTGACGCGCTCGACGGCATCGACCACGTCCGCGCGGTACCGGCGATAGGCGGCGATCCCCTCCCGGGTTCGGCTCGCCTTCTGGACGTACGTGAATTCGCTTCGCAGGTCCGGTCGCCGGTCCCAGAGGTGTGCCAGCGCCTCGATCCGTTCGGGGATGCCCTTCGAATAGTCGAGCCGTTCGACGCCGAGCGCGAGGCTGATCGACGTGTCCGAGCGACTGCCGCCAAGCACGGTATCTCGGATACTGGTCACGTCCGCGTCCTGTGCCCGGTCCCGAACCGCCTCGACGTCGATACCCAGCGGGTTCGCGACGGCTCGTGTCCTGTCGCCACCGCGGGTGACCGTCCCGCTATCCGTGTCAACGCTCGCCCCGGGGAACGCGCTGTCGACACACTGCAGGAACTGCTCGGCGTAGGCCGCCGTGTGGAAGCCGATGACGTCACAGGCCAGCAACCCGTCGAGGAGCGCGTCGCTGTGGGGGCAGTGCCGGAACACCGACGGTGCAGGCCAGGGGATGTGCCAGAACTGCAACAGCGTCGTATCCGGTCGCCGCTGTCGGACCAGTCTGGGTGCCAGCGCCAGGTGGTAGTCCTGGAACCAGACCGGCTGGCCCGCGTCGGCGACCGCATCGACGGCCTCGGCGAACTGCTCGTTGACGGCGCGGTACTGCTCCCAGTAGGCGGGTTCGGCCCACATTCGGCCCGTGTCCTCGTGACAGAGGGGCCAGAGCACCTGGTTGGCGTAGCCGTAGTAGTAGCCCTGCACCGCCGCGTCGGAAAGGGGGACGCGCTTCAGGTCGTATGTGGGGGCAGACGGCGGCACTTCGACGATGCCCTCCTCGGCAACGGCCATATCGGCGTCGCCGCTGCCCCAGGCGACCCAGGTGCCGCCCCGTGACTGCATCACCGGGTCGAGTGCGCTCGTCAGCCCACCCGCCGCGGACTGGACCCGTATCTCGCCGTCGTCGTCCCGCTCGTGGCTATACGGTTCACGGTTCGAAACGACCACCAGCGAGTCCGGAACTGCACCGTCTTGCGCGTTTACTGACAGTTCCGAGACCATTTGCCTGCGGTAAGTGCTGCCCTGCCTTGAGACTGTCGTGGACTACTGAATCGTGTTCCCAACGTAACAAGTCCTCGGGCTTGTGACGCCTGTCCTCCATGTCTGACGGTAAGAGAAAACTTATACCGGAGGCCTCGAAAGAAAGGGGTGAAAGCCGAAAGGGCACCCGGGTAGGGGTACACGGACGTGCCATTTCGGCTCAACTCGGTTTATCTGGACACGAATTCGATAGCGACAGCTACGCTGTGGGGCGTTGGTAGTGTGAAAGCGGTATGACTGGCTAGGTGAACAAGACAGAAGCACGTTCACTCCGTGGTGTCTGACAACAGATGGAATTTCACACCTGGGAACCAGTGTACGAGGATATCCTCGATGATTTCGGCTATCCTCGCGATGGCGACGAGCGTGCCCGCGACCGATTCGGTGACCTGCTCGGCGACGACAGCACGTACGACCCGGCGCGACTCGGACTCGACGGCGCAACGGTCGCCGTCGCCGGGGCCGGCCCATCACTCGAAGCCGAGGCCGACCGGGCAGTCGATGCTGACGTGGTCTTCGCGGCCTCCACGGCCGCCGACCGCCTCAAGACGGAAGGCATCGCCGTCGACTGCATGGTCACGGACCTCGACAAGAACGCCGACACCGGGCGGGAACTGACCGCCGACGGGACGCCGGTGGTCGCCCACGCCCACGGCGACAACATCCCGGCACTGGAGACACATATTCCGGCCTACGACAGCGAGTTCGTCGTGCCGACGACACAGGCGGCCCCCGCCCCGCCGGTCCGCAACTACGGCGGCTTCACCGACGGCGACCGCGCCGCGTTCCTCGCGGACCACTTCGGCGCTGCCGCGCTGGTGTTCCCCGGCTGGGACTTCGACGACCCGTCCGTGACTGCGGAAAAGCGACAGAAACTCCGCTGGGCCGAGCGCCTGCTCCGCTGGCTGGAACAGCGCCGCGGCGAGCGCTTCGACGTGCTCGACGGCCGACGTGACGACATCGAGCCAGTCGCTACCGACTGACGCCGAGTCCCCGACTCAGGGCGCTAACACGTCGATGGTCGTGTCGATAGTGTCCGGTTCGGCAGCGCGGGGGAACGAGATGTTGATTGCGTCCACGCCATCGATGTCTTCGAACTGTGTGATGTGGTCGCGACAATCCTCGGGCGTACCGGCGACGGCGATGCTGTCCAGTAGCTCGTCGCTGATCGCGTCGACGGCAGCCGCTTTGTCGCCCGATCCCCACTGCTCGGCGATCTCGTAGGCGGTGTCCTCGTACCCCTGGCGGGCCAGCGCGTCGCGGTAGAACGTCCCCATACCGCCGATGTAGAACGCGACGTGCTGACGGGCCAGTTCGCGGGCCTGCTCCCGGTCGTCCATCGCACAGCACGTCAGCGACAGCGTCACCCGCTGGTCTGACCGGTCGCGGTCGCCGAGATCCGCTCCGCGCTCGAAGTCTTCCAGTCGATCTCGGAGGCCGTCGGCGGTCAGCATCAGCGCGTGCCAGCCGTCGGCGAAGCGACCGGCGAGTTCGACCGACTTCGGGCCGAGGCCGCCGGCGTCTACGGGCGGCGCGGGTTCGGGCGGCTCACAGCGCAGTCGGAACCCGGACAGCGAAAAGATGTCCCCGTCGTAGTCGACGGTTTCCCCGGAGAGCACCAGTTTCATGATGTCGACGGTCTCCCGCGTGTACTTGAGCGGATTCTCGAACTCACGGCCGTGCCAGCCTTCGATGACGATGGGGCCGGACGGGCCGACGCCGGCCCGGAAACGGCCGTCCGAGACTTCCTGCAGCGTCGCCGCGGTCTGGCCGAGCAGCGCCGGCGACCGCGAGTACACGTTCAGAATTGAGGACCCGAGGCCGACCGTCGACGTGTGCTCGGCGATGCTAGTCAGCGTCGTCACCGCGTCCCGCCCCCACGTCTCCGGGAGCCAGACCCGGTCGTAGCCACTGTCCTCGGCCTGCTGACTCATCTCGACCAGCGTGTCGACCGACGGCTGTGCCGCGACCGGGAGATAGACATCCCGCGCTGTCATCTGCCGCCCTCCACGCGTCGAGCGACGACTGGCTGGACGCCTGTCAGCGACTGGAACGTACGTACCTGAGACATGGCTCGCAGTGCGGCCGCACGGGAGATAAAGCCACATGAGAGGGGGAGTGTCGCCCGTTGTCCGCGGTTTATTCACAGCGCGGTGGCCGGGTCGCTAGCGTCTCTAGAGGAGCTAATCCCGGTGCCGTCGGCATCCTTCGGATCATCGTCGACGTGTACTGTGTCAGCGTCCTGTCTGAGATGTCTGCCCACTGAGCAGGGGGCAGTCACGTCACACATGACGCTGAGAGTGTGCCCGTACCGGACGGTTGGACGCTCGACTCGGCGACCGGCTATATGAGGCACCCGCTTCTACGGGTACCTATGCCGTTCGACCCGGACCGCGTGACGACGATTACCTTTGACTCGTACAGCACTATCGTCGATGTCGAGGCAGCCCAGAAAGCCCTCGCCGACCGGGTGGACGACCCCCAGCCGGTGTCCCGGCTCTGGCGCTCCCGCTCGCTGGCGTACACGTTCCTCGCCAACCAGATCGACGCCTACAAGCCGTTCTACGAGATGAACCGCGACGCGCTCCAGTATGCGCTGGACGCCCACGGCGTCGACATCACGACGGAGGAGCGCGACGAGATTCTCGCGGTCTACCACGAACTCGACGTGTTCGACGACGTGCGGGACGGCATGAACAGGCTCTACGACGCCGGCTACGACCTCTATGTCGTCTCGAACGGCAACCCCGAGATGCTCGAATCGATGGTCGACTTCGCCGGCATCGGTGGCCTGCTCGAAGACACCGTCAGCGCCGACGAGATCCAGACGTTCAAGCCGGCGGCCGAACTGTACCGCCACGCAGCGGAGCGAACGGAGACTGATATCGAGGAAATCGCCCACGTCACCGCGGGCTACTTCGACGTCTACGGCGCGATGCACGCCGGGATGCAGGGCGTCTGGGTCAACCGCGACGACGGCCCGTGGGACGCCTTCGCCGGAGAGCCGGACCTCACTATCGGGTCGTTCCACGACCTCCACGACGATCTAGTGTAAAAGTCGGCCCCGGAACCGACCTACACGCGCCGCGACAGCGACGCTCGCAGTTCGCCAGCGAGTTCCCGATGGCCGTCCTCCGCGAGGCTGTCGGTGACGACTTTCAGCGCGGCCGCGGCACCGCCGACGTAGAGACTGTCGCCGTCTTTCTCGACGACCACTACGTCGGTCACCTCGGCGACGGCCCGGAGGCTTGCTCGTGCGGCGTCGGTCAGGTCGCCGAGCAGGAACGTCAGCGTCGCGCCGTCGTCGGTGCCGCCGGCGACCGTCTCACCGAGTGCCTGATGGCGAGCCACCTCCCGTAGTGTCACGTCAGTCAGTTCCGCCACGGTGGGGCCGGGTTCGGTTTCCGCTCGCGTCGTCCGCTCGTCGCCGAGCGCGTCGGCCACCTTGACCACGTCGTGGGTCTCGCGTGTGTCGTGCGTGCGGATGATGTGCGCCCCGCGTTCGACTTCCATCGTCGCCGCGGCCAGTGACACGGCGAGTTGGTTCTCCGTCTCGGGCTGGTCGGCCAGGTCACCGAGGAAGTCCTCGCGGTTGGTCGCGGTGAGCATCGGTCTGTCGAAGGCGCGGAACTCCCGGAGACGGCGGAACATCTCCCAGTTGTCCTCGAACTCCTTGCCGTCGTACCAGCCGCCGAAAGCGGGGTCGATGATGGTCTTGTCCGTGAACCCGTCCCGCTGGAGCGCCTCGAAGATGTCGTCGATGCTCTTCAGCGCGCCGGGCCGGGCCAGGTCCGGCGGACTGGCCATCTTGACGACCGGCATGTCGTGGTCTTCGACGACGCCTTTCATGTCCGGGTCGGCGAAGCCACACACGTCGTTGATGAGGTCGAAGCCGTGGCCGATGGCTTCCTCGGCGACTTCTGCGTACCGAGTTTCGAGCGACAGCGGCACGTCGGCGTCGAGTTCGTCGACGAGCGGCGCGACCTCTTCGAGCCGGTCTTTCTCCATCTCGACCGGCTTGGACTCGTACTTGGGGTTGGCCGACTGGAGGCCGACATCAATGATGTCCGCGCCGGCGGGGACGAGGTTCTCCTCGATAGCCTCGGCGGCTTCCGCGGGGTCCAGATACACGCTCGGCTTGTACCCGGAGTTCGAACTCATGTTCAACACGCTCATGACGCGTGTCGGGTGCCCATCACCCACCGGGAGGCCGTCGATTTCGACCGTTCGCATACCGCTCCCTGAGGACTGTGGATACAAAGGTCCCGCGACATCGGCGGACCGACGACGCTATGGTACGTATCACTGACACGAGATCACCGCGTTTTATATATACAGTTGCATGAATTATACGGGATGGGTGGGGAGTTAATGGTCGCATTCGATCTCGATTCGTTCGAGGCCGTAACACAGCAGTTGATGGCTGCGGAGTCCGAGCGTGAGATATGCGAGATCGCAATGTCGGGGATTTCGTCTGTGTTCGAATTGCCACTCGGAGCGCTGTGGCTGTATGACAGCGACGCGTCGGAACTGCAGTTGGCGGCGTCGACGGAGCGGGCGGACGAGGTATTCGACTGGCCGGTCACCTACCGGCCCGGCAACAGTCTCTCGTGGGAGGCGTTCGAGCAGGACGAAGTTCGGACGTACTCCGAACTCGACGACGAGCAGCGCCAGTACAACGAGAACTCGCCCGTCAGCAGCGAGATAATCCTGCCGCTTGCCGAGTACGGCGTTATCAACATCGGGTCCCTCGCCCCCGTTACGTTTGACGGCGAAACGCTTCGACTCGCCCGGATGTACGCGACGCACGTCCAGGCGGCACTGCAAAAAGCCGAGCGCGAGCACGACCTCCGCGTCCAGCGCGACCGGATGGAACAGTTCATCGGCGTCGTCTCCCACGACCTCAGAAATCCCCTCCACGTCGTCGAGGGGCGACTCGAACTCGTGCGAGAGACCGGCGACCTGTCCCATCTCGAAGATGCGGAGGAAGGTGTGGCTCGCATGGAAGCGCTCATCGACGACCTGCTGACCCTCGCAAAGAAGGGGTATGCGGTCGAAGACCGAACCGCCATTTCGCTCGATACCATTGTCGAACAGACCTGGGAGATGGCCAGAACGGCTGACGCAACGCTGCGGGTCGAAGGGTCCGCCCCGGTGTTCGGTGACCAGAACCGCCTCAAACAGGTGTTCGAGAACCTCTTTCGGAACGCGGCGGACCACGCGGGCGACGACGTGACCGTCTGGGTCGGTCCGATTCTCGACGACGGGACAACCGAGATAGACACTGCAGACGAGCGAACCGAGGGCCGCGTGACCGGCTTCTACGTCGCTGATGACGGGCCCGGCATCCCCTCCGATGAACTAGACTCCCTTCTCTCAGTAGACAGCTTTTCAGGGAGTGACACCGGCCTTGGCCTGTCTATCGTAACGCAGATAATCGACGCCCACGGCTGGGACATCTCGGTGACAGAGAGCAGGGCCGGCGGCGCACGATTCGAAGTGACCGACGGGACGAAACCGGTTTCACCGTTTCACTCCTGGTAGCGCGGAGACGGCGACTGATAGCGTCCGAACCGGGTCGACCGACAACGCCCGAATCGGGTATCAGTGCTGTCGGCGACGGGATTGACAGATTTATTTGCTCGCCCGCTATATGGTACGCCAGTGCAGACTCCGGAACAGGACATCGAAGCCGTGCTGACAGAGTCAGGCCCGGATTACGAGGGGTTTCAGTTCGAGACACCGGGTGGGGGCCACCAGAGCGATGTCTACATGGTGACGCTACGCCACAAGGGCGAGGCGTACGAGGTGGTCGTGAAATTCAAGCCACAGGGCGATGTCCCGTTCGCCGTCGAACCCTGTCTCCACGACTTCGTCGCCGCCCGGACCGACGTCCCTGTTCCACGCATCCTCGTCTACGAGGACGACCCCGACGCCGACGTGCCGCCGTATTTCGTCACTGAACGCATCCACGGCGAGAACTTGGCCGAAGAGTTCGCCGGGCTTTCGACCGAGGACCGACGGCGGGTGCTCGCCCAGTCAGGGCGGATTCTCGGGGACATGCACTCCGAAATCGGATTCGAAGCGTTCGGCCGACTCACGCTCCACGACGACCGGATCATCGTGAGTGACTGGATGGGTAACTGGCGGGAGTACTTCGAGAGCCTCACCAGATCCCACCTCTCTCATCTCGATGGGACGCCTTTCGAGGACATGACAGACCGGGCGTGGGACTGTATCGAACCGGCCCTGAGTATGGTGCCCGAGGACGGCGTTCCGCGGCTGGTACACGACGATTTCAGGCCGGCGAACCTGATGTTCGAGCAGACGGCGGATGCGCCGATTACGGCCGTCCTCGACTGGCAGGACGTGCTCGCGGCGCTGCCGGAGTACAACCTCGCACAGACCGAATTCCTCTTCATCGACTCGTCGTTTCAGGACCCGGAGCTGCGCGATTCGCTCCGGACGGTGTTCCACGAGGGCTATCAGGAGATGCGCCCGATGGCGTTCGACGAGGGCTACGAGCAGCGACGCCCCCTCTATCAGCTCTCGACGCTCCTGTGGCGGATGGCCGGCTTCGAGGCCGTCTTCGCCGACGAGTCCGGTCTCGCCGCCGCTCGCGCCGAAGCCCAGTACCGCCAGCAGTTCGAGCGGCTCGTCGAGGAGATACAGGCAGATTAGGTCGTCTCGGGTGATTGCCCGCTGTCGACCAGGTCCCACACAGACTCCCAGTCGAGTGTCGTCTGTGCGCCGGGTGACTGCGCTGCGAGCGCGCCACAGGCGTTGGCGACCGCGAGAACCCGCTCCGGGTCGGCCGCCTGTGCGTTGGCGAGAAGATACCCGGCGGCGAACGCGTCCCCCGCGCCTGCGGTGTCCACAGATTCTATGGGATACCCGGCGTTCGTGACTGTCCGGTCGTCGATATAGGCTGTCGCGCCGCAGTCCCCGTGTTTGACGACGACCGTCGGCACTGTGTCGAAAAGGCCGCTGTCCTCGGCGTGGTCGGCCTCCCGGTCGTTGCAAAACAGGATATCCGCGTGTGAGAGCACCGCCGAGTAATCCCGGAACGGGAGCCGGCGGCCGGGATCGAAGCTCACCGGGACGTCCGCGGCCGCGGCGTCGCGGGCGAGCGTCGCAGCGGTTGCGGGGTCCTGGCCGGTCAGGTGGAGGTGGTCCGCCTCGGCCAGGGTCTCGGCCGGGAGATCCGACGCGCAGAACGCCTCGTTGGCCCCGTCGTTTCCAAGCACCGCGACGCCGCCGTTCTCGTCCACGATGAGGTATTTCACCGCCGTCGGTTCGTCCGACTCGACCAGTAGCGTCTCGACGCCAGCCGCCGCCAGTTCGCCCCGAGCCTTGGTGCCGTGGTCGTCCCGGCCGACGCTCCCGAGGACCAGCGGGTCCGCATCAAGTCCGGCGAGTGCGACGGCCGCGTTCGACGCGCTCCCCCCGCTGGACTGTGACCGGTCGGTGATGCGCCCCTCGCCGTCGGGCTTCGGGAAGTGGTCGACGTGGAGCGTCACGTCCCAGTTGACGTGGCCGGCACAGATGACGCGCATGTCCACCGCTGGGGGTGGCGCTGTGATAGCAGTTTCCCACTGATACGGGCTGGTGTCGCCCCTTCCCACTCCCGGGAGGGACATAGCGACACCAGCCCGTACGAGAGATATGCAGCATATTTAACATTGCCCGGAACGGACCGGCGCACATGGCAACGGTCCCCGATAGCGTCCTCCCGAGGAGTGGTTGGGCCAGCAGACGACTACGGCAGGTAGAGGTGACTGCGTGATGCGCCACGGTGTGGCTGTACTCGCCTGCTTAGTCGTCGTCGGCTCGCTTCCGCTTTCAGTCGCCGGCGCGAGCGTCAACGCGTCGATATCGAACGTCGAGGTGTCGCCGTCATCGCCAGCACCGGGCGAAACCATCACGTTCGACACGACTGTCCGAAATCTAGAGAGTAGCGACGCCCCGCTCGAAATCAACGACATCGCGATCCGGAAGTCGGGCGGAAGAGGAGTCACAGAATACGAGCGCGTCTCGAATCTGGGCTCGATCTCGCCGGGCAGCACGCTGGAAGTACCCCTGACTGCATCGTTTGATTCGTCCGGCAGCAAAGACCTCCGCGTCATCGTGTACGGCCGTGACCGCGGGACGGGCGAGAACGTCGAACTCAGATATCCGGTGAAACTGAACGTTCAGGACCGGCACCCGCAGGTAGATATCACGGCCAACGACTCCGTCGCCGGCGTTGAATCGACCGGCGAAGTCACTGTCGCAAACGGGCTCGACACCCAGATAACGAACGTCGAAGTCGTCGTCGAGGGCGAGGGCGTCGAGATGACACAGAGCCGGACGGTCCGGTCGAGCGTCGCACAGAACGGGTCGGTTACGGCCCCGTTCCGGTTCCGACCTGAATCCGCCGGCGAACATCCGCTGACTGCAACGATCAGCTACACCGTTGACGGAGATACCACTCGCAACACGACCCGGACGACAGTCATCGAGTCGGACCCGCTCCGGAACAGCGTGGAACTCGATACGTCTGCGGTCGGTAGCGGTACCGACCGCGCGCTACGGGTCGCCGTCTCCAACGGGGCCAACGCTCCGCTCTCGGATGTCATGATCAGTGCAACGTCCGAGAACGCGTCGTTCCAGCGCGTGTTGCTCGAGAACATCTCGGCCAGTACGACCCGGCAGGTGCGACTGAACGCCACGATGGACGAGCCCCGGGCGGACGTCACCGTCACGGCCAACTACGAACTCGGAACTGAAGCGGAGCAGACGACCACCGAAACGACGCTCCGATCAGTCCCGGGAACGATAGACCTCACTGGTCTGGACGTAATCCGACAAGGCGGTCGACTGCAGATTTCTGGGAGTGCGAGCAACGTCGGGTCGACGGATGCGGACAGCGTCCTCGTCAGTGTCGTCGATACCGAGACCGTCACTCCGGCGACGCCGAACCGCGACTACTTCGTCGGCACGGTCCCGGCCAGCGACTTCGTCTCCTTCGACGTGTACGCACGGACCGAGGGGAACGTCACGTCGGTGCCACTCGAAGTAACGTACCTCGTCGACGACACGCGGAAGCGACAGACGTTCGACGTCGATCTCGACCGGATGGGCGGTTCGGCACAGCAGCCGGAGCAGGACGGCGACAGCGAAGGCGGTGACCAGAACAGCATGCTGCCGGTGTTCGTCGCCGGTGGTCTGGCGCTACTGGTCGTCGTCGGTGTCCTCGTGCGTCGCTACCGCCGCGGTGACGACGATATCGAGGTATGACGGTCATCGACGCACAGGGACTGGTCAAGCGCTACCGTACCGGCGGCCAGACCCTCTACGCGCTGGCGGGTATCGACTTCGCCCTCGAAGCCGGCGAGTTCGTCTCGATTATGGGGCCCAGCGGCAGTGGCAAGACGACCCTGCTGAACATCCTCGGACTGCTTGATACGCCGACGGAAGGGACCGTCTTGCTGGAGGGGCAGGACGTGACCGGACTCGGCGACAGCAAGCGGACCGCGCTCCGCAAGCGAACGATCGGGTTCGTGTTCCAGCACTTCTATCTCCTGCCGACGCTGACTGCCGTCGAGAACGTCGAAGTACCCTTGCTGTTGGACAGCGACCCGAAAGTCACGAAACGGGCCAGAAGGCTCCTTGAGCGGCTTGGGCTCGGTGACCGACTCGACCACAAGCCCGACGAACTCTCCGGCGGCCAGAAACAACGCGTCGCCATCGCGCGCTCGCTCATCAACAGCCCAAAGGTCGTTCTCGCCGACGAACCGACGGGCAATCTCGACAGCGAAACCGGGCGACAGATACTCGACGAGTTCCGCCGCATCGCTGACGAGGACGACGTGGCAATCGTCGCAGTCACCCACGACGACCTGGTCAACGAATACGTCGACCGGACCGTCCATCTGGTCGACGGCACCATCGGGAGGGAACGGAAGAATGGCAGGTAGGTTCTTCCCGGCCGCGCTGATGGCGCGGCGCAACCTCACGCGGACGAAGATGCGGTCGTTGCTGGCGTCGCTGGGAATCGTCATCGGCGTCGTTGCCATCGCTTCGCTGGGGATGTTCGGCGTCGCGCTCCAGTACTCGTTCACCCAGAACCTCGGCAACGTCGGCAACCAGCTCACGGTGTACCCGAACTCCGGCGAAAACATCACTGAACTCACCGAACGCGATATCCGGACGATCCGCAGAGAGGCAAGTCCGACGGCGACTGTCTCGCCGGTAAAGACGCGCACGGAACCGGTGTCGTACAACCGCGAGGACGCTGTCAGGGAACAAATATACGGCGTCGAGGACCCGGCGGCGTTGTACGAGGCCAAGGAGGGACGGGTCTCGCCGTTCCGGTCCGGTGCGCTTGTCGGGTCAAACGTCGCGGAGGAGCACGACCTGCATCCCGGGAGCCAGATCACCGTCAACGGGACCAGTGTCCGTATCCGGGCTGTGCTCGAAGAAGGTGACCCGTTCTCCTCGACGAACCCCGACAACCGAATCATCATGCCGGCGACGTCGTTCAGCCAGCGTGGCTACTCGGAAGTGTACGTTATCGAGTCGACCGGGACACGGGCCAACGAGACGGCAATGGGGATCCGCGACGCGCTCAACGACCGTGAGGAGCGGGTCTTCGTGCAGGAACTGGGCTCGCTCGTCGACACCATCGAGGAGCAGTTCCAGATCATCAACACCGTCCTCGCCGGCATCGCGTCGATTTCGCTGCTCGTCGCCGGCATCTCGATTCTCAACGTCATGCTGATGTCCACCGTCGAACGTCGGGAGGAAATCGGCGTCCTCAGAGCGGTCGGCTACCAGAAGCGGGATGTCCTCAAGGTGATGTTGATGGAAGCGACGCTGCTCGGGTTCCTCGGCGGCATCGCTGGTGTCATTCTGAGTGTCGGTGCCGGGCTGGCGATAAACCACTACGCCGTCGGCGACGCGATGGCCGTCTTCAGGCTGCCAAACGCCTGGTACGTCGGCGCGGCGTTTACGTTCGGCGTGCTGACGGCCATCGTCAGCGGCCTGTATCCGGCCTGGAAAGCGGCGAGCGAAGAACCGGTCGACGCGCTACGCGGTTAGATCGTCGCGTCGACGCCCGGTTCCAGCAGCGGATCGGTCCGGTCGACCGACAGCGAGTCGAACTGCGCGAGCCAGTTTTCGTCGCCGCGCTCGAAGGCCTCCAGCGCGTCGCCGACGGTGTAGGTCCGTTCGTTGTCCGAACACGGGAACACGCCCTCCAGGTCGTCGCCGTCGTAGATCGCAAGCGAGACGACCGGGAACACGACGACGTCGTCGACGCGGTCCATCCCGACGTAGCTCCGATTCCGTCGTTCGAAGGCCGGTTCGAGCGAGTGGCCGTTCTGGCCTGCCCAGTCTGTGAACTCCTCGTAGGTCTGGATGGCTTCCGACCGCTTGTCCTCCGCCATCGTCCTGATCCGCTGCCACTCACCGGCGACCATCGACTCGCTGAACACGCCGTTGGCCTCCAGTCGCTTGACCCGATTGAGTACCTGCTGTTGGGCGTCGAACGTGCCGTAGGTATCTCCACGAAGATACAGTTCCGCCCGAAGATGTGTGTCCCCTGTCATAGCTTTCACATCGCTAGCTTCTCCAGAGACCCTCAAAACTCTTTCCCAGACGTACACGCTAGCATATAACATAATCTTGGAATAGAGAATCAGCGGTATTAGTGCCTCTATATTCATAATATGGGGTATTTACCTGAATACGGAAGCCCCTTATATTATTAGTACGTCAACAATTATTTTCCTCTTAGGTCGATGTTGATTTCGATATCTGTCGAACAAATTAGTGGCCAGTTCCTTTCAGTTGGGACGAGTAATTCACAAATTTATAAGGAATCGTATACTTGTCTATTCGGGGCTTTGGTGTTCAAGCATCCCCGTGATGACCTGTTCGAGGTCACGCTGGCCAGAGGCTCCACATGTCTTGCTCGATCCCGCACCGGGGATGGTCGCATACGTGTCTGCTACATTTGCCGGTTCCGTGACCGGTGCGCCCGAGAATATTCGATAGCTGCCGAAATCACAGCCCACCTTCGTCGAAAATACGGGTAGTCGGGTCCACGCTGCATTTGGACTCCTGTTGACCGTTCCAACCGCGCTGCTCGCGGGTCGCTACGTTCACGGCTCCGCCGTTCATTTTCGAGGCGCAGTGCGCCTCGCTCTCCCCGCTCGCTATTCGAGAGCCCTCACTACGTTCGGCCTCTCGCTGTTCGCGGCTCACCCCGTTCGCCGCTCACGTCTAGCAGTTTTCGCTTCCGCTGGTCCCTCAAACCGCGCTGCTCGCGGTTTCACCGCTCGCTATCCGAGATTCTCGCTCCGCTCGAATCTCGCTAGTCGTCAGCGTGCGCTTCCGCACCACTCGCAACGACCTCTAGCTCGCCGGCGTCCAGCTCTTCTTCGATTTCGCGAGCCGCCTGCACCATGTTCTCCATCTTGCCGCGGGCGACCTCGCGGGGCAGGAGCTTCACGCCGCAGTCCGGCGAGACGGTGAGTCGCTCCGGCGGGACGACCTCCAGCCCCTTCTTGATGTTCTCCTTGATCTCTTCGACGGACTCGACCTCCGCGGTGTGTGCGTCTAGGACGCCCATCGCGAAGTCCTTCGTGAACTCGTGCTCTTTGAACACGTCGAGCTGGTCGTAGTCGCCGTTGGCGAGTTCCAGGTCGTACTCGTGGACCGGGTAGTCCAGAATCTCGGGGTAGATGCGCGAGTAGTCACCGTAACAGACGTGCAGGCCGAGACGCACGTCGTCGGGGATCTCGTCGACGATGCGCTCCAGACACTCGCCGACGATGGCGTGGTCGTCCGGCGTCGTGGCCAGCGCGGGCTCGTCGATCTGGATGTAGCGAGCGCCGGCCTCGACCAGCGCCTCGATCTCCTCGTTGACGAGGTCAGCCAGTTCGTAGGCCAGCTGTTCCTCGCTGTCGTACACTTCGTTGAACGACCAGTTCGCAAGGGTGTACGGGCCCGTAATCGGGACTTTGACCGGCCGCTCGGCGACCTCGTCGGTGAACTCGAACTCCTCGACGAGCCACTGCTCGCCGTACTCGACCTCGTCGGCGACGCTGGGCTTGTCGAAGTAGTTGTGGCCCCACACCTTCACGCGGCCGTTGAACTCGTAGCCGTCGATACGGTGAGCGAAGTACTCCACCATCTCGTTGCGGCGCATCTCGCCGTCACAGATGACGTCGAGGCCCGCTCGCTCGTGCTCGTGGGTGATGAGTCGCGAGGCGTCGTCTTTCGATTCCTCCCACTCGTCCTCGCCGAAGTCGGCGTCCTCGTCCTCGAACAGCTCGCGGGCACGGTCGTGCCACTTGGGTTTGGGGTAGGAGCCGACGACGGTCGTCAGCAGGAAGTGGTCGTTCGGGTGATCCGCCGGTTTGAACTGGTCTCGTGGTCCTGTCATCGTTTTATGCCTCCGCCGCCTCCAGGTCCGCGGCGTTTGCGAGCGCTTCGAGTTTGTCTTCGAACTTGTTCACCGGGAGATAGAACGTTTCTGTGTTCGCCGTCGCGTAGACGGTGTCGTAGGCGGTGTTGGTCTGCTGTTCGAACCAGTCGATGCGGTCTCGAATCGTCTCCGGGGACTCGACCAGCGTGTTCTGGCCGTCGACGACGCCCAGCGCCACGTCGTCTTTCGTGCCGTACTCCTGGACGTTGTAGACTGTCTGGTCGTGGTTCGCCACGAGGTCGAAGCCGATGGCATCCACATCGGCGTCCATCAGGTGCGCGTAGGCCTTCTCCTCGATTGCACCCCAGTAGGTGTGAGCGACGACCTCGGCGTCGGCGGCCGAGGCGACGGCGTCGATGGCGTCGGCGGCACGCTCGTCCTCACCGTCTTCGGGCGCATTCTCGACTAGCGACGGTTCGAGCAGGAACAGCGTCTCCACGTCGGGGAAGGCGTTCACTTCCTCGACGAGGAACTCGGCGATGGCGTCGAGGAACTCGGCGTCGTCGCCGTAGTGCTCGTCGGTCGCCAGGTCCGCAAGCGAGTACGGGCCAGGGAGCACAGCCTGCAGGCCGTCGTCGACGTGGTCGGCTGCGGCACCGAGGTCTGCGGCGACGTCGCCGCCGTCAGCACCGAGGTCGCCCTGCACGACCGGCTCTCGGTAGAAGTTGTTGTTGTCGTAGTAGCGGACGATACCTTTGGTCTCCACGTTGTCGTGGACCGCGAGCGGGTGCGCGAGCATGTCGTCCCAGCGCAACTGGCCCTCGACGACGCGGTCGAGCCCGGCGTCCTGCTGGATGGAGATGACTTCCTCGCGCGCTTGGTCGTAGGCCGCGACGACCTCGCCGGACTCGTCGCCCGAGATGAGGTCGGTCTTCTGATGGCCTTTCAGATCTGCCAGTTCGTCCTTGGCCCAGTCCGGGAGCGGAAAGAGCCCAGGGGTCGTGGCGATTACCTGTGTCATTGCCGTGGAGTAGGAAATGACGGGCTTTAATATTTCCTATTCGATTAAATGCCCAGCAGTAATCAATCTCGATAGAACCGCAGGACGACGAGCGCTTCGTATGGGTGTTTCTCACTCGCAAGCTGCTCGCTCGCCAGCCCGTGTTCGCTCGCGTACGCTCGTACCGCGTCCGGGTCCGTGAGACTGCTGACGAGCATGAGCGCTTCGCCGCCCGGAGCCAGCACGCGCTCGACGGTTTCGAGAAACGGGTCGACAAGGCGACGGCCGTCGTCCCCGCCCGACAGCGCGTGTTCCATCCAGTCGTCCCACTCCTGTTCGGACGGCGTCGGCAAGTAAGGCGGATTGAACGCTACGAGGTCGAAGGCATTCGTCCGGAACGGTTCGACGAGGTCGCCGCGAACGACCGGGACGCCGTTTTCTGCCGCTTCTCGACAGGCCAGCGGGCTCACGTCGATGCCGACCGCCCGCGCTCCGGCGTCGGCGAGTGTCGCGGCGACGTAGCCGGATCCCGTCCCCACGTCGAGGACGGTGTCGCCCGCATCGACTCGCTCGCGGGCCGTTCGCGCCAGCAGGTCCGAGTCCTCTGCGGGCTGGTACACCGACTCTACGCCCCGCTGGTCAGCCAACGAGGGACGGTCACCGGTGCCGCTGTCTCCGTCGGCCGCATCCCGACCGTCGGACTCCTCACCCATCTCAGGCCTCCGGCTGGCCGACTTCGTAGGCGAGCGTCGCCAGCGTAGCGAAGTCGGCCGGCGTGAGCTTTCCGGCGCGGGCGCTCATGAGGTCCTCGTCGGCGGCCTCGACCACCGCGTCGGGGTCGCCCAGTCCGGAGATGTGGGCCGTGTTCCGGACGGCGTTGCGCATCGTCTTCCGGCGCTGGGTGAACACCGCCTTCAGGAAGTCCATGAAGAACTCGTCGCTGGGGACGGTGTAGTCGGGTTGCCTCGGCGTCGTCCGGACGAGCGCGCTGGTGACGCGGGGTTGCGGGTCGAACGCTTCTGGCGGCACTGTCTCAACAATCTCCACGTCGGCGTAGTGGCCTGCTGTGACCGAGAGCCGCCCGTAGTCGTCCGTCGCGGGGTCGGCGGCCATCCGCTCGGCGAACTCCCGCTGGAACATCAACAGGAGCGGGCGCTGCTCGGGCAGCAGTCGGAAGGCGATCTCCGAGGACGCGCCGTAGGGGAGATTCGAGATGCTGGCTGTGAAATCCGGCAGGTCGACTTCGAGCGCGTCGCCCTCGACAACGGCGAGGCGGTCCGCTGCTATCTCCTCGGTAAACTCCTCGCGGAGGTGGGCCGCGAAGTCCGGGTCGCGTTCGATTGCGGTCACCGTCTCAGCCGTTGCGAGCAAGCGGTCCGTCAGCGCACCCGGGCCAGCACCGATTTCAAGTACGTGCGAGAGGTCGACGTCCGCGTCCATCGCGTACTCCGGAATGCGGTCCAGTACCCGGTCGTCGACGAGAAAGTGCTGGTCCTGTCGGGTATCGGCCCGTTTGCCGGCCCGCCGGACGAGCGCGTCAGGATCCCGACTCCCAGTCTCGGTCGTAGTCATTAGCGAACCGTAGCGGGTCGCGGTAGAAAAGGGTCGCCTTATACTGGTGGCTGTCAGCTTCGCTGCTTGCAGCCGACAGTGTTACGAGGACTGCTCCTCGCGCCGGACGAACAGCCGGTACTTCAGGTCGTCGTCCTGTAGCTCTTCGAGTATCCGCTCGACAAGCGTCTCCTTGGGGCTGTGGAGGCCGCTGACGCGCTCTTCGAGGTCTTCGAAGCTCTCGAAGGGCTTTCGCTTCCGCTCGTCGAGAAGCGTGTTCCGGAGCTTCTTCCCGATGCCCGGCAGGAGGTTCAGCTGGTGGAGCCGCAGCGTGATCGGCTGGGCGTCGTTGTAGAAGTCGACGAACCGCTGTTCGTTCGCTTCGACGATCTCCTCGACAGCGTAGTCGAGTTCCGAACGGGCGCCGCTCGGGATATCTTCGAACTCGACTTCCGTCACGCGGCCGAACTCCGTCAGGTCAACGCGGTCACCGAACGCGATATCGACGTCCTTGTCGTCGAGCTGGAGCTCGTAAATGTAGAACTCCTCGACGTCGAGCGCATACGCGAGCGGCTCCTTCTGGTGCTGTGGCCGGTCGTCTCCGGGCCGCCCGTGTGGGAGGACATCGAGGACAGCCGCCATCATAGAGTCGCCGCCGCTCTCCGATTCAGTCATGCCAGGCAGTACGACCACAGCACACTTAATGCCGGTGGATGCCCCGAACCGCGGCACGGAGCGCCGTCGCTATCTTCGCTTCGGTCCAGCGGCAGCGAAAACTAGATCTCGACCGCGTAGCTGCTCGTCCGTGAAAGTAGGGATAGAGCGGCGAAGAGCCGAACTGACGATTGTCCTCGCTACGCGTACTGCTTGACGATGTTGAGAATCTCGTCGAGTTCGTCGCCATCGAGCGTGTATCGCTCCTTGGCGAACACGGCGCGGAGCTCGTCGCGGTCCAGCGGCCGCAGGTTCGCGATTTTGTAGGCCGTCGGCGTGTCGACCTTTTCGAGTTCTTCGAGGTCTTCGACCAGCTGCAGCGACTCCTCGGGGTCGAGGACGGCAAAGCGGTTGACGTGCTCGATAGCCCGCTTGAGCTCGTAGCGCATCTCGCGGTCCTCCTCGGCCGCGCGCTCCATCTCGAGGTCTTCGAGTATCTCCTTGGTCTCCGCGACCGTCAGGAACTCCTCACTGACCTTCTCTTTGAATATCGTCATTCTTGTCGGCGCAGGTGCGCAGCGGTGACGATGATGGTCTTCGCCTTGCCACCGTCGACGATGTCGACCTTGTACGCGTCACCCTGCTTCCCCTCGACGGTTCCGGTCTGGCCGTCGAACCGCGGGTGGAAGCGGCCGTTCGGCACTGACGGGTCGATCTTGAGGTGGACTTTCTCACCGTCGTCAAACTCTTCGACGGCGCGCTGTGGTGGCGAGGTGCCACGGTCGCGGGGCTTGTTCTTGAGCTTGTCTCGTGTTCCTTCGAGAGGTCCGTTTGAACTAGGCATTCTTGCTCCTCGCTAATCCGGTCGCCCTAATAAAACGTGCGTTCCGCGACCGTCACTGGTCACGCTCTTGCAGTTGCTACGGTACCGAGTGGAAAACTACAGCGGCGAGTCGATTACAGGCGACCGGTGCTCTCGACGGAGACCGACTCGACGTCATCGACGTTCGCAAAGGCCTCTTCGACGGCTTCCGTCCCACCGGTGTCGTCAGGGACGATGACTGTCGGCGTCAGCGCGACGAGGCCAAAGGCGACGTCCTCGCGCTCGAACCCGTTGATCTTCGTTCCTTCCGGAAGCACGCCCTCGAGACGCTCCTGCAGGTCGTCGAGGTCGACTTCGGGGCTCTCCGGCATGACCTTGATCTTGGCTGCTACTTTCCCCATTGTTATGGCCCCATGAAGCCGCAGTCCGGGCATTTGTAGAGGTTGCTCTGCTTCCGGCAGGTGGCACAGCGGTAGATCTGCTGGCCACAGTCCGGGCACTTGAACGCGGCGGCGTTCGTGCCGGCGATGTTGATGCCACACGAGACGCACTTGCGCGCCTGTTTCTGTTGGCTCTCGCTCATACCACTCCGTATCCGACCGCGGCTTTTAACGATTGCCAAACGCGACCGCCACCGCGAGTGACTGGCATGGCCCTAGTTCCCGGGCAGGATGTCCCCGAGCGCAGCGCCGATTGCCATCGGAACGAACGCCACGGCACAGATGCAGGCCGACTCGTAGACGACCGCGGGGTCGGTCGACCACTCGACCAGCCCCCAGCCAGTAAGCAGTGCGACGGAGACGACGAGTGCCGTCCCGGTGACGCCGACGAGTCGCCGCGGGATGAATCCGAAAATCGGGTTCGCCACCCGAACGTCCTGAAACTCGGCCACGTACAGAATGGAGATGACCAGCCCGACAGCGATAGCGACTGTCGCGGCGAGATACAGCGGGTGCTGGGCGATATGCCGGCCGGCGTCGATAGTTCCGCCCTCGACCGCCATGGGAATCCCGAACAGCAGCGAACCCAGCAGTGCCTCCGCGAGGTCTGACCGGCCAAAGCCCCAGACGACCCGGCCGAAGGTCGCGGGTTCGTGGTCCTGAGAGTCCGCGGCCGCGCGCATCGCGTCCCGGACCTGCCGTCGCTCGTCCTCGGAGTCGACGAGCTGTTCGAGCTCCTGAAGTTCGTCGAACAGGGCCGCGAATTCGTCGTCTTCTGGGTCCAGTTCGGCCGGTGGGTCCTCCTGCGAACTCATCTGATATCGGACTCGCTATCTCGTGTTGGCACGTCCGGGTCCGGTTCGGCACCGGCCGTCGGGGTACCGTCTTCCCAGACGTAGAATCCCTCGCCAGCGACAGCGCCACGTTGCCCGTCCTCGACTTTCTGTCGGAGCAACGCCGGCGGTTCGAACCGCTCGTCGAGCCGGTCGGCGAGGTCTTCGAGCGCGGTTAGCACTGTTTCCAGCCCGTGGCGGTCGGCCCGGACGAGTGGCCCGTCGCGGTCCGAATCGCCGCGCTCGAACGTCCGGTCGATGTCCCGAATCCCGGCGACGCCGTCCTCGACCATCCGAACGGCTTCGACGATGGTAGCGAGTTCGAGGCGTAGCGCGGCAAATCCCGGCGTGTCGCGGACGACGACCGGCGACGCGTCCAGGCTCTCGACGAAGTCGGTGACTCGGTCGCGGGTCGCCGCCGTCGTCTGCTCGGCGATGACGACCTCGACGATAGCGCCATCTGGTGGATCGACGAGGTTGAGTCCGACTGCTCGGTCCGGACTCAGCAGGCCAGTCGCGACTGCGGTCACCGACAGCGACGTGTCGCTGACGGCGATGAGCGTCGCATCCTCGACCATCGTCTCAGTTTCGGCGACGACTTCCCGGTGGCTGTCCGTTTCGCCATCGGTTGCGTCGATGATGATATCGCTGCCGCTGACGGCACTTTCGAGTCCGGTGGTTCCGTCGATACCGGCCGAGACATCCCCGTTGAGTGCGTGCCGAATCTCGTCGACGCGGTCCATCACAGCCGTCGCATCCGTCCCCCGAAGACGCACCTCGTGGCCCGCACGGACACATCGCTGTGCGATATCCCGCCCTCGTCGTCCGGTGCCGAGTACGGCCACAATCATGAGTAAACCACTGTACGCCCCGGGTTAAGCCTTTACGCCACAGTCTATCACGGTCCTGTCTCCGGTCCGTACCGCTTGCTGGTCGACCAGATGGGGCGCGGTGACGGCAGTACGTTTTTTTCAACACCGGTTGTATCCCCGGCCATGGATATCGGTGTACTGACGGTTCCCCTGGGCGGGCAGTCGCTCGACGAGGCGCTGGCGTACCTCGACGACCTGGGGATCGATGCGGTCGAACTGGGATGTGGCGGCTTCCCCGGTGACGACCACCTCGACCGCCAGGCGTATCTCGACAACGAGGAGAAGCAGGCCGAACTCGAGGCACTCCTGGACGAGCACGGCCTTCGGGTGAGCGCACTGGCGACCCACAACAATCCGCTCCATCCTGACGACGAGCAGGCCGCCGAGGCCGACCGGGAACTCAGGGAAGCGATTCGGCTGGCCGACCAGCTCGACGTGAACACCGTCACGGGGTTCTCTGGCCTGCCCGCCGGTGGCCCCGACGACGAGGTGCCGAACTGGATTACCGCGCCGTGGCCGACCGAACACGCCGACGCCCACGAGTACCAGTGGCGCGTCGCCGACGAGTACTGGTCGGACCTCGCGGCCCACGCCGGCGCACACGACGTGGACGTCGCCATCGAGATGCACCCGAACATGCTGGTGTACGAGCCCCGCAGCCTGCTGGAACTGCGCCGGCGGACGAACGACCGCATCGGCGCGAACTTCGACCCGTCGCACCTGTACTGGCAGGGCATCGACGTGACCGAGGCCATCCGCCTGCTCGGCGAACACGACGCCATCCATCACTTCCACGCCAAGGACACGAAAGTGTACGAGTCGAACGCCCGGGAGAAGGGCGTGCTGGACACCGCACCGTACACAGACGAAGCGGACCGGTCGTGGCTGTTCCGCTCTATCGGCTATGGGCACGACGAATCCCACTGGAAGGACGTGGTGTCGACGCTGCGGATGATCGGCTACGACGGCGCGCTCTCCATCGAACACGAGGACTCGCTGACCAGCGCACGCGAGGGACTGGAGAAGGCCGTCGACGTGCTCGACCGCGCCGTCTTCGAGACACAGCCCGGTGACGCTTACTGGGCTGAGTAAGCGATACGGGCGGTAGTGCGGTCTTTTTCCGGCACTTACCCTTATATACTGTCTGTGAGATACTACGACTGGATTACCGTATCCAGTGACACGCTATGGACATCGAACTCACACACAAGCCCTCGTACACGCACGTCCGCGTTGCCCTCGACAGCGGCGAATCGATACTCGCGGAACCCGGTGCGATGGTCAGCCACTCGCCGACCATCGAAATCGAGACGACGACCAGCCGGGACGGCCTCCTCAGCTCCGCGAAGTCGATGCTCGGCGGTGAGTCGCTCCTGGCGAACGAGTTCACTGCTAAGGGCGGCCCCGGGACCGTAACCCTCGCGCCGCCGACGCCCGGTGACGTCCACCACCACGAACTCACTGGCGAGACGTTGTACGCCGTCGACGGGGCGTTCCTCGCAGCCGACCCGGATATCGACATCGACTCCGAGTTCGGTGGTATCAAGTCGATGCTAGCCGGCGCGAGCATCACGCCGCTGGCGCTAAAGGGGACCGGAAACGTCCTCATCGAGGCCTTCGGCGGGCTGGAAACCGTCGAACTCGACGCCGGCGAGTCCTACACCATCGACAACGACCACGTCGTCGCCTGGGAGGAGTCGGTCAACTTCGACGCCCACCGCGTCGGCGGCCTGAAATCGACGCTACTCAGCGGCGAAGGGATCGTGATGGATTTCACCGGCCCCGGAACGGTCTGGTATCAGACGCGCGGCCTCGGCTCGTTCACCTCGGCTATCGCCGATGCACTGCCCGGAACAGGCGACAACGACGGCGACCGCTCCGCTCTGGACGACTTTATCTGAGCCCCGCCGAAGTTTGCCGGAAAACCCGTCTTCAGGAGAGTGCCTTCGTGATATCCGTCGACGACACCATGCCGACGTAGTCCTGATGCTCGTCGATGACGGGGAGGTGCTTGATGTCGTAGGTCGTCATCATCGCTGCGGCCTCGCCGAGTTCGAGCGAGGTCGTCACCCGCTCGACCGGCGACGTCATCACGTCGCCGACGGTCGCCGACGAGAGGTCCTTCCCGGCCGCGACGGCGTCGACGATGTCCGTGGTCGTGATGATGCCCGCCTGCGCCCCCGGGACGAAGATGCCGTTGATGTTCTGCGCTTGCATCTGCGTCGCAGCCGCTTTGACGGTTTCGTCGGCAGAAATAGTCTCTAACGGCGTCGACATGATGTCCTCGATGCGGACGGTCGTTTCAGTGGCCATGCGCTGTCAACGCACGCATCCGGTTTTGGCTTTTCCCTCGGTGCGGCCCGCCGCCCTGCCGTCACCATGAGTGTTATTTCGGCCCCGAGTGAACAGCCGCGCATGACACTGGACATTGGGATGCTCGGCTATCGATTCACGGCCACCTTTTTCCCGCTCGGGTGGCCTTCGGCCACCACTCGCGGCAAAAACGTGGTCTTGCTGAACGAAGTGAAGCAAGGCTCGAAAGACGAGCGACGCGAGTCTTTCGGTGGCGAAAAAGGCCGCTCGTTCGCTTCGCTCACTCGCGGTACAACTGAGGTGATGGCATGACCCTCGATATCGGCATGCTCGGCTATCGATTCATGGGAAAGGCCCACGCGAACGCGCTGGACCGCCTGCCCATGTTCTTCCCCGAAGCGCCGGCGGTCAACAAGGACGTACTCGTCGGCCGCGACGAGGACGCACTGGCCGACGCAGCCGACCAGTTCGGCTTTGACCGGACTGCAACGGACTGGCGGGATATCGTCGACGAGGTAGACGTGTTCTACAACCTCGGCCCGAACCACGTCCACGCAGAGCCGTCAATCGCGGCGCTGGAGGCCGGCACGCCGACCTTCTGTGAGAAACCGCTCGCGCCCACGCTCGATACGGCGGAGGAAATGGCTGAGGCCGCCGCGGACGCTGGCGTGCCCGCGGGCGCGGCGTTCAACTACCGCTTCGTCCCGGCCATCCAGTACGCGAAGGGGCTCATCGACGACGGCACACTCGGCGAGATTCATCACTTCCGCGGGCAGTACCTCCAGGACTGGCTGGTCGACCCCGACGCGCCGTGGTCCTGGCGCAACGACGCGGAGATGGCCGGAAGCGGGGCACTCGGCGACCTCGGCTCGCACACGGTCGACCTCGCCCGGTTCCTGCTAGGCGACGCCGCCGGCGAGATAACCGACGTGAGCGGCCACCTGCAGACGTTCACGGAAGAACGCCCCGTAGAGGGAAGCGACGAGACGCACCCGGTGACCGTCGACGACGCCTACAGCGCACAGGTTTCGTTCGACAGCGGCGCCATGGGAACGCTGGAGGCCTCCCGCGTCGCCAACGGACACAAGAACGCTCACACCATCGAAATCGAGGGGTCGAAAGGCGCAATCAAGTTCGACCTCGAACGGCTGAACGAACTGCAGGTGCTCACCGAGGGCGACCGCGGCTTCCAGCAGGTGCTTATCACCGACGAGGACGACCCCTACGTCGACCACTGGTGGCCACCCGGCCACGTCATCGGCTGGGAGCACACGTTCGTCCACGAGAACTACGAATTCCTCTCAGCCGTCGCCGACGGCGGCGAACAGGAGCCGTCCTTCGCCGACGGCCTCGCCGCACAGCGGGTCCTCGACGCAATCGAGCAAAGTGACGAGCGCGGCGAGCGGGTCAGCGTCTAGGGTCGAACCGAAACCCCCTTTCGGCGGCCACTGGTAGCTCCTGCCATGCTCTCTATCGCGCTGGCCGGTAAACCGAACGCCGGCAAGTCTACTTTCTACAAGGCGGCGACGATGGCCGACGTGGATGTCGGGAACTACCCGTTCACAACCATCGATGCCAACCGCGGGGTCAGCCATGTCCGGACCGAGTGCCCCTGTCTCGACCGGGAGGAGCGCTGCGGCGACGACAACTGCCGGGGCGGCAAGCGCTATGTCCCCGCGGAACTCATCGACGTAGCCGGCCTCGTCCCCGGGGCACACGAGGGCCGCGGCCTCGGGAACCAGTTCCTCGACGAGCTGTCGACCGCCGACGTGATTCTCAACGTCGTCGATGCCTCCGGCGGCACTGACGCTGAGGGCGAACCCGTTGAAGTCGGCGAACACGACCCCGTTGAGGACGTTCACTTCGTTGAGGAGGAGATGGACCTGTGGCTCGCCAGCATCGTCGAGCGCAACTGGGAATCAATCGAACGCCAGTCCCGCTCGCCGGATTTCAAGCTCGACGAGTCGCTGGTGGACATGTTGGCCGGCGTCGGGGCCTCCGAACTCGACGTGGCGCGGACGCTGCGGGATCTGGAGTACCCCGAGGACCCCATCGCCTGGACCGACGAGCATCGTGAGGCGCTGGCGACGGAGATCCGCCAGCGGACGAAGCCGCTCGTCGTCGTCGCGAACAAGGCCGACATCGCCCCGGAGGGGAACATCGAGGCCCTGCAGGAGGCCGCCGACGTGGTCGTGCCCGCGACGGCCGACGGCGAACTCGCGCTGCGCAACGCCGCGCAGGCCGGCGTCATCGACTACGACCCGGGCGACCCGGACTTCGACATCGTCGGCGACGTGAGCGACCAGCAACGCGAGGGGCTGAACCGCATCCGCGGCGTCATGGAGGAGTGGGGTGGCACCGGCGTCCAGGGCGCTCTAGACACCGCCGTCTACGACCTGCTCGATCACCTGACGGCCTACCCCGTCCAGAACGAAACGCACTGGACCGACGGCCAAGAGAACGTCCTCCCCGACGCGTTCCTGCTGCGCCAGGGCGCGACGCCCAAAGACCTCGCCTACGCCGTCCACTCCGACATCGGCGACGGGTACATCCACGCCGTCGACGCCCGCGAGAACCGGCGTATCAGCGACGAGACGGAACTCGAAGAGGGAGCGGTCATCAAAATCGTCAGCGACGCGAACTGAGCGAGTGCGGCCGGCGCTATAACCGCCTTCTCGGCCACCTACTTCGGCAGTAAGTCCTGCAGCGTCGCCCGAATATCCTCGCTCCCGGGGCTCTGTGGTACCTGCCCGAGCACGTCCCGCCCGAGTCGCTCCGTCGCCGCACCGACCGAAAGCCTGTCCAAGAGAGCCCCGTATTTCAGTGCGGGCCGCGGCGACACGTCGAACAGCAGGTCGCGCTTCCCGATGAGCGAGTGGGTGATCGACAGAATTTCGACGGCGTGGTCGACGTACTGGTCTCTAGCGTCATCATCGCCGTATTCGGCGAGCGCGGCCAGCAGGAACCTCTCCAGTTCGGCCTCGCGGTCGTGAAGCGCCGGCGGGTCCGAGAGGACGGTCGTCCCGTCGGGCCGTTCCGGAAGCATACTCCGGCGGGGCGCATACGAGAGGACCGCGCCGGTGGTGGGCGTGGTTGCAGCTGGGAGTGGTGCAGCCAGTCGCTTCGAGGGGGTCGTATCGGTGAAGACGACGTGGAGGTTCGCCGGTTCGCCGCGCACCGGCTCGTCCCAGCCGTCTGGGCTGTGTTCGTAGCCGCGCCGGAGTGCCTCCCGAAGCGTGCGTACAATCCGCCCGCCTTCGCCTTGGAGTTCCAGATGGAGCACAACGGGCCCGTCACCGCTCTCGTCGATAACGGACCACAGCGCCGGGAGCGCGTCCGCAGCGCCAGCCGAGAGTTCGTAGCAGGCGGCGTCTCGCTCTGCGGCCAGCAGCCGGGCGAGCGTGCTGCCGCGCCAGCCGGTCAGGTCGGCGACGTAGAACCACGGAAGGGTGTGTATCGGGCCGACTGCGGCGTCGCCGGCCGCCGTGTCGATAGTTGGTGGGACGGTCTCCAGATAGCTATCAATAGTCGCCAATTCGGGCGCGAAATACTCGGTCGTCGCCGGAGGGAGGTCGGTCGTCCGGCGACGGTGGTCGTCGACTGAAGCCATAGGCGGTGTACGCCCGAGTGCCGGAAAACGCTGACGAGAAGGGAAACCCGTTTTTTGCCCCGTCCCGAATCAGGGGTATGAACGTACGGACGATAGCCGACCTGGGTCCCGACGAGCGGGCCGCCTTCTTCGACCGCGACGCCGGCGTCGACGCCGTCAGAGACGACGTGCGCGATATCGTCTCGCAGGTCCACGAGGAGGGCGACGTGGCGCTCCGGCGCTTCGCCGAGGAGTTCGACGACGTGTCGGTGGGCAACATCGACATCACGGACGCCGCCGAGCGAGCCTACGAGGAAATCGACGACGACGTGCGCGAGGCCATCGAGGACGCCGCGGCGAACATCCGCGCGTTCCACGAGCGGCAGGTCCCCGAAGACTGGCGCGACGACTTCGAGGGGCGGGAACTCGGCCGCCGCTATCGCCCGCTCGACAGCGCCGGCGTGTACGCGCCCGGTGGGACCGCGGCCTACCCCTCCAGCGCGCTGATGGGCGTCATCCCGGCGAAGGTCGCCGGCGTCGAGCACGTCGCTGTCGCCACGCCGCCGGCCGAGGAGGTCAACCCCGTTACGCTGGCCGCCATCCACGTCGCGGGTGCCGACGCCGTCTATCAGGTCGGCGGCGCACAGGCCATCGCGGCGCTGGCCTACGGGACCGAGACCGTCAGCGCGACCGACATCGTCGTCGGCCCCGGCAACCGCTGGGTCACGGCGGCGAAGGCCGAGGTCCGCGGCGACGTTGCCATCGACTTCCTCGCCGGCCCCTCCGAAATCATGGTCGTCGCCGACGGTGACGCGGACCCGGAACTGGTCGCGGCAGACCTCGTCGCCCAGGCGGAACACGACGAGAACGCCTCGGTCGTCGCCGTCACCGACGACGAAGTGCTTGCTGATCAGGTCGTCGACGCCGTTGACGAACAGGCTGACGGCCGGGAGCGCGAGGCAGTTATCCGCGCCGCACTGGACAACGACGGGTCCGGCGTTCTCCTCGCTCGCTCGATGAGCGAGGCCGTCCTTTTCGCCGAGGAGTACGCCGCCGAGCACCTCTCGATTCAGGCCGACGACGACGAATCACTCCTCGAACGGATTCCCTCCGCCGGGTCCGTGTTCCTCGGCCCGTACAGCCCCGTTGCGGCGGGCGACTACGCTACCGGCACGAACCACGTCCTGCCGACTGGCGGCAACGCGCGGGTCACCGGCGGCCTCTCCGTGGACACGTTCGTCCGGTCGACGACGGTCCAGCGGCTCTCCGAGGATTCACTGGACGACATCGCGGATACGATTACGACCCTCGCCGAAGCCGAAGGGCTGGAAGCCCACGCCGAGAGCGTCCGCAAACGGTTCGAGGAGTAACGCGGTTCCGGGGCTTTCCTAGAGAGTAACAGGGTGTATCTCTCCGAACCGTTCCACCGGCGTCACTGTTAACACGTTCGGGCGTGGATACTTGTGTATGAGCAGCACAGCAGACGACGGCGATCCGAACCTCGGGGGCGAGGACGTAGCCGTCACCGAGCAGGCAGCGGGAGAGGCACTGGACCTCCTCGAAAGCGAGGGGATGGACGTCGACGAATCCGGACTTCGCCTGTACGTCCAGCAGGGCGGCTGTGCCGGCCTCTCCTACGGGATGCGGTTCGAGCATGCACCTGAAGAAGACGACGAAGTGTTCGAGCGCAACGGGCTCCGCGTGTTCGTCGACGACGCCAGCATCGACTACATCGAGGGGTCGGTACTCGACTACGAGGGCGGCCTGCAGGGGGCCGGGTTCCACGTCAAGAACCCGAACGTGGTCAGCGAATGCGGCTGTGGCGAGTCCTTCCGGACGTAGCTACTCTTCGAGTTCGAACGCCACGACGACCTCGGCCTGGTACTCGCGGCCCTCGACGCCGGCGATCTCGACGCCGAGTTCCTCTACCTCGACCCACTTGAGATTGTCAAGTGTCGCCTCCGCGCGTTCGATGGCGTCGTCGGCGGCTTTGTCGAAGCTTTCCGAACTGGTCCCGATCAGCGTGATTTTCTTGAAAACCATTTTCGTGAGACCTGTTCACACGGACATGGCATAAAAGTACGGACAGGTCACTGCGACTGCCGGTCGAGCAACGACTCGACGTGACCGACCACGCCGGTGAGGTGTGCCGTCCCCCAGATCGCCACGATAATCGCACCGATAGCGTCAAACACGAGATCGAGCATCGTGTCGCTGAGACCGAACTGTGTCAGAATCGTGTCGTTCCCGGTCGCCGATGCGGCGAGCGTGATCGAGAACTCGATGACCTCCCAGAGCACGCCGAAGGCCATCACGAACAGGAGGAGGAACACGAACATGAACCGCGAGGGGATCGAGATCTCGTCGGTGTGCTCGTCGAGTGCGCGAACCGTCGTGTACCCGACTGCGGCGACGACCGACGACGAGAGGGCGTGGGTGAAGTGGTCCCACCACCAGATGGTGACGTAGAAGTTCTCTTCGGACCCAGGCAACCCGACAGTTCCGAGCGCGTGGAAGAACGCCGCCGACGTAATCCACAGCGTCAGCGCGGGGTCGAGCGTGATGCCGTAGTCACGTTCCAGCAGCGCCGGGAGCTGCGTGACGAGGATGGCGACACCCGAATTGACGATGATGCCGACGTTGCCCCGCTCGATACCGACCGCCAGGAGCCCGATGAGTGCGAGTGACAGGGCCCGCGAGAGCAGTTGTTGTGTCGCCGGACTGATTCGGAGGCGGTCACGGACCTTCATACGTCCGGCTGGACCTCCTCGGGGACGCGACTGGTCCCGGCCTGCTGTCGGACGTAGTACGCGAACACCACGCCAGCGCCGATACCGGCGATGGTCGACGCGACGAACTCCCACATCACCGCTTCCTCGATGACGTGTTCTGACACCGTCGGATCGAGGATGAAGGTGGTCCCGAGGAACTGGTCGGCCACCCAGCGGACGACCGCCCAGACGCCGGCGGTGGCCATCGTGGTGATGGCGACGAAGACGACGGCGAACCGGGGCGTCATCCGGACGGGGGTAAAGAGCTGGAGTTCGACGGCGAGGATGAGCGCGATGGCGGCGACCGAGAGGTAGGTCGCGAGATTACCGGTCATCGAGAGCGTCGCAAACAGGCGGCCGACGACGGGCAACGCCGCCAACAGGAGGATTTCCCAGGGGAGCATGGCGTCCCGGTTACGCAATAGAACCGGCGGAAACAGCGCCAGTGCCGCGACGGCAGCCGCGAACCCGGCCCACAGCACGTCGGCCTGAACAGCACTCGTCACAGAAACGGCGGCGAGCATGGCGACGATGCACCACGCCGCGAGGGCGTTGACGCGCCTGTCCCGGAGCAACCGCGCTACGTCTCGGCTCATAGTGTCAGGTGAGCCGCGACTCGAAAAACCCTATCGACCGATGCCGGCGGCGTGGGCTGTTCAGATAGCCCCATACGCCATGGCATACGCGAGCGCAGCGATGGTCACCGCCGCCAGCCCCGTCACGACCGTCTCCAGCCAGTCGACGCCGTCACTGAACGGCCGGGTCGGCGCCCCGACGACGCCCAGCGCGAGGACGCTGAACACGAAGTGCGCCGACCGTTCGAGCGTCGGGGCGGGCAAGAACAGGACGGCCGCCCCGTAGCCGATTCCCAGCGCTGCCCGGGGACGGACGAGTTCGGTCAGCGTGTATCCACGGAGGTGGACGTAGGTCCACACGGCGAGCCAGACCGTCGCCAGTTCGATAGCGAACGCCGCCAGGAGGTGCGTGGTCGGGTCGGGGTGGAGTATCACCCGCTCGGCGACGAGGCTCACGTCGAAGGGGTAGAAGAACGGGGGCGGGCCGCCGGTGAAGAGGTCACCGAACGGGTGGGTGAGCAGTCCAAGTAGGGCCAGCCCGGCCACCGTCCGGGGGCTGATATCGCGGGACTGTGCGACCGTGGCGACACCGAGCACGGCCAGGACGAACACGAGCATCACGAGCCCTGCGATGGGGCCGCTGAGTACGCCTGTGAGAACAGTCGCTGCGACGCCGATTGCCAGCGATGCAATTCGGGCGGGCCGTGATTCGGTCGCCCAGAGACCGGCCGCGGCGGCGAGTGCCGCCCCCAGCAGGAGCGAGTGCGTCGGCCCGCGGTGGACGACGTTCGCGGTCTCCCAGAAGCCGTCCGCCGTCAGATTCTCGGCGGCCCCGACGAGCAGCCCGAAGGGGGCGTAGACGATGTCGACGTCGGGAACCGCGGCGAACAGGCCAGCGATGACGCCCAACTGGACCGCCCGCTCGCGGGAGAGTCCAAGCCACCACGCGGCGAGGCCTCCGAGGGCGAACGCGAACAGCGCGTGCCCGACGAACATACGCCGAGTACGACGGCGATACGCTTAAACTCCATGTGTGACGGGATAGCGCGGGACTCGGCCCGCTCAGGACGCGGAATCGACTTTCGTCCAGCGTTCTTCGATGGCCGCGTTGGCCCTGACGACAGTATCGCCGTCGACCCGGAACCGCGTCTTCCGGAGTTCGATGGCGGCCACCTCGCCGGTGGTGTCGCCGGTTTTGATGGTGTCGCCGGGGTTGAAGTCGGGGTCGCGGAGGAGGTAGACGCCGGCGACGGCGTCCTTGATCATCTCCGAGAGCGCGTAGGAGACGCCGAGCGCGAGGAAGCCGGTCGCCGTGCCCAGCGACGCGGCGATGGCGGTCAGGCCGATGATAGAGAGGAAGGATAGCGCCACGCCGAACCACAGGAACACGAGGACGATGACGCCGAGAAACTGGCGGTACACGGGCGACTCGCCGGGCAGCGACCGCTTCAGAACCGCCCGGACGACGAACATGATGGCTTTGATACCGACCGCAGCTATCGCGAGAAAGACGAACGCGGTTATGAGGCGCGGGAGCGCGTCGACGACGTTCGTGACTAGCTGTTCGAGCGCTCGATTGATGACACCGACTTGCACGCCGGATGGTGGACGGAGAGCCCCCTAAGTGTTGGCGTCAGCCGATATGGCTGTGTCGCCGGGGTGACGGACCACCTCGTAGTCACCGTCCTCGGTAATACCGATGACGGCCCAGTCATAGGATACGTCTCGTCGAGTGAGACGGCGGCTGAGGTGCGTTGCCTCGCCCGTGCGTGTGACGAAACAGCGCAAATCGCCGCCCTCGGGTATCGGGTCCTGCGAGTCGAGCACTGAGACAGTGACGACGCGCCAGTCGCGTTCCGCTCGCAGTTCGGTGCCAGTGCGCGACACGGTGTATCCGAGGTCGTCGAATATCGACCGGGCCTGCTCGTCGAGTGATGTGGTAACGGCCCCCATCTGAGAGTCAGTACCACCGGCTATCTGATAAACGTTCCCACTAGCTATGTGGCTGACAGTTGGGCCGGCGACACAGCCGTCGAAAAACGCAGAACAGCACGGGTCTGTCACCCGGACCCGACTGTTACTCGTGGGCCGCGTCCCACTCCTCAGCCTTGCGGAGGTTCGAGCAGTCGTTACAGCGGATGCGGCCCATCGAGTCCATCGCGTTGTTGAACGTCTCACAGTTGCTACAGAAGTAGCCCCAGCGTCGCTCGCGGTCGTCATCGCGGTAGACGACATGAAACGCGCCTTTCGTGCCGATGTCGCCGTCGCTCCTGTCGACGTACAGCGTCTCGCCGTCGGGACCTTCGAGTGCGTCCATACGTACGCATGACGGGCCAGCGGCTAAATCACTGCGGAAACCATTAATGGCTGGTTCCCCTGAACTGCGGGTGTGAGTCCCCGGATCATCCAGTACTCCGACGTGGAGAAAGCGTACGATACACCCGAACGGATCGGGCGATTTGCGGGGACAGTGACCGCCGCTGACGGCCCGGATGCGCTGGTGGTCGGCACCGGGGACAACACCGGTCCGGGGGTGCTGTCGCTGGTCACCGACGGCGAGCAGTCGCTGGACCTCTTCACTGCGCTGACACCCGCGTTCGAGACGCTTGGCAACCACGACTTCGACCACGGACTCGACGCGACGCGGGACATCATCGCCAGGTCGCCCCAGACGTGGCTGACTGCGAACGTCGAACAGGACGGCGAGCGGTTCGCCCGACGACTGACCCGGCCGTGGGCGAGCCGGACCGTCGACGGGCAACAGCTCGGCTTCGTCGGCGTGACCGACCCCGACACGGCCGCAGCTAATCCACAGGCGACGACGCTGACGTTCACGGACCCCCTCGAAGCCGTCGCTGAGGCGGCCACGGCACTTCGAGCGGACGGGGCCGACGTTGTTGTCGTGCTCTCCCATCTGGGCCGTACTGACGAGAAACTGGCCCGCACCTGCGACGTGGACGTCATCCTCGGCGGGCACGTCCACGAGCGCCGCATCGACCGTGTCGCCGGCACACTGCTCACCAGACCGGGAGCCAACGGCAAGACCGTCGTCGAGGTCGACCTCGGCGGGCCGGAACCGACTGCGGAGTTCCGCGAGACTGCCGACGGTCCCGTCGACGACCACGTCGCAGAGGCCATCGAGGACAGACTCTCCGCTGCGGGACTCGACGAGGTCGTCGGGCACGTCGAGGAACCGCTGGACCGGAGCCGGGCGACGACCTACGGCGGTGAGTGCCGCCTCGGCAACCTCGTCGCGGACGCGTACCGGTGGGCGACGGGCGCGGACGTGGGCCTCCAGAACAGCGGTGGCCTCCGGAACGACACGGTCCCGCTGGACGGGGCACTCACGGTCGCCGATATGGTCTCTATCGTCCCCTTCGAGGAACCCCTGACCGTCGCCGAACTGACGGGCGCGGAGCTCCGGACGCTGTGTCGACAGGGCAGCGGGCGACAGGTCGAGTTCGGAGAACCGGACTGGTGGCACGCCCACCTCAGCGGCGTCGAGCTGGTCTGGAACGACGACACGCAGACTATCGAGCGACTGCGAATCGACGGCCGACCGGTCCGTGACACCGAGACGTACACGCTCGCGACGAGCAACTACCTCTACTACACGGAGCGAGAATTTCCTGTCTTGACCGAGTCTCATCGGGTCAGCGTCGCTGACGTACAGTACGAGGCGCTGGCCGACTACGTCCGCGAGACCGATATCGCCCCGACTGTCGACGGGCGACTCACTCGTCGCTAGCGATTTAAACCTCGGCACGGTACATCTCGCCGATGCCACAGGTCGTCGTCCCAGTCAGATACCCGCTCTCGGAGAACTCCAGAGCCACGCTTGCGGAGGCCATTCAGATCGCCGACGAGGAGGACGCGGACCTCACCGTCTTACACGTTAACCTCTACCAGAACAGCCACCGGGTCGACCGGACGGAACTCAAACAGGCCGTCGAGCAGTCGTTCGGCCACGTCCCGCGGACGCGGTACGTCGTCCGGTCGGGGATGCTCGTCGAAGAGACGATTCTCGACGAGGTCGCCGCACAGGACGCCGATATCGTCGTTATCGGGAGTAAACAGGCGAGTCGCTGGCGACAGATGATCCGGCGGCTGGTCGACGACCCCGACGTCGAACAGTTCCTCCGCGAGGAACTCGACTGCGAAATCGTCACTGTCGAGCCGGATGCCCAGTCCAGCCGTCACTCGTCAGCGAGGTCGTCGGGGTCCTGACGGGGTGGGACGGGCGAGTCACCGGTGGCCGCGTGGCTCCGGCCACCATTGTTCAGTCCGCTCAGTCCGTCGTTGAGTGAGACGTTCATCTCCCCGCTGGTGTCGTCGAAGTACAGGTGCGAGTGCGGGTAGGCGATTTCGACGTTTGCGTCTTCGAGCCGTCGCCAGACGTTCGTCTGGACCCTCGAGCGTGCGGCGAGCAGTTTGTACGGTTCCGTCACCCAGTACCGGAGCGTCAGCAACACGCCGTGGTCGGCGAACTCGTTGATATACACAGTCGGCGAGGCGGGATACCGGGCCGCGCCGACACGGATGTCCGGCCCGCCGGAGATGACGTTGTCCACCTCGCGCGCGGCGTCTTCGATCAGCTTCCGCGCGGCCGGGATGTCGCTCTCGTAGGTGACGAGGACGTCGAGCGACAGCCGCGTCCGGGAGTCCTCCGCCGAGTAGTTGATCACGTCGCGCTGGCGCATCTCCCCGTTGGGGATGACGAGGAAGGTGTTGTCGAGCGTGAACATCTTGGTGTGCCGCAGCGTGATGTCCTCGACAAAGCCGCGCTGCCCCCGGTCGGCGAGTTCGATCATGTCGCCGATCTCGTAGGGCTGATCGGCCAGCAAGAAGACCCCAGAAATCAGGCTCCCGAGGATCGGTGCCAGCACGAAACCCACAGCGGCCGAGAAGACGGTAATTAACAGCGAAATGTCGGCGAGCTGTAACCCGTAGATGTTCAGGATGGTCAGCAGCGCGAACACGTACACGCTGACGCGGATTCCCCGGAGCGCCATCCGGGTCAGGCTGGGTCGGCGGAATCGCTGTGCGACCCGCCGACCGAGGAGCCGAACGAGGATGCGAGAGATCGCGATGGCCAGCGCGATGACGAGGAGCGACTTGCCGACGTTCGCGATCCACATCGGAATTTCGAAGGGGAGAAATCCTCCGATGTCAGTGGCTACCTCTGTCGCCACTTCCGTCGCGGCTTCGGTCGGCGTCGGGGTGGGTGTCTGCAACGGCCAGACAGGGCCAAAACGCATGCCATGGAATCGACACCGCCCCGAGAAAAGGGTTCCCCTCCCGAACTACTTATACTGTCGGCTGTAACTATTTCAAGACATCCGCCACCCCGAGGTGGCGAAATTCTTCACAGACTTACAGCCGACAGTATTACCCCTTGCGGCCCGTCTGAAAAAACATGTCTTCCGATGACATCTCGGTGGTCCTCTCGGACGACCGACCACCGGTCGATACGCTGGCAGTCGGCGTCTCGGAGTACGGCTTGGCCGGCCTCACGGCCGTCGATTATCTCGCCGACCAGCATTCGATGCGAGAGGTCGGTCATCTACGGACGCCGGGACCGCCGTTCATTACCCCATTCGAGAACGGAACACCGAGACATCACACGCGGCTGTATGTCGACGAAGCAGCGTCGTTTGCAGTCTTAGTCGGCGAACGGTTCGTGCCACCAGCCCAAGCCAAGTCGCTTGCCGAGGCAATCACGACTGCCGGGGAAAAACTGGACGCTTCGAACATTACGATGCTCACCGGCGTCCCCATCGCGCACGGGCCCGACGACCACGCCCCGTTTTACATCGCAACGCCAGCGTATCGGGAAGCGTATCTCGACGATACCGACATCAGGCCGATGGGGAGCGGGTTCCTCGACGGACTGAGTGCGGAGCTTGTCACCATGGGTATCGACGGCTCGCTTTCGACCGGCGTTTTCACAACGCCGACACATCCGCAAGCGCCCGATGCTGCGGCCGCAATCAGACTGCTCACCGCACTGAAAGAGACCCATGCGATCCAGATCGACACCGGTCCGCTAGAGGCCTTTGCCGCGAATATCGAAGCCCACTATCAGGCACTCGCTGAGCGGATGGAAGCCGCCGATTCCGACCGAATGTCTGATGACCGAATGTATATGTAATTGCTAAAATTTGGGACGTTCATCCATGTTTTCGTGGATTAAAACTATATCAATTCCACATTGTGCGTGAACAATAAAACATTTCGCCGACACCTTTTTCAGCGTACAGCGCGTTCCTTTCCTTGATGACCTCCACCGAAATCTACACGACCAGCGCGGTCGACTCAGACCCACCGCCACAGACGCGGTCCAAGACATCGCTGTTTTGCCCCCACTGCGGTCACGAGAGCGCAGTGACGGGCGACTGGACCGCCGAAGCAACGGAACACAGTCTACAGCTCCGGTGTCCGGACTGTGACACCGTCGTCCAACAGCGATAGACTGCGTAACTACTTCTCGCCGTCTGTAGACGAGGGACTTCCCGGGTTCTCAGCGGGCGGACTCACTTTGATGAACTCGACGACGAGATACACCACTGAGATGACGGCCAGTATGAGCAAGAAACCCGCTTCTGAAGAACTCTGCAGACTCACTCCAAGGGTGGCAAGCGTTGCAACGAGTACGGCGGTACACCGACGGATTGTCTGGCGGAGGAGGGCAGTGTCGTCCATACGTGGCTTCTTCACTGCCAGCAACAAGAACCTTCGACCCCGCTTTCCGTCGCCGGGACCCGTCCTGCTGGATGCGGAAAAGACAGCAGTCCGCCTCATACTGTTGGCTGTGACTATTTTAAGATATTCGCCACCCCGGGTGGCGAAATTCTTTACAGACGTACAGCCGACAGTATCAGTACTCGTGGATTCCGTCGTCAGTGACGACCGTATCAAGCAGGTGCGTCGGCGTGGCGTCGTAGGCCGGATTTGCGACCTCGAACCCCTCCGCGGGTTCCCGGAGTACCTCAGATGGTGACCGGATCTCGTTTTCGAAGGCGAAGGCCCCGTCGACGTACTTCGCGGCGGCCCCGACGACCGTCACCGGCACGTCGTTGTCCGCCGCCGCCGTCGCAATCGGATAGGTGCCGATGCGGTTGTACAGCGTGTCGTCGACGATGCAGTCCATGCCGACGAGCACGCGGTCGACCTGTGACATGAAGTGGCCGGCGGCGCTGTCGACGATGAGCGTGACGTCGACGCCGTCACGGTCAGAGAGGTGTCGCGTCATCTTTCGACCGAGGAAGCGTGGTCGCGACTCCGTCACGTACACCTCGAAGCTGTGGCCGGCCTCGATGGCGTCGTCGATGGCCGCAAGGACCGTCGAGGAGAAGTCGTGGGTCAACAGCACGTCGTCGTCGGCGATCTCCGACACGGCGCGTGCAGCGGCGCGGTCTTTCGACGACTCCACCGAGTCGACAACGTCGTCGATAGCCTCGGTAGTCAGTTCCTTGGCAGTCGCCACATCGTCGGGGTCCGCATCCGAGACAGTGGTCACGATTTTGTGCTGAGTGGTATGGAGGGAGGCGTGGGAGGGGTTCGCCCGCCGGAGGGCGCTGCTGTTCCGGTCGAGCGAGCGGAGGTAGTCCTCGACCGTCGGGTACTCCCTGTCAGTCAGGTCCCGGAGCGCCTGGGCGGCTTTGACTGCGACCACGGAGGAACTGTGGGTCTGCATCTCCGAGATCTCCTCGACAGTCTCGTCTATCATACCGGTGGCTGTGAGTTGGACCGATATGTGTCTTCCCCTCGCCGTCGAACAGCATTTAACGCCGTCTCACATTAGGGGTGATAGACGGCTATGGGACAGTTCAGGACTGAGACCGTCGGGATGACGGAGGGCATCGGCGTTGCCGTGCTCATCGGACTGACGCTACTCGTGACGGCTATCGTCGGGCTGAACGTCCTCGTCATCGAGGACGACGACGGCGGCGGCCCGCAGGCGAATTTCAGCTACGACTACGTCGAGGACAACGAACTGCTCATCGTTACACACGCCCGCGGCGACGAGTTCGAAGCGGGGAACGTCGAATTCGAAGGACCGAGCAGAACGGTCACCTGGGCACAGGTGGCGAACCGGGAGCCCGACGCGATGATCGGTCCGGGCGACATCGCGCAGTTGAGCAGCGGGAACGCCTACGAGCGGCGGGTGAGCGCCCGTGACACGATTACGATATACCACAACACGAGCGGGAACCGGACCCAGCTAGACCAGTGGGACGGCGCGAACTGACGGCGGTACTGCTGTAGACCAGTCAGTCCGCCGAAGCGACGGTCTCACGGTCGCTCTGTGCCGGCCGACCGAACCAGTCGTCGAAGGAGAGCGGCCCGGCACCCATCGTGAACACCGCTGAGGCCATTCCGAACAGCGTGATGTGCGCGAGCACCGGGTCGTCCGGCAGGCCGAACAGCGTCGTGGTGAACAGAATAAAGGAGACGGCCGCGGCCCCGCGGGTCATGAAGCCGAAGATCAACACCAGACCGACCAGCACCTCGGTCAGGCCGGCGCCGAGCACCCACATGCCGGGGTCGACGGGCACGACGGCGGTGAGATCGTACTTTTCGACGACCAGCAGCGCCTGGCCGGGGTCGGCGAGTTTCTGGAACAGTCCGAGGTAGATGAACGTCACACCCATGCCGACCCGGACGATGACCGGGACGTACTCGCGGTACGGTGCCGTCGCCGAGTCGAGAAAGCCCTTGAGATAGTGGACCGGGTCGACGCGGCCGTAGTAGGTCCCGTCGGTGCTGGCGACCTGCTGGAGCATGTGGTCGGCGCTCGGGCGACCACCGCCCAGAATCAACAGTGCCAGAAAGGCCGGGACGTACTCCATAGCGAGCACGACGCCCGGGTCGACGGTCAGTGCCCATCCGTAAGTCAATAGCCCGATAGTCGTGACGATACGGGTCGCGAGCCCGAACAGGAGCGTGAACCCCAGCCCGATAAACAGGGCACGGACGAGCGGGTTCGTGGTCGGGTCAAACGTCACTGTGGGAGCGAACAGGTATCCCTGGAAGCCAGCGCCGACGAGCGGCAGCCCCACGCTGAGTCGGAGCATCCACGGGACGAGGTCCGCGTAGCCGACGAGTACGTCCCGGAGGATGACGATGTCCGTAATCGTGGGTCGGACCCAGAGATATGCCGCGAGGCCGACAGTCACGGCGAACCCCGAGGCGCCGAAAACGGCCGCGTTAACCGGGTTCGACAGCACGGATATCGCAAACGCCACCGCGTCGAGGGCCTCCCCCGGCCCCCCGGTCACGTAGTCGACGTGTGCCGCCGCGGGTCGCGAAAAGAGAGTGAGAACGAGCGCGACAGTTCCGGCGAGACTCGGGATACGCGTCTTCATACCTGACAATTCGTGGGCTAGCTACCTAATCCTTCGTTCGTTCCCTGCCGGTTCGACAGCCCACCTCTGTAGGCGGTGGAATTATATCTACGCCTCCACTACTTATACGGCAGTGAGCGTCAACATCGAGACACAGATCGTCGAACGCGGGGACGACGAACACGTCGACGCGGCGTGGCGGCTCAAGGAAAACATCCGCGAATCCGACGGGGTCCTGCGACAGCGGCGGGGGTTCTTTCGCGACGCCTACCGACGGTCGACCACCTATCTCTACATCGACCGGTCCAAGGACCGCCTCATCGGCTTCGCCGCGGTTCGACGCGACGGCTACATTCTCTTTCTCGCAGTCGACGACGAGTACAGGGGCCACGGCTTCGGCAAGCGACTCGTCGCCCGCGTCGCCGAGGACTACGGCAGCGTGACCTGCCACGCCCGGGCGACGAATCGGGAGGCGATCGGCTTCTACAAACACATCGGCTTCGAGATCCGGCGGCGCATCGACAACTACTACGAGGACGGCGGCGACGCCTACTACCTCAAACTCGGCGAAGACTCTATCACTGACAAACTGTCGAAGTTCCTGCGTAGCTAAGCGAACGCTTTTCAAGGGACCTCCCCAACGAGGTAGCCGATGGAAGAGCGGACCCGCGCGTACCTCCGTGGCCGGTTCGGCGATCACTACCGACAGGCGTCAGTAACGCCGCCGCCGGCCGCGAACGAACGTGAATGGGGATTCATTCCCTGGACCGACGGCCCCGGCGAGACGATGGTCCGCCATCGCTCGCTGCTGGACCTCGGCGAGATCGAGGACTTCCTCGGTCGCCGGAAGCCCCGCCACGTCTACTTCTCCGCGGGCCGCTACGACGAACCGAGCGCTTCGACGATGTCGGACAAGGGCTGGCGCTCCTCGGACCTCGTGTTCGACCTCGACGCCGACCACCTGCCCTCGGTGGTGCTTGGCGAGGACACCTACGCCGAGATGCTCGAAAAGTGCAAGGACGCGCTGCTTCGACTGCTTGACTTCCTGGAAGACGACTTCGGCTTCGAGGACCTGACCGTCGTCTTCTCCGGCGGTCGGGGGTACCACGTCCACGTCCGAGACGAGCGCATCCGCGGCCTCGAACGGGACGCCCGCCGGGAAATCGTCGACTACGTCCGCGGTATCGGCCTGGAGTTCGACGAACTCGTCGACGAGGAGTCCGTCGCCGGCACGGCCGGCCGGTCCAGTCCGGCACAGAAGCGGACGCTCTCGACGGAGGGCGGCTGGAGCGCCCGCGCGCACCGCCACATGCTCACTGTCGTCGACGACCTCCTCGCGATGGAGGAGGCGGACGCGCTCGAACAACTGCAGGAGTACGACGGCATCGGCGAGGGGAAGGCGACGGCGGCGCTGAACGCGGCCCGGTCGAACTACGAGCAACTGGAGGCCGGCAACATCGACGTGCATCCGGCGTTCTACCAGCTGGCGAAGATCCTCCTTCATGAGGTCGTCGCGGCGGACAACGCGCCGATAGACGAACCGGTGACGACGGACACGAACCGGCTCATCCGCCTGCCCGGGTCGCTACACGGCGGCAGCGGGCTTGAAGTCCAGCGCATCGACCGCGAGGACATCGACGCGTTCGACCCGCTGGTCGACCCCGTGCCGGAGACGTTCCGGGGCCACGACATCACCGTCGAGGTGACTGACGGGGGCCTCGTCGAGCTGGATGGCGATAGCTTTACACTGGAGGCGGGTAATCAGACTGTACCAGAGCACGTGGGCGTGTTTCTCATGGCCCGTGGCCGCGCCGAGAAGGGGAAAGAATGAACGTAGACGAACTCCAGTCCGTCCAATCGCGGGAACGCCAGACCGACCAGCTCCAGCAGCTGCGCGAAACGTTCTACGAGGACGCCGGCCAGTTCATTCAACAGCTCCGGTCGGAGCGCGACCGCGCGGCCGAGCGCGCCGAGGACCCGTTCGACTCGCCCGAGGTCAACCGCCTGACCGACGATATCAAGACCGCTGAGCAGACTGTCGAAGCCGTTTACGAACGGCGCGTCGGCAAGATCGTCAAGATGGCGTCGCTGGCCGCGGCAGACATGCCGACCGAGGACGACGGCCTCACACGCGAGGAGCGGGACCTGTTCGAGACGATGGTCGAGGCTATCGAGTCCAACCGGGGCCACGTCCTCGACGTCATCGCGGGGGAGGCCCCGACCGGCGCGGTCGGCGACGAGCCGAACTCGGACGAGCGACAGGCCCCCGATCCGGAGCCACGTCAGACGGCGGACGAACCGGCAGCCGACACGGCCGACCCGCCCGAGCCCCTATCGACGCCGGACACGGGTGTCGACGCGGCCGACATGATGGGCAGCGGCGGGGACCAGTCGGAGCCAGCGGAAGAACCCGACACACCGACGCCGCCGGACCTGGATACGGGCAGCAATCCCACTGTCGACAGTCAGTCCGATCCGGCAGACGTGCCGGCCGCCGGTGACGACGTACCGGTCCCACCGGCCGAACCCGGCGCTGAGTCCAATTCCGGACCAGCGGCGGACCCGACGCACGCCGACGGCGGACCGCAGTCACCAGCCAGTTCAGATACCGCTGGAGCCGCTGACGTGGACCGACGGACGGTCCGCATCACGGACGACGTGGGCGAGATATTCGGCGTCGACCAGCGCGAGTACGACCTCTCGACGGACGACGTGGTGACGCTGCCGGCCGACAACGCCGACCCGCTGGTCGAACAGGACGCCGCCGAACCGTTAGAATAAGCCGACGCGACGGGCTGGAACAGGCCGCTGTGCGAAGTACCGCCCGACATTCTGTTCTGTGACAGCGATGGACTATTTGTGGACAGTCGTGCAGTTGAGACGTATGAACACGCACGTCCGCATCGTCGTCGCGCTGCTCCTCGGCGTACTTGCGTTTGCCGTCACGACCGTCTCGGTGACCGCCGGCTTCGAACCACAGATAGAGTTCTCGCTGCTTATCGGCCTGCCAGTGGGCGTCTCGGCCGGCCTGACCGGACTGCTCGCCGGCTACGTCCTGCTGTGGCACCGCGACCGAGCGGCGGCGGGCGAACTCTCCGACCGCGCGGCCCGCCTCCGACTGGCCGCGTTGGCGACCATCGCGGACTTCGTCGTGGTCACTGCGGCCGGCGTTGCGCTCTACGTGTTCGGCAATAGGGGCCTCGGTATCAGCCTGCTCGTCGCGGGGCTCCCGGTGACACTGCCCCTCGCTGCCGCCGTCAGCTACGTACTGACCGGCGGCAGCCGTAACGAACAGGGCGGGCTCCGGACGCGGTAACCACGGTCGGAGCAGCAGATTCGGCCGCCGACGCTCGTTACGGCTCCGGGCGCGAGCCGAGCGTGAGTTCGACTGTCTCCTGTGTCCCGTCGCGCTCGACCAGTACGTCGACCGTCTCGTCGGGGCTAGTCTCCAGCGCGAGGAAGCTCCCAAGCGCCTGCCGCGTCGGCGTCGGCGTGTCGTCCATCTGTCTGACCACGTCACCGCCAGTGGGAATCTCCGTCCCCGAAATCGTCGTCGCCCCGTCGCTTCCCTGTAGGACGCCCGCCGCTGGCCCACCACTGACGACACGGGTGATGTACACCCCGGACCCGGGGTCTAAGTTGTTCGCCTCGGCGATCCGCGGCGACACGCTCTGGAGGCCAACACCCATGTACGGATGGTCGTAGTCGCCGGTCTGGATGAGCGACGGCACGACACGCTGGGCGAGCGGGGCCGAGATGGCAAAGGCGACGTTGTCGCCGCCGCCGGAGTTGATGACACCGACCACGTCGCCCTCAAGCGTGACCAGCGGCCCGCCGCTGTTCCCCGGGTTGACCGGTGCGTCGGTCTGGACCGCGTCCGCGATGGAGAAGTTGTTCGCGCTCTGGAGCGTGCGGTCGACGCCGCTGACGATGCCCGCGGACACCGAGCCGGAGAGGCCAAACGGGTTCCCGATAGCGACGACTTCGGTCCCGACTGTCGTCTCGGTCTCCACAAACGAGAGAGGTGTCACGTCCGGTGTCGCGCCGATGCGGAGGACCGCCAGGTCGCTGTACACGTCCGCGCCGACGACGGAAGCGGAACGCCAGCCGGTGTCGGCAAAGCGGACGTAGTACTCGTCCCCGCCCGCGACGACGTGTTCGTTCGTGACGATGTGTTCGTCGTCGACGAGGAAGCCGCTCCCCTGCCCACCACGCGAGTCTTCGGCGTACACCCTGATCGAGACGACGGCATCGGCGACCTCTTGATAGACGTCGGCGTAGACGCTGTCGGACTGCGCGACCGCGTCGGCCGACCCCGACTGGTCGGCGGCGTTACCGTCCGAATCGCTGCTGGTCCCGGGGCTCTGACAGCCAGCCGTGGCCGCGACGGCCGTCCCGAGGGCCCCTAACATCGCTCGGCGCGTGAAAGACTGTTTCATACTGGGGCGTAGGCCTGGGCTGCGAAAAAGGCACGGTCAGGTCTCGCTACCGCACCCGAGTGCTCGATTGCGGTGTGTCGTGACTTTCAGTTCGCCCTCGAAGACGGGCATAAACTACAATCGTCCCGATAGCATACGGGGGGGCATGGCAGAGGATTCATCGGGAACAAAAATGCCGACACCGGGGTTCGTGTTGCCCGGTCTGCGATGTGGTGTCGAGATGGCACTCGTCGGGACAATCGTACTGCTCATCGGCCTCCCGACCGAGGAGCCGATACGGCTGGGAATCGTCTTCCTGTCGGCCCTACTGGCGATGACTGTGGTACTGTTCTGGGCGGTCGGCCGACATATGCGACGCTGGATCCGCTACGCACAGGGCAAGCCGACCCGGACGACGCCGTTCGACTGAGGGAAATGTCTCAGCCAGCACAGCCAACAGTGCGGTCGATGCCGGCTGGATTAATAACAAAACCGAGTTTATTTATTAACTAATCCCACTTAGAGCGCCGGTTTTAGCAGTTGAATTAATAAGAGCGGGTAGCCTAGCACCGGTAATGACGGAGTCCGACGGCTGTTCGGATGGCGATGGATGTGGCTGCTCGAATGCCGATAGTCACCCGACAGCGACGGGCTCACACGATGGGGCCCGCGTCGCGCAGCTGTCTGTCCCCGAAATGGACTGTCCCTCCTGTGCTGGAAAGGTAGAATCGAGCGTCCGCGAACTGACGGGCATCGAGGGAGTCGACGCGCAGGTAGCGACGGGCCGGCTCACCGTCGAGTACGACGAGGCCGAAACGGACGTGGACGCGATAGCGGCGCGCGTCGAAGCGGCGGGCTACACCGTCGCAGACGACGGCGGCGAGACGCTGCGGTTCGGGGTCCCGGATATGGACTGTGCCTCCTGCGCCGGCAAGGTCGAGAGCGCGCTGGGGAGGGTTGACGGTCTCAGAGTCGTCGAGACGCACCCGACTACCGGGACGGCCGTCGTCACATACGACCGGAACGCGACGACGGAGGGCGACCTCGTGGCGGCAATCGAGAGCGCCGGGTACGAGGTCACGGAGACGACAGGCGAGGACGACACGGCGACCGGGCAGACGGACGAGAACGGCTCGCTCTGGACCAGCTCGCGGGCGCTGAAGACGTGGGTCAGCGGCGTGTTCGTCGCGTTCGGCCTCCTCTTCGAGTTCCTGCTGGCCGGCGTGAACACGCAGGTCGGGAGCGTCTTCGGGTCGCCGCTGCACGCCGCCGACATTCTGTTTCTCATCGCGGTCGCGACGGGCGGCCAGGAAATCCTGCGTGGCGGCTACTACTCCCTGAAAAACCGGAACCTGGACATCGACCTGCTGATGTCCATCGCCATTCTGGGCGCGCTCACAGCCAGTCTGGCCTTCGGCGAGGCGCTGTACTTCGAGGCCGCCACGCTTGCGTTCCTGTTCAGCGTCGCGGAACTACTGGAGCGCTACTCGATGGACCGCGCGCGGAACTCTCTGGCGGAACTGATGGACCTCTCGCCCGACGAAGCGACGGTCAAGCGGGATGGCACCGAGCAGGTGATGGCCGTCGGAGACGTGCAGGTCGGTGATGTCGTCGTCATCAGGCCCGGCGAGAAGATTCCGATGGACGGGGCGGTCATCGAGGGGACCAGCGCGGTCAATCAGGCACCGATCACCGGCGAGAGCGTCCCGGTCGACAAGACCGAGGGCGACGAGGTGTACGCCGGGACAATCAACGAAGAGGGGTATCTGGAAGTACAGGTCACGGCGGCGGCCAGCGACAACACGCTCTCGCGCATCGTCCAGATGGTCGAGGACGCCCAGTCGAACAAGACCGAGCGCGAGCAGTTCGTCGAGCGCTTCTCGGCGTACTACACGCCGGTCGTCGTCGCGTTCGCCGTCCTTGTGACACTGGCGTCCCCCACCGTGTTCGAGGTGGCGTGGTCGACCGCCGTCGTGTACGGCCTGACCCTGCTGGTGCTGGCCTGTCCCTGCGCGTTCGTCATCTCGACGCCCGTCTCAGTCGTCTCGGGCATCACCAGCGCCGCGAAGAACGGCGTGCTCATCAAGGGCGGCAACCACCTCGAAGCGATGGGCGCGGTCGACGTGGTCGCGTTCGACAAGACGGGCACGCTCACGAAGGGCGAACTGACTGTCACCGACGTGATTCCGCTCAACGGGAACACCGAGGAGGAGGTCCTGCAGTGCGCCCGCGGCCTCGAACAGCGGAGCGAACACCCCATCGGCGAGGCCATCGTCGCCGAGGCGGGCACTGCTGGCGTCGAAAGTACCGAAGTCGATGACTTCGAGAGCATCACTGGGAAGGGCGTCCGGGCGGACCTCGACGGGACGCCTCACTACGCCGGCAAGCCGGGGCTGTTCGACGACCTCGGGTTCGACCTCTCGCACGTCCACGCGACCACCGACGGCGGCGTCGTCACGAAAACGGCACAGCAACTCTGTCAGCGCCACAACTGCCTGGACCTGCTGGCGGACACGGTTCCGGAACTCCAGGCCGAAGGCAAAACGGTCGTCATCGTCGGGACAGAAGACGAGATAGAGGGTGTCATCGCCGTCGCCGACGAGGTGCGCCCGGAAGCGAAAGCCGCCGTCTCACGGCTCCGCGAGCTGGGCGTCGAGCGGACGGTGATGCTCACCGGCGACAACGAGCGTACTGCGGGAGCTATCGCCCGAGAAGTGGGTGTCGACGACTACCAGGCCGAGCTCCTGCCCGACGAGAAAGTCGCCGCTATCGACGACCTCGTCCAAGAATACGACGGTGTCGCGATGGTCGGGGACGGTATCAACGACGCGCCGGCGCTGGCGAGCGCGACCGTCGGCGTCGCGATGGGGGCCGCCGGTACAGATACCGCCCTCGAAACTGCCGATATCGCCCTCATGAGCGACGACCTCTCGAAGCTCCCGTACCTGTACGAACTGGCCAACGACGCAAACGGCGTCATCCGGCAGAACATCTGGGCCAGTCTCGCGGTCAAGGCCGGCCTCGCACTCGCCGTGCCGTTCGGCCTCGTCCCTATCTGGGTCGCCGTGCTCGCGGGCGACGCAGGCATGACGACGGCCGTGACCGGGAACGCGATGCGGCTCTCGCGGGTCCGGCCGGAGAACGGTGACGGGGCGTAGTCAGGAATGATCGTCCGCCCCGGGCGACTGTAGTATTAAGTGGACGCCGGGAGTAGCGTGCATCCGACATGGAGCTCACATGGTACGGCCATTCGACGTGGCACGTAACAGTCGACGACACCGAATTGCTCATCGACCCGTTCTTCGATAACCCCAAGACGGACACGGACCCCGAGGAACTGGACCCGGACTACGTGTTGCTGACCCACGGCCACGCCGACCACATCGGCGACGTGGACCGCTACGAGGGCTGTGGGCTCGTGGCTACGCCGGAAATCGTCGAGTACTGCGAAGACAACTTCGGTGACTTCGACGCCGTCGGTGGCATGGGGATGAACCTCGGCGGGACCGTCGAAATCGGCGACGCGTTCGTCACGATGCACCGCGCCGACCACACGAACGGCATGGACACCAGCTACGGCACGAGCGGCGGGATGCCGGGTGGCTTCATCATCTCGGACACGAAGCCCACACAGGTCAGCGACGCGGAGTCGACGACGTTCTACCACGCCGGCGACACCGGTCTCATGACGGAGATGCGCGACGTCATCGGCCCGTTCCTCGAACCGGACGCCGCGGCGGTGCCGGTCGGCGACCACTTCACGATGGGGCCGATGCAGGCCGCCGTCGCCGTCGACTGGCTGGACGTCGACCACGCGTTCCCGATGCACTACGACACGTTCCCACCTATCGAAATCGAAACGCAAGACTTCGTGAACGAGGTCAAAGGCACCGGCAGCGACGCCGAGGTCCACGTCCTCGACGGCGACGAGAGCTTCGAGCTTTAATCCGGTCGTTCCACGTCGGTCACGGTAAACCGCGCGCCGCCCGCCTCGCTGTCATCGACGGACAGCGACCAGCCGTGTTCTTTCGCGATCCGGTTGGCGATGTAGAGCCCGAACCCGCTGTTTTGTTTCTCTGATGCGTACCCCGCTTCGAGCACCCGCTCCGGTGGCGAGACGTCGACGCCAGGCCCGTCGTCCGCGACAAAGAATCCCGAGGACGTGGCACCGACGCGAATCGCGACGTCGGGGCCGCCGTGTTCGACGGCGTTCGAGAGCAGAATCTCGAGAAACAGGCGCATCGACTCCGCGTCCGCCAGCAGTCTCCTGTCCGATGTCACTTCGAGCGATGCGGCTTCGAGCGATAGCGAACTCCACACGTCCCAGACGACCGTCGAGAGCCACTGTTGTTCGGGCTCGAACGCTGGCGAGTCGCTCGACGCCAGCGAGACGACCTTGTCGACGATACCGGAGAGCTGGTCGATAGAACGCTCCACAGCGTCGATGTGTTCGTCGTCGGCCTCGACCTGCGAGAGATGGCCGGTCGACACCTGGAGTTCGTTTCGGAGTTCGTGTGCGGCCAGCAGCGCCACCTTCCGGAGACGTTCGTTCTGTTGTCTGAGGAGACGTTCGCGCTCTTTCTGGTCGGTGATATCCTGCGTGATACCGATGAGGCCGATTAGCTCGCCGGTCTCGTCGTACCAGGGTATCTTCGACGTTTGGAGGTGTTTCCCCATCGACGGCGAGAACTCGTGGATGTCCAGGACGTCGGCCCCGTCGTTGATGACCTGTAGGTCGTCACCGCGTGCTGCATCCAGATACGTCGCCCCGGCGGGGAGCCCGTCTTCGTCTCGCCGGCCGAGCAGTTCCGGCGGGGCGTACGACGAATCGTTGAGCAACAGATAGTGCCTGTCATCGTCTTTCACGTACAGGTGCTCGGAGTACCGTTCGAACATCGTGGCGAGAATCGTCTCCGGCCGGGAAGCCGGTCGGGCGGCCATCGTCTCGCTGTCTTCGAGTGCTGCATCGACTGCGGCTGCCAGTTCCGGCGACCCGAGATCGTCGTCGACCGTCCGAATGTGATCTCCACGGTCCGCCTCACTGCCGTACATGATCACCGGGAGGTTCGGGTAGAGCCCGGTGGCTGCCTCCGCCAGATGACCGCCCGCCATCCCTCCACACGTCACCGGGACGACGAGGCAGTCAACCGCGGTACGTAGCAGTGTCGTATCGACGCATTCGGGCTCTGTCGTCTCGACCGTTGCGTCGATTGCTGCCTGTTCAAGTGCCGCCTGTAACTGCTCTCCGGCAGCAGTCTCGGCAGCGATGAGGAGGACGGTCGGCGGGGACATCAACACGCCCACGATTTGTCCCGGGATTGTAAATAGGTTTAGCAGTCATGATGAAAATAAAACAGGATACAACAGCGGAACGACCCCCTCCAGCCGATACTGGACACCGCTGCCAGAAGCGACCAGCCGCCTTCTGGATTGCACCATTAAGTGAACTGAAATGCTCGCTATAGGCGCATCTCATGTCACGATGGTTATCTCCCGACAAGAGAACTGTACGGTGATATTCGATAGAACGGGCCGTCGTCGGTGTAGTCGACAGGCGATCATGATATATAGATGAAAGGAGTCACAACATCCGAGTATCCGGGCGGCGTATAGTCAGGTGTGTCCGAAACGTACGTGTGCGCCCGATGCCAGGACGCCGTCGAGCGGAACTTCGAGGTTCGGTCGATCATCAGGACCTGCAGCGAGTGCGGCGAGAACGGTCGGTTCCTCCACAGGTCGCTGGTCGAGTCACTTTCTGAGATCGCCACAGAGGACCGGCCGGACGGCTGGGACCAGATGACACTGGACGAGCGGTTCGAAGCGGCGCTCAAAGAGGGGCTCATCACGGTCACACGGACATAAGTCTGTGCCGCCACGCTGACGACTCCGTTCGGTTCTGACGGCGCCTAGTTCTGCCGGTGACCTGCTCCGGCGGCGTTCGTCGGTCGACCCGCTACCCGATGCCACTGTCGTCGGTTTCCCACACTGTTGGCTGTGGCTAGCTCAAGATATTCGCGGTAGCGAAATTCGGTACAGTCTCAGTCCCACTTCGCGCCGGGGTTCGTCACCGCGCCGTTCGCCGCGGAGCCGAAGTCGCTGTGGTACTTCGCCAGCACGCCGCTGTCGTACGTCGGTTCAGGGTCGTAGTCTTCGAGGCGCTGCTCGATCTCCTCGTCGGTGAGGTCGACCGACAGTTCGTGGTCGTCGATGTCGATGGTGACGGTGTCGCCGTCCTCCAGCGCGGCGATGGGGCCGCCGACGAACGCCTCGGGGGCGACGTGGCCGATAGAGAAGCCCCGAGTCGCGCCGGAGAAGCGGCCGTCGGTGAACAGCGCCACGTCTTCGGCGTGACCCTGGCCGGCGACGGCTGAGGTCACGCCCAGCATCTCACGCATACCGGGACCGCCCTGTGGCCCCTCGTTGCGGATACAGATCACGTCGCCGGACTCGACGTGGCCTTCCTGCACGTACTCCATAGCACCCTCTTCCTGTTCGAACACGCGGACCGGACCCTCGTGATGGAGGTGGTCCTCGCCCGTGATCTTGATGACCGAGCCGTCGGGCGCGAGGTTGCCCGAGAGGATACGGATCGCACCGCGCTCGTGGATCGGGTCCTCGACGGTGTGGAGGTAGTCCACGTCGAGGTCCTCGATCGCGGGCGGGTCGATGCGTTCGAGTTCCTCTTCGATCGTGTTGCCCGTGACCGTGAGTTCGTCGCCGTGGAGCAGGCCGGCGTCGTTCAGCGCCTGCAAGACGACCGGGACGCCGCCGACCTCGTGGAGGTCGTTCATGACTCGCTCGCCGCCGGGCTGGAGGTCGGCGATCTTGGGCGTCCGGGCGCTGATTTCGTTGAACGTCTCGATGTCGAGGTCGATGCCGGCCTCCGCCGCGAGCGCGAGCAGGTGGAGGACGGCGTTGGTCGACCCGCCGACCGCGACCTGCAGGGCGATGGCGTTCTCGAAGGACTCGCGGGTGAGGAAGTCGGAGGGACTGCGGCGTTCCTGCACCACCTCGACGGCGAGTTCGCCGGCCCGGCGGGCCTCCTCGTAGCGGGACTCGTGTTCGGCCGGCGGGGAGGCCGACCCGAGCGGCGCGAAGCCGAGCGCTTCGGAGATGGAGGCCATGGTGTTGGCGGTGAACATCCCGCCACAGGAGCCCGCACCGGGGCAGGCGTGGCGTTCCATCTCGTCGAGTTCGCCCTCGCTCATCTCGCCGTCGGCGACCGCGCCCACGCCTTCGAAGACGTTCTGGATGGTGACCTCGCGGCCGTCGTGCTCGCCGGGCATGATGGAGCCGCCGTAGAGGAAGACACTGGGCAGGTCCGTCCGGATAGCGGCCATCATCATCCCGGGCATGTTCTTGTCACAGCCACCGATGGTGACGATGCCGTCCATGCGCTCGCCGAAGGTGACAAGTTCGACAGAGTCGGCGATGATTTCGCGGGAGATGAGCGACGCCTTCATCCCCTCGGTCCCCATCGAGATGGCGTCGGAGATGGTGATCGTCCCGAACTCGATTGGCATCCCTTCAGTGTCGTCGATGCCGTCGTAGGCAGCGTCAGCCACGTCGTCCAGATGGACGTTACACGGCGTGATGTCGGCGGCGGGGTTCGCGATGCCGATCATCGGCGAGGACAGGTCCTCGTCGTCGTAGCCCATCGCGCGGAACATCGCGCGATGAGGGGCCTTCTCGTAGCCCTCTGTCACTTCGGTACTCCGGAGATCCGGGTCCTTCTCCGGCCGTTCTTGCCGTTCCTGCTTGCTCATATGTGAGCGTCGCCGTGAGCAACCTTAAATAACTTGTACTCGCGGTAACGTCCCACACAAGAGCGCGGCGAAACCCACCGGTGACAGCAGCTTCTTTTCCGTCGGGGACTTCCGCCGGCGTATGCCGACGGTCACGACCGCCGCGCGACTCCACTTCGGGTTTCAGAACCTCTCGCTCGCTCACGAGCGCCTTTACGGAGGCGTTGGGCTCGCTCTCGACGAGCCGCGGCTGACCGTCGAAGCGACACGAGCCGACACGGTCCAGTGTGACGACGCGGCGGCCGAACCGTACGTCCGGCGCGTGGTCGACGCGCTCGACGTACCCGGCGCTGCTGTCTCTGTCGAGGAGCGGTTCCCGCGACACGTCGGCCTCGGGAGCGGTACGCAGCTCTCGCTGGCGACGCTCATCGCCGTCGTTCGGGCCTACGACCGGACCGCCGACGCCCGGACCTACGCGCCGCAACTGGGCCGGGGCGGCCGGAGCGGCGTCGGCGTGGCCGCGTTTGAATCGGGTGGGTTTGTCATCGACGGCGGGCACCCGACGGAGCGCTTCACTGCCGAACCGCCAGCCGAAGGTGACTGGGACGTGCCGCCGGTGCTGGCCTATCACGACATCCCCGCACACTGGCGCTTTGTCATCGTCGTCCCGGACACCGACCCCGGCCAGAGCGGCAGCGCGGAGGACCAGAGTATGCGGCAGGCCGTCGAGCGCGCCGACCCCGGCATCGCCGACGAGATCTCGACGCTGTTGACCCGGCGGCTGCTCCCCGCGATTGCCACCAGAGACCACGGCGACTTCGGCCACGCCGCGGCGCGGCTGGGCCGGCTCAACGGCGCGTGGTACGCCGACGAACAGGGCGGCGTCTACCGCCCGCCCGCCGGCGCACTCGTCGAGTCGCTGTCGAGCGCCCCGGTCATCTCCGGAGCCGGCCAGAGCTCCTGGGGACCGACCGTCTGGGGCCTGACGACGGCAGACTACGAGTCGGAGGCTCGCGAAGCGGGCGCACTGGCACTCGATGCGGCCGGCGTCGAGGGAACGGCTCGCGTCGTCGCGCCCCGGAACACCGGTGCCTCACTGACTGAATAGAAGCCGGGCTGTGTGGCTTTTCAGTACGAGCTACCGGCACTAACGACGACTCTTGCAGCCGCCAGTGCGGTTATCCGTCTCGGCAGCAAACCCCCGTCGATGACTGCACTGTTCTCACCGCTGGAACTCCGCGAGACGACTGTCCCGAATCGCGTCATGGTGTCTCCGATGTGCCAGTACTCCTGTGGGGCCCGCGACGGCCTCGCCACCGACTGGCACCGCACACACCTCGGTTCACGCGCCGTTGGCGGCGCGGGCCTGGTCATGACTGAGGCGACCACTGTCGAAGCCCGCGGCCGTATCTCCCCGGAGGACCTGGGTATCTGGAGCGACGAGCACGCGGCAGCGCTGGAACCGATTACGGAGTTCATCGCTGAACAGGGCAGCGTACCGGCTATCCAGCTGGCCCACGCCGGGCGGAAAGCCTCTATCGAACGACCGTGGGACGGCCACGACCCGCTCCAGTCCGACGACGGCGGCTGGGAAGTCGTCGGACCGAGTGACGACCCCTGGCCGTACGAAGACGGCGAGGCACCGCCGACAACAGCGCTCGATCAGGACGGCATCGAGGCGGTCATCGACTCGTTCCGCGCCGCCGCCGAGCGCGCGCTCGACGCCGGATTCGAAGTCGCAGAGGTCCACGCCGCCCACGGCTACCTCTTGCATCAGTTCCTCTCGCCGGTGACGAACCAGCGCGAGGACGACTACGGCGGCGACTTCGAGGGGCGCACGCGACTGGTCCGCGAAATCACGACCGCCGTCCGCGAGGTCTGGCCCGACGACAAGCCGGTGTTCGTCCGAATCTCGGCGACGGACTGGCTTCCCGACCGCGATTCCTGGACCGTCGAGGACTCCGTGCGACTGTCGGACCGACTCGCCGACATCGGCGTGGACCTCATCGACGTGAGCGGCGGCGGCATCCACCCCGAGTCCCGCCCCGACTACGCCGGCCCGAACTACCAGCTCCGGTACGCCGAGCGGATTCGAGAGGAAACGGAGTCCGACATCGCCGTCGGCGCTGTCGGCGGTATCACGACGCCCGAACAGGCCGAAGCCGTCGTCGCCAACGACCGGGCAGACATGGCCATCGTCGGCCGCGAACACCTCCGGGACCCGTACTTCACGATGACCGCAGCGAGGGAACTCGACGCGACCGACGAAATCGAGGGGCCGCCGCAGTACCGTCGCGCCTGGGGCTTCTAAGGGCCTTAGATCTTGTCGAGATCGAGGTCCACGGCGTACCAGTCGAGCACGAGCAGGAAGGCCGCGCCGACGGCGGCGGCGGCGACGAACGCGATGAGAACGTCCGTCGAGAAGCCGACTTTATCCTGTACTTCAACGACCGGGGCGCGTAACGCGCCGACGACGAGCGCGACGAGGAAGGCAAGCGTTGCCCGACGGTTGTAGTCCAGCGCGCGGCGGACGACCCGTGCGATGGTGAACAGGCCGACCAGTCCGCCGACGATGAAGGTCACGACGGGGACGGCCGTCGCGGTCACGTCGTCGACCGAGCCGCCGGTCGCGAGGCCGATGAGCGCGTCGATGAACTCGCTAAGCGCCCTCGTCATCCGGGTGTACTGACCGAGGATGACGAGCAGCAGCGACCCGGAGATGCCAGGGAGGATCATTGCGCTGACGCCGATCATCCCGGCGACGAAGACGAGGAGCAGGCTCCCGCCGGTGCCGTCGCCCCCAGCCGAGATACCCGATACTAGGAAGGCGACGAGGAACCCGACGACGCCCGCCGCGGCTTGGAGTGGCGTCTCGATTGAGAGACCGCGTAGCAGGACGAGCGCGGAGGCGGCGATGAGGCCGAAGAAGAAGCCGAAAAGCAACGCCGGCGTCTCCTGGCTGGCGACGGTGACGATGTGTGTCACGATGACGACGGCGGTGCCGACGCCGGCGACCAGCGCGAGGAGGAACCAGATGTCGAGTTCGAGGAGTTCCGAGAACGCACCGCGTACATCAACACCGCCGTCTAGCGGTGTGAGCGCGCGGACGAATCGTACTATGCGGCCCGGCGTAACGGCGGTAATCGCGGCGATGAGTCGCTCGTAGACCCCGGCGATAAGCGCGATTGTGCCCCCGGAGACGCCGGGGACCCCGTCCGCACTGCCCATACAGAGGCCGATGAGAAACGTTCGAATCCACGCACGAAGCGGTGGCACCGAGCCCAGAACCGTCGGCGGGTCCCGGTCGGGAGGGGTGGTCATCACTGAACGCTTCCAGCATCACGCTCAAATCCCTTGTGGAGTTACATCGTATTATGCTGCTGTCACAACTGCGAGACTGCGGCTGAACAAGTGGCCCGCGACAGCGCTAGCTCCGCTTCGATAGCGTGAGCACGCCGTTCCTGAGTGTCTGGACTGCGCCGGCTGCCGGCAGGTCGACATCGAACTCGGTCTGGAGGTGCGGGGCGTCGACAGCAACGATGGCTTCCGTCCCGATGATATCGACTGTCACATGGTCGTCGCTGACCTGAAGCGAGTCGAGGTCGACGGCGACCGTCCAGCCGTCGTCGTGGTCGGTGTGCGAGACGTGTAGCGGCGACCGTTCAGTTTGTGCGTCCATTCGTCAATCATGGGTATGTGTTACACACATAAAGGTCCACGTTCGGCGCGTGCCAAAGCTCGGCCAGACAGGAACGCTATCCTGTACGTCGCTACACAGCAGGGCCGAGATAGCCCCATGCTTGCAGGCGGTCGCCGTCGCCGTCGATCCACCGCTCGCCGATGTCGTCGCGATAGTAGCAGTTCGGGATGAGAATGTCGTCGACGCGTTCGTACGCCTGTTCTCGCGCCGCCTGCATCGTTTCGCCCTTGCCTGTGACGACTAGCGGCATCCCACTTTCGCCGGCGACCCGCCACTGCCCGTCGACCGCCGCTCCCGGCTCGCTTCTCTCGCCGGTCGCGCGGTCCGTGCCCGCAACAGACACGCGCTTCGCGTCCTCGATGTGGATGCCCTCGCGGCTGTCGGATCCGAAGACGACCGCGGCGTTGCGGGAGTTCTCGTCGTACGTCTTCTGGTCGTCGAACGGGAACGGCGGGAGGACGACCCGAACCGCGACCTGATATCCACGGTGTACCTCTAGACCGGGGTCGCGCCCGTTCGCCAGGTCGAGGAAGAACTGGCCTGTTTCCGATTCGAACGACTCCTCTTGCAGCGTGATTGTGGGGTACCCGAACCGCGGCGTGAACTCCAGCGGATAGATGCCGTCCTCGTTGACGATGCAGTTGATATCGATGCTGCCGACGTAGCCCTCGTCGGCGAGCCAGCCTTCCACCTTGCCGAGTGTCTCCGCAAACAGTTCGTTCCGGCCGGCCCAAAACATCGAAGTCCCCATCTCGCCGGTCGAGGGACCGATGTTGCCCGGAAACAGCTTCTTGTGCTCGAAGTTGAAGTTGATCGGTTCGACGAACGACTCGCCGTTGAAGAAACCACAGACGGCGATTTCGACGCCCTCGACCTTCCGCTGGAGCTGGAAACCCTTCATCCGATGGCCCCACGCCTTCTTGTACGCCTCCAGTACGTCCACGATGTCGCTGCCGTCGTCCTCGTTGCCGACGTAGAGCAGTCGTTTGACGTTCTGGACTTCGCCCAGCGGTTTGATGACGTACGGCGCAGGGTTCTCCTGGACGTGCTTGATGCCGGCGTCGAAGTCCTCGAAGACGTGATGCTCGATAGTGTTGACACCGTGGTCTTCGAGGACCTCCATGGCGTAGCCGCGGTCCTCTTCGAGCGCATCTGTGTTGGGTGTCCCGCCAACGACGGCGTGGCCTTCAGCCCGGAGTTCCCGGGCGAGTTCGCCGGTACCGATGTCGCCACCGACCCAGATGTCGTCGAAGACGACGACGTCGGCCCAGTCGAGGTCCCCCCGCCAGTCGTCGGTTTTCGGTACGAATCCGTCGGCAATCTCCTGATCGCTGTCGGCTTCGATGTAGTACCGGACGTCGTGCCCTTCTCGGCTGACCTGCCAGGCGATGTCGCCGATGAGCGCCGCGTCCAACGAACAAAAGAGGAAATTTGCCATGGCGCGTCTGCGGGCGGGTGCGGGGTAAACGTTTCCCGTCCTGTCGACCGCAGGTCATTGACATCGCGATGGCAGCGAACCGGCCAGTCATACCCGGCTGCTCGATGCCCACTGATCTATTTAAATAAACCCACTTCCGTAAGCCGAACCGTTTTAGTCCCCATCTGTAAATCCCCACGTATGACACGCGACGAACTCGCGTCCGCGAGTGAACTGCTCGAATCGGCGGCCGAAGACACTGACAGCGACGAGGCGAGCGAGCGCCTCGCCGAACTCGCTGCCCAGCTTGACTCCCTTGCGACCGACGAACGCGGCCCGGACCACGGCCGACTCGCCCGCATCCAGTCGGCGCTCAACGACCTCAGCAGTGGCGACGCGGAAGACGTGACCGAAGCCATCGACGACGCCGACGACCAGATCAACGAGTATCGGTCCGACCTCGAAGGGGTCTGAGGCGGCGCTCCTGCGCCAACACACGGCTGCCCGGTGACTTTCTGCGACGGAAAGACGGCTTTCGAACCGATGAGTCGCTACGACTCTGTCGCGGTTTCCTCGTCGACCGGCTTGATCCAGTGTGTCACGTCGTTGTTATCGTCCGGGGCCCGCAGATGATACGTGACTTCACGCGGCTCCGTATCGTCGACGTACGGTGTCTTAGCGTCGTGCGTGATGCCCGCTGTTTCTCCTGGCTCCAGTACCCTATCAAACCGGCCGACAGGCGCGTAGGCGACTCGCGGGCCGGTTCGGTTGAGTGCGAGGACGTACCGACCCGCAGTGTCGCCCGCGTTCGTGACTGTTATCTCAAGCGTCGGCATGGCTGGCTCAGTGACGCGCTCCGGTCCGTCGAGAGTAACGTCGAACGACGGCAACGGTGCTTCGAGTCTGTTCTGAACTGTCTTCGGCGGCGTCCACTCCCCGCCGGGCCAGGACAGTCGGGTGTCGCTGGCTGAACCGGTTTCGGGCAGGTCAAAGACCAGCGGCCCGCCGGCCTCGGTGAACTGTCGGCCCCACTCGCCGTCGCGATACAGACCGTTCCTGAACGTCTCGGGGCTGTACGTCGACCCGTCGAATCTGAGCGAGAACGCGCCCCGGTCCACTCCCGAGCCCTCGACGGTCGTCGTGAGGACGAGAAACTGGCCGGCTGTCGGTTCAACGCTGATAGAGTCAGTGCGGGGAATCACGACGCCCGGCGCCACCACGGCGTCCGTGACAGCCACACCGGGCGGCGACCCAGTATCGGGTTCGCTGACGGCCGGTGACGGCACCGGCGTCACTGACCCGGTGTCCTCGGTTTCACTCTGACATCCTGCACCGGTGATAGCCAGTCCGCAGAGTGCCAGAACACGACGGCGGTACATGGCTCTGCGTTGCCCTGCCCCCGATAAATGCTTTCAGAAGGCACGGGTTCAGTTTTGACCGACTGTTTCCAGTTCGGCCCGGAATAGACCTGTCTCCTTGATCTGGGTCGTCTGTGTCGCTGATGAGGCAGGCGATGTCAGATTAAATAACATCTTAATTAATGTTTGTGACTAACCAAAAGCTTTTGACAATTCCATTGGTTTCAGTCAAATGTGTATCAGGTTGGGGGATCGGGTGGCGGTACCATCCCTACGTGGTGATATCAATGAGCAAATCAACGAATGGCCGAACGGCCCCTAAATCGATGCGTCACAAGCAAATACTCGATGTAGCGGCTGAGAACCCCGAGGCATCCATCGCAGAGCTTGCGGCCGAAGTACCGAGTGCGACAGCGGAACTGGTCGAGCGAGTTCTTGAGGAACACGGCGACCCGGCTGAGGCCGACGAGACGGAAACGGCCGACCAGTCACAGAGTGAACCGTCAGCCGAGTCGCAGTCGTACCCCGCCCCTGCGGACCTCTCATCGACAGAACGTGAGACGATCCGAGCAATCCAGAAACACCCCACCGCATCCCAGCGAGACCTCGCGGAGAAGCTCGGCGTCACCGCTTCGACGGTGAGCAACCGCGTCAACGGAATCGACGGGTTCGACTGGGCGAACCGAGAAGCGTTCGCAAACGCTGTGTTCAGCGACGGAGAAGCCGAACCAGCGACGATATCGGACGATTCAGCAACCCAGGCACCCGATACCCAATCGCCGGAGTCAACAGACAACCCCGACGGAGCCAACAGTCAAGCGTCAGGCCCTGATACTGCGTCCGACGACGGCGACCGCTCGCCAACGGAAGTCGAGACAGCGGCCGGCGAAGTGAACACCACGCTGACTACGTTCCAGTCGACCGTCGAGGACCTCTCCGAGCAACTGGCCGAACTCGAAGGCCAGGTCGAAACCGTCACCGACGGCGGCGGCTCGCCACAGCCGTTTCAGGACCCCGAACTCGTCCACAAGGTCGTCCACGCGTGTATGGACTCCGACAAGATATCCGAGGAGGAAGAGCTCCGGATTCTGGATTCGCTGCTCTAGTTGTACTCACGCCATCGGTGGCCACACTCTTGGCACTTGAAAAAGCGCGTCGGCGGTTCGTCGGCTGACCCGGTCTGTTTGATCGTGTACCACGCTTTCCCGTGTCCGCATTCCTCACAGGTCACGTCGTCAGCCGTCGGCTTGCCCTCGAAGTTCGAACCCTCCTCGGTCTCTATCAGTTCGTCGCCGCTCTGTTCGTCCGTGCTGACGAACTCGGCTGCGCGGTCCTCGTCTTTCGCGACCCGCGCGCCACAGGACTGACAGACCATCTCGTCACCGTCGCCGTGCATCATCGAGCCACAGTCGTCGCAGAACTGCATTTAGTAGTAAAGATTATTTTTAACGGCATCTTTTGTCGGACTATCCCACATGGCTGATGACGACGAAAAAACCATCGTAAACGCCCAAATCACCGAATCCAAGAAGGAACGGTGGGAGAATGCGGTTGACTCAGACGGGAAGTACCCGTCGATGTCGCACCTAATTCGGGTGGCGGTGGAAGACCAATTGAACGAAGACGAGTCTGGGGAGCCAGACACGCCGAGTGAGGTTAGCATTGATTTCGACATGGATACCGTGATAGATGAGTTGGATGTCCGCTTTGATGAAGTCTACGACCGTCTGGACAGAATCGAAGCGAGTGCTGACGCACAGCAACAGGATGAATCATCTCTTACGACGGAAATCATCGACATCATCCCCAGTCTGCCAGACCGTGATGCCGCGCGAATGTGGATAGACCAGCGAACCGACGCAGATGGCAACCTCAACAACGAGTATATCTCCGCCGATGAGGAGGGACGAGCCATAGCGAGTGCGACGCGGCTGGCGAATTATCTTGATGAGGATGAAGGGGTTGTTCGCCAAGCCTGCTATCGGATAGATAAAAGCGGTCAACGATTTTGGACGGCACGAGAAAACGGCGAGACGTGGTTATTCAATCTGACTAATGAGTGAAGAGATAACAGAGGCAATCGATTACGAAGCAGAGGACTGGACACTTGGGAAATCGCATAAACGGTGGGTACAGTCGGTGACTGGCGAGCGTGCGAATATGGATAAGGTCACCACTGTCCCTAATTTATTCAGAGCGTGGTGTGCAGGCGAAGGTCTCGTGATAGATGATACGCGAGACCCCTCAGACTGGGAATACCCAGCCAAAGCGGATTACGGTATCCCCATCGAATATCCCAATGACGTAACGAAATACCACCTGAAGGGATGGTATAAAGCTCTAAAATCTACGGGCTGGGCGGGGTCAACTATCATCAGCTACCACGGCGGCGTGATGTACCAGTGGTTCGTGTGGATGGAGGATAGGGGCATAATTGACGACATCCTTGTAGATGAAATCGACGTTACTACCATTGACGGAATTAAACGGGGTAAATCTCGCCTTGCGGAATACTTCCGAGAGCAACGCGGTGTCATTCATGCTACTTATGAAGAGTATCAAAAACTGCGGGCGAATGTTGCAGAGCCTAAAACCCAGAATGAGTTAGTCATCGCCTTGATGTACACCACTGGAGTGCGTGAGAAGGAACTTCGAAACATCAAAAAGAGCGACTTCGATGACGAGGTAGACAATTGTATCTGGGTCTCTACGGCAAAAAACGGCGATTTGAGACCCGTATACTACGACCCTGACCTCCAACCTCTATTAGATTACTGGCTGGACGTGGAACGGAGTGCTATCTATGGGTCGGAGAAGTCGGATTACATCTTTCCGACGAATATGAATGAGAAGATGGCGAGGAACACTCCAAATAACATCGTCACAGAAGCTGCTGAACGGGCTGGAATCCAAGAGTATGGTCCAGAAGATGCAGCAGGGCGACCGCGACGAAGGATAACGAGTCACGCTTTACGACGTGGATTCGCTGTACGTTGTGTGAAGAATGGGATGGACATTCGCACCCTCCAACGGTTACTCGGCCACAGACAGATTGAACAGACGAAGGTCTACCTACGATTCTCCGACAAAGACGTGCGGAAAGGATACAATCAGTACGCCCCTCATCGAACGTCTGAGTAACCACTCACACGATTCTATATCGGTTCATCTCACTCTGCATATCTTCGTACACACAGTCGCCCGTATATACGCCTATACGCCAATTCGTGCAGTCGCATATACAAATAGACGAATAACCAGACTTCTTGCTTAGATAGCCTCTCAGCGTGTACTACTTTATTGCGTCATTGTGTCATTGAGTCGATGGATATTAAGTCCTGCTTGATAGTATCATATGTATGACAATCAAGTCTGTTCGTATCAAGGCGAGTAAGAACCGGGAGCAATTTGAGCAGTTACCAGTCCGGGGAGAATTCAGGAAGAGGGATGTCGAAGTGCTGGACAATGACCAGTCTCTCTGGGCGTATTTTACCAACTCATCAAGTGGAATTTTAGTTCAAGTTGGATTCGATGATGACGCCAACGTGGGGATTTACACGTGGCCATCTGATATGCAGGATTTTCTTACGGAATTTCAGTCCGGTAATTGAAACTTGTTACTAACTGACACGAAAGACGCTTTTAAGTACTTCCCCCAACATATCAATAATCGTATATGTTGGATAACTTTGACCCGCTACAGGTCCTCACCACCATGTTGGCGTATCTGTTTGCGTTGACTGGTGTGGTGGCTAACGGTGTCGGGACGTTCAGTATTGAAGGAGTAAACATCGGAATGACATTGGTGAGTATGGGTGGTCAGGCACTCACACTCGCACCAATGCTGGCAATCGTCTCATTGGTAGGAGCGTACCTGCTCAATAATCGTGATTTCAGCGATTTCAACGACCTCCAGACCTATATCGCTGGAATTGGTATCGTACTGGTTCTTGGTACAGCACTCGTTCCCGCGATGACTGCATTTGTCATGGGTACGGCGTTCGTGGGTTGGATTGTACTTCTGATTGAGGCAGTATCGTTCTCAATTGTAGCTGGTTACTGGAATGGTGCATAGATTATGACTGGAAATAACACTTCGAAGATTGCGTTGGTGATGGTACTGATGGTTGGTGGGTCGATGGTCATTGCCCCGGTCGCCGCACATGATGAATTAAATCCATCAAAATGGACCACAGAGCAAGATTGGAATAACCTAACCGACAGTCAGACTGGAGTTTCTGTATCCAGTGGTGGTTCGGTATCGATTGATGAGAATACTACCTACGCGTCGAATAACATCACGTTGTCTGATGATGCACACTCAGTGGGAGTCAATATCACAACTAACGACATAGCCGCAGATACCGACATTACGCTAGTCAATGCTTCTGACGGGTCATCGGTAGGCTCTGTGGGTGTCTTTGGCAGCACAGGAAATCGCCTCGTCGCTAGTGATGTTACGGCTGGTGATTATTATATCGAAGTAGCGGTAACAGACGATGCTGATGGCACTGCTGAGTCGGTCACAATCGATAATATAAACGCCGAACTGCAGAATAGCGACCCTGTGCTAGTTCGCGGTCAGGCATCAGACGAATATCGAACTGAAGTCGGAGATAACGTCACTCTTGACTTTTCAGCGTCATTCGACGCTGACGGCGATAATCTGACGTACTTCATCAAACAGAATGGTAAACTGAACGGGACGCAGGTAGATGGCGATACGCACACGCTGACCCACGATTCGATTGGCGAATACAGATACGATGTGCAGGTCGAAGATGAACACGGTGCCATGATGGACGCCGGTGAGCAGATTACAGTGACTGTGCTGGAAGACGGGTCACTGACCACTGAAACAGACACGGATACTGGAGGTTCCGGGACAACTGGAGACAGTACTGGGCCACTCGGATTTGGCATCCCACTCATTGTCTACGGACTTGTTGCAGGTGTACTCATCTTGGTCGGCGTTGCATCGATTGACGAATAACTAAATAGGCGTGTCAGCATTCCAGAGTGCAATTCTCTGGGCGTCTCTCATATGACACTGAACAAGTCTCTCCGAACGATGGGGGTGATAGTCTTGGTTAGCTTAATCGCTTTACAAGGATTGGCTCCAGTCGTAGGAACTGCATCTGCAGAACCCGTCGGTGTCGGGTCTGGTGATGTACGAAAATGCTCTGAGGTGGGCACCATGCAGATGTATAATCCAGATTGTCAGCCACACTATGGTGATACGAACACAACTACTGTAAACGGCAAGCAGACGGTCGTGTACGAGCCTGTTAATGTGGAAGGTCGCACAAACGAGCAAGTCCATTACGATTTGTTCTTGGATGGCGTTTTCATGAAAGATTCATCAGAACAACATACAAAACAAATCCGTTCACACAGCAACCAAACTGTAGCTCTGGCGTATTCTGAGGCTTGGAATAATATAGTCAAGGTGCGTAACAATGGTGGCTCAGAAAGAGAGGCTGAAAAAGCCGCATATGACTCAATTAACGAATTTTATTCGATGCAAGAGAAGTCTCTATACGTCAGCCAGAATCGGAAGGCTCAGCGGACGCAGGTGATGGTTCAGACACTGAATGAGACTAGCGGACTCACAACAGACCACATTCTGATGGTTCCGGAGTTTGATGCAGGACATTTCGAATTTCCGACGAACAATGTCACACTGTCGAATGGTGAGCAGATGACTGTAGTGACTGCAAAGTATTGGAACGAAGATACTGGGTCTGGTTACGTTGATGAGGAAGGATATCACTGCTATACGCCATACAACCCATCTACTGGGTGTTCAACAACTCCTGACAATACTGCTATTGCCGATTGGTTGCAGATGCAGGACCCTGATGGGAAGACCATCACAATCATTGACGGGCGAGAGTACAATACATCGTATCAGCAAATCAACGATAATCGCAAACAAGCTATCGATAACGCTGATAAAATTGTAGATAGTGTTTACAAGAACTGTGAAATAGGCGAATGTCAACCACAGGACGCTGGCGGAATCAGTATGATTTATTCGATGTCGTCTAACTACGATAGTACCGGTCATTACGCCCCAGTAGCGGCGTTGATGGGTTCGGAAGGTCTCGCAGGCAACGGTGATTCTGCATACAATATCACGTGGCAACAGCGTCAACCAGACGGAAACCTCAGCGAGTCGAAGACAGCATCAGGGCAATTATTCTGGACTGATGGTACGTTCCCAAATGATACGGTAGAAGATGGGGTTACGTACAATGCCTCTGAACAGAATGGAACTGCATACTTTGTCTATCAAGATGGAACTATGGCGGGCGAAGTTACGTTCAATGACGAGTATACGGTCAACTCTATAACTAACACTAAGACCGGGGAACAAATCAACTCAACAACTGCCCAGAATACACAATTCGATACGACAGACACTCAGAACCTGAATAAGAATATTAAAGAATTGCTTGACCGGATGGAAGAGCTAGAGAATGAACAGAATAGTGGAATTTCGCTTGGAGGGACTGGAATAGTAAGCGACATCCTATCTCAATTTAGGGAGATAGGGATTCTTGCAATGATTTTCGGCGGAATTGCTATTGTTATCTTCATCAAATTGTGATTCTTATGATTCGAAATTTATCTATTACACTCGTTGTGATTTGCCTGCTGTTTACCGCATCACCAGTGATGGCCCAGTCAGAGACTTCGACCGAGACTGGGATTACCAACGACCAGATTATGGAGTGGTACAATTCCGAAGCCGACCTGTCTGATGAGGACGCAAAACGTGCATTAGACTACTATAATAGCAACTACGAGGAGTTCGACTCCGAAGTGCGTGGGTCTGTCTCATTGTACTTGGAAGGCGAGGTCAACGAGGCTGAGACATCGACTCCAGAACCTACGGCAGACCAATCGGATGTATCCAAAGACGATTTCCTCCAGTACGCCCGGGAAGGTCGGGATGTATCCAAAGACGAAGCCCGGTCGCTATACAGTGCATATACGGATAACATCGGACGGTTTGACTCAGATGAACGGGAGCTTGTGGAGAACTGGCTAAAAGACCAGATTGCAGGTCGGAAATCCGAACCTACAGGGACTGGTCTGGATGACCGTTCGTTCCAGTTTGTAGACGATGATGGCTCAAATAATACAGAGACAGAAACTTACCAACCCGCTCTGGAGGCTATCAACGACTCTCAAGTTACAGGGTCTGAGCTACCCGATGTATTCGATTACCGGGGCGAACGAGTCTTGCCCGGGTTACGTTTAGAATATGAAGAGTGGTCGGGTAATCACACGACACTGATTCTGGTTGCTGACCGTGATATGACCGTATCCTTGAACGATGCATGGCTGGCATCATCGGATGTTGACCGTGCCGCTCCACGATATGAAGTAGACCTTCAACAGGGCCACAATGTTGTTCAAGTTCGTACGCTGGCGGACAGTCAGGGTGAGGAGTATCTGGCTGTCTCATCAACGGACTACGTGAACACGATAACGAACCCATACGAACCCTTCATCGACAGGATTCAGAAGCGGCATATCCCTGCTATTGTAGCAGGCTCTGTGCTGGGATTCGTGTCGTTGTTCGTCCTGTTTGCTAGCTCACGCAAGAACAAGTATAAAGGTCGATTCGTCCACATAGACAAGGTTCTCAATCGAATTTAGGTGATATTATGAATGTACAACTAATCGCAATCGGCGTTGGAAGCATCGTACTATTGGCTGTTATTGGAAAATACTTCGAAGAGTCGATTCGGGGCGGCATCCGGGGACTGAGACTTAAATTGCAAACAGAGGGCGTGGCGACCACCAAGCGAGACAAGATAATCAATGTCCTCTTGAAGAAAGAGTTCTGGCTATTTGTGGCACTCTACGGCGGTGCAACGTACGTTTTCATCCAGCGGAAGGGTGCAGACAGTATCATGCTCCGTGCGGGTATTGCAGGAATGCTACTGACGATACTGGCGGCTCCAATCGCATACATGCTGGCTAAGATGTATGTGTCTGTCAGCAAGGACACTGTGGCTGCATTTGATGCAACTGAAGAGAATCACGATTTGTACGTCACCGGTCCAGAGACCATCTCTAAATTGAAAAATGAGACTGATGAGAGAATCGGTCGGCGGGAGACTCGGTTCGGGAATACAGTTCATGCAATTCAAGATGTTCTTGATGCAAAATCTCTGGAAATCAGAGGACTTGGGCCACGAGAGACACCCGACGACGATGCCATCATTGCTGACCCTAAGAGACAGCTAGAGGCGTGGCGAGACACGATTATGGACACCTTCGCACAAGTCCGTGACGAACTGGTCGCCCGACCTGCTCAGCAAGCTCAGTCGGAATACGAGACCGCTAACCAGTTCGCACTGGACTATGAGCAATCTTCCTCACGTTACGGAGAGAAACAGGAAGAAGCGAAGCGGGAGATGTCGAATTACGAAGGGAGAGAATCAGATGAGGATAAACCCGAATCTGAACCTGACGAGAAAGAAGAGTCACTTGGAGAGCTAGCTAGACAGATGGTAGACAACAGTATGGACGAATCTTCCAAGGGTGGTGATGAATGAGTACTAGCAATGACGGGTATTACGGGGCGGCTGAGCTATCAGAACGGTTCGACCAACTGCTGGACATCGACGTTCCCCGGGATGTTGTTCAAGTAGAAGACAAACGGGCACTGGACGTTCTGCTGATGATTCTGCAGAATTACGACCCGAACTACCATCCCGACCTTACCAACGACCCGATGCAAGCTCCTGCTGTACAACGTCTTCTACAACGTGCGTTGTCACGCGGGGCGTGGGATGCGATTTATACGGCTCACGGGGCACGATTGGATGCGTACACGGGACTGACCAGCAACTACGCCGATATGTCCCCAGACGAAGTTCTCGGGGAGATTGAGTCACTCTGGAAGGATTACCCCACCTTTGCAACCTACGTCTTCGCAAAAGGTCCGCCAGCAGGTCCGACCGGCATGGGTAAAACCAACTTCAGCTACAAGCTGTTGAACATCGGTCAACGAGTCTATCCTCAGATGAAAGTGGCATCGAACAACGATAGTGACCCGTACAAGACCATCCAATCGTGGACAGACCTCGTAGAGTGGCTCAAGACTACGGATGGTCGGAAGTCCTTCTTGTTCGATGAAGCCGCACAGGAGTTGATGTACGCCGATATGACGGCGGGTAAGGTCGTATCCAAGCTCTTGAAGCTACTTCGTCACCACCGGGGAAATATCATCTTCGTCGGCCACACTGGGCGAGATATTCCCAAGGACGTTCGACGCCAGTTGTTGATTGTCAAAAAGCTGAGTCAAGACACTGCTGAATTCGGTGTTGGTCTTGAAGAAACTGGAGAAGGGATTGCAATCTCAAGTAGTATTCTGAAGGTCAAGGGAATCCGAGAGACACGTACAGACTATGACGATATTGACGACGAAGGTCACTTCGACTTCGACGGTCTGGATGGTGATGGTAGTAGTGATGAGTCTGATATCGAAGATGCACCCCGGTGTCAAGCAACAACTAAGGACGACGAACTATGTCCCAATGATGCCAAGATTCCGGGCAAAAACCCGGTCGTCTGTAAATCACACCGGAACAAGCGAGATGAATTCACTTCAGACGATTCATCTAATAGCTGTAAGGTTTGCTCAAACTCTGTGGGCATCAAGAACGGCTTTTGCGTCAATCACGATGAAACCGATTTAGAATAGATTATTTCTAATCTGACCGTGAATTCACGGTCAGAATCGCTTCTCTACCGTGAATCTGAAAATATACGCACGCGTGCGTCGCACGCCTTGGCATAGGGTAAGCCCCCCTCCCCCTCTAACCGTATCGGAGGAACACTAATGGGATAAGTCACCTGATAGTATAATGTCTATGATAAGACAATCAAGCCCTGACGCAGAAGATGTTGCACAGAAGCTCCAGTCAGAACTAGAACTGGACGATACACCGACTATCTGGGATACTCACAATCACCGTGGTCAAAACATCAATGTCGTGACCGGAATCAAACACTATCCAGATGCAGTCAGTACGATGGAGCAGTGTGACACAATCGTTGGTGACGACATCGACGCACTGTCAATCCGGAAAACGAACGCATACCCACATGATGACGCAGTATGCGAACTTCACGCAGTCGTCGCCTACATCCAATAATGAACCAATCAAACACCAACGCAGAATGGACGAATGGAGCAAATACAATCACCTGCCCTGACTGTGGAAATCTAGTCTACGTCAGCGGACTGGAGACCTCGTGTGATTGCTAAGATAAGATTCGATGTAGTGGCTGAACGGCCATGAACCAACGATTCATTTGCTCAAGTAAACATTCAAGCCTCGTCTGGTAATCAATCCGGGCGAGGCTTTTTCTTATTTTAGCGACATACCTTTGCAATCGTATGATAGTATCAAATATATGGTAAATCAACTTACCGAAATCACGTACGCTGGAGAACAGATGCATCCAATCGATGTCGTAACTTCACTCCGAGCCGTTGGAGCGTCAATGCGAGAAGTCCGGGGAATCTTGATTGGACTCGGACTGTCACCTGAGACAGTCTACACAGCGACGTACCAACAGTGACTGACCGAGTTTTGCAAGCAATCGTAATTTGCTTGTTTATCTTGATGTCACCAATCCTATTCATCGCGGATATCTATCTCACACTTCGAAAGTAGGTACGTACACATGTACATCCTCGCTCTATAGGGAGGTTTATTAGGGAAAACACGCCAGATTAGATATAATGTTAGAGCCGGAGGATGTGGCTGATTGGTTAAGCTCGGACTCCGCGAACGGCCTCGTTCACGGAGATAATCGCGAGGTTCTGCAGAATTTTCCTGACGAGTCTGTCGATTGCATCATTACATCACCACCATATTGGGGCGTGCGAGAATACAATGGCGAAAGTACGCTTGGGAACGAAGACACGTTTAACGATTTCATCGACAATCTACTAGACATCTTCTCAGAACTTCAGCGTGTCCTCAAGCCCGAAGGGAGTTTTTGGCTAAATATCGGAGATACGTACCAGAACAAGGATTTGGCAGGAGTTCCGTGGCGAACTGCATTGGCGATGAAGGACAGGCAAGACTGGGTTCTACGGAATGATATTATTTGGAATAAGGTCAAAGGTAACCCAAGCTCGGCTAGTGACCGACTCCGTGTGATGCACGAGTATGTCTTCCACTTTGTCCAACAGCAATCGTATTACTATGATGATGATGCTATTCGTGACGATGAAGACTTTGAGTTGACCTACAAGGAAAACGGGGATGTAGTCTCACCTACAGGTGTGTCTGGGGCACGATACCGTCGCCAGATTAAGAACAACGAGAACCTTACTGAGGAGGAGAAAGAGAACGCACTGGAAGCCCTAGAAGAGCATCTAGAGATGATGAAGAACAGGGAAATCAAGGACTTCCGTATGGTCATCCGTGACCAACAACGGACGACTCACGGAGATTCAGAAGACCTCTCAGGTCGGGCACGTGAGAAAGCAGAGAACGGATTCTACTTCCTCCGTTACAACGCGAACGGCCCGATGCCCGAGAATATCTGGGACATTGTTCCCGAAGACGAACATAGGGATGATGCACACTGTGCCGTCTACCCGGTCGAACTTTGTGAACTCCCCATTAAGGCCACATGTCCCGAGGATGGTGTCGTGCTAGACCCGTTCGTCGGTACCGGGACAACGGTCGTCGCAGCCAACAAGCTACAGCGGCGTGCTATTGGAATTGATGCCAGCAAAGACTATCTTGAGACAGCGAAAGACCGTCTTGATAGCGGTGTACAGATGACCTTCGATTCGTTGTAGCCTCAGAAGCGTTCTTGAATCGTTTGTTTAAATTCGTCCTTAGTCGGTGCCTCAGCATCTTCTGGAGCTACCATCATGCCAGTAATCCCTTCAATGTCGGCAGAAAGTTTCTCATCGATTTCCCACTCATACTGCTCTGACTCGTAGCTGTAGTTCAGCGAGTAGCTGTAAAAGTGAACAGGGTCGTCCGAACGAGCAGGCCGCAACCCAGAGGCATCGTAGTTGTCCCGGATATATTCAATAGACACGTCCTGCACAAGGAAAATGAGGTTTTCTCCCCAGTCACGGAATGTCTGACCTTTCTTAAACGCTTGTTGCATCATCGTCTTCGTCAATGACATTGCCCAGTTGATACCGTATGTTCCATCCACATCAGTCATATCACGGTCTTCATCAAAGTACCCCTCCCGATACTCCCATACAGAACCCGTGGTATCCAATGCCTGTATCTCCACTCCTGCGAAATCCAGTACTGTCCCATCATCTGCTCGCTTCCCAGCCACGTAGTCTATTGATGTGCCGAGTAGTGGAACTTCTGGTGTAGCGAAGTACTCTCCCTCATCAACGAACAGTGGTTCGATTTCTCCAAGTACATCCTCCGTCTCAAATCGGTGTGGACAAATACAGTGTGGGCGGTACTCATCCTGTCCACGACCTCGGTAACCGACCGAACACGTTCCGATACTCTCTCCTTGACTCTTACGTCGCTTCTTGCATGTGTCCCCGAGAAATGGGCAGTGGTCATCTTCCATCCCCTGTTCAGCATTTTGTCGATTACTATAGAACTCCCCATAGAATTCTACAGGATATTTTCCAATTTCAGGCTGCATAAGCCGACATGAACAATCACGGTGCATGAATCTACCGGAGGTATAACCAGATATGATAAAGCCCCTCCAAAGCTAGTTTTAACCTAATTTCATATATTCGATAAGAATCAATTTAACGTTCATGATGAGGAATATGAGTGCTCTCTTATACATCTACATCGTACCCATATTTGTACAAATGACTCTAAGAGATTCTGTATGGCACGAGACGATGACACAGCTTGTGAAGACCGGGCAGTTTAGGATTAGCGAATTGCCTTTTGATGAATCGCAGCGACATACTGTTCGACGGACGCTTCGTGAGATGGAATCGTTAGGTTGGCTGTCCCGAGAGAATGACCGTTCCGCAACGTGGAGAATGGGCGAGCAAGCCGAACTTCATCTTAATGTCTCTGCGGAGAAGATAGAAGCGGCACAGGTTTGAGTAACAGACGAAACGAGGGGTGTTCTGAAAGACGCTTTTAAGTACTTGAAGTACCATTACTCTAACATGTCAGATAATAACTATGATGACATTCGACGTGCGATGTACGAGCGTGGAATCCCGAAGCAGGAACAGGATTTGATGATTCAATTAGCCAGTGATGCTGGCCGAATGAATGTACTGGAGGAAATGTATGGTGAGAACTGATGGTGTCTACTTATGACCAGATAGAGAACCTAGGAACAGTCTGTCTCATATTTGGAATCGTCGTTGCTGGATTTGGTGTGGTTGGTATATTCACCTTCGACGCACCTCACGACGTGTCTGCCGAAGCATCTAAGATGGCAGATATGAGTGATTCAGAGCTTCAGCGGTACCTCATTGATTGGAACGTAGAGGATGGCAACGACGATGAGCGAGAATACACTGCACAGGAAGTGGTCAACGAGATGGAAGACCAAAACCAATCTTCGTTCATATTCAACCTAATCAGTGAACTCCTGCTTGTAGTAGCAGGACTGTTGGGTGCATACTACGGCCACAAGCGAGGTGATTTAGAATGACGTTCACTCGTCGCTTCTCCAGTGTGTTCACCACGGTCGTCGTGACCGGGATGTTCGCTGGAAGCTATGTAAACTCATCCGCCTATTTGTTCCCGTGGTGGCTGTTTCCGACAGTGGTCGTCGCCATCACGGTCGTACTGACACTGATGAGCTTTGGCGTCACCCATCTGCTCCACGGTGATTCCGATGTCTGAACTCACTCAAGAGGAGCTAGAACTCCTCCTCCTGAACAAATCTAATGTGCAGGGACTAGTCCACGTGGATACCGTCATTGACCTTCTCCAAGCACACGATGAAGCTGCAACAAGTCCGGGTGGTTCAGTATGATGTGGAGCATCACTGAAATAGCATCTCCTGCTGGACACGACCCAGTAGTCTCCCGATTCAAGACGCACAAGGGGTACGGCATCATCCGAGTGGACAGGGATTTCGTTGAAGTCGAAGTAATTGGCTACTCTAAAACTCACAAAGTCTACGTTGGGGAGACTCCGCCGGAAGGTTACGAGAACCTGTTCGGAGAGAATCCGTCGCTTGAAGACGTTGAAGCAGTATTCCCAGATTACATCTCCGTCGAAGCCGAGTACCTGACCGCATGGGGCGAGGACTGGCCATCTAAGATGGAGTCGGAGAAAGTGGAGTTCATCGATGACGGTCTCACTCACGCACAATATATGGGTCACAAAGGAACTGGTCGGACGAGAGCCAGAGCTCTCCGAAACCTTGCCGATTCCTTGGAGCAAGATGGTGGTTCAGCGTGAACTACATTCAATTCAATGTACTGTGTGGCATCACGTTCGGAGCATTTGCTGGAGCGGTCCATACGAGTGTCTACGCGTTCCTGTTCTACGCGGTTTTCTTCTCCGTGCTGTTCGTCGTTGGAGAATTCACCATAATGTTCGCGAGAGCAGGAATTACCAAGCACCGGACAGGAGATTGGCCGTGGGATTCGGACGAGGTGGTTGAATGAGCGTCACCATCACCATCAGCGACGATGGCCAAGTGGAAGCGATGCACAACTCTGGACGCATACTGTGGTCACTGGAACTTGATGCTACAGACGATACATTTGATGAAGACCTTGCAAATTGGATAGGAGAAGTAACTGCACAATACGCTGACTGATTTTTCTATCAAGTATCAGAGAGAAAACCGGGCAACTTGGCAATATTTGCCTATTGCCGGGTATTCGATTTAGAGCATCGGAACCAAAGGTGTGTGGACTCGTCTTTCTGTTTATCTGGGTATTCGTGTACACAAATAGGCGTCTATACGCCTACACGCATTCTACTATTTTCACCCGGGGAGTGTTGATTTCCTCACATGGCCAATGTGAGTGCTATCACGAATCAGATATACACGATATCTGCAGTCGGGACAGTCTTCATAGGAATCCTCGCACTCGTGTATGGAGTTCAAATTGAGGTCGTGGAACCCATCGTCCTATCAGGTGCGTTGGTCGTCGGCATCATCAACATCTATTGGTTATTCAGAGGTTCCGGGGCGTACTGATTCTTACCAACGCAGAACGAGCTATTTGGAGATGGTAATTGAATTGACTTGATTAGGTATATGAGCAGAAAGATGAAGTATACCCATATATTTGAACAGGTGTATGAAACGTAGAACGTATCTAACTGGTACAGCAGTGGGATTGTCAGCACTCGCAGGATGTGGTGGCGGTGGCACAAGTGGCGATGACGATAGTCCAATAGATGCAGAACCAGAAGAGTTGTTGCCAGCAGCGGACTTATTCGGTGATGAATGGGAGAAGCAGGGCAATGGAACAGGCGGGAGTTTAACTCCAATAGAACTTGACGGTGATACTGCAAAAAATTCGTTTGCAACTGACGGTGGTCAACAAGGAGTTGATGTTGAGGTGACTGTATTCGAATCAGTTGATGAGGCTATGTCTGGTTTTGAAGATATGCGTGATGCCGACTCATCAGACCCCAGTGTTGAAGATGTTGACATTGCATCCGAGGCGTATTTGTTTGATGCATTTGACACCGTTTATTTCAGAGACGCTAACGTAATTGGTATGTTAAGCCACGTGAGCGATACCTCGCCAACTAAACCAGTAGAATATGGTGCTGATTGGCATAGAAATTGGCGAGAGTAAATACAAAATTGTGTGAAGATTTCTATGACACGCTCTCTGCAAGTAATTCTAACCGAGGTCTCGTGCAGTCTCATCGTCGATTAAAGCAGACATTGACGCAGTGTGGTCGCTTCCTTTCGTTTTGATTCGTAATCGATTTCATCGTCATCAGTATGCACTGTAACCGTCGCTGGTCCACCAAATTCGATGTCAACGTGGCCACTACCTTCTGCCATACCGATTAATGTCGCCCATCTTATTTCTCAGTCATGCTCAAGTATCTGGTCCAAGTCTATTGATAGATATTCATACAGGCGTATATACGACTATACGCATATTCGTCTCTACTGTTCGATTAATTAACTTATATCCGGTGACGAATAGGATTGACAATCCAGTACCAGAGAGGTGGGAGTACAAAAATCCCAATCCCCAGAATGAACATCCACATTGCTATCGCTGCTTGTGTCGGGTAAATATATTGAGTACTACCGTACCACAAAGCAGCTACGATAATCAACACGATTCCACCGAGTATCCCATATAATCCTGATTTAAAATCAAAATGACCTCCACCGGAAGGAGAGTCTGAATGGTCTACATTCTGTTTTGACTTGTCTACATCCTGCTTTGGATGGTCTACTTCTTGCTTTGATTTTGACGCTCTATCTTGAACACTCTCACCACAAGATGAGCAAAACTGTACGCTATCATCTAATTCCTCACCACACGACGAGCAATACATGGTATGTAACTGATGGCCCAGTCAATTAAACCTTAGTCTACAGATGTTTATATCAGATTTTCAGGTTCTAAAATGACAATAAGATAACCACAGGGTATAGGCAGTTCACGTCGAAATAATCCTTTAGAGATATGATGGAACGAATCAAAGATATTATAAAATATACAAATAAGTCGAACCAATACTCAAAAAGAGAGCTTGCAATAATAACTGGAAAACGTGTTACAAAGATTGCTTTAATTGTATGTCTCATTATAGGAATTGCATCACTATTCGTCCAGAAGCTCCCTCTAGCAACATTCGGTCTACTGCTGGATATACTGGCTGTGCTATTACTTTCAATCGGAGCTATAGACGATTATCTAGACGACCTCCATGCCGATTCTCTCGCACCAGACGTAGGTGATGAAGAACATAGCGATAAAACTCGGTATGACCTGATACGAGCAATAGACGAGTCAGTTGCAGTATTAATGCTGGTGTCTGGGTTCGCCCTTCAGATACCAGCAACTTTCTGATACAGCCTCAATTTTCTCAAAGATATAACTGCTGAATATTACCAACGGCGATGCACCTTTGCGATAGTAAGATGATTGATATGTATGGAACAATTCTTGTTAGAATCGATGCTGGCATTCAGTATCATACTGAATTGCGGGCTCATAGTCCTCCTCTCCGAAGAGTGGGGTGATGAATCGTACCAGAGCGACTTCTCCGATTATAACGGTGGTAACCGATGAGATTCCAAACACTCCGATATGACTTCCAACAACCTGAGTGGCTCGCCGTGCTGTCGGCAGTAGTCCTGACCTCGCTCGTGCTGGCCGAAGTGATGTCCCCTCCGTACTCGTACATCGCATCAGTCGCAACGACGACGCTCGTGTTCGTTGTGTACCGAGGAGCGGTTGGACGACCAGATTGAACTGCCGAGTCTACACGAGTTCCCGAATACACGTATAGACGTTTATACGCAGAGATTCCTACACAAATAGTCTCCTACACCTTGTCTGAATCTTACCAACCAGCGATGTACCTTTGCACTATGTTGAATAAGTGATATGTATGGCAAGCAAGTACGAAGACCCGGTTTCGATGGATTGGATAACGTTCCTCTCAATCTGTACAGTAGTAATCGGATGGCCAGCCATCCAACCAGTGAGTATAGAGCCGTCCAGCATCGAACCACTGCTGTGGATATTCTGGGGAGTTTTCACCCTGCTGTTCGTAGCATACCTCGCACTCCCTCGTCCAGAAAGTGATGGTCAATGACTCAAAAAATAGGTAGAGGGGAATGGTATCTTATACAGTTCACACTCCTCTGTTTGTTAGTAATAGGGAATGTTGTCATCCTGCCAGTCACCCTTGCTATCAAGACGTGGCGACAAGCTCGTGCGAGTTCGAAAGACTGTGATGTTATCCGATGCAGGAATTGCGGAAAGAATCAGTATGGTGAAGAGAATCAATACTGTACCCGGTGTAACTTGTCCTCAACTGATGTGATGTACACTGGTGATGGTCGATGACTGACCCGGGATATCCTATCATCGGTAACATCGTCGCAATGGTCGCGGTCGTGTGCAGTATCCTTCTTCGCCTACTTTCAGACTGATTGCTGAGCTTCCGATTCTTATTATAACCGCACCTTTTGTCGGCTCTCAGTCGCTCTAACCCACCTCTTTCGTATGCGAGAGCGTCAGCACTACCGATTTCCCAACGATTTCCGTAGCTTCTACCCTTACATTTGGTGTAGGGGTACACTAATAGGGTATAATCTCATTGCTACATATATGATGTCTAACACATCCAAAGGAGGTGCAAAGAATTCGAACAAATACTACGTCGTCTGGAAGGTTACCTACGGAGGTTGGGACAAAACACTCGTCTCTAACACACCTGTCACCGCTAAGAAAGCGAACAATCTCATAATGAAAGGTTCGCTCAACTACGTGACGAATCACGGCACATCCATCAAGAACGTAGACAACAGCGGTCCCGTCCACAGCGTAATGGCGAACCCACTTACTGGGTCGAAGCCCATCAAGTGGTACGCCAAGGGGTACGACAGCTACAGTGCAGCAAACAAGGCTATCAACAACTTCGACCCACGTGACGTATGAGCCACGATATCTACCTCAGTGACCAGCAGAAGCGAATCGTTGAACTGCTTGATGATGAGAACACGTGGTCGGAAGCTGCCAACGAACTCGGAATAGCCCAATCGACGCTAGAAGAACAGATGCGTCGTGTCCGAGAGAAACGTGAACGGTGCGGGGCGACGCTTGACTGGCTGGCCGAACACGGTCGTTGACTGGCACGGAACAATTTTACGAACCTGTACCGTCTTATTTGAGTGTGAATGATTTCGAATTGGATGCTCGTGTTCTATTTTACACGATAGTATCTATCACGGGTGTCGCTTGCTTCATCGTTATCGGTTCAGCTATAAACTCTACTACGATGATTGACCCGGGCGCACCACTTTACGACACTCAATCTGGATTTATCAAGGATGTCGGCAATTCATTTCCCTTGATAATGAAAAGTGGAATTGCGATAGTTATCACCTCTATTTGTGTGTTAGTCGCTTATAGTTCGCAGTCTGGTCGCTAACTCTTCTTCGAATATTTTTTAGGCTCGTTGTAGACGTTTAGATGTCTATACGCATAGACGCATATTGAGATATCCGAATATTTGTTTAGCCGATAGTCAGTTTGGGTTTCTTCTCGTAGACTCCCAAACTGAACCTACTTTTCGACCCTATATCGGGGTGAAATGTAGGGTAAATCGCGTCAATATGCAGACTCCCAAACTGAGAGACGCTTTTAAGTACTTGTAGGATAATTGATATTATATGGTAGATGACCTGACCAAGGCAGAACAGGAGGTGATTGAAGACCGACTCCACCTCATCGATGACGAAGAATCTCACATCAGCATTGACGAATTTCTTGACCAACTGGCCGACGACCTCGCAGGTAATTCACAATGAATCCAGAACTTACCAACGCCGAGTGGGAGATGGTACTGGCACGACTGGCCGAAGTCCGGGACGGACACTATGTTGACATTGAAGAAGGTGATTCCCGATGATTGGCATCTTTGAGATTGCAGCAGGGATTGTAATCGGCGGAGTTGCCTTAGCGATACTACCGTACGTACTGTTCGTACTAGTATTCCTACTGTCCGGGGTATTGATGGGAATTGACCGGGTGATTAACCGATGAATGAACGTCAAATCCTTATTGAAAAGTTGAAGTCCGGGGAGTCTCTGAATAGCGAAGAACGACTGAAGATTATCGGATACCTGCAAATCCGAGCAGGCCACAATATCAAATCATGGCGTTCACAGACAGGTGATTCTGCATGAACGTCCCAGAGAACGTCCAGCTTGAAGGAGTCCGGGGAGACCAGATTGTTTCACTGGAGACATGGGAGGTTGATGACGACGAAGACGACTGCCACGAAGCAGATGGTGACGAGCGATGAATCTGTCCACCGAACAGAAGAACGGTGCAGTTGTGATGACCGAAGACGGTGAGGTCTCGGTCGAAGTAGGGTCGTATCACTGGGAACGTGGATACGATGACGAGTTCCCTATCGAATTCGAACACGACCATTACGGTGGCATCAGCGGACGGATTGAGATGTCTCCCGATGAGGCCCGACAGTTCGCGAACAATATCCTTGAATCTCTTGAGAAAGGTGATTCCCAAGGGGAGCACACATCAACCTCTGACTTCGTTGGTGATTCTAGATGACAGGACTTCCAACGTGGGCTGACGGTCACGTCGGTCTCTGGTCGTGGAAGTGCCCCGAATGCGGCGACAAGTGGCAGGACGACATGGATGGCGAGACCGTCACGTGCCACTCGTGCAACACCGGGTTCTCCGTGACCCTCCAACTGACTCCCAGCGACCACGTGAGCGACGACACACTCGCCGCCTGCTACTCCAGCGGCGCACCGACCATCGAAGAGGTGGCCGAAGCGACCGGGCAAGACCCTGAAGACATCCGAGCGACGATTCAGGAAACTATCCTCGCAGACAAAGGTGATTCCGCATGAATAATACGAAATACCATCTGGGAGACTGGCTCATCGAAGAGTATGACCGCTCCCGACATACGATTATTGACGTTGACCAGTCCTACGACCAGCCAGTCTACACCCTCTTAGAACTCTACAAAGGAGAGATGGTGGAACGAACGGTCGCTGAAGATGGACTGGACCACGGTTTCACCGTAGTAGCATCAAGCCCACTCGCTGGAATCTCCCCGGACGAAGCGATGGATATGTTCTCAGACTCTGACGAGTTCGGCCCGGGAGAGATTGAACGCATCAACGGGATGTCGATGGTTGATGGTATCCACGCGATGGCCGACGGCGATTTCGCGACGTTCGAAGACCTCTGGGACGCGGTACAGGAAGCGAAGGACGACAAGTTCGTTCGACCCGACCAACCGTTCGAATTCGACGACGAAGGTGAATCAGAATGAGTAACACAGAATCCAAGACACAGACCGTGCATCGCTACGTGAATCTCCGAGAAATCGACCCTCTACGGGACGCAGCACACGACCGAGACCTTCGCTATGATAGCCTCGGGCGTCGCCTGCGTGATGAGGCACTCGTCGTGCTGGCCATTGACCTTGGACTCCGGGTGAACGAATTGCGTTCACTGAAAGAATCCATGTTCCGACTTCAGGATGGGGAAGTAATGATTCCCGGGCACATCCAGAAGGACTACCCGGACGAGAATATTACTCCGAGTGATGCAACTATCGTGCTGGACACCTACGGTCACTTTGGAACAGTGAGGCTCTTGAGGAGCTACTTCAACAGTGAATGGTATCAGGACCGAGACAGTGACTACGTGTTCCCCTCTCGCCAGTCAAACCAGATGTCCACAGAGTCGATGAGGAACGTGGTAGAAGACCTTGCTCAACACGCAGACATCACTGTTCACCGCTCGGATGGAGAACCCGCCGACCCCGAAGAATTGCATCCTCATGCCTTCCGACACAGCTTGGCGAACTACATGTTAGCCGACGACGACACTCGCCTCGTGGACGTTCGAAACAGACTCCGACACCGTTCTGTGACGACGACAGAACGAGTCTACGACCACTTCCAACGACGGTGAGGAAAGACCTCAGATTTTCTTATCAAGTACTTCTATCCACTTTAGACTGACTTCCAGTAAGCCGATTATCAGAGACATCACTCCAACTGTAGATATAAAAGAGAAACCCGTAGTAGCTGAAATTGCAACTAGAATCAGGCCGATGACTCCGAAGAAAACTTGGAGAGTGCGGAATCCAAGCTGGACTGTGGCTTTAGAAAATTTAGAACTTTGGTGGGCATGGCTTGCCTCTTTGTAGGTAGCAATAATTATTTTGTCATACTCAGAGAGATTTGAGGACTCGCTTTCTTCCCCATATTGATTTGACTCAGAGGTAATGGTCTTCTCAGCATCATCTGAGTCATCATCAGTAGCCATCGATAGCCCTCAAGATATCGTATATCAACCAACGAGCGAGACCTATCGCTGACCCGAGTGCAAGAGTCAAGAACAGGAGCCCAACACCAATATGAGCGAACTCAGCGGTCAAATTCGGGACAGAATACAAATCGGTAGATAAGAAAGCCACACCACTAACGAATGCTGAAAATATTAGCAGTCTTGAAAGCTTATATTTAGCCTCTTGCCTTCTTTTTTTATACAACCTGCTGGACTCTAGCTGGACTTCGAATATATCTTTTTTCTCAGATGGCGATAGGTCAGTCAAGGATTCCCTGAGATGTTCAGAATCTTTAGGACTGATAAAGCCCAACCCGTGTCCATGAGATAGGTTACGTTGACCTGAAAAATCATCTTCATCAGGGTCATCTGATGAGCGAATCACATCTTCCCAATCATCAGAGCTTTGGGAACCCGAATTTGTCATATTATAATAAATAACTGGTTGGTACTTAGAATCCCCGGCTTACACAATAGTACATGTGTACGTACACACCCCCGTACACAGAATCTGCTACGTGGCAAATGACATAACTTCGCAGAAGATATTTCCCCTATTTATACATTACTCTATTATCAGTATATTTTAATTACCAGTTTACCAACACACCTATAGGGGTATAGGTCATCTATCCAATTGCAATGGTCGCAAACACCACAGCAGAAGACCGAGAACAGACCGCTAACAAACTTGACGCAGACTTTGACGAGTACGAGGCAGAAATCCGAAACGCAAACGAAGTGATGTACGAAGATGATGAAGTTGTCGTACTCGTTGACTCATCACTGAACGGGCTTACAGAGATGGCAAATACACTCAGTATTGACCACACGGTCGCTCAGAACGTGATGGACAATCGCATCGATGCTCTCACCCGTACGCTGGAACAGCACACAGACAATCTCTGGGAACTCCGAACGAACACCCAAATCCTCGTGTTCAACAAGTAATGGCCACAACACAATACATCGCAGACGATGTAGACTCGCTAATTAAACAAGCTCAGAAGCAAGACGGAGACACCGAACAGATGGAGTTTCCAACCCGAGCAGAAGTCATCCGGCGGGCGTTGGATGACTACGTTGACTCCTGATTCAGTTTTTTGAGGTAATTTCGATGTTCTCTTTGGAGTTGTAGAAACATATTTAGTCTGATAGGTATTAATTACCAACGATGGCTATTGTAACTAAAACAATTAACGGCTACGGACCATATCAGTATAGAGTCACCTACGAGAACGGAAAGCACCACTGGGAATATATTGGGCCAGTAGGTGGGGAAGATAGTTCTTCAACTGCCGACGTTGACCAAGAAGATGAAAGCAATACAAATGACGAGGGACTCGCGATTGAAGACGTGGGAACGTATTCTGACGGTTCACCACAAGTATTGATTGACGAGCTTGCTGATGAGCTTGGAATCGACCCGGGTGAGATTACATCAATCAAGTCTGTGTCTGGCGAAGGGAAGGACGAATTTGATTGGGTGAGCGGAGAGAGTGTTACCAACGGTCAGTATGAAGTGTACGTTGATTCAGAGCTCGCGGAACGAGTGAAAGTTGAGAAAGATGGAACTGACGCAAAGCTAACTACGCACGATTCCCGGCGTTCTCTGACAGAAGGTCTCCCTCGCACAAGCTGGCGTACGTCTGGATTTGATACGGATTATAGTGAAATGGTTGGCAAAGAAGTTGAGATGGAACTGGAGTCTGGAGAAACCGTCAGTAAAGAGTTAGTACTACACGATGACAGTGAATCAAGTGAAAGCAGTATCGGACTCAAGGAATCAGGATATACTGCTCTCGTAGATGATGGGTCAATCCAATGGACAAGTGACGGCCCAGTCTATGCGAAGCAAGGGATTATGTTCGATTCAGAGAAAACACCTGTAGAATCCATCACGGTCAAAGAGTGAGAGTTACCAACGTGGGAAACACCTCATTCAGACCGTTTTTCAACGACGTTGAGGATTGAAACAAGACTACTCCTCTTCTTCCCGGTCTTCGACTATTTTTGCTTGAGCGATGAGATAATCACCTAAATCCTTAGCTTGGCCCGGGGAAAGTCCGACCCCTAATCGCATCTCCCCACCCGAGGAACGAGATTTGATTGATATGCGAATTTGCTCCGGTTCTGCCGACTCTACCTTGATAGTTGACTTACCCCCCATCTCCAAATCCACATACCCACCTTCATCTGGAATTTCGATTTCCATAGATGAGTTAGAAACGGAGGGATGATATATGTAATCCTGACTATATTTGCGTTATATTTTGAGACCACAATCGCCGGAATACATTTGCAGCATAGTAACAATAATCTGATATGAAATCTCAATCAAGACCGGTATCATCAAGTAAACAATTTCGTGATGTACATATGGATAAACAATCCACGAAAGTACTTGACCTGTTCTGTGGTGCTGGCGGGTTCTCAGTCGGTATTGACGATGACACCATCGAAGTGATAGCTGGTATTGATATCAATGAATCTGCATTGGAGACTTACCGGGCAAACATCGATGCCCCGGGATACAACATTGACATAGCAGAAACGACGCCAGAGGAACTGTTACAACAAATTGGAGCAGATACAGAGGATATTGATATCGTCACTGGCGGGCCACCGTGTCAGGGATTTTCACTGGCAGGTGACCGAGACCCGGATGACCCTCGGAACAAGCTCGTTGATTCATACTTTGACCTAATAGCCCACATTGAACCATCTCTATTCTATATGGAGAACGTCAAAGGTCTCCTTTCGATGGATGATGGTGAAGTCATCCGGGGACTTGAACAACGAATTGAAGACATCGGATATGAATACGATTATAGCGTCCTGAATGCGGCAGACTACGGTGTTCCACAGACACGGGAACGACTGATACTGATTGGGTCGAAGCACGTCTTACCAACGCTTCCAGACCCAACACACGACGATGATTGGGTTCCACTGCGAACTGTTCTTGATGGAACTGGAGAAACTGCAGATGGAAAATCGTACTTAGTAACATCACCGAGTGGAGATTCCTATCAAGTGCATGGGAGAGATTCGTTCCGTACAACAGATGCACCTGCGTACACGCACACAGGCAGGTACTCCCGGTTAATCCCGCCAGAGTTTGTTCCACACGACGATGCGACTCCTGCCACTGCCCAACACAGACGTTTGACTAAGCGAGAGTCTGCACGAATCCAATCCTTCCCGGATGATTACGAGTGGCGTGGAAACGGAATCATGCGACAACAAGGAAATGCCATGCCTCCACGACTGGCCAATGCGATATCCTCATCTATTGCAATCCTGAAATATAACAATCTAAAAGCAGACTTGCGAGAATCACGCAGCTACCCGAATGTTGAAACACATAGACAAACGAAGCTTACAGACCACGGATTCGTCCTTGCTGGCGATTGAGGATTAGAAGGCTGTCTGCCGTATCCCTTGGGCGTGGCTGTCGCTGGGAGGTTCACAGCTTGTAAAGAAGCCCCTCACAGCCAGAATTTTATTTTTTTTGGGTAGCTGGCGAAATGTGTAGGCGGCGGGTTCTGACGCTGAAAGCCGAACGGTGCGGAGAGGCTGTCTAACGCAGTTCTTCAAATCGGAACTCTCTCTTTTCTTCTTTTCCTCAGCTACTACGTTATTATTATAATATGAAACTAACATTTAGGCGTATATTTTATACGTATAATAACCAGCTAATTAGCCCAATTGGGATAGTTTGTTTTTGGGCATATTCTGGAGTTTCGGACATCTTTGTCAACTCGCTCAATCCTAACTCGTGAGACCTCGTTTTTCGGTGGATTTGGTTTCACTCTCACTACCTGTTGCCGACACATTCTCAGTGCCACCCAAGAAAATAAAATTCTCAACTGCGTCGAATCACCAGTTTTGACTGACTCCCGGCATTTGTGTGGTCACTCGCAATATCGGTCACCCACCCAAATATAAAAAATTCTATTTTGACCTCTTTTTACCCCTGATTTTGGCGTCTGTAAGGCTTTCACTATACTCAGACATCAATAATTTGAGGGGGTGTTTGAAGTAAAGACAACCGTCCGAGGTGGAAGTAGATATATAAGGTAAGAAATCTAAGATGTTAGTACGACAATGAGTAATCAAGTTGAAATTATTGACAAGGCGGTGAATATTACAGATGGAAAGCCAGCAGAAAAGCAACCAACGATGCCGGGATGGGCAATTTCAGCCCTTCAATCGGGCGAAATTCGACAGATGAGTAAGGGAGTTATCGCATACGAGTGTATGATGATGGCCGACACCGGACATTCGGATTCGTTCACAACTATCGAAAACAAGGTAACTTCCTCAGTGTCAGAAAATCTGAACAAGATGCTGGACGAGATGGTATCAGAACATGTTGCAGATGCTAGATACAACCTACGTGAATCGTGTGACTACCCGGAAGACCACACGGAAACAACTAAACTTCAACTTCCGAGCGAAGTTGTAGACGAAATGCCCGACTACGAATCTGGATATCATATCGCGGATGCGGTCGCATACGTGTACGCCAGTCCTTGGACATCACGGAGTGAACGACTATCGGACGTGCAGGACTTGGTGGCCATCATCCGAGGTGATTCGGTCGATGACCCATCGGACTTTGTACAATCTGTCATTGACAATGATTCAGCCAAGTATGATGTTCAAACACTACACGATGTAGTTGAAGGAGAAATCGAAATCTGGGAGCAGTCTGGATTCGACCTTGCTGAACTCAAGCGGGTTGCAGATGACGTGACACAGAACAAGGAAGCACGACCAGCGGCACTTGAGTCTGCATTAGAAGCTGAAGATGACGTGTATAGCTATGAAGAAATCGTGGAGGTAGCAAAAGATGTCTACGATTGTGTGCCATCGTCGGCCCGAAATTATGCAGACCGAGTGAACCTTAATTCCGGCATTAAAATTGAACTGGAAGAGACTGCAGCAGAGATTGCAGATACAGTTGACCAGCACAATTCGTTGACTGCGGCTTCCATCTGGGACTTGATTGGATTCCGTGGCAGCATATCCACTGACCAAGCAGACGAGCTATCTGGTGTGTATACTGAATCACTTGAATTCGCGGAGACTATTGCAACTCTCCGTCGCTGTATGCGGGATTCCGTCCAGTCTGAACCAAAACAAATCCAGAAAGGACATCAGAAGATGACGGAGTGGATTAACGCCCGGGAGAAGCAGGGTCAGGAACAGCTAGCTTGAACTTCGTTGAAGCGTAGAATCACTACTGTTCTACTGCAATAATTTTTAACGGTATTCACACGGAGAACAGGTCGGTGAATTTGTCCTTCCAGTTTTCCAGATTCTCAATCCGAAACTTGAGTCCCCTGTGTTTGTTTTCAAGGGCTTCCACACGTTCAATCGTATTCTCCAAGACCTCGTTCTCACGGGCATCAAAATACATGTCTGATGCATCGCTACTGATTGTGTTTTCGTCGGCGTATCGCACACCTGAATCAGTCAATCTTGCGACCTTGGGGGCATCTCGTGCTCCATATCCAGATTTTGCTTTACCAACGGTGATTAGGCCCATATCTTTCAGCTTCTCAAATCGGTAATCTCGTGAGTTTTTGGAGATGCCTGTATCTTCGTAAATTTCTGTGGTCGATGCTTCTCCGCCCCGGTCATAGACTGAAAACAGAAACACCTCTGATTTTACGTCCATATTGGATGGGTAGTTATCCATATTATATTCATTGATAGACAAGTGCAAATATCCTTTCATCCGTTGTAACCCGTCACTAACGCATTAGACGCGAAAGACTGGTAGATGGTGTCAGATGGTGCTATTTGAGACCCCGACACCTTCCATAAGGCCCTACCCATTGATGACCTTCAAAACTGATTGTTGTAGCGAGTGTCACCAGTGACGCAACCCATCCTTCAATTGAGAGAGTACATTTCGTGAGCTAACCTTCAAAATCCTGCTCAAGAGTATTTCTATTGAGGACTTGGATTTCACTGTTCTTCATTGAAAGACGGTCCGGGGAAGTTCCCCGGGTGATAATCAAGCCCGCGGTCACGTTGACCATCTATTCATAGGGGTCATAAGTACTTAAAAGCGTCTACTATTTGTCATTTTATTCTACTTTTGGATTGGGAACACACTAATGGGATGTATCAACCAAATAATGTGTATGGTAACTGATGATCAAGCCATGATAGCGAATTGGGACGTAACTGAATTTCACACAGCGAAGGACTTAGACGCCCTACATCGCCACGTAGAATGCTACAACGTTCCACTCACACGCTGGCATATTGGGGAAAATTGCACGTTCACAGATGAGAACGAAGGTCAAGCAAACGACATAGAATCCAATCCTGTTCAGACTGGTGATTCACTATGATGGTCCAGACTGACCTAACGCAAGTTGACAAGCTTAAATCACCACAATGTACTTGCGGAAATAAACTGTCCAAGTCTGATTTAAAATCTGGTCATGACCATCCAGAAATAGGATTTGAGTGGTACGACTGTCCAGAATGTAAATCTCTGAGTCACCCAGATACGATTAAATTTGGTGAGTCACTATGATTTTTGAACACCTGCAGGAGGACAAGCAGGCGGAATTGCTGGTCTACTTTGACGACCTTGAACAGGAATCCCTTGATGCACAGAATCACGACGCACAGGCGTTCACAGAGAATGGACAGTTGAAGGTATCTGAAGTGGGCTACGGGTGGATTAGTTCTGATACAACGTGTGCAGACTTGTTCAATGGAGGTGACTCCAGTGGTTCACAGTGAGTATCCGACCAAGTGCGGGTTCGGATTACGATTCAAAGATGGAGGATGCACGTCGCTTCAGCCCGTTATTGTGCAAGCGAGTTGCAGAGCGATTTGGACTTTCCCCGGGTGAAGTTTCGAACTTAGAGATGGCCGACGAAGGTGATGCTGTAGACCGTGACCTTTCTGGCATTGATGCGGTTCTTGAGTTCCCACGTGGCGAGGCAACAGTGGCTTTCCGAACACGACCTGATTCAGACCGTTTTGAAGTGGACTTCTCACTTCGAACAAAGTCACGCGATAATCTTACTAAATCAGAGTGGAGTAAGCTCCGACGTTCATACAATGGAGACGAGTTTGAGGGCGAGATTGCGGACTATTACGTATTTGCTCGCACGGACGACGAACGCATCATTGATTGCTACTTGTTGCGTACAGACTGGCTCACGGACGTTATCTGGGGTGGCGAAGAAGACCCTGAAGCACAGTATCCCGAAAAGCAGTCTGAATCAGGTGGGGCTGCGCGGTACATCCCTATTGATGACATCAATCGGGCGGTTGTAGCGGAATTGTAGTTAGAAAGGTTCAGACGGCATTCTATGGGTGATGGGTGTTTAAAAAGAATTTTTACTCCGCGATACTGTTGTCGCAAAACTGCATACACGCTCGTCGGATATCGAGGCAAAAAGCCGTTACTGCTCGTCCTCGATCTCGTGTTGCTCGGCGACGACCGGACAGTCAAGCAGCCGGACCGTCTCCATGTCGAGGAACTCCATGATCTCGGTCCCCTCGTTCGTGCAGTGTGCGTTCGGCGGTGCGGAGAAGTGTTCACACTGCTCGCAGTAGCGGTGTTTCGACACCTCCGCATACCGGCTCTCCGGCGTGGTCTCGCTATCGTCGTCCGCAGCGATTTCCGCCCACACCTTGTCCGCGTCGATGTGATCGACGTCGACCCGCTCGAATACGCTCTCACCGCTTCCAAAGGGGTCGTCGCCGCGGCTGTCCATTTCCGAAAAGGGGTCGTCCGGGTCGGGTGATGACCCGGAAAGGGGATTGTCTGATTCAGTTGCCGAATCCGAACGGAACTCTTCCGTGTCGACGGCCGAGAGCAGGTCGTCAGCATCGGTTGCATCGGGTTCCGCCTCGGACGCACCGTCGGCCGGTTCGTCGCTCGGTTCGCTGCCCGGCCACCCGTCGTCGGGTGGCTGGCGTGCGTCTGTCGAGCCGTCCGCGTCGTCAGGCTCCGAACCGAGACGCTCGAACGGGTCGCCCTCGCGGTCGTCGCCCGGGTCAAGCTCCTCGAAGGGGTCTTGCTCGTCGTCACTCATTGGTCTCGCCCGGTTCAAGCTGTGCTGCGGCCACCAGCCGCGCCTTCGAGCGGATAATGCCGCCCTCGGGCCGGACGTCCGACACCGTCGTGTTGCAGTGTGGACACTGGGGTTCGGTCAACAGTCCGATCTCGACCTGCTCGTCACAGTTCGAACAGCGTGCCGTCGAGATGTTCTCCTGGGCCGCGGCGCGTTTCAGCCGGTCGACCGCTTTCTGATTCTGGTCCCGGCCGCCCTGGTCGTCGCGGAGGTCGCTGACGACCCAGGCGACGCGGGTGAGTTTGTCTTCGACATCGTCGAGTCGGCTGTCGATGTCAGCGACTCGCTCGTTCTCTGTTTCGAGCGACTCGGTCACGTCGCCCCGAAGCGCGGCGAGTTCCGCCTCGATATCTTCGATCTCTTGTGTGAGTGCATCGATACGGTCGAACTCCTCGTGGCCGTGGTCGGCCGGCGCTTTCGCGTCGGCCTCCCGTTTGACCTGCACGACGCGCTCGCGAACGTCTTCGATTTTCGTCTGAAAGTCCGCTTCGAGCGCGTCGAACCGCTCGGTGAGTTGGCGTTCCACCGTGTCGACGATGTCGGGGAGCTGTGAACTGACAGCGCTCTCGGTCGCCGCTTCGACTGAGCCGTTCAGCTTCTCGTCCACGGTCGCGGCGACGACGGCATCCAACTCGTCCGCCGATGGCTGAATGAGGTCGTCAATCCCATCGTCCGAATCGGCCGCTGTCATGTATGCGGCCAGCAGTTGCTCCATGACGGCGTCGCGAGGCACGCCGAGCGTCTCGGCCTGCTCGGTCAGCCACTCGTCTAGATCTGCAGATAGCTCGACGTACACTCCTCCGTCATCAGTCGACTCGGAGGACATTACGACACCCTTGACGAACAAGACTGATAAGGGTTTACCGCCGATTTCAGATACCGAGAGCGGGAGCGAACCGTCAGCACGCCGCTCGTTGTTTTCTGTCGACAGTTACAGAGGGTGGTTCGCTGACTATCGTTATCGAATCTTACGAACGTCGCTGATATCGAAGCCGGCATCGCCCAATTCGGTCTCGAACTGTACGATGTCCTCGTCCTCTATCTGCGAGAGGACGCCGCGGAACTGCTGGACGACGAGGGTCCGGGCCCGGGTGGAACCGCCGGACTCCCACGCGAACTCCATCGTGCCGTGAGATGCGTCGACGAGCTGCCCGTGTTGCACCGACGACAGCGTCTCCGGATTGACGTGTAAGAGGATGAGGCCTCCCCACTGGTGGGCCGCCTTCTGGATTCCCTGGACGAGCGAGCTGATGTCCGACCAGCTGACTTCCTCGTCCGTCGCGCTGACGAGGTCGGATAGCGAGTCGATGACGACGAGGTTCCCCGTCGCCACCTCGTTCAGGACCATGCCGAGCGTGCCGAGCAGGTCCTCCCGCTCGTGGCGCGCCCGGAGGTCGGTGATTGACGCGGTTTCGCTGGCGTACCAGTCCCGCGGCACCGGACTGATGTGGAAGTACCGCTCCGAGAGGTCGTGGAACTCGACCGCCTGGCTCCCCTTGTCGACCACGTCGTCGTCCATCGCTAGCCGCATCTCGCTGACCAGCTGCGCCTCGCCTGCGGTAAAAGAGATGTAGTGGACTTCTTCGGGGGCAACAGCGTCGGCCGAGCGGTCGCCGTAGTAGAGGTCGTGTAGCTCCCCGTCCACCTGTTCGAGCCCGTTGATGAGTGCGCTCGTATGCATGAACTCCCGGGAGCCAGCGCCGGCCTCGCCGGAGAGCAGGACGACGCTCCCGGCGGGCGCTCCACCGTTGATGATGGAGTCGAGCTGCCGGATTCCGAACGGGATTCGCTCCATACGTCCTCCTACCTACGCGTTCGCTTAAACGCTTGGCCTGTCTCCTCGGTCGTGGTCGGCGGAGCGACGGCGTGCCAACAGGACTCACCGCCAGACGGCACGGCCGAGTCGCGTCTCCGAGAGGTCGAAGTCGAAGCGGTCCGTCCAGAGGAGGCCGGCCCCCAGCAGCGCGGCCAGGCCGACCGGCACCCAGTTCGCGTAAAAGAGGTTGATACCGCCCCACAGCAGGACGAAGCTCACCAGGTCGTCGAGCATGAACGGGCAGTCCCGGAGCCGCCGTCGGAGCCTCGCGCGGTCGAACCCGAGGTCGAACAGCAGGACGGCGACCGACCCCGACAGGAGCCAGCCGGCGTAGTTCTGCCATGGGACGCCGTAGAACTGGGGCGTCTCGTAAATCCAGAAGCCGATTGCCACAGCGCCAGGGTCGAGCACCAGGTCGACGAGCATCACCGTCGCCAGTGTCGCCAGCAGCCGCACCGCGGCTGACGCCGCTCTGTTGCCGAGCAACAGCAGGACGAGCAGGTAGGCGTTCAGGACCAGCGGGAAGAAAAACACCGGGAGCCCGAACGGCACCTCACCCAGAAGCATCGGACCGAGGTCGACGCCATACGTAAACTCGCCGTAGGGCCAGCCGGTCCGCACGCCGACGAGTTCGATGCCGTAGGAATAGAGTGTCAGCGCGACCAGCGCCAGCCCGGCCCGGCGGTCCACGAGCGGGAACACGCCGGCCACGAGGGGTAATCGCATCACGAACGTCCCAAAGAGGACGAAGTAGGGGTTGAACGCGAGCGGGTCGGGTAAGAGTCCCTCGGCGCTTGCGAGCAAGGTCACCGCGCCGACGAGCGGGAAGACGACGGCGATGGTAAAGCGGTTCTCAGTGACGAACTGGTCGAACTGCGCGGTCGCGTCGGTCCTCGTCTCCGGGAGTGTCCAGCCCGCTATGGTCCGGTCTTCGCCGCTAGCCATACAGCATCACCCACAGGGCGATGAGTGTGAAACCCATGCCGACGACGGTGTTGATCGCGGGATACCACCAGTACGCCTCGTCGATGTCGACGCCGATACCGAGAATCCCGAAGACGAGGCCGGGGTAGACGAGCAGCAGCAGGCCGAACACCCAGTGCGTGTACGTGAACACGAACGCGGCCGTGAGCCAGCACATCACGCAGTAGTAGTAGGTGTTTGACTCGCCCAGAAACGTCGCCGTCGTCTGGATACCGGCCTCGCGGTCGGGTTCGATGTCGGGAATCGCGGAGAAGGTGTGCATCCCCATCGCCCACAGCCACGCCCCGGTGACCGCCGTCGCTGGCGGGGCAACGCCTTCGATAGCGGCGTAGCCGATGACACCGGGCAGGATGTACAGGCCGTTCGAGATGGAGTCCAGAAACGGCGTCGTCTTGAACCGCAGCGGCGGGGCCGAGTACTCGATAGAGAGCCCAATCCAGGCGAGCAGGGCCACGACGCCAAGCGTCGGCAGCCCAAGGACGAACAGCAGCGCGAGCGCGCCGCTTGCGACGACGATGGCTGTGACGGCGCTGTCCCCGCGGTAGCTGACCTCTCGCCCCTCGTCCTTCTTGGGATTGTGCTCGTCGATGTCGGCGTCGAAGATGTCGTTGACGCCGTAGAGAAACACGTTCCCGGGGATGGTGAAGTACAGAAACAGCGCGACAGCCAGCGGCGCGAACAGCTCGTTCGGGCCGTCGGCCGCGTAGCTGACGCCGACGATGACCGGGCCGCCGAGGTAGAGCCAGAAGCGCGGTCGGGAGAGGCGCAACAGGTACCCCACCAGCGTCTCCTCCGGCGGAATGACGGCTTCGATGCGGTCGGTCGGGAGTTCTGGCATTACTCAGGCGATGTCCTCGATGAGCGCCTCCGCGGTGTGCTCCCCGCTTATGAGACACATCGGCACGCCGATGCCGGGCGTCGTGAACGACCCCGTGAAGTAGAGGCCGTCGACGGCCGACGAGCGGTTGTTGGGCCGCAAGAGGGCCGTCTGGCGGAGCGTGTGCGCCAGACCGAGTGCCGTGCCCTCGGTGGCGTTGTACCGCTCGCCGAAGTCGGAGACGGCGAACTGCTTCTCGTAGACGATTCGGTCGCGCAGGTCGACGCCGGTGTTGTCGGCGATATCGGCCAGAATCTTCTCGCGGTACTCCTGGCGGATCTCGTCGCCGTCGTGCAGCCCCGGCGCAATTGGAACCAGGACGAACAGGTTCGAATGGCCGTCGGGGGCGACGCTGTCGTCGGTCTTCGAAGGGACACAGAGGTAATAGGCCGGGTCGTCGGGCCAGGCCGGCTCCTCGAAGATATCGTCGAAGTGGGGGTCCCAGTCCGTCGGCAGGACGAGCGTGTGGTGTTTCAGCGGCTCCACGTCGCCCTCGACGCCCATGTACATGAGGAAGGCAGACGGCGCGTAGGTCTTGTCGTCCCAGTAGTCGTCGTCGTACTGGCGCTCGTGTTCTGGCAGGAGCTCCTGCTCGGCGTGGGCGTAGTCGGCGTTGACGACCACTTCGTCGGGATGGGTGGTGTCGCCGTGAACCGTCTCGACGAGGAACCCCTCTTTGCGCCGGGAAATTTCGTCGACCTCGGCGTCGGTCTCGTAGGTGACGCCGAGTTCTTCGCCGAGTTCGACCAGACCGTCGACGACCGCACCGACGCCGCCGTCGGGGTAGTAGACGCCGAGGTTGAAATCGACGTGGCTCATCATATTATAGAGGGCTGGCGTCGTCCGGGGCGATCCACCCAAAAAGACCAGCGTGTACTGCATGATCTGCTGGAGCTTCGGGTGCTCGAAGTAGTCCTCGACGTGGCCCTGCATCGAGCCGATGAGCTGGAGCCCGACCGGAGCGGCGGTCATCACGTCGAGGTCAATCCAGTCGCGCAGCTCCGAGCGGTCCTCGTAGACGAACTTGTTCATCGCCGTCTCGTAGTGCCGTTCGCTCGTTGCGAGGTAGTCCCGGAAGGCCTCGCCCGCGCCGGGCTCGTACTCTTCGAACTTCCGGGCCATCTGGTCGTTGTCGCCAGTCACGTCAATTTGGTCGCCGTCTTTGAAGAAGATGCGGTAGTGGGGGTCGAGCCGCTGGAGGTCGTAGTAATCCCGCGGCTCCTTGCCGAAGTACGCGAAGAACCGCTCGAACACGTCGGGCATCAGGTACCACGACGGACCCATGTCGAACCGGAACCCGTCCACCTCCAGCCGGGAGGCGCGGCCCCCGAGTTGCTCGTTTTTCTCCAGCAGCGAGACCTCCGCGCCTGCGTCCGCCAGGTAGCACGCAGCGGAGAGGCCGCCGATGCCGCCGCCAACGACGGTCACGTCTTCACCGGACAAGTCACTCATTACTAGTATTGAGGGGCTGGAGCGTCAATAAATGGGCGGCCAAACTGCATCGGTATGGTATTCGTCGGCACATCTCGGGATACGGAGCGGCGCAGTGGGAGACGTATATGGGGATGGGGGCCAGACTGGCACGTATGGAACCAGACCTCTCCGCACTGGACGCGTATCTCGACGACGCCGGCGTCGACGGCTACCTCATCGACGCGGATTCCGAGGCGTCAGACCAGTACTACCTCTCCGGTTTCGACGCGCCGGACCCGTTCATCACACTGTACGACGGCGACACGCATCTGCTCTTCCCGCGGAGCCTGGAGTTCGGCCGGGCGAAGCGCGAGTCGCGGGCCGAGATCGTCGAGCGGTACGTCGACTTCGACCACCAGGGGAAGGTCGAGGAGTACGGCCCCGACGAGGCAGTCTCACACGTCCTCGCGGATTTCCTCGCGGCCTACGACGTGGACAGCGTAGCCGTGCCGCCGCGGTTCCCGCTCCGGACGGCGGACAGCTTGCGGGAACGTGGTGTCAATGTAGCGGCCGACACCGACGGCATCGTCACGGAAATCCGCGCGACGAAGACCCAGACCGAAGTAGATCACATCCGGACGGCCCAGCGGGCCAACGAGGCAGCGATGCAGGCGGCCGAATCGCTGCTCGAAGCGGCGGAAATCGCTGCCGACGACACGCTCGAAGTTGACGGCGAGACGTTGACGAGCGAGCGCGTGAAGGAGGAAATCGAGGTGACGCTGCTCCGACACGGCTGTTCACTGGACGAGACTATCGTCGCCTGCGGCGCGGACGCCGCGGACCCCCATGACCGCGGGAGCGGGCCGGTCGTCGCTCACGAGCCCGTCATCATCGACATCTTCCCGCAGGACAAGACGACGAAGTACCACGCCGACATGACGCGGACGTTCGTCAAAGGCGAGCCGAGCGACGCGGTGCGCGAGTGGTACGACCTCACTGAGCGGGCGATGGAAGCGGCGTTCGACGCGCTGGAACCCGGTGCGACCGGCAAAGACGTACACGACGCTGTCTGTGACGTGTACGAGGACGCCGGCGAACCGACGCTGCGCGACGACGAACGAACGGAGACGGGGTTCATCCACAGCACGGGCCACGGCGTCGGGCTGGACGTCCACGAGCTCCCACAGCTGTCACCGAACGGTGGGGACCTCGAACCGGGGCACATCGTCACTATCGAGCCGGGCCTCTACGACCCCGACGTGGGCGGCGTCAGAATCGAGGACATCGCCGTCGTCACTGCCGACGGCTACGAAAACCTGACCGACTACGAGATCCAGTTAGTCGTCTGAGCCGGTCGGTTACAGCCGTTCCATCTGGCCGCCACAGGACGGACAGGCCGCCTTGGCGTCTTCGGTCCGGGTCCCGCACAGCGTGCATTCGTAGCGCATTTCAGTCGGGTCGCCGTCGCCCGAGCCGCTGTCGCCCCAATCGAACAGTCCCGACAGTCTGGGGAGCAGTTTCATGCTGGCCACCGTTTCGATATATGCTACCTTTTATCAGAACACTTGGTACCATACAACAGTATCTTCCGCAACTCCATCATGAACATTTATTATGAATGGGTCGAAAGGTGGGGGTACCCAATGCTTGTATCCGACGTACGCCTTTCGCGCCGACCCGACACTGCACCGCCCACGAACTACCGACGACGGCCGACACGACCCCCAGGATGACAACACGAATCACGACCCCCCGAAACGACGACTCGTACCCGACAACCACGCTGCCCTTCGACGACGCGGAGAGCAAGTCCCGCCGTGCGCCGAAGATGTTCTCGCCGACCAATCACGCCACGATGGGCCAGTTCGACACTGAGGCCACGGACCCGCGGTAAGCTGGGACACAACGCATATCCCGCCGGCATGCCTCCGTGCCGATATGTCCGATTACACCACAGTATCGATTCCGAAGGACCTCGCGGAGCGCGTCGAAGAGACGATCGAAGGGACGAGTTTCTCCAGCACCTCCGACCTCGTTCGGTTCCTGCTCAGGAGTATCGTCGTCCAGCACCAGCGGGAAGGCGAACTGACCGAAGCGCAGTTCCAGGATATCACCGACCAGTTGCGGGACCTGGGCTACTTGGAGTAACCGCTCCGGAGACGGAACGCTACTGCGGATACTTTTCCGGAGGCTCGACGTCGAGAACCGTGACCTCCTGTTCCTGCCCGGCTCTGTCGAAGGCCCCGAAGGCGTCGATATCCCACGGCGGGATGCCGACGAAGATGACCTCGTGCAGGTCGTCGGTCTTGCTGACGCCCATGTACCCGTCGGGGTGGGAAACGAACCGGCCCTGTGTCTGGCCGGCCGGCGTTCCAAGGTCGACGCCGAACACCGCCTTCACCGAGGCCCCGGCTGAGGGGAGATAGAAATCAGTGAAAACCGGCGTCTCGTCCGGCAAATCAGCATCCGGGAGCTCCCCGGCCGGCGTGACGGCCAGCGAAATCGTCACGTCGTCAGGTTCGGCTTCGCTGGCGAGCCGTAACAGCGTCTCGACGAGTCCGCGTGTGACGTAGACCACGCCACTCCTTCGCACGGGCCGGGTAAAACGGCGTCGCTTCCGTCGGTTTAGCCGAGCACGAGCGACTTGAGGTTCTTCGCGTACAGGCCCGGCGTCCGGCCGCGCGACCCGCGGAGCGCGTACGCGATGTCCTCGGCGGCACCTTCCATCACGCCCTCCCCGTGTCCGACCAGGACCCGCTCGGGGTCCAGCCGGGAGAGCTTCTTCGGCGGGAACAGGCGCAACATTGGGTGGACACCGAGTCGCTCGTCACCGGCGAGGAAGTAGTCCGCCGCCCCGACTGCCTCGGGGACGACCAGCGTATCGTCCTCGTCGCCATACAGCGCGGCCTCTTGCCAGAACGTGTTCTTGATAATCTTGTGGACGCCGTAGTCCGTGCCTGGCAGCTGTCGGTGCATGCGTTCGACCGGCGCATCGATGTCTTCCTCGACACCTGACATCCACTCGGGGATGTACACTGACACGTCGTGTCGGTTCGCAACGGCGGCGCTGTCGCGTTTGTGCCGGTCTAACAGGATGACGACGCCGGCCACGTCGCCGAACTCGGCGAACAGGTCGTCGATACCGTCGACGTCTATCGGGTCGACGACGAACACGCCGGCATCCGTCTTGAGGACGTGACTCGCCCGGACCATCATTTCGTCGGGATACGGAATGTAGCTCACGCCGCGCTCCCAGCGGTTCGTCTCCAGCCACGCCGCCGTTTCGTCCTGCGTGTTGGTTGGCATACGCCTCTGTACGGGCCTGACGTGAATAAATGGTCGAGAACGGGAAACTCGCGTGCTGGGGTTGTTTCGCCTCCGAAACGTCGTCCACAGCGGCTTTGTCGGTGGCGACCGAAGTGCCGATATGCTCTCCTCGCCCGCCTGGCTCACACTGGAGGTGAAGTATCCGGACCGTGCAACGGCGTTCTACGAGGCCTTTCTGGAACTCGACGTACTCTCAGAGAGCCCAGACGAGGCCGTGCTCGCGGCCGGCGACACCGAACTCAGGCTCCGCGCGCCGGGGACGGTTCCGCGCGGCGGGCTCCACACCCACTACGCACTGACCATTCCCGAGCGGGAGTACGACGACTGGTACGGCCGGCTGGACGAGCGCTTCGACCTGGTCGAACACACCTTCGGGGACGCGCGCTCGCTGTACTTCTACGACCCGCAGGGCAACTGCGTGGAACTCGGCGAGCGGGCGGTCGACGGCGATGGCGTCACCGGCCTGTTCGAACTCGTCCTCGAAGTCGAGGACCTGTCCTCGGCCGTGGCGTTCTACACCTCGCTGGGGTTCGACATGGTCGACGACGGCCGCGACGAAGGCCGCGTTCGGCTCTCGACCGGCGATCTCGATCTGGAACTGTGGTCACCGCGGCTCGGCATCGCCGACGCCCGCGGCGGGGTTCACGTCGACTTCGGCGTCGTCGCCGAAGATCCGAAATCGACGGCCAGGGAAGTCGCTGACGACGCGCTTTCGGTCACCTCGGTCGAGGACGGCGTCCGAATCAGGGACCGAGACGGTCACTATCTGACGCTGGTGTCGGCGTAGGCACCCGCCGGTGTCGGCGTAGCGGGCCACCGATGCTGGCGTAGCGGGCCAGTGGTACCGGGGTTGAATCCGCTGGAAGCGAATATAATGACTACCCCCGTATTAGTAGCTGTATAGACTCCTCATAGGCAGGTTCTTTTCGTGTCGGCGGCCACGTTTCACCCGAGGATGTCCCCGACTGACTCCCGGACCGAGCAGGACGTTCCGCCGAAGGCAACGCTGTTCTGTCCGGACTGTGGGCACCAGAGCAGGTACGACGGCGACTGGATGGTGGTCGAGCGCCACTGCGGCACGCACTACCGCTGTCCGGACTGCCACGCCCAGATCACGACCCGACCGAGCCACACTGACAGGGGTTCGCCCCGGTTCTTCGACACCTACTGGCAAGCGTGGGACCGGGGTATCCGCGTGTGGCACGGACTGCTGCAGCGATTTCTCTCTCCTTGAACGATCGTGGCACCTACTGCCCGGTGCCTGAGACGCCGAACCCCGCTGTGCTCGATACGCTCGCCCTAGAACCATGTCGTCTACAGCAGGACTGCACGAAGGACACCGTCTGTATTGCCAGTCAATCCAGCCGCTCGGAGTCGATACTGACGCCCGGCGGCGTCACAACCAGAAAGCCGCGGAAGTGCATCAGTTCGCCGCCGGCCTCCCGGACCGGCCGGGCGAACCCGGCGGCGAGTTCGTTCAGGTCGCCTTCGACGTTGAGAACCAGGACTGACCCGTTTTCGATGGTGTTGACCCACTGCTCGGGCGGTTCCGACCCGTCGAGGACGCCCAGCACGACGCGGTTGCTGCCGGCCCCGTCCCGGTCCTCGTCCATCTGGTCCTCCACGGCCTGCAGGTCCAGGCCCTCGAAATCGCTCATAGCCACATCCATGCGCGGACAGAGCAAAAATCCTCCCCAAACCGTCTGACGCGCGGCAGTCGCTCTGGCCGCGGTCGCAACCGTGTGCCGTGTGCACGTCTCCCCGCCTTATGAACAAGTATAAATAGTGGAAGCCTCCAGATACAGGTGCTTATGTCCAACAACGAGGGCACGTCGGAATCTCCGGCGGATCGAGTTCTTCCAGGGCACACTGGATTCCACGTCTGAGATAACAGACGCACGGATTTTCGACACCACGCTGCGCGATGGTGAGCAGTCACCACGTACGTCGTTCAACTACGAGGACAAACGCGAGATAGCCGCGCTGCTCGACGAGATGGGCACCCACGTCATCGAGGCCGGGTTCCCCGTCAACTCCGACGCGGAGTTCGAGGCAGTTCGGGACATCGCCGAGTCCACGCGAGTGACGACCTGCGGACTGGCGCGTGTGGTCGAGAAAGACATCGAGGCGGCCTTGGATTCAGGTGTGGACATGGTCCACACCTTCGTCTCGACGTCGGACGTACAGTTGCAGGATTCCATGCACGCGACCCGCCAGGAGGCGCTCGACACCGCCGTCGACTGTGTCGAGATGATCAAAGACGCGGGCGTCGAGTGCATGTTCTCGCCGATGGACGCGACTCGGACTGACGAGGACTTCCTCGTCGAAGTCATCGAGGCTACGTCCGCGGCGGGGGCGGACTGGATCAACATTCCGGACACTTGTGGGGTCGCCACGCCGCGGCGGTTCTACGACCTCATCGAGATCGTCGACGACTGCACCGACGCCTACATCGACGTGCACACGCACGACGACTTCGGACTGGCGTCGGCCAACGCCATCTCCGGCTTCGAGGCCGGAGCCAGTCAGGCGCAGGTGTCGGTCAACGGCATCGGCGAACGCGCCGGCAACGCGGCCTACGAAGAGGTCGTGATGGCGCTGGAGTCGCTGTACGACGTCGACACCGGAATCGACACCACCCGCATCACGGAGCTGTCGCGGATCGTCGAGGAGAAGTCCGACATCGGGGTGCCGGCGAACAAGCCCGTCGTCGGGCGCAACGCCTTCTCCCACGAGAGCGGTATCCACGCCGCCGGCGTCATCGAGAACTCCGACACGTTCGAGCCGGGCGTCATGACCCCCGAGATGGTCGGGGCCACGCGCGAACTCGTGCTCGGCAAGCACACTGGGGCCCACTCGGTTCGGGAGCGGCTCGTCGACGCGGGTTACGACCCGACCGAGGCGGAGGTCCGAGAAGTGACCCGCCGCGTCAAGGAGTACGGCGCGGAGGAACAGGTCACCATGTCGGTGCTCGAACGGTTCGCCGAGGAGATCGGCGTGACCGAGGAAAGCGAGGAGGTCCGGGCGTAGGTCGATGACCTCGCTTCCGGCCGTCACTACGAGTGAGCAGCTACCGGTGAGTACCCGGTTCCGAGCGGCTGTCCGCCAACGGCTATCACAGAACGTTTATTATTCGGGACGAACTGCATTTGGATGTGATGACCGCGGCTGCTGGGCGTCAGGTTCGACCACCCGCCAGCACCGCGACCGCTATTCTCGGCGTGCGTATTGTAGGGGCACTATAGCCCCTCATTTCACATTTTCACCCCCGGCCGAATCGATTCGCCTGAACACCACAGAGTCACCAGTCATGCACGCAGCATACACATCACCGCGGTATCGACCCCGAACACGAACAGACGGAGGGCTGACACGATGAGCGAACGCGCATCCGTCCCCAAGGAAGCGGAAGAAACAGAGTCGGAGACCGAACAGGAACCGGTCACAACGGGCGCACAATCGGTCATCCGTGCGCTTGAAAACGCCGGGACCGACTACGTCTTCGGCGTTCAGGGCGGCGCAATCATGCCCGTCTACGACGCGCTGTACGACTCCGACATCAACCACGTCACGATGGCCCACGAGCAGGGAGCCTCGCACGCGGCGGACGCGTACGGGATCGTCACCGGCGACCCCGGTGTCTGTTTTGCCACGTCCGGCCCCGGCGCGACGAACCTCGTGACCGGCATCGCCGACGCCAACATGGACTCGGACCCGGTCATCGCGCTGACCGGCCAGGTCCCGACGGAGTTCGTCGGCAACGACGCCTTCCAGGAGACCGACACCGTCGGCATCACCCAGCCCATCACGAAGGAGAGCTACTTCGCCGCCGACTCCGACACCGTCGGCGACGACGTCAGCGAAGCGTTCGCGCTCGCCGATGCCGGCCGGCAGGGGCCGACGCTGGTCGACCTGCCGAAGGACGTGACCCAGGGCGAGACCGAGGTCGAACCCGGCAGGCCGGAGACGCCGGAGACCTACGAGGTGCCAGAGGAGGCCGACGACGGGAACGTCCAGGAGGCCGCCGAGGCGCTGGCCGAGGCCGACCGCCCCGTCATACTCTCTGGCGGCGGCGTCATCAAGGCGAACGCCTCGAACGCGCTCCGGGAGTTCGCCATGGAGTACGATATCCCGGTCATCACGACGATGCCCGGTATCGGCTCCTTCCCCGAAGACCACGAACTCTCACTGGAGTGGGCCGGGATGCACGGCACCGGCTACGCCAACATGGCGATTAGCAACACCGACTGCATGCTGGCTATCGGGACGCGCTTCGACGACCGCCTGACCGGCGGCGTCGACTCCTTCGCGCCCGACGCGGAGGTCATCCACGTCGACATCGACCCCGCGGAAATCAGCAAGAACGTCTACGCCGACTACCCGCTCATCGGCGACGCCCGGGAAGTGCTCCGGCAACTGTTCGACGCGATGCCGCGCGCGCCGGACGCTGACGAGTGGCGCGACCAGTGCCAGACCTGGAAAGACGAGTACCCGATGGACTACGATACGCCCGACGACGAGCCGCTGAAACCGCAGTACGTCGTCGAGCAGTTCTCGGAGATGACGCCGGACGACACCATCGTCTGTACCGGCGTCGGCCAGCACCAGATGTGGGCCTCCCAGTTCTGGGAGTACACCGAGCCCCGGACGTGGGTCTCCTCCCACGGCCTCGGGACGATGGGCTACGGCGTGCCCGCCGCTATCGGTGCGAAACTCGCCGCGCCGGACCAGGAAGTCGTCTGCTTCGACGGCGACGGCTCGTTCCTGATGACCGTCCAGGGTCTCTCGGTCGCCGTTCGGGAGCAACTGGACATCACCTACGTCGTCCTGAACAACGAGGCGGTCGGGATGGTCCGCCAGTGGCAGGACGGCTTCTACGAGGGTCGCCGGATGGCCTCCGAGTACCCGTGGATTCCGCAGTTCGACAAGCTCGCCGAGGCCTTCGGCGCGCGCGGGTTCACGCTCGAATCCTACGAGAACGTCGAGGAAACGATACAGGAAGCACGCGACTACGACGGCCCGAGCGTCATCGACGCCCACATCGACCCCGGGGAGAACGTCTTCCCGATGGTCCCAAGCGGCGGTGACAACGGCCAGTTCGCGCTCAACGAAGACCAGCTGGACATGATCTAACAATGACTGGAGGAATGCCAGGCCCCGCGCCGGACGAACGGATGCGCCCGAAGGGCCGACGCAACATGCAGGGCATCCGCGTCGACCCCGAGGCCGAAGTGACTCACGAGCCGCGACAGGCGGTGCTGTCAGCGCTGGTCAAGCACCGACCGGGCGTGCTTTCGGAGGTGTCGGCGCTGTTCAGCCGACGCCAGTTCAACATCGAAAGCCTCACCGTCGGGCCAACGGTCGACGACGACACAGCCCGGATGACGATTCTCATCGAGGAACCGGAACCGGGAATCGACCAGGCGAAAAAGCAACTGCGGAAGCTCGTGCCCGTCATCTCGGTCAGGGAACTCGAAGGCGAGGCCGTCCGGCGAGAGCTCGCACTGGTGAAAGTCAGCGGCGAGAAGCCAGACGACGTCAACGCCGTTGCCGACATGTACGACGGCCAGGCCGTCGACGCGTCGACCGATTCGGTCACCGTCGAAATCACGGGCAGCAAGCAGAAAATCGACGCCGCCATCGAGGCGTTCAAGCAGTTCGATGTGCAGGAGATCGTGCGAACCGGGGCCGCCGCACTGGAACGCGGCCCGAAAACACTAGAGAAAGATGTCTGACGAACTTACCACAACAGTCTACTACGACGAGGACGCTGACGTATCGACTATCGACGACGAAACCGTAGCCGTGCTGGGCTACGGCTCACAGGGACACGCCCACGCGCTGAACCTCCACGAGTCCGGCGTCGACGTGATTGTCGGCCTCCGCGAGGACTCGTCGTCGTGGGCCGACGCCGAGGACGCTGGCCTCCGCGTCGAGACGCCCGACGTGGCCGCCGGCGAGGCGGACCGCGTCGTGATGCTCGTGCCTGACACGATTCAGCCGGCCGTCTACGAGGCCATCGAGGACGAACTGGACGCCGGCGACACGCTCCAGTTCGCGCACGGCTTCAACATCCACTACGGCCAGATCGAACCGCCGGAAGACGTCGACGTGACGATGGTCGCGCCCAAATCGCCGGGCCACCTCGTGCGCCGGACCTACGAGCGCGGCGAGGGGACGCCCGGTCTCATCGCGGTGTATCAGGACGCGACCGGCAACGCCAAGGAAGAGTCGCTGGCCTACGCGAAGGGCATCGGCTGCACCCGCGCCGGCGTCATCGAGACCTCCTTCCAGGAAGAGGTCGAGACGGACCTCTTCGGCGAGCAGGCCGTCCTCTGTGGCGGCGTCACCGAGATGGTCAAGGCCGGCTTCGAGACGCTGGTCGACGCCGGCTACGCGCCGGAGATGGCCTACTTCGAGTGTCTGAACGAGCTGAAGCTCATTGTCGACCTGATGTACGAGGGCGGCCACATGGGCATGTGGAACTCCGTCTCCGATACCGCCGAGTACGGCGGTCTCACCCGCGGTGAAGAGGTCATCGACCGCGAGGGCATGGAGCAGATTCTCGAAGAGGTCCAGAACGGCGAGTTCGCTCGCGAGTGGATCAACGAGAACCAGGCTAACCGGCCCGCCTACAAGCAGTACCGCGACGCAGAACAGAACCACCAGATCGAAGCCGTCGGCGAGAACCTGCGCGACCTGTTCGCGTGGGGTGAGGACGCCGACGCCGAGAAGACAGAAGCCCCAGCAGATGACTAACGAACACACGGATCCAACGGACGGCGAACAGAGCGAATCGCGCACAACGATGGGCAGCATCGAGCACACCCACCCCGAGACGAACGGGACCTTCGGCGCGGTGTTCCGCCGCGGCCCGGTCGTGGCCGCCGACGGCGGCGAACGCGACGCGGAGGAGGAGGAGACTGACGAGACGATGGAAGACATCGACCACGAAGCACCCGACGAGGGTGTCACTCGCGCGTACGAACGCGGAACTGAAGGGCGGGACGAGACAGTATGAGCCAGGGAACGCTGTACGACAAGGTATGGGACCAGCACAAAGTCACGACCCTGCCGAACGGCCAGGACCAGCTGTTCGTCGGCCTGCACCTCATCCACGAGGTCACCAGCCCGCAGGCCTTCGGGATGCTCAAAGAGCGCGGCCTCGAAGTCGCGCGCCCGGACCTGACCCACGCGACGGTCGACCACATCGTGCCGACCGCGAACCAGGACCGGCCCTACAGCGACGACGCGGCCGAGACGATGATGGCCGAACTCGAAGAGAACGTCCGCGACGCCGGCATCCAGTTCTCCGACCCGACGACGGGCGATCAGGGGATCGTCCACGTCATCGGCCCGGAGCAGGGCATCACCCAGCCCGGCAAGACCATCGTCTGTGGCGACAGCCACACCTCCACCCACGGTGCGTTCGGTGCGCTCGCGTTCGGTATCGGGACCAGCCAGATTCGGGACGTGCTGGCGACCCAGACCATCGCGATGGAGAAACAGAAGGTCCGCAAAATCGAGGTCAACGGCGAACTCGACGAGGGCGTCGAGGCCAAGGACATCATCCTCGAAATCATCCGCCGGCTCGGAACCGAGGGCGGCGTCGGCTACGTGTACGAGTATGCCGGCGAGACCATCGAGAACCTCGACATGGAAGGCCGGATGTCCATCTGTAATATGTCCATCGAGGGCGGCGCTCGCGCGGGCTACGTCAACCCCGACGAGACCACCTACGAGTGGCTCGAAGAGACGGACTACTTCCAGGAGCACCCCGAGAAGTTCGAGGAACTCAAGCCGTACTGGGAGTCCATCCGCTCGGACGACGACGCCGAATACGACGACGTCGTCGAAATCGACGCCAGCGAACTGGACCCGGTCGTGACATGGGGCACCACGCCCGGCCAGGGCATCGGCATCGACGACCCGATTCCAGAGCCCGAGGACCTGGCCGACGACAAGGTCGACACCGCTCGCCGCGCTCAGGACCACATGCGCGTTGAGCCCGGCGAGACGATGGAAGGGTACGATATCGACGTGGCCTTCCTGGGTTCCTGTACCAACGCTCGACTGCCTGACCTGCGCCGCGCGGCCCGTATCGTCAAGGGCCGCGAAGTCGCCGACGACGTGCGAGCGTTCGTCGTCCCCGGCAGCCAGCGGGTTCAGGAGGCAGCCAGAAAAGAAGGCCTGAAAGACATCTTCGAGGAAGCCGGCTTCGAGTGGCGCAACGCCGGCTGTTCGATGTGTCTGGGCATGAACGAGGACCAGCTGGAAGGCGACGAGGCCTGTGCCTCCTCCTCCAACCGGAACTTCGTCGGTCGGCAGGGCAGCAAGGACGGCCGGACCGTCCTGATGAACCCACGGATGGTGGCCGCCGCGGCTATCACTGGCGAGGTCTCTGACGTGCGCGACCTGAAGGAGGTGAATCTGGCGTGACCGACCCCACCGAGGATATCCCGTCGGTCGACTACGTCGAAGGCACTGGCATCCCGATCCGCGGGAACGACATCGACACGGACCAGATCATCCCCGCGCGGTTCATGAAGGTCGTCACCTTCGACGGTCTGGGCGAGTTCGCCTTCTTCGACCTGCGGTTCGACGACGAGGACAACGAGAAGAACCACCCGTTCAACGAGGAGCGGTTCCAGGACTCGAACGTGATGGTCGTCAACAACAACTTCGGCTGTGGCTCCTCCCGCGAACACGCGCCGCAGGCGCTCATGCGCTGGGGCATCGACGCCATCATCGGCGAGTCCTTCGCCGAGATCTTCGCCGGGAACTGTCTCGCGCTCGGCATCCCGACGGTCACCGCCGACCACGAGACGATCAACGCACTCCAGCAGTGGGTTGACGACAACCCCGACGGCGAAATCGAAGTCGACGTGCGGGCGGAGACGGTCACCTACGGTGACAACGAGGTCAACGTCAGCGTCGACCGCGCCCAGCGTGAGGCCCTCGTCGAGGGCAACTGGGACACGACGGCGCTGATGAAGGCCAACCAGAACGCTATCGAGGAGACGGCCTCGCAGTTGCCGTACCTGGATCAGACGCGGTCGGATATCGAAGCGGACGATTAACGCGAGGTCGCCCCGCGACCTCGGTATGCGCGAACGGCAGCGCCGTGAGCGCAGCGCGATCATTTTCCGTTCACGGCCAGGTCGGTAATCCGACGGTCGTGCCACAGGAGAGGTCTGTCCCGGAGATGGCAAGACCAATAGCTGTGCGGGGCGCGTCATTCTCGCATGGACCAGATTCGGGAGATACACATCGCGCCGCTGGGGCACGAACGCGACCGGATCGCCGAACCGATTCACCAGCACAACGCTGACGACGTGTACCTCCTCACAGCGACGACGGAGCCGTCACGGCTGACGCCGTACCAGCAGGCGCTCGTCGAAGAACTGGACGCCAACGGCGTCAGTGTCGACCTGCACTGCGCGGATCTACATGACCTCTACGACGTGCTGGCGGTCGTGACGACGCTGACCGCCGACCATCCGGAAGATATCGTGCGCGTCAACGTCTCCAGCGGGCCGAAAGTAGCGGCCATCGGAAGCGCCATCGCGTGTATGGCGACGGCGGCGACGGCCTACTACGTCCATCCCGAGGAACACGTCCCGCCGATTTCAGCGGAGCCACTCACTCGCGGGATGGAGCGCGCGGAGGTCCTCCCGTCGTACCCCATCGAAGCCATCTCCCGCGATCAGGTCGCAGTACTGGACTATCTCAAGCGGACGAACACGGACACCTACACCGCCAAGAAGTCAGACCTCATCGGGTTCGCCGAGGACGCCGGGCTTTCGTTCATCGACGACGCGGACCCGGCAAACGAGAAGGCGAAGTTCGCGCTGTTGAACGCCAACATCGTCGACCCGCTGGTCGAAGACGGGTACATCGCGGTCAGCGATGTCGGCCGGACGAAACAGGTCGAACTGACCGAAACCGGGCAGAACGTCCTCCACGCCTTCCGACACAAACTCTGAGCTAAGCCACCCTCTGCCGTGACCGGCGCTTGGTATCGTTGCTTCGACAGCAGTGGTCCCTGCTGGACCGATAGTATTGATTGTATTTTTTGTATCTGTAGTATCTATGGTGTCAGTAGTTTCCATAGTATTGTGGTAGTAAATACATATTAACCACCACAATACTCGGGTGCGCACGGTCCCTGGCGACGCGCTGTTCCCGTCGCTTCGGCCCTCCACCAGTTCGATGCGCTCGCTGGGGAGCCGTGCCACCGCGCTGCCATCCCTGTCTCGACCCAGAGTCACCCTCTGGCTCGCCGTGTCGAGACGGTCCACCGCTGACGCGTTCCACGAGTATGGCGGACCCCGGAGTCAACCGCTTCGGATCCGCTCCGGAAACTCCCGCTCGACTGACGCTGCCACCGCCCGAGCGCTGCGTGTGAGACAGCGAACCGAACCACTTTCACCGGCCGACTACGTGCCTCCTGCTATGACACACGAGATAGCCGTTATTCCCGGCGACGGGATCGGACAGGAGGTCACACCCGCCGCGGTCGAGGTTCTGGAGGCCGTCGATGCCGTCGACTTCGACTTCGTCGAAGGTGCGGCCGGCGACGCAGTGAAGGCAGAAACCGGCGAGGCGCTGCCCGAAGAAACGCGCGATCTGGCGGCCGACGCCGACGCGACGCTGTTCGGCGCGGCCGGCGAGACGGCGGCCGACGTCATCTTGCCCCTCCGGCAGGTCGTCGGCTCCTTTGCCAACGTCCGCCCGGCCCGCTCGTATCCGGGGCTCGACGCCGTCCAGCCCGACACCGACATCGTGTTCATCCGGGAGAATACCGAGGGCGTCTACAAGGGCATCGAGAGTGAAATCGCCGAGGGCGTCACCACTTGTACGCGGGTCATCACCCAGGAGGCCTCGGAGAAGATCGCCGAGTACGGGTTCAGCTACGCGAAGGGGAACGGGTACGACGACGTGACGATTGCCCACAAAGCCAACGTCATGCGCACCACGGACGGCCTGTTCCTCGATACGGCCTCGGCGGTCGGCGAGGACCGGGACGCGTCATACGACACCGCGCTCATGGACGCGCTCGCGATGCACCTCGTGATGAACCCGCAGGACTACGGCGTCGTCATCTGTCCGAACCTCGCCGGTGACATGCTGTCGGACCTCGCCGCCGGCCTCGTCGGCGGCCTCGGTCTGCTGCCGTCGGCCAACATCGGCGAGGAGAACGCGCTGTTCGAGCCAGTTCACGGCTCCGCGCCGGACATCGCCGGCGAGGGCGTTGCCAACCCCTCGGCGATGATTCTCTCCGCCGCGATGTTGCTCGACCACCTCGGATACGACGAGCAGGGCGATGCTGTCCGGTCGGCCGTCGAGTCCGTGCTCGACTCGGGTCCCCGAACGCCGGATCTGGGCGGCGACGCATCCACTGAGGACGTGACCGCCGCGGTTATCGACGAGCTGTAGGCAGTTTTCTCGCACTCTATCTGGGCAGAAACAAGCACAGTCCGATAGAAAGAGGTAAAACCGAAGCGAAACAATCACAGCAGAGAGAATGCTCCCGGCCGAGCGAAAGCGCACTATCGTCCAGTTGGTGACAGAGCGAGACGGCTGTTCAGTGTCGGAACTGGCCGCGGAACTCGAGTTTTCGAAGGCGACGATCCGCCGTGACCTCCGGGACCTGGAGTCGCAAGGCCGCATCAAGCGGTCCCACGGCGGCGCAGTACCGGCGTCCTCCGCCGGGACCGAGCGGCCGTACGGCCAGCGTGAGGTTGACCACTACGCGGAGAAACAGGCCATCGGCGAGCGAGCGGCACAGGAGGTCCGTGAGGGCCATGTGGTCTGTTTCGATGCGGGCTCGACGACGATGGAAGTCGCTCGCGCGATTCCGGACACCGACTACGTCGCGGCGACGAATATGCCGGAACTCGCCACTGATGTGGCGGAGCGAGACGTCGATGCGAAGCTCACCGGTGGGAGTCTCCGACCGCGGACCCGGGCGCTCGTCGGCCCGATGGCCGAGCGAGCCATCGAGCGAATGAACTTCGACCTGTTGTTTCTGGGGACGAACGCCCTCGACAGCGCCGCCGGGCTGTCGACGCCAAATGAAGACGAGGCGGCCGTCAAGGAAGTCATGGTCGAGCGCGCCCGCCGGGTCGTGCTGGTCGCCGACGCGTCGAAGTTCGGCGACCGGAGCTTCGTCAGCTTCGCCGATCTGGACCAGGTCGACCTGCTGGTCACTGACGCCAGCCCGTCAGGGGCGCTCGCCACGGCACTCGCGGACGCCGACGTGACCGTCGAGGAGGTCAGCACATGATCGTCACCGTCACCTACAACCCCGCCGTCGACCAGACGATTCAGTTCGACGAGCAGATGGCTCCCGACCGTGTGATGCGGGCCGACGAGGCGCAGTTCGACGCGGGCGGGAAGGGCATCAACGCCGCGCAGTTGCTCACGGCCATGGACCGCCCCTGTGTCGCGACGGGACTGCTGGGCGGGTTCACCGGGTCGTTCATCAGAGAGACCCTGCAGGGCGACGGCGTCGAGACGGCCTTCGTCGACGTGGACGGAACGACGCGTCTCAACACCACCGCCATCGCGGCCGCGGAGGAGTACAAACTGAACCAGGCCGGACCGACTGTCGGCGAGTCGGTCGTCGACTCGCTGCTCGAACGGGTGCGAGCGCAGTCCCCCGACCGCGTGCTCGTCGGTGGAAGCCTGCCGCCGGGGCTGTCCCCCGATGCCATCGACCGCATCGCGGGCGGCGGCGACTGGGAGACAATCGTCGACACCGGCGGCGACGTCCTCCGGGAGCTCGATGCCCAGTACGGGCTCTGCAAACCGAACCGAACGGAACTCGGCGATGCGACTGGGGCCGATGTCTCAACCGTCGAGGGGTGTGCGGACGCGGCGGACACGTTCCGGGAGCGGGGTTTCGACCGCGTGCTGGCCTCCCTCGGCGCAGACGGCGCGGTCCTCGTCGGCGACGAAGGCCGGCTGTACGCCGAAGCCCTCGACATCGACGTCGTCGACACCGTCGGGGCTGGCGACGCGCTCCTCTCGGGCGTGCTGAGCGCCTGGGAAGCCGGCGCGGACGACGAGACGGCGCTCCGGACCGGCGTGGCCGTCTCCTCGCAGGTGGTCCAGCGAGCCGGGACGGCCGTTCCCGACCTGAACGACATCGACTCGCTCCGGGACGGCGTGACGGTTCGACGACTGTAGCGGGCAGAAAAAGCGTCGTAGAAAGCGGAGACTGCAACTCAGAACTTTTCGAGGTAGTCGTCGACGAACGCGCGCACGTCGGTCAGCGACGGCTGGTCCGCGGTCCGGACGAAGTAGCCGGCGACGGCGTTGCCGACGACGACGGCGGCCGCCGGCGGGAGTCCGGCAATGAGTGCGAGCCCCAGCCCGGCGTTGAAGTGGTCGCCGGAGCTGGTCGTCAGTTCCGGGTTTGAAACGGCGGGAACGGCGACACTGTCGGTGCCGTCCGGTGAGACGACGACCGAGCGCTCCACGCCGTGGCCGACGAACCAGGTCGGCTCCAGGGCGTCGTACACCGCCTCGGCGTCATCGGTGAACGACCGCTCGGCCTCGCCGGCGTAGGCGTTCGCCAGAACACCAGTCTCGGCCCGGTTCGAGGAGACCACTACGTCGGTCACTTCATCCAGTCGGCCGATGGCTTTCCGGCCGGCACGGAGACGGTCGCCGTCGAGCTTTCGCACGTCGCCGGGGTCGACCAGAACAGTTTCGGGCGGGTCGTCGATGTCGCCCCACAGGTCACGGAGGCCGTCGAAGATGGTCGGCAGGTCCGGCGTCTCGGACCAGTAGCCAGTCCCTAACAGACTCGCGCCGTCGAGCTTCCCGGCCAGTCGGTCGTGGCCGAAGGCCGCGTCGAGTTCGGCCCAATCCAGCGACATCGTGTCGCCGATCTCGGTGAGCATGAGCTTCCCGTCGTCGAACTCGACGGCATCGGTGACGCCGGGGTCGCCAAGCGAGTGGAGGTCGTACTCGCCGAACTCCGCCTCGAAGGCGTCGTGGACCGGGTCACCGTACATCCCGACCATCACGGGGTCGAACGACCAGCCGCCGAAGGCCCGCGCGAGGTGGCTGGTGTGGCCGCCGGTCCGGCTGCCCTGCTGGAGCCACTCGAAGGAGAGGGAGCTGTCGGCGGCGACGGAGCGGTCGATGCGGTCGCCAAAGCCCTCCAGCGTGGCGAGGCGCTCGTGGCTCTCTGGGTCGATGCGGTCCGCGACGACCTCCCGGACGCGGTCGAGGTAGCCGTCGAAACCGAAGACGACCCGGCCGGCGTCGATAGCACCGGGAAGCGCGTCGCTATCGGGCAACGCTTCGTCCGCCGCGGCGACGGCTCGGCGCGTCTCCTCGTCCATGGCCTACAGGACGTCGTCGGCTGTCGCGTCCTCGAAGATGACGCCTTCGAGCTTGTCCAAGATGTCGTAGGGGTCGTCGCGCTGCCAGACGTTGCGGCCGACGGCGAGGCCGGAGACGCCGACGTCCATGCAGTCCTCGACGAGTTCGAGGAAGTCGCGGTCCGAGGTCTTCGACCCGCCCGAGAGCAGGACGCGGTTGTCAGCCGCCGAGCGGACGGCGTGGGCCATCGCCTCCTTGTCACGCGGATACTTGACCTTCGTGAAGTCCGCGCCGAGTTCGAGGCCGATGCGGGCCGCGTAGGCGATGGTCGAGGGGCTCCGGTGCTCCTTGATGGCCTGTCCGCGCGGGTACGACCACATCGCGATCGGCAGGTCGTGGTCGCGGGCGTTCTCCTGGACCGGGCGGAAGTCCTCGAACATGTCGGTCTCGCGGTTGACGCCCGGATAGACGGTGTACCCGATGGCGTCGGCACCGAGTTCGGCGGCGTAGTCGACCGACCAGTTCTGTGGCGAGTACGGGTCGCCCATCCAGAGGTCCGACCCGCCGTTGAGCTTCGCCAGCAGGTTCACGTCGTCCTCGTAGCTCGGGTAGTACGTCTCGGCGAGGCCCTTGCCGACGGCCAGCGCCGTCACGGCGTCGTGGGTCGCCATCTCGAACACCTCACGCGGGTCGAGGCGCTCCTCGACGCCGCTGAACTGCTTGGGACCGTGTTCCAGCCCGTGGTCGTGGGCCAGCACGAGCGTCTTGTCGTTCCGTACGAGCGGTGAGTCACCCAGTGGTCGCATGTGTCGTGTTTCTACCGAGAACGACCATTAACAGTTTTCGGTTCTGATTTGTTACTACTGTTCGCGTTCGTTTTTGAGCGAGGGCGGGAATTAAGTGTGTTCCAGTGAAAGGTTCGGGTATGCCATCCGTGGAACTGGACGCCGAGACAGTGGACCGCCTCGACGATCTCCGCGTCGAGGACGAATCGTACGACGACATCGTGACGGAACTCATCAACATCTACGAGGCCGAGGAGCTAACGCTGTTCCACGGCGGCGACGAGTACTAACCCTGGGCCTGCTCGCAGACGGACTTCCAGCGCCCGTTCGACTCCAGTTTCTCCTGCAACTGCTCAGCGTACGCCTGTGCGAGGCGTGCTGCTTCTTCCTCCTGTTGTTTGTTGCCGCCGCCGCCGGACCCACCCAGTCCGAGCGCGTCTTTGACGCCCGAGAGGAGGCCGCCCCCCGAACTCCCGGACTGGTCACCGCCCGGTCCGCCCATCGGACCCTGGTTGGCGACCCGCTCCATCTCGGGCATGACGCTAGAGAGCTTCGAGGTATCGGCGACGATCCGAGCGGCGTCAGGGTCGCCCGGGTTCTCGATCTCGAACTCGACTGCAGTCATCACGAGCCCCCACTGCTGGCTGGAGAACGACGACGCTTTGACCTGTTCGTTGAACCGCTGGTCGACCGCCATCCGTTCGCCGGCGATGCGATCGGTCCAGTTTGAATCGCTCATGGACTGGTGTTTGCGGGCCGGCGGTATGAGCGTTTCCCGCTCCGTGCGGTGTTCTACGGTAAAAAGCACCGTTTCTGGGCCGGCTGTTACGTCCCCCACCGACCCACTGCCACGTCTTATTGTCTTCAAAACGGTTCCAATATGTTAAGTTAGCTCACGATATACTTGCATCTCAATGACTACTGAGTTTGGGACAGGGCAGGCGACGGGGGACTCTGGCGATGCCGCAGCTATGGACGCCATACGGGAAGCCATGGACGCCATCTCGGCCAGCGAACCGGACTTCTGTCAGATTTTCTGCTCCCCGACATACGATTACGAGGCGGTGCTGTGGGGCGCTCGGAGTGTTGTCGGTTCAGATACCGAAATCGTGGGCTGTTCGTCCTCTGGAGAGTTCACTGAAGCCGGTTCGGGGAATGGAACTGTCACAGTCGGCGTCGTTTCGTCGGACTCGATACAGTTCTTCTCCAGCCTCTCGACCGAACTCAGCGCTGATCCCGAGCGCTGTCTGTTCGAAGCCGTTCACGACCTCCCCGCGAGCGAGGACCCTGCTGTCGATGGGTACCCGCATCGGACGCTCATCAACCTTCACGACGGCATGGCCGGAATCGGAAACAAAGTCACCCGACTCACCGAGCAGTACCTCGACGACGAGGAGACGCCTGTCGTCGGGGGGTCTGCGGGCGACGACCTCCAGTTACAGCAGACCCACGTCTTCCGGAACGACCGCGTGGAGACGGACGCCGTCGTCCTCGCGCTCATTGCCTCAGAGGACCCGCTCCCGGTGACAGTCAACCACGGCCACGAACCGATCTCCGAAGCGATGACGGTGACCCAAGCAGAGGGCAGCACCGTGTACGAACTCGACGGCAGACCTGCGTTCGAGGCCTGGCGGGACGCGATCCGAGAGGATGCGATGGAGACGTACGATATCGATGTCGACGAGTTGGAAGCAGGGTCCGAGGACCTCGTCATGCTGCTCGGCCGCTATGAACTCGGTATCGAGTCTGAACCGGACGCGGATGCGGACGGACTCGCCTCTCGGATCAAGACCTTCATCGAGAGCAAGCTCATCTCGACGAAAGGGTACAACATCCGGTGGCCGGGCCATACAACCGACACCGAGGGGCCGCTGGATTTCGCTGTCACCGTCTCCGAGGGGACGGAAGTGCGGGTAACTCACAGCAATAAATCCGATCAGGTGTATGCCGTCCGGAACGCCGCGACCAACGCCGCAAACGAACTCGGCGGGGGAAGCGTCGCGGGCGGGTTCGTGTACGACTGCGCCTGCCGTGCGATGATACTCGGCGACGACTTCGACGACGCCGTCGACACGATTCACAGCGCTATCGACGCGCCCTTCGCCGGCTTCGAGACCTATGGCGAAGTCTGTTCGGCCGATGAGGATTACACTGGCTATCACAACACGTCCTCGGTCATACTGCTGTTCCCGGAGTGACGACGACAAGCCTACTATCAGCGAAAAATAAACGTTATCCCCCTGTTCCTGCCTGCTCAGACGCCGGACTCGATGGTGATTTCGGCGTGCAGATCGTCCTGCAGCGCCGAGTGGACGTGACAGATGTCCTCGGCGAGTTCGACGATGTCCTGCTCTTCGTCGGCAAGCGATTCCTCGACTTCGACGTGGAAGTCGATGTACTCCAGGTCGTCGTCCTCGTCGAGACCCGCCGCGACTTCGACGTCGACGCTGCCGATGTCCTCGTGGCCGTACTTGTCTGCGGCGACGCGCAGCGCCGGGATGTAACAAGAGGCGTAGTCGGCGGCAAGCACCTCGTTCGGCGACGGTCCGTTCTCGCTCAGCGCGTCGACGATGAGCTCCCATTCGCCGTTGATGATGCTCTCTACTGTGTATCCTTCCTCGCATGTGCTCTCGACTTCGATATCTGCCATAGCACTCCTGTGGACACAGCCCTTCCCCTAAACATTTCCTGGTGGCATTTCTGCCTGCGGGCGCGAAACGCAGTGACTCACCAGCGTGGCACCGGGCTACCGCGGGTAGACCGGCTAGTCGGGCACTGCGAAAGATAATACACCTCCAGCCCGTATGAACGGGCAATGGAACACCTCGCACCGTCGAACGTGCCGGTGTACGCCACGCGGGAACACCAGCGCGAGATCTGGGAGCGGTGCCGGGACCGGGGACAGCCAGTCCTCGCCGTCAGGGACGCGACGCGGGGGTTCATCGTCCGGTACGACCTCCAGCACCTGTCCTACGAACTCTCGGACACCACCGTGCAGGCGCTTCGTGACCGTGTCCGGTCCCGTCGACCGTATCCGACGACCACGGACCCGATATCGGAGACTGAGGGCGTCGGCGGCGAGGCCGGCCCGGTGTCCGGCGAACTCCACGCGGACACGGAACAGGCCGCCAGAGAACTGGCCTCGCACATCTCGGGGTTCGTGCTGGACCGGTCGAACTGGCGGTAGTACCGAAACAACGCGGATGGGGATTTTTCCCACAGCCGTGCCTTGAGTTCGTATGGCAGTCGCCCGACACGAGAGCGGTCCGTTCGCGACCGTGAGTGCCCTGGCCTCGCAGGTTCACCCGGTGTTCATGCTGCCACCGCTTGCGACCTCGCTGTTCGGGGGGTTGCTCTCCGGCGGATTCTGGCCACCGGTAGCAGCGCTCCACGCGGGTGCGATGTTCTTCGCCGTCTATACGGCTCACGTCAAGGACGGCTACGTCGATTTCCACGTCCGCGGCGAGGACGACGACCATCCGCTCACTGCTTCGGGCTGTCGCATGGCGCTGGTCGGTTCCGGCGTCGGCTTCGCGCTCTGTGCGGCGGCCATCTGGCTGCTGGTCGGTGCCGGCGCGGCGCTGCTGACGCTTCCGACCTGGGTCATCGGCTACACCCACGCGCCGCAGTTGGATATGAACCCCGTCGGCGCGACGATGGGCTATCCGTCGGGCATCGCGCTGGCGTTGCTAGGCGGCTACTACGCTCAGGTAACGACGCTGACACCGCGAGCACTCGGTCTCGCGGCCGTGTTCCTCCTGCTGCTGACCGGCATCAAGATCATCGACGACGAGCAGGACTACGACTACGACCGGTCGATACAGAAACGGACCGTCGCCGTCGTCCTGGGCCACCAACGCGCTCGGCGGCTCGCGTTCGGCCTGTTCGGCGCGGGCCTCCTCGGAATTGTCGGGCTGTCCGTGGCATTGCCCGGGGTTCCGCCGAGCGCCGCGGCGGCTGCGCTCGTCTTCGGGACGGTTGCGGCTATCGCCCAGCGAGGCGATCCCGAAACCGCAACGATGCTGCTAATTCGCGGGTCGTATCTCCTGTTGGCCGTCCTCGTCACTGCTGTCTGGTTCCGACCGCTAGCGTGAGTGTGGCTGTTCTGCAAGTCGCTCGCCTCGCGACGATCCGAAACGGCGATCCGAAACTACCATCGCTCGAACCACACCTCCTCGGTCAGCCTGAAATGTGTGTGAGCATGTGGGTCGTTGAGACGACCAGCGATATCGTCACCATCGAGACGGCCATGACGCCGGCGACAACCGGCGAGAGGTCCCCGGTGAGGCCACCGACTGCGAGCAGTACAGCGGCAATGATAGTACAGACCAGTAGTGCCAGATGGACGAACAGCCACGGTCCGACACGGCGGAGTGAACCGAGCAGCGTCTCGACTCCCGACGACTGTGTCGGCCGGACTCGCTGGCCGGGCTTGTAGTACTCTGCGGCAGTCCCGTAGCCCGTGCTTCCGCCACGAGTCTGGGTGGGCCGCTGTGTCGCTTTCGCCGTTGCCCCGCCCGTCGTCCCTGTGTCGGCCCGCTGGTCGACGTACTGCTGTGCGATATCACTGACACCGCCCGTGGCTGTTCCGCCGTCCGCGCCGCTGTCGACGTGCCTGTTGACGTATGCGTCGTGACCGAGCCGGTCGTATCGCTCCCGCTCGGCCTCGTCCGTGAGCACGTTCTTCGCCTGCGTGAGTCGCTTGAACCGTTCTCCCGCGGCGGGGTCGTCACTCACGTCCGGGTGATGCGCTTTCGTCTGTTCCCGGTAGGCGCGGACTATCGTCTCCTCGGTGGCATCTGGGTCCACCCCCAGAATACCGTAGAACGTCGCTTCCATACACACCCCTGTGTATTTATCCAGTTGGACCAGGTGTATAATAAGGTACCCACTCCCTCACGCTGCGATATCGCTCGTCTGTCGCCGAGTCGCCGGACTGAAACTGCGTGGCTACCACGGTTCTGTATGGACGAAGTCACCGAAGACTGGGAGACACAGTTGCAAGCCAACCGGGACGAGAAAGACCGGTTCTTCGCGGAGCACCGCCAATCCCCGATTCCGCCGGAGGACCGCGACGATTTCGACGGCCTCAGCTACTTCGACCCGGACCACGACTATCGGGTCGAGGCGACGGTTACGGTCCACGAGACGCCGGACTCGGTCGATCTGGAGACGAGCGACGACCGAACGGTGCGCTATCTCCACGTCGCGACGCTGTCGTTCGACCTCGACGGCGAGTCCCGCGAACTCCACGCGTTCCGGCAGGCCGCCGACGAGTCCCGGACGCTCTTTGTTCCGTTCCGGGACAAGACCACCGGACAGCAGAGCTACGACGGCGGCCGATACATGGAACTGGAACCCGACCGCGACCTGAGCGACGGCGACGAGATTACGCTGGATTTCAACCTCGCGTACTCGCCGTTCTGTGCCTATAGCGATACCTTCTCCTGTCCGCTCCCGCCGGAGTCGAACTGGCTCGACACCGCGGTGACGGCCGGGGAGCGGATCGACTGAGGCGTCTTTGCCGGCAGTCACGACACCAACACCAAACGAATTGTTTACACATCGCCACGACCAAGGCAGTGTATGGCAACGGCGACCCGCGACAGTCCGATCCTGCAGGCCTTCCAGTACGGGTTTACGCTCTTCTCTGCGCTCTCGCTGGGGGTGATTGGCCTGGGATTCGGATCGATCCTGCTTCTCACCATCGCATTTTCGCTGTCACTCGGTGCAGGAGTACAAATAACGCAAGTACAGACGCTGGTTCTCGGGCTGATAACGGTCCAGGGAATCGGCTGCCCGGTCATCGCGTACACGTACATCAAGCTCAGACCGGTGATCAGAACGAAGCTCCGCGAGGTGTTCTCTTACTCTGCGGACAGCGGCGAGTTCGATATCGGTGTTTCTGTGCCGAGTTTCCGCGAGGCCGCCATCGTCGTGCTGGGCTACGCCAGCGCGATGGTCGGACTCGTGGTAGTAGCCGTCATCATCACGACGCTCGTCTCGATGTTCGGAATCGAAACGGCAACCAATCAGGCCGCGGAGATCGGCATGGAGAACCCCGATGTCCTCCTCCTGTTGATTCCCGCCTCGTTCCTCCTCATCGGCCCTGGCGAGGAACTGCTGTTCCGTGGGGTCGTCCAGGGCCGCATTCGGGACTACTTTGGCCCGATTTCGGGCGTCGCCATCGCGAGCGTCATCTTCGCCGGCATTCATTACCCCGCCCTCAGCGGCGGGTCGGTCACGGGCAAACTTGTCGGGGTGTGTGCCCTCCTCATTCCGTCGCTCATCCTCGGTGCAACCTACGAGTACACGGACAACATCGTCGTTCCGTCACTCATCCACGGCGCGTACAACGCCACGCTGTTTACTGGCCTCTACGTCACCGTGAAATTCAGTGGTGAACTCTCGTCCGCCGCGGGCGTCCTCAGTAACAGCGGGTTCTGACCGGCCCCTGCCCCAGCAGGCCCGTACTATAGCACGTTTGTAAATCATGTGATTAGTTGCCTGGCTTGCACACGCAAGGGAGCTGGTATTCTTGATGATCGTGTGCAACCTAAAACAGTTCAAACGGGGGCTTACAGTGGCGCTATATACGAACGACCACTTTACCACGTACCTCGCCTTTTTACCCAGTAGCAGAACCTGAATCGGTTATATTACTTTGAAATGACAAACGTCTTATTAGCGTTTTTGCACAACATTCAAACAGATGGTTGGTTCAGTGCGCGTCTTACATATCGATGACGAACCGGACTTTGCCGATCTAACTGCGGTATATCTCGAGCGGGCCATGGATTCATTCAGCGTCGACACCGCGATGCGGGCCGACGAGGTCATCACGGACCGCCCGCAGGACACGTATGACTGTATTATCAGCGACTACGATATGCCTGGCATGAACGGGCTGGAGTTCCTCGAACGGATTCGCGAGGACGCACCGAAGCTTCCGTTCATCCTCTACACTGGGAAGGGCAGCGAAGAGATCGCGGCCGAAGCAATCTCCGCAGGAGTCACGGACTATATCCAGAAGGAACCGGGAACGTCCCAGTACACGGTGCTAGCGAACAGGGTGCAAAACGCGGTCGAAGCCCGCAGAGACGAACTGCAAGTCACGCGTGGTCACCGCGCAATGAACGCGGCCTGGGACGGCATCAGCACCCTCGACGACGAGGGTCGGTTCACCTATTTGAACGACGCCTACGCGGCCACGTTCGGCTACGAGCGCGACGAGCTTCTGGGCGAACACTGGCAGAAAATCCACTCGGCAGAGAGCCTCAAAACGGTCGATGATGAAATCCTCCCGGCTGTCAACGAGAACGGGACGTGGACGGGTGAGACACTGCTCGAACGCGCCGACGGGACACAGTTCATCGGCGAACACACCGTCGCGAGTATCGAAAATGACGGCTCCGTCTGCGTGGTCCGTGACCGAACTGACCGCGAAGAACTCGACAAGCAACTGCGACACGAGCGCGAGCGGTTCCGGCTACTCGTCGATGCGGTCGAGAATTATGCGCTGTTTCTGCTCGGCCCCGACGGCCTCATCCAGTCGTGGAACGCCGGTGCGAAACAGATCACGCAGTACGAGGAATCTGATATCCTCGGTGAGCATTTCTCGACGTTTCACACAGAGAAACAGGTGGCCGACGGCATTCCCGAGCAACTGCTGCGAGAAGCCGGGGACTGCGGCAAGGCCACCGACCGCGGGCTCCGGGTTCGGAAAGACGGGAGCACGTTCTGGGCAGATGTGACCATCACTGAACTCCGGGAAAACGGCGACTCCCGTGGCTTTGCGAAAGTGGTCAAGGACATCACGGAGGAGATCGAACGGGAGCGGCTACAGGCGACGGCCGAACGCTACCGAGAGAAACTCTACGAGGTCACGAACGATACAGACCGACGGTTCGAACAGCGGTTAGTCGACGTACTGGAACTCGGTGTCGAGTATCTTGCCGTCGATCAGGGCCATCTCGTCGCAATCGATCCCAAGGCAGGAACGCATGAAATCATCGCTACCAGCGGCGAACCGTCTCTCACTGCCCCCGGCGACATCACATCGCTTTCCGAGACCTACTGCCGACGGACTGTCGAATCCGACGGTCTGCTCTCGGTCTACAACGCCGAGCAGCAGGGTCTGGGTGACGACCCCGCATACCAGCGGTACGGTATCGGCTGTTACCTCGGTGCGAAAATCGAAGTCGACGGTGAACTGTTCGGGACGGTCTGTTTCGTTGCTCGTGACTCCCGGTCGGGCCAGTTCAGACAGGACGAACAGGCCTTCGTCGAACTACTCACTCGCTGGCTCAAGTACGAACTGAGCCGACGCGACGGACAGATCCAGTGGCCGCTGAAGCCATGATAGTAGCAACATTTTCTACTTTCGGTTTGCGAGTCGGTTCCCACTGTTCCTGTCACTAATTCGCAGTCCGTCGAGAGCGACGATTTAGCCTCAATGACCGTTTCATCCCCGTCTTATGATCGAACTGCGGGACTGTTTGTCTGGTTGCTCTCTTTCTGGCGGTCTCGACCCGGGGGACACTGCCACTGGTCGTCTCAGACATAGCTCCTATATATCAGCAGAATATCGCCCGGAACACTAACGTCCGGCATCATCCTCGGCGGTGTGCCACGTCAGCCGGCAAACCCTCGTGCCGGGCGGGTCGCCGGAAGGCGACCAGATGCGCAAGCGGCGGTAGCCGCGAGCGCGGGTGATTACGGCGTAATCACCGAACGCCCAGACGGTGCAACCGTCTGGCGGGTCGCCGGATACGGCGACCAAGTGCGGTATGAACCGCGGTCATGTCGCGTGCCCGGGTTCTCCGGGTCGTCATCGTCCCGGTAACGGGTCTCAGTCGGGGATTGAAGGCACGCACTCGTAGTTCGCCGGTCGCACACCTAAGGGTGACGTTCAGACGGCGTAGTCGTCCTCGCGCAGTTGGACGTACTTGCCGTTGCGGTAGGAGAACTTCTTCCGCTTGTAGGAGAACACCATCTTGATGCCGTTGAGGCCGCCACGGAGCGCCGCGTCGGCCTTGATTCCGCGAGCGTCCATCAGGTCATTGGCAGTGGTAAAGGCCCGGTCCCAGTCGGTGGGCCGCCAGTCCCGAACCATGTCCGCGAAGGTGACGTTCCGGAGGATTTCGTCGCCGATGGCGTCGTGCCAGGCGTCGTTGTACCGTTCGAGGCGGTCGTTCGCGGCGAGGCGGCCGGCGATTTTCCCGGTGCGAACGGCGACGTGGTCGCCGCCCTCGTGGAACGCCGAGGTGGTCCCCATTGCCCCGCCGGCCACAGCGATGCCGGCACCCACCGGGGACTCTATCGGCCGAGTCGAGGAGATAGGGTACGTCTCCGTCCCCTTCGATTTCCCACGGTCCTCGACGAGCGGGAAGTCCTCGAGGTCGTACGCCTGGAACTCCCGTTCGAGCAGTCGCTCGATGTACTGCCGGCCCTGTGGGATGCTGTCGTCGCTTTCTCTGAGTAGGTCCCACTCGCTGCGGTCGTAGGCATCGATATCCAGCCCGATGGGCATCGTCAGACCGATGCGCGCGACGGAGTTGTCGTTCGGGAAAATCCATGGATACGCAGTGTGGCCGGGCATCATGCCCCACCAGAACTCGATGAACTCCGGCGTGAACAGTTCCTCGGGCATCCGTCGGTGCTCCTGATAGGCGATGTGGTTGGCCTTGTTCGACGGCATGATGTCGGCCATCGTCTGTCCGGCCGGGAGGAACTGGTCGAGCGTCCCGCCAGTGACGGTCCGCTGTGGGCCATCCGCGAGAATCACGTACTCAGCGGCGATGTCTTCACCGTTGGCCAGCCGAACGGTGTGTCGCGGCGAACTCCCCAGGTCGGTCTCGACGCCGGTGACGCTGACGCCGACGCGGTAGTCCGCGCCCGCTTCCGTTGCCCGTTCGCGGAGCCAGTCGTCGAACCGCGCCCGGTGGAACGTGATGCCGAAGCCGTCGGCGCTGGAACTGATACCGGTCTCCGTGAGCGTCATCTCCGTCGAGGGGCCGTAGAACTTCGCCCCGTCGAGTTCACTCAGCACCACGTCTTCGGGGAACTCCGACCGCGGAATACCCATGATGTCGAACCAGTAATCGAGCAGCCCGGCGGCGTCCGTCGAGTCCGGCCCCGCCCCCTCGCGGTCGGCTCTGGGGACCCCCTTTTCGAGGAGGACGGCGTCGGCCCCGTGGTCGGCTGCAGCCTCGGCCGCCGACGACCCGGCCGGGCCACCACCCACAATGGCGACGTCTACGTGTTCCATACCCGCTACGGCGTCCCGCGCCCGCTAAAACCTATTGTCTTGCATCGAATCCGCGGTCTGATGCCCTCCTGTGACTGATACGGGTCTTAGAGCGATTTACCGGGATGTTCCGACCCCGGGGCCGGAGCTAGCCGAAACTAATCTACAGCAATCCGTCCCAACTGGGCCACATTAGGCTATGGTTCGGTCACTGTGTCGGCAAGCGACACGTCGTGTTGTTCCAGCCGCTCGACGGCCCGCTTGTACGCTTCGCTCTCCGCGAGTGCCGTCGCCCGTACTGCGTCAGCGACTGTGGCTCGTCGGTCGGCAAGTCCCAGGAGCTCCCGGCGTTGCGTCTCGTATTCGCACCGGCGCTGAACTGCCGAGAGTACCGACAACAGGGTATCCCGGTCGGCGGGCTTTCTGAGATACGAATCGACGGGAATGTCCAGAATATCCACGTCCGGCTTGACGCTGCTTATCATCACGACCGCAGGGGTAACTGGCCGCTGTCTGAGTCTTGCGGCGACGGTTTCGCCGTCTAGTTCCGGCATCTGCCGGTCCAGCAGTACCGCATCGATTGAGTCGTCAATCCGCTGTAACCCCGTACGGCCGTTACCGGCCTCTATAACCTCGTATTCCTCCGGAAGCCAAAGTTTGTAGAGCTGTCTATAGTCCGTATCGTCATCAATTACCGCAACGCTCGTCGGTCTCCCCATTCCTTCGAAGTTCTACGTTGGTCATCCTACAAATATGCTAAGATATCGGTATACTATTAGTACAAATTTTACTAATCTAGACTGGTAATTCCTCCGTTCTCTAAATACAGTAATACTAACAATATCTCCGGAGCGCGGTCAACAGACTGCCGGCACCGTTTTGAGGCCCCCGCGTGGACAGCCGGTATGGTTCCGCACGCCACAGGAGGGGTTCAATGGCCGACATCGTCGTGACCCGATACGCCGTTCACGGAATGCCGGTCGACCAGTACGCGGCAGCGCTCCGGGAGCGACTGCCGGAGTGGGACATCGCCGTCGCGGAGACGCCCGAGGCCGAGCGGGACTTGATCGCGGACGCGACGGTCCTGACCGGCAACGATGTCTCACCGGAACTGGTCGACACTGCCGACTCGCTGCGGTTGTTTGCAGGGACATACGCCGGATACGACCACCTCCCGCTCTCGGAACTGGCCGACCGCGACATTGCGCTCACGACGGCCTCCGGCGTCCACGGGCCGAACGTCGCCGAGAACGTCGTCGGCTCGTGGCTCGCCTTCGCCCGGGGCTTTTTCACCGCCCGCCGCCACCAGCGCGACCACGTCTGGCAGTCCTTCCACACCGACGACTTCGCTGGGAGCCGCGTCTGCATCGTCGGACTCGGCGAGATCGGTGAAGCCATCGTCGACCGCGTCCAGGGATTCGACGTGGAAACTGTCGGCGTTCGCTACTCGCCGGAGAAGGGCGGTCCGACCGACGAGGTGTACGGCTTCGACGACATCCACGAGGCCGTCGCCGACACGGAGTACGTCGGTCTCGCCTGCCCGCTCACCGACGCGACACGTCATCTCATCGATACCGAGGTGTTCGAGACGATGCCTCCCAGCGCGGTGCTCACCAACGTCGCCCGCGGCCCAGTTGTCGATACCGATGCGCTGGTCAGTGCGCTCCAGCGCAACCACATCGACGGCGCGGCGCTGGACGTGACCGACCCCGAACCGCTGCCCGGCGACCACCCGCTGTGGGACTTCGAGAACGTCCTCATTACGCCACACAACGCCGGTCACACGCCGAGCTACTACGAGCGACTGGCAGATATCGTCGCCGAGAACGTCCAGCGGGCCGAGCGAACCGGCGAGTGGGACGGGCTCAGGAACCAGATTGCGCTGTAAGTGCTATCGCTGAATCGAACGCAATAGCCCTTACAGGTAGCCGCGCTTGTTCAGCAGTTCGCCGTTCAGCACGCTCGCGCCCGCGGCACCCCGCATCGTGTTGTGCGCGAGGCAGTTGAACTGGACGCCGTCGGTCGTCTCGCGGAACCCACCGACTGCGACGCCCATGCCGTTCTCGACGTTGCGGTCCAGTCGCGGCTGTGGGCGGTCGGGTTCCTCGAACACCGTGATGAGTTTCTCCGGCGAGGACGGCAGGTCGATACCGGTAGCCGACTCCATCGCGGCCTCGGCATCAGCCGTGGAGATGTCCTCCGTGGTGTCGGCCCAAACGTTTTCGAGGTGGCCGTCGAGCGTCGGGATGCGGTTACAGGAGGCTGCCACGTCCATCTCGTTGAGATGGACTTCCGCGCCGTCGAACGAACCGAGCAGTTTTCGGGATTCGGTCTCCATCTTCTGCTCCTCGCCGCCGATGTGCGGGATGGCGTTGTCGATGATCTCCATCGACGAGACGCCGGAGTAGCCCGCGCCGGAGACGGCCTGAAGCGTCGAGACACGTACATCGGTCAGGTCGAACTCTCGGTCGAGGGTGGCCAGCGGCGGCACCATCGTGATGGTCGAGCAGTTCGGGTTCTTCAGGAGCGCGCCGTCCCAGCCACGTTCGTCGCGCTGGACTTCGAGGAGGTCGACGTGGTCGGCGTTGACCTCTGGGATGATGAGCGGCACGTCCTCGTCCATCCGGCCGTTCGAGGAGTTCGAGGAGACAGTGTAGCCGGCCTCGCAGAACTCCGGTTCGACCTCCGCGCCGACACTCGACGGAAGCGAGGAGAAGATGAGATCGACGTCGTCGGGTACCGAATCCGGGTCGGTGGCGCGGACTTCTAACCCAGCCACGTCCTCGGGAATCGGGGAGTCGACACGCCACTTGGCAGCGTCCTTGTATGTCTCGCCAACGCTTGCGTCGCTGGCCGTCAGTGCTGCGATTTCGAACTCGGGGTGGGGGTCGAGCAGTTGGATAAGTCGCTGCCCGACTGCGCCAGTCGCACCGAGCACACCTACGCGTACAGTCATCGCTTGACACACGGCTGTGGGTGGTCAAAACAGTTTGGATACGAAAGCGGTACCGCTGCCTTCGTAGGATTACTCGACCTCGGTGTCCTCGAAGACCCATTCGATGACGCGGGCCTCGACAAGGTCCCGCTCCTCGACGTAAGGGTCGTCGCGGTTCGCCAGCGTCTCCTCGGCTTCGGCGCGCATCTCCGCTTCGATCTCCGTGTGGTCCGGCTCGTCCCGGATGTCGTTCAGCAGCGCTTCGAAGTCCTCCCGGAGGTCGAAGGAGGCGCGGGCGGCGTTACACCGGGACAGCGGACTCATCCCGGTCTCTAACACGAGGTCCCGCACCGTCTCCCAGTCGGAGTCACAGAAGTAGATTGACACCTCGCCGACGATGTCCTGCCAGGCGATGGGGTCGGCGTGCTTGAGCAGTGGGACCGCCCGCGGAGGCAGGTCCAGACGGGTCTTCGTGTCGGGATTCCCGCACAGACAGCAGGCCTTCTCTGTTTTCCCCGTGTACATGTGAGACAGTTGGGTCGGACGTATTTGGACCCATCGCAGGAGGGCGGTAACTGGCCGGCTATACCGGAATGAACTCGGGGTCCACGTCGTTCAGGCGGTCAGTGTTCGAGACAAACTGGTAGAAGTCGCTGTAGAGGTCCGTACACTTCCCGTCGGCGTCGTAGCGGAGCGTGTGCCAGTCGGCGACGACGGCGCAGTAGCGCTTCGCCCGCGTGAGCGCGACGTTCAACCGTCGGGGGCCGTCGACCGGTCGCCCGAGGAACCCGACGTTCCCGGCTGCGTTGCTCCGGACGAGCGAGAGGACGATGGCCGTTCGTTCACCGCCCTGAAACGAGTCGATAGTGTCGACGGTGACGCTGTCCGCATCGTCAGTACGCTCCGTGAGTGTTTCACGAATGCGAGACACTTGTGCGCTGTACGGTGTGATGACGCCAATCTCCTCGGCGGGCACGTCCGACAGCAGGTCCTGAACGAGATGTGCGACCAGTCTGGCTTCGGTGGGATTCGATTTGGAGTGACCGACCGTTTCGACCCGGCCGCCGACATTGTACCCCTCGATTGCCGGCCGGTCCGCAAGCGGGTCGATGGCCCGGCCGTTCCGCAGTGTCCGGTCGTAGAACCGCCGGTTCGGGAAGTACGCGATGTCCCGGTGCATCCGGTATTGGGTCTGGAGCTGGAGGCCGACGCCGTCGTAGACGCCGCCGTCGGAGTAGAGATGCTCGAACAGCGAGTGGCCGTAGCTCGACGCCGGCGGTTCGTCGCTCGCGCTGTAGGGCGGGAGCTGTCGGTGGTCGCCGGCGAGCACGGCGCGGTCGGCCCGGACCAGCGGGATACACGACGCCGCGCAGGTCGACTGCGTCGCCTCGTCGAGCACGACCAGGTCGAATTCCCGGGCGAGCGTGGCGGCGCTGTTGTTCGTCACCGCCACCACGTCGGCCCGTCCGGGTACGTCGCCGTAGGCCCGCCGGACGACGCCGTTCGACGACTGGCCCGCGTTCACGCGGTCGAGGGTGTAGTCGCCGTCGCCGTGCTGGCCGTACGCGTGCAGCGACTGCGGGTCCACCGTGTCATCCGTCGAGGACCCTGCCACGAGATTGTCGACGGCCTGGTTCGAGTCCGCACATACCAGCACGTCTTCACCGGCCTGTGCGGCCCGCCGGACGATTTCGACCAGCGTCCGAGTTTTCCCGGTTCCCGGCGGGCCGTGGATACAGAACAGGTCGTCGGCCAGCAGCGCGTGCTCGACGGCCAGTTGCTGCTCCTGATTCAGTTCCCCGTCGAACTGGTCGCTCCGGGCGGCCGCCCCGTTCGAGAAGGTTATCGGCCGGTCGCCGGCGAGCACGTCCCGGAAGCGGTGGTCAGACAAGGCCTCGACCGCCTCCCGTTCGCGGTCGAACGGAACGGGGTTGAGCAATGCTGTGAGTCCGTAGGTGGCGTCACCGTCGGTGAGCGCGCTTTCCAGTGTCGTCGCGCCGTCGACCTCGGCCCAGTTCACCGCGAGCCAGACCGACCGCCCGCGGATACGCTCGACCGTCGCCGCGACCGGGAACGGGCCGGTCGCTCGGGACCCGTCCACGTCGTGGACCAGCACCTCGTTCCCCTGGTGGATGCCGAAGACGGATTCCACGACGAAGGCCCAGTCGCCGCTCCATTCGGCGGCAACGTCGGCGGGCGGGTCGACGCGGAACCGGTACGTTCCGTCGTCCCTCCCCCGTGCGTGGAGGTCGGGAACCGCGTCGCCACCGGCCTCGTACACCTCGCCCGGCGAGCGCCGCTCGGCCCGTTCTCGGTTGTGCTGGCGAGTCGCTTCGCGTTCGCGTTCGACGTGTGCGTGAAGGCCCGCAATCAGGTCATCTCGCGGTATCGGGTTCCGCGGCGGCTCACTGTCGTCTATCGGTGAGTCGTAGGAGGGCGGGTACGTCTCCGGGACGTAGTCGGAGTGCCAGAAGCGGATCCGGTCGGCGAGTCCCGTGGCCCCGAAGTCGTCCGCGTCGACGAAGTCACGTTCGCCGTCGCGCTCGAAAACGAATATTCCGCCGTGAAGGGAGTGGTCGGTGAAGGCGACGAACTCGCCGGTGAGCCGCGCCGAACCCGGTTCGTGCAGCGGGATGCACACCCAGTCCTCCTCGGGGTGGGCGAGTCCGTCGTGGTGGCTCGCGAACTCGGCGACGGGCCGTGCGGGGATGACATCGCCGCGGTCGTCGAGGGCGTCGTCATCGGGGACACACAGCGTGGCGTCGTCGAGGTCGAAGGACCCGATGACGTGGTCGAACAGGAGCGACATCTACCCCCGATTGTGCCCCGCTGTCGTAAAACAGTACGGCCCACCCCGACAGCCCGTCACACCGGACAGGAACGTTTTAATCGCCGGACCGGCCACACATCGGTATGGATACCGCCGAGCGACTCGATCTGGTGACGAAACACACCACAGAGGTCGTCACCGAGGACGAACTGCGAACGCTGTTCGAGGAGAGCGACCCGTCGGCGTACATCGGCTACGCGCCGACCGGCGAGATGCACATCGGTCACTTCACGACGATGCGGAAGCTCGCGGACTTCCTGCGGGCCGGCATCGACGTGACGGTTCTCATCGCTGACTTGCACGCCCACCTCGACGACAACAAGTCGCCGTTCGACCTGCTGGATGCCCGCTCGGCCTACTACGAGACGGCCATCGAGGGTATGATTGAAGCAGCCGGCGCGGACCCCGAAGACGTGACCTTCGTCCGCGGGACCGACTTCCAGCTCGACGAGGACTACACGCTCGAGATGTACCGGATGGCTGCCGAGACGACCATTTCGCGGACCCAGCGCGCCGCCAGCGAGGTCGTCCGCGAGTCCGACAGCCCGAACCTCGGCGGGCTCATCTACCCGCTGATGCAGACGCTCGACGTGAAGGCACTCGACGCCGACATCGCCTACGGCGGCGTCGACCAGCGCGGCATCTACATGCTCTCCCGCGAAATCCTCCCGAACCACGGCGGCGAGTCGCCGATTTGCCTGTTTGCCCCGCTGTTGTCGGGCCTTTCCGGCGGCAAGATGAGCGCCTCCGACGAAGCGTCCAAGGTGAACCTCACCGACAGCCCGGCCGAGGTCGACGAGAAAATCGGGCAGGCGTACTGCCCGGCCGGCGAGGTCGAGGAGAACGGCGTGCTGGAATACCTCAATCATCTCGTCTTCCCGGTACTGGACGTCCGCGGCGAGTCCTTCGTCGTCGAGCGCCCGGAGGAGTACGGCGGCGACCTCACCTACGAAAGCTACGACGAGGTCGAAGCGGACTTCGTCAGCGGCGAACTCCACCCCGCCGACCTGAAGCCGTCCGCCGCGGGCGCGATATCGGACGTTATCGACCCGGTTCGGGAGCGACTGGCCGACGAGGACGAACTCCTCGCCGAGGCCTACCCGGAAAAGTACGGCGCGGAGTGACGCGGTCGTCCGATGCCACCCTCTGACCCGAGCGCCGACAGCGACGACCCGGCGCGCTCGCGGGCCGCCGTCCGCCGGACGTACGAGGACATCGGCGACCACTTCTCGAAGACCCGGGAGTACGCCTGGCCGGAGGTCGAATCGTTCGTCGACGGGTCCGGCAGTGTTGGGACGGCGCTCGACGTCGGCTGTGGCAACGGCCGCCACGCGGAACTGCTCGCTGGGGTCGCTGATCGCGTCGTCGGACTCGACGCCAGCCGCGCGCTCCTGCAGGCGGCGACCGACCGCGTCGGCGATAGCGTGGCGCTGCTGCAGGGCGACGCGACCCGACTCCCGCTCGCTGCCGGGGCCGTCGACCTCGCGGTGTACGTCGCAACACTGCACCACCTGCCGTCGCAATCCGCCCGCCGCGCCAGTCTGAGCGAACTGGCCCGCGTGCTCGCGCCGGGCGCTCGGGCGCTCGTCAGCGCGTGGAGTACGGCCCACGACAGCTTCGACGCCGACCCTGACGCGGACGAAGGCTTCGACACGACCGTCGACTGGACGCTCCCCGGCGGGGAGACGGTCCCGCGGTTCTACCACATCTACGCGCCGGCCGAGTTCGAGCGCGATGTCGCCGACAGCGACCTCCGACTCGTCTCGATGGAGCTGTCAAGCGGCAACTGTTACGGGGTTGTCGAGCCAGAAGGGAAACGCACTTAATTGCCTTCCATCTATGGACGTGTACGTTCGCACTCGGGCGAAACACAGTCCATCTGGTCTGTGTCCGCACGAGTGAGCGTGCGGCAGTGGTGAGCGGTTCCGACGGAATCGCGAGGCACGCCGTGAAGACGCGAAGCGATGAGCGGCGGTGGTCTAGTGGTAGGACCTGAGCCTTCCAAGCTCATGGCCCGGGTTCAAATCCCGGTCGCCGCATCCTGCGAGGAACGGACGTGACGAGCGGATGCTGTACGGAGGGATTTGAATCACGCGAGACGAGTGCAACGAGTCTCGCCATCGGGTTCAAATCCCGGTCGCCGCATTTTGCTGTGAGCACAACCGCGAACAGCAAATGCTGTACAGAGGGATTTGAACTACGGAAATCCGAGCGACAGCGAGGATTTGCAGTCGAGTTCAAATCCCGGCCGCCGCATTCTGTGTCAGCAAAAACGATCAGCCGAGGCGTTATCAGGCGTTTTGAACTTCGTCGACGTCTCGCAGCCATCTTCGTAGCTCCCAGACGCCGTCACTCCGGTTCGACGGCAGCCTCCTCAAACTCCGCCCAGTCGTCGCCCATCCACTCCTGGAGGCGGTCGGTGACGCCGGCGAAGTCTTCCCCATCCTCGAAGGACTCGACGACGACCCAGCCGTCGCCGTCGCGGTCGTAGCCGAGGCTGTAGCCGCGGTCGCCGTCGATGATAACGACGAACGCGGCTACCACGTCGAGGTCGGGGAAGAACCCGACTGGCGCGAAGCCGTAGTCGTCGTGCTGGGCTTCGAGGGCCGAGATCTCGCTCGTCGAGAGCGGTCTGTCCGGCAGCGAGTCCGTCAGTTCGGTCATTACGTCGCAGTCGTGGGGAGAGGATTGAAAGCGTTTCGAGCGGGGCGCGACCGGGGAACCTCAAAGTGTGAGTCGGACATAACTTCGGCCAACATTGAAGTATTATCATGACTTTTGTTAACATGGAGCTTCCTACGCTCCCGGCGGGAACGACCGTCGTACCATCCGGGATTGGCATCGGCGGACGATCATCGCCGGTGGAGACTGGCCACTCCACCGGCCACGTATCGCTTTGGAACTAACGGCAGACGGAGCAGCTGACACCTCACCCCCACCCCCACCCCCACCCCCACCCCTTTCCCTGCTCCCGATTTTCGAGGTGGTTTCGATGTACCAGTCCATACGTTGACCTGATAGGGCCGGCGAGGGCCGGAGGGATTTTCTGCCAGTACGCGTAGCGTCGGGTATGGACGCCGCGCGGCTCCCCGGGACCAGCGGACCCGAGCAGATAGTCGCGCACGTCGACATGGACTGTTTCTACGCCGCCTGCGAACAGCGGCGGGAGCCGGCACTCAGGGGCGAGCCGCTCGTCGTGGGGATGGGCTACGAGAACGGCGCGACCCACGGGGCCGTCGCGACAGCGAGCTACGAGGCGCGGGCGTACGGCGTCGAATCGGCGATGGCGATTTCTGAGGCGCTGGAGCGGCTCCCACGGAAGGTCGACGCCGTCGAGGACCCGGCTCTCGATGTCGAGGATGCTGGGTTCTACCGCCCGGTCGAGATGGACTTCTACGAGTCCGTCGCCGCGGATGTCCGGGACATCCTCCATGCAGAAGCGGACGTCGTCCGCGAGGTGAGCATCGACGAGGCGTATCTGGATGTGACCGAACAGGTCTCCTGGGAGACCGTCGAGTCGTGGGCACAAGACCTGAAAGACACCATCGAATCGGAGGTGGGCGTGGTCGCGAGCGTGGGTGTCGCGCCGACGATGAGCGCCGCGAAGGTGGCCAGCGACCGCGACAAGCCAGACGGTCTAGTCGTCGTCGAACCCGGGGCTGTCCGGGAGTTCTTTGATGACCTCCCCGTCGAGGACGTCCACGGCGTCGGCCCGGTCACCGCCAGAGAACTCGATTCGCTCGACATCGAGACCGCAGGAGACTTGGCGGCCGCCGACCCGGAACTGCTGGCCGACCGCTTCGGCGAGCGCGGCCGCGAGATACGACGCTACGCCCGCGGCGAGGACGAGCGGTCGGTGACTCCGAAAGGCGACCCCAAGAGCCTCTCGCGGGAGTCCGCGTTCACCGACGCGACGGCCGAGATGGAGGCCAAGTGTCGACAGGTTCGCACCCTCGCCGACGCTGTCGCCGACCGCGCACAGCGAAAGGGCGCGCGCTACCAGACCATCGGCATCAAGGTCGTGACGCCGCCGTTCGACGTGAACACGCGCGCCCGGTCGCTCCCCGGCCCGGTCGAGGAGCCCGACCTTGTCAGGCGCGTCGCGCTGGACCTGCTCGGTGAGTTCGACGACGACCCGGTGCGGAAGGTCGGTGTCCGCGTCTCGAACCTTGATTTCTCGGCCGGCGAGCAGGCCAATCTGGACGGGTTCAGCGGCGACGCTGGAACCGAGGAGACGACCGATAGCTCCGTCGCCGACAACAGCTCGGAGACGGCTAAAGAACAGGACGAGGAAGGACAGGTCGGTCTCGGAACGTTCGGTGAGAGCGAGGCTGCCGGAGATACGATGGACGAAGATGGAGGCCCCGCTGACACTCACATTTCACTCCCGCCCGGCCAGACCACGCTCGCGGATTTCTAGTTAGGCGACACCGTGTTCCAGATTCTCCAGCAGTTTCCCGACGAACAGACCGGCTCGCGGTGAGATAGTGTCGTCTGCTGGGACTGCTGTCGGATGCGCGGCCAGCGTGTCGACGAACCGCTGGCTGTGGGTCATCGCGTGTAACATATCGACTACGTCGACCACCAGCCCCTCGTCGCTGGTATCCATCCCGGCGTACCGCTCCTTCTCGGCCTCGGAGTAGGTGATCGTCCAGGCCGGCCCGCCGGCGGCCGTGACGATGTCGTCGAGCGGAGCCACTTCCAGCAGGCCGTCGTCACTCCCGACGTACACGGTTCCGTCCTCGACGAACGTCTCGTATCTGTCCATGGACAGCCCCACCGAACGAGTGTGTCAAGGTGTCCCACCACAATAGCCGTTACCCCGTCTCGGGCTGACTGGCACCGCTCACAGTCTGTTTCGCGTTCGCATCTCGTCGTACCCGGGACACTGTCGGTCAGCACAATCGGTTTACAACTGTCGTTTGTCAGGGAAGATATGGTTGAGTTCGGACCACGCGACCGCGAGGCGGTCTACAAGTCCATCTACTCGCGACGGGATATCAGACGATTTTCCGCGGACTCCGTTCCCGATGACGTTCTGACACGGATCCTTGATGCCGCACACAACGCGCCCAGCGTCGGGTTCTCGCAACCGTGGGATTTCGTCGTGATCGAGGACGAACAGACGAAGTCAGCGGTCGCCGCGATTGCCGAACGGGCGATAGCCGCCGCACGCGAAGGCTACGAGGAGCCGCGCAAATCGGATTTCGGCCAGTTGAAACTGGAGGGGATAACCGATGCCCCGGTGAATATCTGTGTTACCTGTGACCCCACTCGCGATGCGCCACACGTCCTCGGCCGGAATACGATGCAGCGAATGGACGTCTATTCGACGTGTCTCGCCGTACAGAACCTCTGGCTCGCTGCCCGTGCCGAGGGCATCGGTGTCGGCTGGGTCTCGTTTCTGTATCCCCACGAACTCCGTGCGGTGTTGAACATTCCACACCACGTTCAGCCTGTGGCCTACCTCTGTGTCGGCTACCCGGAAGACGGCTTCCCTGCTGAACCGGTACTGCAACGGGAAGGCTGGCGTAGTCGCATCGACAGAACGGAACTGGTCCATTACGACGAGTGGGACCCCAGTCGGACGCCCGAAACGAAGTCATAGCGGCGTCGGTAACCGAAGCCCGATAGCACACGAGAATTTGAAGCCCGAGCGAACGAAACCTCGGACTGGCTTCGAACTGTTTGCCTTGCGTCCAGACCTGTTCCATAGCTGATGGGCGTCTGACGGAGAGTTATGGGGCCTGCGCGTCTCATTCGTGACAGAAACGCATGGCAGAGACCGAACAGATAACTGTCGCGACGACGAGCGCGGGGCCGGGTGGGACCGGTGAGCCGGGCGAGACCGTCAATCTCCCGGTGGTGGAACTGCTGACCGGCCGGGGGTTCATCACCGGCAAGAGCGGGTCCGGGAAGTCGAACACGGCGAGTGTCATCGCCGAGAAACTGCTGGACAACGGGTTCGGCCTGCTTATCGTCGACATCGATGGCGAGTACTACGGTCTGAAAGAGGAGTACGAGATCCTCCACGTCGGCGGCGACGAGGAGTGTGACATCCAAGTCACCGAAGACCACGCCGGCAAGATCGCCTCGCTGGCGCTGGAACAGAACGTCCCGATCATTCTGGATATCTCGTCGTTCCTTGACGAAGAGGAGGCAGAGACGCTGCTGACCGAGGTCGCCAAGCAACTGTTCGCCAAGGCGAAAAAGCAGAAACAGCCGTTCCTGATGCTCGTCGAGGAGTGTCACGAGTGGATGCCCGAGAAGGGGTCGATGGGCGAGGTCGGGAAGATGCTCATCAAGATCGGAAAGCGCGGCCGGAAACACGGGCTCGGTATCGTCGGCATCAGCCAGCGCCCGGCCGACGTGAAGAAGGACTACATCACCCAGTGCGACTGGCTGGTCTGGCATCGGCTGACCTGGAACAACGACACGAAAGTGGTCGGGCGCATCCTCGACAACCAGTACGCGGACGCCGTCGAGGACCTGGACGACGGGGAGGCGTTCATGATGAACGACTGGGCCGAGCAGGTCAGCCGGGTCCAGTTCCACCGCAAGCAGACGTTCGACGCCGGCGCGACGCCCGGCCTCGACGACTTCGAGCGCCCGGAACTCAAGTCCGTCAGTGACGACCTCGTCTCCGAACTGGAGACCATCAGCGAGGAACAGCAGGAGACGGAGAACCGCATCAAGGAACTCCGCGAGGAACTGGACAAGAAGAACTCCCGCATCGCCGAACTGGAGGCGGAACTGCAGGACGCACGCGACCTCTCGCGGATGGCCGAGCAGTTCACCGAAGCGATGCTGGACCAGGCCGAGGACTACAACCCCGGCCGGACGGAACAGGAGAAAATGCGCCGCCAGCGCGAGCGGTTCGCCGACTCGTCGGATTCAGATAGCGAGGCAGATGCCGACGGCCCCCGTGACGAGCAGTCCCCGGAGCCGGACGAGACTGCCGACGCCACGTCCGGCGGCGGGTTCGGCGACGCGTTCAGCGCCTTTGCCGAGGACGGGGCCGCGATGAACGGCGGCAGCGCCAGTGACGGTGCGGAGACGAACGGCCACGCCGCAAACGCTGACACAGTGACGAACGGGGCCAGCGCAGACAACGGTGCCGCGGCCGTGTCAGTGAATGGGGTGGCCGATACAGACACGACCGACACCGACGACGAGGACCTGAGAGCAGCCATCGCCGAAGCCGTCGAAGCCGAGGAGTCGAACGGGGCAACTGGGTCCGCTGAAGACGAGTCTCCGTCCGACTTCGACGGTCCTGCCGTCTACGGCGACTTGCGAGCCGACATCGAAGAGTTAGACCGAAAGACCCGCCGAATGCTCGCGTACTACCGCGAGCAAGGCCCCGGAACGCCGCTGAACGCCCACTTCTCGGCCGGCGGCTCCGGCGACCGGACGGCGGCCTACGCGCGAAACAGGGAACTCCGGCTCCGCGAACTGGTCGAACACGTTGGCCGCGGGAAGTACGATTCCCGGCTCGCGGCGCTGGTTCGAGAAGAGAGCGACCGTCGACTCGACGAGGATGAGGTAGAGTCGGTTGTCTCCCGACTCGAATCTGCGTTTCTGGACGGAAACGGCGACTGAAAAGGTAGTACCGCGATAGCGGCGATTTTACAGTAACGGTTCGACGAGGTCTTCGAGCGCCGCACGCGGGTCGTCGGCCTTCGCGACGCCACTCGCCAGCAGAACACCGCTCGCGCCGAGGTCGCTCGCCGAGACGAGGTCCTCGCCGGTCGAGATGCCGGCGCCACAGAGCACGTCCACGTCACCGTTGACGCGGGCGGCGGCGTCGACTGCGCCGGTCACGATGTCCGGATCGGCCTTACTGACAGGCGTGCCGGTGCCGATGAGTTCCGGCGGTTCGACGGCGACGCCGTCGGGGTCGAGCGCGGCGGCCGCACCGATCTGTGCGGGGTTGTTCGCACAGACGATCGTTTCGAGGTCCGCGCGGTCGGCGGCGTCGAGCGCCCCGTCGATGTCCGCCAGTTTGAGTCGGTTCTCGGAGTGGTTCAGGAGCGTGCCGACGGCACCGGCGTCCGCAGCGGCCTCGGCGAGCGTACTGCCGGTGTGGCTGCCGTGCTCGACGGCGCTGACGTGCTGGGCCCACGTTTCGACGCCGGTCTCCGCAACAGGGCCGATCTGTGCGGCCTGTGGCGCGACGGCGACGCGAACGCCGGAGTCGTCGCTGACGTCAGCGGCGGCGGTCGCTACTTCGACTGGGTCACACGGGTACGCCTTCAGATTGACAAGGACGAACATACGAAACGCACCGGCTGCTGTCGGGAAATAGGTTGCGAAGCCGCCGTTTGGCGTGCCTACTACTGCGCTGTCGTTCCATCTCGGTCCACCGCTCGGGGATGACAATTATTACGCTTCGGCCGAGACAAGAAACGAGACAAGCCGTGACAGCAGGGGATGACGACACACCGACCGTTCTGATAGTTGAAGACGAGCAGCATCTGGCCGATCTGTACACCGATTATTTATCCGACCAGTATCACGTTCAGACGGCCTACAGCGGCGAGGAAGGACTGGAACTGCTGTCGCCCGACATCGACGTGGTGCTGCTCGACCGCCGGATGCCGGTCGTCTCCGGCAACGAAGTGCTCGCACAGATCGAGGAAAAAGGCCTTCGATGCCGCGTCGCGATGGTCACCGCTATCGACCCCGACTTCGACATCATCGAGATGCGCGTCGACGACTACCTCGTCAAACCCGTTACTCGCGACGACCTCCAAGAGGTTGTCGACCGACTGTACAAGATCCGGGAGTACAACGACAGACTCCGGACACTCACGTCGAAAAAGCTCAAGCGCAACGTCCTCCGCGTCGAGAAGACCGACCGGGAACTGCAGGACAGCGACCGGTATCAGGAACTTCAGGACGAGATCGAGCGTATCTCGTCGAACGTCGAGTCGCTCGCAGACGAACTCGACGTAGAGAAAGACGACCTCCAGTTGTAACCTAGTCCTTCCGCTTCACGACGTCGCCGAGCGTGTACTCGCCGTCGCTGCTGCCGCCGGACCACTCCGTCTCGTCGGCGCTGCCGCCGGCGCTCAGGGAGATCTCGAGCGCGCTTTCGAGTTTCTTCTGGACGTCGTCGCTGGGCAGGGAGTTACCCTGTTCGAGCTTCCGGATCAGGCTCGCCTTCTCGTTGAGTTGCTTGGCGAGTTCCTCCTGGCTGAGTCCCTGGGACTCCCGGCCCTTGCGGATCCGGTCGTGGTAATCCTGTGCGATCTCGTCCATCTCGTCGAACATATCTCGACGGCGGCCACCGGACCCGCCACCACCCGAGGAACTCGACGAGGAGGACGAACTCGACGACGATGACGAGGAGGACGACGTCGAGTACTTCGTCGACGTAGACGACGTCTCCTCCGTCTTGACCTCCGTGCCGAAGTCGGTACACTCGTCACAGACGTCGAGTTCGGCTCCCTCGATTTTGACGCGGTTCGGAGACGAAACCTCCGTCCCGCACATCTCGCACTGAACCATACCGACGGCTTGGACGGGGCGCGGTTTGAATGTTACCCTGCGCACGCTGGCGCTGGGAATCCTGTTCTCACGTAGACAGGCTTCCTGTTTCGATGACGTGACTTGCAGACATTTGCTGAAGATCAGCGGTGTCCGTAGCGGTCACAGTCTCCACAGGCGTTGATTCGGGCCATCCCAGCCCTAGTTCAGAAAACCCCCTTTGCAAGACGTTCATCGCTGCATTCGCATCCCTATCTGTCTCAAACCCACATGATGGACAGGAGTGTTCCCGGACCCAGATGGACTTCGATGACTCCACACCACACACCGCACATTCTTTTGTCGTCCCTGCTGCTTCGACCTGCACAACGTGCGTACCGTACAGATCGCCCTTGTATTCAAGCAAAGTGATAAACTGTCGCCACGCCGCATCCTGCTTGTTCCGACCGTTTCCATCCGCTCGAAGCATACTCTGAACGTTCAAGTCCTCCACAAACACGGCATCGTACTCCTTGACGAGCCACGTCGTTATTTTGTGCTGGTAGTCCAGTACTTTCCGGTGGATGTCGCGTTTGGCCTTCGCCACTTCGACTCGCTGATTCTCGTAGTTGTTCGACCCATGTTCTTTCCGCGAGAGTTTGCGGTGCGCACGTCGGAGTCGTTCGTATTCGCCTTCGAGATCGAGCTAATCCACGGTCTTCCCGTCGCTGGTATGGATGTAGTTCAAGATGCCGAGGTCAATACCCACGCTGTTGCTCGGGTTGAGTGAGTCCACATCGGGCTTCTCGGGCAAGTTAGCGTCGTCGATTTCCAACCCAAAGGAAACGAACCACTCACCGGTAGTCTCTTTCTTGAACGTGGCTTCCTTTATTGAGGAACCAGCAGGGATTGGACGGGAGTACCGTATTTTGACCCATCCGACTTTGCTGAAGCGAACGTACGCAAACCCGTCTTGGCCCCTCTTTTCATCGAGGTCGAAACCAGACTGGTTGTACGTCACGCTCCGGTAATCGGTGGGTGCTTGCCGTTTGAGACGACCAACGGTGTGCCCGTTCTCTTTTTGTTTACGAAGGTTCGAGAGGTTGCGGTGGAAGCGGGCAACGGTAGCTTGCGCGGCTTTCGAATACGTTTCCGCGAACACTGGCCATTTTTGCTTCCACTCAGGGAGTTTGTTGTTCTGGTCGAACTCACTCGGCTTAGCATCCACGGGGCTGTTCGTGTAGTCCCATCGGACGTGGTTGTATAGTTGGCGATGAATATTTACCTGATGTTCCAGTTCGTCCGCTACCCCTTCTGTCGGATAGGCACGGTAGCGGTAACTGTGTTCCATCGCTATCCTTGATTGCCGACATGTTTATTTAATGGTTTGTGACATGGAGTTTCGGCTTCATCCCCGTTCATGGTGTGTCGGGGGATTCGCCACGCTGATCAGTATAAATAGTGCACTGGTCGTTCTCAGCGGGATGCCGGTCCGTCAATTGCTGAACCGATGTTCAGTCGAGCGCCCGCATCGCGTGGTAGAACCGCTGTGCGGCGGTGACGTGGCCGACGACGGCGAACACGACCAGCAGCCAACCGACCAGCGTCAGGCCGGCCAGCGCGGTCGGGACGAACGCTGCGATGCCCGTGACAACGCCGACGAGCGCAAGCCGGTCGGCGCGACCGAGCAGGCCGCCGTACACGCGGTCGAGGCCGACCGCCTGCGCCTGGGTCCCGAGATAGGAAGTCATCAGAACGCCGGTGACGGCGGCGATGCCCAGTTCCCACTGGCTCACGCCGGCGGCGAGGCCGACGATGATACCGATGTCGGCGTAGCGGTCGAGGACGTGGTCCAGCAGATCGCCGCCCGAAGACGCGACGTTCAGCTCACGCGCGAGCGCGCCGTCAACGAGGTCGAGCCAGCCGTTCAAGAAAACGAGGACGGCCCCGCCGAGATACAGCAATGGTTCCCGCGCGGCGACGGCGTACACCCCGCCGGCTCCGAGGGCCAGCAGGAACGCGATGACGCTGACGCCGTTCGGGGAGAGGCCGACTCCTTTGGCGGCGCTGACGAACGGCCCGAGCGCGCGGTCGGCCAGCGGGCGGAACTTGTCGAGCGTCATAGCCAGTCGATGTAGGAGACGGTGCCCGCGCTTGGTTCGCGCTTTCCGTCTACGACCGCCTGGATTTCGCTTGCCACCGCGTCGGGGTCCCGGTCCGTCGTCTCGATCTCGTACACCGATTCCATGCCGTGCTCCTCGACGGCTTCCCCGAGGATGACATCGAGCGCTTCCGACTCCGCGTTCTCGTAGGCCTTCGAATCGTCGTCGCCGCGCTCCCGGAGCCGCTCGACGATGGTCTCAGGGTGGGCTCGCAGCACAATCACTCGGTCGGCGTCAAAGTGATGCGCGAGGTGGGACTCGAACAGCACGTCGTCGCGGCCGTCGAGCCACTCGGACAGGCTGTCGAGGTCAGCGACGAGGCTCCCGCGGTCCTCGTCGATGCCCGTGGAGAACCCCTCCTCCTTGATGACGTCGTTGAGGTGGAGTACGTCGAGATCGATATCGAGGTGCTCTGTCGCCGTGGTCTTGCCCGTGCCCGGCGTCCCGGTAACGGCGACTCTCACGGCTCGACCACCTCGATGACCTCGTTCAAGACCGAGACGGCGCGCTCTGTGTCCTCGCGCGTTCCACAGGTGATACGGATGCATTCAGGTAGCCCGAACGAGGAACAGTCGCGGATGATGACGCCCCTCTCCTGGGCGGCGTCCGCGACGGCCGACGCGTCGCCGACCTCCGCGAGGACGAAGTTCCCCGCGCTGTCCCAGGTCGGCGCGTCGAGTTCCGCGGAGAGGTACTCCCGAGCCCACGAAGCAGTTTCGACGGAGCGTTCGACGTGCTCGTCGTCATCAAGCGCCGCCAGCCCGGCCCGGCAGGCGAGCTCGCTCGCCGAAAAAGGCGTGTTGATGCGGGCGTAGGCGTCGGCCCAGTCCTCGGGGACCACTGCGTAGCCGAGTCGAACGCCCGCGAGCCCGTAGGCCTTCGAGAACGTTCGCAAGAGCGCAACGTCGTCGCGGTCGTCCAGCAACGGCCGCTTACTCGGTCGCTCGGAGAACTCCCCGTAGGCTTCGTCGACGACGACGAGGGTCTGTTCGTCGGTCTCCTCGGCGATTGTTCTGACGGCGTCGGTCGTGAACTCCGCGCCGGTCGGGTTGTGCGGACTGGTGAGATAGACGATGCGCTCGCCGTCGTAGTCTTTCAGGACGGTGTCGGCAGTCTGGGCGAAGTCGTCTGCCTTCGAGAGCGTGTACTCGTTGACCTCGCCGTGGTGATACCGGGCGCTCATCGCGTAGTACGCAAAGCCCGGCGACGGGACGAGGACGTCCTGCCCGGGGTCGAGCATCGCCCGGGCGAGGCAGTCGAGCGCACCGTCGCCGCCGTTGCTCAGCCACACCTGTTCGGGCGTCACGTCCCACATGGCCGCCAGTTCGTCGACGAGGTCGGCGTGGGAGGCCTTCGGATAGGAGTGCATCCGCTCGGCCGCCCCGCGAATCGCTTCGACGGCGTCCGGGCTCGGCCCGTACATGTTCTCGTTCGACGCCAGCTTCACCATGTCGTCCGGGTCGAGACCGAGTTCCCGGGCGACCTCCTCGATGCCGCGACCTGCCCGATAGACAGTGTGAGCGGAGAGGTCCCGTGGTTCCATGGCTGTGCAAAACGGACGGGGCGGCTTAAGCGTGCTCACATCGGGCGTGGCCGTGGCTCCCCAGCCAGACCCGTAGAAATACGCTGGCGGCCACCCGTGTGAAACCCGTCGAGGACGGGTAAGGCACGGAATAGCACGCTCCCCACCGAAGCCCTGTCAGTCAGTGGTAATGAGCGTTACGGTGGATCGCCGTTCAGTCTCGGGACGCCGCCCCCACCGAAAACGGTAACACACCATAGGCCCTGATAGCGTGCAATGCCGCTTCTCATCGATATTCGGAAACTCACGCTCATTACCAGACTCATTCAGGACGGGGCCGAGCAGGTTGCCGATTCGCTGGCGACGCTGGCCGGCGTCGACGCCGCCGTCGAGATCAAGAGCCTCTCGTTCGTCCAGCCGGAGGACATCGCCACCGAGATGGGCGGCGGGAATATTTACAGCGCTCGCGTCCGGCTGACAGAGCCGCCCTACGGCGTCTTCTTGATGACCTTCGAGACGGAGACGGCCGCCGAAATCGCGGAGCTGATGACCGGCTCTAGCGTCGACGACGGGTTCACACAGCTCCACGAGTCCGCGCTGCAGGAGATGTGCAACATCCTCACCTCGGGCTTCATCGACGGCATCGCGAACACGCTGAACGCGACTATCAACATGGGGACGCCGACGGTCGTACAGGACGACGCGGCCGAAATCGCAGACAAGGCCCTCTCGCACGTCCGCCGGGACTCGCTGACAATCGTGCTCGACTCGCTCGTCGACATCAAGGAGAGCGACGTCGCGTTCTCGCTCCGCATCTTCCTCATCCCCGACCCCGGCTCGTTCGTCCACCTCATCGACCAGTTGGACTACGACACGGACCGCGAGACGCACATCTCGGCTGACACAGACGCGGTCAAAGAACTCGATATGTCCGGTGACGCGGACGCCCTCGATGCCTTCGATTCCTCGGAGTAACCATACCGAACCCACGACGTTGAAGGGGGTCGCGTCCAACCGCCGTATATGAGTGTCGTAAACGCGGCTGTCTTCGGGGTGCACCTGATATTCGCCGCGCTGTGGGCTGGAACCGTGTTGTTCATGACCTACGCCGTCCTCCCGACGGCGCTGAACGGCGACTCCTCGCCGGGGCCGCTGTTGGCGATTACCGGGAAGCTCAAGACGGTGTCACGGGCGAGCGCGCTGCTCCTGTTTCTGACGGGCGGGCATCTGGCAGCGACCCGCTACACCGCCGAGTCGCTGACGGGGACCGGGCGCGGCCACCTCGTCATCACGATGATCGTCCTGTGGTTCATCCTGGCCGGCCTCGTCGAAGTCGGGGCCTCGAAGCTCAGCGACGGCTTCAATCAGCAGAAGGTGCGCGAACCGGCCCGGAACGCACGCCCGTTCCTGCTTGGAGCGTCCGTTGTGTCGATTCTACTCCTGCTCGACGCCGGCGCGATTCTCGGCCTGTACTGAACGGCCGGCATATCGGTTGCCGATCGCTATGCAGACAGACCTGTATCAGCAGATACAAATCACCATCCGGCATACCGAAACCCAATGTGGCCGTGGGGACATCTCGCCGTCGCCTACCTCGTCTACGTCGTCTACACTCGCCTTGACCCGACCCGTCGCCAGACGGCGGCGACGCTGACCGCGCTGGCGGTGGGGTCGCAGTTCCCGGACCTGATCGACAAGCCCCTCGCATGGACGTTCGGTGTCCTGCCGTCAGGGCGGTCGCTCGCCCATTCGGTGTTTACCCTCCTCATCATCGCTGTGGTCTTGCACCGACTCGCTGTCCGATATCGCAGAACAGACCTCTCAAAGGCCTTCACGGTCGGTGCGTTCGCACACACGCTGACCGACATGAGCCCGACGGCGGTGGCGGGGCTGCTCGGCGGTGACCTGACACAGCTCCAGTGGCTTCGCTTTCTCGTCTGGCCGCTTCAGCCACCGCCGCCGTACGCCAATGACACCTCGTTTGTCGAGCAGTTCGCCTCGCTCTCCATCGAGCCGTACGTCCTGTTCCAGTTCGGGCTGTTCGGCCTCGCCATTTCCGTGTGGCTCGCTCACGGTGCACCCGGTTTCGGGGCGGTCACTCGCCGGGGCAAGGCGATGTTCTCCGAACTTGCCGACTAAAGCCGCTCTGCGACGTGGTCCGCACACTTCAGCGCGAGCGCAGCGATAGTCAGCGTCGGGTTCATCGACCCGGCGGTGACGAACACCGACGAGGACGCGATCGAGAGGTTCGCCACGTCGTGGGTCTGCAACTGTGGGTTGACTACGCTCTTTTTGGAGTCAGTTCCCATCCGCGTCGTGCCCATGTGGTGGTACGCCGGCCCGGTGTCCGCCGGCCCGACCGTCCATGAGATGTCGACGCCCAGCTCCGACAGCACGGCGTGTTGAATCTCGTTCGCACGACTGAGCGACCGTTCCAGTCGCTCACCCCACGACCACTGGATGTCCGGAACTGGATTGCCGAGATCGTCTGTCGTCGACGTGTCCAGCGTCACCCGGTTTTCCTTCCGCGGCGGCTGGCCGACCAGCCCGCCCATCGCGATGCTGTTGCCGTAGCTCTCGCGGAGGCTCGACAGCAGCGTGTCGCCCCACTCCTCGCCGGAGAGCGCGAGTTCGACCGGCGACGGGCCGGCGTAGTTCAGAAACTCCAGTTTGAGGGGTGACAGCGCTTCGTCGGTGGCCCCGATCACCGTCTCGCCGTCCGCGACGCGCTCGACTGCCTGCCCGGGGTCGTCGTAGAACTGGTGGCACTCGCTCGTGAGAAAGCCGACGTGGTTCTGGCGCGTTTCTCGGTCGAGGGTGCCGCCAGCGCCGGCAAACAGGTGGTCCATGAAGTAGTGGCCGACCAGTCCCGAACTGTTCGCCAGCCCCTCGGGGTGGTCTTCGCTCGTCGACAGCAAGAGGAGCCGCGGCGTCTCGACGCCGCCCGCCGCGATGACGAACTCGCGGGCCGTCTGGCGATGTTCGGTCCCGTCCGGCGTCGCGTAGACGGCCGCCTCGACGCGCCCGTCGGCGTCGGTCACGAGGCGCTGGACCGGCGCGCGGTCGATGACGCGTGCCCCCTCGGTTTCGGCGTCCTCGATGTGGACGCTGGCGTCGTATTTCGCGCCGGAGGGACAGACCGGCTGGCAGGTCCCGTAGCCGACGCATGGCCCCCGGCCGTCGTACGGCTCGGAGTTCCGAGCGTTGGGCACGGAGTGCATCGTGATGCCTAACCGTTCGCAGGCCTCGGCGAACAGTGAGTCGCTGTACGACGGGGGGAAGCCATGCATCGGGTACTCGCCGTCTCGCGGCGGCGCGAAGGGGTTGTCCGCGTCGCCGGCGACCCCCATCGCCCGCTCGGCGTCGGCGTAGTACGGCCGCAGGTCGTCGTAGCTGATCGGCCACGCCGGGTCGTCGGTGTCGTGGCTCCCGTCGAAATCCGACGGGTGCAACCGCATCACCATCCCCTGCCAGTGCAGCGTCGACCCGCCGACCCCTTTCACTCGCGAGATATTCAGCGGGTAGTACCGCTCGCCGCTCGCACTGAATGCGTCGCGGTCCCCGCCCATCTCCCAGACAGAGCCGTGGTCGCCGGGCCGGATCGCCTGTTCCATCTGCTGCTCGCGCTTCGACCTGTCGAACCGCGGCCCGGCCTCCAGCACGACCACGTCGCGACCGTCGCTGGCGAGTTGGCTCGCGACGAGTGCCCCTGCCGGCCCGGCCCCGACGACACAGACATCCGCCCGCTCGGACGGCTCCCGGTCCATTTCAGCAGGAGTTAGGTAAGCCTAAACTTATACGTTGGCATCTCAGGCGCTGTGGATGGTGTGATTCAGTTCGGTCGCTGCAGCGGGTCTCGCGGGATTCGAACCACGGTCGGACGTGCTCGCTCCACTGCGCGCGACCTCCCTGATTAGAATCCCGCCATGCCGGTTCAGTCACAGACTCGCTCCGCTCGTCGGTTCCCTGCACGGGCGTGGCGGGACTGAGCGAAACCGAAGGTTTTGCGAGGGTCGCCACGGCCGCGAGTGTGTTTCGAGCGGACGCGAGAAACCACGAGCGGGCGTGGCGGGATTCGAACCGGACCGAGACTCGCTCCGCTCGTCTCGTAGGGTTCGAATCTCCGGGCCGTTTTCACGGCTCGCTGTCGCTCGCCGGAAAACGGGCGTGGCGGGATTCGAACCCGCGTTCTAGGGGTTAGGAACCCCTCGCCCTGGTCCACTAGGCCACACGCCCTATCGGGTGGTCGATTGAGCGGTGAAAAATCCTTTCGTTATCACTACAGACCGCTGAAAACGGAGAAGTGGTCGAGATTACGTCTCGGTTTCCGTCGCCGTCTCGGTCGACTCGGCCGAGTCCACGGTAGACGCGTCGGTCCCCTCTGCAGCGCCGCCGTCACGCATCTCTTCGAGTTCCTGCTCGACTTCTTCGCGCCCTTTCTGGAACTCGCCCATGGCTTCGCCGGTCGACCGCGCTAGTTTCGGAATCTTGTTCGCGCCGAACAGCAGGACGGCGATGAGGAGGATGACCATCATCTCCGTCGTCCCGGGCATCCCCGGGAACAGTACTCCGGATGTCCCTAACATTGTATCCGAAGGTTACGTGGTTGCTATTATAACCTTTTTGCTCAGGACGGCCTGGCAGGCGAGTCACTGCCGTCGAGACCGACTCTCCAGTACTGTCTGGCGTGGGCAGCAGACAGACCGGTAGTCATAACCGAGCCGTGGCCGCTTGGTCTGTCGAAACGGCCTCGCCGGGAACCGACGGCGAGGCCTGACACAGGAGGAGTGGGGCAATGGGTGTGGCTCGGAAGCGGCAACACGAGGTATTCGGTCTCTGACTTCCCGGTGTCACTGGCTTGGGTTGGCACGTCGACAGATACACCGCAGCATGTCCACGGGACTGAGTCGATAGCTGGGGCTGTTCAGGTGACACGATTTCCGTGGCCATGTCCGGCGTCGGGTTTGCCTGCGTGCGGGTTCGCACCCGCAGTACCGGCTACACGGTCCTGTCAATTTATTATATTCTGGTTAAGCCACTGCTCATACTGTCGGCTGTAAGTCTGTGAAGAATTTCGCCCGGGGTGAGGAATATCTTGAAATAGTTACAGCTGACAGTATCACCAGCCACAGCGCCGGGCAGGTGCACTCTCCGCCCGGGGATATAACTACCGTCGGGCGCTCAGAGAGACCAGATGCCGGCCGATAGTCACACGATGGAAGTCAGGAGCGGGGAAGAGGTAACAATTCGACCGATCAAACCGGTCGGAGAGGACGTCGTTCGGGTCGATATCGAGGCTGACGGGGTGTGGCGACTCGATATCACGCGCGAGGGCGAAATCGCAGACATCGTCACGACCCGCGACGCGGACGGGACACTCGCGGACCGCGAACTGCCGGAGTGGATCGACGAGGTCACGGCGAAGTTCGCGCAGTTCTGATTCGGGACTCGTCCGCGTCGGAAAGGGTTTTATCTGCCACGACCCAGGTCGCCAGTATGGTCTCAGTCGGAGACGCTGCACCCGATTTCACGGCACCGATCGCAAACGGCGACGTTGACGAGATAACGCTGTCCGAGGCGCTCGACGACGGGCCTGTCGTGCTCGCGTTCTTCCCGGGCGCGTTCACCAGCGTTTGCAGTCACGAGATGAACTCGTTCCAGGACCGACTCGACGAACTCACCGAGGCGGGGGCGACGCTGTACGGTGTCAGCATCGATACGCCGTTCTCACAGAACGCGTTCCGTGACGAACTGGGACTCGAGTTCGACCTCGTCAGCGACTCCGGGCGCGAAATCGTCGACGCCTACGACATTTCGATGGACTTCGAGGCGCTGGGCGTTCCGAACGTCGCCAAGCGGGCCGTCTTCGTTATCGACGAAGACCAGGAAGTCACGTACGCCTGGGTCAGCGACGACCCTGGCGTCGAACCGGACTACGACGAAGTCATCGACGCCGCCACCTGATCGCGCCGGTGGGGGATTTTTCGCTGTGGGTCGTCTGGGATGTGGTATGAGCGTTGACAACGACGACACCGGCGGCCGTATTTACGACCCCGAGGCAGACCACGCGTTCCCGGACGGGCGACTGAACGCAGTTCTCGACACCATCACGACTGACGAGGAGATCCAGGCGTATCTCGAAGCCCAGAACATCAACCCCGTCGCGCGCAAACAGTACAACGACCACGGCGCGAAACACATCGGTATCGTTCGGAACCGAGCGCTGTGCCTGTATGACCTCCTCAAGCAGGGCGGCGTCGAGTTCAACGGTGCGGCCGACCACGGCCTGGACGAGGCTGACGAGGCTGTCATCATCGCACTTGCGACGACGCTCCACGACATCGGGCACGTCGTCCACCGCGATTCACACCCGTATTATTCGATCCCGCTGGCGGCCGACATCCTCGATGACATCCTCCCGGAGTTCTACGGCATCCGTCAGGCGGTTCAGGTAAAGGGTGAGGTTCTCCATGCTATACTCTGCCATCACACCGAGGAAAACCCGCTGACGCTGGAAGCCGGCGTCGTTCGCGTCGCCGACGCGCTGGACATGGAGCGTGGCCGTTCACGTATCCCCTACAAACGCGGCGGCCGCGGTATCGATACCGTCTCCAGCCAGGCTATCGAGACGGTGACGCTGAGCCCAGGCGACGATTATCCCGTCCTCGTCGAAATTGCGATGAACAACGCGGCCGGCGTCTATCAGGTCGACAATCTTCTGAAAGCCAAGCTCAGGGACTCTGGCCTGGAGAAACACGTCCGTATCGTCGCGCTCAACACCCGGGAAGACGGCAACCAGATCGTCGAGCGAATCGAACTCTAAACCGGATCGACACAACGGTTTTGTACCGTGCTTCCCTAGCCATGTCTATGAGTCTCACACCCATGGATGAGCCACGGGGTGCCCGGGCCAGGACGGACGACGGCGACGTGCCGCCACCCTCGCTTTTGGACCGGGTCAGGTACCGCGTGCGCTCAGCCATTGAGACCATTTCGCTTGGGGAGAGGTGTTTTGAGTGGCTTGATACGCGTGGTCGAGACAAACCACAGTCGAAGATTCACACCGATGGGTTCGCTGACGACGTCGTTACGCCGCCGGAGTGTCCGTCGATTAGCGACCTTCCGACGCGGTCACGACCGTTTACGTATCCGACCCGAAATCACACGGAAACCAACACTGTCGACCTCATCGCAGTCGAATCTGGAGACCAACTCACTATGACACATCCGGACAACTCTGCGGCGAAGATAACGTCCGATACTTGGATAGACGTCGAACAGTAACCCGAGGACAGCCCTTCTTTTTGACTCAGCAGCTCTCTCGTTGTACCGCTTTCATATTCGCCTTAACCAGCACAGCAGTAACGCGTTTTTGCACGCGCAGGAGTACTGTAGTTGTCGTAGCTATCGACGAGTAAATATTGGTATATAATGTTAAACGTGGTATTATTATCGATTCTGATGCTAGGGCCGAGAACCTTTTTTAAACGTGGAAGCTTGTTCAACCCATGGTTGGCATTGGCCCATTCGGAACACTAGAAGTAGTTGGTCTGCTTGTCGCGGTAATCGGCTTAATACCCGTTCTCTCACAGTATCGCGAGGAGACCCGGTGGTTCACTGTTGGGTACGTTCTTCTTGTGGTTGGCATGGTAGCAACGAACCTCGAAGCGGTTGTTCTCGGCGATGTGCTGAACTTCGTTGAGCACGGCGTCGGTATCGGCGTGGCCGGTCTTACTTTTTCCCTGGCCGCCTATCTCCGTCGGGAAAACCGGATCAAGACTGAGGGATAACAATGGTCGGGATTGCACCTCTATTCGACGGTTTGGGCGCGCTCGGCTTTCTCGCTGCGACAGTGCTCGGATGGCTCAATTATCGAGACACTGAGGCCGAGTCGGCCTTCTGGCTGACGTTCAGCTTTGCATCGACGCTCGGTACCGTCTGGACGATCAGCCTCATGTTCGAGAAGGCCGGGATCTACGAGGAAGTGTTCAACCTGGCCACAGGCCCGCTTATGACATCGACTGTTGCCGTCTTCGCCATCGGCGGCACAGCCACCCTCTCGCTGGTCACAGAGATGCAGGAGCTGGTCGACGAGGCCGAGACGAAGCGACAGGAAGCGGAGCAGGCGAAAGAGAAGGCGACGAAGCAACGCAAGCAAGCCAAAGAGGCACAGCGTGAATCGGAAGAAGCTCGCGCGGAGATTGAGGAGCGCGAGGCGGAACTCGAGCAATTGACCGCAGATCTGGAAGCGACCGCCGAATCATACGGTCAGGCGATGGAACGGGCGGCAGCCGGCGACCTCACGGTCCGGGTCGATGCGGACAGTCGGAACGATGCGATGTCGCGCATCGGGACGGGGTTCAACGCGATGATGGACGAGCTCCAGACCGTCATCGCCGAGATCCAATCGTTCGCACGGCAGGTTGACACGGAAAGCACAGAAGTCACAGGCGGCGCTTCGGATATTCGGTCCGCCAGTTCGGAGGTTGCCGAGAGCACTGAGGAGATCTCCGCCGGAACGGAAACACAGAACGAGAAACTCAACGAAGCGAGCAGCGAGATGAGCGACCTATCCGCGACGATCGAGGAGATAGCCTCCTCGTCGGAGGAAGTCGCCACCCAGTCGCAGCAGGCCGCAGAACTGGGGCAGGAGGGCGAAGAAGCGGCCGCGACAGCTGTCGAGAAGATGGCCACGCTTGAAACCCGGACTGATGAAACCGTCTCAGAAGTAACAGACCTCCAAAACGCTGTCGAGCGAATCGAGGAGGTTGTGAACCTGATAAACGACATCGCAGAACAGACGAATATGCTCGCGCTCAATGCGTCAATTGAGGCCGCGCGCGCCGGCGAAGCGGGTGAAGGATTTGCCGTTGTCGCATCCGAAATCAAATCGCTGGCCGGCGAGACTGCCGACGCAACCCAGGAAGTCGAGACGCTCATTGAGGGAATCGAGGACTCGACAGAGAGTGTCGCCGACGACATCTACGACACGCAGTCGGAGGTCGAGGAAACTCGGGAGACGATTGACGAGACAGCTACCGCACTGAACCGAATCGTCACCGAAGTCGAGGAGGCCAGCAGCGCAATCCAGTCGATCAGCCAAGCCACCGATCAACAGGCTGATTCCGGACAGAAGGTCGTCACGATGCTGGACGAGGTGACGTCGATCAGCGACCGGACAGCCGAGCAGGCACAGGAAGTGTCCGCGGCTACGGAGGAACAGACCGCGACGATTCAGGAGATCGCGACCAGTGCCGACTCGCTGTCAGACAGTGCAGAGCGACTCCTCTCGCTCGTCGCTCAATTCGACGCACAGGAACAACAGGCCCGGTCAGGGGCTGTGAGTGCGGAAGCTACGACAGACTAGCTGGGACACAACTCTATAGATCGTACTGCGCAATGTTGCCTGAGCCACAGGCCGGGCAGGTCGAGCTATCCGTCTCGATGGTGGTTCCACAGCGCCGACACTCCAGATGTGAGCGCTGTCGAGTCCCCACGACTCGGCGTAATCGCTCGATCATATTGCCAGACAGGGAGCCAGGCCCTATATAATCGGGTAATTCACGGTGAAAGTGAAAACCGCAGGACGTGACGCCAATTCTGATGGCCCGTCTGCCGGGCGTCTGACGCCGCTGTTCCACCGCCTGCCCTGTCCGTTCGCCCCAATTACGCGCGGGTCTGCTCACGCCGGTCCTGCCTGCCGGACGCGTACAGAAGCGTCAGGAACAGCCCAACCGCGAACAGCCAGACCACCACCAGCCAGAGCACTATCGATTGGCCCCCACTCCCAAGCATGAGTGGGAAGCGTCGCTGCCAGTATTTAATTAGTGACCCTGTATCCATTCCCGATACAGTGTCAAACAGTGGATTACGCCATCGATAGCAGGTGGGTTCAGGGTGAGTCGTCCTCGAAATCGCCACACCGACTTGGCACGCACGAGGACTGCGCTCCTGTCGGCCGCGCAGTCCCGGACGCTCGTCCGGGGCACGCCCAGATGTTTTTGTTCACGCCGACGTAGCCACGCCCGATGACGGGAATAGCCGCAGCCGAGCCCACTGTGACGACGTTCACGTCGACTGTCGACCGTATCGATACGACCGCTGTCGTGCTAACGGAGACGTACTTCTACGCCGAAGGCGGCGGCCAACCGGCCGACCGGGGAACACTCGGTGGCGTTGAAGTCGTCGACGTCCAGCACCGAAACGGCGATATCGTCCACGAACTGGCCGAACCGCCGGCGTTCGACCCGGGCGAGACAGTCGAGGGCCAGATCGACGCGGCGTTTCGGACGTACTGTATGCGTGCCCACACGGCCAGTCACGTCCTCTACGGCGCTGGTCGCCGGCTGCTGTCGGATCTCGGCTACGGCGGCTTCGATATCAGCGCGACAGTCTCGGACGACGACGAAGCCGCTGCCTTCGGGCCGTCTATCAGCGGGAAGGTGCGGGTGGATTTCGAAACCACAACGGAAATCGACGACGAGACGCTCACCGAACTCGAACGGCTGACCAACCGCGCAGTCTGGGAGTCCTACGACGTGACCTGGGAAGAAATCCCGCGTGGAGAGGCACTGGACCGCGACGACATCGCGTTCAACACGAAGACCGAAGAGGGAATCGAGGGCGAGACGGTCCGTGTCGTCACCATCGAAGACTGGGACGTGGCAGCCTGTGGTGGGACACACGTCGGGAACACGCGGGAGATCGGACCGGTGACGGTGCTCGGCCGGTCCAACCCCGGCGAGGGGCTGACTCGCGTCGAGTTCGCTGTCGGGCCGCGAGCGATCCGCCAGCGCGCGACCGAACACGAGCGGGCGATGACCGCCGCCAAGTCGCTGGATACGAACGTTTCGGAACTCCCGGCTGCTGTCGATAGCCTCCAGTCAGAATGTGACGATCTTCGGGAGACGGTGTCAACTCTCCGAGAGCGCCTCGTCGATTCTCGTCTCACTGACCTGCGCGACGACGCTATCGAAGCGGACGGGCGGACGTGGCTCGTCGGCACTGTCACGGGGCTCAACGCGAACGGACTGGCCGACCGAGCGGAGCAAGCCGTCGGTGACGACATCGATGTAGCTGCGCTGGTGGACGCTGACGGCCAGTATCTGGGCGTTGCGACGACCGGCGGCGTCGATGCCGGCGAAGTGGTCGACAGCGTGACGGCGGAGTTCGGTGGCGGTGGCGGCGGACGGCCGACAGTCGCACAGGGCGGGGGACTCGATGCTGCGGGGGACGATATCGTCGCGTTCCTCCGGGACCTGCCAGCGGCGCCAGACCACGGCGACTGACTCAATCGCCTCGGTTCGGCGTCCCGCTGAATCGTGCGACCTCGTTTCGCAGCGCATCCCGTTTCAACAGCCCGAACCCGACAAGGATACAGGCGAATCCGACACCCGTGTAGACCGTCGGTGTCTCACCGAGGAACAGCAGCCCAGTGGCGGCGGCGACGACTGGCGCGGCGTAGGAGACGAGATTGATCTCGATGGGCCCGAGCCGCTCCAGCAGGTCGAAGTAGATGAGAAAGCCGAGGGCGCTGGCGACGACAACCAGATACAGCAGCGCCAGCACGGCCTCAGCAGTCCACTGGACGTCGGAAATCGATTCGGAGGCCCCGAGGCTGACGCCGTGCATAAGCACCGCACCGAGGAGCATCGACCACGCCTCCATCGTCTCGATCTCTAAATCGTCGTCGAACCGCCGGGTCAGCACGCTCCCGAGGGCGAACGACGTGGTCGCGAGGAACACCAGGAACAGCGACACGGTTCGCGGGTCGAGGAGGTTCCCCGGGTCGGGGTTGCTGAGAACACCGACACCGACGAACCCGATGAGCAGGCCGACGATACCCAGCGCCGTGAGCCGTTCGTCCGGGAGGAACGCGCGGGCGAACCCAGTCGTGAGAATCGGCGAGAGGCTGACGACGATAGCGGCGGCGGCACTGGTGGTCCCTTGCTCGCCGACGAACAGGAAGATGTGGTACGCGGCGATCAGCAGTGAGCCGCCGATGCCCACGACGATCCAGTCAGTCCGACCCTTCGGGACCCACTGGTCGGTGGCGTACACCGCGTAGCCGAGCATCAACAGCCCGGCAAGGTCGTACCGGAACGCCGCAAACAGGATGGGCGGGAAGTACTCCAGCCCGGCTTTGATTGCAGTGAAGGCGCTGCCCCAGGCGACGGCGAGCGCGACGAAGAGGATGGCGTTACGGAACCGCATTTCCGGTCAGTCGGCCGCCTCGCCGTCGTCGCCCGGTTCGTACGTCTCGGCGAGCGCGTCGAGCGACTCGTGGTGCTCCGTTGTGTGTGGCGCGGTCAGCGGCGAGACACTGACCTTCCCGTCGACGACGGCGCGGCGGTCGGTCCCCTCGGGGTCGGGGATGTCGCCCTCGGCCATGTGCTCCCAGATGCGGTCGTGGAGCGTCACGGCGTCGCCCTCGCGGACGGCGTCCATCTCGTACTCGTGCGAGGGCCGCGTGACCGTCATCTGTGCGTCGCCCCACTCGGCAACGGGAGCGTTGATGTTCAGGTAGTCACACTGCTCGAACACGCCGGCGTCGACGGCGTGGTCGGCGAGATAGGTCGTCGCCTTGGCGGCCTCGCCGTAGCTGTCGCCGTTGGCCTCGATGTCTGCGAAAGCAGCGTCCTCGCGGACCGGGATATACATCGAGACGGCCATCGCTGGCACGTCGAAGAAGGTGGCCTCGACGGCGGCGCTGACGGTCCCCGAGCGGCCGAGGACGTACGCGCCGAGGTTCGCCCCGCGGTTACAGCCCGCGACCACGAGGTCGGTGTCGGTGACGAGCGCTTCGAGCCCCGCCACGACGCAGTCCGAGGGCGTTCCCTCGACGGCGTAACCGAGTTCGTGTTCGTGGACGGTCACTTCGTGGGAAATAGCCCGACCGACCGCACTCTGGTCCTCCGCCGGGGCGACCGCAGTCACGTCGCCGACTGTCGAGAGGCCGTCGTACACCGCCCGGAGGCCGGCGCTCTCGATGCCGTCGTCGTTGGTCAGCAGAATCGTCGGCTCGTCCATACGCTCCGTCAGGCCGTCTGCGAGAAAAGCCCACCGCTAGCGGGCGCGGTCGACGACCGTCTCGCCGTCGACGACGACGTTGTACGCCTCCTCGTCGTCGTTCCACAGCACCAGCGCGTTCTCGAAGGACAGCAGGTCGCCGTAGTCGGCTTTCCGGAGGTCTTCGTTCAGTATCGACGACTCGGTCAGCACGGCGAAGTGGTCGACCTGTTGGCTCCCGTCGCCCAGCAGATACAGCGGATTGGCCTCCGCCCGTTCGGCGAGGTCGTGACTGAGTTTCACGCCCAGAAAGTTCACCCGGTCGGTGACGTAGTTCTCGGCGTCGGCCATCGGCGCGTGGATGCCCCGGTCCGGCGTCACGTCGTGCGCTCGCTCCCCGTCGGTCCGCAGGACGCTGTAGGCGAACTGCACGTCCGTATTGACGAACTCGCCCGTTCCGCCCGCGGGGTCGTCGAGGCGCTGTTGCATCGTCGGCACTTCGATGTCGGGCTTGCGGTCGAACGACCACGATTCGCTGTCGGGGGACTGGTGGGGCCAGAGCCGTACCGTCGGCCCGTACACCGTCGCCGGGCCGCCGTCGGCCACCTCGCGCTCGACCTGTCGGAGCTGTATCGCCGTGTTGCGGTCGGCCGGGGCCAGCGCCAGCAACGTTCCGTCGTCGGCAAGCGCCTCGACGTACCGGTAGAGGGTCGCCGCCGCGTCGTCGAGTTCGCTGAGGACGTTGCCGAAGATAATGAGGTCGTAGCCCTCGGCGTCAGTGTCGCCGCCATCGGCACCGCTGCCGCTGTCGTCGCCACCAGCCCCACCGCTGTCGTCGAGAATCGGTGACGACGGGTCGAACTCCTCGGCGAGCGCTCGGTGAATCTCCCAGCGGACGTTCTGACCGCTGTCTTCTAGTAGGCTCTCCAGCACGTCCGCGGCGGCGCTCGGTTCGACGGCGTGGTAGTCCAGCAGGGCGTCGTCGGGGAGCAGGTCACGCAGGGCGAGCGCTGGCCCGCCGACGCCGGCCCCGACATCCAGCACGCGGAGCTGCGACGGGAGCTGGCCGTCCGCGGCGAGGTCCGCGAGGACGTACTTGGCCACAGCGTAGTAGTCGGGCAAGTGATAGACGGCGTAGCCAAGGGCGGTCAGCTCGTCGTACTCGACGGGCTGGCCCTGGAGGTACCGCTCCTTGATATCGCGGATGCGCTCCCTGAGTTCGTCACCGCTGTCGCCGCTGTGCCACTCCAGCCCGCCCCACTCTGTCAACAGGTCGATGACCTGCTGTTCGTAGCGGTCGGGGAACCGCTCGACGCCGTCGAAATCCACCGAGAGCCGTCCCTCGGGTGCCGGAACGAAGGTCCCGTCGTCCTGTTCGACGATGCCCAGGTCGAACGCCTCCTCCCGGAGTACTTGCTTGACGACGGCGGGGTGGGGCTGGCCCTCGACGTATTCCTGTAGCTCCTCGGGGTCCAGCGGTCGGACGTTACGGAGGTACTGGGCGTTTTCGCGTATCTGCTGGCGTGTGTCCTGGTTCATGAGAGTTGCTCGTAGAGCCGTTCGAAGGTGTCCGCGTCGGCGTCGGCGATCTGTCGGGCGGCGTCGGCGACCGCGTCCGCGCCGTCGAAGGCCGCCTGAATGTCAGCGTACACCCGCGGGTCGCCGCCGGTGACCTGCTCGACGAGGTCGAACAGGCCGGCCGAAATCGGCGTCTGAAACCGGTCGGGCACGTCGGCTGCGGCCATCGCGAACGCGAGCACAGCCGCGTGAGCGCTGGCCTGTACCGTTTCCATGGCTTCGTCGTGTTCCGCCGCCGTCGTCTCGAAGCAGTTGTTGCCGGCTGCGGCGAGTGCGTCAACGACGGCGACAGCGTCGGGTCCCGACGCGTCGCTGACGACAGCGACGTTGCCGGGCGCGTTCTCGGGGGCAAACAGCGGGTGGAGACTCAATCGCTGGGTATCGGGCACGGCGTCCCGCATTGCCGCGATTGGGCCTGCCATGCTCCCTGTCACGTCGACGATGGCATTCGTGGTACGCGGTGCGAACTCGTCGATGGCCGCCTCGGCGACGGGCATCGGAACCGCGATACAGACGACGTCGAAAGTCTCGGCCGCGTCGCTGGCGACAGCGCGCCCGCCGACCGCGTCGGCAGCGGCTTCGGCGGCCGACTGGTCGAGGTCGGTGAAGGCGACGGACGCGTCGGCGTGGGTTCGGACCGTGCGCGCGAACCACTGGCCCATCGCGCCGGCGCCAACGACGAGGACGTTCATCGGCCCAGCGTAGCCCGTCCCGTCTCAAAAGCCGTTCGGTCACACTCCCACACACCGCGACACCGCAGGCGACGATGGCCGGGTAGACAGCCGTCGAACAGCCCGCTGTGGTCCGGTTTCCCCTCCTAAACGCTTATCTGTCGGCCCTGAGAGAACGGTGACATGAAGCGCGTTCGATTCCGTGATACCGCGGGGAACGTCCGGGGGGGCCGCTGGACTGTCGAGGACGGCGAGCCCGTCGTCACCGCCGCTGCCGGACCGTACGGCCGTATCGCCTTTGGCGACGAGTCCTACGACCCCGACGAAGTGGACATCCTCCCGCCCTGCGAGCCGACGAAAGTCGTCTGTATCGGGCGCAACTACGCCGACCACGCCGAGGAGATGGACTCGGACCTCCCGGACAGGCCGATGCTGTTCCTGAAGGCTCCGAACGCCGTCGCGTCCCACGGCAAGCACCTCACGATGCCCTCGGGGAAAGAGCGCATCGACTACGAGGCCGAACTCGGCGTCGTCATCGGTGAGCAGTGCCGGAACGTCAGCGAATCGGGCGCGATGGACGTCGTCGCGGGCTACACCTGCGTCAACGATATCTCGAACCGCGACGACCAGCGACGGGAACAGAACTGGGTCCGCGGCAAGGCCTTCGACAACGCCTGTCCCATCGGCCCGCTCGTCGCGACACCGGAGCACGTTCCCGAGGACGCAAGCATCGAACTCCGACTGAACGGCGAAACGAAGCAGTCCTCCTCCCGCGAGCATCTCATCTTCTCCGTTCCGGAACTGATCACGGAGATAACGTCGTATATGACCTTAGAGCCCGGCGACGTCATCGCCACGGGGACGCCCGAAGGCGTCGGACCGATGGACGACGGCGACGAGGTCGAAGTCGAAATCGAAGGTATCGGCACGCTCAAACACAGCGTCAAGATCCCATAGGCGGCCAGCACGGCAGTTCCAAAGCTAGTCCGCGATGATTGCTATTCGACGACGACTGCGCCTCTCATCCCCACTCCTTCGTGGGGTTTACAGGAGTACAGATGCGTTCCAGTCTCCTCGAACGTATGCTCGTAGGTGCTCCCTTCGTCGGCGACGAGTTCCGAATCGAGCGGGCCATCGCCTTTGGAGACGATGTTGTGCGGGCCACCGTCGCCGGTCCAGTCCCAGCGGACGGTCGTCTCAGTCGAGACCTTCAGTGCAGGCGGGTCGAACGCAAACTGACCGCCGTTGCCGTCCGCACCGGCCGTAACAGTTGCAGTGTCAGTGTCGGTGCGGTCGGCAATGGTGCCGTCGAAGTTACTCGCGGCTGCGAGCCACTCGTCGACAGTTGCATTGCCTGAACTCGGCGGCTCTTTCACAATAATCGCACCTTTCATGCCATCGTCGCGATGGGGTTCGGAGACGAAGCGGTACTCGCCAGGCTCCTCGAAGAAGTAGTGATACATCGTCCCGGACTGGGCGTTCGTCCGGCCGCTGTCGAAGGTTCCGTCGAGCGCGACGACGTTCTGCTGGCCGCCGTGTCCTGTCCAGTCCCATCGGACTATTGTCATCGGCGGAACTTCGATGGCGGGTGGGCTGAACGCCAGTCCACCGTCTGTCTCCTCGCCAAGCATAATTGTCGGTCGGGACTGTGGTCCGTATCTGCGAATCTCGCCGTCGTAGCCGTTGGCGTCATCGAGCCAGTCGTCGAGGGACTCGGGTGTCGATTCAGGCGTTGCAGTTTCGGTCGCTGTAGCGGTTTCGGTAGCGGTCGCGGTCTCGGTACCGGTTTCCGCCGCTGGCTCAGAGCTACTCCCCGAGGACACGCACCCGGCGGTAACGGCGAGGGCTGCCAATCCTGTGCCTGCGAGAAACTGTCTGCGAGTGGAGGGCCGTTGCATAGCAAGCTAATTGTTGTTATTGGGTGTTAGAAAAGGGGGTGTGCCCTTTCCAGATTCTGGAAACAAACGGTCGCCCTTTATCTGAGGGTGTTTTATATTCCCGACACTGGGTGGGAGCTGCTACCGGAGTATCGCAGGACTCCGGAGTCGCAGTATCCCACAGGTTTCACGTCGCTGCCCCGCCATATCGAAATCGAACCGCCCGCAGAACCACCCCCGACCGTCCACCTGAAAGGGCCCCTCCGTGGCACACAACGACGCGAGCGAGATACAGGCGCTGTTCGACGCCCTCGCCGACCCTGACTGTCGTGACATACTCAGGGTGCTCGACGAGCCGCTGCCAGCCAAGGAGGTCGCCTCGGTCTGTGATCTGCCCCAGACAAGCACGTACCGGAAGCTCGAACAGCTGAGCGAGGCCGAACTGGTCGCCGAGGAGACGGAGGTGCGCCCCGACGGCCATCACGCGACGGCGTACGTCCGGGACTGTGGCGGCGTGTTCGTTGGCGTCGACGCCGACGGCGCGTTCGAGATCGACGTTCTGCCGGCCGAGGAGCGGCCGAGCGAACGGCTTGCACTCCTGTGGTCGCGCGTCAGCGAGGAACTATGAACGGAGATATCCCTCTCATCGTCATCGGATTCAAGACTGTGACAGTGTTGCTTGGCGGGCTCATCACCTACTTCGCAACCCGCGCGGCACTGAAAACACGGGCGACCGGACTCACCTATCTCGCCGTTGGATTCGCGACCATTACTGTCGGGTCGCTCATCGCCGGCGTCGCAGACCAACTGTTCGGCCTGAGTACCAACGCTGCACTGATCTTCGAGAACGCGCTCACCGCGGTCGGCTTCGCGGTCATCGCGTACTCGCTGTACGTCACCAGTCGCTCCGCGCTAGTAAAACGATAAAAACTGGCCGCTAACTATGGGTTATTCGACGACGACTGCGCCGACCATCCCGAGCGCCTTGTGCGGGACACAGTTGTAGAGGTAGGTTCCGGTTTCTTCGAACGTGTACTCGTAGGTGGTCCCTTCCTCTGCGACAGCCGAGCCCGAATCGAGCGGGCCGTCGCCTTCGGACTTGACGTTGTGGCCGGCCCCTTCACCGGTCCACTCCCAGACGACCGTCGTTCCGGTCGAGACTTTGATCGCGGGCGGATCGAAGGCGAACGCGCCGCCGTTCCCCTCGGCACCGACTGCAACGGAGACCTCGTCCTGGTCAGTCATCACGACCGTGTTGCCGTCGAAGTTGGACGACTCGCCGACGTAGTCCGCCACTTCGCTCGATGCTTCGACGGTCTCCATCCCACCGCTACTCTCGGTGTCCATCTCCTCGGCTTCAGTGGTCGCCATCTCCTCTGCTTCGGTGGCTTCCGTTTCGCCGCTGCCACCATCGCCGCCGGACCCGCCACAGCCAGCAAGGAGTCCAGCGCCTGATACGGCTGCCGTCGCGCGGATGAACGTCCGCCTGTCGAGGTCGTCTGTCATGCAACTAGAGTTATGACTCTTCACTTATAAGGAAGTCGTTTCTGTCGTTTGGACGGGAACAATAATTGAGGTTTGTACCGCCCTGCAGTGTGGCGATACCAACACAGTTCGGACGGGGATTGATGCGGACTCGGGCCCACAGTACAGCCAATGGGAGTGTCCGTACACAAATGACCGTCTGGCTTCGGGGCGACCACCTCCTCCGCCGGTCCGGCCCCGTCGACAACCGACCCGACGAGCCGGTGCTCCTGATAGAGGCGCAGTCGTTCGCCCGCAAACTGCCGTACCACCCACACAAGCTGATTCTGCTGTTCAGCGCAATGCGGCATTTTCGCGACGACCTCCGGGACGCCGGTCGGACAGTCCAGTACCGCCAGACGGAGACCTTCGAGGACGGACTGGCGGCACACTTCGAAGCCCATCCGGACGACACGCTCGTAACTCACCGACCACAGACCGAGTCCGCGCAGGCGCGGCTCGAATCACTGGTTGCCGACGCTGGCGGAGCGGTCGAGTTCGTCCCCGACGAACGCTTCCTCTGCCCCCCTTCACAGTTCGACGGGTGGGTTGGGGACGGACGCTACCGCCACGAGGACTTCTACCGGTTCATGCGCCGAGAAACGGGCTATCTGATGGCCGACGGCGACCCCGTCGGCGGCGAGTGGAACTACGACGACCAGAACCGGGAGACGCCACCCGATGAGTGGACCTCAGCGGAGCCACCGCTGTTCGAGCCGGACGACGTGACCCGGGATGTCATCGAGTGGGTCGAGGAAACGTTCGAGGGCAGCTACGACGAGCAGCCCTACGGCGGTGACTGGGCCGACCCCGACCCGTTCCGTTGGCCGGTCACTCGGCGGCAGGCCGTCCGAGCCTTGGACCACTTCGTTACGAACCGACTACCGGAGTTCGGGCCGTACCAGGACGCGATGCTGGAGGACGAGTGGGCGATGAGCCACAGTCTGCTCTCCACGTCGCTCAATCTGGGACTCCTCGGCCCTGACGAGGTCATTGAACGCGCTATCGCCGCCTACGAGGACGGCGACGCGCCGCTGCACAGCGTTGAAGGGTTCGTCCGACAGGTGCTCGGATGGCGCGAGTTCCTCCGGCACGTGTACCGCCGGGAGATGCCGGACCTGGCCGAGGCCAACCAGCTCGGCGCGAGTGCGGACCTGCCCGAGTTCTACTGGGACGGGAACACCGACATGGCCTGTCTCTCCGACGTGGTCGACGGCGTCCGGAAGCGGGGCTACTCACACCACATCGAGCGGCTGATGATTCTCGCGAACTTCGGGCTCATCTACGGCGTCGAGCCGGCCCAGCTAAACCGCTGGTTCCACGCCGGCTACGTCGACGCCTTCCACTGGGTGACGACGCCGAACGTCGTCGAGATGGGGCTGTACGGCGCGGGCGTGTTCGCCACCAAACCCTACGCCTCGTCGGCGAACTACGTGGACAAGATGAGCGACTACTGCTCTGGCTGTCCGTACTACAAGACGAAGACGACTGGTGACGGTGCGTGCCCGTTCAACGCGCTGTACTGGGACTTCCTGGACCGGAACGAAGACACACTCCGGTCCAACCACCGGATGGGGCTGATGTACAGCCACGTCGACAACAAAAGCGACGAGGAACTCACAGAGATACGCGAGCGGGCCGCAGAGATTCGGGAGATGGCGGCCGATGGCGACCTCTGAGCGCGACCGTACTGCCGCGAGCGCCGTTCAGCTACTCCTCTCCCTCTGCAGCGTCGGCCGCCTGCCGCTGTTGCATCTCGTGGCGGGTGAACTGCGGCGACGACAGCGCCGGCCCGCGGCGTCGGCGGAACGACCACGCGAGAATCCCGAGCACCGCGGCGCTCCCGCCCAGCGCAAGCCCGGCAGGCTGGATCCCGTTCACGGTGTAGAGGTAGGCGCTCACCGGCACGCCGGCGCTGGCGACGATACCGAGCAGGAGCCGCTTGGCGAGCACCCGGCTCAGTCCGTCGGAGTCTTCGAGAACGGTCTTGACGAGCAGTTCTTCGCGCTCGACCCTGTCGAGTGCGTTCTCTATCTTCGGCGCTGTCCGCACGGCTGACCGGGTCGAGTCCGTCACCGCCTCCTGGATTTCCGTCTTGATCTGCTCCCGGACGTCGTCCCCGGCGCCCTGCTCCATGACGTACTCGGAGATGATCTCGATGAAGTCGAACTCGGGGTCGAGCGTCCGACAGACGCCTTCGAGTACCGTCGTTACCCGGACCACCAGCGCCAGGTCCTGTGGCAGGCGCATCGGGAACTCGTACAGCTGCGTCTCGAACTGGCCGACCAGCTGTTCGATGCGGTACTCGCTGATGTCCTCGCCGCGGAACTGCTCGATGACGATGTCGAAGGCCTCCCGCATCACCTCACGGTCGGCCATCGGGTCCAGCGCGCCCATCTCGACGAAGGCGTCCATCACGCGGTCCACGTCGTCGGTCGCCAGTCCGACGTAGAAATCAAGCAGTTGGTCCTGTGTCCGGGGACCGAGGTAGCCGGTCATCCCGAAATCGTAGAAGACGAGCGTCCCGTCGGGCTGGACCGCCAGATTGCCGGGATGGGGGTCTGCGTGGAAGAGGCCGTCCTCGACGATCATCTGAATGTACACCTCCTCGAGCCGCCGGACGAGCGCCGGGCGGTCGATGCCGAGTTCGTCCAGTCGCTCCACGTCGTCGATTTTCACGCCGTCGAGATAGGTCATCGTCAGCACGCGGTCCGTCGAGTGGCTCTCGACGACGTCTGGGATAGCGACGTCGTCGTCGTTTGCGAAGCTGTCGCCGATCTCCCGGAGCATCCGCGCCTCGTGGCCGTAGTCCATCTCCCGGCGGACCGTCGTCGCGAACTCCTCGGTGAGGTTCTCCAGCGTGAACGCCTGGCCCGGGTCAGCGCCGTAGGTGAGCACCGGCAGCAGCGTCGACAGCACCCGCAGGTCGGATTCGACGCGCGTTCTGATGTTTGGTCGGAGGACCTTCACGGCGACCCGCTGGCCGTCGAGCCGCGCTTCGTACACCTGCCCGAGCGAGGCCCCGGAGATGGCCGCCGTGTCGAACTCCTCGAACAGCGCGTCGATGTCGTCCCCCAGTTCCCGTTCGATGACAGACTCGATAGTAGCCCACGCGTCCGGCGGGACGTTGTCCTGTAGCTCCGAGAGCACGTCGACGTAGGCCCGCGGCAGGGCGTCGGGCCGGGTCGACAGCATCTGTCCGAGCTTGATAAAGGCCGGACCGAGGTCGACGAACGTGTTCTTCAGGTAGCGAGCGCGCCGCGTCCGCGTCTCGGGCGCGACCGACCGGGACTGACCGAACAGGAGGAACCGCTTGCGGTCCCGGCCCCACTGCCAGAGCAGCGGGACGAACTGCCAGACGATGACGAGCGCTCGCCAGAGGGCCCGAAGCCGAACGCCGACACCGCCCGGCTGTGACACTGTCTGTCCCGTCGGCTCGTCGGCGATACGCTCCTCGGCAGTCACTGTTCGCAAGTGAGGCCCGGCGACAAATGAGTCTGCTGGAGACGGTCCCCGCTCAGCGACGGAGGAAGCCGAACAGCCGGTATTCCGAATCCGGCGTGTAGCGGCGGAACGCGAGGCTGTTTGCGAGCACCGACACGGACGAGGCGGCCATCGCAGCGGCGGCCAGCACCGGCTGGAGCAGTCCCAGCGAGGCTAGCGGAATCATCACCGTGTTGTATCCGAGCGCCCAGAAGAGGTTCTGCTTTATCTTCTGGAGCGTGGCCTCGGATATCCGGATGGCTTTGACCACGTCGGCGGGATCGTCCCGGAGCAGCGTCACGTCGCCGGCCTCGATTGCCACGTCGGTCCCCGAGCCGATGGCACAGCCGACGCTCGCGGCGGCCAGCGCCGGCGCGTCGTTGACCCCGTCGCCGACCATCATCGCCTGGTCGCCGTCGCTCTGGAGTTCGTCGACGGCGTCGGCCTTGTCCTCCGGCAACACGTCGGCCATGACGTTGTCGGGGTCGATGCCGACTTCCTCGGCGACAGCGCGCGCGGTCCGCGCGTTGTCACCGGTGATGAGCCAGACGCCGAGTCCACGCTCGCGCAGGCCGCTAACAGCGGCCTTGGCGGATTCTTTCACCGTGTCGGCGTCGGCGACGATGCCGAGGAGCCGGTAGTCCGAGCCGCTGTCGTCCCCGGTGCCGTCGCCGCCTGCGTCCTCGGCCAGCGCGACCAGCATCGCGGTCTTGCCCTCTCGTTCGAGGGCGTCCATCCGGTCCTCCGCCGGTGCGGTGTCGACGCCGGCCTCGGACAGCAGTTTCCGGTTGCCGACGAGGACGCGGCCGTGGCGCGTCGTCGCTTTCACGCCCTGGCCGGGGACGTTCTCGAACTCGTCGGGGTCTTCGACCTCGATACCGCGCTCGCGTGCACCGTCGACGATGGCCTCGGCCAGCGGGTGTTCGCTGGCGTGTTCGGCGCTCGCGGCGACTTCGAGGACGAACTCCTCGGTCCGTTCGCGCTCGGGCTTGAGCGTCCCGCCGTCGGTAGCGGGGCCGACGACCTCGACATCTGTGAGTTCCATCTCGCCTTTCGTCAGCGTCCCCGTCTTGTCGAAGACGACGGTATCGACGTCTTGTACCCGTTCGAGCACGTCGCCGCCCTTGAACAGGACGCCGTTGCGCGCGCCGATGGCCGTCCCGACCATCGTCGCGGCGGGCGTTGCCAGCCCCAGCGCGCAGGGACAGGCGATGAGCACGGCGGAGGCGAACACGACGATAGCGAACTCGCTTACGCCCACGCCGGCCGGCCCGCCCGCGGCCAGTCCCCACAGCGGGAGCGCGTCGACGACCGCGGCCAGCGTCTCCGGTGCGACCGCCCACAGCACCGCCCAGAGGACGGCGTTGGCGATGACCGCCGGGACGAAGTACGCCGAGATGCGGTCGGCGACGTTCTGGATGTCGGGCTGGCGGGACTGGGCCTGCCGGACCCGCTCTGCGATCTGCTGGATGGCGGTCTCCGAGCCGACTTTCGTCGCCTCGACTTCGAGGACGCCGTTCTGGTTCACCGTCGAGCCGATGACCTCGTCGCCCTCGCCTTTCTCGACCGGAACGGACTCGCCGGTCACCATCGACTCGTCGACGGCCGAGCCGCCGTCCACGACCACGCCGTCCGTCGGAATCTTCTCCCCGGGGCGGACTTTCAGCCGGTCCCCGACCCCCACCTCGTCGATGGGAATCTCCGCCTCGCTGCCGTCCTCACGGACCACCGTCGCCGTGTCGGCTTCCATCTCTAGCAGTTGCTGGATGGCGGCTCCGGCCTGGCTCTTCGAGCGGGCTTCGAGGTAGTTCCCGAGCGTGATGAACACGAGAATCAGCGCGGCCGTGTCGAAGTACAGGCCCGTGCTCGCGATGAGGCCAGACAGCGCGGCCACCGAGTAGAGGTACGCCGTCGAGGAGCCCAGGGCGATGAGCACGTCCATGTTCGCCCGGCCGTTGTTGACCAAGGCCTTGTAGGAGTTCTCGTAGAACGGCTTGCCCAGCAGAATCTGGACCGGCGTCGCGAGCGCGAAGGCGACCCAGCCCTGCGGAACCCCCAGAATCGTATCGCGGATAAGTCCGAGCGAGAACAGGTGGTCCGCCATGAACAGCAGGAGCGGGGCCGAGAGCACCGCTCCGAACAGCGTGAGCCGGAGCTGTCTTCGCGTCTCCTCGTCGCGCGCGGCGGCGCGGCGGTCGACGCCGGATTGTTCCCCGCCGGAGCCGTCACCGACGTTTTCACTCCCGCTACCCTCTCTGACAGGCGTGTAGCCGGCGGACTCGATGGCGTCGTAGAGGTCCGCACGCGACACATCGGCCGGGTTGTAGGTGACCTGGGCCTCGTCGGTGGCGTAGTTCACGCTGGCTTCGATGACGCCGGCGGTCGCTTCAAGCGCCTCCTCGTTGGTGTCCGCGCAGTTCGCACACGACATGTCGGTGATGCCGACGGTCACCGTCTCCGTCGCCACGCCGTAGCCGGCGTCCTGGACGGCGGCGACGATATCGGCCAGCGATACCACGTCAGGGTCGTACTCGACGCTCCCCTCGTCGGTGGCGTAGTTCGCGTCGACGGACGCAATCCCGTCCAACTCGCCCACCGACTCCTCAATCGTGCCCGCGCAGTTGGCACAGCTCATTCCCGTCAGTTCGAGCCGGGTGGTCCGGTTACTCATCTTGTCTTACTATACGCCCCCCATATTCATGCGGTTTGTGCCTTCGATTCGAAGGTCAGATTCGACTACTAGATTCAGAAGTGAACTCAAACAGTCGCTTAGACACTATTCCGAAGTACCACTCACAGCTCAGACCCCGTCTTTCAGCGACTCGTACTGGTCGACGAACCGTTCCGCACAGGACCCACAGCAGAAGTAGTACCGCTCCCCGTCGAGCGTGCGCTGTTCGCCTTCCTCGTCGACGGAGTTGCCACACTCCGCGCAGTCGGGCGCGAACTCCGCCGCACCCAGTCCGACGGTCCACTCGCTGTCTGCGATCATCCGCACCTCGTAGCGGTCCACGTCCCCGAGGTCGACGTGTTCGGCGAGGAGTTCGCTCGCGTCGGACTGGGAGACGTTCGCCGCCAGTACCACCCGGCCGCCGGCGGTCCGATAGACCCGCTCGACGGTGTCTGCGTCGCTGACCGCTGTAGCGATGTCGGCGGCCCGACCCGGCTTCGCGTCTACTTCGATCAGGACCGGCACGCCGGCCTGTAACAGTGAGCGGTCGACATCGACGGTAAACCCCTGTATCAGTCCCATTTCGACGAGCCGGTCGACGCGGTCGGAGACCGCAGGGGCCGAGAGGTCCACTCGTTCGGCGATGTCGCTGTAGGGTCGTCTGGCGTCTTCGAGCAGCAGTCGGAGGATTTCGTGATCGGTATCGTCGAGTCCGGGCATATCGGACCAACTTCGAGCACCGGTTTATTCGTTGTGTCCGCTTGTTCCTGTGCCAAAGATCACATTTCAGACAGGAGTGGCGCATCTTATTAGACTAGTCTAATTCTATAATTAGATAGAAACTATTATATTCTTCTCCGACAGCAACTCACACATGGCAACTAACCAACCCTGTGGCGACCAGCCGTATAGCGTCACCCGCAGGCAGGTACTCAGTGCCGGCGCAGGGGGCCTCGCGTCCGGCTTTGCCGGCTGTCTGACCGGTGGCGGGACGGAATCGGCATCGAACAGCAGCGACGGCACCAGTGGCGCGGACGGACCGGTCGCGGTGGCGTCTTTCTTCAGTTTCTACGACTTCGCCCGCGAGGTCGCACGCGGAACGCCGATAACGGTCGAGAACCTCATCCCGACCGGACTGCACGGCCACGGCTGGGAACCGGACGCGAGCATCACGCGGGATATCATCGACGCGGACGCGTTCATTCACGTCGGCCCGGACTTCCAGCCCTGGGCCGACCGCGCGATTCAGACGCTCGAAGACGACAACGTCGATACCGAACTCATCAACGTCCGCGAGGGTATCGAACTCGAATCGCTCGCGGCGAGTCTCGACCGCGACGAAGAGGGCGTCGGACAGAACAGGGCCAGCGACCCCCATTTCTGGCTCGACCCGCGGCGCGCGAAACAGTCGGTCGACAACATCACCGAGGGGCTGGTCGCGCTCGCACCGGACGCCGAATCCACGCTCCGGGACAACGCCGAGACGTACAACTCCGAGGTCCTCGACCGCATCGACGCGGACTACGCCGAGATTTTTGACCGCGCCGAGAGGGACGTGGTCCAGCTCGCGGCACACAACGCCTTCCAGTACATCGGCTCGCGCTACGGCGTCAAGATGCGCCCGCTCGTGGTCAACCTCGCGGCCAGCGGTGACGTGAAGCCCTCGGACATCACTGAGGCGAAATCGGTCATCGAGGACAACGACATCCGGTATATCGGGGCCGGCGTCTTCGAGACGCGCAAGCCCGCAAAGCAGCTCATCGCCGAGACACCGGTCGAAGCCTACTACCCGGTGACGCCCTATGCCGGCGTCCGCGAGGAGTGGGTGGCAAACGACTGGGGCTACGAGGAAATCGCCTATCGGATAAATATGCCGACGTTCGAGGTCGTTCTGGGTAACACGGCACCTGAAGAGGCGGGTCCCGACGGCTGGAGCGAGACCTGGCGGAACTTCGAATGAGATCGACAATGCGCTCAGACCACCGAGACGATGCCGACGAAGCGACGACCGAATCGAACGAGAACAGGCCATCCGTCGTCGAACTCGCGGACGTGTCGTTCGGGTACACCTCCACGCCCGTCGTCGAAGACATCAGTGTCAGTATCGACGCCGGGGAGTACGTCGCCGTGGTCGGCCCGAACGGCTCCGGCAAGTCGACGCTCATGCAGTTGCTGCTCGGCCTGCTGGAGCCCGATACCGGGACTGCGGAGCTGTTCGGCGTCGATGCGACGGCATTCGACGACGGCGCCAGAGTCGGCTACGTCGCACAGCGCGCTGGGACGAGCCGGGAGATGCCGATAACGGTCCGCGAAGTGGTGAAGATGGGCCGGTTCCCACACGTCGGGTTCGGCCGTCTCTCCGCGGCCGATTGGCGTATCGTCGACAGGGCCATCGACACAGTCGGGATGTCGGCCTTCGCCGACCGGCGAATCACCCAGCTCTCCGGCGGGCAGCGCCAGCGGGCGTTCATCGCCCGGGCGCTGGCGGGCGAGGCTGACCTGCTCGTGCTGGACGAACCGACCGTCGGCGTGGACACCGAATCGGTCGACGCCTTCTACGGACTGCTCGACTCGCTCCACGCCGAGGGGATCACCGTCCTTCTCATCGAACACGACCTGCAGGCCGTCACTGAACACGCGGAGCGCGTCATCTGCCTGAACGGTGAAATCTACTTCGACGGTCCGTCGGCGGAATTCACCGACAGCGCGGCGCTGGCCAGAGCCTTCGGGACGGGTGCACAGTCGCTGGCCGGAGGCAACGGATGACGCTCGCGTTTGCCGGCGGCGTCTACGAGGCGTTCGTCCCGGTCCTCGAACTGTGGTACTGGCTCCTGACACAGCTCTACCACCTGACCGGGCTGGAACTCATCAGCCCCGAGTACACCTTCATGTACCGGGCGATACTGGTCGGGCTGTGCGTCGGCGTCATCGCGCCGCTCATCGGGACCTTCCTCGTCCACCGCCAACTCGCGCTCATCGGGGACGCACTTGCCCACACGGCCTTCGCCGGCGTCGCCGTCGGGCTGTTTCTCAACGGCGTCTTCGAGCTGGGCGTCTCGCCGTATCTCACCGCCGTCGTCGTGGCCGTCATCGCGGCGCTGCTCATCGAACTCATCTCCGAAGCGACCGACGCCTACAACGACGTGTCGATGGCTATCGTCCTCTCGACGGGGTTCGCCCTGGGGACGGTCCTCATCAGCCTCAACGCCGGCGGCCTGGCCGTCGGTATCAATCAGTACCTCTTTGGGAACCTCTCGACGGTGTCCGCCGAGAACGCGGTCATCATGCTCGGGCTGTTCAGCGTTATCGTCGCAACGGTCGCGCTCACCCGCAACCAGTTGCTGTACGTCACGTTCGACGAGACCGCCGCCGCCGTTTCCGGGCTCCCGGTGGCCTGGTACAACCGGATCATGGTGATGCTGACGGCGCTCGTCGTCGTCGGCGCGATGCAGATAATGGGCGTCATCCTCGTCGCGGCCATGCTGGTTGTTCCGGTGGCCGGCGCGACGCAGGTGTCCCGGAGCTTCTCGGAATCGCTCCTGGTCTCGATTGTGCTGGCCGAACTGGCCGTCGTGCTCGGCATCGGTATCTCGTACTACGCCGGTGCGACGGCCGGCGGCGTCATCGTTCTCGTCGCCGTGGGGATCTACGTCCTCTCGGTCCTTGCCGGGAAAGTCCGACAGACGGCCGCTCCGGATGAGACACGGGAACTCGACAGCATCAGTCACGACTGACCGACGACCCCGACTGGGGCCGACGGTCGCAACTGAGAGCCGCGGTTGGTGGCTACACGCCGGCCTGTGAGCGAGTCATCGGAACGCGTCACAGTCGCTGCTCCCGCTCTGCCAGTGGACTACGTTGTCACCGGTGTACTCGACGACGACGTCGTAACAGTTGTCGTCGTCGAACGTCGTTTCCTCCGAGAAATCGGTCCCGGCGATGGCCGTCGCTATCGTTATCGTCCCTTGTTCGTCCGGAAGCACATCGTCCAGTTCCACGGTTGCGCCGTCCTCTTCGGCGGCGACGGTGTGTGTCTCGTCGTACACCGTTTCGCGGTCGACCGTGACCGTGCATTCGAACTCCTGTGTCGTCGAACCGGTGTTCGTTAGCCGCACGCCGGCAAGCCGAGCGCTCGCAGGACTGAGTGCTGAACATCCCGAGAGGGCAAAGAGTGTTCCTGCTGTGAGGACGGTGCGTCTAGAGGGCATCATCCAGAACTGTTCGGCCGTTCTCGAAAAGTCTTCTGTCGTTCACACAGCAGCCGGTATCACACCGTCTCAAACGCCCATCTGCGCCGCGATACCTGAGACCATCGTTTCCCACAGCGAGAACCCCATCGTCACGCTCAGGGCGAAGTCGGCGGCGAAAAACAGGAACAGCCCTGCGCCGACGAAGTGGGCCGTTCGCAGATTGAAGCGATGGGCGAACCGGTGGAAGAACAGCGCGTTGGCGAGGCTCACCGGAATGATGGCCAGCATCTCACCGGCCCAGATGGCGCTGGGGTGGGCGCTGTACTGGGCGGCGAGCGTGATCGTAATGAGCTGGGTCTTGTCGCCGAACTCGCCGAAGGCCATCATCGCGAAGATGGGCAGGAAGCCGCCGAGCCTGTTCGGCACTTGCCAGTCGACGACGGGAACGCGAACGTCTAGCTGTCCGCCGTCAGTGGTGAAGCCGGACGCGGGTTCCTGTTGCTCCGCGCCGGCCGCCGGGGCACTGCGGAGCAGTAGTATCGCGAACAGCAGGAACATCCCAGCGGTGAGGCTTTCGAGGACGATGCCGGGCAATAGCGACGTGATCGCGGAACCGAACCAGATCTCCAGTGCCGTCCAGCCGGCGAAAGCCGTGCCCGCGGCACTGACGACGAGGAACGGATTGAACCGCGTCGACAGCCCGGCGATGATGAACTGGACCTTCTCGCCGGGGAGGACCGCCAACTGCGCACCGGCCGCTATCGCTACCACTGTCAGCCACGTCGCGTCGCTCACGCTTGGCTCACTCCGTCTTCGCCCTGCGTGTCCGGTGCACGGACCTGAATCGCGTCGGCGATGTGGTCCGGAAGCGACACTGACGACCCGCTCTCTAGCTGGACCGTCACCATCCCGATGGGGGCGACCTCCTCGACAGTCAGCACGGTTCCCGGCGTGATGCCGGCGTCGGAGAGATACGTGAGTTCGTCGGGGTCTCGGTCCCGGACCCGTGCGACTTCGAGTCGTCCCCCTTCGTCGTGTTCTGACAGCGCCGTCGCGGACTCGTCGTCGATGGGGTCCAGCGAGTCGCTGGGAATCGGGTCCCCGTGGGGGTCGAACTCCGGTTCGTCGAGGACAGCCGCGACCCGGCGCTCGAACTCCTCGCTGATGTGGTGTTCGAGCACCTCCGCCTCCTCGTGGACCTCGGCCCAGTCGTACCCCAACTGCTCGGTGAGAAACGTCTCAAGCAGGCGGTGGTGGCGGATAATCTCCAGGGCCACCGTCTCGCCTTCCGGCGTCGTCCGCACGCCTTTGTACTTCTCGCGTTCGACCAGCCCGCGGTCGGCCAGTTTCTCGACCATACTGGTGACCGTCGGTGCCGTAACGTCCAGCATCTCGGCGATAGTAGACGGAGCAATCGGCGGGTCGCCGTCCCGCTCGAGGCGATAGATGGCCTTCAGATAATCCTCCATCTTGGCACTCAACATACACCAAATTAGACGAATCTAACCCAAAAGATTGGCGATTCCAACAACTTTGTGCGCACCGGACACATTCGACCGACCGCCGTCAGTCGTCAGCAGCGTACGTTTCTCGTCGGTTCCGTGTCAGGAGCCACAGGAACAGATAGCCGATGGCACCCAGAACGAACAGCGTTGCGGGGATGAGAAACGGTCCGAACGTCCGAACGAGCGTCTCGATCCCCGGCAAACCGACCATATACCAACTAGGGACGTTGCCCTGATAAAGCTCAAGGGTCTGGCGGGTACGGCTACCGACCCGTTCGTCCGGGAATCTCCCGAGTTATCGCACGAGACCGGTGAAGCGGCCGGAGCCGGTATGGCCCGCTCAGATGAGGTCCTGATCTTCGAGCGAAGCCATGACGTCGTCGACGAACGCGTCGACGTTGTCGTATGGGAACTCCCCGTTGAGCTTCGTGTTCAGTTCCATCGCTGTCATCGAGAAGTCGCCGGACTCGAACTTCGTCGACGGGCCGCCCGGGAGTGCCGGAACGAGGTCCATCGGACTGGAGATCGGGTAGTCTGCTTCCTGGAACGCGTCAACGAACTGTGAGCGGAGGTCTTCTTTGTCAACCATGGTCGGACGTTGTGCGAGAATTATGATAAAAGGTTCGACATCGGTACACTTTCCCATTGTTTGGAGTTTATTCAGAGGTACAACGGTACTAGGAACTCACGCCGCTGAATCAGTGTGAGCAGTACGCGAACGACTCAACCCTGCAATCGACGCGACGGTCCCGTGTTGGTCACCGGACCCGACTGTCGTCGTCCGTATCACGCCGGGCCAGTCGTTCGGCCGTCTCGCGATCCATCTCGTTGCGCTGATCGTGCTCGCTTCGGACCAGCGCGTACAGGACCAGCGGTGCGACCACCGCGAGCGACGCGATCACGAGGAACAGCCCGGTTACGGCGGGCATCGTCAGCCGAGGAAGATATCCGCCAGATCACTGCCCGCGGACCCTGTGTCACGGTACAACTCCGAGTAGCCGCAGTTCGTACATGTGACGACCTGGAACTGGTTCGTCTGGATGTCGAACATCTTCGAGAGGCCGCCGCCGGTGGTTGAGATGTTACCCACGTCAGTGCCGGTGTGGCCGCACTTCGGACAGCCGCGGTCGTCGTCCTGTGGTGAAGTGTTGGAGGGCATTGCAGCCGACGTTTCGTGCCCCTCTGTAACAAATCTGGTGCTACCCTGTCGATAGTTACGACGAGCGTACGTAACACGAGGCGGGCGAACGTAATGGTGCACTATGCCAGAACCCACCCGCCTCAACGGAGGGAAACGCCCGCGTTATTTGTTTGTTATGAATTCCTCAATCCTGCATGGCTCAGCCAACGAATGCGTTCAATCGTCGGCCGGGATCGGGTCACCGTGGGACACTTCGTCGCCGAGCAGGTCCATGAACTGCGCGAGCCACTCGGGATGGTCAGGCCAGGCCTGTCCGGTGACGAGGTTCCCGTCGGTGACTACCTCGTCGACCCACGAGCAGCCGGCACCCTCGCACTCGGCGCGACAGGCCGGGTACGCCGTCATCTCGTAGCCGTCTAGTACGTCGGCAGCGGCGAGAATCTGCGGCCCGTGACACAGCGCCGCGACGGGTTTGTCCTCCTCGAAGAAGTGCCGTACCGCGTCGAGGACCTCGTCGTACGTCCGGAGATACTCGGGGGCGCGACCGCCGGGCACACACAGTGCGTCGTAGTCGCTGGGTGTCACGTCGGCCATCGTCGCGTTCAGGACGAAGTCGTGGCCCCGGGACTCCATGTAGGTCTGGTCGCCGCGGAAGTCGTGTATCGCTGTCTTGACCGTCTCTTCGGCCTCCTTGTCGGGACATACCGCGTCGACCTCGTGGCCGACCATCTGCAGCGCCTGGAACGGCACCATTATCTCGTAGTCTTCGCCGAAATCGCCGACGATCATGAGGATGTCTTTGCCCATTGGAAACACCAGGCAAAGCTACGGTCGCCGTCGAAATAAAGTCGCAGGTGAATTACCAGTTTCGTGTCACTCGTCGAGCGATGTAAGCACCTGCTCGATGTCTGCTAACGAGTCGATGACGTAATCGGGCGTCACTGCGCTCCGTTCCAGCGACCGCTCGTTGGAGACGCCGGTCCGAACGAGAACGGTCGTCATTCCGTTCCGCTCGCCCATCGCGATGTCCGTCTCCAGCCGGTCACCGACGATGAGACAATCCGCCGGCGCACAGTCCAGTCGTTCTAGCGCCGCCTGAACAGCAATCTCTGAAGGCTTCCCGAGTATCCTGTCCGGGTCCCGTTCGATGACCCCGGCGACGGCGTTGATTATCGCCCCGGAGCCGGGGACCGGGTCGCCGTCTTCGCCGGGGAACGTCCGGTCCGGGTCGGTCCCGAGGAAGACGGTGTCGTCGTCGACGGCCCGGAGCGCGTCGACCATGTCGTGGTAGTGGAAGCCGTCCGTCCAGGAGGCCAGTAACACGTCGGTCTCGGCGGGGTTCTCGACTAAGCGCGCGCTCGTCCCTTCGACCAGCGCACGGAGCTGGTCGCTCCCGATGACGAACACGTTGTCTCCCGCGTGGGTCCCGTCGAGGTACTCGCGGGTGACGACGCCGGAGGAACAGGCCTCCCCCTCGCGGGCGTCGACGCCCAGCCCTCGCAATCGTTTGACGTACTCGCTCCCGTCGTGGATGGGGTTGTTTGAAAAAAAGCAGATTCCCAGGCCTCGCTCCCTGAGCACGTCGATTGCCGATGCCGCATCCGGCAACAGCGTGTCACCGTGGTACACCGTTCCGTCCAGGTCGATGATAGCCCCCGCAACTGTCATTACTCCTCCTCGGAACCCGGCAGTGAAAAGTCCGTCTCAGTCATGTAGTTCGACGTCCGTCACCTCGAAGCGCGCCCCGCCGCTGTCGCTATCAGTCAGTGACACTTCCCAGCCGTGGGCCTCGGCGACCTGTTCGACGATAGCCAGGCCGAACCCGGTTCCGTCCTCCGTCGAAGAGTAGCCCATCTCGAACACGTCGTCGGCGTCTTCCTCGACACCTTCGCCGTTGTCCGCGATGTAGAACCCGTCGTTGGATTCCAGCAGTCCGACCTCGATTTCGACGTCGCCGTCGTTGTGTTCGATTGCGTTTCGAAACAGGTTCGCCAGCAGGTCCTGCACGCGCCCACTGTCGGCGGCGAGTTCCGTGCTCGACTCGACCGACATGGAGGCCTGTTCCGCCTCGATCCAGGTCCACGCAGTCGACGCCAGCGTGGATAGCTCCGTCTCCTTCGGATCACTGACAGTCTGGCCTTGCCGTGCCAGTGTGAGTACGTCCTCGATGATACAGCCCATCCGGTCCAGCGACCGGTCGATCTTGGCGATCAGTTCGGCCTCTTCGCTGTCGGCAGGCTCCCCGAGCAAATCGACCGCGCCCTGCGCGACGTTCAGCGGGTTCCGGAGGTCGTGACTGACGACGCTGGCGAACTCCTCTAACCGCTCGTTCTGGCGCTCCAGTTCGCGCTGGCGTTCGACGCGTTCAGTGATGTCGCGTGAGACCAACTGGAAGGTATCCGCCTTGCGATGGCTGTCGACGGGGATATACTGGTTGTGGTAATGCCGCCCCCCGACGGCGTCCTCGGATCGTGTCGCAGTACCGTTCTCGACCGCACTTTTCCCGGCTTCGAGACGCTGGCTGGCCGCCTCGCTGTCCATCACTTCGCTCAGTTGTTGTCCGATGAGCGCATCGGGGTCGGCACCCAGTCTGCGTGCCATCGAGGGATTCACTGAGAGGAGGGTCCCGTCAGTCGTCAGGTGGACGATACCATCCGGCGAATCCGATACGAGCGATTCGAACTTCTTGCGCGTTCGCTCCTGTGAAACGACGTTCTCGATCCGGTTTGCAAGCCGACCGTACTGCTTGTCTTCGACGACTTCGAGCTTCAGGAGGTAGTCGGCGACTCCCGCCGCAATAGCCGCGCTCGCCGTCTCTTCGTCCCCTCGCCCGGTTAGCAGAATGAACGGGATAGACGGGTTTGTCTCCCTGATCGCTTCGAGGAGCTCCAGCCCGTCCATCTCTGGCATTTCGTAGTCACTGACGACGCAGTCGAACCCGCCCCCGTCGAGTCGCTCCAGCGCTTCCGTAGCGCTGTTTGCAGCAACGGACTCGATGCCGTGTTGTTGCGTGAGCGTATCAGCGGTCATCTCCGCGAAAAAATCGCTGTCGTCAACAACAAGCGTTCGTATATTACTTTCAGATGTCATATGGGCGGCAGGGTCCTTGTTCCCCCAACGGCCTGTCCGTACTTATATTTCAAGGGAGCTAGGTTGCCCGCTGGTCCCGGCTAGGGCGGTACCGGTGGGGCAATCGAAACCCGAAGTCCAGGACTGTGATGGACTAACGGCTCTGCCTCACGATCAGATATGTCAACCAGTGAGGGTACTGACCCGGTCACAGTGGCGTCAACGCGGTCGAGTCGCCACGGGTCGTGGCCGACGCTGCCGACGAGATGCGTCCCGAAGCGCCCGGTTGTGAAGTACCGTTGTCGGTCGACGAGGAACGAGGCCAGTGAGTCCGGTGGAATTGCCACTGGGTCACCGCCAGCCGTGTACCGGCACTCGAACAGTCGCCGCTCCCCGGCGTCGAGGACCCGGCGACGGTCGGCCGTTGAGAGCGTTCGCGGGGTAGCGTCACCGACTGTGATGCGAAACAGCTCCGAAACCGCCGTCGTTGTCCGCCTGTCGTCACCGAACAGCGCCAGCACGCAGACCCCGCGCTGACCGGTCGGCCCGCGGACGTAGGTCCGAACCGTGAGCAACTCCGACGGCCCGGCGACCTCGATACCGAACGTCTCGACGCGGTCGACGGTCGCCGCAACGGCCGACACCCAGGCGTCGCCGTCGGCCGTCTCGACGGTGAGCCAGTCGGGGACTGCCGCCTGCACCGCTGTCTCGGGGACCGGCCAGTGACAGAAGCAAACGTCGTCGAGCGTGACCTGCAGCGGACGGAGGGCGACCACACCCTCACTGGGGCCGACACGCTAATCAGTGTACTGGGCGACCCCGTCGAGCCGGTGGAGTCGCCCCGCAGTCACCGGGATCTCGGCGCAGTAGTGGACGAGCGGCTCGCCGTCGGGACTGTCGAACCCCGATGCGGCGAAGAGCCCGTTCGTCCGGATATCCGCTCGTCCCGCCTGAAGCGGCCACGGCTCGTGGTCGATGTCGGCGTAGTACACCGTCCCGTCGTCGCTCGCGGCGTAGAAGCGGTACCGTTCCACGAGGAACGACTCCACCGAGCCCGGTTCGGGCGTCGACGGCGGCTCAGTCGGCTCGTAGGTGGCGTGGAAATCCGCCGGCGGTGCGCGCGAACTGGTCCGGCTACTCCGGAACTCGACGCTGTCGCCGTCGGTCCGGACCCGCATCGATGCCCGGTAGTATGACAACTGGAACAGCCGCCGGGCCAGCGTGACGCTGAGCCGATCGTCGGCGTCCAGGTTGTAGAAGTACACCCCCGGCGTCCCGTCGGCGACCACGTAGGTCCGGAGGTTCAGTTCGCCGAAGGACCGCCCGATGGGGCTGCCTCGCGGTCTGATGTCCGCCATCTGGAACGGGACCACACTGAGCCACGCCTGCCCGTCGTACGTGTCGACGGCGAGCCCGTCCGGCAGCGTCGACTGGACGATGTCGGGCTCGACCGGCCAGTGCATGAACCCCACGTCCCGCCACGTCATCGTCAGCAGGTCCATATCTGGTAGTAAGGGCCAAGCAGGTTTCTGCCTGGCGTGGGACGCGGTGACAGTTCACTACCATACGCTCGGTCGCTTCGGCGCTAAAACTTTGACCGTTCCACCCCCAGCATCGCGCATGGAGTTCGAGGTAATCCAGGGCGACATCGCTGCACAGTCGGCGGACGCACTGGTCAACGCGGCGAACACGAGCCTGCAGATGGGCTCCGGTGTCGCCGGGGCGCTCAAGCGGGCGGCCGGGTCGGGGCTGAACGACGAGGCCGTCGCGAAGGGGCCGGTCGACCTCGGCGGTGTCGCGACGACCGACGCCTACGACCTCGACGCCGAGTACGTCATCCACGCCGCCGCGATGCCGCCGGCCGGCCAGTCGACCGCCGAGAGCATCCGCGCCGCAACCCGGAACGCACTGGCAGAAGCGGACGCGCTGGACTGTGAGTCGCTGGTCCTGCCGGCCATCGGCTGTGGTATCGCCGGATTCGACTTCGAGGAGGGTATCCGAATCATCTGCGAGGAGACCAGCGACTTCCAGCCCGACTCCCTGACAGACGTGCGACTCATCGCCTACTCCGACGACGACTTCAAAGGGATGCAACGAGCCGCGGCTGGCGTTCGCGACTAGCGGTCTGTCACAGCAGGTGTACGCGCCCGGCGCGCCACTCCCAGGCGACTTCCAGTGCGATCCAGCAGACGAGCCAGACCGCGGCGAAACTGAACACCAGCCACGTCGACCCGAGATACGACGGGCCCGCGGTGGCCTGGAGCCAGGGGTAGGCCTGCACGCCGATGACGAGCGTCGCGACGAGCCCCAGTATCCCGGTCACGTAGTGTTCGACCGCGTTACCTATCGAGCAGACGCAGGCGTCACTGCCCGCCGTCTCCTCGAGTGTCTCGCTGCTCGGCCCCCGAGCATTGGTCATTGTTACCTGTCCTCAAACTAGTGCTTCATCACACAGCGGGTTAACCGTTTCGGCGGCTCACTCGTGGCCAGACACCCGAACTGGTTCGTACGGGTCTTCCAGCCACTCCACGTCGCTCGCAGAGAGGTCGATTTCGAGCGCCGCGACCGCTTCTTCGAGGTGTTCGAGGCTACTCGTCCCGATAATCGGCGCGTCGACCCACTCCTTGTCGAGCACCCAGGCCAGCGCGATCTGTGCCATCGAGGCGTCGTACTCGTCGGCCAGTTCCTGTACGCGCTCGTTGACCTCACGGCCGTTACCCTCGAAGTAGGGGTGCTCGCGGGCGTAATCGTCCGTCTCGCCCCGGACCGTCTCCTCGACCTGCTCGTGCGGGCGGGTGAGATAGCCCCGGGCCAGCGGGCTCCACGGCATCACGCCGACGTTCTCCTTCTCGCACAGCGGGAGCATCTCGCGTTCCTCCTCGCGGTACAGCAGGTTGTAGTGGTTCTGCATCGTCTCGAACCGCTCCAATCCTTCGCGCTCGCTCATCCGGAGAGAGTCAGCGAACTGGTGGGCCCACATCGACGACGCGCCGACGTAGCGCGCCTGTCCCCGCCGGACGGCGTCATCCAGCGCCCGGAGCGTCTGTTCGATTGGGGTGTCATAGTCCCAGCGGTGTATCTGGTAGAGGTCGACGGTGTCCATGCCGAGCCGGGAAAGCGAGTTCGACAGCTCCTGCTCGATGGCTTTCCGCGAGAGCCCCCCGGAGTTGGGGTCGTCCTCGTCCATCTGGAAGTACCCCTTCGTCGCCACGACCTGGCTGTCGCGGTCGTAGTCGTCGAGGACAGTCCCGAGGACGCGCTCGGACTCGCCCATCGAGTACATGTTGGCCGAATCGAAGAAGTTGATGCCGAGGTCGATGGCCCGCTCGATGACCTCGCGGCTCTCCGCTTCGTCGAGCACCCAGTCGCGCCATTCCGAGGTTCCGAAGCTCATACAGCCCAGACAGAGCCGGCTGACCTCCATACCAGTCGACCCGAGTGTCGTGTACTCCATGTTCCCCACCCCGGGCGCTCCGAGCAAAAAGGATGGGGCGAGCGGCCGGACCGCGGTGAGAAACCGTCCGTCAGAGCACGCCAGCCACGAACCCCAGACCCATCGTGACGAGCACGACGGCGGAGACCAACGGGAGGTAGGGCGTATACCGTTCGACGGCGGCCTCGTGGTGCTGGTAGCCGGCGACGAGCGCCATCGTCAGGCCGACGAGCGCGACGACGACCGTGACCGCGTAGGCGCTCATCAGTTCGAGACAGTACGGCGAGCCGGCACAGAGGGCGATAATCTCGAACTCCTCCTCGTGGGCGAACCCCAGCAGGAAGGCGAACCAGGCGATGCCGAACAGCCCCCGGTCGGCGGCATCGTCCAGACCATCGTGCGCGTGGGAGTGGCCGCCGACGAGCGGGAGTCTGCCGAACACCCGCGGCCATAGGCCGCCGCTGTCGCCGTCGCTGCCGGTCCCGTGAGAGTGGTCACTGCCGCGGGGATGCTGGTGCTGGTGTTGGTGGGCACGCGTTTCAGAGTGAGTGTGGTCGTGTTCGGCCGGCGCTCCACCGTCGTGGTTCTCCGCCGTCCCGCCCTGTCCGGGGTCTCCTGTCGACCCACCATGCCCGTGGTCGTGGCCGTACCGATACTCACGGATGCCAAGCACGATAAGCAGACAGCCGGCCACGATGCTCACCGGCCCGCCGATGTGGACGCCAGCGGCCAGTTCCAGCGGCTCGTTGGCCTCCGTGAGGTCGAAGTAGGCCTTGGCGTAGAAGAACGCGAACACCATCGCGATGCTGCTGACGAGGTGGCCGACGCCCAGCAGGAGGCTCGCCGCGAAGCCGGACAGCCACGCGTTGGACTGGTCGAGGGCGTAGGACGCGGCGACCGGCCAGCCGTGGCCCGGTTCGAGCCCGTGAACCGCGCCGAGGGCGATTGCCCCGAGAAACAGGCCGAGTGCCTCGCTGTATGCCATCGATGTACCACACCGACGCTACGGTCCTGCCTAAGGGTTGTTACTACGGAATCGAGGGCTGCGTAATACGGGGACCTTTGTGGCCGGCGACGGCAATCCGGGTATGCGAACGAGCGTCAACATCCCCGAAGGCCTTCTCGCGGAGTTCGACCGCGTCTGGCGCGAACAGGACCTGGAAAACCGCTCGCGGGCGGTGCGAGAGGCTATGGAGGAGTACGTCGAGCGACACTCACGGCTCGCGGCGATGGACGGCGACGTGGTAGCGCTGGTCGGGTTTGACTACCGCCACGCCGACGTGATTCGGGACCTCCACGCCGTCCAGCACACGTTTCAGGACGTGATTCTCAACACCAGTCACACCCATCAGGGCGAGTGGTGTCTCGAATCGCTGTTCTGTCGCGGCCCGGCCGAGCGGGTCCGGGACCTCACCTATCGGCTACGGGACTTCGACGCCGTCCGCCGAGTGAAGGTGATGGTCATCCGCGACGAGGCGGCGGAGCCACACGGCCACGGGTAACGCCTGCTCTTCTTCCCTCCGTTCTACAGCGCTTCCGCGGCGATGCGGCCGATGTACACCCTTGCGGCAGCGTAGCCAGCGACCGCCACCAGCACTGCGCCACCGACGTGGCCGTAGGTCAGCAAGGTCGGGCTGTCGACCGCAAGCTTCGCCACCGTGGTCGCCGGGTGTTCCGGGAGGAGCACGGCCCCGCCGAACAGCACGAGAGTGAGCACGGAGAACAGCAACTGCGCCGGGCGACGGTTCTGGAGCGTGATGCCCAGCACGACCCCGAGCGTCACGACGACGACGGTGACGGCAGTGATGAACAGCAGAATCGCCGCCGGGTTCGAGACGGCGATGCCGTTCGTGGACAGCAATCCGAGCCACAGTAGCACCTGCGCAGGAGCGAGTAACACCATGCCCAGGGCCTTCCCGTCGATGATGTCGAGCAGCGACACCGGGGCCACGCGGAGCAGTTCCATCGTCCCGCGTTCGATTTCCTCGGTGACGGTGTCGACGGCTACTGAGCCGCTGATGAACGGCGGGAGGAACAGGAGCAGCGGAATCAGAATGGTGTAGGTGAACCCGAAGTACTGGCTCGCGCTGACAGTGTCCGGGAGCGGCACGGGCGGCTTATCGAGATACGGCGTCCGCTCCAGGCGCTCCTGGCGCTCCAGCCCGCTGAGGACCCGGCGCACTTCGACGACGATGAGCGTCGACCGGATGCTCCCCTCCGGCACGACAGCGGTGACCGCTATCTGCTCCCCTGGCCCGCGCGTCGACGGGACGTAGTCGCCGCGCAGTATCGCGTCCACCCGGCGCTGATTGAACGCCCGCTGTGCGGCGGTCTCGTTCTCGAAGGCGGTGACGCTGGTCCCATCTTGTTCAGCGGCCGCGGCCTCCAGTTCCTCGCGGGCGTCACCGGTGACGGCCATCTCCACTTCACCGGCCGCGACCGAGCTGGGGTCGTACAGCGACGTGAGGCCGACGACGAGGAACGAGGAGAACCCCGCGACGAACAGCTGAATGAGCAGCGCCAGCACGATGGTCTTCTCGCGGGACAGCGACCGGATGTCCCGCCGGGCCACGACGACCCGCGGGTCGCGCCAGATGGGGCGGTCGTCAGACAAGGGTGCTCACCACCGCGAAGTTGTAGGCGAAGTGGATGACGATAGCCAGCACCAATCCACCGAGATAGGCCCGTCGCCCGCGGCTCGCGCCCACCGACGAGATGGCCGCTGTCACCGTGTGCAGTGCCAGCGGGAGCAGGAACAGCAACCCAGCAACCCACAGCGGCAGGCCGGCAGGCAACGTCGCGCCCTGCAGGGCGGCTTCCCCGATGGGCAGGCTTTCGAGGTCGGAGAGCCTGGCGATAAGCAGGCCTTTCTCTCCGATGAAGAAGCCGAGCCCGGAGAGCGCGCCGATGCCGAGCGCCGACCGGAGCGTCCGCTCGTAGCGGGCGTGCTCGTAGCCGGCGTAGACGTGCAGGCTCTTTGCCAGTTCCTCGACGACGACGATGACGCCGAGTACGAGCACGATGCCGAGCGACTGGTTCGTGCCGAAGACGTTCAGCGACACCGAATCGAGGACGAACAGGAACGCGATGGCTGCCAGTTCGGCGACGATGACCAGCGGCAGCAGAATGATACTCATCTTTAGCGCGCTCCGGCGGGAGTTGATGCCACCGGCCAGCGCGTCGAGCACCTTCAGCGGAATCGGTCGCTGGGTGAACATATCCTCTTCCCGGTACAGACCGGCTCCCAGACCGAACAGCACCAGCCCGGTCAGCAGCGGCGGCGTCACCGAGAACACGAACGACGAGAGCCCGACCGACTGGCCGGTCAGGTCGAGCACGACCAGCGTCAGCGGCGAGATGAGCGCAATCGGCGTCACGTCGGTGAAGATGGCCGGGACGAACGCGTACGAGGTCAGTGTCACCGTTATCGTCACCGTCACGAAGGTGAGTTCCTTGAACGAGCGGGCGAACATCGCCCCGCAGAACGTCGCCGAGAGGAACAGAACGACGAGCGGGACCACCGCCAGCACCGCGACGTAGCTCCCCGCCGGCGCGATGTTCCCGAACCGCAGCGCCGCGGTGATGAGCGCCGCTACGCCGACAGCACCCACGAAGTACGGGAGCGTCTTCCCGCCGATAATGTCCCCCCGCGAGGCGGGCGTCACCAGCAGGAGTTCGCCGCGGCGGTTCAGCCGTTCGGAGAGCATCGACGAGCCGTAGGCCTGGATAACGAAGTTCATCGGGACGATGTAGAGGAAGGCGAGCACGAGCGACTCGAAGGGGAACGGCGGCGAGATGTCCGAGGGGGTGCCACCCTGCACGTCGCCGGTCAATCGCGCGCCGATAGCGCCGAGGTTCGCACCGCTGCCACCGGCGGTTCCGCCGTCACCGCTGCTGCTCGTGGCTGAGCCGCCAGTGCCGCCCGTGTCCGACCCGTCACCGCTGCCGCCGGTACTCGTCCCACTGCCGTCCGCAGAACCCGACCCGTCACTGCTGTCGCCGCCTCGGGGGTCGAGCTGGCTGCTCCCCGACTGTTGCTCGTAGACGAGCGTCACAGAAACGGGGAACGCGGCGGTCTGGTTGTCGTCCCGAGCGAGTGTCCGGTCGTTGTACTGCGCCGTACTGTCGCGGAGTTCGGCCAGCGCCGCTCGCTCTTTGGCCGTCCGTGGAACGCTCTGGAGCTGGCTTCCCCGATACAGGAGTTCCTGCTGGCGTCGCTCGATGGCGGTGGGGTCAGGCTCACGGATGTCGAACGTCCGGTCGTCGGCCGCGACGCCGTAGTAGGGACTGCTCTCGTCGACGCCGATACGGTAGATGCCGTCGTCCATGCCCGCACCGGTACCGCCGCTGACGGCTATCGCGGCGACCGCGCCCATCGCAACGAGCGACAGCGCCATCACGACGATAGTCCGCTTGTCGACACCGCCAGCGTTTTTCGTCACCTCCCACTTCGCGACGCGCAGGAGCTTGTCGGGTTGCATCTACTCCGGGTCCTCCTCGACGTACCGCGTGCCACGCGTCCCGGCCTCGGCGACGTTGAGGAACACCTCCTCCAGGCTGGACTCCTCCGTCCGTATGTCGACCACGTCGCCGCCCCGGTTCTCGGCCTGCCTGCGTGTCGTTTCGACTGCCTCCATGCTCTCGACGACGCGCTCGTAGGTGCCGTTTTCCTTGGCTGCGCCGGGCACGTCGACGGTGGTGTAGACGTGATACCGCGTGTGGCCGTACTCGGCCTGAAGCTGTTCGAGGTCGCCGCGGGCGACGATTTCGCCCTCGTTCATGATGACGACCCGGTCACAGATAGATTCGACGTGAAAGAGATTGTGTGCAGAGAAAACGATGGTCTTACCCTCTTTCGCCAACTGCTCGGTGAACTCGATGACGTAGTTCGTCGTCAGCGGGTCCAGTCCCGACGCCGGCTCGTCGTAGATGAGCACGTCGGGGTCGTTGATGAGCGAGCGGGCGATGGCGACTTTCCGTTTCATCCCCTTGGACATGTCGCCGAGCTTCCGGTCGCGGTGTTCGAGTTCGAGTTCGTCCAGCGTGTCGTGCATCCGCTCCTCGGCCACGTCCGGGTCCACGTCGTAGAGGTCCGCGAAGAACTTCAGATAGGATATCGGTGTCATCTCCTCGTACAGCGGCGATTCCTCGGGCAGAAAGCCCAGCTGCTGGCGCATCTCCGCGGTTTCTGTGTCGAGCCCCGCTATCTCGGCGGAGCCGCTCGTCGGCTCTAACAGGCCCGCCAGCATCTTCAGCGTCGTCGTCTTGCCGGCCCCGTTCGGCCCGATGATACCGAACACCTCGCCGCGGTCGACCGAAAACGAACTGCCCTGTACAGCGACGAAACCGCCGTACTCCTTCCGAATGTCCCGGGCGTCAATCATCTGGCGATTGATTGTGAGTGAACCAACCTATACCTTGGCTCCAGCCTATTGCTTCTGATAATGGCACTCGAACTCGGCACGAACAGTGTTTCGATCGAGAAAACACCGGACGGGCGACGGCTGATCGTCCGGCACGACGTCGATGCGTCGGTCGACACCGTGTGGGATGTCCTGACCGACACCGACTGCTGGTCAGACTGGGGGCCGTCGGTCACAGCCGTCGAGACAGACACCCGATACATCGATGACGGGACGACCGGCCGCGTTCGCGCTGCTGGCGTGGTGTGGCTCCCGTTTGAAGTGACGGCGTGTGCGCCGTATCGCTGGACGTGGAACGTCGCTCGGCTCCCCGCAACAGGTCACTTCGCCGAGGAACGGGCTGCCGGCTCCGTCGTTGGGTTCGAGATTCCGCCGCTGGCGACTGGCTACGCTCCGGTGTGTGCCCGAGCGTGCCAGCACGTCGCTGCTATCGCACGGCGACGCGAGGCGTAGGCAGCGACCGCGTCGACCCGTCAGGGCTGTATCGGCGTCTTCGAGCGCGTGTAGGTGTCTTTCTCGGAGCTATCCGTTCTCGTGATGTCCGTAATCTCGAAGCGTGTCCCGCCCCCGTCGCTTTCGGTCACGTCGATGTCCCAGCCGTGGGCTTCGACGATGCGCTGGACGATTGCCAGCCCCAGCCCGCCTTCACCGTCCGTGGTGGTGTAGCCGTCGTCGAGCACCGCATCACGCTTTTCGGGCGGGATTCCGGAGCCGTCATCGGCGACGTAAAACCCACCAGATATCTCGCCGACACGAATCGTCAGGTCAGCACTGCCACGTTCGATGGCGTCGTCGGACTTCGCTTGAGCGCTCGTGGACCCGTGTTCCACACTGTTCCGAAACAGGTTCTCGAACAGGTGACGGAGCCGATCCGGGTCGGCGTCGATGACGGCTGTCACTTCGTTTTCGAGCGTCGCGTCCATCGTCGGCACGGCCTCCCAGCAGCTATCGACCAGTTCTGCCAGATCAACGGCCTCCGTATCGCTGATGACGTGTCCGCTTCGAGCCAGCGTCAGCGTCCGGTCGATGAGCGTTTCCATTCGGTCCATCGCTGTCGCAGCCGTCTCCAGCTGTTCCGAGTCGCGGTCCATTCGTTCGAGTTCCAGCTGACCAGATGCGACGTTGAGCGGGTTCCGGAGGTCGTGTGCCACGACGGCCGCGAACTCGTCGAGGCGTTCGTTGCGCTGCTCGATGGCCTCCCGATGGAGTCGCTGTCGCTCGGCCTCGACGGCTCGGGATATCGCGCGCGCTTCGAAGATTCCCATCATGAGGCCACCGAAGCCGCCGACGATAGCCGCAAACAGCGCCCAGCCGATGTCCTCACTTAGCGACCCCGTTGGCCAGGTTAGAATCATCGCCACATTCAACAGCAGAAAAGAAACCAGCCCCCCAGCGAACCAGACCCCGATACGCCGGTAGTGGTCCGGATCGATCTCCGAGTTACTCAGCCAGAACCCGCCGACGATGATCGCCGCTGCAAACGGAACGATTGCCAGCATACTGACCACGAAATCAGCAGTAACAAGCGCTGATAAGCCGGAATCAGAGAAATAAAAATAGTTAGCGACGCCTCCGAGGAGGAGCAGCCACCCGACTCCCTGAATAAGGGCTGGCAGGCGATCTGAGCGGCGATCTGGGTCTGTCACTTCCGCATCGATTTGTTAGACGTGCATTTACATCTGCTGGCCAGCGGAACAGGTGTGCGGCGTATTTCCCAGCATTATCGTCGGTGTTACTGTCGGCTCGGCCTGTTTTCCTGCCAGCTACTGTTTGGTTACGCGTGCGTCCGATACTTTGTGGATGTCGTCGTCGATCCCGGTGCCGTCACAGTCGTCATTCGGACATCGATAGTGCCAGCCGTCTTCCGTTGCCGCTCGCTCGGTAAACCGGTCGCCACATTCGTCGCAGTAGAGCTGCCCGTCCGAACATGTGTCGCGGTGGAGTTCGAGTTCGAGTTCTGTGCCGAAGGTCCGCTTGCAGTTCCGACAAATATGAGGCATATTCGAAACTACAGATTCATCCCTTATAGCGATACCGGAACGTTCACGGCCGCTTCTTTCCGTTGACGGAAGGTTCAGGTCGGCCGCCGTCCGTCGGTTTTCGGCACCACATACATCTCATATCTTGGACAGTAATGGTTGTCAGGGCCGAATAGCTATCGACATATCTCGGCAACAGCCAGTTCGGGACCAGCCCAGCCGCCGTCTTCCAGATACCGACAGCGATTGTGGGTGAGAAAACCGCTAGGCTGTCGTCACGTCGATCCGCGTGCCGCCGGATTCGCCGCTCCCGACTGATACCGTCCACCCGTGGGCGCGCGCCGCAGTGTCGACGAGGAACAGTCCGTATCCCTCCCCCTCCCGCGTCGTCCCGAAGCCCTGGTCGAACACTTCGTCGCGGTCCGCTTCGGGAATCCCCGGGCCGTCGTCGGCCACGTAGAACCCGGACTCGGTGGCACCGATGGTGACGGTTACGGGTCCCTCGCTGTGTGTGACCGCGTTGTCGAACAGTTCGCGGAGGAGCAACTGCAGTCGGTCGTTTTCGGCGTCGACAGACGCGTCAGTCACCACTTCCAGCGTCGCATTCTCGTAGCTCTCTGCGGCCCAGACCTCAGTGGCTACGTCAGAAAGCGAGAGCGAGTCCGTTTCCGAGACGGGACACGCTGTGCTCCCGATGCGCGAGAGGTCGGTGAGCAGCGTCTCGACTCGGCGAACGGACCGATGCAATGCGTCTTCGTGGGGCTCACCGATGTCGAGTAGCTCTAACCGGCCCATAACGACGTTCAGCGGGTTCTTCGCGTCGTGAGAGACGCCGCTCGATATGTCGTCCCACTGTACGGCACCGACCCGCCAGTCGGTCGGCCACCGGGTCGCGTACGCTTCGAGTTTCGCGGCCAGCAGGGATGCCGGCGTCTCCGCGGTCACGTAATCGGTGACGCCGGCCCGGAGCGCCTCGGTGACCCGGTCAGGTTCGGGGTCGGTCGCGACGAGCACAATCGGAATCTCGGCCCCGGCCGCTCGCAGTTCCTCGAACACCGCTATACCGTCGTCGCCGTCATCGCTGACGACGACACCCCTGACGTCCCCATCACTCAGCCGGTCCTGTACGACGCTCGTGTCTCGGACTGCCTCGGCTGTTGCCCCGTCCGTTGGCAGCGCCTCGGAGAGAGCTGCAGCTAGGTCTGTCGCTTCGGTACCGGCTACGAGATAGGCGGTCCCACGAGCAGGCGTCATGCCCCGGCACTACGAAAACGGGCGACAAGAAACCGACGGTGCCCTACAGCAGGTCTTCGACGTGGTCGGCGACTTCTTCCGGTGTGTCACCGACCGGGACACCGATAGACTCACTCCGTTCCACGGCTCGCTTCGCTCGCCGCGTCACATCGAGATCTCCCATCGGTCGATCTCGCTCCGTTCGTCTATCGAGCCCTCGCTCGCTCCGCATCACGGCTCACTGCGTTCGCCGTATCGCGTCGAGGTCTCCCGCTGGTCGTCCTCGACTCGCTCGCGAGGACGCCGTTGTCCGTCCGCACAAACCTATTCGAACTGATCAGAAAAAGTGTCCGGCGAAAGCCGCCTAAATCTGCCCTACAGCAGGTCTTCGACGTGGTCGGCGACTTCTTCCGGTGTGTCACCGACCGGGACGCCGTTGTCCTCTAGCGCGGTGATCTTCGACTGCGCGGTCCCGGTGCCGGAGCCGGAGACGATAGCGCCGGCGTGGCCCATCCGCTTTCCGGGCGGCGCGGTCCGACCGGCGATGAAACCGGCGACCGGCGTGTCCATGTGCTCGCCGATGTAGCGAGCGGCCTCTTCCTCGTCCTCGCCGCCGATTTCGCCACACATGACGACGGCGTGGGTGTCGGGATCGGCCTCGAACTGTTCGAGCGCGCCGATGAAGTCCGTCCCGATGATCGGGTCGCCGCCGATACCGATGGCCGTCGACTGGCCGATGCCGCGGTTGGTGAGGTTGTCGACGACCTGGTAGGTCAGCGTCCCCGAGCGGGAGACGAGACCGACGTTCCCGGACGAGAAGATGTTCCCCGGGAGGATGCCGAGCTTGGCGACGCCGGGCGTGATGACGCCGGGGCAGTTCGGACCGACGAGGTGCGTGTCGGTCTCCTGCAGCTTGCGGTAGACCCGAGACATGTCCTGTGTCGGAATACCCTCGGTGATGGCGACGACGAGGTCGATGCCCTTCGCATCCAGCGCCTCGAAACAGGCGTCGGCCGCGAACGCGGGCGGTACGAACACGACGGCGGCGTTCGCGTCGGCCTCGCGGGCCGCGCCCTGCACGGTGTCGAACACCGGCACGCCGGCGACCTCCTGACCGCCCTTGCCGGGCACTGCGCCGGCGACGACGTTCGTGCCGTACTCAAGCATCTGTTCGGTGTGGAACTTCCCTTCTCCGCCGGTGATTCCCTGTACAACGACGCGTGTGTCTTCGTCGACTAGAACACTCATGCTTCCACCTCCTTTGCGTACTCGACCGCACGCTGAACGGCGTCCTCCAGCGTGTGCTCGACCGTGACCAGGTCCTCGTTCAGAATCTCCATCCCCTCCTCGGCGTTGGTCCCTGCGAGTCGGACGGTGACCGGCTTCGGGATCTCGTCGAACTGCTCCAGCGCCTGGTTGATGCCGTTGGCGACCTCGTCGCCGCGGGTGATACCGCCGAAGATGTTGAACACGACCGAGTCGACGTTCTCGTCGGAGAACACCATATCGAGCGCGTTCGCGATGCGGTCGGCCTTCGCGCCGCCACCCACGTCGAGGAAGTTGGCGGGCTCGCCGCCGTAGTAATCCACGAGGTCGAGCGTCGTCATCACGAGGCCCGCACCGTTGCCGATGATGCCGACGTTGCCGTCCAGTCGGACGTAGTCGAAGCCGTACTCGTCGGCCTTCTGTTCGAGTTCGTCGCCCTCCGCAGCCTCCTCGCCCATCTCGGCGATCTCGGGCTGGCGGAACAGGGCGTCGCCGTCGATGTTCATGACGGCGTCGGCCGCGATGACCTCGTTGTCGGCCGTAATCATCAGCGGGTTAATCTCCGTGTCCGCGCCGTCGCGGTCATCCCAGAGCTGGTACAGCGTCGTGAGGACGCTCGCCACGTCGTTTGCGACCTCGCGGTCGACGCCGGCCTCGTAGACGACCTTCCGGGCCTGGAACGGGTGCATTCCGAAGGCGGGGTCGATGTGCTCTCGGGCGATGGCGTCGGGGTCCTCTTCGGCGACCTCCTCGATGTTGACGCCGCCCTTGGTGGAGACCATGGCGACCGGGCGACCCTCGTTGCGGTCCATCGTCACGCCCACGTACAGCTCGTTGACGAAGTCCACGGCTTCCTCGACGAGCACCTTCGAGACGTGGTAGCCCTTGAGGTCCATCCCGATGATGTCCTCGGCAGCTTCGCGAGCCTCTTCCTTGGACTCGACGAGCTTGATGCCGCCGGCCTTGCCGCGGCCGCCGACGTGTACCTGTGCCTTGATGGCGACCGGATATCCGATTTCCTCGGCCGCGTCGACGGCCTCGTCCACTGTCTCGGCCAGCTGCGAGGCGGGCGTCGGGATGCCCGCGTCAGCGAAGACTTGCTTCGCCTGGTATTCGTGCAAGCGCATGTCATGCAGAAAGCCGAGCGGTGGCGATTTAAATCCGTCCGTTTCTCTTCCTGCGACCACGCGGAATCCGCCCCAGTTTTCTGTGGGTGGGGATAGCGATTCAGGGGCCCACTGCGGCGTGATACGATTGGTTCGTGGGGGTCGGGACGTCAAAGGGGCGTCAACAACTGACTTCACTGTCCGAGTCACATCCGATAGACCCACAGCGCCACACTGCGAAGCGAGCGTATGGCCGACGACAGGCACGGGACCGACGACGTCGACGACGAGACGCTGGATGCTGTGGCCGAGGCGCTTCGCACCGCCGAAACTGGCGTCGCCCTCACCGGCGCGGGCGTCTCGACGGCGTCGGGCATCCCCTCCTTTCGCGGCGACGACGGTATCTGGGAGCGCCACGACCCGGCGGACTTCCACCGCCGGCGACTCGACGCCGACCCGGCAGGCTTCTGGGCGGACCGAATATCGCTTCGGGAGTCTATCTACGGCGATGTAGACCCCGAACCCAACGCCGCCCACGAGGCGCTGGCGGGGCTCGAATCAGCGGGCCATCTCGACGCCGTGCTCACGCAGAACATCGACGGACTGCACGACGCCGCCGGCACAGACCGGGTCATCGAACTGCACGGAACCCACCGGCGCGTGGTCTGTGACGACTGCGGTCACCGTCGAGACGCCGACGCGGTGTTCGAGCGGGCCGCCACAGAGAGCGACCTGCCGCCGCGCTGTGACTGCGGCGGCGTCTACCGCCCGGACGTCGTGCTGTTCGGCGAAGCCATGCCCGACGTGGCGATGGACGAAGCACAGCGTCTCGCCCGAGACAGCGACGTGTTTCTGGCCGTGGGGTCGTCGCTGTCGGTACAGCCCGCGTCATTGCTTCCGAAAATCGCTGCAGAGGCGGGCAGCACGCTGGTCGTGATAAACTACGAGGAGACGCCGCGTGACGCGAGTGCGGCGCACGTCCTTCGTGCGGATGTCACGCATGTCCTTCCGGCGATTGTCGAACGGGTGTAACAGCGCGGAGGCGGTCTACAGCTCGACGCCGCCGGGAATCAGGCTCTGCCCGCGCAGGAGGCTCCCGTCGGGGTCGTAGACGAGTAGCGTCCCCAGCTCGTAGGTCCGTGACTCGCCGTCGCCGTCGGTGAGACGGACTGTAAACTGTGGGTCTTCTTGGGCGTCCGCCGCGGACACGAGCGCGTCGATGTCCGCTGTCGGTGCTGTTGCCTCGAAGACGTACTCGCCGGTGAGGCGGTTCGTCAGCGAGAGCACGCCGTCGCTTTCGGGTTGTCGGCGGAAGGTCACGTCGATATCCTCGCCATCGAGTGTACCGCCGTCTACTTTGGTGAGGCGCTCGCGGAGCTCTCCTGTCGGCCCATCGTATACGATCGCGATCGTCGGGTCGTCGTTGTCGGTGGCCGAAGCCTGGATGTCGACGGTGAAGTAATCACGCCTCATTCCGGTGTTTACCGGTACGTGGCCCGGCCAAATGAACGTAACGGCGCACCGACTGTCGGTATCGGTAGCTTTTACCGGACCGGCCCACCCTCTGACAGTAGTATGGCCTGGGTGAAGTCAGAGTACGCCGGCGAGTTCGCGGTGCTTGCGACGTGGCTCGTGGGGTTGGCCCCGTGGTCGGTGTCGCTGTTCGAGATTGATGGGGTTACTGTCATCGGGCTCCGGTTTCTCCCCTTTCGGTTCCAGTTCATCTTCGGTGCGACGCTCCCCGGAGAGCGGCCGTTTCTCTGGGCCTGGCAGGTCGCCGCGTTCCAGGAGTCGGACCCGCTTGCGCTCGCCGGGACCCTCGGGTTCGCGGCCCTGGCCGTCTTCCTGTTCCCGCTCGGACTCAGTCTCTACTACTACGCCGCTGAGGACCGTGTTGAAGCTACCTTCCCCGTGGACCCGGTTCGCCTGTTTGGCGGCTTGCTCGGACTCGTCGGCGTTCTTACGCTTGCGGCCAGCGGGCTGTTCATCACGTCGTTTCCCGGCATCACCGTCCCCATCGGGTCACTTGTCGCACTCGTGTTCGCCTATCTCCTGTTGACCGTCGACCGAGCCTGACGGGCGGTGCCGTCCCGTTCGTCCGACCGCTGGCGATTATACTCCTGATAATTTGGCGAGCGAATTTAAGTAGGTGGATACGATAGCAGAGGTATATTCCGCGGAGCACCGTGTGCTCCCCACCGAACCACGATGTCGAACCCAGAATCTCCCGACCCCGGTGACTTCGTTTCGGACCCGCTCGGCCACATCCAGTCGTGGCTCTCGCGGACCGCAACGGTGCTGAGCGGGTCAGCGGTCCCGACGGCGAACTACGACCCCAGCCGCCACGGGTCACTGGTCGAGTTCGACGGCCTGGACGGCTACAACGAGGTCGACCGCTACTGGCTGAACGCGCCCTTCGCCTTCGCCTCCATCAATCACGACCCGGAGCGTGACGAACACCTGTACCACGTTGTTGAGCCGTCACTGACCAACATCGAGCGGGAACTGCTCGACCGCCTGTTCGAGGACATCCGCATCCCGCTCATCTACCGCGACGACGTCGACAGCGACCCGGAGCGCGTTCTCGCCGAGGAACTCGAAGCCAGGCTAGAGGAGTACGGCGTCGTCATCGAACCGGAGACGTTCTACCGGCTGTTTTACTACTTGCATCGCTCCTTCCAGGGCTACGGCCACATCGACCCCCTGATGCACGACCCGGACATCGAGGACATCTCCTGTGACGGGGCGAACCTCCCCATCTTCGTCTACCACGACGGGTACACGGACATCGAGACGAACATCGTCTACGACGCCGACGAACTGAACGACTTCGTCATCCAACTGGCCCAGCGCTCGGGTCGGCACGTCTCCGTCTCGGACCCCGTCGTCTCGACGACGCTCCCGGACGGCTCGCGTATCGAACTGGCGCTGGGCGAGGAAGTGACCCCGCGCGGGTCGGCCTTCACCATCCGGAAGTACGCCGACGAGCCGTTCACGCCAATCGAACTGCTCGAGTACGGCACGTTCTCCGTCGAAATGCTCGCTTACCTCTGGCTGGCTATCGAGTCCAACAAGTCGCTCATCTTCGCCGGCGGGACCGCCGCCGGTAAGACCACGTCGATGAACGCGCTGGCGATGTTCCTCCCGCCCCGGTCGAAGGTGCTCTCAATCGAGGACACCCGCGAGCTGTCCCTGTACCACGACAACTGGCTCTCCTCGGTCACCCGCGAGCGGTTGGACGATTCGGACATCACGATGTACGACCTGCTGCGGTCCGCGCTCCGGCACCGCCCCGAGTACATCATCGTCGGCGAGGTCCGCGGCGAGGAGGCGATTACGCTGTTCCAGGCGATGAACACCGGTCACACGACGTTCTCAACGATGCACGCGGACTCGGTCCAGACCGTCATCAACCGGCTTGAGAACGAGCCGATCAACGTCCCGCGGCCGATGGTCCAGAGCCTCGACATCCTCTGTGTGCAGGTGCTGGCCCGCTCCGGTGACGAGCGCGTCCGCCGTGCGAAAACGCTCGCCGAGATTGAGGGCATCGACCAGCGGACCGGCGAACTGGACTACTCGACGACGTACAACTGGCGGGCCACCGAGGACCGCTTCTCCGAGAACAACAGCGAGCTACTGGACGAAATCCGCGAGGAACGCGGCTGGACGCAGTCGGAGCTGCTGACCGAACTCCGAAACCGCCAGCGGTTCCTCCGCTATCTCCAGTCCGAAGGCATCACCGACTACCGGAAGTTCACGGCGATGGTCAACAAGTACTACGCGGACAAGCAACAGGTCATGGCGAACATCGACGATGCGATAGCCTGACATGGCGCTGAACCCGCTCGGTCTGGCTCCGCTCGCCGTCGTCGTCGGGATTCTCGGGCTTATCGGCTACAGCTCCGTCAACGAGCGCTTCGACCGCAACGTCACGCGGCTGTCCCGACGGCTCTTCGGTCGGTACGTGGGCGAATCGCCCAAACGCGAACGACAGCTCGAAGCCGCCTACATCGACGAGACCTATCGCGGGTACGCCGCCAGAACGCTGGTGTACGCCTGTGTGGGGGCTGTCGCCGGCGCTATCACCGGCGCGTACGCCATCGGCGGCTTTCTGCTTGTGCTACCGGCGCTAGTGAACCTTGCACAGGGGCTCCCCTCGACGATGGTGAACGCCTTCGGCCTGCGAACGTTCGAACTCGTGCTGACGCCGACGCAGACGCTCTACATCCTCATCGGCGGCGGCGTGCTCTCGGGCGCGGCGACGGCCGGACTCACGTACCTCTACCGCTGGGAGCGGCTCAAGAATCAGGCGGACGTGCGGAGCCGGAACATCGACGAGGGGATGGCCCGCACCATCGCCTTCATGTACGCGCTGTCCCGCGGTGGGATGTCCTTCCCGGACGTGATGCGTGTGCTGGCCCGCAATCAGGAGATCTACGGCGATACGGCGAAGGAAGTCGGCGTCGCCGTCAGGGAGATGGACCTGTTCGGCCGGGACATGATCTCCGCGCTCGAACACGTCTCCCGACGGACCCCCAGCGAACAGTTCAAGACGTTCACCGAGAACCTCTCCAGCGTCCTCCAGAGCGGCCAGTCGCTGGCCCCGTTCCTCCGCGAGCAGTACGAGCGCCATCAGGAAGAGGCCGCCGAGCGTCAGGAGGACTTGCTCGAACGGCTGGCCACCGTCGCCGAGGCGTACGTCACCGTATTCGTCGCCGCCGTGCTCTTCCTGATGACGATTCTGCTCGTCTTCGGCCTGACGACGACGGACACGCTCTGGCTGTTGCAGCTGATGGCGTATCTCGTTATCCCGCTGGCTAATGCCGGGTTCATGGTGTATCTCGACAGCAAGCTCCAGTCGCTGGGCATCGGGAACGGCGGGACGACGGATATTCTGGATCGGTACGAAACGGCGACACTGGGGAAACCCAGCCCGGGGACCGACCGTCTCGGCCTGACCGACGGCGGCGTCGTCCCGGCTGACGAGGCGAACTGGCTCCGACTCCGGTTCTACGACCGCGTCAAGGCGCTGCGGGAACTGCTCAGCTCCCCGATTCAGTCGCTGGTCTGGAACCCGGTGTACGTCCTCTATCTCGCCGTGCCTGTCGCGGTGGTGCTGCTGCTCGTCCGCGCCCCGACGGCGTTCCAGGCGTCGACGGTCAACGTCCGCCTCCTCGACGACCTCGTCATCCAGTCGGTCCTGCTGATTCTGGGGCCGTTCGCGCTGGTGCGGTTCATTTACACCCGGCGGCTATCCCGCATTGAGGACGCGACGCCGGACCTGCTCGAACGGCTGGCGAGCCTGAACGAGGCCGGGATGACCGTCGTGGAGAGCCTCCGCCGGGTCCGTGGCAGCGACATCGGCGTCCTCACCCAGGAGATGCACCGCATCTGGGCTGACATCAGAATGGGTGCGAACGTCGACGACGCGCTCGTCCGGTTCGGCCGCCGGGTCCAGACCACAGCCGTAACGCGTATCGTGACGCTGCTGATCCACGCGATGCACGCCTCGGGCCAGCTCGGACCGGTGTTCCGCATCGCGGCCACCCAGTCGCGGGCCGACCTCCGGCTGAAACGGCGGCGACGCCAGCAGATGCTCACCTACCTCGTCGTCATCTACGTCGCCTTCCTGGTGTTTCTGGTCATCATTGTCGCCGTCCAGGAGGTGCTGGTCCCAAGCCTGCCCTCCAGCGTGCCGACACCGGCCGGGGAGTCGAACCGCCTGGGCGTCAGCGTCGACCAGTTCGCCCGCTTCGGCCGCGTCGACAAGGCGGCGTACACGCTCGTGTTCTTCCACACCGCCCTCATTCAGGCCGTCCTGACCGGCTTCATCGGCGGCCAACTCGGCGAGGGAACGCTCAAGGACGGCGCGAAACACGCCGCAATTTTGCTGGGCGTGGCGTACGTCGCGTTCATCCTGCTATCCTCGCCGGTCGCGTCGATGACCGTCACCAGCCCCGCCGTCTCCGGCGACCAGATAACGGTCGAATCGGCGTCGCTGTCAGAGGGGGGGTTCATCGTTGTCCGCGAGTTCGAGGAAGACGGCCGGGTGCTCGGGACCTCCGAGTACCTCTCTTCGGGGTCCCACAGCGACGTACAGATAACGCTTGACAGACCGCCGTCGACCGGGCAGTCACTCGTGCTCGTCGCCCATCAGGACACCAACGGGAACCAGCAACTCGACTACCCCTTCGGCGACAATTCGGGATCGCCGGACCGACCATACTCGTCGTCGACGGCCGGCGAGAACGTCACCGTCGAACACACGGTCGAGTGACGCTGGATTTACGGTGCCCAATCGGGTAGGAGGCGCTGATGGAGTTCGCCGCCTTCGCCGACCGGGCCGAAACAATCGAAGCCGAGAGCGCCGACACCGCGATAGCTGAGGCAGTGACCGACCTGTTCACAGATGCGGGGCCGGACCTGCCAACGCTCACCCGCTTTGTTCAGGGACGGGTGTTTCCGGCCTACGAGTCCCGCACGCTCGATATCGGGCCGCGGCTCTGCTACGAGGCGATTGCCCGGGCGGCCGGCCAGAATGTCAGCGCTGACGACGTAGAGCAGCGCCTCGCCGACATGGGCGAAATAGGGGCTGTCGCGGCCAGCTACGACCTCGGCGGCCAGCGGGGACTCGCCGCGTTCGGAGCAGGCGGGAGCGGGAGCGACGCACTGACCGTCGCCGAACTCGACGAGACGCTCCGGGACCTGGCGGCCGTCGACGGCAGCGGGAGCCAGGGGACGAAAGTCGACATCCTCTTTGGCCTGTTCTCGCGGTGTTCGCCGGCTGAAGCCAGCTACCTCGCACGGCTCGTCCTCTCGGAGATGCGCATCGGCGTCGGCGAGGGGACGGTCCGGGACGCCGTCGCGGCGGCCTTCGACGTGCCGGTCGCGGCCGTCGAACGGGCCGTGCAGGTGTCGAACGACTACGGCATGGTCGCCGAAGTGGCCCGCGACGAGGGCGAGTCCGGACTGGCCACTATCACGCTCGAAATCGATCGGCCCGTGCAGGCGATGCTGGCGCAGGCGGGCACAGTCGCCGGCGCACTGGACGACTGGGACCGCGCCGCGGTCGAGTGGAAGTACGACGGCGCTCGCGTGCAGATCCACTTCGACGGCGAGGACGCCCGGCTGTTCTCCCGGAACATGGAGGAAGTCACGGACCCGCTTCCGGAAGTCGTCGACACTGTCGAATCGACGCTGGACACGCCGGCGATCCTCGACGGCGAGGTGGTCGCGGTCGACGCGGACGGCGACCCGCTCCCGTTCCAGGAGGTGCTGCGGCGCTTCCGCCGGAAGCACGACGTGGCCGCGGCCCGCGAGGACGTGGCCGTCCGCCTGCACGCCTTTGACTGCCTGCACGCGGACGGCGAGGACCTGCTCGATGCCCCGCTGGAGACGCGCCACGACCGCCTCGAATCGCTCTTCCCTGCCGGGAGAGATGTCGTCTCACAGATGTGGCTGTCCGACGACCCCGACGAGATCGCGGACCTGGAGGCAGAAGCCCTCGCCGCCGGACAGGAGGGAATCATGCTGAAAGACCCGACAGCGGCGTATTCGCCCGGAAAGCGGGGCAAGCACTGGCGCAAGCGCAAGCCCGACGTGGAGACGCTGGATTGTGTTGTCACCGGCGCGGAGTGGGGCGAGGGCCGCCGGGCGAACGTCCTTGGCTCGTTCGAACTCTCCGTGCGGACCGACGACGGTTACGCCACCGTCGGTAACGTTGCCACGGGTATCACCGACGAGGAACTGGACGACCTCACCGAGCGCTTCGAACCGCACATCCGGAGCGAGGACGGCCGCGACGTGGTGCTCGACCCAGCAATCGTGTTCGAGGTCGGCTACGAGGAGATTCAGGCCTCCCAGTCCTACGATTCGGGCTATGCGCTCCGGTTCCCGCGGTTCCTCTCCGTCCGCGAGGACAAGACGCCTGACAGCGCCGACTCGCTGGGGCGCGTCGAGCGGCTGGCGGCGTCACAGTAACGCCGCCGGTGCTGGTCCGCGACGGACCGACACGCGTAATGGCCGTCTCCGAGAACGACCGTACATGACAGTCAGACACGACGGCATCACCGCGGAGTGGCTCGGCTACGCGACGCTGCGGCTGGAAGGCGAGGAGACGGTCGTCTACTTTGACCCCGGTCGGTACGGCGTCCTGACCGGCGAGTGGGAACCGGACACGCCCGGCGTCGGCCATCCGCCGACGCAGGACTACGCCCCCAAAGACGGGGATATCGTCTGTGTGACCCACATCCACCACTACGACCCCGACGGCATCCGCCGCGTCGCGGGCGAGGACGCCACCGTCGTCGCATTCGAGGGTATCAACGTCCACGCGACCGACCGCGACCTCGACCGCCTCGCCGACCTCGATTACGAGGTCCGCAAAGTAGGGATGGAGGCCGACGTGTTAGTCGACGACGTGCCCATCTGGACCATGCCGGCGTACAACCACGAGGACGGCCGGAACGTGAAAGACGACGGCAGCCCCATCCACCCGAAGGGTATCGGCTGTGGCTTCCTCGTCTCGCTGGACGACACCCGCGCGTTCTGGCCCGGCGACACCGACGTGCTGGACGGCCACGCCGAACTCGACGTGTCGCTGTTCGTCCCCACTATCGCCAAGAACTACACGATGAACCGCCACGAAGCCGCCGACCTGGCCGAGGAGATGGACCCGGACCTCGTGTTGCCGATGCACTACAACACGTTCGAGTCACTGGAGGCAGATTCCGGTGCGTTCGCCGAAGACGTCGCGAAACGCGGCGTCCCGGTCGTACTTGACGAGAACTGACTGGCGAACCCGTCTGTGGCGACCCGAGACGGTGGTCGGTCTATTTGTCAGTCAAAACAATATTGAAGGGTTCAGCAGAACACCACCGACATGGAACGCGCCAGTGACCGAGCAGGGGAAGCACGTTCCTCGGCCGAACGAACGCCCTCGCTCGGTCACCTACTGCTTGTCTGGCTCCTTGTCGGGCCGTCGCTGTGGTCCCTTGGTTCTGCCGTGGCCGATGCGATTCAGGCCGAACTGCCGCTGTCGACGATGGGAGCCGGCCTGCTGTTCGGAACGATAGTCGTCGTGTCGTTCTGGACCGCCGGCTTTCAGCCCTCACTCAGGGCCAGTTTCGGCTATTTTGTCGCGGAACTGAGTATCTATCTGGTCTTGGCTGTCGGGGTCGTTACGGTCTTCGTTCCGACCTTTACACCGTGGGTTACGATTGCTGTCCAACTCGTGTCTATCTGTCTCGCCGCGACGCTGGTGTTCACCCCGGTCGGTGCGAACATACGGAACTGGTTCCGGCGACATGTCCGCTCTCTGCTGAAACTACCGCCACAAGACCGGTCAGTCGATCGCGACTGATGGATTCTCGACCGAGCAAACGCGGATTCGTTTTGCCGGTCAGTCGTTCCGGGTAGTACACTAATTGCGCACCGGTCTCACCACGACTGTTCCCGTTTTCCACTCGACAGAAAACACTTACCGAGAGACAGGAGATGGACTCCTAATGCCCTCCTCCCGTCGGCGATACCTTCGTGGCTGTGTGGCGACCCTCGGACTGGCGTCCGCTGGCTGTCTCGGTTCGAACGGGTACATAGAGACTTCACCGATTGGAACTGAGACGACACCGGAATCAGAGGCTGGGACGGCCGCCCACAAGCGTAGCGGGGAAACGGAACCGTTTGTCGCCTGGCAGCAATCACTCGGTTCAGCGATCACTGCCCCGCCAGTTAGTACGGGGAGCGGTCTGTCTGTCGGGACTGAGTCGGGAACGGTCAAATCACTCGCAACTGCTGACGGGAGCCAGCAGTGGTCATACGACGCGAGCGACCCCATCCGCTCGCAGCCGCTACGCGTCGGGAACACCGTCTTCGTCGTAAGCGGGAAAGAAGGGCTGTACGAGGATCACATCGTGGTGGCACTCGACGCCGAAAGCGGCGCGAAGCAGTGGACGTTCTCGCCCGGAGAGTGGTGGCTGGAGTTGCTCGGCGCGACCGAGGAGATGGTGTACGTCGGGACCAACACCGACGCCCCGTCGAAGCAGGGACGGACGCTCTACGCGCTCGCTGTTTCTGACGGGTCGGTACAATGGTCCGGCGAAGTCGGTGACCAGTACGAAGGCGTCGTGCGCAACGGGACGATATACGTGGCGTCGTACGGCCGGTTCTACGCGTACGACGCTGAAAACGGTGAGCAACAGTGGGTCACTGACGTTTCCGACTACTACTCCCAGACGATGGTCGCCGACGACGACACGCTCTGTTATGCCGCCGACGTGGACGAGACCCGCGGCACGCTAATCGGCGTCGCTGCCGACACCGGTGAGACCGTCTGGAGACACGACGAGGGGTCCGTCGCATCGACGACACTTCACGATGGAACGCTCTATATCGGTGGCACACACGTCGCTGCGCTCGACCCCGCGAGTGGCGAGCAACAGTGGCAAGCGGAGCAGTCCGGCTACGTCCAACAAGCCCCGGTTCAGAACGGCGTCCTCTATGCAGGTGGTGACAAGATACGTGGCTACGACGGTAGCAACGGCGAACAGAGATGGACGTGGGAGCCCGACGTAGACGTTGAAGGGGTGGTGCCGGCAGCGGTCGTTTCCGACACCCTGTACGTGGACTCGTGGACGGACGGCGACCCGCGGAACCGATTCAAGTTCGCAGTCGACGCGACGGCCGGAACGAAACGGTGGGCGTTCGATGTCGGGAGCGACCTGACCGATCTGTCCGTCGACGAAAATGGGGCCTACGTCGCCGCTGCCGATACCGTGTACGCGCTAGAATAACCGAGAACGCTCCGTCGATGCCGTGCCTACAGTATGCCCATCTCGTCCAGCCGCTCGGGCAGATACGTCTCCGTCACGAAGTCCAGACCTCGAGACGCGAGTGCCTGCTGCTCGGCCTTCTTGTTGATGTCCAACTGGAGTTCGATCTGTTCTTCCCAGAAATCAGTCTGGAAGCGCGGGTCCTCCAGTTCGCTCTCTAAGGCGTTGACGTCGGAGTCCGACAGCGGGTCCGTCGGCAGTTCGTACTCGACAATGTCCTCCGGGCGGATGCCGATGAACTGGGCCTCGGGGGTCGCCAGATACTCAGAGAGGTGGGCACTCTTGATGGAGCCGTAGGAGACCGACCCGAAGATGCGGTACGACCACGGGTCACCGTCAGTGAACACCGTGACTGGCAGGTCGAGTTCGTCGTGGAGCCGTTTGATGAGCCGCCGGGTGGCCCGCGCGGGCTGGCCGCCGAGGTGGACGACCAGCGCGTCGTACTCGTCGTCGAAGCCGTTCTCGACGAGTCGGTCGCGCATGCCGCCGGTCTCCACGCAGAGGACGAACTTCGCGTCGTTGTCGAGGAACTCGATGGTGTCGGGGTTGTTCGGGATCTGGTAGCCGCCCTGTCCCACGTCGTCCTGACAGTGGATCTCGCGGTCGCCGCGGTTGGTCTGCTCGCGGAGGAGCAGCGGCCCCATCACCTTCGCACCGGACTCCTCCGGACGCATGTGGAAGTCCTCGCGTTTGACGTCGGAGACGATTTCGAGGTCCTCGATGAGGTTGTTCGACTCGTCCTGCGTGTTGAACTGGGCCTCGTCGAGGTCCCAGGACTCCGAGAGGTAGTACAGCTCACGCAGGGTCGACGAGCGGTCCTCCTCCAGTTGCTGGGAGAGGAAGTCGATGGTGTAGACGGCCTTCAGGATCTTCTCGGCCCCGGAGATCGTCTTGGCCGACCGCGTGGAGTTCCGGTCGCCGTACACCCAGACCTGCTCGTCCTCGTCGAAGACGATGTTCGATTTGGTCCGGGTGGGGATGGTCATCGTCGGCACCTCGCCGTCGGCGAACTGGTCGTAGAAGTCCGCCGCGAGGTCGATGAGTTGCTCGCGCGCTTCCTCGGTGTCGGGTGTGGTGTCTGAGTCGGTGCTCATATCAGGCGTTCACCGTGAGTTTCTCCTCTTCGATCCCGTCGACCGAGACGGTGAACTCGGCCTCGTCGGTCACGCTGTATTCGAGGACGGCGGTCTCGCCGGCCCCGACGGTCGGGGACCACTTGACGAACCACTCGCCGTCCATCTCGACGACGTTCGCGCCGTTGGCGACCTGCGGTTCGGCGGTGACGATGTCGGTCAGTTCCACGTCCGCGTTCGTGTCGTCGTTGTTCTCGATGCGGACCCGGACCGTGTCGTCCTCGACTTCGCGCTCGACGAGGACGTTGTTCATGATACGGGCCAGCGAGTCGTCGATGTGGAGTTCGTCGTTGTCGGTGACTTCGGTGAGCTTCTCGGCCATCTCCGGCAGGATGGTCGCGAGTTTGTCCTGCTTCTCGCGGCGCTGTTGCATCGACTGGCGCTTGTTCAGGTAGCTCTTGAGTTCGCGGGCGGCCTCCCGGATGGCGAGTTCGATCTCGTCTTCCATCTCGGGGACGTTCGCGATAGCGTCCTTGGACTCGCTGGTGAAGGGGACGTTCGTCGAGGCGACGTGGACCATGATGACGGCCGGCCCCTTCGGGATGCCGGAGCCGCCGGGCTGGTCGAGGTTGTAGTTGCGCCAGCGGATAGACTTCACCACGTCAGTCGTCGCACAGGCTCCGCGCTGATACACCAGCGGGACGCGGTTGGCGAACCGCATCACGTCAACGGTCCCCTCGCTTTCGAGTTCGCCGCCGTAGGCGATGCCGGCCTCGACGATGAACGGGTCGCCGCCGTGGACCGACGCGTCCCGCGTCGATGCGGCGTAGAAGTCCGCGTCGAACTCCTTGCGAAGGCCCTCTTCGACGAGTTCCGCGCTGATCGGGGAGAGGCAGTCCGTCGGCGGTGCGATGATGTCCGTCTCGCGCATCGCCGACAGCAGTTGGCTGGCGGTGTCGCGGTCGTCGGCGATATCGGCGACCTTCGGCGGCTCCTCCGGGACGCCCTCGGCGGCCGTCCAGAGCGCCTCAAGCACGTTTTCGCGGGCCGTGTCGCCGAAGGTGGCGTCGTCCTGCTCCTCGGTCATGTCAGCCGCGCGGTCGATGTACTTCCGGAGCTCGTCGCGGGTCAGCCGGTGGCGGCCGTCGTCGTCGAACTTGTCGGCCAGTCGGCTCGCCAGCCCCTCGATTGCGGCGTCGTCCTTGCGTTTCGTCGTCACGTCGTCGACGAGGGCGTAGAGGTCGCTGGATAGAGTGTCGCTGACGGCTCCCCAGGCGGCGTCGACGGCGTTCTCTCGAACCGTCGCGCCGAAGGTGGTGTCGCTGTCCGCTTCGGCGTCTTCGGCTGCCGCATCGACGATAGATTCGATCTCGTGGTACGCGACCCGGTCGCGGTCGTGGATGGCATCGGAGACAGCGGCGGCGAACGTCGCCGTGGTTTCAGCCCCTTTGTTCGCCACGGCGTCCTCGACGGCGGCCTCGATGTCTGCGTCCTCGCCGACTTTCGGCGGCTGCCAGGCCATGCCGCGGCCGTAGTGGCGGTCGTTGAAGTTCGCGATGACGCTGTCGGCGGTCTTCCCGCCGACGCGGGTGAACTCCTCCTGCATGAACCCAGAGACGGAGTAGGAGTCCGTGGCTTCGAGCATCTTTAGCAGGGTTCCCAGTTCGACGCCGTGTGGGTGCGGGCGTATCTCCTCGGTCTCGTCGGGGAGTTCGGCGCGCTCGGCCCGCTCGAACTTCAGGGATTTGTCCAGCCCCGGTTCGTCAAACTCGATGCGGGCGTGGGGGTTGACGACGGCGGTGTCCTGAATGTAGTCCCGCAGCGTCGACCGGGCCCGCATGTTGGCTTCCATCTCCAGTTCGATACGGGTCCCGTGGGGCCGTTCCCACGTCGTCGTCTCGTCGACGCTGATCTCGGGTTCGTTGGTGTCCGTATCGACGATGAGTTCGAAGTACTGTGCGTCGTCCTGGCCCTTCGGCCGGGAGGTGATTTTCGCCGGCTTGCCGGAGGTGAGCTGGGAGTAGAGGACGGCCGCAGAAATCCCGATACCTTGCTGTCCGCGGTTCTGCTCTCTGGCGTGGAAGCGGGAGCCATAGAGGAGCTTCCCGAAGATTTTCGGCGCCTGTTCCTTCGTGATACCGGGGCCGTTGTCCTCGACGACCAGCTTGTAGTAGTCGCCGGACTCCTGAATCTCGACGTAGATATCGGGGAGAATACCGGCCTCCTCGCAGGCGTCGAGCGCGTTGTCGACGGCCTCTTTGACGGCCGTGACGAGCGCCCGGGCCTCCGAGTCGAAGCCCAGCATGTGCTTGTTCTTCTCGAAGAACTCGGCAATGGAGATGGCCCGCTGGGATTCGGCCAACTCCTCGGCGATCCCCTCGCCCTCGCCGAGTCGCGACTGATACGAGGTCATTGTCGTGCGGTACGTACCCGCGTCGGGGTTAAAAGGTAATCGCCACCGGAGTGAAAGTAAACGCCGTCCCCGACAATCGCTGTCCCGCGCGCGTGCGGGAGCTTTATACGTCCCCCTCTATTAGGACGGGTAAGTTCCTATGTCAGGAGAGTCTGATGAGTACGGCGCAAAGTCGATCCAGACCCTCGAAGGGCTGGAAGCCGTCCAGAAGCGACCCGCGATGTATATCGGGTCGACGGACGCTCGCGGCCTCCATCATCTCGTCTACGAGGTGGTCGACAACGCGATCGACGAGGCGCTCGCCGGCTACTGTGATAACATCGACGTAACGATTCACGACGACGGCTCAGTCTCCGTCAGCGACGACGGGCGGGGAATCCCCGTCGATACCCACGAAGAGCACGGCCGTCCGGCCGTCGAGGTCGTGATGACGATTCTCCACGCTGGCGGGAAGTTCGACAACAAGTCCTACCAGGTCTCCGGTGGCCTCCACGGGGTCGGTGTGAGCGTCGTCAACGCCCTCTCGAAGTGGCTCGAAGTCGAAGTCAGGCGCGACGGCGCGCTCTGGAAGCAGCGCTTCGACCACGGTAAGCCCGAGTACGACCTGAAGAAGGTCCGCGACCTCGAACCCGACGAGGAGACGGGCACGACGGTCCGGTTCTGGCCCGACGACGAAATCTTCGAGACCGGCGAGTTCAAGTTCTCGACGCTGTCGTCTCGACTGCGCGAACTCGCCTTCCTCAACTCCGGTGTCGCCATCTCTATCATCGACGAGCGCGACGGCGAAACGGAGACATTTGCCTACGACGGTGGCATCCGTGAGTTCGTCGAGTACCTGAACGAAACCAAGGACCCGCTCCACCGGGATATCATCTACTTCGAGGACGAAGAGGAGATCGCGGAGGGGCCGGTCCAGGTCGAAATCGCCATGCAGGGGACCGACGACCTGCAGGGTTCGATTCACGCGTTCGCCAACAACATCAACACGCGCGAGGGCGGGACACACCTCACAGGATTCAAAACATCGCTCACACGGGTCGTCAACGACTACGCGACCGACAATAATCTGCTGAAAGACCTTGACGACACGCTCAAAGGCGACGACATCCGTGAAGGGCTGACGGCCGTCATTTCTGTCAAACATCCCGACCCGCAGTTCGAAGGCCAGACCAAGACGAAACTCGGCAACAGCGAGGTCCGCGGCATCGTCGAATCGGCGATGCACGACGGGCTGGCGACCTTCTTCGAGGAGAATCCCGATACGGCCGAAGCCATCGTCGGGAAGGCCGTCGAGGCCGCCAAGGCACGGAAGGCCGCACAGAAGGCCGAGGAGCTCACCCGGCGGAAGTCGGCGCTCGACTCGACCGCACTGCCCGGCAAGCTCGCGGACTGCCAGACGCGTGACCCCGAGGAAGCCGAACTGTTCATCGCCGAGGGTGACTCCGCGGGCGGCAGCGCCAAACAGGGTCGAAACCCGGATTTCCAGGCCATCCTCCCCATCAAAGGGAAGATTCTGAACGTCGAGAAACACCGGCTGGACCGGATTCTGGAGAACAACGAAATCCGGAACCTCATCACCGCGCTGGGGACCGGCATCGGTGACGAGTTCGACATCGACGACCTGCGTTACGAGAAGATCATCCTGATGACAGACGCGGATGTCGACGGGGCACACATCCGGACGCTCCTGTTGACGCTGTTCTACCGACACATGAAGCCGCTGCTGGAAGCCGGCTACGTGTACGCCTCCCAGCCGCCGCTGTACCGGATTCGCTACCGTGGAGACACCTACGACGCGATGACGGATGCAGAGCGGGACAAGATCATCGAAGAGAAGTGTGACGGCAACCCCACCCACGTCCAGCGGTTCAAGGGCCTCGGTGAGATGAACCCCGAACAGCTCTGGGAGACGACGATGAACCCCGACAACCGGATTCTCAAGCAGATCACCATCGAGGACGCCGCGGCCGCCGACAAGATGTTCAACATCCTGATGGGCGACGCCGTCGAACCGCGCAAGGAATTTATCAAGGAGCACTCGCCTGAAGCGGAGTGGGTCGATATATGAGTTCCGACGCTAACGACGCGAACGCCCCGGCAGAGCAGATCAAGCACGTCCGCATCGAGGACGAGATGGAGCAGTCCTACATCGACTACGCGATGTCAGTCATCGCGGGTCGAGCACTCCCGGACGTTCGGGACGGCCTCAAGCCCGTCCATCGGCGCATCCTCTACGCAATGCACGAGATGGGCGTCTCCTCGAACACCGCCCATCGGAAGTCCTCCTCGATTGTCGGCGACACGATGGGTGACTACCACCCACACGGCGGTTCGGCCATCTACGACACGCTCGTCCGGATGGCACAGGACTTCTCGATGCGGTACCCGCTGATCGACGGCCAGGGGAACTTCGGCTCGATGGACGGCGACCCCGCGGCCGCCATGCGGTACACGGAGGCCCGGATGGATCCCCTTGCCGAGGAGCTGCTCGAAGACATCGAGAAGGACACCGTCGACTTCTCCAGCAACTACGACGACCGCCTACAGGAACCCGACGTGCTGCCGTCGAAAGTCCCGAACCTCCTGCTGAACGGGTCCTCGGGGATTGCCGTCGGGATGTCGACCAACATCCCGCCGCACAACCTCGGCGAACTGGTCGACGCGACGGTCCAACTGCTGGAAAACCCCGACTGCACGGTCGAGGACCTGATGGAGCATATCAAGGGACCGGACTTCCCGACCGGCGGCAACATCGTCGGCCGCGACGCCATCTACTCGGCGTATGCGACCGGCCGAGGCCGCTTACGGGTCCGCGCCGAATACGAAGTCGACCCCGAAGAGGGGCGCATCGTCATCAGCGAACTCCCCTACCAGGAGAACAAGGCCCGCGTCGTCGAGCGCATCGCCGACGACGTGAACGAGGGGAAAATCGAGGGTATCGCTGACCTCCGTGACGAGTCCGACCGAAACGGCGTCCGAATCGTCGTCGAACTCAAGCGTGGGGCGAACATCGACGTGGTCGAGAACCGCCTACTCGACCACCATCTCGAATCCACCTTCGGCGTCATCAACCTCGCGCTGGTCGACGGCCAACCGAAAGTCCTCTCGCTGAAAGAGACCCTGCAGCACTACATCGACCACCGACGCGAGGTCGTCCGCCGGCGCTCCGAGTACGACCTCGCCGAAGCCGAGGACCGCGCACACATCCTCGAAGGCCGGCTAAAAGCGCTGGAAAACGTCGAGGACGTGGTCGAACTCATCCAAAACAGCGAGGACCGCGACGCCGCCCGAGCCGGTTTGCAGGAGTCCTTCGAGTTCTCCGAGGAACAGGCCGCTCACATCGTGCGGATGCAACTCGGCTCGCTCACCTCGATGGAAGCGACGGAAATCGAGGAGGAGTACGAGGACGTACAGAACACTATCGACTACCTCGAATCTGTCCTCAACAGCCGCGAGAAGCTCGACAGCGTCATCGCCGACGAACTGCAGGAAGTCAAAGACGAGTACGACGACGACCGCCGGACGAGCATCATCGAAGACGAGGGCCAGGTCACCCACGAGGACCTCATCCCCGAGGAGGACTGCGTCGTCGTCATCACCGAGGACGACTACATCAAGCGGATGCCGGTCGAGAACTTCGATCCCCAGAACCGCGGCGGCAAGGGGATCATCGGCGCAGACCCCAAGGAGAACGACCGGGTCTCGAAGGTGTTCCGGGCCAACAGCCACGACTACCTGCTCTGTTTCACCAACCAGGGGCAGGTCTACCGGCTCAAGACCTACGAGATCCCGGAGATGTCCCGTACAGCGCGGGGCAAGTCCGCCATCAACCTCATCGACCTCGACGACGGCGAGGAACTGACCGCCGTCGTCTCGACCGACGAGTTCGGCGAGGACGAGTGTATCACGATGGTGACCCGGAACGGCTACGTCAAGCGGACCTGCTGTTCGGAGTTCGAGAACATCCTTTCGACCGGAATCATCGCCGCCAAGCTCGAAGACGGCGACGAACTCATCGACGTGGACGTCACCGACGGCACCGGCGACCTCGTCATCGCCACGGAGGCGGGGATGACTATCCGCTTCAGCGAGAGCGAGGTCAGCGAGATGGGTCGGTCCGCACGCGGCGTCAACGGCATCAAACTGCAGGGCGACGACAGGGTCGCGGCGATGGTCGCCACCGACGGCGACGACCGCCGCTCGCTGTTGACTGTCACGGAACACGGCTTCGGCAAGCGCACCAAACTCGACGAGTATCGGACCCAATCCCGCTACGGCAAGGGCCTCATCGACATCAAGACCGACGACCGGAACGGCCGGGTGTCGACCGCCAAGGCCGTCACTGACGAGGACCATCTGGTCATCATGTCCGAACAGGGCCAGATTATGCGTATCCGCGCCGGCGACGTGTCCCAGGTCGGTCGGAACACCAAGGGTGTGACGATTATGGGTCTCGAAGACGACGACCGTGTGGCAAGTGTGACGGTCGTGCCGGCGGAAAGCGGCGAAGAGACGGACGGCGCGGCGTCAAGCCAATAGTAGCATACTCGGCGCTTGCGCCGAGTTTCACGCGAATCGCTTCGCGATTCGCGCCTTTTTCGCCCACGTTTTTCGAGGAGCCGTCCCCGCAGCGAGCAAAGCGAGCGAGGAACGGCGACGATGAAAAAGGTGGTGGGCCAGACATACCCGTGTCGGTGTCGTACCCCGTTTATGGACTTGCCCCGGCATCTCTCACAGCACGACCGGGCGGCGCAGTTGCCGCTGGTCACCGAGGACGCACGGGTGACGCTCGTCGAACCGATGGACCGTAACCGCAACAACGAGGTGTTGTCCGCGGTCCGCGAGCAAATCGCACCTGTTGGAGACCGGTCGTGGTTGGCGGCCGCCCGAAACGGCTCGACAATCCGGTGGTCGGCGTTGTTCGACCGCTTGCGCGATGCCGGGGCGTCGAAACGGCGGCTCGCGCGAATCGAGACGCTGGCCGAGCGCTTCGACCGCCCCTATCCCTCCCTGCTGCGACTGCGTGTTAAACCCGACGTAGACCTCGATTTCGCGCCCGGCCAGTACGTGACGCTCAGGCTTCACGGCACGCCGCGGGCGTACTCGCTGGCAAATTCCCCGAGCGAGGACGAACTGGAGTTCTGCATCCGACTGGTCCCCGGCGGGAAACTGACCAGTGGGCTGTTCGAACACGTCGACGTCGGCGAGGACGTCGTCGTTCGCGGGCCGAACGGCGACATGGTACTGGACCCGCCATCGAGCCGCGATATGGTCTTTCTGGCGACTGGGACCGGCGTCGCGCCGTTCAAGAGCATGATCGACTACACGTTCGAGCAGGGGCGGGACGTGGTCGACGGCGAGCCCCGCGACATCTGGCTGTTTCTGGGCTGTGGCTGGGAGGACGACCTGCCCCACCGTGAACACTTTCGGCGACTCGACGCCGAGTACGACCACTTCCATTTCGTTCCGACGCTCACTCGCGAACCGCTTTTGACCGACTGGGACGGCGAGACCGACTACGTCCAGTCGGTGTTCGTCAACTACGTCGCGAGCGACGCACTGGAGGGTGCGGACCTGCCGGCGCGGTTCGACGCCGTTCGGGAGCAGCGCCCCCAGTCCGGCGTCGACGCCCGCATTGATCCGGCGAACGTCGAACTGTACGCCTGTGGCATCAGCGCGATGGTATCGACGCTGGTCCGGGCCGCGCGAAGCGTCGGGATTCCCGAGTCCGAAATGCAGTACGAGGGGTTCGGATAGCTACAGCACGCGCTTGCCGAAGGCGCTGGCGACGAGCTCACAGGCCAGTTCTGCAGTGCGGTTGTGTTCGTCGAGAATCGGGTTCACCTCGACCATTTCCATCGAGCGCAGTTGGTCGTGGTACTCGGCGACGTACTCCATCGCGATGTGGGCCTCACGGTAGGAGACACCGCCGCGAACCGGCGTGCCGACGCCGGGAGCTTCTGTCGGGTCGAGCCAGTCGAGGTCGAGCGAGACGTGTATCCCGTCCGTCCCGTCAGTCGCGATTTCTAGTGCCTCCGCGACGACCTCCGGTGCGCCGCGGGTGTCGATATCCGACATCGTGAACGCGGTCACGTCACTCTCGTACAAACGGCGGCGCTCTCCGTCATCGACATCCCGTAAGCCGACGAGAACAACATTCTCCTCGCGCACCGCAGGGGTGTGGGCCCAGTCGTGGTCGGCAAACGCCCCGTCGCCGAGGACAGCCGCCAGCGACATCCCGTGGATGTTCCCGCTTGGCGTGGTCTCCGGCGTGTTGAAATCGCCATGTGCGTCAAACCAGATGACACCCAGTTCCTCATCATCACGGGCTGCGCCGACAATGGTCCCGATACCGATAGAGTGGTCGCCGCCCAGCACGAGCGGGAACTGGCCGTCCATGAGCGTGGCGTCGACGGCCGTTGCCACGTCTTCGCACACTTCTTTCGTCTCTCTGAAGAACTTGGCACGACCGGATGGGAGACCGCCCGCGTCCGGGTCGGATTCCTCCGGTCGCGGCACAGCGATGTCACCGCCGTCGATACAGTCGATACCGGCACTCGCCAACTGGTCGGCGAGGCCGCCGTACCGTATCGCTGACGGGCCCATGTCGACGCCGCGCCGGTCGGCGCCGAGGTCCATCGGAACGCCGAGGACGCGAACCTGTGTGTCCATACTCGTGCTTCGACGGGCCAGGACTAAATATCAGTGTTTGCCTGTTCTCCGATAACTTACGTGTAGGGCGCACAGACCAGTTCGATGCCCTCCTCGAAACTGATCTCCGGTTCCCAGCCTGTCGCGTCGTGCATCCGCGAGAAGTCAGCGCAGGTGTCGTGGACGTAGACGTCCTCGGGAATCGGGTTCTCGACGTACTCCGGTTCGATATCGGTACCGAGTTCGTCGTTCAGCATCTCGACGACGGTGTTGAAGTCGTAGGCCTCGCCGGTCCCGAGGTTGTACACGCCGTTCAGTTCGTGTTCGGCGGCCAGAACGAGCCCGTGGACGATGTCGTCGACGTGGGTGAAATCGCGGGTCTGCTCGCCGTCGCCGTACAGCTTCGGCGCGTCGCCGCCGGCAAGGTCGTCGGCGAACTGGGCGATGACGTTCGCGTACTCGCCCTTGTGTTCCTCCGCGCCGCCGTAGCCCTGGTACACCGAGAAGAAGCGCATCCCGGCCAGCGAGAGGTCGTAGTGGTTCTGGAAGTACTCGGCGTACGTCTCCCGGGCCATCTTCGAGGCCTCGTAGCCGGTGTTGACCGTCACATCCATGTCCTCTGGCGAGGGTTCGGTCCGGCTGCCGTAGATTGAGGACGTCGAGGCGTAGACGATGGTGTCACAGCCGTCGTCCCGGGCCTGCTCGACTGTGTTGACGAACCCCTCGACGTTCACGCGAGCGCCGTGAGTGGGATTGTCCTCGTGCATCGCGTAGGACGAAAGGGCCGCGAGGTGGAATACCACGTCCACGTCGGTCGGCAGGTCGTCTTCGAGGACGCTCTGCTCGACGTACTCTACGTCTTCTGATACGTTTTCCGGCGTGCCGAGGTAGCCGTCATCGAGGGCGATGACCTCGTTGTTCTCGGCCAGTTTGTTCGCGAGGTTCGCCCCGATAAACCCCCCACCGCCGGTCACCAGAACGCGTTGATTTTCCATATCTGTGTCAGGTCAGCGCTGGAATAAAGTACTAACGTTTTCCGCGATTCTGGGACGGTTCCAGACGGTTTACCGTCGCATTTAAGGACGGCTGTACCGAACAACAGATTATGTCATCTATCGAACTGACACCCAGTCAAAAGAACATTCTGCAGGAACTGGTAAATCTCTATCGGGAAAGTGAAAGCGCTGTCAAAGGCGAGGACATCGCCGAGAAGGTCGACCGCAACCCCGGGACGATTCGAAACCAGATGCAGAGCCTCAAAGCCCTGCAGCTTGTCGAGGGCGTCCCCGGCCCCAAAGGTGGGTACAAGCCCACCGCCAACGCCTACGACGCACTCCAGATTCAGGACATGGACCAGGCCGCGGAGGTTCCGCTGCGCCACAACGGCGAGCTCGTCGAACACTCGAACGTCGAGGAGATCGACCTGACCAGCGTCCACCATCCCGAGGAATGCCGCGCGGAGATTCAGCTGCAGGGTACGATGTCCGAATTCCACGAGGGGGACTCGGTGACAGTCGGTCCGACACCGCTGTCGAAGCTCCAGATTATCGGGACCCTCGAAGGCAAGGACGACACCAACAACAAACTCATCCTCGCTATCGACGATATGCGGGCACCGGCGGGCGAACCGGAACACTAGTACGTGTCACTGGTCTTTTGAATTGTTTTCCTGCGGTCACCGGGGCCGCGACATACCGTATTTGCCACAGTCTCGCTGGAGAATTGTTCCCCCGCTGAGAGGGATTTCAAAGGGTTTGTATCAGTCGGTTGCGGAGTCTCCGGTATGACAGAGAACGTGGTCGTGCTCGGTGCGGGGTACGCTGGCGCGGGGGCAATCAAGAGTTTAGAGGACGAGCTAGACGGTGTGGCAGACGTCGATGTGACCTGGATTTCTGAGACGGACTATCATCTGGTCTTGCACGAGTCCCACCGCTGCATTCGGGACCCGAGCGTCCAGGAGAACATCGCTATTCCCGTCCACGAAATCAAGCAGCCCTCGACGGCGTTCGTCCAGGACGAGGTCGTCGGTATCGACACCGACGCCCAAGAAGTGGCCCTCGCCGATTCTGACACCGTCGAGTACGATTACCTGCTCGTGGGGCTGGGCTCGCAGACGGCCTTCTTCGGCATCGACGGCCTCGAAGAGCACGCGCTGACGCTCAAGAGCCTCGACGACGCCCTCGAAATCCACGACAAGATTCAGCAGGCCGCTCGCGAAGCCTCCACGAACGACCCTGCACAGGTCGTCATCGGCGGTGCTGGCCTCTCGGGCATCCAGACCGCCGGCGAGGTCGCCGAGTTCCGCGACGAACACAACGCGCCAATCGACATCCACCTCGTCGAAGGCCTCGACCAGGTTCTGCCAAACAGCGACCCCGAACTCCAGGGTGCCCTGCGCAAGCGCCTGGAAGCCGCCGACGTGAACATTAAATGCGGCGAGTTCATCGGCGAGGTCGACGAGGAGACCGTCTACATCGGCGACGAGGACGAACTGGACTACGACGTGCTGGTCTGGACCGGCGGCATCACCGGCCGGGACTGCATGCAGGATGTCGACCTCGATAAAGACGACCGCAACCACCGCGTCCACGCGGAAGGGAACTTCCAGACCGACGACGAGCACGTCTTTGCGATTGGTGACTCGGCACTCATCGACCAGCCCGGCGACCAGCCCGCGCCGCCGACCGCCCAGGCCGCCTGGCAAGCCGCCGAAGTCGCTGGTGAGAACCTGGCGCGCGCCGTCCGTGGCCAGCCACTCAAGACCTGGACCCACAAGGACAAGGGGACCGTCGTGTCGGTCGGGGAGAAAGCCGTCGCCCACGACGTGGTGAACATGCCCATCGAAACCTTCGGCGGGCTGCCCGCGAAACTGCTGAAGAAGGCGATTGCCGCCCGCTGGATCAAGGACGTTACTGGCGTCGGTCGGGCCGCCAAGGCCTGGCCTGACATGTAGTACCTTTTTACGTCACCCCCTCTCCTCGCGGCGCTTCGCGCCGCTGCGGGGAGCGGGTTCGCAAAAATCTACGCTAAAAACGACCGTCTCGCTCCCGCTGGTCGCGAGAAGTGAAACCGCGCGCCGATGGCGCGCGGTATGCTGTTTCTACCGCACTGCAATCACTACCGCAATCGCGACTGCAACTGTACCGCATCCCCTCGCGACTAGCAGTGGTCCGGAATCGGACTAGCGGTCAATGGACAGGCCGGCGTGCCACCCGTCGGCGTCGGCTTCCTCGACAGCGGCGTCCATCTCGGCCAGATACGAGACAGCGAGGCTAGCGCATTTCGCCGCTTTGCGCTCGCCTTCGGTTCGGAACTCGCCGGTGACGCGGTTGGCGTACACCGTACAGACAGCGCCGGCCCGCAGGCCGTACAGGTTCGCGAGCGTGAGAATCGTCGCGGCCTCCATCTCGAAGTTGAGGACGCCGGCCTCTTGGAGTGCTTCGATGCGTTCGTCGCTGCCGCTGGCCTCGAAGTCCTTGAATCCGGGGCGCGACTGGCCGGCGTAGAAACTGTCTGTCGAGCAGGTGACGCCGAGGTGGTAGTCGTAACCGAGTTCCTCGGCGGCGGCGACGAGGGCCGAAACGATCCGGTGGTCGGCGCTGGCGGGGTAGTCCTCGCGGACGTACTCCTTGCTGGTCCCCTCCTGCCGCACTGCGCCGGTCGTGATGACGAGATCGCCGATGCTGGCTTCCTCTTGAATTGCGCCACAGGAGCCGACCCGGATAAAGGAGTCAGCGCCGACGCGGGCCAGTTCTTCGAGCGCGATTGCGGCCGACGGGCCGCCGATACCCGTCGAGGTCACAGAGATGGGCGTGCCGTCGTGAGTGCCCGTTGCCGTGCGGTACTCGCGGTGTTCGGCCACGATATCGTGGTCGTCCCAGTAGTCGACGACCTTTTCCACGCGCTCGGGGTTCCCCGGCAGCAGGACGCTGTCGGCCACGTCGGCCTCGCTCACTTCCAGATGGTACTGTACGTCGTCGTTCGGGTCTTCACTGTCGCTTGTCATTTGTCGAGATGGTCGCTGGTGATTGTCGTTGGCAGGAGCTCCCCGAGTTCGTACACTGTCGGCTCGTCGCCGTCGGTGATGATTTCGAACGACTCGTCGCAGAACTCGCTGAACGTCTGGCGGCACATCCCACAGGGAGTGACGCCGTCGCGCTTGCCCGAGGTGACGGCGACGCGCTCGAATGACCGGTGGCCGTCGCTGACAGCCGCGCCGATGGCTACTTCTTCGGCGTGCAAGCTGTTGCTGTAGTTGGCGTTCTCGATGTTACAGCCGGTGTAGACGCTGCCGTCGCTCGTTTCGAGCGCCGCACCGACGGTGTACTCGGAGTACGGTGCGTACGCCTCGTCGATGGCGTCTCTCGCTGCGTCGAGGAGGTCCTCCATGCACTGGGCGTCGAAGGGCCGTGTAGAAATTCTATCGGTCTCGGAAGCGGGCGGGCGTGCCTGCTTCGGGTTCAGGCGTCGGCTGCACTGACAGCGCCAACAGCGTCACGGACCGCCTGTGTGGTTTCCGCGACCAGCGCGTCGATGTCGTCACTCTCCGCGTACACCCGGACGTACGGCTCAGTGCCGCTTGGTCGAACAAGCGTCCACGACCCGTCGTCGAAGGAGAGTCGGACGCCGTACTCGGTCGAGACATCAGCCTCGGGGAACGCATCCGGCAGGCTGGATTCGAGTCGGGCCATCGTCTCGGCTTTGGCGTCGTCGGGACACTCGACGCTCACCTTCTCGTAGGGCCGTTCGGAGATGACGGCCCGCCTGTCGGCGACGCTCTCCTCGGCGAACAGGCGTGTCAGCACGGCTGCGCTCGCCACGCCGTCTATCCAGCCGCCGAAGGCGGTGTGGATGTGCTTCCAGGGTTCGGCGGCGAAGACGACCTCGGTCTCCTCGGTCGCGTCCGCACGAACGTCGGCGATGCCGACGTGGAGTGAACCGAGGTGGATGCGCTCGACGCGGCCGCCGGCGGCTTCGACTCGTTCGTCGATACGACCGGAGGCGTTGGGCGTCGTCACGACGACGGGGTCCGAGACGGCCGCGGCACGCGTGTAGTGTTCGGCGAGCATCGCGAGTATCGTGTCCTCGTGGATGACGTCGCCGTCGGCATCGACCACGACGATGCGGTCGGCGTCACCGTCGTGGCCGAACCCGAAGTCGGCGTCCGTCTCGGCAACGAACTCGCGGAAGTCGGACAGCGTCTCCGGCGTCGGCTTGCTCTCGCGGCCGGGGAAGGTCCCGTCCACGTTCGCCTCCGTCGCCAGCACGTCGGCACCCAGTTCCCGGAGGACCTGCGGCGTCGCCACGCTGGCCATGCCGTTCCCGCAGTCGACCGCCACCGTCAGCCCCGACGGGTCGCCGCCGAGCGACTCGGCGTAGTCGGCGACAGCGCCTCGGTACTCGTCGAGGTAGTCGACCGATTCTGTGTCGCCCCAGTCGCGCCAGGCCGTCGGCGTCGAACCGTCCTCGATTCGCCCTTCGATGCGTGTCTCGTCGGTGTCGCCGTACTCGGTGCCGTCGGCGAACACCTTGATGCCGTTGTCCGTCGGCGGGTTGTGGCTCGCGGTAATCATCACGCCGTGGCGGCCCTGCGATGCGTACGCCAGTGCCGGCGTCGGCACGCGGCCGATTCTGACGACTCGCGCGCCGGCGCTTTGCAGTCCCGCGGCCATCGCATCAGCGAGCGCTGGCGAGGTCACGCGACCGTCGTACCCCAGTACGAACGTCTCGCCGTCCTGCCCAGTAGCCTGTCCAACTCGCAGTGCAAGGTCCGGCGTCACCTTCGATACGACATCACCGCGGATGCCCGCGGTCCCGAACAGTTCCATACCGGCGATGCGGAAGCCGACCGTATAATTCTCTCGTTCGCACGTCAGTTCAGGGTCGCCGTGTGGCCGGTTGGACGAGAACGATGGCTGATGTTGGATACAAACAGGTCAAAAGGGGCCGCGATGTGCCGGGTTACAGCAGTTCGTCGAAGTCGTAGCCGTTGATGTCGACGCCCTCGGCGGTGACATCGGCGAGGTAGATGCCGTTACCGGAGCCGGTGTCACGCTCGGCGGCGGCGTTGATCGAGGCGGCCGCGACCTCTTTTGCCTCCTCGTTTGTCATGTCTTCCTCGTAGCGGTCTTCGAGGGTCCCGTACGCGACGGTGAGCCCGGAGCCAGTGACAGTGTAGTCGTCTTTCATGACGCCGCCGGCCGGGTCGATGGAGTAGACGTGGTGGCCGTCGTCGTCGACGCCGCCGAGGATAGGGTTGATGGCGAAGAAGGGGCCACCGCGGGCGAAGTTGCCGGCCAGCGTCGAGAGGGCCTTCATGCTGATGTCCTCGCCGCGCCGCGCTTCGTAGAGGTTGACCTCGGCACGAAGCGTCCGGATGAACGACTGTGCGCCGCCGACGCTGCCGACGAGGGTCAGCGCCGCTGTGGGGTGAATCTGCTCGACCTTCTGGACGTTCTTGTTCGAGACGAAGCGACCACCGAGCGAGGCGCGCATATCAGTCGCGATGACGACGCCCTCGGACGTGCTGATGCCGATAGTGGTCGTTCCGGTCTTGTTCACCTTCTCCGAATCCTGTGCGGACTGTTCGGGGAGCTCGCCGACTTCGGGCGCGTACGGGTCGCTCTGGAACTCGTCAGCAGCCTGGGGTCCAGAAAGCTCCGGCCCCGGAGTCATATCTCGCATTACTGTGTGGTACTAGTCGGGCGCTGATAAAACCTCTTTTCCTAGTGGGGCCTGACCGCCACCGTCCGGCCAGGCGGCTATCGGCTGCCCGCGTTACGCGCTCGCTTGGTCGTAGGCCTCGTTGAGTCCCGACACGGCCCGGTCCATCGGCAGTCGGAGACCGAACTGCTCCGTGAGCATCGCCACCGGCAGCAGCATGATGCCCAGCAGCAGGGTGAGTTGATACAGTGCGAACAGCGTTGCGGTGTACAGTCGAGCTACCATCTTCCTCGGTCGTTCCAGAGTGAGTCTGGTATATAAGTCTTGTTGCCGAAACTCTGTTTTAGATTATCTTTTGTGGCAAAACAATCCCTCGCCGTCTTGCGGTTTGCTGAGATACCTGAGAGAATGGACTACTACCCGAACGATTCCGCTCACAGACATAATAGGGGCGTGAGTCAGGTGGTTGGTTCGCATAAGTTATAGAGATAGTAACGGTGACGTGCGCAACAGAAGCGAATCAAAACTATCGAATAGTCGGGCCACGAGAGCTAGTGTATGAACTACCTCGTGGCGATGGAAGCAGCCTGGCTGGTTCGTGACGTAGACGACATCGACGACGCTATCGGTGTCGCAGTGAGTGAAGCGGGGAAGCGGCTCAACGAGGCCGAGATGGACTACGTCGAGGTCGAGGTCGGCGCGACCGGCTGCCCGGCCTGTGGCGAACCGTTCGACTCGGCGTTTATCGCGGCCGACACGGCGCTGGTCGGACTGGTCCTTGAGATGGACGTGTTCAACGCCGAATCCCCAGAGCACGCCCAGCGGATCGCCAAGAGCGAGATCGGCGGCGCGCTCCGGGACGTGCCGCTGAAAGTCGTCGAGGTCTTCGAGACCGAAGCCGACGAGGACGAAGCCGAAGCCGAGGCGTAATCGGCGCTTCAGTTGATTCGCCCGCCGCAGCAGCCGTGGGCTTTTTATATTACCTCTGGTAATTAGCGGATATGGACTTACCGACGCCACAGGACCTGCGGGAGCGCCGCAACGAACTCGGGCTGACCCAGAGCGAACTGGCAGAGCGGGCTGACGTCTCTCAGCCCCTTATCGCTCGTATCGAAGGCGGTGACGTGGACCCACGGCTGTCGACACTCCGCCGGATCGTGACTGCACTGGAAGAGGCCGAGGGCGGCATCATCAAGGCCCGCGACCTGATGAACTCTCCCGTCGTTGGCGTCGCGCCCGACGATTCCGTCCACCAGGCCAAGGAGCTGATGGACGAGAAGGGGTACTCACAGGTCCCTGTCATCCGGGACGGGGCACCACAGGGCCTCATCGGCAACTCCGATATCCGCCAGCGCCCCGAAGAGAACGTCGGCGAACTTCCCGTCGCCGAGGTGATGAACGAATCTATCGCGACCGTCGAACCCGACGCTCCCATCGACGAAGTCGATGCTTACCTGAACCACAATGCCGCTGTGATGGTCGTCGAAGGCGGGGAAACTATCGGTGTCATAACCGAAGCGGACATCGCGCGTACGGTCAGCTAACTCTAATTCTCAGAAGCGCGAACTGCGATAGTGGCCGCGTACTACCCGTAGGAGGGGCTTAATACCGAAAACAGTGTCAGGGATATATGTCTATTCTCACCAATGAGAGACGTAGCGACATGCCTAATCCCAGCGACCCACTGTATGCCGAACTCGAAAAGGCCCTCGAGAACGCCGAAAGCGAAGCGGCCAGATATCACATCCGGCAGGCGCTCCAGATACGGATTGCGGAGGAGACCGCCGGCAAAGACATCTTGTCCGCCTGACCGGGTTCCGTCAGATCTTCAAACCACTCAGTCGGTGAGTTCGAGCCCGCGAATCGCGACCGCCTCGTCTCCATCAGCCACTTCGCCAATCACGCGAGCGTCCTCGCTGTCGGCGACGATCTCGTCGGCGTCAGCCTCGGGGACCGCAGCGACGAACCCAGTACCCATGTTGAACGTCCGGTGCATCTCTTCGTCGGTTACCTCGCCTTCCGCCTGAACGAACTCGAAGACGGGCTGGGCCTCGAAGGGATCCGTGATCTCGTACCGGTAGCCTCCCATCCGCGTGAGGTTGGTCCAGCCGCCGCCGGTGACGTGTGCGGCCGCATGGGTCTCGCTGGCACGAAGCGGCTCCAGTACCTCACTGTAAATCCGCGTCGGCGTCAACAGTTCCTCGGCGATAGTCCGGTCCGGGTTTGGCGGGAACGGGTCGGTGTACTCGTGGTCCTGTGTGACCGCCTCGCGTGCGAGCGTGAGCCCGTTGGAGTGAATCCCGGAGGACGGCCAGCCGACGATGGCGTCGCCGGGCTCGGCCTCGCCGGGGAAGACGGCGTCTTTCGGTGCCAGTCCGGCGCAGGTGCCGGCGATGTCCAGCCCCTTGATGACGTCCGGCATCACGGCAGTTTCGCCGCCTACGAGCGCCACGCCGGCCCGCTCGGCCCCCGTCCGGAGCCCCGCGCCGATGTCCTCGCTCGTCTCCTCGTCCGGCGTCTCGACTGCGAGGTAGTCGACGAACGCCACCGGCTCGACGCCGGTCGCGATGAGGTCGTTAGCGTTCATCGCGATGCAGTCGATGCCGATAGTCGAGTAGTCGTCGACGGCCTCGGCGACGAGGAGCTTGGTGCCGACCCCGTCCGTCGCGAGCGCGAGGTACTGGTCGCCGATGTCGACCAGCCCCGCGTAGTCACCCTCGAACTCGCCGGCCGCGCCGATGAGCGCCTTCGTGGCCGCCTCGCTGGCGTCGATGTCCACGCCGGTTTCCGCGTAGGTCAGTCCCTCCGCATCTTCGTCGCCTGTGTCCTCGGTCTCGGGTTCACCGTCGGTCATACCCGAGAGCGTGCGTGGCGCGGGCAAAAGAGCGTCGTTCCGGCGGAGCGTTGCGCCCGCTCAGAGAACGAACAGCGCGCCGACTCCGAGCAGAATCGACGGAACTGCCACGGCGAGAAACACCGGCGTACTCCACTCTCGAACCGTTCGGCCGTCGAGCGGGCCAAAGGGCAGCATATTGAAGCCGGCCAGCAGGAGGTTGATCTGCAGGCCCATTCGCGCGACCTCCCAGAGGAAGCCACTCGTACTCAACAGCAGCGCCGCGACGAACGGCACGAGGAACACGACGGCGAGCGCGAGGTTCGTCACCGGTCCCGCGACGGCGATGAGGCCGTGTTGCTTCGCCGTGAGGCGGCCACGATGAACGACTGCGCCCGGCGCGGCGAACAGGAAGCCGACGAGGCCGCCCAGGACTGCGAACCCGAGCATCCGGTAATCGGCCTTGAACGCGGCGATCTGACCGAAGCGGACGGCGACGACCTTGTGGGCCAGTTCGTGCAGCAGGAAGCCGACGCCGACGGTCAACAGGCTGACGGCGAACGTGCTGGCGATTTCGGCTCCCGAGAGCCCGCCGAACTGGCCGAAGACGATGCGGCGGAACTCCCGTTCGAGGAAGAACGTAAACGCCAGTCCGAGCGCGAGCCAGGCGACGAGGAGGTCCCGGAGTTCGCGCTGGCTGAAGCTGAGGCCGCCGACGGTCCGGCCTCCAGCGGTTCGCTGTCGGCGACCCGCCATCAGAGGACCCCCACGAGTATCTGCGTCCCTTCGCGGACGCCCTGCCAGAGCAGGCGCGAGACGCCCTGCATCCCGCCGATGTCCGACGAGATGTACGGGATCAACACTGGGAAGACGACGTATGAGGCGATTGCGCTGCCGACGTTCGTCAGCGCGACGACGAGGATCAGCCGGAACAGCGGCACGCCGCGCATCCGGCTGACGAGGTCCATGACCGGCGACTCCTGGTCGTTGAGTATCTCGTTGAGCGTCGCGATATCGCTGATGTTGACGGAGATGTACCGCAGTTCGACGTAGCCCGCGAACCAGCCGGCGGCAAGCAGCGGAAACAGGCTCGTCAGCCAGCCGAACGCGCCGGCGGCAGCCGCGCTCGACCAGTGAGCGCCGGCCACCTTCGCCAGCCCGCCGGCCAGTACGGCGTTGACGGCGACCAGCGCGACGAACAGCTTTAGCAGCACCGCCTGGCTCGCGCCACCGAGGATGAGCAGGCCGAAGAAGACGAGGAAGACGACGCCGAAGCCGTAGCCGACGAGCTTGTACAGTGAAAAGCGACGACCGCCTTCGGTTCCGGTGAGCGATTCCATCGGTGGGAGCGTCTCCGGGTTGTCGAGATAGCCCTGAATCCCCTCGCGGTGGCCGGCCCCGACAACGGCGAGGACGTGATAGCCGGCCTCACGGAGGGCGATGAGTCGATGGGCGATGAACGCGTCGCGTTCGTCGATGAGCGCCTCCGCGCCGCCGGGGGAGAACTGACGGAACTCCTCCATCATCGCGCTGACCACGTCTGTATCAGTCAGTGTCTCCATGTCGAACTCCTCGACGTCGGCCTCACCGCGGAACTGGACCAACAGCGCAGCGATGGGAATCCCGATACCGGCAGCGACGACACAGATGAGCAACAGCGTATCGAGCAGCCCCTCAGCAGTGCTTCCGAGGCTGCCCGGCAAAACCGAAAGAGCCCCGCTCGGGACGATGAACGGGCCACCGAAGGCCCCGGCGACGACTGCAAACAGCCCGCCGAAGACGGCACCGATGGTCAGCCCGACGGTCAACGGCGGCCCCATCTCGGCTGCGAGGCTGCCGACGAGTTTGAGTTTCTCGACGGCTGTCAGCCGCGCCCAGAACCGCTGGACGGTCGTCTGAATGTCCCGGTCGACGAGTGCGACGCCCAGACCGAGCCGTTCGGCGGTGTCGATACCCGCCTTCATGTCCGCACCCGGCTCGATGTCGAACCGGTCGCCCAGTCTGGTCTGGATGTACGACAGCATCCAGTACGCGAGGAACTGAAAGACGGTGTTCCCGCGCAGGAGGTCGCTCGCATCGAGGTCGTCAGGCGTTTCGCCCTTGATCTGGCGATACCGGCCCTCGTCGAGTTCCACGGCGACGATATCGGGCTCGGATTCTTCGATCGCTGATTCCACTTCCGTGACGCTGTGCTCGGAAACGTGAGCGGTTCCGACGACATCGACGCGTCCCGAACCTGACGGTTCCGGGAACTCGTCTGCCGCCGACTCCGCGTGTTCGGTCATCACCCGCGTTACACATTCGTTTCCTTTACCCTTGTCGGGTCCGGGTGACTGCCGAGAAACGGCGGCCGAAATCATGTCTGCGGCATTGTATGTTCCCGTTACGCGGCGAAGCTATTACCGACTCTCGTGTTAATACAGCCACAGATGCCGTGGTAACTACTGGACGGTGGCGGCGTTTGTAAATACGCAATAGATTTGCCGATTCAAAAGACTGATATGTACAGGGTCAAACTGTATCGGATATACGATGTATGACCTGACTGGATTCCAGCGGGACCTGCTGTACGTCATTGCAGGCCTTGACGAGCCCCACGGGTTAGCGATCAAGGAAGAACTCGAAAACTACTACGAGAGCGAAGTCAACCACGGCCGACTGTATCCGAACCTTGACACGCTCGTCGAAAAGGCGCTCATCGAGAAGGGCGAACGCGACCGCCGAACGAACTTTTACACGCTGACCAAGCGCGGCCAGCGCGAACTCGACGCCCGGAAGGAGTGGGAAGCGCAGTACGTTTCGGCATAGTCACGTTTTCGACGCCCGTCCGACAGACTCAACCCAGGTGCTGGCCAACCTCGCGCCATGCCGACGGTACTGGAAACCTATATCGAGAACCGCTGGATGGTACAGCCCAACCACTCGAACCACCTGGGTTCGACTCACGGAGGGAACGTACTGAAGTGGATGGACGAACTCGGGGCGATGTCGGCGATGCGCTTTGCCGGCGAGACCTGCGTCACCGCGCGGATGGACCAGGTGAACTTCAAACGGCCGATACCTGTCGGTGACACGGCTCTCATTGAAGCGTTCGTCTACGACACGGGCGAAACGAGTGTCAAAGTTCGACTTCGAGTCGCCCGAGAGAACCTCAGAACCGGCGAGACTGAGTCGACAGCGGAGTCGTACTCGGTGTACGTCGCGGTCGACGAGGACAGGAACCCGGTTCCCGTTCCCGACGTGACGGCCGAGACTGACCGCGGGGAACGACTGCGACAGCGCGCCCTCGACGGGGAAGCGAACCGCTGATACTGTCTGCTGTACTCACGCGACGGATATTGCCACCTCGGAGTGACGACGACCGTCAGAGAGACAGCCAACAGTACGACCTTTATTCCGCTCCGCTGCCAACCACGACTATGACACTGGATGTCGAGACGCCGGAACGGCCGGAACTGTCCACCGGCGTCGCTGCCGACGAGTACGACGACGCCGAAGTACAGGGCGACGAATACCGGCGCGAGGAACTCGCCGAGGCCCTCGACGACGGCGCGTGGGCGGACGCTTTCGAAGAGTGGGCTGCGGACGCGTCGCTCGATGCCGACCAGTGGGCCATCGTCACGGATCTAGGCCTCATCGAGGAGTTCGATTTCTTCTGGGACTCCTTCGCGGGCCGTGTCGGCTACCATGCCCCGGGCTTGCCCGAGGACTGGCGTGAACGGGAGATTCACCCGGACATCGACTCCTGGGGCACTGTCTCAGGTATCAACGCCGGACTGACCGAGTTCGGACAGGTCGTCTGTGAGGTGCTGGCCGACGAGTACATCGACTGGGAAGCGGAGGAAGTCGGTGCGGACGACCTCCCGGACTTTTGAGCGTCGTATCGTTTGCACTACCCGGGAGTCAGTGTCGGTACAGCACACCCACGTCGTCGGCTGCGAATCGCTTCGCACGGGCCGGTCAGGGACCGGCAGCCTGATAACGACCCACGCGCTTGCACCAGATATGGCTGAAATCGTCACCCCACGCAAACGCGAGTGTGAGCGGTGTGGGCGGGTCGACGAGTGGGACCCAGAACAACACAGTTGGCGCATCGTCACCGACGACGACACCAAGCAGTCCGGCGACCCACACTGTCTCCACGAGTGGGACATCAACGGCACGTTCAATCCGCTAGCCGAGTGAGCGCGGTACCGCTGCTGTCGGTTTTTTTCGCAAGCATGGACCACTGCTAGAACGCGCCCCGTCGACGAAATCCTGCAAAAACTCTCAGTTGGACCGAACAGTCGGCCTGACGGTGACTGACCGCTGGGACTCCGTTACGCTCCTGCTTCAGCCGCGTCTTCTGTCATCGGGGTGCGCGATTCACTGCTGGTCCCATTGCCCTGCTGAATCGTTACCGGTTCCAGTTCGACGGTTGCGGCGGAGTCGTCCTCGCCGATGACCTGTCCTTCAGTAACCTCGGTCGTCCCGGTAAAGCCGGTCCGGTTGCCGTTGTTGGTCCCGACTGCGGTGAACTGGTACTGGGTCTCTGCACGGACGCTCACGTTCGTGTAGCCCTCGTCGGTGCCCCAGTCGTCGTATCCGGTAGTCGAGTAGGGAACGGTCATCTCGAAGTTCCCGTTCTGGTCGGTCTGGGTCCGCTGGCGGTAGATGAACGTCTTGTTCGTGGCCGGGTTGCGCATCTGTACGGCGGTCCGCACTGTCGTGTTCGCCGGTCCAGTCCCTTCGACCGTCGCACCGGGGACGCGCTCGAATATCTTCGTCCAAGCGGAGTGTTGGTACTGCGGACTGTTCGGGAACGCCTCGGTCTCACTGGAGCCGACTAAGCGGTAGTGCTCCATTGCGGGAACGCGCTCGGTGGGAGCGCCACCGAACCCGCCCAGCTGTGATGTCGAGTCACTCTCGACGTACTGACGGGCCTGCTCCATGTTCTGGAACTCGCGGACGACCTGTCCCTGTCGCTGGCCCTCCGGTTCCTCTTCGTTGGTCGGCGCACCACGGTACTGGCCTCCTTGGCGTGTCTCCTTGTTCTCCCAGTCGATGACAATCGGTTGCGGCTCCGCAGCACTGCCGTGGAACCGGTACAGCCGTGTGACCATCGTCTCGTAGTATGCCTGCTGCTGGAACGTCACCTGCTGGACACCGCCGTCCCGGGTCTGGACGTACAGTCGACTGTAGAAATCACTGGCCTGCACCCCGTCGACGAAGGCCGGTGGGGCGAAGAACTTCCCGTTGTATGGGTCGTTCCCGTTCGTCTCGACCATCCGCCAGTCAACAGCCACGTACCGGGTCTTCGCGTCATCCTCGTCTGTGCTGTCGAGGATATCGTTTGCCTGCGTTTCGTTCTGTGCGATCAGGAACGGCGCGGCCGTGTCCGTGCCTTGCTGGAACGGGTTCGCGTTCGGAACGCGCTCGGCTCTGGTTGTAATCCAGTGCCCGTAGTCCCACCACGACAGGACGCCGTACTGCCCTTCCTGATAGTCGAAGTCCTCTTGTTGCTCGTACGTACCGTAGTAATCGAGCGTCGCGTCGCCACCGGAGCCGTACGCGCCCTCCGCAGGCGTGTTCCCTTCCATCCACTGCAGGCTCTCGTCCCAGCCCTGGATACTTGGGCCGGGGCCGGTCTCGCCAGCCTCGACCGGCGACGTCGTACCGAAGGCGAACAGCGGGACAACGATCACGAGGAGTACCGTGAGAATCGTCACGACCTGATAGTATTCGATCCCGTCGTCGGTACTGAAATCGAACCAGAGGATGAATCGACCGACGACCATTCCCGACAGCACCGCAATTGGCGCAGCGATATAGTACGCGAACCGCTGCTGGGTGAATGTCGCGGATAGAATGAACAGCGCCCAGACGACGACGAGTAGCTCTTCCGCAGGTGCATCATCCGAGAGGAGCTGCTTCCCGAGCAAAAAGAGGCCGCCGATCGCCGCAACGATGACGGCGAATCCGTATGCGTTAAACAGAACGCCGGCGTCCCGCAGTGGGGCCGCTTCGCCGACGGTGCTGGCCGTTTCGCTGATCGTGAACCCGACGACTCGCATCACGTTTCGCGTCAAGAAATTCCACAGGTTCGGGGTCAACACTGCCATCAGAACCGCTCCGAGGGCGAGGATTCCGAACACAGTCGCAGGGTACACGTACCGGCCGTACTCGCGCTGCTCCATGAATCGGGCCAGCCATGCCATGAAGACGCAGCCGAGGCCAACGGCCAGTGCCAGACCCGGCTGTAGCAGCGACTGAGAGGTCGCTGTGATTTCTAGGACGGTGATTCGAGACGCACTCACTACAGCGGTAGTCGTCATCGTAATTGCGCCCGCGATGGCCGTGTGTTCCGGGCTGCTGTCGTGAACGTACTCCAGACACAACCGGAGCAGGAAGAAGACACCGAGTATCCCGAGAAGGAGTACACCCGGCGGCCAAACCCAGAGATACAGCGCAATCGCCACACCGGCCAGCATGGACCAACTGATGGTGTCCCGCAATGCATCGATATCTCGCTCAAGGAACTGCTCGTAGATCGGCTTGTCCCGCGCGGCGACGCTGACAGCCACCATGACTCCGAGGACACCGAGTACCTGAAAGAGCGCTTCAGCGACGTGGTGGTCGGAGAAACCGACGAGGCTCCGCCGCAGGAGCCACCCCGTCGAGAATGCCATCACAGTAACTGCAGTTACACCACCGAGGCGGCCGCCGAGTCGCCGTCCGATGAGGTACGTCGGAACCGCAACGAGCGTCCCGAACACGGCCGGTGCGAACAGAACCGTCATCGCGACTGTCTGATCACTAGGGGAACCCAGACCGATAATGAGGGCAACCGTCGCGATGATCTGATCGAACAGCGTCCCGAACTGCCCGTTACTGGTCCCGTACGGGAACGCGGTCCAGGGGTCGAACGGCATCGTCGTAGGCCAGTTCTGGACCACGTACTGCGTCGAACGGTAGTGGTACCAGGCGTCGTTCCCGCTGAACAGCACCTCGCCATCAACGATAAAGTTCTGCCAACTCCGGACACGATTCCACAGCATGAACCCGAGCAGTACCAGGAGGACCGGAACGTGGTACCAGCGCTCGGCCCACTCCAGGGCGGACTCGAGTTCGGGGTTGTCGTCAAGATAGCCCCGTGATTGACTCATTGCACGGAAAAACTGCCAAGGCGCGCATAAGCCTTTTGACCTCTGTGCGAGCGCAGGATGGAAACGCCTAACAGCACCGGTGGCACACCACCGACCATGCGAGTCTCGGTCGTGCTCTGTACGCACACGATGGAGCGGTACGACGACTGCCGGGCGGCGGCCGAGAGCGTCTTAGCCCAGACCTACGACGATGTGGAACTCGTACTGGTCTCGGATGGGAACCGCGAAGTGTACGAACAGTACGAATCCGACTTTGGCGAGCGGGACGACGTCCTGACTCACTGCAACGACGAGAACGTTGGACTGCTAGAGAGCCGGAACAACGGGGCCGAAGTCGCCACCGGTGACGTAGTCGCGTTCATCGACGACGACGCAATCGCCGATGAAGAGTGGGTCGCGGCGCTAGTCGATGCTTACGAACAGCACGACGCCCTCGCGGTCGGCGGCCGAATGACGCCGGCGTGGGTCGCCGGCAAACCGAGCTTTCTCCCCGAGGAGTTCTACTGGCTCATCGGCGTCACCCACCGTGGCTTTGGCCCAAACGGCGACCCCGACGAACCCGGCGTCGTCCGCAACACCTTCGGCTCGAACATCTCCTTCAACCGGGACGTGTTCCTCGAACTGGGCGGCTTCGACGACGACATCGGCGGCCGCCAGGGCGAGAAGAACCTCCAGGGCGGGGAGACGGAACTCTGTGCGCGCTTGCGAACGGAATACGACGAGGGAGTGTACTACACCCCGGACGCGCTCGTCGCGCACAAGATATTCGACTACCGAACCGACCCCGGGTGGCTCGTCGACCGCGCGTTCTGGCAGGGGTACTCGAAGCGCGGCATGGAGGTGTTTGTACCGGAATCGACCGGCGAGGAGTCCGATTTCCTCGGCGACCTCCTGTTTCGGTTCCTCCCGTTACGTCTCCGTGGACTCGTCGAATCTCCGTCTCTCGGCGCAGTCCTGCAGTTGGTCTTCCTATTTCTTCTCACCAGCAGTGTCGGCGTGGGATACCTTTACGGAATGTACGTCTGGAGATAGCCACTGCCTCCGGAACGCTATCGCTTCTGTAACAGTGGTTTAGTTTAACACCGAGTCCAAGACTTCGGTCGCCTCTTCGACAGTCAGGACGCCGGAGACGTGGCTACCGAGTGCGTAGACACCCAGCCCAACGAGCGGGAGGACACTCAGGTCGACAAACCACGGGCCGTACGGCTCCAGTGCGAGCAACAACAGGGTCGTACCGAGCCCGAGAGTGAGGACCCGAACTGCCGGGAACCCGGTGAGCGGCCTGAGACCGACGTTGCGCGCGGCTAAAACGTGAGTTACCGCCATGAGCCCGTATGCCGTCGAGGTGCCGATAGCCGCGCCAACGATGCCGACACGCGGTATCAACAGCACGTTCAGGACGATGTTGACGACCACTGACACCCCCGTTGCGAGGAGTAACTGTCGCAAGTGCCCCCCTGCCTGTAACACTGGCCAGATGACTCGTGCGACGGCAAACCCGAGCACACCCGGGAGGAGTACCTGTAGCGGTCGGACGCTCGCCTCGTACGGGGCGCCGAAATACACAGTGAGGAACTGCTCGCCCAGGACGAAGACGCCGGCGACGAGCAACACCGTGAGAACGATGACGTATCGGAGGAGCCGGGATAACAGCGACGTGAGTTGATCTATCCGCCCGTCTTCCCAGAGCTCCGCCGTCGACTGAATCATCACCATCTCCATCGCGACCGAGACGACCCACATGAACTCCGATACCTGCAGCGCCGCCCGGTAGTGCCCGGTTTTTGTCGCGTCCCAGAAGTGGCTGACCAGCAGGACATCGATCTTGTACATGCTCGTCAACAGGAGTGTAAGCGCCATCGACTGAACCCCGAACCGAACCAGCGGTCGCGTGTATGTTTTGAGAGCTAAGCTGCGTACAGACGGGAGTACACCGGCCTCGCGGAACGCCAGTGCCGTCGAGAGGACACCCGTGAGCAGAAACCCTGTCGCGAATCCAGCAAACACGCCCGGTACGCCGTATCCGGTACCGGCTAACGAGAGCCCCACGACAGCGAGGATAACAGATCGGGCAGGGACGAGCGGTTCGGCGAGCTCCTCCCGTTTGTACGCGTGGAGAACGCCACGACCGAAGTAGTACAGTTGCTCACCGACGACTGCACCGAGCATCAGGTACAGCGCCGACTGGAGTGTTCCGTCAGTAAACCAGGTGATGAGTCCGAATAGAGCTGGAATTCCGACAAGTAGGCTCCCAGTATGAAGCGCGAATGACGTGGTGACAACGCTGGTTCGGTCGTCGCCGGTCTCCCGCGACGCGTACGTCTTGGTCGCCTCGAACAGCCCGAGGTTCAGTATCTTCCGGCTCGGGAGGAAAATCGCCATCACCAGTGCGTATGTCCCGAACCCGTTCTGGCCGACGGTACGGACCAGTAGCGGGATGAAAACGGCGAACGTCAGGAGCCGACCGAGGTCTCCTGTAAAGACCGAAAGATATCCCTTTAGAATGCTACCGTCATCGGCCATCACTCGACGTAACCGAGGTCACGCATCTGTTGTTTGAGGTCGTCGTCCACGTCGTCGCGCTCGACGTCGACCGTTTCCCCGTTCCGGACCATTGACACGTCCGCGTCGCGGCTCACGATTTTCGTCTCGAAGTCCTGCCACGCGACGGTCGTCGTTCCGTGCCACGGCGCGATAGTGAGCGTCTGGTCGCGTGGTGTCTCTCGGACGTCTTTCCCGTGCCACTCGGAGGGGATCTCACCGCCGACTTCACCCAGCAGCGACGGCGCGATATCGAGGACGCTGAGGGGTTCACACAGCGAGAGGTCGTTCGTCGCCACGGGCACGGTGGTCAGCGCGTCGACTACCCGTCGCCGCTGTGGCTGGTGGAAGTAGTGGCCGTCCTCGCCGAACTCGTCGCCGTGGTCCGAACTGAACACGACGAGCGGGTCCGATGAGTCGACGCTGTCGACGAGGCGCTCTATCTCGGCATCTGCCCGGGAGAGGGTCTGGCGGTACTTCTGCGTAATTGTTCCCTTCTCGTCCGTACTGAGCTTTTCAGGGGCGAACAGCGCCTTTCGGTCGATCTCTTTCGGCACGGCGTCGTCGCCGAGACCGTACGGACGATGCGTTCCCATCATGTGGAGCCACATGAACCGTGGCCCCGACTCGTCGTTGAACGCCGCGATCGCGTTGTCGATGAGTTCGTCGTCGGGCAGCCGGTTCGATAGCTTCGCGTGGGGCGGCCGGAAGCGATGGTAGACCTTCCGGATGAGGTCAAACTGTGACGCGAACTGTCGAAGGGGGTTGCCGCGGTTACCCGCCTCGCAGTAGTTGTTGTACACGTCGAACCCGGCATCGAATCCGAACCGCGGGTCAGTGTGGGGAGACGAGGAGAGACCGATAGTCGTGTACCCGGCCTGCGAAAACGCTTCCGCGACCGTCGGGGACATCGCTCGGGACTCGATAGCCCCCTGATACGACGCAGTGAGAATACTGGCGAGGCTGGGCCGCGTGTAGTGGGCACCGGTCACGCCCTGATGCTGAGAGAACGTAGAAACGAACTCCATTGCGTCCACGAAATCGTAGCGGACAGAGTCTGCGGTAACGAAGATGATATCTCTCATTGCTACCAGCACCGATTGAGACACACTTGAGTCCTGCGATCAGTCCACGTAGCCGAGATCTTTCAGCATCTCCTGGGTGTCGGCATCGACGTCTTGATCGCTGACCTCGTTGCCGGCGCTGTCCCACGCCTGTAGCTTCTCGCGGAGATCGTCGTACGGCGTTCCGTCAGTTGCTCCAGCGGCGACGAGGTCGTTCTCTTCGTCGGGGTCAGCGGACAGGTCGTACAGTTCGTGATCGGTCCCTTCACGAATGAGTTTCCACCCCGGGGTACGGAGGCCGATCGACTCCACGAACTCCGGGTAGGCCGTCAAGAACGCGTCGCGGTCTCCCGGCGGCGTGCCGTCGTCGTTCGTGCGGATGCTCCGCCCCTCGAACGCGTCCGGAACGTCGACGTCTAGCAGGTCAAGTACTGTCGGTGCGATGTCGATCGTTCGGACCTGATCGGAGACTGTCTCCGGTTCGATGTCCGGGTGATGGAACGCAAGCGGGACGTGAAGTTCCTCGTCGTAGAGTTGGCGGCCGTGGCCAGTGTATCCGTGGTCGTCCAGCGCCTCGCCGTGGTCGGCAGTGAGGATGACGAGCGTTTCCTCGCGGAGGTTCCGCGCCTCGAGTTCGTCGAGTAACTGTTGGACGTACCCATCGACGAGCTTCATCGCGGCCGTGTACTCGTCATGGGCTTCGAGGTCGCTCCGGTCGTAGTTCCGCGGCTCGTGCATGTCGAAGTAGTGGACCCAGCCGAAGAAGGGGCCGTCAACGCGGGCGAGCTGGTCGACAGCGTCCTGTGTCACGCTCTTGGCCGTTCGACAGTGGAGTCTGATGAGGCCCGTCTGGCGTAGGAGCGACTTGAGGTTCCACTGTTCCGTTCCGATATCCTTCACCGCGCCGAACACCGTGTTGAACGTCTTCGTGTCGTATATTCGACTCAAAATCGGGTACAGCGTGTCGTAGGAGCCCCCGCCGTCACAGTACTCGTCGAACCCGCGTCCGAGCCCCGAGTGTTCGTCACTGAGATGATCGACGCTGACGACGCCGAACGTGTCGTTCCCGGCCTCGTGTAGTTCCTCCGCTAGGACGGGCACGGATTCGTCGAGCCCCCAGCCGTTCTCCTGTACGCCGTGCGTGTGGGGATACGAGGCGGTCATGAACGACGTGAGACTCGGATCGGTAGTGTTCGCCACGGTGAACGCCTGATCGAAGTACAAGCCATCCGTTGCGAGTCGTTCGAGCGTCGGGACGATACCCTCGGAGATTCCCCGTTGAAGCCAGTCTTCGCGGAGACAGTCGATACTAACGAGTAATACGTTCTCGATAGCGTGTGAGTCGAAGTCTTGCATTGTCAGTCTTCACCGATGATGGCGTTAACGCGGTACGGTTGCTCGTCCCGATACTGCTGTTTTACGATCATCTCCGCGAGGAACCCGAACATCACAAGCTGAACCCCGAATATGACGAGGGCGACAGTCAGAATGAGCCGCGGGACGTGCGGTTCAAGCGACCGTCCGAAGGCGTACTTGAGAAACACCATGTGGGACCCGATGAGTCCACCCACTGTCATCAGAACGAGACCGATACCGCCGAAGAAGTGCGACGGCCGAGTGGAAAACCGGTTCCAGAAGACGTGAAACAGGAGGTCGACGAACCCTTTGACCAGCCGTTTCATACCGTACTTCGTCTCACCGGCGGTCCGTGGCCGATGGTCGACGGGCAGTTCCGTTATCTTGTACCCGCGCTTGTGTAACTTCGCTGGGATGTACCGATGTCCCTCTCCGTAGAGGTCTATCTCTTTCAGCCCCGCAGCTCGGTAGGCGGTCAGCGTGCATCCGAAGTCGTGAATGTCCGGCCCTGTCAGCTTCGCCAACCGTGTCTGTATTGCCGACGGAATAGTTTTCGAGAGCGGGTCGTCGCGGTCGCGCCGCCAACCGCTGACACAGTCGTACCCCTCTTCGAGTTTCGTGAGGAGCTTCGGGATGTCTGCCGGGTTGTTCTGCCGGTCAGCGTCCATCGTCACGATGTATTCCCCTGTCGAGTAGTCGATTCCGGCAGCCAGAGCCGCACTTTGCCCGAAGTTACGTCGAAGTAAGACTCCTGTCACTTCGTCATGGTCCGTCGCGATCTGCTGTATCGTCTCGGCCGTCCCGTCTGTACTCCCGTCGTCAACGATAACTATCTCGTACGGGCCGTACGTCGTATTCTCACGGAACATAGACTGGATCTCGTCGATCAGCGGCTCCAGATTCTCGGACTCGTTATATGCAGGAAGCACAATAGACGTCTGGACGTCACTGTCGGTATCTGTCGCTGATACGACCGACCCGTCCGGTAGACTCCCTGTTTTTGCCATTCTGAGGCTCTGTATGTGCTACAAGATGCGCATTTATTAACAGTTGCCATTTACTACCTGCTCAAATTATGCCGATACCGCGAACATCCCGATCATTAGTCCTTTAGAGTGGTGTTCGGGTTGAGACTCCCTTGATGAGGAGACGTATCCGAAAGCAACACAGATGCCTATCATCGGGATGCCGTCTCCCGGAACCGTACAGACTATTACAGTCAGTGGTCAATCACGAGGAAATGCCCTCTAGTCTGTGGAACAGAATACGCACGTCGGTCCGCCGCGAACCGTTTGTGCCGCTCATTGCGCTGGCTGCGTTCCTGCTGATGGTCTTCGGTACCTGGCGACTGCGGCCGCATCTGACGTTTCCGGACGAAACCGGCGCTATCGAGCTCGCACTCAGGATGGGATACGAGCAGAACCCCTTCATCGATAACTTCCGGAAGGGCGGGAACCTCCACCTCTACCTTCTGGCGCTCTCTTTCGTCCCGGTGACGCTGTACTGGCTCGTAACCGGCCAGTTTGGCGACATCATGTCGGGCGCGGCTAGCGTCGGCAGCTCACCGAGCTGGGGTGTGTCCCCGGATCTTCTCACAGCCTTCTACGACGTGCTGTTCGCCGGTCGGCTTGTATCTGTCCTGTTCGGTGTCGGGACTGTTGTCGTCCTCTATTACCTCGGTAGAGAACTACTGGACCGCCGTGCCGGAATCCTCGCGTCCGTTTTTCTCACGACTTCTGTCGGGTATGTCCTCACCGCTCATTACGCAACTGAGGATGTCCCGATGACGTTCTTCCTCATGCTCGGGTTCCTGCTAACGGTTCGCGCCTTTCATTCGAGAGATACCAGAACGCTGTTGGCTGCTGCACTGGTCGCTGGTCTAGCAGCGTCGACGAAGGCAACCGCCGGGCTCCTCGTCCTGCCTATTGCTATCGTCATCATCGAACGCCACTGGGACGAATCGGGGACCGTTGTCGAGTTCGTCACGGCGGCGTGGAAATATCCGACGCTAACGATACTCGGCTACGTCGCCACCACCCCGTCGCTCCTCTTCCATCCGGGCTCGTGGGCCGACGAGATCTCCCGATACGTCGTTCGCAGCACGAGCGACTCCGTCTCGTACAACTGGTCTGACCCCGGGTGGCTCATCCAGCTTGCACACCTCGCCGAAGGACAGGGCATCGTGCTGTTCCTGTTCTCGATACTGTCCGTACTGCTCGTCATCGCCTTCCTCCTGCGAGGCACCCTTGACAGTGCGGTCTGGTTGTTGCTTCTCTATGCTATCCCGTACTTCGCAGTCATCATTCAGGGGAACATGACACAGTTCCCGCGTGTGATGCCGTTATTCCCAGTTCTCGCGGTCCTCGCCGGCGTCGCCGGGTCCGAGCTGACCCGATCCGATCGCTCGATCTGCGTGGTCGGCATCGGATTTCTCACGCTCGCCGTTGTCTTTTCGGGCGTACACACTGTCGCCGGTGTCGCCGATGTCAGCCAGTCCCGGCAGGAGGCGACTGAGTGGACACACGCGAATCTGGATAGCGCTGATACTGTCGACGTGTATTCCCAGCGCGTGTACCTCCCGGAGTTCCCCGAAGAAGCGACCGTGAACCGGTACGTCATTCATTCGACGTTCCCTCGCGAGGAGTGGCAGCCGGGGCTTGAACGACTGGACTGTAACGCGCCCGAGTACGTCGTGCTCTCCAGTTACCACTACTTCCGCTTTTTCAAGGATCCGTCCGTGTACCCGGGTGTGACTGAACGCATGTCGGCGCTGTTTGCCGAGGAGGACTACGAAATCGTCCGGACGTTCGGTCCGCCGGTGGACACCGAACTCAGCGCGGAGCGAAAGTTCAGAGACAGCGCCGGACTTTCGTCGTTCCCCGAAGACGGAAACCCGACTATCGTCGTGCTGAAGCGGATAGACGATGAACCGACTTGCTAATGACAACTATATGTCGAAACCACTCCCCGGGACCCGTTCTCTCCGCCCACAGACACTACAGAGTAGCCAGCGAATCACCCGTGACACCGAGCGAAAGTGGGTTCTATGACTGACGAATCACTCCCGAGCGTCTGCGTCGTGACCCATCCCCTCGCCGCTGCTGGCGAGAACGCCACACGAAGCCTGCTCGACATCCTGTCGGCTGTGACATCGGTCGCGCTCGTGACGGCTGATCTGCCGGCTGATTCCAAGATTCGCGACCGGCACGAACTCGTTGAGCTCACGCGAAAAGGCGCGGGCGACTCCGTCGTCACCGCCGCCGTCCGGTTCCTGCTGAACCAACTCCGGATGTGTCGCGTTATTGCTGACCGTGACGAAGACGTGGTCCTGTTTTTCGGCGCAACGTCGTACCTGCTTCCCATTATCGCGGCTCGGTTGCTCGGTAAAACGGTTCTCGTCGAGCCCCGCGGCGACGTGCCGTTGACGCTCCGGCTGAACTGGGAACAGCAGTTGCCGGACCCGGTGGCTGCCGGGCTCGCCGGTGCCGTCCGCGCACTCGAACGAGCCGGCTTCGCCGCGGCTCACGCGGTCATCACGTACACGCCGGAAATGGCTCGCCAGCTGGACCTGCATCCGGAGTCCCCGAGCGTGTATCCGACGGGGGCACGCTACGTCCGGACGGACGAATTTCGCGTCCAGCGACCCTACGCCGACCGCGACCACGTCGTTGGATTCCTCGGGCGACTCGACGAGGAGAAGAACGTCCGTGAACTCGCTTCTGTCGCCGCGGAACTACCTGATGACGTGACCTTCCGGTTCATCGGCGACGGTGACCTCCGTGAGTGGCTGGAAACCGAACTCGCGTCGGAAATCGAACGCGGGGCGGTCGAACTCACCGGCTGGGTGAACCACGACGACGTTCCAGACCAGCTAAACGACCTCTCACTGCTCGTGTTGCCGTCTCAGCCGACAGAGGGGCTGCCGACGACAATTCTGGAAGCACTGGCCTGTGGCACGCCGGTGCTGGCCTCGCCAGTTTCGGGCGTCCCCGACGTTGTCCTCGAGGGCGAAACCGGCTTCCTCATCGAGTCGCGAGAACCCGACTCGCTCCGGGAGACGGTGCTCGATGTGCTCTCCCGCGGGGACCTGTCGGACATCAGTGAGAACGGCCGCGGACTGATCGAACGGGAGTACAGCTTCGAGGCCGCCTGCGAGCGGTACAAAGCGATTCTCTCACAGGTGCGCTGAGATAGGTGGAACGATACCAACGGGCCTTTTACCTCAGTGGCGCTGTCGGGACATACTGATGCGAATCGGGCAAACCTCCTTCGTCTCCTTCGTCTCGAAGGCCCTCTCCTCCGCGGCGGGGTTCGCCGCTACCATCCTGTTCGCGCGTCTGCTCGGGCCCACGGTCCTCGGCCGATACTACCTGTTGCTCTCCATCGTCGCGTGGCTGTCGCTCGCCGGTTCCATCGGCATTGGGAGCGCGATCACGAAGCGCATGAGCGAGGGCGACGATGTCGGCGAGTACAAGGTCGCCGGCGGCCTGTTCATCGGAACCATCGGCGCGGCAATCGCCGTCGGACTGGTCGTCTTTCAGGGACCCGTCGAGCAGTACTTCGACGTCGAGCGTATCGGCTTCGTCATCGCCCTCCTCGCAGTCGGACTGCTCGGATCGTACGTCGACGCGATGCTGAACGGCTCGCACCTGGTCCACGTCGACGCGATGCTCAAGGTCGCGCGCCGGGTCGCCAGAACGCTGCTACAGGTCGGCGGGGTGTTCCTCAGTCTCGGGCTGACCGCGCTGGTCGGCGGGTACGCCATCGGCGGGCTCGTCCTCGTGATTCCGGGGCTGTATCTCGTGGGCGGGCCGTACCGCCTCCCACAGCGACGGCACTTCGAGCGGCTCGTCGAGTACGCGAAGTACGCGTGGATGGGACGGCTCGAAGGGAAGACCTTCCAGCAGGCGGACATCCTCGTCCTCGGACTGTTCGTCCCGAGCGCGCTCGTCGGAGTCTACGGCATCACTTGGAACGTCGCGAACTTCCTCATCATCTTCAGCAGTTCGATCAGCAGCGCCCTGTTCCCGGAGCTGAGCAAGCTCTCCGCCGAGGACCGCAACCGGCAGGTCGCCACGCTCGTCGAGGACGCGCTCTCCTATACCGGACTGGTGACAATTCCGGGGCTCGTCGGCGGGCTGTTGCTCGCGCCCCGCATCCTCCGGATATTCGGCGAGGAGTTCGGTCAGGGCGCGCAGGTGCTTGGCTTGCTCATCCTCTCGGTGCTGTTCTACGGCTACCAGACACAGTTCACGAACGCGCTAGGCGGGATTGACCGACCGCGGGCGGCGTTCAAGGTCAATGCGATACTGATCGTCTCGAATGTCACGCTGAACCTCGTCCTCGTCTACTACTACGGCATGATCGGAGCCGCGGTCGCGTCCGCGTCGTCGACGTTCCTGAGCGTGATCGGTGGCTACCTCGTCCTGCGACGGCACGTCTCGTTCGACACGCCCGTCCTCCAGATCGCTCGACAGGTCGGGGCGGCGCTCGCGATGGGCGCGCTCGTGGCGGCTGCGAACGGTGCCCTGACGCGAATTGGCGACCCACTCTCGAACGAGATCGCGACATCCTTGCTGATTGCCCTCGGCGCTGGGACGTACTTCGTCGTCCTGCTCTTGGTCTCGCCGGACCTCCGGTCGGTCGTCCGGGACAACGCGCCGGAGACCGTTATCCGGAACTGACCGGCGACCAAGGACTCACCGGAGGTAGCCCAGTTCTTCGAGTTGCCGTTCGACGTCGTCGTCCAGCGACGCGTCGTCGGCCGGGCTCCCGCGGACACCCGCGTCTTCGAAGCCCCCGTAAATCCGGTCGAGGAGTTCCGCGTCCCCGTCGCCGCGCGGGTAGGATACCTGCGCGCTCTCGATGACTTCCGACCGGACGTCCGAGCCGTGGTCGGCGACCTTTCTGACGCGGTCGCCGTCCTGCCGGTAGACCGCGCGCCACGGGCCGCCGTAGGACTCCCTGTCCGCACAGGCGGCCGGGAGCACACGCTCGGGCTGTTCGAGGCGGTAGGTCATCGCGACGGCGTGGTCGTCGACTGCGAAGGAACCGCGTTCGTCCGCTAACTCGGACCGGACGACGTCGGGGAAGCGGGTGAGGCTCGCGAGTCGGTCCTCGGCCGTGCCGTCGCCCCCGCCGGGATACCGGATGACGAGCGGAACGTGGGTCTGGACTTCGTGGATGCCCCAGCTGTGGTCCGCGACCTGAACACTGGGGTCGATTCGGCTCCGCTCTCCGAATCCCTCGCCGTGATCGCTTGTGATGACTAGCAGCGTTTCGTCCAGTTCGCCACGGTCCCTGAGCGCCGCTGTGAGGTACTCCATCGCGGCATCGAGTTGCCTGATACATCCGTCGTAGAGGCTCTCCACCGCCCGGAGCTTCCACCAGTCTCCATCCGTCACGATTTCCCGCGACGGCGGAGCCGACAGGGAATCGTGGAGTGCCTGTAGCTCGCTGCCACCCCACTGGTCGTATTCCGTGTCCGGTTCGTACGGATAGTGTGCGTCCATCAGGTTGAGACACGCCGCCCACGGCCCATTCCGGGACCCTGACCACTCCAGAAACGAATCGATGTATTCCGTGGCTGACTCGTCTTCCACCTCGGTTCCGCCGTCGTAATACTGGAAGTACAGACCGTTAACGACCGACCGCAGTGGCGCATCGCTGTTGAAACACCGGCCGAGGTACTCGCGATTCGTCTGATGGCCTTCGATATCCGAAGGTGCGATGCCAGCTTCGAAGTAGCGATGCCCGGGGTCCTGTCGCGGCCCGTCGACGGTGTCGAACGGGTCGGTCAGGTTCGAGGACACGCCCACGACGACGTTCGGCGTGAAGATTCCCGTCTCGTAGTCGTGGTCGGCCGCGAGTTCGTGCCATATCGTACCCGTCGGGTCGAGTTCCGATTCGTGCTTGGTCACGCCGTGCTCAGGGACGTGATAGCCGGTAAAGATGCTAGCGTGGCTTGCGACGCTGTGAATGCTCGGCGCACGCGCCTGTTTGTACACCGCTGCCTCGTCGGCAAACCGTTCGAGAAACGGTGTCGTCCGGGCACCGTAGTCATAGATACTCATGTTTCTCGCCCGGACGCTATCGAGAATGACGAGGAGAACGTTCGGAGAATCCATTGTGTTGAGTGACCAGAGTGGCAATAATATGTCTTTCGTGAAGTGCGGTGGGTAACATATCGAATACAACCATTACCAAAACGCCAGACATAACGGTTAACTCCACCACTGCTCCATCACCACTCATGCCGCGGGTTCTTGTCGGGCCGACCAAGGCGGATATGTCCAACGACGAATACGGAAAGAGCTACAATCTCTTGAATAATCTCTACGACGACGACTTTACTGTCGACACGTACACGCGGACGGTCTCCGACCGGCTCGACCCCGAAAACGTCACCGTGTACCCGCTCGGTGGCGCTAACCGGATCGCGTACTACGCAAAGTTGTACCGGACGCTTCTGGGAGAGTTACGTACTGGTCCTGTGGATATATACCACCATATGAACCTCAGCTATCGGTGGTTCAATCCGCTTCTGGTTTCGGGCCTTCAGGGAGATGTCCCGGTCGTCATCGGACCATGTCAGGCGGGACACGCGATTATGGCCGAGGAGTTCAACCGCATGGTCTCCTCGTGGGTGGGGTCGGATCTGCCGCGTCCACTGACGGACCCGCTACACGCGGCTGTCGACGCAACGCGTGATGCGGTTCTGGACCCGCCCCGGATGGAACTATTCGAGCGAACGCTGGAAGCCGCTGACCGGGTCGTCGTCGTCCACGAGGAAGCTCGGGACGTGTACGCCGAGTTAGTCGACGAGTCGAAGCTCCGGACGATCCCGCTCGGCGTGGATCCGGATTTCTTCGAGTACAGCGAGCCTGCCGACTCCAAGGAGCTCGTGGCTATCGGGAGTCTCAGGGAACGGAAGGGCTACGATATCCTGTTCGATGCGCTTGACATAATCCGACAGGAGCATCCAGATGTCCATCTCAACATCTTCGGTGATGGGCCGCTGGAAGACGAACTGCACGAGCAGGTCGAGCACCTCGATCTGGAGGAGAACGTCACGTTCCACGGGTACGTCGACCAGTCAATCGTCCGGGAACACCTGTCGCAGGCGCGTGCCTTCATCCACCCGTCCCGGTCGGAGAGCTTCTCCCTCGTCCGTCTGGAAGCGATGTCAACCGGCTGTCCGGTGGTCGTCACCGATATCTCCGGGGCGCGCGAGATGGTCCGCGACGGGGAGGAGGGCTTTGTCGTTCCGACAGAGTCACCGGAACCAATCGCAGACGCCGTCACCACCTTGCTCTCCGATTACGAACTCACGAAACAGATATCCAGACAGGCACGAGACCGTGTTGAGGAGAAGTACGACTGGCGGAAAATCGCGGAGGAGTACCTCGACCTGTACCGTTCGCTGTCTGGCTAAGGTCGTACCGCCGTCTATCGCGTGCATCGAAAGGTCTTAAGCCGTCGACTGAGACGTTCAGGGTAGATATGGTCCTCGTAGTGCTGGGTATCGATGCACTCGACCCGGAACTAGTAGACTCGACGGCACATCCGAATTTGACGCTCGCTGACCACCACGCTATCGAGACGATCAGGAGCGTCGAGGGCGGCCCCAGCACGCACGAACTCTGGCCGACGATCATTACCGGGCTCAGGCCCCCGGAACACGGCATCACGCTTGACGACGGCGTTGCCTGGGAGAACCCCGTCCTCCGGTTCGGGAGTGCTGCCGCGGACTACCTTCTCCCGTCGGGGCTGCAGACGCGTCTCGGCGCGTGGCTACTGAACAACACCGAACAGGACGCGTTCCGGATCCCGGCGACCTACTACGAGGAGAACGACCTGTCGACAGTGTTCGACGGCCGGGAGGCGGCTCCAATCGGCATCCCCAACTACGTCATCGACCCGGGCACGGAGGACCGCGAACACAGCCTCCGGCGGAACCTCGGCGACCTCTTCGAGCGCGACCTCGAAGCGAAAGGCGGCCACTCGTCGACAGACCCGGCACTGTTCTACGAGCAGTGCCTCGAAATGTCGATGGTTCGCCTCGCTCGCGCACGACGGGCGCTCAGAGGTGGGCGACACGAACTGGTGTTTGCATACACGAGCGGGCTCGACCTCATCGGCCACGTTGCGTACGAACAACCGTCTCTACAGGACCGCGCCTATGAAGAACTCGACGAGTTCGTCGGCGAGGTTCGAGACGACCTCGGTGACAACGACGAGCTACTACTCGTCAGCGACCACGGTCTGCAGGACGGCGTCCACACCGATGAGGCGATGGTTGCGGGGACCGACGCAGCCATGGTCGACGCAATCGAGAGTGTCGTCGACGTCCGGACGGCTATCGAAGCCGAACTCGACGAAACAGACCACACGTCGACACCGCAGGTGACGGCGTCGGACGACGGCGACCGGTCGGGGGCGGAAGTCAAAGAGCACCTCGAAGATCTCGGGTATATGTAGCCATGTCGGGCGATCCAAACATCTTGCTGGTCATCCTCGACAGCGTCCGTGCACAGAACCTCAGCGCCTACGGCCACGTCAACGAGACGACGCCGTTTCTGGACTCGTTCGCCACAGAGCGGGCGACGCTGTACGAGCAGGCCCGAGCGCCTGGTGCGCGGAGCGTAACGAGCCACGCGAGCATTTTCTCCGGGTTGCACGTCGAAGAACACGGTATCGTCTCGGCGGGGCATCGGCTCGACCCGTCGGCGTCAGTCTTCGCACAGCTGCGAGAAGACGGGTACAGCACCGGCGTGTTCACCGAAAATGACTGGCTGACGGCCGTCGATGTCGGACTCCGGGACGGATTCGACGATATCGTCGGGGCGCGGAACGTCCCGTTCCCGGGCGCAGTCAACCCCCACGAGTTTGTCTCGAACGAGGGACGGGGACAGTACGCGGAGTTCGTCAGACTCGCGCTGACAGACGACGCACCGCTCCGGTCGCTGGCAAACGGTGTGGCGACGAAACTCCAGTCCGATTACAAGCGGTTCCTCCCGGATAGCGTCAGAGCGTCGACGCCGGCGGACGTCTACGTGGACTCGCTCCTGGACTGGAGCGACCGACAGGACGGGCCGTGGGCGGCGTGTCTCAACCTGATGGACGCCCACATTCCGTACGAACCGATGCCGGAATACGACCACTGGGGCGGCTCGGAGGCGTCGTCCCTGCAGGCCGCCTTCGAGGACCAGAAGTGGGACTTCAACGGCGGGCACCGCCCGTGGTGGCAAAAGAAGGCGGTCGAGTCGCTGTACGACGGGGGGATTCGCCAGATGGACGCGGAACTCGAACGGCTCGTCTCGTCGCTCGAACGGCGTGGTGAGCTTGATGACACGCTTCTCGTCATCACGAGCGATCACGGCGAGGGCTTCGGCGAACGGAGCGACGTTCGGCCGGGCATCCGGGTCGCCGAACACGGCGTCGCGATTCACGACAGCGTACTCCACGTCCCGCTCATCGTGCGCTATCCGGGCCAGACCGAGTCTCATCGGGTCGACCGTCCCGCGTCGCTGGTCGAATTTCCGCGGGTCGTGAACCGGCTTCGGGCCGACGATCAGCAGACTGCCGGCTTCTGTCCCGACGGACCGGTCCTCGCTACTGCGGTCGGCCTCGACGAGCCGCTGCAGGAACGCGCCGGTGCGTACGTCGAGGACCTGTCGCCGTGGACCGCCACGTCGCGAGCGGTGTTTGAAGATGACAGTGAGGGGGTTGTCAAGTACTGTACTAACCGCGACCGCGCCGCCACAGTCGTCAGCCGCGACGCCCAGACGTCGTACAAAGTGTCCGACGGCGGTGCGGAACACGTCGACAGCGCATTCGACTCGATAGAGGAACTCGACGTCAAGACGGCAGGCGAGGACTTCGACGACCTCGACGACGGGACGTACCAGCGGCTGGAAGACCTCGGCTACGTCTGATGGGCCGTTTCGACGCTCTCGTACTCCCAGATCAGATCGAAGTAGCGCTTCATCCCGGCGACGAACGACCCGTTGTCCGTAATCGCGGCTTGGCGCATGTGGTTGGGAACGTCCGGCTCCTCGACCAGCAGAATCGCCTCGCCGCTGTCGTAGTCCATGCTCGGGTCGACGAGCGTGCCGCGCCAGGGGAGCTTCTCCGTGCTGAACCGCAGGTCGACAGCGGGGAACTCCACCGTCAGCCGCTCGACGATGTCAGCCTGGATAGCTGCCTTCTCCGGTGGGAGTTCGTCGGGATGCAGGAAGAGAACGCTGACTTCGACCCCACGGTCGAGTGTCTCGGCCAGTGCGCGCTCGACGTTGTCGAGGTAGGCGAAGCTATTGGTGATAACCCGAAGCGTCTCGGCGGCGTCGTCGTATAGCCGTCTGGTCTCGCGTTCGCTCGGTTCGCCCACGTCGACGACGTGGAACAGTTCGGCCGTTGGCGAGATGTCCTCGCTGGCGCGGTCGAACCGCGGTTCGTACTCGGCGAGGAACGCGTCGCGGCAGGAATCGATATCGGCGGCGAACGATTCGTATGACTGTCTGTGGTTCTCGACGGCCCGGTCGAGGATTTCGCCGGGCGATTTCGGCTGGTATTCCTTGGGGCGACCGGGAATCACCTTGATGAAGCCGCGGTCGGACAGCGCTTCCAGCACGCCGTAGACGCGGGCCTTCGGGATGCCGCTCGCTTCAGCGAGATTCGGGGCCGTCGTTCGGCCGAGCGAGAGCAACTGTTCCAGCGCCGTCGCCTCGTATTCGGTCAGCCCGACCAGGTCGAACACGTCCGCAGGGTCGCTCATACACGCTCATGTGTGGCAGGGGATGTAAAACGCGTCGCCCGGTGCCCAAATCTATTAGTGGGTGGGGGCGAGTAGTTACTCGCAGAGTGAGTAACATGACTGCGACATCCCAGACCGAAGAAGACGATCACCTGGCAGACATCGAAGACGGCTGTGGCTGCGCGGAGGTCTGGGAGCACATGAGCGAGCAGCGCGACGACTGACACGGCTGTTATCAGTTGCTTCCGACTGTCGCCGCTTGCTCGCCGATGATCGCGGGAACTTAAAACAGAATCCGAACGCGGCCAGACCCGCATTTATTTGCCTTCGCGTGGATGACGTTGAATCAATGGCCGACCGAGACGACGTCTGTATACTGTTGCCGACATTCAACGAGGCCGAGACTATCGAGTCGGTCGTGTCCGGGTTCCGCGAGCAGGGCTTCGACAACGTCCTCGTCATCGACGGCGGGTCGACCGACGGGACACAGGACCTCGCTGAATTGGCCGGCGCGCGGGTGGTCGAACAGTCCGGCTCCGGAAAGGGACAGGCCGTTAGAGAGGCGGTGACGCGCCACATCGAACAGCCGTACGTGCTGATGGCCGATGGCGACGCGACCTATCGGCCCGACGAGGCGGACAGGCTACTCGAACCGCTGTTGTCGGGTCAGGCCGCACACGTCATCGGAAACCGGTTTGCGGATATGCAACCCGGCGCGATGACGAAACTGAACCAGATCGGCAACCGCATCATCAACAGGGCCTTCGAGACGATTCATGGCCGGGACCTCACCGATATCCTCTCGGGGTATCGAGCGTTCACGCGACAGTCGTTCCAGCGGAGTTCGCTGACGGCGTCGGGCTTCGGTATCGAGACGGAGATGGCCGTCGAGTGTGTCAAACACAACATCTCGACGGCGGTGGTGCCAATCACCTATCAGCCCCGACCAGACGAGTCCGACACGAACCTCCGGCCGTTTCGGGATGGCGCAACGATTATACTGACGCTGTACCAGATGGCGAAGACGAACAATCCGCTGTTTTACTTCGGGAGCGTCGGGCTCGGGAGCACTGTGGTCGGGTTCCTGCTCGGCGCGTACGTGGCCTACGACTGGGTTGTCAACAGTATCTCACACGAGGTGATCGCCGTTGTCGGCTCGTTCGCCATTCTGCTGGGGATTCAGCTCCTCATGTTCGGCGTCTTATCGGATATGCTCGTGGCAGTGAACCGCGAGCAGACGCGCCGGTTAGAGGACATCGCCGTCCAACTCACACACGAGAGCCGCAATCGGCCGGCGGGCGTGTTCGACGACCAGCAGGTCGGCGGCGCAGAGCACAGCAAGAAGGGCGACGCGGAAGGCACCGAAGACAGCGATATAGAGACAGAGCCGGCGGTATCGCCGCACCAACCCGACGAGTAATTTAGAACGGGACCAGCGCGCGGAGCTGGGAGAGAATACTGTTTCTGGTTGCTTCCCGTTTCCGTTCGAATATCGGATGGAGGTCGTTGAGTAGCTCCTGCTCGTTGTCGAACTCCGTGGCAGTCGTCTCCTCGAGCGCCTCGGCGACGGTCATCGAGTGGCCCGACGCGTCGAACGGGACCGCGATGTGGCCGGCGGCGTCCCGGACCTCCCTCGCCGTCGCGGGATACTCGATGTCCACGTCCGACAGGCGGGCGTCGAGTGCCGCGATACCGAACTCGATGACGTCTGGCTCGTCGCTGTTATCGGCTGGTGGCCGTACTCCCATTGGTAAAGCGATGGGGCCGGGGGATAGAAAAGTCTGCGTTGTCGGATCAGCTCTGGCAACCGGCCAGCCACTCCTCGGCCCAGTCCTCGATTTCGTCGAACACTGGACAGAGGGATTCGCCCTTGGGCGTGAGCTGGTAGTACGTCGCGACGGGCGCGTCCTCTTCGAGCCGTCGGTCGACGAAGTCCATCTCCTGCAGGTCGTCGAGGACCCGCGAGAGGGTGCGGGAGCTGGCATCGGTGGCGCGTTTGAGTTCGTTGAACCGCTGTTCGCCGTTCTGGAGTTCGTGGAGGACGACCAGCCGCCAGCGCGATCCGATCTGTTCCAGCGACTCGATGACGGCACACGGCCCGCTCTCTTCCTCCTCGTCCGCGGCGGTGAATACTTCAGATGACATCGGTGCTACCTGGTATCTCCCTTGTCCGGGAACGTACAAATAGGTTCGCATACGAACCAAGTAACGTAATGAAACTACCAATCGCGGTTCGACAGTCTCGTAGCGAAACCACCCCTGCGCCGGAGGTGAGCGCCTGATGGCGTTCGAGTCCGCCGGGGCGGGCGAACTGTTCCTGCTTGGTCGCCTCCTGTTCGGTGGCGTCCTCGCCTTCACAGGCCTGAATCACTTCCAGAACGCCGGGCAGATGACCCCCTACGCCGAGGCGAAGGGGCTCCCAGCACCCGCGGCCTCGGTTTACGGAAGCGGCGGATTGCTCCTCGTCAGCGGTGTCCTCGTCGTCCTCGGGGCGTACCCCGTTATCGCGGCCGGGGCGCTGGCGACGTTCCTCGTCGCCTCCGCCGTCATGATGCACAACTTCTGGGCGGTTCCGGACGACCAGGTACAGGACGAGATGACGCAGTTCCTCAAGAACGTTGCTCTCGCCGGCGGCGCGCTGTCGCTGCTTGCGGTGGCCGGCACGTCCTGGCCCTACAGCGTTGGCATGTCCCTGTTCTGAGGCGACGTATCTGTCTGAGACGGCTGCCTGAGTCCGGTCCGCTCCCCGTTCGTCACTGTTGGTGAGTGACATCTGCCGCCATCCATAAGCCGTCCCGTACCCGAATAGCGGACAGATGATGCAGTCGCTGCCGACGCCGGCCATCCCCGCGTGGCTCCCGTGGCAGGAAGCGGTCGTTCTCACCGTGGTGCTCGCTGTCCTCGTTGCCGTCCGCCGCTTCTCGGATGCGCGACCTGGCGACAGCATACGGACACGGTTCCTCCTCGGGGTCCCGTGGGGGACGCTGCTGACGATGGCCGGCGTCGCGGCGGTGTACCTGTTCTTGCAGGGCGCGTGGTGGCACCCGCGGAACCCGCTCGTTACTCCGTTCCGGACGTGGTCGTACTTCTACCCGTTCGGGATGCTCACCGGGGCGTTCACCCACGGCAGCCAGGGGCATATTACGGGGAACCTCATGGGCACGCTGGTGTACGGGACGGTCGCGGAGTACGTCTGGGGACACTACCCTCGCAAGCGGGGCGTCCAGACCTTCACGTCGCTGCGGACGAACCCACTCGCCCGGATTCTGGCTGTTCCCGTCGCCATGTTCGTCGTCGGCGTGTTCTCCGCGGTGTTCGCCATCGGGCCGATTGTGGGCTTTTCCGGCGTGGTGTTTGCCATCGCCGGGTTCGCGCTCGTGGCGCGGCCGACGCTGTTTCTCGGTGCGTTTCTCGGAAACCGCGTGCTCGACCTCCTGTATTCGGCGCTTCGCTACCCCGTGTCGACGGCCTCGGGTCAGACCCGGTTCGTGACGCCGTGGTGGTCCAACATCGCCATCCAGGGCCACGCCATCGGCATTCTGGCTGGCGTCGTCGTGGCCCTCGCGCTCCTGTGGAACCGGAACGAACGCCCTGACACGCTGCGGGTGTTCTTTGCGACGCTCGTGTTCGCCGTCGCGCAGGGACTGTGGGCGGTGTACATACCGCTCGGTGGCGGCCGGTTTCGGCTGTTCCGCTGGGCCGGGACGGCGCTGGTGTTCGTTCTGGCGCTCGTCGTCGCAGCGGCGACCGTCGGTTCTGACCGGAGTTTTCGCCCGTCGTTTGACCGCCGGCCGGCGTCACTCGCAGTGATGGTCCTGCTCGTCGTCCTCGGCGCACTGAGTCTCGCTGCCGTCCCCACGAACGTCGTCGACCTGCAGGAGGACCAGCTCCCCGAAGACGGCATCGAGATCAGAGACTACGTGGTGACCTACGACGAGAACGTGCCCAACGCGTACTTCGAGAGCATCTGGGTCCCAACGCAGCGAGAGGGGGCGAGCGTCAACGCGAGCGGCATCATCGTCGCCAGCGCGGAGCGGGAGGTCTGGATCGCCGCCGTCCAGCCGGGCCGGCTCGCGGTCAACGGCGAGGAGCGGGTCACAGTCGGCGGGGCGACCTGGCGCGAATCGGTCTACGCGAACCGGACGGACTGGTCAGTGCTCGGCAACGACAGTGTCTATCGGGTCCAACTCAGGCGCGAGGGCGGCCAGCCCCGGACGGCCTACACCTCAGAGCCGTCGACGGCGGACGTGATACTGGACGGACGGAACGTGACAGTGGCTGCCCGGCAGAACGGGTTCGACGTGAGCGTAACGCGGGGGAACGAAACGGTCGGGCAGGCACCGCTCCCGGCGAACATGACGCGGACGCGGATCGGCGGGCTGACCTTCGAGCGGAACCGGTCGCGGCTGTACGCACGGACCGACGGCACTCGCGTCAAAATCGCGGAGCGCCGCTTGCTGGCGGCGCGGAACTAGGTCCAGTCGATGCGGTACACTTCCGCGGTGATCGCCTGCCGGTCCGATTCGTGGAACTCGAACTGTCGCGGCAGATCGAACTCCGTCTCGAAGGCGTGGGTCACCTCGCCGCCGTTGTCGGCGGCGAAGGACTCGACGAACGACTGGCTCCCCTCGTTGTGAATCGAGTAGGAGACGCCCGTGATGGACGCGGCGGTTTCGAGGAACCGACGGTCGGCGTGTTCGTTGTCCGACTGCGCGCCGAAGGGCGGGTTCATCACGACGGTGGTTTCCTCAGTGGGCGGACACAGCGGGGCTGTCGTGGCATCGGCTCGAACCCACGACACCGGCGTCGTCGACCCGACCTTCCGCTCGTTTTCGCGCGCCGTCGACAGTGGTGCGGGGTCGATATCTAGCCCGACCACCCGCGCCGGCGATCGCAGCGCTGCACCCAGCGCCAGCATCCCGGTGCCACAGCCGAGGTCGACGACCGTCTGTCCCTGGATATCGTCCTGGAGGTCCGCAGTATGGACCAGATGCGCCGCCAGGTTCGGCGGTGTCCGGTACTGTTCGAGACTGGCCCGTGGGTTGTCGAACCCGGCGACAACGGCGAGTTGCTGGGCGAGCGCACTCTTTGTCGGCATTACTGGAGATACGCCCGATTCATTCAAAAACGTTTGGAAATGCTCAGTAGTTATTCGGACGGGAGTGCGACGACGAATTCGCTGCCGCCGAGGTCGCTTTCTTCCACCCAGATGTCGCCACCGTAGCTGTCGACCATCACCGACACGAAGTAGAGTCCGAACCCAGTCCCCGTCGACTCGGTTCCACGCTCCCCTTTCTCGAAGATCGCCTCGCGCTGTTCGGGCGGTATCCCGGGGCCGTCGTCCGCGATGCGAAGGTGGACCATCGAGCCGACGCGTTCCGTCGTCACCTCGATTGTGGTGCCTGGACCGCCGTGCTCGACGGCGTTCGTCAAGATGTTCCCGACAACATCGTCGAGGAGGTCGTCAGCCACGACCTCGATGCCGTCAGGGATGTCTGTTTTGAGCGTGCAGTCCTCGTCCATCGAGGCCGCTTTTCTCGTGGCCCCTTCGACGACCGGCCCCAGTGCGATTGTCTCTGCTTCGGTCAGGCCGTCGTCAGACATCGTGCTCAGCACGCTCCGGACCTTCTGTGTGAGGTCGACGATATCCCGACTCCAGTCCAGAATCGTTTCGGCGTAAGTCGCCTGTGTCCCGCCGAGTGCGTCTGCAAGCGTTTCCGCACGCGCTTCGATGACGGTCATCCCGTTGAGGATGTCGTGTCTGAGGATGCTGTTGAAAAACTCCATCTGCTCTTCGCGGCGCTTGAGATCCGTGATGTCTGTCCCCTCGACGATTATTTTCTGCACGGTCCCGTCGACCGCTACTGGTCGGGCCACGACAGAGGTCGAGATCCGCTGGCCGTCTGCGCCGATATGCTCGGCCTCGAACCTGACCATCTCACCGTCCATCGCCCGCTCGACAGCATCCTGGCAACGGTACGCCACTGCCTCATTGTGGTTCCACCAGGGCGTGTCCCAGAACGGTTCCCCGAATATGGCTTCGTCATCAGCATCGACGAACCCGAGCGCTGTTTCGTTCGCCCTGAGGAGGTTTCCGTCAGCGTCGAGGATACCGATGAACGTCTCCGGTGAGTTGAACGTCGCTTCCAACAGCTGCTGGCTCTGCTCGCGTGTGTCGACAGCTAGCTCGCGTTCGATCTCCGCTTCGACCCACTGCGTGAGATGCTCGAACAGCGTCTGTTGCCAGTCCGAGAACTCAGAAATCGCCTCGTTGTCGTTGACGAAACACAGCGTTCCGTACTCCGCCCCGTCCGCTTGAAGTGTCGTGCCGACGTACGCCTCCAGTCCAAACCGCTCGTAGGCGGGGTCAGTCGACATTGACTCGCTCGCGTTGGTGACGACGTGTATCCCGGATTCGTCGAGGGTGTGTCTGCAGTACGTCTCCGAAAGCGGTGTCTCGGCCCCCGGCGTAATCGTCGAAGACAGGCCGCTACTGGCGACGATTGTGTGTTCGTCGCCGGAGACGACCGCGATATGCCCGTTCGGAAACCCCAGGTGTTCTCGACCGACGTCCAAGACTGGCTCGACACGCTCCCGAAACGAGGTCCCGCTGGCCGCCATCGCTGCAGTGAGGTCCTGCATAGCTGCCAGATAGCGATCTCGCTCCTCCGAGTCGCTACCCTCGGGACAGTCCAGCGGATCATCCATAGCAGGTGACTCGGTCTCCCGGGAGTTGAAGATTCGGACCCGTTTCTCAGGAGCTGAAATACGGTCGGTCCGTGCTGGTGGCACGAAATGTCCCGGAACTAGTTCGAACGAAACGGCCGGAAGAAACGCTATCGCCCGCGAGATCTATACGCCGAACCGATTACACACGGCCGTTCGGTACGCTCTCTTTCGAACAGACGATGCTACCAGGTACCTTTGAAGGTGTCGAACTCCAGGGATTCGAGCGGTTTCTCGCCGATAGCGATTTCGTACTCGCCCGGGGTGAGCATCGGCTTCTTGAACTGCGGGCCGTCGTCGGTGGTGATGCGCGGACAGCCGGTGTTGACGTAGGCGTCCATCCCGAAGTTCGTCAGCCGGTCCGGCGTCACCTCGTCCATCGTGATGAGGTAGGCGTTCTCGTTGTTGTCGACGATCTCCTGGGCCTTGTCCCAACGGCCCTGGCCGATTTTGGTACAGAAGATGACGCCCCAGGACTCGGCGTCCATCGCGCGGTGGACCGCGCCGTAGCGCTGCTTCATGAACTTCTCAGTGTCGGCGACGGTGACGACGTTGTTGACGGGATCGGCGATAACGACGTGTTTCTCGGGGTGTTCCATCGCCAGCCCGAGCGGGTGGAACTTCCCGCCGCCGACGTACAGCATCTGGTCGGCGTCGACGTCGGCGCTGGCGTAGTTACAGCCGAGCACCTGTCCCTCGTGGGTGAGCCGCTCGTCGCCCCGGCGCGTGTGGACGGTGTAGCCACGCTCTTCCAGCCACTCGCGCATCTCGTCGAACTTGTTCATGTGCTGGGCCGTCGTCACCAGCCCCACGTCGAGGTCCTCTTCGGGGTCCGCGAGCTGTTCCTCGCGGGCCTGCTCCATGATGGGGAAGACATCGACGTTGGAGAACAGCGGCACGTAGATGATCTTGTCCGATTCCTTCATCGGCGAGTGGCCGAAGTGGACGAACACGTCCGTCCGGCGCATCATGTACGTGTCGAGGTCGCAGGCCCCGTAACACGGCTGTCCCGAGAGCAGTACCGTCACATCGTCGGGGAGGTTCTCGCGGAGGTCGTCGGCGACGGCCGGGCCGCGGCGTTTCAGCCCCTCGGGGAACTGCAGTCCCACCTTCTCGGCGTCTCGCTCCTCGACGGCTTCGACGATTCGGTCGAGCTCGTAATCCCACTCGCGGTCGTGTTTGAGCGACAGTCCGGTGTTCCGGAGGTCGCCGTCAGTCCGCTCTTGACTCATTGCAACCCTGTATCGGTTCGAGCGCCATAACCCCCGTGTTTCGGCGAGCGACAGTTACTCCATAATCTCGGCGAGCTGTCGCTCGACCCGCTCGACGTTCTCCTCTAAGTCACGAGCCATCTGGTGTTGCGTCCCGTTGGCGTCAGCCAGTTCGTCGATGGACTCGGAGACCTCGGCGGCACGCTGGGCGATCTCGTCGATCATGCTGGCGATTTCTTCGGCGCTTGCGGCCTGGTCGTCCGTCGCCTCCGCGACCTCGCTGATACCCTGTTCCGTCTCCGAGGTCGCGTCGAGGATGGCCTGCTGGTTGTCTAGCACCGTCTCCAGATCGGTGAGGGCTTGCTGAACCGCATCGGTCGTTTCTTCGACGTTTTCGGCGGTGTTGTCGGCCATCTCGCGGACCTCGCCGACGATGCGCTCGACCTCGTCGGCGTGCTGTTTGGACTCGTCGGCCAGTTCCTTGATCTCGTCGGCGACGACCGCGAACCCGTCGCTGTCGCTGTTGCTCCGCGCGGCCTCGATGTTGGCGTTCAGCGCCAGCATGTTCGTCTGGTCCGCGATGTCGTTGATGACCTCGACGAACTCGTCGATCTCCTCGATGTGACCCCGAAGCTCCGTCGAGTCCGACGCGACCTGTTCGGCGGACTCAGTCGCGTCCTCGACGCGTTCGATGGTTTCCTCGGCAGTCTCGACGGACTCCTCGGCGAGCTCCCTGGCCTCGCCGCTCTGACTGCTCACTTCCTCGGCGCTGGAGGCGATTTCCTCGACGGTCGCGCTGAACCCGGAGACCTCGGACTGGACCTCGTCGAGGTTGTCGGACTGCTCGCCGGCCATGTCTTTGATCTCGTCGGACTGCTCGGTAACGGCCGCGGCGGAGTCGCTGATTTCGCCGACCGCCGACTCGACGTCCGTCGCCATCTGCGACTGGAGGTTCTGGAGCGCTTCGCGCTGTTCGACGATATCGCTGAAATCGATCAGTAGCTCTAGCGCACCGATAGCGTCCCCGCCGGGACCCATGAGCGGGATTGCCACTGCCCGCGCGTGTGCCATCGTCCCGTCTGGCCGTTCGGCCGAGCGGAACTCGTTTTCGCGGACTGGCTCCCCGGTTCTGATGACCTCCTGGGCGAGCGTCTCGTCTTGGCCTTCCGTCCCAAACACGTCGTAGGCGTTCATTCCGACCGCCTTGCTCGCCGGGAGCCCGAGCATACCTTCGACCGTGTCGTTCCAGTGTGTGATATCGCCGTCCGCGTCGACCACGAACGCCGCTTCTGGTAGATCTTCGACAAGCGACTCGAACGCGTGGAGCCAGAATTCTCCGCTGTTGTCCACAGATTCCGGCAGCAGTTCCCTCGCTGTAGCTTGTTTAGCCATTACCGTAAACAGCAATGACCTGGGTAAATGATTTCTGGCCGATTACAACCGCTGATAACTGAGTGCCGTCATATTGACACCGAGGAGCGACGGGAATTCACGACTGGAACAGAGTCCCACGGGGTAACAGACGCAGCCTGTCGTACCAGCACTGGGCAGCTATCCCGCCTGAAACAACCCGGTTTCGGCAGGCCTATACCGCCCGAGTCCATACCAATCGGTGATGAGCATCGAGACCGATACCGCCGCTGATATCGACGGTGACCACGTCGAGGCGCTCGCTACAGAGTTCGGCGAGGCAATCGCCGAGTTGCCGGTGTACCAGCGATTCAAGGAGACGAAAGACGCCGTCGAAAACCACGACGAGGCGCAGGCGGCCATCAAGGAGTTCGAGCAGATACGCGAGGAGTTCATGCTCGCCCGCCAGACCGGGAACGCCTCGCAGGAGGACCTCCGGAAGGTCCAGCAAAAGCAGGAGGAACTCCACGACATCCCGGTGATGAGCGACTATCTGGAGGCCCAGAACGAACTCGAACTGCGCCTGCAGGAACTCAACGAGATCGTCTCCGAGGAACTGGCCGTCGACTTCGGCCAGAAAGCCGGCGGTTGCTGCGAGGACTGAACAGCGGTACTTCTCGCGGTCGCGTTTTTCGCAGACTCCGAAGCTACCGGTCAGGAACGCAGATGCCGCCGACAGCTACCATCCGTCAGCCGCACTGTTCCACCGACAGCTATCGCCAGTCAGTGACACGGCCCCGCTGGCCGGGCTGTGCTGTCACTCCTCGACTTCGGTTTTCACCACGACCGCCGGTCGCTCGGTCAGCCGAAGCACCTTGTCGGTGATGCTGCCGAGGAGACTCCGGTACTCCGCCGGCCGCCGCTTCGTCCCGAGGACGAGCAGGTCGACGTCCGCTTCGTCGGCGGTTTCGATGATGGATTCGGCCGGCCGTCCGTGTTTCAGAGTCGTCGTCACGTCGACGCCGGATGCCTCTGCATCGGCCTCTATCCGGGCCAGCGTCTCCTGGCCCGTCTCTTCGAGGCCGTGTTCCGGCCCCTCCGACTCGTCGACGTACTCGTCGCCGCTGTAGGCAGTGTACACGTCTTCGTCGACGACATACAGCGCGTGGAGGGCCGCGCCGTGTTCCGCTGCGAGGGCAATCGCGTGGGATTCGGCGTTGGTCGAGGCTTCTGTCCCATCCGAGGCGAGGAGGATGTGATCGTACATACAGGTCGTATTTCTCCCAACTGGGAAATAAACCGAGGGTTCCGTTCTCAGACAGCGGGAGACGACCCGGCGTCTTCGAAACATCTTAGCGACCGGGCGTGGCATCTCTGCACATGACAGTCGAATCTGATTGGGACGACTGGCTCCCGCGTGCGGTGGAGTCGGCGACGCCTGACGGGCTGGCGATCTGGTATCTGGGCTGTAACGGCTTCATCGTGAAATCGAGCGGCGGAACGACCGTCTTCATCGACCCGTATCTCGGCACGGGCGACCCCCCGCGGACCGTGCGGATGGTCCCGGTGCCGTTCAACCCCGAGGACATCACCGAGTGCGACGCGGTTCTGGGCACCCACGAACACACCGACCACGTTCACGGGCCGTCACAGGCCCCGATTCTCGCTGGGACGGGCGCGGACTACTACACGACCGACAGCGGTCACGAAGTCATCCGGGAGGAAGCGTGGCTGGAGAACTACAGCGTCACCGACGACCAACTGCACGAAGTCACGGAGGGCGATACGCTCGAAATCGGCGACCTGACGGTCCACGTCGAACCGGCCAACGACCCCGACGCCGACCATCCGGTGTCGTACGTATTCGAACACGAATCCGGCACGTTCTTCCACGGCGGCGACGCCCGCCCCGGCGAGTTCGAAACCGTCGGCGAGCGCTACGACATCGACGTCGGCGTCCTCGCGTTCGGGACCGTCGGGATGATAGACGACAAGGAGACCGGCGAACCCACGCGAACGCAGTGGTACAACGACGAGAACATGATTATCGAAGCCGCGAACGAACTCCAACTGGACACCCTCGTCCCGACCCACTGGGACATGTGGAAGGGGATGACGACGGAGCCGACCGTCCTGCACAACCACGCCAACAGCTTCGCGCATCCCTCGACGCTTTCAATCGTTGAAATCGGCGACCGGTACGATCTCGACTGACAACGGTCTGCCAGTGTCGCACGGACGGTCTGTCCGTCTTTGCTGGCTCACGTCCTGTTCGTGTTACTGAGGTTACGTCTCTATATTATATTAACTAGTATCGTATAGAAAAAAGGTGTAAATGTTGGTCAGGTACGTACCTTTAATACTATTGCTGAGACCATACAGACCATGAGCAATTCGCAAGCCTACGACGAAGTCACTGTCGCCGCAGATGGCGTGACAGTGACCAAGCGGTTCGAGGCGGACGAGTTCCCCGTACCTGCGATAGCGTTCAATCTCACTTCGCGACGGTCTGTTCCGGTGACGGTCAGGCTAGTCGACACCGTTCCGGAAGACGTAGCAGTCGAGGATCTGGGCTTCCACCCCGAGTACGGCAGCGAGTACTGGGATATCAACGAAAACCGGATCGCTTTCGAGAAGGAACTTGAACCCGAAGCCGACTACACGACCGTCTACGGTATCCGTGCGACGGGAACCGACGACGTCGAGAAGTTCCTGACGGAACCCGAAATCGAGAGTGTGAACCCGCCTCTGGACGAAGATGAGGAAGACCTCGTCGGTGGGGGCGACGAGGCTGTTCGGGACGTTATCGCCGGTGACGCCGACAGCGTTCCCGGTCTGGAAGACGATGACGACGAGGACATCGAGACACTGGATCTTTCGGACCCGAACAACCCGGACTCAAGCGTCGAGGCCCCCGAAGAGAGCAACGCCGCACCGGCAGATTCCGAGGTTCAATCCGGCGCTGTCGTCGCGACGATGGCACAGGAAATCCGCGATCAGAACGTCTCCCCCGAAGACGTGAAGCTCCTCAAGCGCGCGCTCGACGCCGTCTCCGAGGACGACAGCGACGCCGGCGGCGTCAACGACGCCCGGATCCAGCGCATCCAGAGCGATGTCGCGGACCTCCGTGCGTACACCGACGCTCTCGAGGAGTTCCTCGAAGAGAACGGCACCGGCGAAGACATGATTCAGGAGTTCGGCGAGCGCCTCGATTCCTTCGAAGCGACTCTGGAGGATTTCGAGGACGAGGTCCAGTCGGCGACGGATGCAGCCACGTCCGCCTCCGATCAGGTCGACGACCTCTCCGGGGATGTCGAGAGCGTCGAAGGGCAGCTTGACGCCCTCGAAGACGATATCGAAGCTGTCCGCGAGGAGATCGACGACGGCGAACTCGCCGACCGGATCGACGAAACCGAATCGGAGATCGAAGAGCTCAAACAGTGGCGCGAACAGCTGTCGTCGGTTATCGGCGGCGGCGAATAACCGAACTCGTTTTACCGATCCCCCGTCTGTGCCTGCATAATGACGACGACGAGAGTGGCCGTTCCGCGCAAGGGCCGGCCCCTCGAAGCAGTGCTGGAGCGACTCGCCGGACGAACGGGGACGACCGACCTGGCCGACGATATCATCTCGACGCTTCGCTACGAGAAGGCCGTCACCAAGGGTAACCAGGACGCGGTCGCCGACGTGTACCATCGCATCAGCGACTACTCCTCGCTCGATGAGCCATACGAGCCGGAATACACGCTGCTCCGTGACGACCGCGACGGGATGCCCCGACGGATCGTCTTCGACAGCGTCACGGTTCCGACCGAACACGGTGACGTCCAGCTGGTCGGCCGCGAGGAGCCGTTCCGGGCGCTCCGGACCCACGAGTTCGCGCTCGGGTTCGACAGCGCCGACCTCGTTCTCGAAGAAGTCGTCCAGCTTCGGGACGAACCGCTGACCGCCATCCACGAGATCAACGACCGCATCGATCCGCTGGATACGGACGTACGGGTCGTGACCGGGCTGGGAGATACGGTGTACCACACCCTGCTGGCGACGCCGGAGGTCATGGACTCACAGGACGGCCCCCTCGACCGGGCCTTCGTCACCAACTACGAGGGCGAACTCTGCATCTCACCGCGCTACGAGCGACTCGTCGAAGCCGTTCTCGGGACGAGCGCGCTCGACGGCGTCTCCTTTACCTATCCGACGGAGGGCGGCGAAGAAGAGGAAGACATCGCGGCGACCGGCCTCGGCGTCTACCTCACCGTCACGGGGTCGACCGCGCGCGACCACGGCCTCGAACTCGGCGAGCAGTTGTTCCCCAGCGAGACCGTGCTTCTGGAAAACGCCCACGAGCGCACCGAGACGACGAAACAGGTCGCCAGTCTGTTCGAGGAACCGGAAGAAACAGCGCTGCAGTCGGTCTAAAACCGTTTTCAGAGACGGCGTCGCTGGATGAGTTTCGCAGCGACACCGACGGGCACGACGATCCACGCCGCGAGCGCCGCGGCGACCATCGGCGTGGTCAGCCCGGCCTGTGCCAGCACGCTGCCGAAGCCGCCGGCGACCACGTCCACCTGTGAGAGCGCGAGCACGCGGAAGCAGTCCACGGGATTGAGGAGTATTGCCGCGGCGATAGCGCCGGACCCGAGGTCGAATCCCGCGACGGCCCCCAGTGCGACCAGGTCGTGCAACAGCGCGACCCACAGCCAGATGGCGAGTGCGGCACCGAGCGCGTGGGTCTTCGTCCGGGCGACCGTCGAGACCAGCACTGCCACGCCCAGCATCGCACAGGCGGTCAGCACCGCAGCGAGGGCGACAGCCGCGTACTGGCCGACGCTGGCGAGACCGATGTAGCGGACGGTCAGCAGCGCGCCGGGGACGAAGCCGAGCAACATCGCGCCGGACAGCACCGCCGCCCGGCCGACGGCGGTCCCGACGACGACACGGCCTTTCGTCACCGGGAGCGCGAGCATGAGTTCGAGCGACCCGCGCTCGTCGGCCCCGACGATGGCGTCGTAGCCGACCGCCAGCGCCGTCAGGGGGACGAGGTAGACGCCGAGTTCGGCGATGGTCGCGATGACCGCGTCGAAGCGACCCGGGCCGACCGAACTCGCGCCGAACTGAACGACGGCGGTGGTAAAGAGGCCGAACAGCAGCGCCACGCCGAGCGCCCATCGGCTCCGGACGGCCAGCCGGTATTCCCGGCGCGCGATGGTGAGCAGACTGCTGTCGGCGAGTCGGGCAAGCGCCGATCCGTCGGTTGCGTCCGTGGCCGTATTCCCCTCGGTTCCGCCGTCGTGCAACCGGGTGGCCGGAGCGTCGACCGAAACGACGCCGCCGTCCGGGGTCGGATCTGTCGAGGAGTCGCCCTCGCTCATGCCGGCTCACCTCCGGAGTCCTCGGTCGCCGCCTCCGCAGCCGCTGCCGCCGCCGTGCTGTCGGAGCCGGGGCCATCGCTGTCGTCCGCCTCGACGGCCTCGTGGAACGCGGCTTCGAGGCCCGGCTCGCGGACCTCGAAGCGGTCGATGTCGTATCCCTCACCGACGGCGGTTAGCAGGTCGTACGCGTCGGTCGGGGCGGCGGTGACAGTCAGGTCGACGCCGGCGCGGCTGACACTCGACGCGCCCTCGTGGTCGCGAAGCATGCCTGCCACGTCGCTCGCAACCGCCTCGGACGCGAGCGACAGCGACACCGTCACCTCGTCGGCGGCGGCGCGGCGAAGCTCCTCGACCGGTCCCGCAGTCGCCACCTGTCCATCGGCGATGATGACCGCCTCCGAGCAGAGTCGCTGAATCTCCCCGAGCGCGTGCGAGGAGAAGACGATAGTCACGTCCGTCTCGGCCGCCAGGGACTCCACGACCTCGTGGAACGCCCGGATGCCGTCGGGGTCGAGCCCCGCGGTCGGTTCGTCGAGTATCAGCACGGCCGGCTCGCCGACGAGCGCGGTGCCGAGGCCGAGCCGACGGTTCATCCCGTTGGAGTAGCCGCCGACGCGGCGGTCCGCGGCGTCTGCGAGTCCGACTGTGTGCAGGATGCGCTCGACGTGGTGGGCCCGGTCTTCCCGGGGCACCGAGCGCATCCGGGCGTGGAAGCTGAGTATCTCGCGGCCGGTCAGGCTCGGCGGGAAACCGGCGTGCTCCGGCAGGTAGCGTACTCGTTCACGAACGGTGGTCCCGTCGGTCGGGTCCGCGCCGGCGACGGAGACGCTGCCATCGTCCGGTCGGTTCAGTCCGACGAGCAGTTTGAACAGCGTCGTTTTGCCGGCCCCGTTCGTGCCGAACACGCCGAGGGTGGCCCCCTGTTCGACAGACAGACTCAGTCCGTCAAGCGCCTGCACGTCGCCGTAGGATTTCGATACGTCGTCGACATCAATCACGTTCATAGTAGCTCCTCCAGTTCTCGTGGGGTGGTTCGGTCAGCGGGCGGGCATCGACGACGCCGGGCGACTGGACGACCGGGACGGACGACTCGGCCAGCCGAACGGCGTCGAAGGCCGGGCTGCTGGCGAACACTCGCGCGGCGGGCTTTTTCGCGGTGACCTGCTGGACGGTCCCGGCCGGCTGGTAGCGGGTGTCGCCGACGCCGTCGTCGTCAACGTCCGTCGGGTTCGCCCGGGACCAGTAGTTCCCGACGCTCTCGTTCCAGTGGACCTGGTCGCTCATGACCGCCAGCACCGGTCTGTTGTTGCGGATGAAACTGTTCTCGGTCACGGTGCCGTCGGTACTCCCCGCGGCGATGTGGACACCGATGTCGTTGCCGACGACGAGGTTGCCGACGATGCGATTGCTGACGGAGTTGTAGACGAACAGCCCGTTCTCGTTGTCGACGAGGTGGTTGCCGCGGATGTCCGTGTCGTCGATGCTCTTGACAAGGATGCCGTGGCCGGACTGCCCGCTGTTGTTCACCGCCACGTTGTCCGCGATGACGAGGTGTTTCGACACCATCAGCGCGTACCCGACGTCGTTGTCGAAGGCGGTGTTGTCCCGCAGGTGCGAGTCGTCCGAGTACATGTAGTGGACTCCATAGCGGAGGTCCCACATCGTGTTCCCGCTGGCGTTGACGTCTTTCGCCCAGTTGAAGTAGAGTCCGTCCCGGACGGTGGTGATGTCGTTGTTCCGGATGACGCTGTCCTCGGTCTTCCAGATCTGGACGCCGTTGCCGCGCTTGGTCAGCTGCGTAATCTCCTCGCGGCCGACGATGGTGTTGTTGCGGATCTCGGCGTCGTCGACGCCGTCGAGCCAGATACCGAAGGTCATGTCGGTGACGCGGCTGTCGCGGACGGTGACGTCGCTTCCGTTGACGAATATCGCGGCGTCGTTCGTCGCGGTGCTGTAGCCGCTGTTGCGGACCCAGAGGTCCGTCACGGTGACGCCCTGTGCTTCGACGGCGAGCACGTCGCCCTCGCCGTCGCCGTGCAGCAGCGCTGACCCGGGACCGCTCCCGGAGAGCGTGACGTTCGGCGTCGTCACGACGAGAGTCTCGTCGAAGCGACCGTCGAGCGTGACGGTGTCGCCGGGGTCTGCGGCGTCAACCGCCGCCTGCGCGCTGTCGTAGGTCTCGCCGTCGACCGTCGCGGTGCCGTCGGCCGACGGGGCGGTGAACGAGTCAGTGTCGGGCACGTCGGGGTCGAAGGCGAGGTCGTCGCTGCCTGCGCTGTCAGTTGGGCCGGCGCTGGCCATCCCGACAGCGACGACCGACAGCACGAGCAGGACCGCGGTACCGACGGCGAACACACGCTCGAAATCGTGGGACAGTGGGCTCATGAGTGAGTTTCTGATTGGTCAGATTTGACCGCGGTGGTCGTCGGGCGGTGCGGGGCGTCCTCCTCGTCGTCGGTGTCGCCGTCACGGCCGAGGCGGTCCCGGACGGCGTCGGGAAGCCCGGTGAGTCCGTCGCGAACTCGGACCGGGAGCTCACCGAACGTCGCCGCCTGGTCGCGGTAGTAGTACGAAACCGCGAGCAGTCCAACGGCAGCTGCGGCCATGTACGCGCCGAGGCCGAACCGGGAGACGCTCGTGATGTTGGCGACCTGATACTGGCCCCACAGCGGCGGCGTGAAGCCGTCGACGCCCATCACCGGCGCACCGGGATCGAGCGTGTGGCCGGCCTGCCAGAGTCGGGCTTGGATGAGCACCAGCATCGCGGTAAACACGAACACCGTGCCGGCGAACTGGTACTTCAGACCGCGTTTGAGCTTCTCGGTGGTCGGGGCGATAGCGACGAACACCGACAGCAGCGAGACGCCGATGAACGCCACCGGACCCAGCGACCACTCGGGCACGTCGATGGCGTTCTCCTCGACGGGGAAGTTCGGCTCGATCAGCACCGGGTCGGGGAAGTAGAACCCGACGTAGTGGTTTAACCTTGCCATCTCGGTAAAGTCCCCGGCGAGTCTGGGGTAGGCGTACAGCGAGACGTGGAGCGTCGTGCTGGGGTACTGGACCGCGTCGACGCTAATTTGCCACATCGGGAACGCGAGCGCCGCGACGAACAGCAGCGCCGCTCCCACGGGGAGGCCCCGCCGTATCTCACGGAAGTCGTCGATGGTGGGTCGTTGCATGGCTGAACACCTCCGAAATGGGTTGTGGCGCTACCCCTCCGCCGGTTCGACGATCATCCGGCTGCGCATCTCGAGGTGGAGGGCGCTACAGAAGTACGTGCAGTAGATCCAGTACACACCGGGGTCGTCAGCCGTGAACGTGACCTCGCGGGTGTCCTGTGGGGCCACGGCGTAGTTGATGTCGTGCTCGGGGATGGCAACGCCGTGGATGATGTCCTGCACGCCCTCGATGTTGGTCGTGGAGAGTTTCACCTCGTCGCCCTCCTGGACCGTGAAGTCCGGCAGGCCGAACTCCGAGCGCTTGGTCGTCATCTTGACGTGGACGCTGTTGTCGCCCGTGCGCTCGACGCCGGAGTCCTCCTCCGTGATGTAGGTCTCCTCGTAGTCGTCCTTGTCGTAGACCTTCTTGGCGTCGATCTTGTCCTTGTGGGCGAACACGCAGTCGTGTGGCTCGGGGTAGGCCGGGTGGTCCGCGACCAGTTCCATCTCCTCCTCGCCCTGCCCGATGTGGATGAGCTGGTCGTTGTCGGGCATAATCGGGCCGACCGGGAGGAACCGGTCCTTTGACAGCTTGTTGAGGCTGACGAGCCACTCCCCGTCGGGGTCGGTCGTCATCGCCTCCAGCGCCTGAATGTGGCCCGGGTTGTAGTGGACGTCCTGCTTCTCGATGATGGGGTCCTCGGATCCTTCTTCGGCCTCGACGGCCGCCTCGATGTCCCACTTGACGGCCTGTGAGTCGATGAACAGCGACGTGTAGGCGTGGCCGTTGCCGTCGAAGGTCGTGTGCAGCGGGCCGAGCCCGACGCGCGGTCGCCCGGCGACGACATCCTCCGGGTCGGAGGAATCGGCCAGCGCGTTCAGGTCGATCATCGTCACCGTCGGCGAGAGCTTCCCCGCGACGAAGGCGTAGTCGCCGTTCGGCCCGACCTCGACACAGTGGGGGCTTTTCGGCGTCGGGATGTATTTCACGATGGGGCGGTCGCCCTGGTTGAGCGAACTCTCCTGCGTCCCGTCGACGACGGGGATGCCGTTGACCTCCTCGTAGTTGCCGTTCTCGACGGCCTGCTCGATGGCCGGGATGTCGAAGGCCTTGACGTTGTCCCGGTCGTCCTTCGTCATGCCCTGAATGTCGGTGGCCTCCTCGCTGTTGTACGCCGAGGAGATGGCCCACCGACCCTCTTTGCCGGTGTCGACGATGTCGAGGTTGCCGTCGACCTTGACCTGCCACTGGGTCTCCATCGACTCGGGGTCGACGGCGACGAACAGCGACGTGTAGTTGTCCGGGTTCTTCGCGTCGGTCCCGTCGTTGGGCAGCGGCACGCGGAACTCGCCGTTGCCCAGCACGTACTTCGTGTCCGGCGAGAGGACACAACAGCCGTGGATGGCCTGCATGTTCGGGACGTCCGTGATGGCGTCCGTCTCGAAGTACGTGAGGTTCACGCGAGCGATGCGGCCGTTGGCCTTGTCGTTGACGTACAGGTACTCGCCGTCGTAGTCCCCGTCTGTCTCCGAGAGGTTCGGGTGGTGGTTGTCACCCCAGGAGTAGCCGCCGCTCTCTTCGAGCAGTTCCCTGGTATCATCGGTGAAACCATAGCCAGACGCACAGTCGGTGTTGAACACCGGAATGCGGGTGAGTTCGCGCATCGACGGGATGCCGATGACCCGTAGTTCGCCGGAGTGGCCACCGGACCAGAACCCGTAGTACTCGTCGTGTTCGCCGGGTTCGACCGTGTGGCTCGCGCCGCTGCCCGAGGGTGTCGACTGGCTGCCGGCACTGCCATCGCCACCGCCGGTCAGCGCCGAACAGCCGGCGACAGAGCCCATCGCACCGGCGGCGACGCCGGCCTTCATGAAGTCTCGGCGACCGAGCGAGAGGCCGGGCAGCCCCAGCGAGAGGTCGTTGTCCTCAGTCGTTTCGTCCGGTGACTCGACCTCCGCCAGTACCGAGTCGAGGGTTTCTTCGTACTCTTCGAGGACTTCGTTCGGATCGCGTGGGGTTTCGTTTTTGCTCATATCAGACCACCTTGATTGTGCCGACCATCCCGTTCATCTCGTGGGGGATGCAGTAGTACTCGTAGGTCCCCGTCGTCTCCAGCGTGACCTCGTAGCTCTCGCCTTTCGGGATGTTGCCTTCCTGCCCGTTGCTGTAGCCGTCTTTCGCGGCCTGCAGGGAGTCGAACCCGCCGGACGCGAAGTAGTCCGCGCCGTCGGGGATCTCGTCCTCGTAGGCCGTCACCGTGTGGCCGATGCTGCCGACGTTCTCGAACGTGACCGTCGTGCCTGCCTCGACCTGGATTTTCTTCGGCTCGTATGCCAGTTCGTCCGTCATTTCGACGGTGCTCGTCTCGGTCCATTCGGACCCGCTCCCGCCGTCGCTGGACTCGGTCTCGCCGCCGTCTGCTCCGTCACCGCCGCTTCCTGAGTCGCCGTCCCCGCTACTGTCGGAGCCGCCGCCCGATGAACAGCCAGCTAGCGCAACTCCAGCCGCGAGACCCAGACCGCGCACGAATGTTCTACGCGTTTCCATGGTAGCTCACGGCTGCAACTCGAAGACCAACCTGTATATATAGGGAACCGCACTCTCATCTCGCAGGAAGCGGGGCGAATATGTTCGCCCGGAGATAGTGAATGGTGTCCTCTCGTGACGGTTGCCGCAGAATACAACGACTGTGTACTCGTCTCAGTACTCCCCAAGTTGGGAGGGTGTGCCGGCGTCCAGTTCACCGCGCTTCAGTGACGCCTACACCTGTCTGCCAGAGAGCCGCCCGTTCAGCTGTCCACAGATTCCTGTAACCGCGCGAGACTGGTCAACACCGGATACGTCCAGAGTTGCTCTTCGTACATGTACGTGCAGAACTCGTGTGTCTCGAACCGGTAGACGCTTGAGTGGAGCTGGTCCTGGCGCTCCTGTAGAAGCGCAGTAACGTCACTCTGGAACGTCTCGCGATACCACTCGGGCACGACTGTGCTGTCGAGCGTCTCGATGATCTCCTGCAGACTGCCGCGATACTTCCGCATCGACTCCTGTTCGATTTTGACAGCGCGGTCCAGCGAGGTCCGTTCGTCGATTGCTTGCTCGGTCGCTGCCACCAGCGAGCGTTTGAGCGGCGGCGAGAACCCGACGTTCGTCTCGGGGTGAAACAGCGCTGCGTAGTCCGGCCCGAACTCGATAGCGACGTTCTCGACCAGCGATTCGTCGTACACTGATTCGTAGTGGTCGACAGCCAGCACCGTGTCGGCGTAGGCGTCCCGTAGCGCTTCGACGGGGTCTGATGCGGACTGTCGACCTCGCGCACCGACGGGGGAGGAGGGCTGGTCGGCGGGGTCGACGGCACGCAGGCGCTGGAGGAAGTCTTCGAGACCACCTTGCTCGGCCGCGAGTTCCGTATGCTCCACGTCAAGCACGGAGAGAGCCGTCTCTATCGGCTCGAGAATGTGGTCTCGCCATGTATGCAGGAACCACTGCGTGCCGTCCTGCGCAGGCGTCGTTGACATACTAGTGTCTCGGCCGGTAACAACAATAAGTGTTTTAGTTACCGGACAACACCCCCGTGTTCTGGACGACTATTTATATAGCCTTGTCGGCTAGCACCACCGTCTTCGGGACCCATCGTGCGGTTTCGATCTAGCAGCGTTACGGTACTGTAAAATAGCAGCAGATTCTATCAGAGGTGACTATATATCTATATTCGCCATTTCTGGATTGCAAAACGGACTATATTAGAGAGAATTCAGGACTTTCAATCTAGAAGTGCAATATACGATATTGGAATTGATAGCTTAAGAATTTATAAACCAATAGTAGGTGCAGATCGGCCGTCAATCTGAACGCCTCGATAAGACAGCGCCCTACGGCTCACAGCACAGACACACTCACAGCTCGGCTGTTACCGATTCTGTCCGCAATGAGTCGGACAGTCATACTGTGCGTGGCATTACTTCCTGTCGGTCGGTAGCGTCCAAGCGGGTGTTCCGGTCGCTTATCGCTCACATCCGGGTTTTTAAATAATGACGGCAACTCTACTGGGGTAATGACCGACGACGCCGACACACAAAACACGGGCCGGCGGATACAGTCCGTGGAGAACGCCTGCGAGATCATCGAAGCTGTTCAGGAGTCAAACAGCGCGACGTTGCAGGAACTGAACGAGCGAATCGAGCTCTCCCAGGGCACGCTCCACACGTATCTCGCGACGCTGACCGACTGTGGCTTCCTCACGAAGGACAACGACACGTACCAGCTCGGTTTTCGGTTCGTCACGATGGGCGAACACGTCCGCAACGAGACGGAACTCTACACCGCTGGACAGGAGGAAGTGGACAAACTGGCGGACAGGTCCGGCGAATACGTCCATCTGGTCGTCGAAAACGACGGGCGCGAAGTCGCCATCTACGAGCGGCGAGGGGAACACGCTGTCGGGATGGACTATCACCTCCAGTTGCGGGAGGCCCCACAGCACCTCCACGACAGTGCTTCGGGGAAGGCGATCCTCTCGTGTCTCCCGTCCGAACGCGTCGAGGAAATAATCGACCGTGAAGGGCTCTCACGACAGACACAGCACACGATTACGGACCGAGAGACGCTCTGCGACGAGCTAGAGACCATCCGGGAGCGAGGGTACGCGACGAACGACGAGGAAGAGATTCGGGGCCTTCGGGCGGTCGGTGCGCCGATTCTGGACAACGACGGGACCGTCGTCGGCGCGGTCAGTGTGACTGCACCGACCAGCCGTCTGAAAGGGACCCGTTTCGACACCGAAATCCCAGAGATGGTGATGGAGGCCGCGAACCTCATCGAAGTCAATCTCGAAATGACCTCGTTTGACCGGGGCACGTAACGACGGTGTCGGACACTCGTCGCCATGTGTCGGCGACGACCACGAAACGACGACGGCGTCCGGCCTTCGACATTTGGATAGCTCAAATCTCGGCTGTGCTACTGTGACCGTCGAACGGAGCGACTCACCCGGCAAATGTGTCACAATAACAGTCGTACCATCGTTAGTAAGAGGTCGAGGTAGCGTATCAGGCCCGATAGCCATGCCTACAGGCTGTTTCCGGCGGGTCGCCGCGAGAGTTATACCTGTCGTGGGTGGTCTCTCCCAGTACAGTGCTCCGACACTGCCGTGCCAAGTATATTTTTGAGATAGTCAAAACACGGGGCAATTCTCTGTTCAGTACCAGGCCATGGTACAGCACGTCTGCATCGATATTTATGCTATCTGGCGCAGCTTCATCTGACCAATGTGGTCTTGCTCATATTGGGCATATCAAATCCATATTTATGGAATATTCCGCAAATACGCCACTAATCTGGCCCATAATACTCTATAAGCGACGAACCAAGATGTCTACTTGGTTTTGCTATGTTCAAACTATTTGTCCCGCAGACAGTCCCAAATATTTATTAACAATACCGGTATTGGTGCCGATACACTGTCTCACTCCAGCCGTCGGATGTTGACAGTCAGGACGGAAGCAGCGTCCTGAACGACGCAGCGTACTCGCCCCATTGGTCCCGAAGCAACGGGCGTACGCACCGGAACCAAGAGCCGAATCCACCAACCAATCATGAGCACACAGAAGGAGCCATCAGAACAAGCACCAGACGACGAATCGCCTATCGCGACAGCCCGACGCCAACTGGAGCGGGCGGCCGAACACCTCGATCTCTCCGAGGGGCTGCTTGAGCAGCTCCGTCACCCATCGAAAACCGTCGAGGTGTCTGTCCCGATCCGCCGAACTGACGGGAGCGTCGAGGTGTTCAACGGGTATCGCGTCCAGCACTTCGAGGTCAGAGGGCCGTACAAGGGCGGTATGCGATACCACCCGAGCGTCTCCGCCGAAGAGTGTACGGCGCTGGCGATGTTGATGACGTGGAAGTGTGCGGTGATGGACCTCCCCTTCGGCGGCGCGAAGGGCGGCATCGTCGTCGACCCGTCGACGCTCGACGCACAGGAGACCGAGCAGCTGACCCGTCGGTTCGCCGAGGAGCTCCGCGAAGTTGTCGGGCCGACGAAAGACATCCCCGCACCCGATATGGGGACCGACGAACAGACCGTCGCCTGGTTCATGGACGCGTACTCGATGCAGGAGGGCGAGACGGTCCCCGGCATCGTGACCGGCAAACCGACAGCGGTCGGCGGGACACACGGCCGCGAGGAGGCACCCGGCCGGAGCGTCGCCATCGTCGCCCGCGAAGCGCTCGACTACTACGACGGAACCGTCGAGGGTGCCACTGTCGCCGTACAGGGCTTCGGTGCTGTCGGCGCGAACGCCGCACGCCTCCTCGACTCCTGGGGCGCATCCGTCGTCGCTGTCAGCGACGTCGACGGCGGCATCTACGACGAATCCGGTCTCGATATCGAATCGATTTCGGCTGACGGCGACGAACACGGTCAGTTAGGTGATGTTGACGCACCACGGCAGATATCTAACGCCGAGCTGCTGGAACTCGACGTTGACGTCCTCATTCCCGCGGCGGTCGGGAACGTCCTGACCAAGGAGAACGCTGCGGACGTGCAGGCGAGCATCGTCGTCGAAGGGGCGAACGGCCCGACAACGACAGCAGCCGACGCTGTGTTCAAAGAGCGCGACATCCCAGTCATCCCGGATATCCTCGCCAACGCCGGCGGCGTCACTGTGAGCTATTTCGAATGGCTCCAGCACATCAATCGCCGGAGCTGGTCCCGCGAGGAGGTCAACGAAGAACTCGAAACCGAGATGCTCGATGCCTGGGAGGCTCTCCGGACCGAAGTCGAGGACCGTGACGTCACATGGCGAACGGCTGCCTACATCGTCGCGCTCTCACGAATCGGTGAGGCTATGAACGCCCGCGGGCTATGGCCGTAGCAACGGATGTCGCTTCAGTCTACCCACTCGCGAGACCACAGTCGTTCCGTGTCACCTGTCGCGGTACTCGGTGTCCCCTTCGCGCTCGGCGCCGACCGGCGTGGCGTCGACATGGGACCGTCGGCGATTCGCTACGGCGGCCTCAGTACCGCCCTCGATACAGCCGGCGTCGAATACACTGACGCTGGGGACCTCGCACTGCCGACGCTACAGTCGCAGTCGGCGACCACCGACGACGGCGCGAAGTACCTCGATGCGATCGCCGAAATGACCGACACCCTCGCCGACCGGGTGGCGACAGAAATAGCCGACGGGAGCGTGCCGCTGGTGTTAGGCGGCGACCACTCTATCGCAATGGGCACCATGCGCGGTGCGGCCCAGACGGCCGAACTCGGCGTCATCTGGTTCGACGCCCACGGCGATTACAACACCCCGACTACGTCGCCCAGCGGGAACGTCCACGGGATGCCGCTTGCGGCCGCCCACGGCTACGGCGACTTCGCAGAGATGCCGTGGGCGACCGCCCCGAACGTCGCCGAGGAGAACACCGTCATCGTCGGAGCGCGGAGCCTCGACGCTGACGAACGAGCAGTCCTCCGTGAGAGCGATATCTCAGTCTTTACGATGGCGGACATCGACAAGCGCGGTATCGGACCGGTCACCGACGAGGCGCTCGACATCGCGACCGACGGCGTCGACGACATCCACGTCAGCCTCGACCTCGACTGGCTCGACCCGGACGACGCGCCGGGGGTCGGGACGCCAGTCCCGGGCGGCGTCACCTACCGAGAGGCACATACGGCGATGGAACGGGTCGCCGACCGCGACGCCGCCGAATCGGTGCTGCGCTCGCTCGACGTCGTCGAGGTCAACCCTATCCTCGACCAGCGCAACACGACGGGCGAACGAGCGGCCGAACTCGCCGCCAGCGCGTTCGGCAAGCGGATCCTGTAGCGTATAGTAGCCATTGAAAATCAAGGTACACCTGATCGCATGGCGGCAGTGCGATCAGTGTGTACATCGTTTCAATTGTTACAGCTTCGAACTGCGGCACGCACCCAGTTGTGTGGCCGGCACGCGGGGCCGGAACACAGTGATTTATTACCAATGATGGCGATTGTGATAACATGGACCGCGATACTGCGGAGCCGCGTGTCGATAGCCTTCCCGGCCCACAGAGCAGCGAGTGGGTCGAGTACCACCACGAAACCGCCGCGCCGAGCACGTACGTGTACGATTTCGTCTGGGACATCACTGAAGACGCAATCGGTCCGTTCTGTACCGACGCGGACGGTAACGTCCTGCTCGATTTCACCTGCCACGTCGCCGCGTCGCCGCTCGGCTACAACAACCCGAAAGTGCTCGACCGGGCCGACGAGTTCGACATGGTCGACCCGCTGAAAATAGCCGGCCAGGACTTCTACGTCAGCACCGGCGGCTCGCCCGACGAAACGTCGCTGCCGGGTCCCGCCCACCTGATGGATAGGCTGACCGACATTACCAGCCACTACGACTTCGACACCGTCTTCCTCTCGAACTCCGGCGCAGAGGCCGTCGAGAACGCGATGAAGATCTGCTACGACAACTGCGAGACGCCGAAGTACGGCATTACCTTCGACGGCGCGTTCCACGGTCGGACCCTGGGAGCGCTCTCGCTGAACCGTTCGAAGTCCGTCTACCGCCGGAAGTTCCCCGAACTCAGCGGGATTCACGACGTGGAGTACTCCGAGGCCGGAGTCGAGCGCCTCCGTTCGAAACTCGACGCAGACACCGGCCACATCCCGCCCGAGGAAGTCGCATTCCTCATCTTGGAGCCGATACAGGGCGAAGGCGGCTATCGCGTCCCGAGCCCCGAGTTCCTCTCGGCCGTCGACGACCTCTGCCGGGAACACGACATCCCGATCATCGCCGACGAAATCCAGTCGGGAGCCGGCCGCACGGGCGAGATGTGGGCTGTCGACCACTACGACATCGAGCCGGACGTCATCACGAGCGCGAAAGCGCTCCGGGTCGGCGCGACCATCTCCCGCTCGGACATCTTCCCGTCCGAAACGTCGCGGCTCTCCTCGACGTGGGGGGCCGGCGACATCCTCGGCTCGATGCGCGGCGCACTGACACTCGCCGCTATCGAGGATCACGACCTGCTGGACAACGCCGCCGAGAAGGGGACGTACTTCATGGATCGGCTCCGCGAGGTTTCGGCGGACCATCAGCTGGTCGAGGACGTTCGCGGTCTCGGCCTGATGATCGCTCTGGAGTTCGATACGGCCGACCGCCGCGACGCCGTGATGGAAACCGCGCTCCAGCACGGCCTTCTCACGCTCGGCTGTGGCCAGAAATCCCTCCGACTCCTCCCGCCACTCGACGTCACCGAGCGCGAACTGGAACTCTGTCTCGACATCCTCGATTCGGTGTTTACCGAGGTTGCAGACCCTGTCGCGTCGGCCTGACCCTCGCGACTTCTGCGGTAACCGAAATGTTAAAATATGATTGATTCGACTGTGGGACTATGCCACGAGAGGCACGCGTAGACAGACGGAGGTATCTGCAGGCAATCGGTGGCACTGTCGCGACCCTGTCGGTCGCTGGCTGTCAATCGGGCAGCGGGGACTCACAGACGCTTACCGCGGGAACAGCGCCGGGCTTCCCGCCGTTTGAGATGAAACAGGACGGCGAACTCGTCGGCTTCGACGTCGAGTTGCTGGAAGCCGTTATCGCGGCGTCGGAGTACGAACTGAGCGGGTGGGAGGAACTGGAGTTCAAGTCACTCATTCCGGCGCTGAACAACGGGAACGTCGACGTCGTCGCGGCGGGCATGACGATAAACGACGACCGCGACGAAGCGATCGACTTCTCCGACCCGTACTACAGTTCGAATCAGGCCATCGTCGTCCGGGAGAGCGGGTCGTTTTCGCCGTCGTCACTGGACGACCTTTCCGGGGCGTCAGTCGGGGCACAGAAGGGGACAACGGGTGAATCCGTCATCAAGGACCAGCTCATCGAAGCGGGGACGATTCAAGAGTCGAGCTACAACGCGTACGGGAACTACGTGCTCGCCGTCGAGGACCTGCTGAACGAAAACGTCGACGTCATCATCATCGACGTCCCCGTCGCGAACTCCTTCGTGTCAGACCGCCCCATCGAATCCGCGTTCGTCCACGAGACCGGCGAGCAGTTCGGCTTCGGGATTCAGTCCGGCAACGACGAACTCGCGGGTGCGCTCAACAGCGGGCTGACCACTGTCGAGGACGACGGGACGTACCGGGACCTGACCGAGAAGTGGTTCGGACAGAAGTGAGGCCATGGCAGCAATCCTACTCCAGACCGCTGACTGGCTGTTCGTCGCCAACAACTGGGGCCTGTTGCTCGGCGGGACAGCTGTCACCATCGCGCTCACCGTCTCCAGTATTCTCCTGGGATTCGTCGTCGGGTTCCCGGCCGGTGCGATAGAGGTGTACGGCTCGGACAGGGCCCGGCGGTTGGTCGAACAGGTCGGGGTCGTCCTCCGTGGCACCCCGCTGCTGGTCATCATTATGATCCTGTACTTCGGCCTCTCTATCTCCAGTAGCGCGTTCGTCACGGCGACCATCGCGCTCGGTCTCCGGAGCGCCGCCTATCAGTCCCAGATCTTCCGCGGTGCGCTCCAGAGCGTCGACGACGGACAGCTTGAGGCGGCACGCGCCGTCGCGATGTCCCGGTTCGAAGCGATTCGGCACGTCGTCGTCCCACAGGCGCTCCGCCGGAGCGTCCCGGGGTTCCAGAACGAGTTCACTATCGTCCTCAAGGACACAAGCATCGCCATCGTCATCGGAATCGGTGAACTGCTGACGACGGGGCAGAACCTCTACGAAGGCGGACAATCGACGGCAGCACTCGAAATATTCCTCGCCGTCAGCCTCGTCTACTTCGTGCTGACGTTCGCGACGAATCGGTCACTCGACAGACTCAGCGACTACTACGCGGTACCGGAGGGAACGACATGACACAGCCACTACTCTCAATCGACGACCTGCACAAGTCCTACGGGAGCGAAGAAGTACTGGAAGGCGTTGGCCTCGAGATGGAGCAGGGCGACGTGACGGTCCTCATCGGCCCCAGTGGCTCGGGCAAGTCCACGCTGCTCCGGTGTGTGAACCGACTGACGGAGATCAACAGCGGCCGAATCGCCCTCGATGGACAGGACGTGACCGGGGCCGACACTGACGTCAACGAGCTGCGAAAGCAGGTCGGCATGGTGTTCCAGGACTTCAACCTCTTTGCGCATCTGACGGCGCTCGAAAACGTCACGCTCGGCCCGAAGAAAGTACTCGGCATGGACGCTGCTGACGCCGAGGAAGCCGGCCGGACCCATCTCGAACAGGTCGGATTGCTAGAGCAGGCCGACTCCTACCCCGCTGAACTCTCCGGCGGCCAGAAACAGCGCGTCGGTATCGCGCGCGCACTCGCGATGGACCCGGAACTGTTGCTGTTCGACGAGCCGACCAGTGCGCTCGATCCCGAACTCGTCGGTGAGGTCGTCGAGGTGATGCGCGACCTCGCAGCGGAGGGCATCACGATGCTCGTGGTCAGTCACGAGATGGATTTCGCCCGGTCGGCCGCGTCGGACATCGTGTTCCTCGACGACGGTGAAATCGTCGAACACGGCCCGCCGGAGCAACTGTTCCAGAACCCCACAGCGGAGCGAACCGAACAGTTCCTGAGCAGATTGCACGCACACGAGGAGACGGCATGAGCACGGCCGAATCGACAACGTCGCCGAATCCGGGGCTCCGTGACCGTGTCGGGACGGTCTTCACCGTCCGCCCGCTCACAGTGGGCCTGGCACTGTTCTGGGTCTGGGTTCTGGCTCGCTGGACGACCGATTTCGTGCTCGCAGGGGTACTCGGGCTTGACCGCGGCACGCCGTTCGTTCCGGCGGCCCCGTTTCTGACGACAGCGGACACTGTCGCCTCGCTCGCCGCGCCACTCGGTGTCGCCGGAGCACCGCTCGTATGGCTCGCTGACACGCTCCGGTTTGCCGCCGACGCGACGGCGTACCTGCCGGCGCTGGCACACGGCATCTGGACGACCGTTCTCCTGACGGTCTTCAGTGTCTGTCTCGGGTTCACGCTAGCGCTCCCGCTCAGCGTCGTCCGCGTGTACGGGGGGCGGTGGGCCCGCTGGCTCGCCCTGTCGTACACGGAACTCATCCGCGGGACGCCGCTGCTCGCCCAGTTGTTCGTCCTCTACTTCGCGACCTCACTGACGCAGGTTCTCAGAGGCGTGCCGGGAGTCGGTGTCGGGTTCATCCCGGCACAGGCGTTCTGGGTGGCCGTCATCAGTTTCACGCTGAACAGCGCCGCCTACCAGTCCGAGTATCTGCGCGCGTCACTGGAGTCCGTCGACGGCGGACAGCTGACTGCCGCACGCGCCATCGGGCTCTCGAAGCTCGAAGGGATACGGTACGTCGTCGTTCCACAGGGCCTCCGACTCGCGCTTCCCAGCTGGACGAACGAACTCGTGTACCTCATCAAGTACTCCTCGCTGGCGAGTTTCATCACTGTGCAGGAACTGTACGGCAGGACGAGTACAATCGCTAACGAAACGTACCAGTACACGGAACTCTTCGTGCTGGTGGCGATACTGTACCTGGCCCTGGTCGTGTCGGCATCAGCACTGATGGACCGCGTCGAATCGCACACTGCAACCGCCGGTGTCGGACACACCAGACAATGATTACTCTCTTAGGGCCACCAACCAAATATTTCAGCACATCCCATGAGCCAAACCGATAGCGCCGGAGCACGGCTAACACTCGACCTGTGGCATCCGAACTGCTGGGCTATCGAAGCGACCGACCGCACCGATGGCGGCATTCTGGCACACACGGTGCAACAGACCGTACAGTCGCCGACAGCATCGGTCAACGGCGTGTTTACGGCGTATGGGGCCACGAAGTCAGACGTCGAAAACTGCCTCGATGCGGTCCGTGCGTCGCCCTACGCCGGAGAGATACAAGAGCTTCAGGCGCGCATCGGCCACAAGCGCGACGCGCCGGGGACCGTCGTCAGACAGTTCCTGCTGGAGTACGATCCGGACGAGTTAGTCTGCCCAACGCTGCTCGAACACGGGTTCGTCCACAGCGCGCCCGTTCGTATCGAAGACGGGCGCGAACGGTGGCAAGTGAGTTTCACCGGAGAGCGGCCCGAGATCCAGTCCGCACTCGATGCCGTTGAAGCCGACGCCGACGCTGACGTGTCGGTCGAGTCCATCGTCACGCCGGACAGCGACTCCGAACGCTCAGTCGGCGGGCTGCGAACTGATTCGCTAACGCCGGCCCAGCGGCGCGCGTTCGAAGCGGCCCGCGAGGCCGGCTACTATCAGTGGCCGCGTGGAATCTCGGTCCGCGAGCTCGCCGCCCAGATGGACATCTCGAAGACCACGCTCCTTGAACATCTCCGAACTGCCGAGTCGAAACTTCTGGACCCCGAGTAGCTCTATCAGTGGCCCTGCATCCGGTAGAGTCTCCGTCTGAGACGTGCGTGACCCCGGCGTCTGCAGCTCCGGTAGGACGTTCCATTTCGAGCTGGTGTGATCTCTTGTAGTCCGGTCGGGAGTCCCCGACAAGCGCGTGCCAGAGCGCTGCTCGGTCGAGCTACCTGCTGGGAGGCCCCGCAGTGTAATCCGGCCGTACCTCCTGTCTCGTATGCGGCTATCGAAATCGTCCATTGAGACAATACAGCTGAGAAGCAGAATTCGCCCAGTTCTATATAGCGCCATATGATTTATTAGTTCAGCAGCCACCACCCGGAGTGCGGCAACAGTATTGAATAGCCAACAATAAACTCACAGTAGCGAGTAAATTTCGGCCTCGTACACATCCCTGACCCGAGTTCCCCATTCGTGGGTGTAGGTATCGATGACGTCCTGTGCCACGTCGCCTCTGAGATATTTGACGACGCCGCGATCACCGGTCCGGTCCCGGAGATGCGTCGTGAAGAAGTGCCGGAAGTAGTGCGGCGTAACGTTCTCTTCGGCTCCCCCACCGTCCGAGTACCAACCGAACTCGCGGGCGTGGGATTCGACGATGTGGTGTACCATATTCGGCGTGAGCCGCTCCCCCCAGCTGTCGCTCGTAGACACAAACAGCGGCGCTGCTGGGGACTGCGTGTCCGGCCGAATCGCGAGCCAGTGTCGCAGCACTGATGCCAGCTCGGCGTCGACAGGGATCGTCGTCTCCCGTTTCCGCTTGTTGGACGCTGTCCGCTCTTCCCCGTTGCTGGCCTCGCCACGAGTCGGGTCTGCCGCGACGAACAACGAGTCCGGACGCCCGTCAAGCCCCGCTCGGACCGGAATCTCCGGTCTGGGGCCAGGGGTTTCGAGGTTGAGATCACGAATATCGAGGTTACACAACTCGCCGGCCCGCATCCCGGTCTTCAGCAACGTCACCACGACAGCCCGCTCCAGCGGATGCGAGACGCTATCGACGAACGTCCGCATCGACTGGAGGTCTATCTCCCGGCGGGTCGGATCGGTGTTGATGGACTCGTCCATCTCTTCCATGACCAGCGTCATCGGGTTCGATTCGAAGACGCCCACCTGCGTCATGTACGCGAAAAACCGGTGTAGATAGGAGGCATACGTCGCGACTGTGCTTTCCTCGACGGTACCACGGAGGCTGTGGACATATGCCATGCAGTCCCTGTGGGAGGCCTCCTGGACGGGAATGGACTGGTGGCCGTCCGCCAGATAGGACTCGAAGTCCCGAAGGACGCGCTCGTAGGAGGCACGGGTCCGGTCGCTCTTTCCGTGGTACGTGATGTCATCGAGGAAATACCCGACCGGGTCCGACTCGGCGTCCGGCGTGGTTGTCTCCGTGCTCATTCGTCTCGAACGTACCCCCCGTGTCGCCCACTGTACTGTACTTTGTTGTTGGACTGCAGTTCCTGCAGTGCCTCTTCGAGACGCTCCTCAATACCGTCTGTCAGTTCGGCGACGAGGTCGTCCCACTCGTAGTAGTCCCCGTCAGCAAGAATATTCTGGACCCGGTCTTTCAGCCCGTTACCCCCGGGGGTAGCGTCCGGAGAACGGGGCTCCTCGCTCTCGCTCTCAGCGGCGTCCGACTCGGTTGTTTCGGATGCTGCTGGCTCAAAGCCACTTCGGCCTGCCTGTACCATCGTCCGGACGAACTCGCTTTGACTCATATCCAGTTCCTCGGCGTGGGCCTGCCACTGTTCTTTCTGGTAGGCCGGAATATACGTCCGAACCGTCGTTCGCTCACTGCCACTGGACATATTTCACCCTCGGACGCCGGGGACTTCAATGTAGTCCCATACTTCGGGATAAAAGCCTTTATTTGGGTACATGACACCCTATTTCGCCGGAATATGGGGCATAATTAACAACTATCCCACACTTTGGCAGAAGGTAAGCTTAAACTCACAAATATAAAACAGGCCCAGATTGGCCGCTTCCATTTGATTCGTCTACCGTCCCAACGGGATACAGACGTGCGGACGCATCTCCTGTTGCTAATCAATATGACCCGTGGTTCGGTCCGGTAAACGGTCACGGTAGATGGGTCCGGGACTACTCAGGTCGGGCCGGGTTACTCGTCAGGGCCCAATGGATGTAACTGACAGCCTGTCGGAACTCCTGGTGGTACAGACCCTCCTGCATACTCGGCCCCTCGACATACCGACGCTGCATACCGCGGCCCTCCATCGAATGGGGCGTGTCGCTTTGATACACGCGCAGTAGAACGCTACCGAACGGACCACTCGCCCACGCCTCGACGTAATCGTCATTTTCAGTCAGATTCTCGCCGCGGAGCCGTCGCAGCCATCAGATTGTGTACTGGCAACAGCGCTATCCTGAATTCTGACCCAGGCTGCGTATACGCCACACGCCAAGACCTGCATTGCTTGATACAGTGCCCGCTCTCGTGGTCCTTGCTGTCTGGTCCTCGATATACAACGCCGAGGCCACTGTCGTCGGGTACTACGGACGAAGAGCTCTGTCTCTCCAGCTTTGAGATGACGACGATGGTTTAGCCCCGCTTTGACCGACACTAGCTCATAGAGGCCGTTTGCGAGCCTATCGAGTGATTCTCCGCGTTTCAAGTAGCACTCAGAATAAAACGTGTCGTTCCGACGATTGCTCCCGGTGGCTGGTCGTGTTTGGGAGTAGCGCTCCCAACCGCGAATACCATACTCGACTCCCGGCACCGTGCCGATGTGTGGCGCAGTCCTACACATTGGATGCTGCCAACCGGATACTCACCTAATCCGTCCTTCCCCTTACACACCTCACACCGAGCGCTTCTCTATCCATCAACCCCCACCGTAGACCACGAGCAGCAGGGAATGCTGAACCGAAAGCCTCCTACATTAGCGTGTCCAGGCTGAAGTTAGCGATATGCGTTCTCGACGATATGCAGCCACTCAGGCGGGTGGGTTCAATGGCTAACGACGCACTCGTTCTCCTGTTCATGATTGCAATTGTGTTAGTGGTCATGGCTGTCACGCTGATTGGCGGGTTCTATCTGGTCAAGTACCTCGTCGAGCGCACGTTCAATTCCTGACCCCGTTGCCTTGACGGACTGTGAGCGTTGGCGGACCGTGGCGCTCACTGATTGTGATTGTCGTGGATGATTTACTTGCCATTACCTGTGGTAATTCCGACAATGTACCGCAATGGTCCACTCGGACCGGATAAATTGTATATCGCTATACCGAATTTGTGCTAACTCCTACCGATTCCGTACGGGAACCGTCCCTCGATGACCGACAGACGTACACCGAGCACTGACACATCGGCTGGCACCTGAAAGGGCCGTGCTAGACACGGCCCAGCCCCGCGACGAGGACAGTGCTGTCCGCGAACGACTCAGTGCCAACTCCGTGAAAACATGGCCGCCACCGGTAACTGGCGCTGTAGAGCAACCTGATTGTGTGTGGTGCCCCCCTGTGAAATCACTGCTCCGTGTCTGCTCCGGTCGCCACTCCCAGAATCGTTGTCTCGGCGTCGAAATATGTCGGGGCGTCGGTATCGATTTCGAACTCCAGCACGGTCTCAAGGTCACCGGAGCCTTCGGCGAGTTGTTCGGCAAGCTCAGTATACCCCTCAGCGAGCGTCCGGTATTCGTCGATTTGTGCCTGTTTCGTCTGTGCTCGCTCCTGCTTGGCCTCTATATCTGCGACAGTCGTTTCCACATCAGTGTCCGGACGTTCGGGGCTCTCAGACAATGTCGCACGAGCGTCGGCGGTGTCCTGTTCGATTTCTTCGAGTAAGTCGGTGAGCTCCGAACTGCGCTGGTCCAGATGGCCGGCAAGAATCGCAGCCTGGGTCCGACAGTACTCGGCGAGTTCCGCCTGCGAGATTTCTCCTGCGTCGTCGCTCATTGAAAAGAGTACGCCGCCAGCGCGAAAATCGGTTTCGGTGAACCGGATTACTCTTCTTCCTCTTCGCCCAGACTCTGTGACGGACCGCCAGAGAAGACGAACTCGTGTTCGGCTTCGGTCTCGAAGCGGTTCAAGATGTCACCGAGTGGCTTCGCGTAGCGTTTGAGCTGCTCGGCACGCGAGGACACTTCGTTGAGTTCTGCAGCCTGCTCTTCGGCTGCGCCGGCCACGGTCTGGGTTTCGGCCATCATCTGGTCACTTGTCTCGGCTGCCGACTGTAGCGTCGTCGCCACCGTCCGGAACCGCTCGAGCGAGTCACCAAGGTCGATGTCCGGATTGTCCGCTTCCAGTTCTTCGAGCGTGTCTACGAGGGTGTCGAGGTCCTCCGAGATGGTCGCGAGGCGGTCCTTCTGGTCGTAGGCGTCGTCGGAGATTTTCTGTGTGGATTCGGCGACCTGCTCGGACGCGTCACGGACGGACTCGGCACTCGACAGAACGACGTCTCCGGATTCCGCGACTTCGTCGGCGAAGCTGTTGAGCTGACCGATCGTCTTTTCGAGTTCGTCGACCATGCCGTTGAACTCGCTGGCGATCCGGTCCATCGACTCGTTCTCGCCGTCGGTCGCCATCCGCTCGGTGAGGTTTCCAGCGGCCGTTTCCTCCATCACGTCGGAGAATTCTTCGGCCTTCTTCTGGAGGTATTTGTTGACTTCAAGGGCTTCGGCGCGGGATACCTCCGCCTCTTTCTGTGCGCGCTCGGCCTCGTTGATCTGTTGTTTGAGCGCGTCGCGCATATCAGCGAACCCGCTGTACAGGCGGCCGATATTGTCGATACGACTGGTGGCGATCTCGACGTCGAGGTTCCCCTGTCGCATCTGATCCGTCTTTCGGGTCAGGCGGTCGATGGACGTTGCCGTGTTGTACCCGAGTATCGCACCGACACCCGCGATGAGCAACACCATCAGTGCCGTGCCGATGAGCCCGTACTGCTGGACGTTCTGGACGAAGCCAAAGACCGCGGAGTTGGGTGCGTGTACGAGAACGACCCAGTCAGTTCCCTGAATCGGTGCATAGCCGACAGTGTAGCGCTCGTTGAGTACGTCAGTCGCCGGCATGTCGGCGGTGACGCCGGACTGTTGCTCCGACGAGCGGAGGTCATCTGCCGCGTCGATCGGTTCCGTGGCAGGGCTGTTCGAGCTATACGACTGCAGCATGTTTTCGCCGAGGCCGCGGCTCCCGTCTCTGGGTTCGTCGATCATGACGACCGCCGATCCGTTGACGACCTGTGTGAACCCGCCTTCGGCCCTGTTGTTCCCCTGAAGCGAGTTCGCGATCTCGTCAAGCGAGTACTCGATGAGGATATACCGGTTCTGTGAGGCATCGACAGGACTGGCGAAGCCGACGACCGGGCCGGAGTTCGTCTGGTACACGTCGGAGACGGTGACATCGCTTGCCGTTTCGAAGTTCGCACCGGTAAGCCAGGCCCTGCTCGTCGATTCGAGCGCCGAGTTAGTTAGCACCTGTGAGTTAGATGTGCTGGCGACAACCTGGGATTGGCCGGCATTCCGTTCGACCAGATGGATGTCGGCAGCATCTGCGGACAAGGCGGCTTTCCGATTGTTGAGTTCGATATTGATATCGTCTGTCTCACTACTGGCCCAAACGTCGTCAGAGGAGACAAACTGTGTTGACAACCTATTCCGGTCAACCCACTGTGACAGGATGTCAGCTTCCTGTGCGGCGGCGTTTTCGTAGTCGCTCAGAACCTGTTGTTCCGTGTAGTCCTTGACTTGCTCTGTCGCGGCAAGGCCGATGAGCCCAACCGACAGCGCCATAACGAAGAGGACGATACCGAATTTGAGTGCGAAGTTTCGCCGGATGAAATCCGGGACGACTGTTGCAAGAATTCCACCGGAGGCGTTCGAATCGTTTTCTGAACTGTCTGGTATCTGTGTGTCTCCTGAACTCATAGCTAGTTCCCTCCAAGCGAGCAGTTAGCCGCTGGACCGCTGTCGCATGCGTACTGTACATCCGCTGGTTCCCCAATCAGGCCGTAGTAGGTGCCGTAGGACTGCTGAACCTCTGGCTTTCCTTTCACGACTGGCACCCGGCGCATCGCCTGGTGATCACAGGCTCGGAGCGTCTGCGGTCCGAGACCGGCGTCGTACTCGTGTCCTTCGAGCGCTCCGATGACATCGATCGGATTGAACGTTCCCGCCCGCTCGGCTGCACTGGCGTATTGCAGCGTTTGCGTATACGCGATGTGGGCTGCTCCTGATGGGGACGCTGATTTCGAGGTCCCCGTCGAACTGCCGTACTCCTCACGGAACGATTCTCGGAAGGTATCAGACAGCGGCGAGTTGATTGCCGGGCTCCAGGCGACCGTCCCGATAACACCCTCTATCGCATCGCCTGCGGTCCGGGCAATATCTTTCGAGGCTATCGGAAGGACGATATTCGACTCCGGGAACTCCTCCCGGAACGCTCTGAGTGCGTTTACTGCGTCGAGGCCCCCCAGTCCGAGCACGATCACGTCGAAATCGACCGACTCGATGTCTTCTGCGTACTGAGAGTAGTCGGTCGTCCCGACCTGTGCAGTTGTGTCCCAAACAGGTGCCCAGCCGAGATTTCCGAGGGCTGTATCCATCTCATCCCGGAGCGTCTGTCCCCACTCATTATCCTGGGAGATCTTGACGTAATTGACGTCGTCTCCGAACTCGTTACTGAGGGCCGGAGCCAGCGCTTTGGCCGCCATGTGGTTGTTGTACATCTCGCGGAAGGAGTACCGGTTGCAGTCGATACCCGTCAGCGAGTTCGCGTTGGCCATCGTCGCCATATACACGACCTGGTTCTGCGCGGCAACCTCCTGATTGGCCAGGCCGGAATTGCTGGACGTTCCGCCAGCAAGCATAATCACCTCCTCACTATCAACAAGCCGCTGTGCGTTGCTCCGGGCGGTATCTGAACTGCCACCCGTGTCTTCGACAGCGAATTCGACATCCTTATCGAGAAGTCCGTCACCGTCCAGCGGTGACTCGTACTGCTCGCTCGTTACCCACCCACCACCGTTGTTAATGTGCTTGACCGCGAGTTTGAAACCTCGGAGCTCCTGCTTGCCGGCCGTTGAGTACGCCCCGGAGGAAGCGACGTTGAAACCGAACGTCACCGAATCCCCGGACACCGGAAAGTTTCCAACTGGCGTTGGGGTCGGCGTCCCGTCCCCATCTGTCACTCCCTCGCTGCCACCACAGCCTGCAAGTCCGGCCAGTCCGGCCGCACCAATCGAACGGAGTAGGTTCCGCCTAAAGACGGACGGCCCACCACCATCTCTCCCTGAATCCATACTGGCGTGTCTAAATTAGTATAGCACATAAACTTTTGGAGAAAACTTATACTGTCCATAACCCATGACGAAAAATACGAGCTAACGCCCTCCACCCCAGTAAGGTGTAATTAACAGGTCCGTTAGACGACGGGTTCTCCGGGATTTATACCCAGCCAGTGAGCAACGTCGGATATGACGGAGTTAGTTACGTTCGGTGAGACGATGTTGCGGTTGTCGCCACCTGACGACGAGCGACTGGAGACCGCAGACCAGTACACCGTCAGGGCGGCTGGTGCGGAGTCAAACGTCGCGGTCGCTGCTCAACGGCTTGGGCTCGATGTATTGTGGGCCTCAAAGCTCCCCGACTCACCGGTCGGTCGCCGAGTCACGGGAGAACTCAAACACCATGGCGTATCGGTCGATGTCGCCTGGGACGACTCGGACAGCGCCCGACAGGGAACCTACTATCTGGAGCAGGGTAGTCCACCGCGGGGCAACGATGTTATCTACGATCGCCAGAGCGCCAGTGTCACGACCGCCACACCGGGGGAGCTTCCGACGGAGACCATCGCGGACGCCGCGGGATTCCACACTTCGGGTATCACACCGGCGCTCTCGGAGACGCTCGAATCGACCACTGCTGACCTCCTCTCGCTCGCACAGGACGCGGGCACGACCACGAGCCTCGACCTGAACTACCGCTCGAAGCTCTGGACGCCGGCGGAAGCCCGCGCAGTCCTGACCGAGCTATTCCCGTCTGTCGACGTGCTTGTGGTCGCCGAACGCGACGCGAACGTCGTGTTAGACCGGAGCGGTGACGCGGAAACGATTGCCCGGGACCTCGCCGCCGAATACGGGTTCGAAGCAACAGTAATCACCCGTGGCAGCGACGGGGCGCTCGCGCTTGCCGACGGGACTGTAACGGAGCAACCGACGTTCGAGTCGACCGACGCACATCCGGTCGGGACCGGCGACTCCTTCGTCGGCGGTTTCCTCTCGCAGTATCTCTCCGATGGCACCGTTGCAGACGGGCTCGCCTGGGGTGCCGCGACAGCCGCACTCAAACGGACGATTCCAGGTGATATTGCCGTCGTGTCGCCCGAGGAAATCCGTTCGGTTCTCAGCGGCGACACGGAAGCGATTTCGCGGTAGCTACGCCGTCCAGCAAGGTTCTTATCCCTTCGCGGGGAACGGCAGGGTATGATTAACTATGAACGCTGTAAACTGTGGCTCCCCGGAGACGGAGGTCACAATGCGTAGCGCAAAGATCGTCTGTACCCTCGGTCCCGCGTCGGACTCGGTCGACGACATCGCGTCACTTGCGAAGGCCGGGATGTCTGTTGCCAGACTGAACGCGAGCCACGGCTCGCCGGAACACCGCCGGGAAATGATCGATCGCATCCGCGAGGTAGACGAGGCGGTCGAGGAGCCGGTCGCGGCCATGCTCGATATGCCGGGGCCGGAGGTCCGGACTGCGGAGATCGACGCGCCGATTCAGCTCACTGAGGGGTCCACCATCCGGTACGTCGTCGGCGACGACGCGACGCCCGAGGAGGTCGGCCTCTCGCAGTCGATTACCGCAGTCGAGCCGGGAGACCGGGTGTTGCTTGACGACGGACGCATCGAGACGACTGTCGAACGTGTCGAGGACGACACGGTGTTTGCGACCGTCGAGAACGGCGGTGAACTGGCTGCCCGCAAGGGTGTCAACGTTCCCGGCGTCGAACTCGACCTGCCGACGATTACGGCAAACGACGAGCGAGAACTCGACGTGGCTGCCGAGAAGGAGCCGGATTTCGTGGCCGCGTCGTTCGTCCGTGACGGCGAGGACATCTACGAGATCAGCCAGGCGCTCGAAGAGCGCGGCGTCGACATCCCGATCATCGCCAAGATCGAACGGGCCGGGGCCGTCGAGAATCTCGATTCGATCATCGACGAGGCCTACGGTGTGATGGTCGCCCGCGGTGACCTCGGCGTCGAGTGCCCGCTCGAAGACGTGCCGATCATTCAAAAGCGCATCATCCGTCGGTGTCACGAGGCCGGCGTCCCGGTCATCACGGCCACCGAGATGCTCGACTCGATGGTCCACTCCCGGCGGCCGACCCGCGCGGAGGCCTCAGACGTGGCAAACGCAGTGCTTGACGGCACCGATGCAGTGATGCTCTCGGGCGAGACGGCAATCGGTGACCACCCGGCCCGCGTCGTCGAGACGATGGACCGGATCATCCGCGATGTCGAGAGCAGCGAGGAGTACGCCGAGTCCCGGGAACAGCGCGTGCCAAACGCCGGTGACACCCGGACAGACGCGCTCGCGCGCTCCGGTCGGTTCCTCGCTCGCGACATCGGGGCGTCGGCGATTGTCGCCGCGTCCGAGTCCGGCTACACCGCCCTGAAATCGGCGAAGTACCGGCCCTCGATCCCCATCGTCGCGTCGACGCCGAGCGAGCGCGTCCGCCGGAAGCTCGCGCTCTCGTGGGGTATCACACCCGTAACGACCGAATACACCACCGAAGGGGCCGACGCCGTCATCCAGACGGCAGTTCAGGCAGCCCTCGACACCGAAGCCGCGGACAGCGGTGACACGGTCGTCGTCCTGTCCGGGATGATGACCGAACTGGAGGGGATGAACACGGCGAATATGCTGAAAGTCCACGTCGCGGCCGAAACGGTCGCCAGCGGTCGGTCCATCGTCGACGGCCTGGTGACCGGCCCCGTCCACCGGATTTCGACAGCACCGCCCCAAGAGTCGCCGGGCGACCTCTCGAACGTCCCCGACGGGGCTATTCTGGCAGTGCCCGAAGGGTTCGACGGCGAGTTCATTGGTGACACCAGCCGCATCGGGGGCATCATCGACGCCCACGAGGGCGTCACGAGCTACGCGGCCATCGTCGCCCGCGAGCTTTCGATTCCGATGATCTCGAACGCGGACTTGCCCGATGCTGTCTCCGACGGATCGACCGTCACGCTAGACTCCGAGCGCGGCGTCGTCTACGAGGAGGCCGTTGGCCGAGAGGACATCTCGGGCAGGGAGCGAGACTACTGACCGCAGTAGAATCTGTGTAGTTAAGTATCGGTGGGGCAACCCTTCGACCAGCATGGGCGCTTACGCAGGGGTCGACCTCGGAGCGACACATATTCGGGCTGTTATCGGTGACGAGACGGGTTCGATAGTCTCGTCACACAAAACTGAGACACCGCGTGGACCGGCAGGTATCGCGGTCACGGAGGCGGTCCTCGACGCGATCCGGCAGGCCTGTGACGCCGCCGATATCGCCCCCACAGACGTGGTTGCCGCCGGTATCGGGTCCTTCGGTCCGATGGACCTGGCCGAAGGCGTCGTCGAAAACCCCGCGAATCTCCCCGACACCATCGACCGGATTCCGCTGACCGGGCCGGTCGAGAATCTCATCGGCAGCGAGCGGGTGTCGCTGCACAACGACGCCAACGCCGGCGTCATCGGCGAGCGGTTCTACTCGGACCGGAGCCCCGACGACATGGTGTACCTCACTATCTCCTCCGGGGTCGGTGCCGGGGTCGCTGTCGACGGGAACATCCTCTCAGGCTGGGACGGCAACGCCGGGGAAGTCGGCCATCTGACCATCGACCCGCACGGATTCATGACATGTGGCTGTGGGCACGACGGCCACTGGGAAGCGTACTGCTCGGGCGAGAACATCCCGCGGTACGCCACGCAACTGCACCGAGAGGACCCCGTCGAGACGGCGCTCCCGATCGAGACTGAGGAGTTTTCCGCGGCGGATATCTTCGAATATGCCGGTGAAGACGAGTTCGCGTCCCACGTTCTCGACCAGATCTGTCACTGGAACGCGATCGGCGTCGCGAACATCGTCCACGCGTACGCGCCCCTCGTCGTCTACGTCGGCGGGGCCGTTGCGCTCAACAACCCCGAACAGGTGCTAGACCCGATCCGGGACCGGCTCGACGACATGGTGATGTCGAACATTCCGGATATCCAGTTGACGCAGTTCGGTGACGACGTCGTAGTCCGTGGCGCACTGGCGTCCGCGCTGACTGGCGGCACAGGTGACCCGTCACAGCGCGTTTGAAAAACGTCGACCTGACCGCGGACCGCTGGCCTACTGCTGTAAATCGTACAGTCGCCGGAAGGCCGTCGGCGGGAACCGCGGTTCGACACGGCTCGGCGGGCGGCCCTGGCCGTTGGTGGTTGTCGCCTCGACCCGGTCGACGACACCGGACTCGGCCATCTCGTAGAGAAACCGCTTGACGGTCCCGGCCGAGAGATCGACTGATTGTGCCGACGCAATCGCCTCCGTCGTCGCCGTTACCGAGGAGCGTTCGCTCTCCTCCAGGTCGATGAGTTCTCTGAGGACGGCCTGCCGATTCGTCGGCAGGGAGAGGACGACCCCCAACGAAACACAGGGATCGGGCACCTCCGCGATGGCCGCGTCGACGTTGGCCTGTGTGATGCGGTCCTGGCCCCGTTCCTCGGCCAACTCCGCAGCGATAAACAGTGCGGCAAGGGCATCGTGGGCGTTTCCGTCCGCCCAATCGGCGATATGCCTCGCCAGACCGTGATCGAGTCCCTGCTGAGCCAGCCCGTTCGAGGTTCTGGTCATCAACACGTCGACGAGCATCTGCCGCTGATAGCGGTCGATACTGATCGACTCAGCGGTGTACCGCGTCAGTTCCGTTGTCGACGGGTCGTCGCGACCGATAGCGAGCCAACTGACGTTGCTCGGTAAGCCAGCAAACAGGTCAACGAGGGCCGGTGCCTGGATGCTTTCCGGCTCGCTGATGTGGTCGACTGCAATGACGATGCCCGTGCGTTGCTCTCGTACCAGTTCGTGGAGTCGGGATTTGAGCGTCTCCGTTCCGATCCCGTGTTCCGGCACCGATTCGTCCACGAGCGAGTCCAGCACTGCATGGTAGAACGCGAACTCGCTTGCGGTCTCTCGGGCGTTCACGTAGACGAACGACGGCGAGGTCGGTGGCTGTGCGCGGGTCGTCGTGTGAATGATCGCCTGTTGTTCCGTCGGGAGCTGTTCTAAATTGGCGAAAAGCGCCGTGATAACTGCGGACTTCCCTGAACCACGGGGGCCGTACACGTACGCGTTCGGCGGAAGCTGCCCATCGAACACCGGATCGAGATGGTCGAGTAGGCGCTCGAGAACCGGACCGCGGTCAGCCGGCTCCTCTATGTGGACGACCGGTGAGATCGACTCGTAATCCTGAATGAGCCGTGGCTCACCGTTCCGGCGTTGTCGACGCTTGATTCTCGCTTCGATGTCCATGCTTGGAAATTAGATCGTGTGTATATTCGATTGGACCTGTAAATAAAAAGCCGTATGAGTTCTTACGGCAGGGGGATCGCTGCGGACGTCGTGAACACTCCAGCCAGTGCCAGAATGCCCAGGATGAGGGTCGTCGTGATGATCGAGGCGGCTGGCGGGTCAAAGTGCGTATCTGAGTGCGCGTAGAAGATGCGCTGGTAGACTTCACCGAACAGCGCACCCAGGATACCGAAGAATGCGCCCAGCCCGAGCGCGACTAGGACGCTCGCTCCATCCGTCATCGCCATACTAGCGACGAACGTTGCTGGGAGCGTCATGTGGTGTGTGACCGGGAATTTCTCCACGCCGAGGTTCAGGAACAGCAGACTCGCTGCTGAGATACCGAACGGGAGGAAGAGACTCCCGGTCTTCGCGAAGATGTACGCACCGAGGATGCCGGTGATGAGCCCGAGCATTGCGACGTGTGTCCACTTGTACTGGTGTGGCAGCCACGGCTCGACAGCCGGTCGCTCGGCAGCCATGGCTCCGCCGTCCGTTGCGACTTCTTCACCGTTGCTCGACCGCATCTTCCCGCTCTCGAACGGCGACATATCGAGCAGGCCACTTCCGCGGGCACGGCCGATAACCGGGTAGCCAAAGACCAGACGGGCGATCACAGCGGTCAGGATGACGCCTGCCGCAGGCGGGTCGATCGGAATCCCGAGTCCACCGGACGTCTGCCGGATTGCCATCCCCAGGATACCGAACACACCACCGACGGCGAGGACGTCCGGTCGGGTACCGAGGGCGTAGGCGATGTCCTTCGCCGGGTGGTAGTCACCGTCGTCCGGCTCGTACATTCCGTCGTACTTCGCGGCGTAAGCGGCTGCTGCCACACCGCCGGCGAAGGCGACGTGTGGCCCGAACACGGGACCGAAGGCCAGTGGGCCGACGATGCCGGCTCCGTACCCACCGGCGCCACCCGCGATGACGTCAGGCGAACCGCCGATGAACGACTCGGAGACAACGTTGCCGGCTTCTCCGATAAGCACCATGAAGCCGGTGAAACAGAACGCCGGGAGTGCACCGATAGATGCCCCGAACGCGCCGCCCGCGAACGCCGCGATGGCGAGGACGAGCATATCGGCCGCCGTGAGTCCGAATGCGATTGCCATCTGTTATTCCTCCTGAGCCCAGTCGCGGGCACGGTCGACGGCGTCGTCCCAGCGATCGTACATTTTGTCTGCCTTCTCGGCGTCCATCTCCGGCGAGAACTCCTTGTCGACCTGCCAGTTGTCGCGGAGTTCGTCGACGGTGTCCCAGTACCCGACGGCGAGGCCGGCCGCATAGGCCGACCCCAGCGCGGTGGTCTCGTCGACCTGCGGGCGGGCGATATCCGTCTGGATGATGTCCGACTGGAGCTGACAGAGGAAGTTGTTCTTGACTGCGCCGCCGTCGACTCGCAGCGTCGTCATCTCGACACCGGAGTCTTCCTCCATCGCTTCCGCGAGGTCGCGGGTCTGGTACGCGATGGATTCCAGAGTCGCACGCACGATGTGTTCCTTTCGCGTTCCGCGAGTCATACCGACAATCGTCCCGCGGGCGCGGCCGTCCCAGTGCGGAGCGCCGAGCCCCGTGAAGGCCGGCACCATGTAGACACCGTCGGTCGATTCGACCGAGCGGGCCAGTTCCGCCGTCTGGGCGGCGTTGTTGATGAGGTCGACGTCTTCGAGCCATTCGATAGCTGCGCCGGCGATGAAGATGGAGCCCTCCAGCGCGTACTGGACGGGCTCACCGGACATCTGGAAGCCAATCGTCGTCAGCAGGCCGTTGTCCGAGGCGACTGCCTCGGAACCAGTGTTCATCAGATAGAACGCGCCGGTACCGTAGGTGTTCTTCGCATCACCCTTGTCGAAGCAGGTCTGGCCGAACAGCGCGGCCTGCTGGTCGCCCAGCGCACCCGCGACGGGGACTTCCTCTCCGAGGAAGCCGTCCGCGTCGGTGTGTCCGTACAGGCTCTCGTCGGAGGACGGGCGGACTTCCGGAACCATGGACTTCGGAACGCCGAACTCTTCGAGGAGTTCCTCGTCCCACTCCATGTCGTGGATGTTGTACAGCATCGTCCGCGATGCGTTCGAGACGTCCGTGATGTGGTTGCCGGTGAGCTTGTAGATGAGCCACGCGTCGATGGTCCCCATCAGGAGTTCACCGTCTTCGGCCCGCTCGCGGAGGTCAGCGCCGCGCGAGCTCTGCATCTTGAGCGGCTCCGCGTTGTCGAGGATCCACTCGGTCTTGGTTGCCGAGAAGTAGGCGTCACATTCCAGCCCGGTCTTACCCCGGATCCACTCGACCTTGTCTTCCTCTTGGATCTCCTCGACGCGGTCGGTGGTTCGGCGGTCCTGCCAGACCAGCGCGTTGTGGACCGGCTTGCCGGTCTCTTTGTCCCAGACGATCGTCGTCTCACGCTGGTTCGTGATGCCGAGTGCCTCCAGCTGTTCGGCACCGACACCTGCATCCGCAAGCCCCTTGGTCACGACTTCCTGCGTGTTTTCCCAGATTTCGACGGGGTCGTGTTCGACCCAGCCGGGCTCCGGATAGATCTGTTCGTGCTTCTCGTAGGCGTTCGCAACGACCTGGCCGCTATGGTCGAACACCATGAAGCGAGTGCCAGTCGTTCCCTGGTCGATCGCGCCAACGTATGTGTCTGCCATTGTTGTGTTCTCCGTGGTGGAGGTAGCTTATTTATGAAAGCTACCACCTTGCCAGTAAACAACATAGTGAACCATTATAAAGATTACTAATGGTGATGTTTGGCTAGTAAAGAAAGGACGGGACGGCGCTACCGGTCGGAATCGTACCGCTCAAGCTGTTTCGTGACCTGTGTGTCGAGTCGGTCGAGCGCGGACGGGACCGAGTCGGGCCCGTCCATACTGTCGACCGCGTCTTCGATGATCGTTCGTACCGTATCGAACGGACCGATCTGTGCGCCCCGTGTCGCCGTGGTGTCGCGTGTGTCGACGAGCTGGTCGAACGCCGTTCTGTAGTGTGGGTTCTGTTCGAACCAGTCCGCCGACCGGAGCTGTGGGATCGCATCGGCGTGCACTGGGAAGTACCCGGTTTCCTGGTGCCACCGTCGCTGCTGGGCCGGTTCGGTGAGCCATGTGAGGAACTCGCCGACAGCGTCGTGCACGGCCTCGGAAACCGCATCACCGACCCACAGGGACGCGCCGCCGACGAGTACGCCGGTCCGGTCGTCGAGGACGGGGAACCGGCCGGTTCCGACGTCGAAGTCAGCGCTGCTTTCGATGCTGTTCAGCGACGATGTCGAGCCGATCAGCATCGCAGCGTTCCCCTCGGCGAAGTGGGTCCGAGCGGCTCCTCTGGCTTCGATGCCGGGGTCGTGGTACAGTCCGTCCGCTTCGAGGCCTTTCCACCACTCGAATAAGTCGTGGGCGAACTCCCCGTCGAGATGGCTCTCCGTTGGCGACCCGGACCGACCGTTGTTCTGGTCCACGAGGAGCTGGTCAGCCTCGGCAAACCACTGTTCGACGAACCACGAGTAGTTCGCGAACGTGATACCTGTATCCACGCCTTTCCCGTCGACGAGCTGCTCGGCCGCGCTTCGCACGTCAGCGAGGGTTTCCGGCGGCGAATCGGGATCGAGCCCCGCCACCCTGAACGCGTCGCGGTTGTACGCCATCACCGGGTTCGACGCGTTGAACGGGAGCGAGTGGAGCGTCCCGTCGAAGCGGTAGTAGTTCGTCACCGGGTCGAGCAGCGAGTCGATGTGGGTTGCGGGGAGGAGGTCCTCGACTGGCGTAAAGTGTCCACTGTCGCGCGCACGCGTAGTGCCGATCTCGAAGATCTGTGCGATCGCGGGCGGATCGCCGTTTTCGGCGGCGTTCAGCGTTGCGTCGAGGGTCCCGCGGTAGCTCCCTTTCGACCGCAGTGTGAGACTAATACCCTCGGTCTGTGATTCGAACTCGCGGACGAGCTCTTCAAGCAGTAGCGCTTTCTCGCCGCCCATCGCGTGCCAGAACTCGACGACGGTTCCGTCCGTGTTCGCTGCCGCCGAACCGGTCGCAAGTTCGAAGGAATCCAGCGACGCGTCCAGTGATTCGGCCCGCTCGGTGAGCGTCGACACCCGCGTCGAGACCTCCGCGAGTTCCGTCGTCTGGTCCGCTGCGGCGTCGGCGGCGATAGCCGCCTCTTCGGCTGTCCGGGCGCTGATGTCCTCGACGTCGTCGACCATCGACACCACTTCCTGCGTGGAATCGGCCTGCGTATCCGTCGCATCGTCGATCTCCTGGACGCTCGAATCGACCTCTTCGACCATCGAGACGACGGAATCCAGTTCGTCGAGCGCGCTGGCGACTGACGAGCGGGTGTCTTCGACACTCTCCCGCGTATCGTACATCTCCGAAACCGTCGTGTCGGCCTGTTCGTGGACCTCCTGAATGGAGGCTGCGATCTCGTCGGTCGCCTCCTTCGTCTCGGTCGCGAGCGATTTGACCTCCTCTGCGACGACGGCGAACCCGTCGCCGGATTCGCCTGCTCGGGCCGCTTCGATGTTGGCGTTCAGCGCCAGCATGTTGGTCTGGTCCGCGACGTCCGTGATGAAACCCACAATCTCCTCGATGTCCGACAGCAGGTCGTTCAGTCGCTCGACCTTGTCGACGGTCGCTTCGGCGTTGTCGGTCAACCGGTCGAGCGTCGTCATCGCTGCGGACGCCGACTCCAGTGCGGATTCGCCTCGAACGCTGGCTTCGCTGGACGTGTCCGCGACCTCGTTTGCGGCGCTCGCTATCTCCTCGATCGTCGCCGAGAGGTTCCGCATCTCGTCGGAGATCGACTGTATCTCGTCGCGTTGCTCGTCCGACCCGGTCGAAATCTCTCCGACAGCGCCACTCACGTCCCGGCTGGCGGACTTGACCGACCCGAGACGGGTGTCGACCTGTTCCGTTGCGGCAGTCACCTGCTCGCTGAACGACGCCATCCGGTCGACAGTGTCGGTCCATTCCCGGAGCAGTTCACTGTATGCGTCGTACAGCGGCTCAGCTGCCTCAGCTGGTGGCTGCCCCGGTTTCGCAGTGAGGTCGCCGTCGGCGTTCGCCCTGGCAACAGAAGTGAGACGGGCGACAGCGGTTTCGAGCGCTTCACGTTCCGCCCGCTCCTGTTCGAGTTCCGCCGCCAGTTGCTCACATCGTGCTTCCAGCTCCGCCCGTTCAGGGTCGTTTTCGGTCTCTGTGTCCTTCTGGAGGGCTTCTGCTGACGGCGGTTCAGTCTCCGACTCGTTTCCATCCCGCCCCTCTGTGACGCCGCCGTCGGTGCGTTCCCCGTCAGGCGGGCCGTCTTCTGAATCAAGTGGGTTCCATTTACTCATTGTCGATCCCGTTGGCCGAACGGCCAACACGTTCTCGGGAATAGTCCACTATCAAAATATATAATAGTTACTGTCGAAACGGTAGGAGTGATAATTAATCCGTGAGCGCGGTTTCTATCCTGCAACGTCGTCTGTAGTACGTCAGTAATTGAAAATGTGGAGTTATCTCTCGAATTTGAGAGAATATGTTCAACCACTGCCCTGACCAATCAGTGAAAAATAATGTGGTGTGCGTTTCCGATTAACAGTGGGTGTCACCGGGATTCCTCATGATTACATAGAAAATTTACTGCCCAAGCACCAGCAACGGTAAAGTGAAGTGTATGCGCTCCAAACCCACGGAAAGATAGATGGGACCGACACCACACATCGCCGTCATCGGTGGCGGCTCGACTGGGGCGGGCATCGCGCGGGACCTCGCGATGCGCGGGCTCGACGTGACCCTGGTAGAACAGGGAAATCTGACCCACGGGACCACCGGTCGGATGCACGGGCTGCTCCACAGCGGCGGGCGATACGCCGTTTCGGACCAGGCCAGTGCGACCGAGTGTATCGAGGAGAACCGCGTTCTCCGGGATATCGCCAGTCACTGCGTCGAAATGACTGGCGGCCTCTTCGTCAAGCGGCCGGAGGACTCCGAAGAGTACTTCCAGAAGAAACTGAGCGGCTGTGAGGAGTGCGGGATTCCCGCGGAAGTCGTCTCCGGCGAGGAGGCTCGGGCGATGGAACCCCACCTGGCGAAAGACATCGACAAGGCAATCAGCGTTCCCGACGGGGCCATCGACCCGTTCCGGCTGGTGGTCGCCAACGCCGCGAGCGCACAGGAACACGGCGCACGCATCGAGACCCACTCAAAAGTGACCGACCTCCTCGTCGAGAGCGGCGAGGTCGTCGGTATCGAAGTCGAACACGACTCCGGCCCCGGGAAACGCGTCCACGGCACGGAGGGCGGAACCGAACAGATCCGCGCCGATTACGTCGTGAACGCAACCGGAGCCTGGGCCGGTCGCATCGGCGACATGGCCGGACTCGACATCGAAGTCCGCCCCTCCAAGGGCGTCATGACCATCATGAACATCCGCCAGGTCGACACCGTCATCAACCGCTGTCGGCCCAAGGGCGACGCCGACATCGTCGTGCCCCACGAGACGACCGCGATTCTGGGGACGACCGACGAGGAAGTCGAGGACCCCGAGGACTACCCCGAGGAGCAGTGGGAAGTCGACATGATGATCGACACGCTCTCGGAGCTGATTCCAATGCTCGGCGAGGCACGGACCATCCGCTCGTTCTGGGGCGTTCGCCCGCTGTACGAACCGCCGGACGTCGGCAGCGACGACCCGACAGACATCACGCGGGACTTCTTCCTGCTCGACCACGACGAGCGCGACGACCTGCCCGGCATGACCAGCATCGTCGGTGGGAAGTTCACCACCTACCGGATGATGGGCGAACAGATCGCCGACCACGTCTGCGGGAAGTTCGGCATCGACGCCGACTGCCGGACCGCCGACGAGCCGCTCCCCGGCAGCGAGGACTTCTCGGTCCTGCGGGACTACATGGACGAGTTCGGGCTTCGCTCACCTATCGGCCGTCGGAGCGTCGAACGGCTCGGCTCCCGGGCCGACGACGTGCTCAAGACCGACGGGCCGAACCCGACGGTCTGTGAGTGCGAGGGCGTCACCCGCGCCGAGATTCAGGACGCTATCGAGGGGTCCGGCTCGGACCTCAACGCCGTCCGCATCCGCACCCGCGCGTCGATGGGGAACTGTCAGGGTGGCTTCTGCTCGCACCGGATGGCGAGCGAACTCCACTCGGAGTACGACGAGCCGGTCGTCCGCGAGGCCTGGGACGAGCTGCTACAGGAGCGCTGGAAGGGACAACGACACGCCCTCTGGGGCGAACAGCTCTCCCAGGCGGCACTGAACTACGCGCTGCACGCCACCACGCAGAACCGCGACCAGGACCCGGCTGACGGCGACTCGGTGGATTTCTCGGCGTTCGATTCGGGCCGCGGACAGACAGGCGGCAGCGTCGACAGCGCTGATGTCGCTGCCGACGGAGGGACAAATGGCTATTGAGTCGGAGGTACTCGTCATCGGCGGCGGCCTCGGCGGGCTGACCAGCGCGCTGGCGGCCGCCCGCGAGGGAGCTGACGTGCGACTGGTCTCCTACAAACAGAGCACGCTCCGGCAGGCGTCGGGCCTTGTCGACGTGCTCGGCTACACACCGGACGGCGACGGCCCGTTGACCGACCCCTACGAGGCGATTCCGTCGTTGCCAGCGGAGCATCCGTACCGGAAAGTCGGCGTCGGGACGGTCCGGGACGCACTGTCGCTGTTTGACGACGCGGTTCCGACCTACGAGGGCGAACACACGGACACGAACGCGCTCCTGCCGACCCACGGCGGGAGTATCAAACCGACCGCCCGCTACCCGGCCGGGGCCAGCGCCGGTCTGGCCAGCGACACCCGCGATACGCTGCTGGTCGGCATCGAGGAAATGGTCGACTTCGACGCCCCGCACGTCGCCGCCCATCTCGACGCGACGGGCGTCCCATTCGATGTCCGCGGCGAGACGATCCGGTTCCCGGGCGACCTGCGCGCGGACGCGAAGGTCACGCGCTATGCCAAACTGCTCGATACCAACAGCGAGGTGGCAGTCCGCGGGCGAATGGTCCCAGCCCGCGAGGCGCTTGCCCAGCGCGTGAACCCGCTACTGGAGGACGAACAGCGGGTCGGCTTCCCGGCGATTCTCGGCGACGACAATCCCGGCGCTATCCGTGACTCGCTGAGCGACCACCTCGGCGTCGACGTGTTCGAGGTGCCGATGGGGCCGCCGTCGCTGCCCGGCCTCCGACTGGAGGACGCGCTGTTCTCGGCACTGGACGAGGCCGGGGCCAGCATCGAGACCGGCAATCCAGTCGTCGATTTCGACGGCGAGGACCGTATCGAGAAGGTATTCATCGAGAAGAACGGCGCGAAGATACCCAACAGCGCCGACCAGTACGTTCTCGCGACCGGTGGCTTCGTCGGCAAGGGCGTCGAGTCCGACCGCGAGGGCGTGTACGAGCCGGTGTTCGACTGCCACGTCCCCCACGCCGCGGACCGCTACGACTGGTTCGACGGCGAACTGTTCGGCGACCACGAGTTCGCCCGCTACGGCGTGGCGACCGATGACGACCTTCGGCCCCTCGATGCGAGCGAGCACAGCGAGTTCGAGAACCTGCGCGCTGCCGGCTCCGTGCTGGGCGGCTACGACTTCGCCGCCGAGAAATCCGGCAGCGGCGTCTCGATTGCCACAGGCTACGCGGCGGGCCAGCGCGCCGCACAGGAGGCACGATGAGTGACGCTGAAACCCCACCAGAGACAGAGTTTGACCCGGTAGCACCGAACACAGGCGAGGAGTTCGAACCAGTCGACGTCTTCCCCGACAGCGACGACTTCGACCTCCGACCCGGCGCGGACTCCTGTTACAAATGCTCGACGTGTGACACGAACTGCCCCGTCGCCGAGGTCGACGACGACTTCCCCGGCCCGAAGTTCCAGGGCCCCGAACAGTGGCGGCTCAAGCAGTCCGACGACGACCACGAGATCGACGACTCGGTGATGGACTGCTCGAACTGCATGCGCTGTGACAACGCCTGCCCGTCGGGCGTCCCGCTCAGCCAGATGCACAACACCGCCCGCGGGGAGTACGTCAGCGAGCAGATGGACAAGCTCTCCGTCGAGTACATCCGCAACCGCATCCTCGCGAACTACCGCACCTCCGCGTTCCTGGCGAGCAAGGTCCCCCGACTCGCGAACTTCGCCATGAACTTCGGGCCGGCCCGCTGGGTCATGGAGAAGACGATGGGTATCACCAGCGAGCGTGACTTCCCCGCCTTCGCAAAACAGACCTTCCGCGACTGGTGGGCCGACCGCGGCGGTCAGGTCCAGTCGCGGGAGAACGCGAGAGCCGCCCGCAAGCGCCGCGGACTCCCCGAGGACGCCGATAAGAAAGTTGCGTACTTCCACGGCTGTTACTCCAACTACAACACGCCGGAAGTCGGCAAGGCGACGGTCCGGGTGTTCGAGGAGTTCGGCTACGAGGTCGTCGCACCCGAGCAGAAGTGTTCCGGGACGCCGATGTTCGCAAACGGGATGCTCGACGACGCCCGCCGCCACGCCGAGACGAACGTCTCGTCGATGTCCGAACTCGTCGACGAGGGGTATCACGCAATCGCCTCCTGTACCTCGTGTTCGATGGCGCTCCGACAGGAATACCCCGAGCTGTTCGACATCGACGGTATCGACAAAGTGGCGGAGAACACCTTCGAAGCCGTCGAGTACCTCCGCATCCACGAGGACCTCAAGGGCGAAGTGCAGGCGGCAGACGTTGACGGCGACCTCGCCGAGGAGTTCGCCTACCACGCCCCGTGTCACTCACGCAACCAGGGACTCGACCGCCAGGCCGTCGAACTGTTCCGCGACCTCGACGGCGTCGAAGTCGAAGACGTGGGCGACTCCTGTTCCGGCATTTCGGGGACCTACGGCTGGAAGGAAGAGAAGTACGAGAAGTCCATGGAGATCGGCGAGGAGATGTTCGAGCACATGGACCACGCCGAGGGCGAAACCGGCATGACCGAGTGTCCGACCTGCGCGATGCAGATGGAACACGGCAGCGGCTACGAGATCCGACATCCGCTCGAACTCCTCGAAGCCGCGCTGGTGGAGTAACTGAAAAACTCGGTTTCTGCGGTCTTAGTCCTCGCCGCGGACGAACGTGACCGGACACGGCGCGTTCAGCATGACTTCCTGTGCGGTGGAGCCGAAGACGGCCTTCCCGGTCGGCGAGCGCTTGCGGCCGCCGACGACGACGAGGTCCGACTGCGTGGCCTCGGCGAGGCTGACGATCTGCTCGCCGTGGTTGCCCACGGCACCGCGTACCTGTGTCGACAGCCCGGCGTCGTCGAACCGCGAGACGAGTTCCCGGACGGTTGTGTGGCGGTCGGCGACCTCGTCGGGGTCGGCTTCGCCGGTCGACTCGAATTCGAGTCTGTCGACAACACCGTCGTACTGGTCGTCAGTGAATACGTGTGCGACGATGACCGTCGCGCCGGCCGGGCTCGCGATATCGAGCACGGCGTCGGCGAGTTCGTCGATTCGGTCGGCGTCGTTTGGTCCAACTGCAAGAAGAACAGTTTCGAGTGCCATACCGGCTACTCCGGGGGAAGACGCCTAAATCCTTCGATGGGTACTACTTTTGTAGTAAGTCGTTCGCACGATGCCGCACCCGGTGTCGCTCAGTGCCTCACCCGGTGTTTTTCATCCCGGCCGCGATACCTTGGACGGTCAGCCGCAGGGTCCGGCGCTCGGTGTCGGTCCGGTGGGACTGCTTGAGCAGGCGGACCTGCAACAGGTTCAGCGGGTCGACGTACGGGTTCCGGCGCTCGAGGTTCTCCTGCAGCCACTCACGCGAGAGCAGGCCGTCCTGCCCGGTGATTTCGAGCACCTTCTCCACGGTGTCTTCGTACTCCTCGACGATACGCGGGTAGATGCGCTCGCGGAGTTCGGGGTCGGCCAGGTCGGCGTACTCCTCGGCGATTTCGAGGTCAGTACGGGCGAGCGCCAGCGACGCATTGTCGAGCTTCGTCCGGAAGAACGGCCAGTTCTCGTACATCTCCTGTAGCGTTTCCATGTCGCCGCCGTTTTCGAGGTAGGCGTCCAGCCCGGTCGAGATGGAGTACCAGCCGGGGATGATACAGCGGGCCTGCGTCCAGGAGAACACCCACGGGATGGCCCGGAGGTCCTCGACGCTACGGTCCTCGCTTCGGGAGGCCGGTCGCGAGCCCATGTTGAGGTTCTCGATAACAGTGATCGGCGTCGCCTGCTCGAAGAACTCGACGAAGCCGTCCGTTTCGAGCAGGTCCTGATACTCGTTGCGGGCGGCGTCGGACGCCGTCTCCATCGCCTCCTCCCACTCGTCGGGGATCTCCTCGACGGGTTCCTCGATTGCGTTTTTCCGCGCCCGGATCTGGGCGTTGAGCATCTGTTCGAGATTGCGCTCGGCGATGTCGTGGTTGGCGTACTTCTCGGCGATGGCCTCGCCCTGCTCGGTGAACTTTATCTGGCCGGTCACCGTCTCGTTTGGCAGGGCCAACATGGCGTCGTTCATCGGGCCGCCGCCGCGGGAGATGGAGCCGCCGCGGCCGTGGAACAGGCGCATCTCCACGTCGTAGTCGTCGGTGATGTCCGCCAGCCGCTTCTGGTTGTTGTACAGCGACCAGTTGGCGGCGAGGAAGCCGTTCTCCTTGTTCGAGTCGGAGTACCCCAGCATGATCTCCTGGATGTTGTCCCGGGCCTCAAGGGCCTGAGAGTAGGCCTCGTTCTCGAACAGCGTGCCCATGATGCGGCGGGCTCCGGAAAGGGCGTACTCCGATTCCAGCAGCGGAACCACGTCGAACCCGCAGTAGCCGGGCAGGTCGACGATGTCGACCTGGTCGGCGAGGAACAGCACTTCTAGCGCGTGACTTGGTTCTTCACACCACGAAATAGCGTAGGTGTCGATGGCGTCGATGCCGAACTCGTTTTGCCAGTCGGCGGCCGCGCGGAAGCGGTCGAGGACGCGGGTGGCGTCCTCCGAGAGCCCCTCGGTGTCTTCCATGTCGATGACGGGGTTGTCCTGGAGGATAGCCTCGGTCAGGAACTCGACACGCTCGTCCTCGTCCATGCCGGCGTAGTCGATGCCCTCGCGCTCGACGGATTCGGCGATGGCATCGGTGTGCATCTTCCGGTGGTCGCGCAGGTCGAGGCTGGCGAGGTTGAAACCGAACGTCTCGACCTTGCGGATCAGCGGGTCGACGTGGGCCTCGGCGATGACCTCGGCGTCGTTCTCACGGAGGCTGTCGGCGATGACGCGGAGGTCGGTTAGCAGTTCCTCGTCGTTCTCGTAGCCGCCCTGGCGAACGTCGCTGACCCGGATGACGGATTCGCGCATCAGCCGGAGCTTCTGGCGGTAGGGCTCGTCCGGATACCGTTCCTCGGCCTCCGTGGCGATGCCGGGGAGCCTGGACTTGTGACGGTCCAGTCGCTCGTTGAACAGCGCGTCGGTCGCGATGTTCGAGGCGTCCTGGCTCAGCACGCCGGAGAGTTCCTTGAGCTTGTTGCGGTACAGCGGCAGCACGGTGTCGCGCTGGCGCTCCAGCGTCTCCTCGGTCACCTCGGTGGTGACGAACGGATTGCCGTCGCGGTCGGACCCGGCCCACGAGCGGAATTCGTAGAGGGTGTCGATGTCGATGTCCTCGTCGTACACGTCTTCGAGGGTGTGTTCGAGTTCGTCGTACACCTCGTCGATAACGTCGAACAGGACGTTTTCGAGGTACCACTGGACGTTCAGCGCCTCGTCGGTAACCTCCGGGCGGCGGTCCCGGACCTGCGGGGTCTGCCAGAGACTCGTCACTTCGGCGTCGAGGTTCCGCTCGATACGCTTCTGTTCGCGTTCGGTGAGTCGCCGCTCGTCGAGTCGTTCGATGTCACGGGCAACCGACCGGAGCTTCGCCTTCACCGTCTTCCGGCGGGCTTCGGTGGGGTGGGCCGTGAACGTCGGCTGGATGAGAACGTCTTCGAGCACCTGCTCGAACTCCTCCGGGTCCGCGCCGCGTTCGGCCAGGTCCCGGACGGCTTCCTCGACGCTGTCGGCCAGTACACCCTCCTGGCTCCCCTCTCGGATTTCGCGGACCCGTTCGCGCTCCTCGGCGAGATTGATAAGTTCGAAATAGGTCGTAAACGCGCGTGCGACGATATCCTGGGTCTCCGGGTTCAGTCGGTTCAGTGCCCGGTGGACTTCGTCCCGCGTCTCGGCGTCACCGCGCCGGTAGTCGATACACGACGTTCGAATGGTTTCCACCGTTTCGAACGCCTCGGTCGAGGTTTGTGCTTCCAGCACTTCGCCCAGGAGCGCACCCAACTCCCGTACGTCCTGGTTTATCTCTCTGGCGTGCAAAGTCATACCACTTCCTCCAGAACCGAGCCCTAAAACACTATTGAAACGGTGTATCAGGGATAGACGTTCGTGAAGAACTCGGTTTCGGGAAATAGTTATTATTAATCGTGGGGTTCTTTACCGTATCACACGAATCACACAGGATATAGTGGACTGCCAATGATAGATATCGCCCTGGACATGGAGCAGTACGACTGTCCCTTCATCGACACGACGGCAGACCACGACGTCGCCTTTGCAGCGGTACACTGGGATTTCGACCAGCGTGCGCGGGAGTTGGAGACGCGGATGGTTGTCGAAGCCGAGGACGCGGGGATACTCGATACGGGGCTAGACAGTCTGCAAGCCCACGAGAACATGAACGACTGTGCGCTGTTGCGCCGCGAGGACAACGCCGCCCACATCCGGACGACTATCGAGGAAACGGCGGCGATGCAGACCATCCGGGACAACGGCGGCTACATCACCGGTCCGTTCCACATTGAGGCGGGCAGCGAAACCTGGCACGTCGGCTTCGACCGCGGCCGCGACGCCGACACGACGCTCTCAGAGCTTGACCGCGACAACGAGTACGACGTGGTCGAGCGCACGTCGACGACGCTCCCACAGCTCCAGGACCTCGTGCAGAACGCCGGCGCGGCGATGACGCTCGTGGACGGCTGTCGGGACCTCTCGGACACCGAACGCGAAACGCTGGAAACCGCCGTCTCCGAGGGCTACTTCGAGTCACCCCGGGACGCGACACTGGGGTCGCTGGCCGAGGACTTCGGCGTGTCCAAGCCCGCCGTCTCGAAGAACCTCCGGCGCGGCGAGCGCAAGATGATCGAACGCGTCGTCGAAGCGCTTGATGACATCGAGGACTGAGTTCGGTGTTCCCGCCGGCCTGTTCGCTACTCTGTCCAGAATGACAGCTGGGTGCAATTGTCACAACGGCCGTACCTAGCTCCCACTGTAGGCCTTAGCGTTGTTTTACTGCATAACTGACACTCGTGAGAGCGACATCGATACAAGACAACACCGATTGCGTGGGCTGAGATATGAATCAGCAAATGCCGGTCAAACGAATCCTGAACTGTCCGCATATCTGTGTTGCTGGGTGGTGACCGCTGGTTCCACCCAGACGGATAGAGTAAGGGTTACTTCCATGCATGATTCCGAGATTGTGACCTGCTTAAATCATATTCCCACGGCCGGACTCGATACGAGTGGTTAGGAGGGGACCGGTCAGACAAATATTTCGACCAAAGATATTTTTATACAAAAGCAAAGACAACATAATCATGACTGCTGAAGAAGACGAATCATCGTCTAGAAGAGCCATACCGGCTCTTGGGATGCTTTTCAAAACGGTATTCGGGTTGTTCTTACGAATCATATTCGTACCGTTCCGTCGGCTCGCAAGACGGTTGCTTGCTGGAGTTATCCTGTTACCAGTTGCCGTATTCCTCGGCGTGTTCATTTTTGCGGGGTTTGCGGGAGGAATGGAACTGTTTGACTTCCTCGGTGTGAACCGTCAGATTGGGTTTCTGATTTCAATCACCGTCGGAATGACCTTGCCGTGGGTGGTCATCCTCGGTATCCTGCATCGATACACTGACCACGAAATTCTCTAACTACCCGCAGTGCGACTGGGACAGCGAATAGCGGCGTATTTTCGTCCGAACTCTGGTCGGGTTGATAAACAGTTCTCTGATGGACCTTTGTCGCAGATATCTACTCTATTTCGTCGGACACACAGTTCGCTGTGGCCCTTGGACTGGTCCTCTCTATCATTCCGGCGTTACTAACGTGGGTGACCGCTGAAATATATCGATTGACAGTTACTGAAGCAGTTACGTAGCAGATAGTCAAATCGGTGTGATCGCATAATTCGCCAAGGAAAGAACGGTACAGACCGTTTACGGCCAGTTTTGTGACAGTCCCGGTACGGACGAGAATTGCGGTCTGTCTCGCCGCGTTAACATGTTAACTCAGCACACTATGTAGTCGGCGAATCTACGATAATCTGTTATGCAGAACACGGCTACACGGAGGCGCGTTCTCGGCGCGCTCGGTGCCGGTGTTGTCGGGCTCAGCGGCTGTGTCAGTGACGACTCATCCATGACTGAACAGGACGATTCGGACGGCGGCACGACGGACAGTGGCACGAACGGCGAATCGGGCGGCAGTGGTTCGGCACAGACCGTTAGTATCGGGGTCCTTCAGCCCCGCGCTGGTGACCTGAAGTACTACGGCGACCAGTCGCTGTGGGGGTTCCTCTCCGGGCTGGCGTACAAGGGTGAGACCGATCCGCCGACCGACCCCGGCAGCGGCGAGATTACGATTACCGCCGGCGACACGGAGTACCGCCTGCTCGTACGGGACACCGAGTTCTCGGCGGACACGGCCCAGACGGCGGCGACGAACCTCGTCGAGAACGAGAGCGTGGACATGCTCGCCGGCTGTGCGTCCTCAGCAGTCGCCAGCCGCGTCGTCACGACGGTCGTCAATCAGGCGCAGGTCCCCATCATGCTCGGTCCGGCGGCGTCGGCCGACATCACGTCCAACTCCGAGACCTGTAGCGACCTCGTCTACCGAGCGAGCGAGAACACCGCGATGGACGCCCGCTCGGGCGGGAAGTACGTCGCCAGAGAGACGGACGTATCGAGCGTCTATCTGTTCGGCGCGGACTACAGTTTCGGCCGCGCGGTCGTCAACAACTACCGGGACGTACTGGAAGCCGAAGGCGTCGAGATCGTCGGCGAGCGATTCGTCGAACAGGGATACGCCGAGTGGGATGGGCTGCTGGACAATGCGGAGGAGGCCGGGGCCGAGGGCGTCGTCGGCGGGTTCACCGTCGCGACGCTCCCGGCGATGTTCAACGCCTTCCTCTCGGGCGATTACTCCTATCGGGTGTTCGGGGGGTTCGCCACCCGAATCACCAACAACGTCGTCGGCGGGACGATGCAGAGCGTGCTCGGCGAACCGCTGACCGAGGAGAAAATCAGGGACTCACAGCTCGGGCCGTTCACGACGCGCTACCACTGGAACCAGTACGACAACCCGATCAACGACGCGTTCGTCGAGAGCTACACCAACGCCTATGGCGTCGTCCCGGACCTCTTCACCGCGGGGACGTTCACGGGCGCGTCGGCGATTCACCAGGCCATCCAGGAGAGTGGGTCGACCGACGGGGCCGACATCGCCGATGCTCTGAAAGGAATGACCGTCACCGACACGCCGAAAGGCGAGAACGGCTACACCTTCCAGGAGTACAACAACCAGGCGCGGTCGGCGATGACCGTCGCGAACCCGATCCCGACGACCGACGAGTGGGCCGACAACTGGGGCGCGGCCATCATGCCCAGCGAGCCGCTCGCCCGCATCAGCGCCGACGAGACGACCATCCCACAGGACAGCGACCAGATGGGCTGTTCTCTGTAGGCATGCTCAGAACACAGAGACTGACAAAGGAGTTCGGGGGACTCACCGCCGTCGACAGCGTCGACTTCGAGCTTGAAAACGAACTCTGCTCGCTCATCGGCCCGAACGGGGCCGGCAAGACGACGTTCTTCAATCTGCTGACCGGGAGCCTCTCGCCCACCGAGGGCACAGTCGAACTCCAGCGCAACGGGACCTGGCAGGATATCACCGACGCCTCCCCCCACGAGACGGCCAGCAAGGGTATCCACCGGTCTTACCAGGTGACGAACGTCTTCCCCAACAGCACGGTCTTGGAGAACGTCCGGGTCGCCGAGCAGGCCCACAGCGACGACGCCACGACGTTCTGGCGCAACGTCGACCACTTTGACGAGTTCACCGAGCGTGCCCACGAGATTCTCGACCGGGTCGGGCTCTCCCATCGGGCCGACGACCTCGCGAGCACGCTGAGCCACGGCGCAAAGCGCAAGCTCGAAGTCGCTATCGCGCTGGCCGGCGACCCGGCGGTCCTCCTGCTGGACGAGCCAAACGCCGGCGTCTCCTCGGAGAGCGTCGACGAGATACGGGACCTCATCGAAGCGGTCGCCGAGGACTACCCGGTCCTGCTGGTCGAGCACAACATGGACATCGTGATGGGCGTCTCCGACCGCGTGGTCGTCCTGCATCAGGGCGCAGTCATCGCTGACGGGCCGCCGGCCGACGTACGAGCGAATCCCGACGTGCAGTCGGCGTATCTCGGCGGCTACGAACCGGGCAGCCTGGACGATGATACCACTGCGGCCGGGTCCGACCCGGACTCGGAGGAGGGGACGGCGTGAGCCTGCTCGAACTCGCCGGCGTCCACACGTACTACGGCGACAGCCACATCCTCGAAGGCGTCGACCTCTCGGTCGAGGAGGGGGAAGTAGTCGCGCTGGCCGGCCGTAACGGCGTCGGCAAGACAACCACGCTGCGGACCATCCTGCAGTTGACGCCGCCCCGCGAGGGGTCGATCACGTTCCGCGACGAATCGCTGGTCGGCCTGGAGACCCACGAGGTCGCCGAGCGCGGACTGGGCTGGATTCCGGAGGACCGCAGGATATTCGGCCAGCTCACCGTCGAGGAGAACCTCCGGGCGGCGATACCGGACCCCGACGGCGTGGGCGAGGGCCTCCGACTGGCCTTCGACTCGTTCCCCATCCTCGAAGAGCGGCGGGGGCAGGAGGGAGGCACGCTGTCGGGCGGCCAACAGCAGATGCTCGCCATCGCCCGCGGGCTGGTCGGCGACAACGACCTGCTGCTGGTCGACGAACCGAGCGAGGGCCTGGCCCCACAGATCGTCGCCGACGTGGCCGAGGCACTGTCGAAAGCCAGTGAGGACGTGACGATGCTGCTGGTCGAGCAGAACCTCCCGCTGGCGCTGGACCTGGCCGACCGGTTCTACATCATCGACAAGGGCCGCGTCGTCGACGACGGCGAGACGGCGGCGGTGACGGCCGACGACGAACGGTTCAGGAGGTATCTGTCGGCATGATACTCGAAGCGCTCGCGGAGTTTCTGACGCTGAGCGAACTTGGCGGCGTCATCGTTAACGGGCTCGCCAAGTCGGCGCTGTACGTGATGATTGCCAGCGGTCTGACGCTGATTTTCGGCCTGATGGGCGTGTTGAACTTCGCCCACGGGTCGCTGACGATGGTCGGGGCGTACCTCGGTGGCCTCCTGATGGTGGTGACGGTCACCGGCGGGACAGCGCCGCTGGCCCGTCTCGGCCTGTTCTTCGTTGCCATCGTCGTCGTGTTCGCGCTACTGTCCCTGCTCGGCGGCGCAATCGAGACGACCATCATCCGGCCGCTGTACGACCGGCCGCCGATATACCAGATTCTCCTGACCTTCGGGCTGACGCTGGTCATCGAGGAGGTCGTCCGCATCGTGCTAGGAATTTATGACCTCCAGCCGCTGTCGGACTGGCAGGCCGCGCTGGCGACCAAGCCGCAGTTCCTCCGGGAACCGGTCGCGCTCGGCCCCGTCAGCGCCGGGTGGATGTCGCTGTTCCAGATACTCCTTGGAACTCTCACGGTGGTCGGCATCTGGGCGTTCCTCACCAAGACCCGCTACGGCCTGTACATCCGCGCCGGCAGCGAGGACACAGAGATGGCGTCAGCGCTGGGCATCGACGTTCGCCAGGTGTTCACCGTCGTGTTCGCGCTGGGTATCGGCCTGGCCGGCGCGGCCGGAACGCTCCTGATGTGGGACCCGACGTGGGGCGCGAGCGTCCCGCTCGCGGCCGAGACACTGCTGCCGGCGTTCATCGTCGTCATCGTCGGCGGCCTCGGGACGTTCCGGGGGACCGTGGTGGCCGCCCTCGTGGTTGGTATGGCCGACGCGGTGACGACCTGGTGGTTCCAGAACGTCATCGAGTTCACGGGCCTGCCGGAACTGGTGCTGTTTCTGGTCCTCGTGGTGACGCTCATCGTCCGCCCGCAAGGACTGTTCGGCGTCGAGGAGGTGGGGGGCCATTAGCGCCGAACCCGAGGCCGACGCCGAGGCGGCGTCCGAGCCACAGGCCCCCACGACTGTTGAGACGGGCTGGCCCCGCGAGTACCTGCGGGACCACACCGCTCACATCCTCGTTATCGCCCTGCTGGCGCTGTACCCGCCGGTGTATCACACGCTGTTGAACTCGCCTGTCGGTGCCGAGACGCAGATGCTCCTGCCGACCGTGGAGACGATGGTCGGCGTCCTCTATTTCGGCCTGTTCGCCATCTCCTTTGACTTCATCAGCGGCTACACCGGTTACCTCTCCTTCGGTCACGCGGTGTTCTACGGGACCGGCGCGTACACGGTCATCCTCATCGCCAACGGGAAGGTCCCGCTCCTGGGTCCTGGGACGCCGTTCATGCTGTCACTGCTGGTCGGCGGTCTCATCGCTATCGCCCTGGCGATGCTGGTCGGGCTGGTGTCGTTCCGGCTGTCGGGCGTGTACTTCGCGATGATTACGCTCGGCTTCGCGCAGGTGTTCTACGTGTTCGTCCGCGGCTGGGACTACGTGGCGACCAATCCCCGGGACGGCCCCGCGGTCGGGCCAAGCCACGCCGAGGGGTTCCAGATCGGAGTCCCCGGCATCGACCAGCTATCGCTGTCTATCGGCGTGCTCACCGGCGACGAGGTGGCCCTGCTGGGGTCGACGCTGTCCGGGACAGAGGTGTCCTACTACATGATCGGGCTGGTCGTCCTCGCGTGTTACTTCGCCATGCAGCGCGTCATCCACTCCCCCTTCGGCCGGGTGATGATCGCTATCCGGGAGAACGAGGAGCGCGCCGTCGCAATCGGCTACAACACCTACTGCTACAAGCTCGGGGCCTTCGCCATCAGCGGCTTCTTCGCCGCCGTCGCCGGCGGCCTGTTCGCCGGCTTCAAGCGCTCGGCCAGCCCGGAGAACTCCTTTTACTTCCTGGTGACCGGCGACGCCCTGCTGGCGAGCATCATCGGCGGCTTCGGGACGCTTGCCGGCTCGCTGTACGGCCACCTGTTCGACGAGACGGTTCGGGAGTTCCTCTCGAAGGCCGGGCAGGGCGGCGGGCTGTTGCCCTATCTCCGCGCGCTGCTGGGCCAGGAAACGCTGGACGCGACGCTGGTCGGCGAGACGACTATCGGCGGCCTCATCGACCTGCTGTTGAACGGCCACGCGAGCCTCTACGTCGGTATCGTGTTCGTGCTGTTCGTCCTCTACGTCCCTGACGGCCTGCTGGGGACGCTGCGGGCGCGTCTCGGCGGGACGTTCGCCGAGGCGCTGCCGGCGAGGCTCTGGGGTGATTCGGAATGACGAAACCAGTGAAAACGACCGTCGAACCGCCAGACCGTACGACAACTTGGGCGTGGGGCGGCCGCTTCCGACCCGGCTACCCCACGGCGGTGCATCGCCAGCGAAACGACACGCAGTGTGACAACCCGAAGGGGGAGCCAGTAGAGCAATGAGCGCGGAACCGGACCACTTGAAGGATATCCAACCAGAACCAGCCAGTATGCAATACGCGACCAACGACGGGGTCTCGCTCGCCTACGAGCGCGAGGGGCCGTCGGACGCCGAGACTGTGGTCTTCGTCGAAGGCATCGGCTACGGCCGCTGGATGTGGCTGTGGCAACAGGAGGCACTCGTCGACGAGTACCAGACAATCGTATGGGACAACCGCGGCACCGGCGATTCGGACGAACCCGAGGGACCGTACACGATGCGCCAGATGGCGAGTGACCTGGAGGCCGTACTCGACGACGCCGACATCAAGCAGGCCCACATCGTCGGGGCCAGCATGGGCGGGATGATCGCCCAGCAGTACGCGCTGGAGTACGACCGGGCGCAGTCGCTGACGCTCATGTGTACCTCGCCGGGCGGGCCGGAAGCCAAGGCGGTCCCCGAGGAGACCCAGCAGCGGATGTTCAACGTACCCGAGGACCTCGACGAGCGCGAACTCCGGCGGTACAAAATGCAGCCCGCGCTTTCGGATCGGTTCATGGGCACCCACGAAGACCTCATCGAGCGCATCATCGACTGGCGCATCGACAGCGACGCCAGCGACCAGGCCCTCGAATGGCAAGGCGCGGCCGTGCAGGCCCACGACGTGTCGGAACGACTTGGAGAGATCACGGCCCCGGCACTTGTCATCCACGGGACCGCTGACGAGGTCGTCCCCTACGAGAACGGGAAACTGCTGGCGCGGGGCTTGCCAAACGCCGACTTCGTCACTGTCCACGGCGGTCCGCACCTGTTGTTCATCGAGGAGTACGACCGCGTCAACACACAGATACGGGAGTTCATCGACGATGTCTGAGGGGCTGGCACAGGAGTGGGTCGGTGCCTGGAGCGAGCGCCGGGCCGCGCTCACGCCGGACCGCGAGGGATTGGTGGATGCGACCACCGGCGAACGATTCACGTACGCCGAATTGGACCGGCGAGCGAACCGGACTGCTCGGCTGCTCCGGCAGTACGGCGTCGGCGCGGACGGAGACGACGCCCGCACTGCGACGGACGCCACGGCGGCAGCCGGCACCGTCGCCGTCGTCTCGCGGAACCGCCCTGCCGTCGTCGACTTATTCTTCGCCACCGGCAAGACCGGGAGCCGACTGGCCCCGCTGTCCCACCGGCTTGCGTCCCCGGAACTCGCCGACCTCCTCGACCGCGTGGACCCCGAACTCCTCGTCGTCGAGGCCTCCTTCGCAGGAACTGTCTCGGCCGCCCTGGAGACAGCCGACGCGACGAGCCCCCAACTCATCCATCTCGAAACCGAAACGACGGAGTCGTCCGCTTTCGCCACTCTCGACAGCACGCCCTACGCTTCGGCCCTCCCCGCGGACGACTCATCCGTCGAAACGGCGACACCGACTCCCGGCGACACGCACCTCCTCCTGCACACCGGCGGGTCGACGGGGACGCCCAAGGAGACGGAAATCACGCATCGCGGCATCGTCTGGAACTCCCTGAACACGATTACGGCCTGGGGGCTGCGCGAGGACGACGTGACGCCGATGGTGTTCCCGATGTTCCACACCGGGGGCTGGAACGTCCTCACCGTCCCGCTGTGGCACATGGGCGGGACGGTCGTCATCGCCCGCGAGTTCGACCCCGGCGACGTGCTGGAGACCATCGACACCGAGGGTGGGACCGTCCTCGTCGCCGTCCCCGCAGTGCTGCGAATGATGACGGACCACGACCGCTGGACGGAGACGGACCTCTCGACGCTGCGCTTTGCCAAGTCCGGCGGTGGCCCCTGCCGCAAGAGCGTGATGGAGGCGTGGTGGGACCGTGGCGTCGACCTCTCACAGGGGTACGGCCTCACCGAGTGCGGCCCGAACAACTTCGCGATGCCGGAGGGCTGGCCCCGAAAGAAGGCCGATTCCGTCGGCAAGCCGGCGATGCACGTCGACGCCAGAGTCGTCGAACCCGACGACGGTGACAACGGCGATGGTCCCTCCGACGCGCGAAAGACGGTCGACCCCGGCACCGTCGGCGAACTCCAGTTGCGCTCGCCCCACGCCGCGACGGGCTACCTCGACAACCCCGAGGCCACCGCCGAGACGTTCGGCGACGGCTGGGTGTCGACCGGCGACCTCGCCCGCGCCGACGCGGACGGCTACTACTACATCGAGGGTCGCACCAAGCATATGTTCGTCAGCGGCGGCGAGAACGTCTACCCCGCGGAGGTCGAGGACGCTATCGCCGACCATCCGTCGGTCGGTGAAGTCGTCGTGATTCCGGTCCCCGACGGCAAGTGGGGACAGGTCGGGAAGGCCGTCATCGAACTTGCGACCGATAGCACGGCGGGCGGGGCCGGCGACCGGCCGCTGACACTCGACGGCCTCCGGACGTTCCTTGACGACCGACTGGCCCGGTACAAACACCCCCGCGAGATTGCGTTCGTCGAGGCGATGCCGACCAGCGGCCCGGACAAGATCGACCGGGGTGCAATCTCGGACCGATTCGGGGCGTAATCCATCAATGCAGGCGTATCTTCAAGAGGGGTGATGCAGTTCCATTTACACAAGATGGCTGACACATATGCGCCGGCGGATTCGATACATGTGTTGCAGGTGGACGACACCCCGCTACTCGACGAGACTGTCGAGTTCCCGGCTGGACGGGACCCGGACTCGCTTACCCTGACTACGACTGACCGGGCTGACAGTGCGCTCGAACACCTCGAAGACAACGCTATCGATGGCATCGTTGCCGCGGACGACCTCTCGGACCGGTCCGGCCGTGCGTTCGTCGACGCGGTCCGCGAGCGGGATAGCAATCTCCCGGTACTGTTGCTGATCGAGTCGGAATCCGTCGCCAGTAACGCGGTCTCGAACGGCGTCACCGACGTTTTCAGCAGAGACACGGCTGTCGAGCGTGGCGACCTCCTCGCCAATCGAATTCGGTTGCTCGTCGAACACCATCAGTCGACAGAAATCGCTAGCCGGACCAGACGGCAACTCACAGAACTGGCGGAACAGTCGAACGAACTGCTGTGGGTGTTCTCCGGGGACTGGACCGAGATACAGTTCGTCAATTCGGCATACGAAACGCTCTACGGCCGCTCCGTGGAGTCCCTGCAGGCTGACCCTGCGGAGTTCATGACCGCGATTCACCACACGGATCAGGAGCGAGTCATGCAGGCGATGCAACGCGTGTCAGCCGGCGAATCGGTCGATCTCGAATTCCGTATTACCAAACCGGATGGCGAACAGCGCTGGGTGCGGGCCGAGGCGCAACCGATTGTCGACGATGGCACAGTCATCAGAATCGTCGGTGCCTCGCGCGACATCACTGAGCGGAAGCGACGCGAGTCCGAACGCGTCACGGAACTGGATAGCCCCGACGCGCCAGTCGATGCAGTGCCGGATCTGTTCTATGAACTCGACGAGAACGGCGATCTGGCTCGCTGGAATGATGCACTGGCGGCAGCCACCGGACACGAAGACGCTGATCTCGCGTCGATGGCTCTGACAGCCCTCTTCGCCCCGTCCGACCGCGAGACGGTTCGCCAAGGCATTGAGACGGCGTTCGAGACCGGTGAGGCGTCGTTCAAAGCCGACCTGCTGACCGCCGACGGAACGACAGTCCCGTACGAATTCACCGGCGGCCGGATAACGGCTGCTGACGGCTCGACGCTCGGCGTGGCCGGTATCGGACGGGAGATCTCTCCCCCCGACAGCCGTCAACAGGCCCTTGAACAACAAAACGAGCGCCTCGACGAGTTCGCCAGCGTCGTCAGTCACGACCTCCGGAACCCGCTTGACGTTGCCCGAGGCCAGCTAGAACTCGCACAGATAGAACACGACAGCGAGCATCTCGACGCAGTCGAGCGAGCCCACGACCGTATCGGCCAACTCATCGAGGACCTCCTGTCGCTGGCCCGGAACGGCGAGGCCGCGCTCGACAGCGAGCCGGTGCCGCTCCAGACCGTCGTCGAGCAGTGCTGGCAAACCGTCGAGACCGGCGACGTGACGCTGGAGCTACGGACCTCGGCCGTGGTCCGCGCGGACCCGGGTCGGCTCCGACAACTGTTCGAGAATCTCATCCGCAACAGTGTGGAACATGGACAAACGCCACACACTGAGAAACAGGGAGACACCGGCGAGCAGCGTGTGACAACCTCGATATCACAGTCGCAGGGAGCGGCCACCGACCTGACGATAACTGTCGGCGAACTGGACGACGGCTTCTACGTCGCGGACGACGGCGTCGGGATTCCGGCCGACGAGCGCGAGAACGTGTTCGAGGGCGGCTACTCGCTGGCTTCGGGCCCCGGGTTCGGCCTCCGAATCGTCGATGAGATCGTCGACACCCACGGCTGGTCGATAACGGTTGCAGAAAGCGACGCCGGCGGTGCTCGCTTCGAGATCACCGGCGTCGAATTCGATGCGGCGTAACTGTGCCGCCGTGATATCGGGTGACCACCACGTCACCCGGTGCCGTCCCAGTCAACACCAACAGATGGGGGCTGAACTTACGCTTCGTCGAAGACGGTGTCGCCCTCGACGACGTGCTCTTCCACGGCGTCGAGGTCGAGCGTCAGACCGAGACCCGGCTCTTCCGGAATCTCGATGTAGCCGTCCTCGATGACGGTCTCCTCGACCAGGTCCTCCCACCAGCCGAGTTCGTAGGAGTGGTACTCGACGGCCAGAGAGTTCGGGACAGACGCCCCGACGTGGGCGCTCGCCATCGTCGCAATCGGCGAGGAGACGTTGTGCATCGCGACCGGGATGTAGTACTGGTTCGCCACGTCGGCGACCTTGCGTGTCTCGCGCATGCCGCCGACCTTCGGCATGTCCGGCGCGATCATATCGACGGCCTGGTTCTCGATGAGCCGGCGCTCCTCGGTGACGCGGTAACGGTTCTCACCGACGGTGATCGGCGTGTTCGTGGACTTGGTGACCTCCTCCTGCACTTCGAGGTTCTCCGGCGGAACGGGGTCTTCGAGCCACCAGACGTCGTACTCCTCGATGGCTTCGGCGAGACGCTTGCCGGAGCTGCCCGAGAACGTCCAGTGACAGTCGAAGGCCACATCGGCCTCGTCTTTGACCTCCTCCGTGACTTTCTCGACAATCTCGGCCTTGTGTCGAATTTCGCCCGGACGGAGGTGGCGGTTCGCGCGGTCCTTTTCCAGGCCGCTTGGCACGTCGAGGTCGAACTTCAGCGCGTCGTAGCCCAGTTCGTCGACGACGCGGCGCGCCTCCTCGGCGCAGGCGTCGGCGTCGGCCTCCTCTTCGGTGTGACAGTCACAGTACACGCGCATCTCGTCGCGGTACTTGCCGCCCAGGAGCTGGTAGGCCGGCACTTCGAGGATCTTGCCCGCGAGGTCGTGCAGCGCGACCTCGATGCCAGCGATGGCGGTGACGGTGACACCCTCGACGCTCCCCTCGCCGCTCATCTTCTGGATGAGGTGCTCGTAAAGGCGGTCGATGTCGAGCGGGTTCTCGCCGACGACGAACGGCTTCATCCGCTCGATGAGTTCCGGGACGCCCGCGCCCCAGTATGCCTCGCCCGTGCCGACGATGCCCGCGTCGGTGTAGATTCGGACGAGCGTCCACGGGAAGTTCCCGTCGACCATCGTCGTCTGAACGTCTGTAATCTCCACGTCACGGCCGCCACCGCGCTTGGCGGTGACGCCCATCGTCTCCGCAGAGAGCTCCCGCATGGTGTACTCTGCGTTGGGGTCGTGCAGGTCAGCGTAGTCTACGTCGTTTGCCTTTCCCATACCCCTCGCTTGCTATCGGCGTTACAAAAGTGTAGAGGAAATCGGTCTCGCTCTGGCAGGACCGCACAAATCACAATTTGGCTGTCAGCCTTCGTCTGCTTCCGCCTTGGGTGCCTGCTTGACGCTTCCGTCAACCACTGTGGCAGCGCAACCCTTGCGGTCCATATGAAACCGCTGCTGTCAAGTCGTATTCCCTGCACAAAGTTTTGAAGTGGGACCGCCGAGATTCGAACTCAGGTCCGACGGACCCCATCCGCCGAGGATACCGCTACCCCACGGTCCCGCACTCTGGGAGAAGGGGGTGTTTTAATTAAGGGCTTCGCTTTGGTGGCGAGAGTGGCAGCCCGTGACGAGGGAGGGCAGTGTCGGTGCGGTCGCTTCACTCGGCGACTTTGATATCGGGACTGTCGATGGTGACATCGGTAAGCGACCAGCCCTCGCTCGCGGAGCGGGCGTCGACACCGATGGCATTCTGCTCGGCGGTTACGGATATGGTCGACCCAGAGACAGTCCACGACGCGTTGGTCTTGACGGCGTGGATTCCCTGTTGCCGGCTTTCGATGGTCGTATTCTGGATGGTCCACGCGCCGGTCGTTCGAGCGGTGAAGACCCCGATATCCCGGGTTTCGAGGGTCGCATCTTCAAGCGTCCACGCGCCGCTTGAGAAGGCGGTCACGAGGCCGGTGTCGCTCTGGCGGACTGTCAGGTCGGTCGCCGTCCAGTCGCCGGCGCTATTGATAGCCTTGACGCCGGTATCGCTCCGGCGGACCTCCGTGTTCTGGACCGACCAGTCACCAGTTGTCCCGGAGGCGTCGACGCCGTCCGCGCCGGACCGGTCAACGACGACTGCTGCGACCGTCCAGTCGCCGGAAGACCTGCGGACGTCGGCGCCGTCGCCGCCGACAGCGACGAAGCGAGTGTCGCGAATCGTCCAGTCACCGCTGGTCCCGCGGGCGAACACGCCGCTGTAGGTCGTGCTGGCGACGGCGGCGTCCTCGATAGTCCAGTTCCCGGACGAATTCGGCGCGTAGACGCCGACATCGGCAGCGATAACGGTCGTATCAGTGACCGTCCAGTCGCCGCTGGTTCCGTTGGCCACGACGCCAAAGCGGTAGTTCCGCACGGTAAATCCGGTGACGTTCGGTTCGGCTGTGCCGGCCACCGTGACGCCGGTTCCGTTGACGAACCGCGAGCCGTCCAGTATCGCCCGGTCGGGTGCGACGATGGAGATGTTCTCGTTGATTCGGACTTCTTCGTAGTAGGTGCCCGGACGGACTTCGACGGTGTCACCGCTGTCGGCGGCGTCCACAGCGGCCTGTATCGACCGGTAGTCGGCACGCCCGTCTTTATCCACGGTCAGTGTCTCCTGTGCCGTCTGTGCTCCCGCTACGCTCGCCGGCAACACAGCGAGGGTCAGCACTACCGACAGCAAGAGGGCAAGTAGTGTCGTACGCCTGTCGTCCATAGTTGACACTGTAGGCGCGAGTGGACGTAAACCGTATTGTTATTTGAACTGGTGCCCCCGGCGATGCGGCCCGCGAAAGCGTTATCGGCCGGACCGGCGAACCCCGGAGTGTGCTGGAGTTGACGTACGAGTCGGGGACCATCCGCGTGACGGGGGACCCGCCGTCGGACCTGCCCGGCGTCGAGTACGACGAACGCACCCAGACAGCCAGAGCGCCGGCCTACCGGTACGCCGACCTCCGGAGTGCGCTGGGGGACCGCGGGATAGCGTACGAAGACGCTGTCTGCTCCCTGCCGTCGCTGTCGCTCTCGACGACGTACGACCTCAGAGCCTACCAGCAGGCAGCGCTGGACGCCTGGCGAGAGGCTGGCGATAGGGGCTGTCTGGAACTCCCGACGGGGAGCGGCAAGACCGTTATCGGCATTGCGGCAATGGTCGCGCTGGGGACGCCGACGCTGGTCGTCGTCCCGACCATCGACCTGCTGGAGCAGTGGCAGCGCGAGCTACAGCGGGAGTTCGACCAGCCGGTCGGCCGCATGGGCGGGGGCGAACAGCGCGTCGAGGACATCACGGTGTCGACGTACGACTCGGCGTACCTGCGGGCCGACGAACTCGGGGACCGATTCGGACTCGTGGTTTTCGACGAGGTCCATCACCTCGGCGGCGAGGGGTATCGGGACATCGCTCGGCTGCTCGCCGCGCCGGCGCGACTCGGGCTGACGGCGACGTTCGAGCGGCCGGACGGCGCACACGAGACCATCGAGGCACTCGTCGGGCCGCTCGTCCAGCGAGTCAGCGTTGACGATCTGGCGGGCGAGCACCTCGCGGACTACGACATCAAGCGAATCGAGGTCGCGCTCACGCCGGACGAACGGGACCGCTACGAGGAGTCCCAGGGGACGTTCACCGACTACCTGAAGCAGTCCAACATCCAACTCCGGTCCGGCAGCGACTATCAGGAACTCGTGAAGCGGTCCGGCAACGACCCGGCGGCCCGGGAGGCGCTGCTGGCGAAACAGCGCGCCCGCGAGGTGATGATGAACGCCCAGCGGAAGGTCGACCGGCTGGCGACGATTCTGGACCGCCACCGCGAGGACCGGATCATCGTCTTCACCGCCCACACCGACCTCGTGTACCGCCTCTCCGAGCGGTTCCTCATCCCGGCGATAACACACGAGACCGGCGCGAACGAGCGTCGGGAGATCTTAGAGCGGTTCCGCGACGGGACCTACTCCCGGGTCGTGACGGCGAACGTCCTCGACGAGGGTGTGGACGTACCCGACGCCAACGTCGCCGTCGTCCTCTCGGGCAGCGGCTCCGAGCGGGAGTTTACCCAGCGACTCGGCCGGATTCTGCGGCCAAAAGCCGACGGCGGTCGGGCGCTGCTGTACGAACTCGTGACCGAGGAGACCGCGGAAGAGCGCGTCGCCAGGCGACGCAGATAGCGGGCGTCGCAGCGTCGAGGTGCCCCTGAGCGTGCTGAGTGGGTGCCCTGACTCCCCGTGTTTTTGTCGCTCCGTCGCGGAGACGCATCTGTGCTGACGAAAGACCTCCTGCGGGTGTCCCGGGCCGGCGGCGGCTACCACCTGCAGTTCGCCGACGCCGACGCGGAGCGGCTGGCGGCCCGCGTGCTCGGAATCTATCAGGGCCATGTCGGCGAGTCCCGCGAGACGCTGGAGGCGGCACTTGCGGACGTAGAGCGAGAGGCCGACGATTTCAAGCTGGTCCGCGGGCTGGCGAAACTCGTCGAACGGGAGGCAACATTCGAGACGCAAGCCCCGATCGACCCCGTTCGCGCCCGTCGTCGGGTGTTCGAAGCCGCCGCGGACGTTGGCGTCGTGACCGAGGCCGAGCGCGAGCGAGCACTCTCCGAGGCGGCCGACCACTTCGGCACGGACGCCGAGACGCTGGCCGAGGCGCTATACGCCGACCGGGACTCGCGACAGGTTCTCACTGACGTCGACTCGCGCTGGGGGCCGGCCGAACTGCGGACCCAGTACAACCTCTCGCTAGCGCAAACGGCGCTGTTCGACGCGACCGAGGTACGGGTCCGCTCATCCGACCCGAAGGCGCTCGTCTCGGCGGTCAAACGCCTCCGGCTGATGTACGAGATTCGCCGGACTGGGAACGGTCGAGAGGTCGTCGTCACGGGGCCGGACGCGCTGTTCTCGAATACACGCCGGTACGGCACCCGCTTCGCTCGTCTCCTTCGGACGGTCGCGGCCGCGAGCGAGTGGGAACTGACGGCGACCATCGACGACCGGGGCACCGAGCGGGAACTCACCCTTTCAGATGGGGATGTCTCCGTGCCCGGCGTCGAGCCCGTAACTGAGGTCAGCTACGACAGCGGTGTCGAAGCCGACTTCGCCGGCCGGTTCGCCGCGCTGGACCTCGACTGGGACCTCATCCGCGAGCCGGAGCCGCTGGCGGCCGGCGAACATGTCATCATCCCGGATTTCGCCTTCGAGTGGCGACCCGGCGCTGATACCGGCGTTCGGGACACCGGGCGCAGTGGCGGGGGCTCGGACGGGGCTGACGGGGCCGCCAGTGACGCTCCCTTCCGGATTTTCTTCGAAATTATGGGTTTCTGGACGCCGGAGTACGTCGAGAAGAAGCTCGCCCGCCTCGACGCGCTGGCGGACGTGGAGATGCTGGTCGCCGTCGACGAATCGCTCGGTGTCGGGGACGAAATCGAAGCGACGGATAACCGAGCGATTCCGTACGCCGGGACGGTCAGAGTGAAAGACGTGCGGGATGCCCTGCGACCCTACGAGGAGCGGCTGGTGCGCGAGAGCGCCGCGGAGATACCCGATGAACTCCGGCCGGATGCCGACGTTACCTCGCTCGCTGACCTCGCCGCGGAGTACGGCGTCAGCGAGGATGCGCTGGAAGACGTGGCCTATCCGGCCCACGAGCGCGTCGGGCGCACGCTCGTTTCCCCTGCCGTGTTAGACGACCTGGCCGAGGAGATCGAGCCCGGAATGGCGTACGAGGCGGCGAGCGACAGACTGGCAGACTACGGTCTCGAGGACGACAGCGCCGCCCTCGCACGCCTTGGCTACCGCGTCGCCTGGGAAGGGCTGGGTGAGGGGACAATCCAGCCACGGGAGTGAGCCGCCTGTGGGATACCGCTGAGAATCAGCCCCCAGATACAGCGAATCGTCGCCGGAACGAAGCGAGCGACTCGGCTGTTCAGGTCGCTTCGTCAAGTGGCTCTTCGGACCGCTGTCGCTGCCACTGTGGCACTTCGAGGAGGAGTCGGAGCGGCCAGATGACGTAGTACAGCGGATGCAGCGGACCGGGGAGCGGGCAAAACTGGTACTCCGAGTAAGTCGGGTGAAGCGACGAATGCAACAGCAGGAGCGGCACCAGCGCAGTTGCCGAATCGCTGGCAGCCAGGTGAAACTGAGCGGCCTCGAACTGCGTGGGTGCCTGTGGCGTCCCAGCGGCCAGCGATTCGACGACGGCCTCGGTTAACTCGGTGACGCGGTCGTCCGTGCGAAGGCGATCCAGTATCGGCGTTGGGAGGGTGTACCCGAAGACAGTACGTGCGAGCGCGGCCCCGAGCAGTAGGTTCCGCTGGACGCCAGTTTCCCGCGCCCGAGCGAGGACGTGTGACCAGTCAGCTTCCGTCGACTCCAGCGCCGCAACGAAATCACAGAGCCACTTCAGGAGATACCAGCGGTGTTTGGTTCCGTGGAACGCTAACACGAGTAGCCGGTCTGGCTGTGCAAGCGCCGGAAGCGGTTGGCCGCCGACCGCGACTGTGTCGCGGCGGTCCCAGAGTTCACTGAACGGTGTGGTGAACGGTCGCTCGGCGTCGCCCACGCGCCAGCGGAGTTCCACGTCGAACTCCGGACCTCGCATCTCGTACTCGTGAACGATTGCCTTCGTCACGGGACCGCCCAACAGCGCGGCGTCGTCCAATCGCGGCGTGCCCCCGCGCCACTCGTAGCCTCGCTCTTCCAGAATATCCGCGGCGACAGTGATATCTTCAGGATGGACGAGCAGATCCAGATCGTTGTACTCCCGCACCGTTGCGTCGTCGTAGGTGGCGGCCGAAAGCACCGGTCCCTTGAACGGTACCGCGCGTACACCGCGTGTCTCAAAACTCTCGATTATCTCCTGTAGCTCGGTCGTGAACGCGAGATTTCGCATCCGCTTTCCCTGTACTGTGCTGCTAAGTCGTGTCAACACGGACTCTGGCACGGTGAACTCATCACCGCTCTCGCGTGCTATCGGTTCCAGCCCCTGATAGAGGAGTTGCACGACGCCATGATATCGGGCGAGTTCAAGGACGCGGTCCCAGGCAGGTTCGGCATCCAGCGCGGGAGGGTCGGGGGAAGCGTCGGTGACGATTGCGGTACGAACACAGTCGACTACCAATTGGAGTTCGGGTTCAGCCTCCGTTAGCATGGCTCACTCTTGAGATCAGACTGAATCCGGGCTACGACCTCCGGGAGCATATCGAGATCGAACGGTCGGCGGAGCCGTTTTATATCTGTCATGTCGACGATCTCCCCGCAAGCACTGAAATTGGACACGGCCTGGCCGTCGGCGTCCAGCGCGCCCAGTGTGTACGTGTTATCGACGAGCGCCATGACCTGTTCGTCCGGCCTGACTGAATCCACCCCGATAGAGTCGCCGTCTTCGAGCAGATAGATGCGTTCTAGCGGCACCGGAGTCGCGGGCTGGTCGTGTCTGAGCCCGTAGAAGTGTCGCGGGCGCCCGTTGTGGACCTGTTCCGGCGGCTCGACCGGGGGGTCAAACGCCGCAACTGCCTCCGGGTCGAGTTTCATCGATGGGTAGCCGCTCCGAACGACTGGTCCCGCATTATCCAGCGTTATCGCAGCCACGTCGTCGCTCAGGACACGGTGCCCGTCAAGCAAACAGGCCATCGCAGTCGTCGTTTTTCCGACCCCGGACTCCCCGACGAACGCCACTGCACGCCCGTCGATGCTGACGGTACTGGCGTGCAGCACGAAGTAGCCCCGCTGGTCCAGCAAGTGATTCAACGCCGGGCCGACCAGTACGTGGCGGAGGACTTCGCTTGGCACGTCCGAGGCCGGGTCTACAGCGATGGACGTCCCGTCGAGAATTCTGACCGTTGCGGCGTCGTATAGAAGGTAGTATTCGCGCTCGTCTACCGCGTGAAAGGTCGATTCGGAGTCAGCCGACAGTGGGCGAGGGAGCCGTTCTTCAGTGATGGTGACGTCGGCCCGCCCGTCGGGCTCTGTCTCAGCGGGCGGAAGCTCCGGTACGTCGAATGCCGAGCGGACTGTCAGTCCAAAGGCTTCGTACGTGGCTGTGTTTACTGTTGCCATCCTGCTAGGTCCCTCCCTGCGTAGTTGTCCATCGATTCCGTCCGTGCTGAAACACACCCCATCTACGACACCCCTGGTTCATACCAGATCGCTTGACTGCTGTGGTGGATAAGAATGCACTCTCTACTTCCGACACACAGCCACGAAACCGTCACGACGTAGCCACTGACCGGTGCCAGTGTCGAGGATCAATAAAGGAGGGATCAGTTAGATACGTGAACCGACTGCGGACGCTAGCTCCACTTCCCGTATCCGTCGTCGTGGTCCCACCAGTTCGTCTTTTCTTCGACAGTTCCGTACGTTTCGACCGACGGCGTTTCGTATTCCTTCATGGGTTACCCCCGCCTCTGGTTTCAGATGTAGATGTATTTGTTATAGTACTCATTACTGTTGAATTCATACAGAATGCCGTGTTTACTATTCGTTAGCCACGTACTTCGCGTTCCGTGAGTGTGCGGAAGCGCCCAAAGTCGTCGACATCCCCGATAAGGACAGCCCCGTTGGACTCGATCCAAGCGTGAGCCTCGAACGTCTCGGACTGGGTGTCCACGCCGAAGCGGAGACGATGCGGCAGGTCGTTTGCTACCAGCAGTGTGCTACCAGTGAGTGCTCGGTCAAGACAATCGTAGGAACCTGGGAGACGTGATCCTGCTGTCAGAACCGCCCACCGTACTGACTCTGGTGACCCGGACTGACGATGACACGGGAGGTACTGAGAGACCATACCGAAATATCGCTCTGCGTCCTCCAGCCCAGCGACTGCAAGCAGTACCTTGCTCGCAACGATCAGTACCACAGCTTCACAGAGCAATAGCTTCTGCGCCCGTGGCAACGCCCTGAACTCACGGAGTCGGGCTCGCATCGACCTTGATGAGTTGCTCCGCGGCAAGCGTTTCCAGGAATCGTTCCACGTCATTTGCCACTCGGTCTCTGTCGACATCGTACTCCTCGACCAGCGTTGAGACGATAGCCGCTGGTTCCGTCGGTTCCTGGATTCGGTCCCAGATGTCCGGGCCGACGCCCGACAGACCCTGATACCGCCCCGTCTCGTTGTTGAGCAGCACGATTTCGCCGTCGATAGTCGTGGTGACACAGTTGTCAGTTGCGACGACAGTCGATCCAGCATCTATCGCGACCATATGTGGACTCCAGGGATACCCGCACTATTTGTTATGGCCTCTTTTCGTCGCCGTCACGACCCAGACAGGCGGTAGACGCTCCCTTCGCTCCCGTACTGCCCAACCGTAGAGAGTCGGTAACTATGTTACATAGAACTCGCATCCGGAACAATGGCTGATACTCCCTCCGTCAGTGAGAAATACGCATCGCTGCGCCGTGTGGCACTGTATCGTCCGGCGCTGACGGGGAGTATCGTCGCCGCCAGCCTCTTCGTGATGCTGCTGGAAGGCGTCGGCCTCTCGTTCCTGTTTCCGATACTCGACGCCGCACAGGCCGGGCAAGGCCTCCCGCTTCAGGCGGACGGTGTTACCGGTCAGTTCCTGTCCGCGTACGCCGCCGCCGGACTGCCGCTCACGCTCGAATCCCTGCTACTCGGCCTCGCGTGCGTGATGGTCGTCCGGTTCACGGCATCGTTTGCGGTGAAATGGCTCGCGGCGAAGCTCACACAGGCGTACGAACGCGACCTCAAAAACCGGGCCTACGAACTGGCGATGAACGCGTCGGTCGCCTACTACGACGACAAGGGGTCCGACGACATCATGAACACGATTCTGACACAGACCCGGTACGCCGGCCGTGTCATCGGCCGGATTATCCAGTTCTTCCAGCAGGGAATCCTCTGTCTGGTGTACATCGGAATCGCACTGGCTATCGCGCCGATGCTGGCAGTCGGTGCGGCTGTCGCTCTCGGCGGGGTCACGGCGCTCATCAGATACGGCATCGAGCCCGGGTACGCCGTCGGCGACCGTGTGGCGACGGCAAACGAACGGCTGCAGGAGACAACACAGGCGGGGACGCAGGGTATCCGTGACGTGAAGCTGTTCGGCATGCGCGACGGACTGCTTGCCGAGTTCCGGGATACACTCGACCGATACACTGCAACCAGCATCGCCGTTCGCCGGAACGAGGTCGCAATCGGTAGTCTCTATCGGCTCTCGGTCTCGCTGCTCCTGTTCGGTCTCGTCTACGTCGCAATCAGTTTCCGGGCGCTGTCGATCGCTGAACTCGGCGTGTTCCTGTTCGCGATGCTCCGACTCGCGCCCCGACTGAGTTCGCTCAATTCTACCATCTACGCCATCGAGGGAGAGCTACCACATCTGGTTCGCACCCACCAGTTCATCGACCGCCTCGAAACCCAGCAGGAACCGACCGGTGGGAAGCCGGTCCCGGACTGCATCAAGGAAATCGCGTTCGAGAACGCCTCGTTCGCCTACGAGGACGAGCCAGTACTCGCGGACTTCTCGATGACTGTCGAGCGAGGCGAGTTCGTCGGTATCGTCGGCGAGTCCGGTGGCGGCAAATCGACAGTCGTCTCGCTTCTCACTCGGCTCTATACCCCGGACAGCGGTGAGATCCTGGCGAGCGAGACGCCGATTTCGACCTATGCACTCGACGAATGGCGTGACGCTGTTGCGATGGTTCGACAGGACCCACATATCTTCAACGATACGTTGCGGTACAACCTCACTGCCGGTCGGGATATCTCCGACGAGACACTCTACGAAGTGGCCGAGAAGGCCCTCGTCCTCGAATTCCTCGATGACCTCCCGCAGGGGCTCGACACAGTGCTGGGCGACGACGGCGTGAAACTGTCCGGCGGGCAACGCCAGCGGGTCGCACTGGCCCGCGCGCTGCTGACGGACGCAGAGATACTCGTACTCGATGAGGCCACCAGCGACCTCGACTCGAACCTGGAACGGCAAATCCATCGAACCGTCGAGACGCTCGACGGGGACCAGACCGTGATCGCAATCGCCCACCGGCTCTCGACCGTCTCGAACGCCGACCGAATCTACACTGTCGAGGACGGGCAGGTCACGGAACAGGGCAGCCACGCCGAACTGCTCGACGACGACGGGACGTACGCGGAGTTGTACGCGTTGCAGGGAACGGCGGCCGCGAAGTCTTTCAGCGGCTGAGCCGCTCTCACCGGAGCGGTCGCACTGCTTGGATCAGACCTCTCGGCGACGTCCTTTCGGCACCTGTGACCTGAGTTCGCCGTAGACGTACAGGCCGACGCCGACCGGTTCGGCCTCGCCGGCGAGGTCGTGGGTGACGACCAGATACCCCCAGTCGCCGTCCCAGTCGAGTTCCTGGTCCTCGCCGGCCACGAACGCTCGGGCAGCGTCCTCATCGAGGTGGATGACGTTCTGGCTGGCGTGCTCTCCGAACCGCTGGACGGACTCCAGCGTCGGTTTCCAGTGTTCCTGGCGCGTCCGCAGGAACGTCATCCCCAGGCCCTCGATATCGACAGGCGATGGCGGACTCCCCTGATACAGCCACAGTTTGCCAGCACCACGTTCCCAGAACGTGTACCCCTCGAAGGTCTCCGGCGGGACGCCGAAGCGTTCAGCCCAGAAGTCGAGCACTTCTTCGCGGGTCGCCCGCTCGGGGTCCTCGCGCTCCTCGTCTGTCTCTGGGAGCCGCGTGAACTCCGTGCTCTGGTCGCTCATTCCGCGGGCACCTCCAGTTTCGCACAGAAGAACCCGCCCGTGTCGTTGTGATGCGGGTAGATGCGCTTGGCGTTGGTGACGCTGGGGTCGAATCTCTCGTCCTGCCACTCGGTGATTCCCGGTGCGTGGTCGAGCGGGAGGTCGTAGTCCACGATCTCACAGGCGACCTCGTCGAGCACGTAGTCAAGCACGGCCTCGTTTTCCTCCGGAGCGAACGTGCAGGTGGAGTAGACGACGGTTCCGCCCGGTTCGGTCACTTCGATGGCCCGTTTGAGGATGCCCTTCTGGACGCCGGAGATGCCTTCGACGTGAGAGAGCGTCCAGTCCTCCAGCGTATCCGGGTTCTTGCGGATGGTCCCCTCACAGGAGCAGGGCACGTCGACGAGCGCGCGGTCGTACTCTTCGCCGCCGAAGGGCTTGAGCGAGTGGTTGCGGCCGTCCTCGTGGGTGACGGCAACCGTGGTCGCGCCCAGCCGCTCGGTATTGGTCCGCAGCGCCGAGATCCGCCCGAGGTTGTTGTCGGTCGCGACGACTTCGCCGGTGTCCTCCATCAGCGCGGCGAGCTGGGTCGTCTTGCTCCCCGGTGCTGCACAGGCGTCCCAGACTCGCTCGCCGGGCTGGGGGTCCAGTACGGTCGCCGGAATCACGGACACTTCCTCCTGCCCGTGAATCCAGCCGTGGAAGTACGGCCAGTTCGCGCCGGGGGAGTCCTCGGGCAGGACGAACAGGCCGTCGTGCCAGTCGACGGGGTCGTAGGCGATGTCCGCGTCCGCAAGCGCCGTTCGGACCCGCTCGACGGAGGCTTTGATGGTGTTGACCCTGACAGCCGACGGCAGCGGGCGTTCACACGCGTCGATGAACGCCTCGAAGTCGTCGATGATGGGTCGGTAGCGGTCGAGTGGTTCCATTGTCCGGCGTTCGCTGGCGGTCGGTTTGTGGGTTTCGAACGGCACCGGCCCATGGCTTTCAAGCCGCCGGCGGCCGATACCCGAGGTATGGCACACATACAGGTCCACCGCGACGACATTTCGCTCGATTCCCCGACACTGGTCGAGGGGCTCCCGGGCGTCGGACTCGTCGGCAAGATAGCCGCCGACCACCTCGTCGACGTCTACGACATGGAGTACTACGCATCGGCCCACTGCGAGGGGTTGCCAGAGATCGCCGTGTACGGAACGGACGACCCGGAGGTTCGCCCGCCGGTCCGGCTGTACGCTGACGAGGGCCGTGACCTGCTAGTCCTCCAGAGCGATGCCCCGATCTCCCCGTCCGGCGCGAAGGAGTTCGCCGGCTGCATGGTCAGTTGGTTCGAGGCCAACGACGCGACGCCGATCTACCTCAGCGGCCGTCCTGCCGAGAAAGACGGTGTTCCGGACGTGTACGGCGTCTCGACGGGTGACGGGGCGGCGATGCTAGAGGAGGCAGACGTGGACCCGCCCTCGGAGAACGGCGCGATTACCGGGCCGACCGGCGCGCTGGTCCACGAATCACAGCGGGTCGGGCTGACGAGCATCGGGCTCATCGTCGAGGCCGACCAGCGCTTTCCTGACCCGGAAGCGGCTCGGGCGCTCCTGCAGACGGCGATCAGCCCGCTGGCCGACTTCGAGGTCGACACCGATGCGCTGGTCGAGCAGGCCGAGGAAATCGGTCGAGCCAAGGCACAACTTGCCCAGCAGCTCCAGGAGAACCAGGAGGAGAGCACGAGCGCACGGCCGCTCGGGATGTATCAGTAATGGCGGGCGCAGACGACATCATACGTGGGTTACTGGTCGTAATTATCGTCGGTATCGGCACGGTCCTGGGGTGGGTGCTGTTTGTCAGAACACCCGACAACCTCGCCCAGTTGCTCGGCGTCCTGTTGGTCGTCGCTGTCGCCGTCGCCACAGCCCGTATCGGCAGCAACATCGCCGGCTCCCTACTCCCAGCACACAACGTCGCGGAGGTCGCCGTCGAAGGGCCGATCAGCCGTGACGGCGGTGGCGGCATCACCAGTCCGCCGGTGGGCGCGTCGGCCGACGACATCGTCGAACAGATAGACCGTGCCGACGCGGACCGGGGCTCAGAGGCGCTGCTCCTGAAACTGAACACGCCGGGCGGCGAAATCGTCCCCAGCGAGGACATCCGCATCGCCGCCGAGGAGTTCGACGGCCCGACCATCGCCTACGCCACGGACGTCTGTGCCAGCGGCGGCTACGACATCGCCGCCGGCTGTGACGAGCTCTGGGCGCGCGAGGGCTCTATCGTCGGCTCGATCGGCGTCGTCGGCTCGCGGGTCAACGCCAAGGAACTGGCCGACCGCCTGGGCCTCTCCTACGAGCAGTTCACCGCCGGCGAGTACAAGGACGCCGGCGTTCCGCTGAAGGAGATGACCGAGGACGAACGCGAGTACCTCCAGGGCATCGTCGACGACTACTACGACCAGTTCATCGACACCGTGGCCGAGGGCCGCGAGATGGACGCCGAGACGCTCAAGGACACCGAAGCGCGCATCTTCCTCGGTGACGAGGCCGAAGAGCGTGGGCTCGTCGACCGGCTCGGCACGCGCGACGACGTCGAGGCGAGCCTGGAGCAACGGCTGGGCGAGGCTGTGACGATCAAGGAGTACGAGCCTGAGCGCGGATTGACGGGCAAACTCCGCGGAGGCGCACAGCAGGTCGCCTTCGCCCTCGGCGCGGGTATCGCCGGCGTCGCCGACGGTGATATCGAGGGCCTCTCCTTCCGGCGATAGCTCGGGAGGTTTTTTATTCGGGGACCGCCTTCGCCGTAGTGTGACAACGCTGGTGGTGTGTATCGACAGGGACAGTCCGGCCGCAGCGGCGTGTCCCGTCGTCGGCCGCGACGCCGTCGAGTCACTCATCACGCAGACGGGCGTCGTTGACCCGGAAGACAGCCGGGTCAACTGCCTCCTCGAGGGGCTCGCAGTCGCGGATGAACTCGAAGCCGAGGGGTCCTCGCCGGTCCTCGCCGTCGTCGGCGGCGGAAGCGACAGCGTCGGTTCGGACCGGGATATCGCCGGCCAGATCGACAGTCTGGTCGCCGAGCACGACCCGGACTCCGCGGTCGTCGTCGTCGACAGCGCCGACGACGAGCGGCTGGTTCCCATCATCGAGAGCCGCGTCCAGGTCGACGCCGTCGACCGGGTCGTCGTTCGTCAGGCCCGCGACATCGAATCCACGTACTACCTGCTCAAGCAGTTCCTGGCAGACGAGGAACTGCGCAAGACGGTGCTGGTCCCCGTCGGAATCATCATGCTCGCGTTCCCGCTGTTGCTCGTCGTCACCAGCCCGACGATTGCCGTCGGCGCTATCGCGGCCGCCATCGGCGTGTTCCTCATCTACAAGGGACTGGGTATCGACGCATACCTCTCCCGACTTCCCAGCCAGACCCGAGAAGCCCTGTACTCGGGACAGGTGTCGCTCGTGACCTACGTCGTCGCCGCCGGCCTCTCGCTCGTCGGCATCTTCGCCGGCGTGCTGGGCGTCTCGGCGGTCGGCGATATCAGCCCCTTCCTGCTTGCGAACCGCTTTGCCTTCGCGTCTGTGCCGTGGCTGACCGGCGCGGCGCTGGCCGCCTCGCTCGGTCGCCTGCTGGACGAACTCATTCAACAAGAGGGGGTCCGGAGCGCGTACGTGAACCTCCCCTTCGGTGCGGTCGCGGTCGGGCTCGTCGTTCGCGGCTTTTCTGCGTACTTCCTCGAACGCGGTGGCGTGTTCGAGCCGTTTCAGGTGCCGGAGACGAACCTCGGCATCGTTCAGGTCCAGGGGTTCATACTGGAGGCGGGGACCCGCCTCGGGCTGTTCATCCTCGCAGGTATCCTCATCAGCATCGTCGGCGTCCGGGTGGCGACCTACGTCAGCCACACCGATATCGAGGACGAACTGGTGGAATAGACAGCGATTTACGCCGCCGCCGGCTACCGGCGGCTATGACAGACGGCGCGTGGGTTTCGCTGTTCTCCGGCGGCAAAGACTCTTCGTGGGCGTTGTACCGAGCACTGGAACGGGGCCACCCTGTCGAACATCTGGTGACGGTCCACCCGGAGGGCGACTCCTACATGTACCACGTTCCGGCGACTCGACTGGCCCGCCTGGCCGCCGAGAGTATCGGCATCCCGCTGGTCGAAGTCGAGCCCGATGACTTCGAGGCTGACGACGTGCTCGACTCCGGCGACCAGGGCGACGCCGAACTCGAACCGCTGGAGGCCGCGCTACGCGAACTCGACGTCGAACTGGACGGCGGCATCACCGGCGTCACCGCCGGCGCGGTCGAGAGCGAGTACCAGACGACCCGCATCGAATCGATGGCCGACCGCCTCGAAGCCAACGTGTTCGCGCCGCTGTGGCAGGAAAACCCTCGTGACCTCGCCGACGCGATGCTCGACGCCGGTTTCGAGATACGGATCATCCGCGTGGCCGCCTACGGCCTCGACGAGTCCTGGCTGGGTCGCACGCTCGACGCCGACGCGCTCGACGAACTGGAGGCGCTCAACGAGGAGTACGGCGTCCACATTCTCGGGGAAGGCGGCGAGTTCGAGACGCTCGTCACCGACGGGCCACACATGGACCGCCGGATCGAACTGGAGTACGAGACGGAGTGGGACGGCAGTCGCGGGACACTCAAAATTGAAGACGCGTGGCTGGCGTGACTTTGTATCGAAGCGGCTAGGCGGGGTCAGTCCCCGTTCGTCAACTGCGTATGCGCACCGATGAGCGCGCCGGCGAGGTCCAGACTCTCGACCTGTGTATCCCGGTCGATAATCGACTCGCGGATGTCCGAATCGAGGATAGTCGTGTCCGGGAACACGATGGTGCCGTCGAGGCTGGAGTTGACGATTTCGGCCCCCGAGAGGACGTGGACGTTCTCGCCGAGCGTGGTGTTCTCGATGGTGGCGTCCTCTGCGACGACGTTGTCGCCGTCGAGTTCCCACGCGACGGCCTCCAGATAGCTTTCGGGCGTGCCGATATCGTACCAGGCGTCGTCGAACGTGAACGCCCGGACGGGGCCGTCGTCGACGAGCCACTGGATGAACCAGCCGGGTTCGTCGGGGTTGTTCCCGTCGTCGAGGTACTCGCCGAAACGAATCGCGTCGGCCGGGAAGGCGTAGCAGGCAATCGAGACGAGCGTGCTGTTGGGGTCGTCGGGCTTCTCTTGAAAGTCCGTGACCTCCTCGCCGTCCAGTTCGATGAGGCCGTAGGAACTCGCCTTCTCCCGCGAGCCGACATCGTAGGCGGCGAGCGTGGGGTCGTCGTACTGTTCGAAGTAGTCGATGAACTCCGCGATGTCGAAGCTGATGAGGTTGTCGCCGGCGATGACCAGCAGGTCCTCGTCGCCGAGCCCCTCCCGGTCGACCAGCTGGGCGAGCGCGCCGACGACGCCGAACTTCTCGTCCTCTTCGGCGGTTTCCTCGACGGTCAGGGACGGCTTCTCGAAACTACTCGCGGCGATGTGGTCACGGAAGTCATCGGCAAAGCGCTGGTTCGTACTGACGAACACGTCCGAGATGCGATCGTCCTTCTCCAGTTCGCCCAGAATCCGGTCGATGACAGTCGTCTCACCGACGGGAAGCAGCATTTTGGGCCGGTTCTTGGTGACAGGCCAGAGCCGGGTGGCGTATCCGCCTGCGAGGACAATCGCTTTCATGTCCGGAAGCAGACAACCAGAATACAAGTTCTTTTTCATCGACTGGACCGCGGCACTTATCGGTGGCCCGCAGTATCACCCCGTATGACTGGTGACGACACCCCGGTCGACGCGGAGGCCGGCGACGCGAACCTCACGGAGAAAATCAACCAGACGAACGTCGACAAGCGCATTGCGAGTCTGGAAGCGGCCTACGACGAGGTCCCGGTCACCGAGGAGACCTTCGAGCTGTCGCCTGACGAATACGCCGACGTGTTCGCTGCGACACGCGGGACCGGCTACTCCGGGAACAGCGTCGTGTTCGTCACCCGTGACGGCACCGATTTCCCGGAGCTAAGCGACCAGATACCCGACCAGGCGGCCGACGACACCCGCGACCGCGTCCTGCTAGTGCTAGGCCGGGGCGCTGACATGTGGGCGCTGCCGGGTGGCGGCAAAGGAGACGAATACGAATCGGTGCAAGGGACCGCCGTCCGCCGCGTCAACGAACAGACCGGCATCCGCTGTACGGTCACCGGCGTCGCGGAAGTCGTTCACTCGAAGTACTATCCGGACACCGACGCGCAGGGGTCGGTACACACGCTAGACATCTACCTCGAAGCGGCGTACAAGAAAGGCAGTCTCGACGTGGACGAGTCGGAACTCGTGGGAGCGGCGTGGTTCGCGGAGCCGCCCGAGCGGCTCACGCCCGGTGCCGAAGAACGGTTTGCAGCGTTGCTCGACGGCGAGTGAATCCGGGACCGGGACGAGAAGCCGATTAGTGTTCGACTAACTCCACGAGCACGCCGCCGGTCGTCTTCGGATGGAGAAAGGCCACGTCGTGCCCCCACGCGCCGGGCCGCGGTTCCTCGTCTATGAGGTCGATGCCGCAGTCGCTAACGGTCTCTAGCGCGGCGGAGATGTTGTCCGTCTCTAGAGCGACGTGATGGATGCCCGGCCCGTTGCTGTCGAGATATCTGGGAATCGCGCCGTCGGCGTCCGGTAGCGGCTCCAGCAGTTCGAAGTAGCCGTTGTCCATCTCCAGAAACGTCACCTGCAGGCCATCGAACGTCTCCTCGTGGACGACCGGTGTCTCGAAGGCGTCGGCGAACAGTTCTGCGAGCGGGGCGGCGTCGTCCGTTGCGATGCCGGCGTGGTCGAATCGCATGGACGGCCGTACACCGGGGTGGCTTATAATTCTGGGAGCATGGACAGCCGGAAAACAGAACGGCCACGCGGTTCGACTGACCTTACATCGACGAGCCGGGCTGGTACTCGCCGAACACGTCCCGGAGCACGTCACACACCTCGCCGGTCGTGGCGTACACCTTCACGGCGTCGATGATGTAGGGCATGACGTTCTCGTCGCCCTCGGCCGCCTGCCGGAGTGCGTCGAGTTTCGCTTCGACAGCCTCGTCGTCACGCTCCTCCCGGACGGTGGCGACGTTGTCTTGCTGGGCCTGTTCGACGGCCTCGTCGACCTCCTCGATGTCCTGTTCGCCCTCTTCCTCGACCTGATACTCGTTGACGCCAACGATGACGCGCTCGCCCGCCTCCTGTTCGCGCTGGCGCTCGAAGGCCACGTCCTGAATCTGGCGCTGGACCCACTGCTCCTCGATGGAGCGGCGCATCCCGCCGCGTTCGTCGACCTCCTCGATGAGGTCGCGGGCCTCGGCTTCGAGTTCGTCGGTCAGCGACTCGACGTAGTAGCTGCCGGCCAGCGGGTCGATAGTGTCGGCCGCGCCGGATTCGTGGGCGAGTATTTGCTGGGTCCGCAGCGCGGTCCTGACTGACTGCTCGGTCGGGAGGCCGATGGCCTCGTCCTTGCCGTTGGTGTGGAGGCTCTGGGTACCGCCCAGGACCGCCGCGAGTGCCTGGTAGGACACGCGGACGACGTTGTTCTCGATCTGCTGGGCGGTCAGCGTCGACCCGGCGGTCTGGGTGTGGAACTTCAGTTGCTTGGACTTTGGGTTCTGGGCGTCGAAGCGCTCGTCCATGATCTTCGCCCAGAGGCGCCGGGCCGCCCGGAACTTCGCCACCTCCTCGAAGATGTTGTTGTAGGAGGCAAAGAAAAAGGAGAGCTGCGGGGCGAACTCGTCCACATCGAGGCCGGCTTCGATGGCGGCTTCGACGTACTCGATGCCGTCGCCGAGCGTGAACGCGATTTCCTGAGCGGCCGTCGAACCGGCTTCGCGGATGTGATACCCCGAGATGGAGATGGTGTTGAACTTCGGCGTCTCGGCGGCGCAGAACTCGAAGATGTCGGTGATGAGGCGCATCGACGGCTCCGGCGGGTAGATGAACGTGTTCCGGGCGATGTACTCCTTGAGCACGTCGTTCTGGATGGTCCCGCGGAGTTCCTCGCGGTCGACGCCCTGCTTGTCGCCGACGGCGATGTACATCGCCAGCAGCACCGAGGCTGGGGCGTTGATGGTCATGCTCGTCGACACCTCGTCTAGCGGGATGCCGTCGAACACGGTCTCCATGTCGTCCAGCGAGTCGATGGCGACGCCGGTCTTGCCGACTTCGCCGGCGGCCATCGCGTGGTCGGAGTCGTAGCCCATCTGCGTCGGGAGGTCAAAAGCCATCGACAGCCCAGTCTGGCCCTGGTCGAGCAGGTAATTGAACCGCTCGTTAGTCTCGGTCGCGGTCCCCATCCCGGCGTACTGACGCATCGTCCAGAGTCGGCCCCGATAGCCGGTCGGATACACGCCGCGGGTGTACGGTTCCTGGCCGGGGAAGCCCAGGTCCTCCTCGTAGTCCATATCGGAGATGTCTTCGGGGGTGTACAGACGGTCTACCTCGTGTCCCTCGGTGTCCGTGGTGAACGTCTCCTTGCGTTCGCCAAAGCGGTCGACGGTGGGCTGGACGTCGTCTTCCTCCCACTGAGCCTTCGACTCCCGTATCTCCGCCAGCTCGTCGGGGTCAAACATGGACGGATTGTCGGACGGCGGAGGCTTAAGGGTTCTTAAATCCTTCACGGTTTGTAATGCGCGTCCCACCGTGAGACGGTCGCGCGCTGTTCCGAGGCGGGTTTATATCGTCGGTATCTATCGAGGACGTATGCCAATCGAACCGGGAGACGGCGTCACCATCGAGTACGTCGGCCGCTTCGAGGACGGGAGCGTCTTCGATACGTCACGTCCCGAAGTCGCCAGAGAGCACGGACTCATCGAGGCACAGGGCGTCGAGGCGAGCGAGTACGCACCGCTTTCCTTCACCGTCGGTGCAGGGGATATCATCGAAGGGATCGACGAGGCCATCGTCGGAATGACTGCGGGTGAGGAGGCCACTGTCACGGTGCCTCCGGCGAAAGCCTACGGGGAGTTCCAGGCCGACCGCGTCCGCGAGTACGACCCCGAGACGTTCGAGGGTATGGTCGGAAAAGAGCCGGAGGTCGGGCTCCACGTCGAGGCCGAGAACGGCCTCCACGGGGACGTGACTGCGGTCCGCGACGACGCTATCGAGGTGGATTTCAACCACGAGCTGTCCGGCAAGACGCTCGTGTTCGATATCGAAGTCGTCGATGTCAGATAATCAGTCTGTCGTCGGCAGGTAATCGGTCCGTCGTCGGCAAATAATCAGTCGCCCGTGTCGTACTTGTAGGTCGCTTCGTCGGGGTCGATGCCGAAGTCCTCGGGACCCTCCTCCGGCTCGGATTCCTCGGACTCGCCGGCACTGGCCCGCTTGAACCGTTTGCGGAGGTGCCCCGGTACTTCGAAGCGGTCGAGGGCCACCCGGAGCGGCACCGCGTCGGGCTGGATGTTCTCCTGTTTGGTCGCGAGTCGGTCCCGGAGCGAGTCAGGGAGTTGCGCCGGCTCGATGCGCTCGAAACCGAACTGCGCGAGGTACTCGGAGGCGTTCGTCAGCGAGTAGACGGTGTCGAACCCCTCGTCGCCGGCGTACTCGACCAGGCGCTCGATGACGTGTGCGCCGACCCCCTGGTTGCGCCATACGGGCAGCACGCCGATACTCGTCAGTTCACAGACGGACTCCTCGTCGCTCTTGTGAATACGGATACGGCCGAAGCCCGCCTTTTCGTGGCTCTCCTCGTCGATAGCGACGACGTAGTCCCGGGATCTGAAAGCCGTCTCGTCCAGCCCCATCTCCTCGATACGGTCGAGCAACCAGACTTCCTCTCGGTTTTTCGCATCCCGGACGTACATACTCGAAAGTTAACTGCCGCAGTCAAAAGGGTTTGCGGCGTGACTGGCACGGTCGGGTTACGTGGCGGAGAGGCAATCACTAAGAGAGTTCAACATGATTGATTACTCATGATCTCGCTCGAGATGGACATGGTCCAGTACGACTGTCCGTATATCGACACAACACGGGACTACGAGGTGTCGTTTCTGGCCAAGCAGTGGGATTTCCACCCTGTCGAGCGGGAGTTGGAGACGCGGATCATGGTCAACGGCGCGGACCGGGAGGAACTGGATCGCGGGCTGAACGCGCTGGAGACGCACGATCACATGGAGTCCTATCAGCTTCTCCGTCGGAAGGGCGACCTGGCGCTCATCCGCTCGCGCATCGACGAGACGAACGCGATGAGCGTCATCCGCGACCACAGCGGCTACATCACCGGGCCGTTCCGCATCCGTGACGGCTCGGAAATCTGGCACGTCGGCTTCGACACCGAGCGAGTCGCAGAGGGGACGCTGTCGGAACTGGAGCGGGACAACGACTACACCATCCGGTCCCGGGAGTCGGTCGACCTGGAGGACTACTACGACCTGCTGCAGAACATCGACTCGGCAAAGCGGCTGGTCGATGGCTGCCGGGAGCTGTCGGATGTCGAACGGGACACATTGGAGAAAGCCGTCGAAGGCGGTTACTTCGACACGCCTCGGGACGCGACCCTGTCGTCGCTCGCCGAGGAGTTCGATGTCTCCAAGATGGCTATCTCGAAGAACCTCCGGCGCAGTCAGCGGAAGATACTCGACCGCGTCACGACGGCGATGAACGACGTGACCGAGTAGGCCACCGGTCCGGTGCTCCGGTTTTCCGCTACTCCGTACCGCTCCCTTGCATCAATTTCTGGATGTCTTCGTCGGCCGCCAGTTCTTCAGGGTCGCCGCTGGCGACGATGTCGCCCCGTTCGATGACGTACAGGCGGTCGACGACATCGGGGACGTGCGTGACGTTGGACTCCGCGATGAGCACCGCGATGTCGCGGTCGTTGATGGCTCGGATGTAGCGCTTGAGGCTCTCGACGACGACCGGGGCTAGCCCCTCTAGCGGTTCGTCGAGGATGAGCAGGTCGGGCTGAAGCGCCAGTGCCCGGCCGATAGCGACCATCTTCGCCTGGCCGCCACTGAGGTTCTGGACCTTCGCGTCCCGGCGGTCATCGAGTTCGGTCAGCACGTCGTAGACGCTCTCGATGACCGCGTCCTCGTCGTCGATACCGCGGGCCTTCCCACTGGTCCAGATGGGGAGCCGGAAGTTTTCGTCGACAGTCATCCCGGTGAACAGCTTCCGGTCTTCGGGCTGGTAGCCGATGCCTCGCTTGGGTATCAGCTCCGAGCGGATGCTGGTCAGCTCCTCGCCGCGGAACGTGACTGAGCCGCTCCAGACCGGCGTCAGGCCCATGATGCCGCGAAAGGTACTCGTCTTGCCGGCCCCGTTGCGGCCGACGAGACCGACCGCCTCGCCGGCGTTCACGTCGAGGTCGATGTCCTCGGTCACCTGGAACCCCTCGACGGCGGCGTTGAGACCGCGGACGGACAGCAGGGCGTCGCTACTCATCGTCACCCACCCCCAGGAGGAGCCGCCGGAGTTCGTCGTCCGTTTCGAGCATCGTCGGCGGGCCGACCCCGTGGACGGTCCCCTGGTGGAGCGCCACGACGCGGTCGGCGTACTCGGTGACGATGTCCATGTCGTGCTCGATGGTGACCGTCGTGACGCCCTCGGCCCTGCCGACCTCGACAATCGTCTCGATGACGTACTCCTTCTCGCGGGTCGACACCCCGGAGGTCGGCTCGTCGAGCAAGAGGTAGTCCGGGTCGAGACCGAACGACATCGCTACGTCCAGTAGCTTCCGGTCGCCGTGGGGCAGTTCCTCGGCGAGGGTGTCGGCGGCGTCTTCGAGCCGGAACTTCGCAAGCAGTTCATCGACCTTGGTCTCCACTTCCGCGTGGCCGTCGGCCATCGAGAACAGGCTCCAGGTCTTGCCCTGTTCGGTCAGCACGACCGTCCGGAGGTTCTCCCGGACCGTCATCTCCTCGAACACCTTGACGACCTGAAAGCTCCGGGCGATACCGGCGTCGACACGACCGTTTGCCGACATGCCGGTGATGTCGTCGCCGTCGAGGACGATGGAGCCTTCGTCCGGCGAGAGAAAGCCGGTGAGGAGGTTGATGAACGTCGTCTTCCCGGCCCCGTTCGGGCCGACGATGAAGACGAGTTCGCCGTCCTCTTTCCCGAACTCGAGCGTGATGTCGTCAGTTGCGACCAGTTCACCGAAGGACTTCCGCAGATTGCGTGCTTCGAGCATATCAGTCGACTCCAAAAAGGATTATTCGCAGGCTGGTCAGCGCTTCTGTCACTTTCCGTTCTATCGATTGCACGGCGGTCCGCCCCCACGTCGACAGGACGGACGGCTCTCGACGCAGTTCATTGAGCCGCGTGTTGACGATGCCGCCGGACCGGAGCGATCCGACGATACCCCTCGGGAAGCCGTACACCAGGATCAGGAGCACTACGCCCGTCAGGAAATCGTAGTACTGGGTCACGTCCTGGCCCACGTCCTGCAGGAAGACGAGGACGACACCGCCGATGAGCGGGCCGACCAGCGTCCGGAACCCGCCCAGAATCGCCATGAACAGGATGTCTCCGGACCGGAGGAAAAACAGCGTCCCCTCCGGACGGACGTACTGGCGGACGACGGCGTACAGGCCGCCCGCGACGCCGCCGTAGATGCCCGAGACGACGAAGGCGGCCCAGACGTACCGCCGGACCGGCAGACCAATGAACCGCGCTCGGGTCCGCTCTTGCCCGATGGCGTCAAGCGCGTTGCGGAACGGCGACTGCGTGATGCGGTACATCACGAACAGGCCGATGAGGATGACGACCACCGTCAGGTAGTACGTCAGCACCTGATACACGTCCGGGCTGAACGCGGTCCCGAACAGGAGCGGCTGGTTCGCCGGCCCCGGTCGGATGGGGAGCCCGTCGCTTCCCCCGAGTGCGCTCTGCCCGAGCGCGATGGCGTACAGGAGCTGGCCAAAGGCCAGCGTCAGGAGGGCGAAGTACAGCCCGGTGTGTCGCAGCGATAGCGCCCCGATGATAGCCGCCATCACCGTCGCAGCCGCGATAGCCCCGAGCAACAGCAGGCCGACGCTCTGGACGCCAGCGTAGCGTGCCAGCACTGCGGTCGCGTACGCGCCGGTGCCGAAGAAGGCCGCGTGGCCGAACGACGTGAGCTTCGTGTGCCGAAGCAGGAGGTTCAGCCCGACCGCCGCGAAGCCGAACAGCAGGCCCTGATGGATGACGCTGAGCTGGAGGCTGTCGGAGAGGCCCGCGATGTCCGGGATGACGAACAGGAACACGACCCCGATGACGAGGAAGGCCGCCTCCCGGCGGGTCACCTCGACCCCGAGGAAGCGATACGCTGGCGTCCCGTCACGGTCGACGCGCTCCGGCATCACGCTGTCTCACCCCACGTCCCGAACAGGCCCTCGGGCTTGACCAGCAGGATGAGCGCCATAATGGCGAACGGGGCGGCGATTTCGCCCGGCGGGTACAGCGTGATCATCCAGCTCCGGATGACACCGACCAGAAGCGCCCCGACGAACGCGCCACGGAGGCTGCCGAGGCCGCCGATGACGATGACGACGAAGGATAGTACCAGCGGATTGGTGCCCATTTCGAGCGTTGCCGACGTCGGCGGCACTGCCATCGCACCGGCGAAACCGGCGAGGAACGCACCGAGCGCGAACACGAGCGTGAACACGCGGTCGGTGCTGACGCCGATGGCGGTCGCCATCTCGCGGTCGATGGCGGTCGCGCGGATGATACGGCCGGTTTTCGTGCGCTCGAAGAACCAGAACAGGCCGACGACGACGACCGACCCGACGAGGATGACGAACACGTTGTAAGTCGGGTAGTTCAGCCCGACGAGTTCGCTCGTCGGAATCGTGTTGATGGCGCTGTAGACGGCGTCGGTCCGTATCGAGCTGTCCCCCCAGATGACCTTCTTCACGTCGAGGAGTATGAGCAGGAGGGCGAAGGTCAGCACCAGCTGGTACACCTGGTCGCGGTCGTAAATCTGGCGCAGGAACACTGCTTCGAAGAGGGTCCCGACGGGGAGGAGGATGGCTGCCGTCACCAGAACGGCTGCGAGGACCGCGAGAACGAACACGGCGGTACCGACGACGCCGCCACCCGGTGGGCCGACGATGCCGATGATAAACCCGAACACGCCGATGGCGGTGTACGCGCCGATGGAGAACAACTCTCCGTGGGCCAGGTTCAGGACGTCCAGGATGCCCAGGATGACGGTCAGTCCCGAGGCGATCATGAACAGGATGAACCCGAACTGGATGCCGTTGAGCGTCTGGACGAGCGCGGCTGTGGGTGTTACGGCCATGGCTCGGTATCAGGCGCTCCAGCTATCCAGCCAGTCGCTGCCGGTGACGCCCGGCGGCGGCGCGGTCTCGGTCGCCGCGTAGGTGTTCACGTCGTCGAGCCTGGCCGCGCCGAGGTCGTCGTCGTACACCATCTGCCCGGCGAAGGAGTTCGACGCTCCCTGGTGGTCCTCGGCGATGTTGTGGTAGCCGGCCGGCGTGAAGAAGCCGTGGCCCTCCAGGACCTGCGCGATCTGCTCCTGGCTGGGGTAGGTCCCCAGCAGGTCGATGGCCTTCTCGGTGGCCGTCGCCCAAGCGGTGACCGCGCCGTAGCCGCTCATGTAGTGTGCGGTCGGGACGGTCACGCCCTCCTGCTGTGTCGCGGCGTCGAACAACTCGCGGCCGGGCTGCCAGTTACCGAGCGCCGGCAGGCCCCAGTAGTAGTTGCGCGACCCGGAGTAGATGTCCGTCCCGGCCAGTGCATCGCCCGGCACGTCGCCGGCCGCGCTGTACAGCGTCGTGCCGAACACCGTCGTGTTCTCGAACATGTTGTTGGCGTTCGCCTGTCGGACGAACGTCGTCACGTCGCCGCCCCACAGGCTGGAGAAGGTCACGTCCGGCTCTTCGTTGTTGATCGAGGTGATGTGGTTCGACATGTCGCTGGCCCCCAGTTCCGGGAACCCCTCGTAGACGATTTCGGCGTCCGTGAGCTGCTGGATGGCCTGCGTGAACACCCGCATCTCGTCCTCGCCGAAGGAGTAGCCGGGGTTGACCCCGGCGACGGTCGAGATGTTGTCAGCGCCGATGCGTTCGACGGCCTCCCGAGCCATCGTCACCACTTCCATGATGTCGTAGTTCTGGAAGCGAAAGGAGTAGGTCGGGTCAGGGACGGTCTCCTCGTAGAGTGTCGTCACCGTCCCGTCGGTGCTGACATTGATTATCTCGTTTTTCTCGATTTCGGGGGCGATCTGGCTGTGCGTGCCGCTGGAAATCGGGCCGAACGTGACCTCTTTTCCTTCTTCGATGAACTGGTTGTAGCTGTCGAGCGGATTCGACCCCTCGTTGACCACGTCCAGCTCGATCTCGCGCTGCCCGCCGATACCGCCCGCTTCGTTGATGCGCTGGACTGCGAGTTCGGCCCCGCGCTGGGCCTGGATGCCGAGGACGCCCGGTGCGCCACGCGTGAACGTCAACAGCCCGGCCTGTATCGGTTCGTCGGAGATCTCGCCTCCGGACTGCCCGCCCTGATCCGCTGTTTCACCGTCGCTCAGCAGCGTCGAGCAGCCAGCGAGTGCTGCGGCGACGGCCGAGCCGCCGACGGCGGAGAGCAGTTGTCGCCTGCCGATGCCACCAGTGTCATGGTCCGTTGTCGTTTGTTCCATAGGTGTGTCCCAATACGCCCGGACTCGTCCGGGCTGTCTGGTCACGCAGTGTGTGCCACGCTCACAGGGATGGCTGGCTCTTCCGACGTAACCCCCGAATAACGGGAGGTTTACACGTAAACCACGGTGGCCGGTGAGACGGCGGAACGGTGTTCTCACCCCGAATTGCAGGAGTTCCGCAGCAGCCAGGCGGGTATACATGTCAACCCACCCCTATTCGGGTATGTCTAGAGAACGTGTGACCGAATGGCATCCAGCACCTCTCACGAACGGCTCGAAGTCGAATCCATCGACGAGTCCTCGATCCTGTTCGTCGACGACGATCACTACACCGAAGACACCGTCTGTCTGGTGACCGGCGGCGGCTCGGGCATCGGTCGGGCGACGGCGCTGGCGATGGCCGCCAACGGGGTGACCGCTGTCGCCACAGATATCGACGAGGACGGCCTCGCCGAAGTCGCGGCGACCGCGGCGGACCTCGACCTCGACGGCAGTGTCGAGACAGTGACCGGCGACCTCGCGAACGACGCGGACATCGAGTCCATCGTCGAGACCGCGGCCTCCCACGGCACGGTTCGCTACCTTGCGAACATCGCCGGCCTCCAGCACATCGACGCCATCGAGGACTTCCCGATGGCAAAGTACGACCAGATGCACGACGTGATGTTGCGAGCCCCGCTCGCGCTCTCGAAACAGGTCATTCCACACATCCGCGGGACCGACGACGGCGTCGGTGCCATCGGGAACATGGCGTCGGTCCACGGCCACTACGTCACCTCGGACAAGGTGGCCTACAACGTCTCGAAGTTCGGCCTGCGGGGGCTGACGCAGTCTATCGCCGCCGAGGGCGGCGACGGACTCCGTGGGTTCTCCATCAGTACGGGCTACGTCAAGACGCCGCTGGTGGTCGACCAGATTCCCGACACCGCCGAGCAACGTGGCATCAGCGTCGACGAGGTCATCGACGACGTGATGCTGGGTCAGGCCCGAGTCAAGGAGATGATGGACCCCATCGACGTAGCGAACCTCTTCGTGTTCGGCTTCTCGACCCACGCCGACCATCTCAACGGCGGGGACCTGCTGTTCGACGGCGGAATGACAACGACCTACGAGTGAGACAGTGACGTGTGAACGTGAACTGCAGCGGCCCGCAACGCACGCGCTGCGGGACCGGGCTCCCCCGGACGGCCCACGGGCGTATGGTGCCCCGGGCGGCGGTACGAGTTTATACCAGACGGCCAAACACTACGGAATACTGACGCTATGAGCGAACAAGACCACGTAGACTCCATCGTCCACGAACCGAGCCACGCGTTCGTCGAGTCGACGAACGTCTGGGAGTTCATGCAGGAATACGACATCGAAAACTACGACGAACTCATCGAGCGAACGACCACGGACCTGCCGGAGGAACCAGAATCAGGCGTCGAGTGGTTCTGGGACCTGCTCCCGGAGTACCTCGACATCGAGTTCTTCGAGGCGTACGACGAGGTCCGAGACGACAGTGAGGGGCCGCAGTTCACCGACTGGTACGCCGGCGGGACCATCAACGCCGCCCACAATGTCCTGGACCGCCATGCAGCGCGGGACAGCCCCACCCGCAACACGGTGGCGCTCATCTGGGAGGGCGAGCCCGGCGACGTGCGGGAGGTCACGTACCACGAACTGAACCGGCAGGCCAGCAAGGTGGCGAACTACCTGGAGTCCGTCGGCGTCGGCACCGGCGACACCGTCGGCCTCTATATGCCGATGGTCCCCGAAGTCGCGTCGATACTGTACGGCTGTCTCAAAGTCGGCGCGATTGCCGTGCCGATTTTCTCCGGGTTCGGCGTCGACGCGACGGCGACCCGCATCGCGGACGCCGAGTGTTCCGTCCTGTTCACCGGTGATGGCTTCTACCGCCGGGGCTCGGGGGTCCAGATCAAGGGGAGCGCCGACGAGGCCATCGAGCAGGCCGGCGACGAACTCGGGACAACACCGGTCGAACACACCGTGGTCTACGACCGGCTCGGCATCGCGGACGACCCCGACGAGACGATTCGCTGGACCCGCCGCGACGAGTGGTGGGACGAGGCTATCGAGACCGCCGACGACGAGTACGCGGCGAAGGAACTCCCGAGCAATCAGGAGTCGATGCTGTTGTACTCCTCGGGAACGACCGGGAAGCCGAAGGGTATCGTCCACACGCACGCCGGCGCGCTCATGCAGGCGGCCAAAGAGATCTACTTCGGGTTCGACCACAAGCCGAGCGACCGCTTCTTCTGGGTGAGCGACATCGGCTGGATGATGGGGCCGTGGACGCTGCTCGGGAACCACGCCTTCGGCGGGACCGTCTTCATGTACGAGGGCGCGCCGGACCACCCCGAGCCGGACCGCTTCTGGGAGATGATAGACCGCCACGACCTCACCACCTTCGGCGTCTCACCGACCGCGATTCGGGCGCTCCGCAAGCAAGGCGATGAGTGGCTGGAGGGCCACGACCTCTCCAGCCTGCGGCTGCTGGGCTCGACTGGCGAACCCTGGGACCCCGAGAGCTGGCTGTGGTTCCACGAAAACGTCGGGAACGAGGACTGTCCAATCATCAACATCTCCGGCGGGACCGAGATAATGGGCTGTTTCCTCATGCCGATGCCGATACAGTCGCTCAAACCATGTACGCTGGGTGGTCCCGGGTTGGGGATGGACATCGACATCGTCGACCCCGACGGCGAATCCATCGCCGACACCCACGAGCGTGGCTATCTGGTCGCCCGGGACTCCTGTCCGTCGATGACCCGGTCGCTCTGGTCTGGCGACGAGCGCTACCTCCAAGAGTACTGGTCAACCTGGGACGACGTGTGGGACCACGGCGACTGGGCGCAGAAGGACGAGGACGGCCTCTGGTTCCTCCACGGCCGGGCCGACGACGTGCTCAACGTCGCCGGGCGGAAGGTCGGGCCGGCGGAGGTCGAGGGCGCGGCGATGGAACACAGCGCCGTCAATCAGGCCGCCGCCGTCGGTGCCCCGGACGACACCACTGGCACTGCCGTCGTCCTCTATACTGTTCTGGAGGCCGGCTACGAACCCGACGACGACCTCCGGGACGATATCCGCGCCGCCGTCGGCGAGGAACTCGGCAAGCCGTTCCGGCCCCGGGAGGTGCTGTTCGTCGACGAGTTCCCCAAGACTCAGAGCGGGAAGATCATCCGCCGGGCAATCGCCGGCGTCTACCGCGGCGAGGACCTGGGCGACATGTCCAGCATCGAGAACCCGGACGCACTGGACGAGGTCCGCGAGGCGTCGTAGTCAGCCCCCGACGGCGTCCTCGGCCGGCTTCTCCAGCCGGAGCAATCCAGGGAGCGCCAACACCGCGAGGACGACTTCTGTCCCGCCGGCGACAAAGAATGCGACTGCGTAGCCGAACGCTCCCGCGACGGTACCGCCGATGAGGATGCCGGCGAGGAAGCCGACGCTACCGAAGATGTTGAACCCGGCCATAGCGGTCCCGCGCTCCGTCTCGCCGGCGAGGTCCGAAACGAGCGCCATTGTCGCCGGAGCCATCAGCGCGCCGATGACGCCGGTCAGTACCATCCCCGCACCGGCGATGGTGACCGTCGGAGCCTGCCCGACGCCGATAACGGTGAGTCCGTACAGCACGGACCCGGCGACAATCGGAGCCGTTCGACCGATGCGGTCCGAGAGCACGCCGAAGGGGTACTGCAGGAGGGCGAACGGCGCGAAAAACAGTGCCAGCATAACGCCGGTTTCGCCGGGCCCCAGTTCGAACGTCTCCCTGAAATACAGGGTCCCGACGAGCGCGAAAAAGCCCGCGGTGAGCCGGTCGATGAACCCGAAGGCGTACGGGACGCCGAGGGTCGGTCGCTGTTTGAGCCCGGACACGGTCGCAGCCAGGCCCGACCGCCCGTCCGACGGTGCGCGGTCGGTCACGAACAGAGCGGCCACTGCAACAACGAGCGACAGCGCGCTCGCCACGTACAGCGGGAGCGTGGTCTGGATTTCGTACAGTTGGCCGCCGAGTGGCGCGCCAAGCGCCGTTCCGCTGCCGATAGCGATGCCTGCCGCCCCCATGTTCTTGCCGTGGCCGCCGCCCAGGTCCATCAGCATCGTCATCGCCAGCGAGAACGCCGCGATGGTGGCTCCGCCCTGAAGCGCTCGCAGGACCAGCACGCCGGCAAACGGGAGCGAGACAGCGCCGGGGAGCCACGCAATGAGGGCGTATAGCACTGCGCCCGCGCCCGCCCCGCCGACGATGAACGGCGTGCGCCGTCCGGTGGCGTCGCTGAGCACGCCCCATACGCCAGCGAAGACGACGAAAGCCCCGAACTCAGCGGCCAGGAACCACATACTCGCGTTCAGGTCCGTCGTCGCACCCAGCGTCCGGACGAGTCTGTCGACGCCCGGGTACAGCAAGACCTGCGCCAGTAAAACGGCGAAGATAACGCCCGCGAGAACGCCCCGGTCTGTGCGGTCCGTCACAGACAACGGATACAGCGAGCCGAGAAAAATAGATGTCGGACCCGAATACGTGACCCTACTCGTCGAACTCCACAACGACCGACTACAGAACAGCGCGTCCGCTAACTCGGCCCAATCCGCCTTACTCAGCGCTGTGCGGCGGAACGAACCCGCAGTTCGAACAGCCGTTGTGCTTCGTCGTCTGGTAGCTCAATTCCGTCCCGCAGTTCGGACAGTTGTACTGGTCTGAACTCATTCACCTACTGGTATTGTTCGACAGTACCTAAACCTTTTCTCGACAATCGTCTATAACGTTTTTTCGGCCGGTTTGCGGGACGTAGCGAGGCTTAGACTGCAATCCACCGGATTGTGGGACGGATAATTACATCGTTCAGAAAGGATGAACAAGGGTCTAAAACGGGTATTGGTCGTCGCCTGTAGCCGTTGCCGCGCACATAACGACAGCCGTGTCTACTCTGTGCGTTTGACCACACCGGGTCCGGGATTGCTGCCGGCGCGGGATACATCGACTCTTGTCGAAGTGTTAGAGTGACAGTATTCAGTGCCGAGGGGGGCTTCTGTACTCCGGGGGTCAGCTATCGGAGACCACTCGTCTCGGTCGACAGACGGATTCGGCCGTGTATTTACTGTTTGTCGTGGCGAACGTCGCTACTGAGACAGCAAGGGAAATAACAGTACGGAATCAGCGTCGTTCCGTGGCCGCTTACATATAGCCGAGGTCGCGCAGGCGCTCCATCAGGTCTTCCTTGTCCTGGGCGCGGCCGGCGCGCTCGGTCGTGTTCGCCATGTCCTGCAGCCAGGCGGGCTCCTCGGCGGACTTGTCGGTGCTGACCTCGCTCCCGAGCGAACGGAATCCGGCGAAGTACTTCGGCGAGACCGGCACGTCTTCCTTCTCGATGCCCTCGGGCAGGTCGTCCTGGCCCTGCGGGACGTAGCCGTCGTCCGGGTAGCCCTCGACGGTGTCCGGGACGACGAAGTTCCAGAAGGCCTCCCACACGTCGGCTTCCGCGAACTGGAGAATCGACTGGATGCGGTCGTGCGGCGGGTAGATGTCCGGGTCGTGACGCGGCGAGAAGAACGTCTCGTCGGCGCGGGACTCCTGCTCGTCCCAGCGGATGCCCGACAGGATGCCGTCGACGTCGTGCTCCTCGATGGTGTCGTTGAGCGCCACCGTCTTCAGGAGGTGGTTGCCGACGTAGGTGTCGAGCAGGAACGGGAACGTGTCCTCTTCGTATTCGAGGATGTTCCGAATGTGGTGCTGGTTGTGCTCGGAGAGTTCGTCGACAGGGATGTCGTCACCCGGTTCGAGACCGTTCTCGTCGACGTAGTTGCCCACGTCCTCGTTGCGGGCCCAGATGACGTCGAGGTCCCACTCGTCGGCCCAGTGCTCGACGAAGTCGATGAGTTCGTCGAAGTGCTGGTAGTGGTCGATGAAGACGACCGGCGGGACTTCGAGGTCGAAGCGGTCGGCGACCTCCTTGACGAAGTACAGCGTCAGCGTCGAGTCCTTGCCGCCGGTCCACATCACGACAGGGTTCTCGTACTCTTCGAGGCCGGTCTTCGTGACCTCGATAGCCTTCTCGATCTTGTGGTTGACAGTCGGGTACTCTTCGGGGTCTTCGCCTTCCCCGTCAGTGTAATCAACGTCCAGATAGTCCGGGAACTCTGCTGATTCGGACATAGTGTAATGAGATATAATTACGAGTGCCAAGTACTTTTTGGATGGCCGACAGGTGTGTGAGGCGGTGGCAAATAAAACGGCGGCCGCGCCCGTTCAGGTCACTCGGGTTTTTTGCTGCCGGCGCGAAAGGCGTGGTATGGACGACCGCCCAACCCTCCCGGCCCGCCTCTTTCACCGCTGGCTGTTGCGCTATGTCCCTGTAGCCGCGCTGATCCTGATCGTCAGTGGACTCCTCGGGTACGGACTCGGCAGCCAGGTGCCCGCCGAATGGCTTCAGAACCCCGGAACGACCGGCGAGAATCCCTTCATGCCGGCTGAGCTAACGACAGTCTCACTGACCGTTAACAACCTCGGGGCGTTGCTCGTGATGGCACTCGGCGCTATCTCGCTCGGTTCGATGACGGTCCTGTCGCTCGTCTTGAACGGCCTGCTCATCGGGGTCGTCGTCGGTATCGCACTCAAGCAGGTCTCGCCCGTCGTCGTCGCCGCACTCATCGTTCCACACGGCCTCATCGAGATCCCCGCACTGCTCATCGTCGCCGCCGTCGGGCTTCGGTTCGGGTGGCGCACGATACAGTACATCCGTGGCCGCACAAACGAACTGGTTACTGGACAGGATCTCCGGGAAGCCGGCTGGCTGCTTGCAACGGCCGCCGTACTAATCGTGATTGCGGCCTACATCGAAGCGAACCTCACAATCGAAATCGCGTCACGGTTCACGGACGCCGATCTCTCGGGCATCACGCCAGCGTAGCGGTTCGGACCGTCCGCTATTCGGTGTTGAGCTACGGCTCGGCAAAATTGAATCCGTGACCGGACGCTCCGCAGGCCGCGTTACGAGATGAACTCGTTGTCGCGCCAGTTGACGCCCTCTTCTTCCTCGCCGTCGCGGGGTTCCTCTGCAACGTTGATCGCGGCGGGCCGCTCTTCCCCATCGACGATGCGGACGGCTTCGAGTTCCTCGTCGACCGCCGCAATCGCCGTCAACGTTCCTTTCTCAGCGACTTTCGCGACCTCACACAGAACCTCGAACATCGCGTACTGGAGCGCGGTGTTCTGGAGCACGGTCTCACGGTCGCCCTTGAAGCAGGCGTACTCAACGAGTTCGGACTCGATCTCTTCCTCTTCCTCTTCGAGTGCACCCCACTGGGGGCCACCGCCGGAACTCCCGGTACTCGCGGCTCCGGGCGGTCCCATCTCGTCGGGGTCTTCCTCGTACACCCGATTCTCCGTGACGCTGGCCTTGAGCTGGGCCGTCGGGGTGTACTTGCTCATGGAGTCGTCTTTGGCGACGGCGCTGACGATTAGCGTATTGTTTCGACGGGTGATGTCGATGTCAGCGATTTCGGGGGGAAGGTCCGGATCCTCGAAGAAATCGTAGGCGTCTTCCAGTGGCAGTTCAAGTGTCGAGTGAAGTCTGTATACGCGGCTGGTCATGGTTGGGGAAGCGTGTATCAGTCGTCGAAGGCCGTCCGCTGACGCTGTAGTCACTACTCCATAGGGGCCACTTGCTTATATGACCTGTCCTTCATTCGCGGTTTCACCGCTCTATATCAGGCAATATATCAGGCGTATGTTAAAGGTATTTACAGACCTTCTAGCAGGCCATATGCTAATGGTATTCAGTGCCTACTAGTCGTCCGCAGGCGTGGCATCGCCGTCCTCCAGGTCGACATCCGCTTCAATACTGGGCGGGTACTTCCCGCGGTCGAGTTTCAGGTCCGACTGCGGGCGCGCCATGCAAGTCAGTGCGTAGTTCTCCCGTTCACGGTCGGTCAGTCCGCGGGCGGCAGGCTGCGTGACCGATCCCTCAATGATTTCCGCCGAACAGGCCAGGCACATCCCCACGCGGCAGGAGTACTCCTGGGCGATACCCTCCTCGATACACCGCGAGAGAATCGTCTCCTTCTCGGAGACGGTGATTTCCTCGCCCGTCCCCACGAACGTCACCGTGTACTCGGTCATGCTCGGCCCTTTGACACCCCCCAGCAAAACTCTTTATCACCGCTGTCCCGGAGCGAAACGGACCGCTGTCCGTCAATGCCGCATGACGCACCCGTAGTCGGCTGTGCATCGCAGAAATAGTTACAGCAGTTCTGAAACCCGTAGTCGGAATAATTTTCTCTCTCCGGGCAGGACGGGAGTGCATGACCACACACCAGGACGACAACGCCGGCGGAGCGTCGGCGACTGCACGGACCGTTTCCGTGGACGTTGTCGTCGTCGGGGCCGGGACATCCGGCTGTTACGCCGCCGCGACTGTCGCAGACGCGGGCTACGACGTCGTTGTCGTAGAGCGAAAAGACGAGACCGAGGCCGGCCACATCGCCTGTGGGGACGCGCTCAAGGGTGCCAGCGACTTCCCTGAAGCGATTCCGAAGTCACAGCTCGAACCGGCGTTTACCAACACAGATGTCGACCACGGCCGGTTCGAGATACCACAGGAAGACACCGTCCTCGAAATCCCCGTGCCGGGCGAACTCGCCGTCATCGACCGCTGGGAGTACGGTCGCTGTCTCATCGAAGGGGCACACAACAGCGGCGTGGAGTTCCATTACGACACGGTCGTTCAAGACGTGTTGCAGGACGACAGCGGCCGTGTGACCGGCGTGAAAGCCATGCGGAAAGGCGACCCCGTCACGTACGAGGGTGACATGGTCATCGACGGGGCCGGCGCGCTCTCGATTCTGCAGGACAAGACCGACCTCGAAGACGCGACCTTCGACACGAACGTCCAGTACTCGCAGTTTTGCTCTGCCTACCGGGAGATTATCGAGGTTGACGAGCCGGTCGAATGGGACGACGCGCTCGTGTTCAAGCCGACCGAGCGCTCCGCCGGCTACCTCTGGTACTTCCCGCGTACGGACACGGAGATCAACGCCGGTCTCGGCTTCCAGATGAACGAGGAGCCGATGGAACTGGTCGACGACCTCAAGCGCGACCTGCAGGGCCGAAGCGAGTTCGAGGGCGCGGAGGTACAGGATAAACTCGGCGCTGCGCTGCCGACGCGCCGGCCGTACGACTCCGCCGTCGCGCCCGGGTTCATGGCCGTCGGGGATGCCGCTGGACACGTCAATCCAACCACCGGCGGCGGTATCGCCGGTGCGGCCTACGCCGGGACCTACGCCGCCGAACAGGCTATCGAGGCTATCGAATCCGGCCGGACGGACGACGAAGCCGCGCTCTGGGAGTACAACGAGCGCGTGATGGAGCACTTCGGCGCCCGGTACGCGGCGCTTGACGTGTACAACATCTTCACCACCGCCTACGACGTCGACGACCTGATGGCGCTGCTGGCCGCGTTACCCGGCGAGAAGCTCGCCGAGGCGCTGTACGGCGGCTCGACCAGTATCGGGCTCGGACTCAAAATCAAGATGGCAGTCAAGAGCATCGGCCACTTGGGGACTATCCGGGACCTCTACCAGACGAAGAAAGCTGCCGACCGGCTGCTGGAGCATTACGAATCCTATCCAAGCGACCGCAGCGGCTTCGAGGCCTGGCAGCGCGAGCGCGACTCGATTATGGACGATATCTACGACGTCACTGGCGCAGAGCCCAAGTACTGACGCGGCGGTTCGTTGCGTCTTCCGGTTGGTTCTGATATTCTGGCGCGGGATTGCCAGCAGCAGCGACGGCGTTTCGAACAGCTATCCGGAGAGTAGTTGCTGAAATCATGAACTATAGTTCTGAACAACAAGTTTTATTATTTAACAACATGATATCAAAATGAAGTCACACTGGGGTCGGTCGACCGGGGGGTCACCGAGACGGAGACAGCGTGTCGACCGTCGCCCGAGTGGGGGTCAATCATGCTAGCACGCAGATTCCAATCCGACGATAGTGCAGTCTCGCCAGTTGTTGGTGTCATTCTAATGGTTGCAATAACAGTGCTGTTGGCGGCGACAGCAGCGACGTTCTTCCTCGATTTCGGGTCTGGGAGTCTCGGCCAAAGCGCGCCACAGGCGGCGTTTACGTTCGATTACGACGCGGGTAGTCCCGACAGCCTGACAATCGAACACCGGAGCGGCGACTCGATCCGGGCCGGAAACCTGTACATCACCGTTAGCGGGGCTTCAACCGCCAACGGACAGCACGATTTCCCGAGTCTCGGCGGCGCACCGGCGGCCGGTTCGGAAATCACAGCCGGGTCGAAGGTGACGTTTTCGAAAGCCGCTGATCTCTCGGATGCAACGGTCACGCTGAACTGGAAGTCGCCGGATAGCGGCAAATCGATCCAGCTCGCCAGCTGGGAAGCGCCGTAGCGTATTCACTCACTCAGTTGGCTGATCGCTTTGCTGACGACGTCGATACCGATGGCCAGTGAATCCTCGTCGACGTCGAACGTGGGCGTGTGGTGGCCGCCGGGGTGGTCGGTACCGATACCGACGAACGTCGCCGTGCCGCCGCGGTCCTGGACGCGGTCCATCAGGTAGGTCGCGTCTTCGCTCCCGCCGAGGTCGTCGGTCCGAAGGCGGCTTGTGACGCCGGGAACTGATTCTGCCGCGTCGTACACCACGCCCGCGAGTACCTCGTCGCTCACCGCACTCGGCGCTTCTGCGGTCGTCTCGATGGCGACCTCGCAGTCGTGCATCTCGGCTGCGGATGACATGACGGTGTCCGCCCGCTCGCTCATGTACTCCTTGAGCGCGGTCGTCTCACCCCGGACTTCCCCTTCCAGCGTCGCTTCCTCGGGGACGATGTTCGTGGCTGTGCCACCCTCGACGACCCCGGCGTTGACCCGCGTCGCGCCGTCGCCGTGCCGCCGAATCGCGTGGAGGTTCTGCACGGCAGTTGCCAGCGCCTGGACGGCGTCCCGCCCCTGTGCCGGATGCCCCCCTGCGTGAGCAGACTCACCAGTGAACGTCGCTCTGAACTGCCGGACGGCGAGGAAGCCGCCGACCCCGGCGACAATCTCACCGGTCGGATGGTCGAGACCGATATGTATCGCCAGCAAGTGGTCCACGTCGTCGAGATGACCGCTTTCGGCGACGGCCTTCCCGCCGCCGATGACCTCTTCGGCCGGCTGAAAGACGACTTTGAACGTTCCCCTGAAGTCACTCTCTTTCACTGCCTCCAGCACGCCAAGGCCAATCGTTGCGTGGGCGTCGTGTCCGCAGGCGTGCATATACCCCTCGTTGGCTGAACGGAACTCCTCTGTCGCCGGGGCGTGTGTCACGCTGTCTGACTCCGTTATCGGAAGCGCGTCGATGTCGACCCGGAGCGCGACGGTCGGCCCATCGCCCTGTTCGAGCACAGCGAGGGCACCGGTGAATCCCCCGGTGGCGGCCTCCAGCACGTCCTCGCGAGCCCCGGCCTCTCGGGCCTTCGCCTGCCAGTCTTCGAGTTCATCAGCGTCCGGGACTGCCATCCGCGCGTCGCCGTCCACGACATCCTGACCGAGATGCAACTGGTCGACGCCGATACGTTCGAGTTCGTCGACGATGCGACTGGTGGTGTAGAACTCCCGCCACGCGGGTTCAGGGTAGCTGTGTAGGTCACGTCGAACGGACCTGAGCCGTTCCTGTTGAGACTCGTTCATGCCGGCGAAACGGGGCACAGTTACTTATAAGAATCCACAGGAGCGGACGACAGTCACTCCGGCCCTACGACCCGCTGCCGACCTGCGTCCGCTGTTCGACGCCGGCCTCGACGTGGATGGCGTTCGGGAAGGTTCGCTGAGTAACGTTCCGAGCGAACTCCTCGTACCCGACGATCTCTATCGTCCGGGTGTAGACGGTGTGGGTCCAAGACTCGAAGCGGCCGCCGCTTGGCCCCAGTGACTTCGACTGTGGAACCCGCAGTTCCTGTGGTTGCTTCGGATGCGGGCCTTTGAGTTCGACCCCTTTCTGTTCGGCGCTCTCTTTGATCTCTGTGACAATGTCCTCGAGGCGGTGTCGGTCCCCACTGGTGAACGTCAGCGTCGTGACGAAGGGCATCTGTAGACGAACACTCAGCCGCGAGTGACAAAAGGCCATCTGTTTCCGTTGTGTCTCCGATATTCTCTTAAGTAGCGGTGTCATAAAATCCGATAATGATAGAGGCCACGAGCGCGGGAGCCATCCTCTTTCGCGATACGCGTGGCCGGCGGGAGTACCTCCTGCTCAAGAGCCGACCCGGCGATTGGGAGTTCCCCAAGGGCGGCGTCGAGGGCGAGGAAGAACTCCAGCAGACCGCCATACGCGAAGTGAAAGAGGAGGCCGGAATCGGCGATTTCCGGCTTTTAGACGGGTTCCGCGAAGACTACGACTACGTGTTCGAGGCGAACGGCAACACCATCCACAAGACGGTCCACCTGTTCGTCGCGAAATCGTTCGAAGCGTCAGCCGAACTGTCCACAGAACACCGCGACCTGCAATGGCGCGACTACGAGCAGGCCATCAACACGGTCACGCAGGACGGTCCCCGCGAGATACTCGAACAGGCAGACGAGTTCCTCGACGAGCGAGCGGACGACGAGGAGTAGAGGGAGAGCGGACAGCACCCAGCCCGATTCACGGAGCACCGACGTGGCCATCTGGTCAGCGATGGCTTTACCGTCGCTTGATGACGAAACTGGATGTTCTCTCCGACGAATACAGATCCGCTCAAGTGACATATGAACTAACAGAATGGCATCACTTTCTGTGGTATCCTGCCCGACAGTTCGCCCGCATATGTAATACAAACTACTAATACCGCGATATCAGCCGCAGCTAAGCTATTTACGGGCATAAATGTGTTTTATGAATAATCTCTAATTCAATACTAACAGTATTTTTAAATACGATAAGCTTACAGTTTGCAAAGAGGCATCCAAAATGTTAGAAGACGGACTATCGTACCCAATGCAAGGCGACAGTTGGATAGCACAGATGTTGATCGGCGGCGTACTGCTGGTGTTCTTTTTCCTCTTGATTCCGGTGTTCGCGTTCAACGGCTATTTGCTTCGCGTGATCGGAACGACGGTTGAAGGTGAATCCGAGCCACCCGCCTGGGACGACTGGGGTGAACTCATCATCGACGGCATCAAGTTCAGTATCGTCGGTCTCGTGTACTCTATCGTTCCCATAGCTGTCATCTTCGGTATCGGCAGCGTCCTCCTCGGGTTGGGTGGCGCTGCTGGCGACTCTGGCGGCGGAATCATCGCCGGATTCGGGTTCATGACGATCCTCCTCCTGATTCCAGTAATGTTCCTCATTTACTATATTGTCCCGGCAGCACTCGCCAATATGGCGGTCGAAGGCAGCCTTGGAGCGGCGTTCGACTTCTCATTGCTGAAAAACGTCGTTCTCACGAGCGACTACTTCATCGCAGTCCTGATGCCGATTGTCGTTGGCATCATCACGAACCTCATCAGCAATATTCTGGCGATTACTGTCATCGGACTCGTTCTCGTTCCGTTCGTCACCTACTACGGGCAGGTCGCCGTCTTCCGTATGTTCGGAACGGCATTCGCAAGCCAGACGAACAAGAGCGCACAGCAGGTAACAGGTCCGACCACGTCAGCCTAACCCAGCAGTTCTTACGCGGCCGGCTATTTTTTCGAGATACGTGACATCGAGTGGTGGAGCCGATTCAGACTCCGAGTTCGCCTTCGAACTGGCTGTCTGTCAATGGGTCGAACGAGCGTGGGCGCCGTCCGACGACGCGGCGGTGCTGGTCGCCAGACAGTTCGGGACGAAACACCGCCGCTGGGACACGATTGTGCTGGAGTGTGACCCCGACGGACTCTGCGAGCGAGCGAAGTTCGGGGCGGAGCCGTTCGACTCGGACCTCCTGCACGTCCTGCAGAACGCGCCGGCCGGCTGGACGTACTACCGCGATGCGCTGCCTGACCCGGGCTATCCGTGGCGGTACGTCCGAGAGTCGATTCACGAGGCGGCCGACCGGGACGCCATCGAGACCCGAAAGCGGGGTAACCGCATCGAAATCCGTCGGGTACGCCCGTATCCGGACTGGGTCCGACGGATCGTCGCTATCGAGAACAAGCCCGATCTCACTGCCAGCGCCGCCAGAAATCTCGTCCCACAACTACAGCGGGACATCGCCTTATCGCTGGCCGACGAGGTGTGGGTGGCGACGGCGGCGACCGACGAGCGCGTCGAGCCGATCCTGCTGGCTGACTTGCCGGCAGCCGCCGGCGTGTTGACTGTCGACCCAGAGATAGGCACGGCCGAGGCGGTCTGGCAACCGCGGTCGCTGTCGGTTGACGACCCTGGAACGCGCATTCTGGACCGACCGGACGACGACACCAGCGCGGCGCGGTTCGAGTACGCGAGTCCCGATTGGAAGCGCGAGCGGCGGCTCGCCATCGCCGAACGGGCGTACGCTCGCGGGTGGCGCGCGTACGTGGACACGATGCGTCCCGACTGCCGGCACTTCCAACTCAGCGCCGACGAAACTGGTGTGTATCCCCACTGCGCGGCGAAAGAGTGTCTCCCGACGGCCGCGGAGTGTCGGGGCCAGTGTCCGTCCTACGAGCCGGAGCCGCCGGCGTGGCGGTCGAAGGCGTGGCCGCTCGACGGCGGTCCGGGCAAAGCGATACAGCGGGTGTTAGCACGGCGTCGTCGCCGCCAGCGGCCGGGACTGTCGGAGTAGCGGACCGACACCGCGGCCGGGCTGTCAGAGTAACCGACCGGTACTGTGGGACGCACTCACTCCTCGGATAGCTCGATGTCCAGTTCGTCCCGGGGAACGGCGAGCCTGAACGTCGGCACCGTCTTCTCAACCGTCTCCACGATACCTTTGTCTGCGAGGCTGCGGAGCGCGGAGCGAACATCGTCGGTGTCGCGGTCCTCGCCGACCTCGCGGAGGGCGTGTAACACGGCGACGACGCTCTGGCTCTCCTCGTCCGGCCCGGCGATCACGTCGACGATAGCCTGCTGAAGCGTGGTGACCGTCACCGTCTGTATCCGTTCGGAGTCCTCCCCGTCGATGAGCGTCGTCGCCTCCGGCGTCGCACAGATGAGGCTGTTGTCGTTGCGGTAGTAGTACTCCTTGAGTTCGGATTCGAGGTACTGGTGCACCTCGCTCCCGCTGTCCATGTCCCAGCGCTCCTGCAACTCGCCGTTTTTCGTCGGCTGGAGTTCGACGATGTCGGCGAGTCGCTCGCGGGCATCCTCCGAGAGGGTCATGGCCCGTCGGTACGACGACCACGTATTTCGGTGTTCTGAATCCCGATCATTCGTGTCTGAGCGCGTCGATGGGGTCGACCCGGGCCGCCCGCCACGCCGGATAGAGACCGGCCACGACGCCGACAAGGACGCCCACGGCGACCGCGAGCGCCATCCACAGCGGCGCGAGTGAGAACGTGACCTCGGCGTACCGAGTCGCGCCGTAGCCGACGAGGAGTCCGAGCGGGACGCCGAGCAGCGAGCCAATCGTCCCGAGCAGTGCGGCCTCGACGAGGAACACCTGCATTACATCGCGGTTGCGCGCCCCGACGGCTTTCATGATGCCGATTTCGCGGGTCCGTTCGGTCACGCTGACGAGCATCACGTTGGCGATACCGATAGCGCCGACGACCAGCGCGATAACGGCGATGCCGGTGACGAAGCGCGTGATGCGCTCGATGACGTCGCTGATTTCCTCGACGAAGTCGTTGCCCGAGCGAGCGACCAGTTCCGTGTCGTCGGCCGACAGCGACCGCGCATCAGAATTACCGGAGAGGTACGTCTGAATCGCCGACTGCGTTTCCGGAATCGCCCGAGGGTCGACGACGAGGGTCACCTGCGGGTACGCGCGCTGTCGCACGCCCGCTGAAGGACTCTCGACGACGGAGTCGTAGAACGGGTCGATGGGGACGTACACCCGCGGCTGGCGGGCGAACTCGCTGACCGGGACCTCGCCGCGGGTCCCGTTGACGACGCCGACGACTGTGACGTTGCGCTCGCCCCCGTCGGGCATCGTCATCGTGAGTCGCTCGCCGGTCGTGAGGTTCTCGGAAAACGACCTCGCCATGCGCTCGTTGACGACGACGGCCTCCTCGTCGGTTTCGAAGGAGCGTCCGTCGACGAGGACCCCGTCGTTGATGCTGGCCGGCCGTATCGCCGTGACCTGCTGTCTAGCGAGGGTCTGGTCCCCGTGCCGTACCGATTGCGTCTGGACGATACCGCGCGGGAGTACCGCTTGTACTCCGGTAATCCCCTCCAACTGCTGAATGTCGTACTCGGTGAACACCGGCTGAAGCGTCCGGTCGAAGTCGTCGTCGCCCGACGGCGTCCCGAACACGTAGATGTTGCCCGCGTTCGATGTCTCGATGTCGCCGACGATTTCCGCCTCGACGCTGGCCCCGAACGTGGCGAAGGTGATGACCGACGCGATGCCGATGACGACGCCGACGACCGTCAGCGCCGACCGGAGCTTGTGGGCCCTGATAGACCGGAGCGTGATTCGCACGCTCTCGCCGGTGTCCATCAGTCCTGCCCTCCGGAAACGTCCTCGACGGACTGGATGTGGCCGTCCTCGACGTGGACGATGCGCTCCGCCCGCTCGGCGACGTGGCGCTCGTGGGTCACCAGCAGGAACGTGTTGCCCGCCGCGTGGAGATCGTCGAACAGGTCGAGTATCTGTGCGCCGGTGTCCGTGTCGACGTTGCCGGTGGGCTCGTCGGCGAGAATCAACGCCGGGTCGGTCGACAGGGCGCGGGCGATAGCGACCCGCTGGCGCTGGCCGCCGCTGAGTTCCGAGGGGACGTGGTCGGTGCGGTCGGCGAGCCCCACCTCAGAGAGTAACGACACCGACCGCTCGCGGCGACGGGCGCGGTCCCAGCCGTCGAAGACGAGCGGCAGGGCGACGTTTTCCACCGCGGACAGTCGCGGCATGAGATTGAACGTCTGGAAGACGAAGCCGACCTCAGTCCCGCGGATGTCGGCCCGTTCGGCCTCGCTGGCCGCCGAAACGTCCTGTCCGTTGACGACCACCTGTCCCGACGACGGCGTGTCCAGCCCGCCGATGAGATTCAGGAGTGTGCTCTTTCCGGAGCCGCTCGGTCCCATAACCGCCGTGTACGACCCTGCCGACAGGTCCAGGCTAACGTCGTCCAGCGCCGTCACCGTCCCGCCGAGGTCGTACTGCTTGCTGACGCCCTCGACGCGGACGGTCGTGTTCGCTGACTCGCTCACGGACCGATGTACGGACTGGACGGCAATGAGGGGTTCGCCGGGCCCAGGTTTCGCCGGATACAGTCCGCGCTCTGACAAGAAGAACCCACTTACCACTCCAGTCCTAAGACCGGACAATGACAGCCGATACCGGACGGAGACTGGCTATCGTCGCGGTGTTCGTCACCATTGGACTACTGGCTGCTGGGGCGGTCGCCGGCGTGTCCGGCCTCAGCGAGATGGGGCAGCCGTCCGGCGACGACGTGCTCGACCGGACCGAGCAGCGCTACGACGCAGCTGAGACAATTACCGGAACGGCGACGGTGAGCGTCGCGAACGACTCGGTGTCGAAGACCGCTACGGTCGAGTACGCCGCCGCTGAGCCCAACAAGACGTGGGCCGCCGTCACGAGCGAGAACCGGTCCTACGAGATGGGGACGAACGGGACCGTCGTCTGGGCGGTCGGCGAGAACCAGTCCTACGGCCGCGAACTGCCCGAGGACCCGGCGGCGATGAACGACACGACGGACCCGGTTCCCGAGGAGAACGTCACCGCGACGCTCCGGGGGACCGCCGAAGTCGACGGCGAGTCGACGTACGTTCTCGACCTGGAACCGACCAACGAGAGCATCGACGCGCCGAACACGACGCTGTGGGTCGACACTGAGGACTACCGCGTCCACAAGCTGACCACTGACGACGGGACCAACCGGACGGAACTCACCGTCGCGGAGACGAACTTCAACGTCAGCATCGACGACAGCCAGTTCGCCCCGCCGGCTGACCGGGTCGCCGTCACGACCGTCGAGAGGTACGACTCCTACGACGCGGCCCAGTCCGCGACGGAGATGGACCTGCCCGAATACGAGAACGGGACCTTCGAGGAAGCCCGGTACATCAGCCGGCCCGAGAGTACGGCTGTGGCCCAGCAGTACAACGCCGATGGGGAGAACGTGACGGCTCTGTCTGCGACCGGCGCGTCGAGCTATCTGGCCGATGCGGAGAACGGGACGGCGGTACAGGTGAACGGCCAGAACGCGACTGCAATCGAGCGCGACGACAGTGCTGTCGTCTACTGGACCGAGGACGATGTCACGACCGGCGTGGTCGTCGAGGGGACGACCGACGAGGCCGTCGCCGCGGCTGAAGAACTGTAGCGACGCCCGCTGACTTTCTACGTTCTACAGGCCGTCCAGCGTCGCCTGAACTGACGCCCAGTGGCTCCCTTTCCAGAAGTACTGTCCGCAGTCGGTACAGCGCCAGACCGTCTCGTCGTCCGTATTCGGTGCGTACTCCGGCGTCGGTTCCACCGGATCGACCTGTTCGACCGGCCCATTGCAGACGCCACAGTGAGCCGGCTCCGAAGCGAGTGAGAGGTTGAAGCCGGCATCGGCGAGTTCCCGCAACTGGTCCTCGACTGCCCGCTCGATGAGGAGCACGCTCTCGGGTGCGCGGGCGGCGAGGTCGCTGTCCCGAGTAATCACAAGCCGGTCTTCGCGTTCGGCGAGGGCGAGGAGGTCATCGTCGGCCTCGGCGTCCCGATCTAGCGCGTACGCCGTGTCGTAGCCGCACATCCGCAGATAGGTGGCGAGCTTGCCGAGCATCGCATCGAGCACGAGCCGGTCGCTTGGGGAATTCTCAGGCATCGAGGAACTCGCGGAGGCCCTCGGCGTCGCGGGTGTTCAGCACGTCGTCCGTCTCGGCCCAGCCCCGCCGCGCCGTGTGGACGCCGTAGCGCAGAAGTTCGAGGTCGCGTGGGCTGTGTGCATCGGTGTTGATGACGATTGCTGCCCCGGCCTCGACGGCCTGCTTGACCGCGCCGCCGCCGAGGTCCAGCCGGGCCGGGTTGGCGTTTATCTCCAGCGCCGTGTCGTTGTCGGCGGCGGCTGTTGCGAGACGCTCGATATCAACATCCAGCCCTTCCCGGCGGTTCAGATAGCGCCCCGTCGGATGGCCGATGACGTTCACGTCGGGGTGTTCCGCTGCGGCGACGAGGCGGTCCGTGCCGTCCCCGTCCAGCGCGGCATGTGGCGAGGCGACGACCACGTCCAGTTCCGCCAGCAAGCCGTCGGCAACGGAGATACTGCCGTCCGCGGCGATGTTGGCCTCGACGCCGGAGAACACGTCGATGTCGGCGTCCGCCGCGACCGATTCCACCTCGGCCAACTGTTCGCGGAGTTTCTCGTCCGGGACGCCGACGCCGCCGACCATCCCCGGTCCGGTCGCGTGGTCCGTGACAGCGAGGTAGTCGTGGCCGAAGTCGGCCGCGCCCGCGACCATTTCTGCGATGGTGTTGCCGCCGTCCGACCAGTTCGTATGGGTGTGGATATCGCCGCGGACCTCGCCCTCGGCGAGGAGGTCGGGGAGCGACCCGTCGGCGGCGGCTTTGACCTCACCGCGGTTCTCGCGGAGTTCCGGCGGCACCCAATCCATGCCCAGCGCGTCGTACACTGCGTCCTCGGTCTCGCTGGCCACCAGTTCGCCGGCCCGCTGGCCGTCGTCCTCGACGCCTTCGACATCAAACACGCCGTACTCGTTGACTTTGAGGTCCCGTTCGATAGCGCGGTTGCGGACCGCCACGTTGTGGTCCTTGCTCCCGGTGAAATACTGTAGCGCCGCGCCGAACTCCGAGGGGTCGACGATTCGCAGGTCGACCCGCACGTCGTCCGCGTAGGCGCTCGCTTTCGTCTCGCCGGACTCGATGACCCGGTCGAGCCCGTCCCAGTCGGTGAACCGCTCGACGACGGCCTCGGGGTCGGTGCTTCCGACGAGTACGTCCACGTCGCCGATGGTCGGTCGCCAGCGGCGGATCGACCCACCGAGCGCGCACTCGGCCACGGCGTCGCCGCCGGCCATGAAGCTCCGAATACGGTCGCCGTACGGCCGGGCCTCGCCGAGCAGCGACCGCTCGTGGGCCTCGCGGGCGAAGTCGATGTTGTCGAGGATGTTCTGCTCCGTTTTCGCGCCGAAGCCCGAGACTTCCTGTATCTCGCCGGCCTCGGCGGCTGCTTCCAATTCGTCAAGGGTAGTGATTCCCAGCGCCTCGTACAGCGAGCCGACGGATTTCGGTCCCACGCCCTCGACCGCCGTGAGAGCATCCATCTCGACGGGGAGTTCCGCGCGGAGTTCGGTTAGCTCCTCGATTTCGCCAGTGTTGACGTATTCAACGACCTTCGAGGAGATAGCGTCACCGACGCCGTCGATCTCGCCGACGCTGTCCTCGCCCTCGGTGGCCAGCCCCTCGATCGCCCCGGGGAAGTCCCTGATGTTCTCGGCTGCCCGGCGGTAGGCTCGGGGCTTGTACTCCACCCCTTTCGCGTCCAGCAGGTCGGCAAACTCTTCGAGCAGTGTCGCGATTTCGTCGTTCCGGCTCATGTTAGTAGCTCCGCCCGGCACGACCCGTGCCGGAGTCCGCGTCCTCGTGACCCAGTGCTTTCTGGAGGAACTTCATCCAGCGCTTCCTGTCGGCCGTCTCCTGGGTCTGCGCTTCCTGTTCGATGTTGGCCGCACCGAGCTGTTCGAGCGCGTTGAGCGCCCGGTCGATACCGATGATGGCCGTGGCAAGCTCTTCGCCGCGCTCGTAGCTCACTTTGTTGTCCTCGATCCGCTGCTTGCGCTGGAGGCGCTCGCGCCGCAGGTTCTTTTTCGCCTGCTCGACGCGTTCGCGCTCGCCCCGCGGAATCGTCTCCCGACGCTTGATTTCGAAGACGAACGACTGGAGTTCGATCTCCTCGCCCTGCACGGTGATCTCATCGGGGATATCCGCACCGACGGTCGCGCTGTCGCGTTCGATGCGCTCCAGCAACTGTTTGCGCTCGAACTCTTTCACTACCGGAGTGTTAGACCGGGGTGCCCTTACCCGCTTCGCCAAGCCACCGGCGGTGTTTGCACGGAACTTCCTGTCTTGGATCGGCCACGCGTCCCTATCCTGTCCCCCAGTTTCGGGGGAGATCCATCCCGTGGTCTCGACTAAGAGAGAACGAAGTCGGCGATATCTTTTTCATGGTTTCTGTCGTTCTCATTGTACGAGAGTCCTACTGTCCCCCTCGCCTATTACATGACTCTAACGTTCGAACCGCTTGACGACCGCCCTGGACTTGCGGTTATTGATCAGATCGAGCGCCAGCGCTACCGGATACACACGCCGACCCCCGTCGCGCCCAGGGAGGCAGCGACCGACATGTTCCAGTATCCGGTCGGGGACGCTGTCCGGATACAGACACGCGCTATCGAACTTCCGACAGTGGTCATGGTGTACGTCCGTGACGATGCCGGAGCGATAGCCGCCGAGGTCGCCCAGTTCGAGTCGGAGACGCTGCCGGCGGACGACTACGTGCTGGACCCGCTGACGCAGATCAAGACGTATATGCGGGTCGAAGACACCGCGGTAGAGGTCACCGTCGACTCGGGCCGGACCCGCATCGAGTTCGACGCTCCGGTAGACCTGCTCATCGGCGCTCGGTCCCAGCACGACCGGCCAGCAGCCACGGTCACGACAACTGAGCAACCGACAGACGTGATGGCCGCAGTCGAGACCTTCGGGTCCGCGCTCAAGGCTCACGACCCCGAGCGCTCTTATCCGACGCTTCGCGGCCACCCACCGGCGCTTGAGATCGGTGACAGTCTGGCTATCCCGTCGGATATCGACAGGCCGGATACCGGTGTCACACTCGAATTACCGCCCGACCTCCCGTCGATCTTCGTCGCCGCACCGCTTGCGTACTATCTCGGAGCCTCACTCGTCCCCGCATCCGAACCGCGGCTCACGACCGACACGGGATTTACGTACTCGCTTGATACCGCACGGGGCTTCGAATCCGAGGTCGGACGCACGCTCAAACGTCTCTTCTTTCTCGATTGTGTCACGCGAACCGAGGGATTCCACCAGATCGACTTGCACGAGCGAGCGGCCATCGAGCCGTACGTCGACCTCGACTTCCAGTCGCTGTATCAGCAGCCGCTGGCGGAGCAGGTCGCCGCCTATCTGCAGGTCCCGTACGACGTCATCGAGGACCATATCCCGAAGTGGCGGCTGACGACGCACATCGACCCGGTGCCGGCGAACGCGGAACAGCTCCCGTACGTCGTCGACGACCTCGCTATCGTCCGAACACACCAGCGAGAGCAGCTGGAGCAGGCGAGCGTTCCGGCGGAAGTCGAGGCCGAGTTCACCCGGGACGATGTCATCACCCGCGCCGCGAGTTCCGATGCTGCGACCGCTCCATCCGAGGCGGACTACGTCGAGCCGCAGGCCGAGGACTCACTGGAACAGGCCTGGATCGGGGACAGTATCCCCATCGGTGCGAGCAAGCTGACCAAAGCGGCGTTCGAACACCGGCTTGACCGCGACACGAACGCCGAGGACATCACGATTCGCGTCGTCCAGAACGACGCTCGCATGGACGAGGAACGGCAGGTCGTCGACGACGTGTACGGCACCCGCGACGACTTGCCGTTCGATGTCACGGTCCACGACGACCTGACGACGGCGGAGCTCAGGACCGTTCTCACGACCGACGCGGAGTTCTTCCACTACATCGGCCACACCGAACACGACGGCTTCGTCTGCCGCGATGGCAAGCTCGACGTGACGACAGTCGACTCGGTCGGTATCGACACCTTCCTGCTGAACGCCTGCAACTCCTACAACCAGGGGTTAGCGCTCGTCGAAAAGGGCGCAATCGCTGGCATCGTCACGCTTAACGAAGTGCTGAACGACGGCGCGGTTCGCATCGGTGAAACGGTCGCCAGGCTGTTGAACTGCGGCTTCCCCCTTCGAGCGGCGCTTACTATCGCACGTAAAAAGAGCGTTCTTGGGGGGCAGTATATCGTGGTTGGTGATGGTGGTGTGACAGTTGCGCAAGCGGAAAACGGGACACCGAATCTACTGAATGTTTCTGCGACCACAGCAGGATACGACGTAGAAATGAAGGCCTATTCTATGGATAACAAAGGCTTAGGAGCAATCGTATTTCCGTTCTTTGAGAAGTGTGAAGAGTACTTTTTAGCGCCGGGATCAGTTGGAAGTTTCAATATTTCTAGCTCGGAACTATCTGAGTTCCTTCAGATGCAACAAGTCCCTGTCAAAACCGGCGGAGATCTCTATTGGAGTAATTCGATGGAACTAGAAGATATCGGCTGATTTCCTTGCCGGTTTTTGCTAAGAACAACGCGACGAAAACAGCTGCTTATGTTGCCAGTTCTACGGTTTATGGCCCGATGTAGATATTATTATTAGCTGCTGCAGTCCCCGCCTGTGACAGTAGCATCAGGAGGGTGAACAGTGCGCCGGCCATTTTCGGGTGCTCTGCGAGGTATTCGCGCATGGTAGTATCGGACATGATACGATTTTGATGTAGGGCGCGAAATAATTAAATTTATCTGAAGTGTACCTACATATTATATGTTGTATTAAGTATAGAATTAAAAGATAAATCCGGGAATCTACACATATAAGACTTGAACCGACCATATGGCGGTCAAGTAACACAGACGGGTGAAACGTTCAGAAGAAGGCCCACAGCGATACACCTCATCAGTAGCGTTTAGTAGACTGGTATGTAACTACTGGCCAGGATTAGGTATTGATGTCTGGATGGGTAGTTCCTGACTACTATTTGAAACACATACGTCCCGCCGGCTCTCTTTGGCGGGCAGACGTAGGGGGGCTGAGGTCTACAACACTCACGACCAGCGTGACTGGACGGGTGATTGCGTTCGACTGCTGTACTATCGACAGCACCGTGAGAGAAAATGACTTCTGAGGAGCAGTGGCAGCTCGAGGATAAGATAGTGGAACTCTCCAGCGAGGCCATCAGCGGAAGCCGCCGCGCGACGACGCGTCACACACCGCTTCTCCGGACCGAATCAGCGGACCGCCGCGATGAAATACGGGCAGAGGTGCCGATTCCACTAGCGAAAGTCGAGCAGTCCCAGCAGTGTACCGTGTTGCACGTCGACGACGACCCACAGGTCGGTGAACTGGTCGAGATGTATCTCGAACGCATCAACGACGACTTCGACGTCGTGACGAAGACCAGCGCCGTCGCCGCGCTCGATTTCCTCCGGACCGAGCAGGTCGACTGTATCGTCAGCGACTACGACATGCCAAACACCGACGGGCTGGAGTTTCTGGAACTCGTCCGCGAGCAGTACCAGGACATCCCGTTCATTCTGTTCACTGGCAAGGGTAGCGAGGAGATCGCGAGCGAGGCAATCGCGTCGGGCGTGACGGACTACATGCAGAAGGGAGGCCGGTCAGATACGTACGACGTCCTCGCCAACCGAATCGAGAACGCCGTCGAGCAACACCGCACCGAACAGCGGTTCTGGAACGCCCTCTCGTGGTATCAACGGCTCGTCGAACAGGAGCTCGCGGGCGTCTGTATCATTCAGGACGGGACGTTCGTCTACGTGAACCAGAAGCTGGCCGACATTTTCGGCTACGACCAGAGTGAGCTCATCGACGAATCACCGACTATACTCACTCCAGAGGGCGACGAAAGCCAGTTCCCCGGCTCACTCCGAACCGCAGAGTCGGACGAGCTTGACACGTTCCATTCGGAATTTGCGGGGCAACAGGCCGACGGCGAAACGCGCACCACCGAGGTGTCCGGCGGGTCGATCGAGTACGACGACGAACCGGCGTGGATCGGCGTGCTCCGGGACGCTGAAAGCAACCCCGACATCGGCGAATGAGCCGCTGCGTCACGAAACCCGTCACAGACTGACAGCCGACAGTATAAGCACAATCCCTTTCCACCGCCCACTCCTACCGTAGGACAATGTCGGAGTGCGATGCCTGTGGAAAGCAGGAGAACATGCCGTACCAGTGTGGGCACTGTGGCGGGACCTACTGTTCGGAACACAGACTGCCCGAGGCCCACGATTGCCCCGGACTGGATAACTGGAGCGATCCGGGCGGCGTGTTCGACAGCGGGTTCGATGAGAGTGTAAACACTGGCCAGACCTCCGGGGGCGGCGGCGTCGCCGACCGGCTCGGTATCGACACCGGACCCGGCGGCCCGCTGGCGTACTTCCGGGGGAACGTCACGTACCTGTTCCTGGCGATCATGGGGATCGTGTTCATCCTCGAACACGTCGTCATCCTTTCCCTCGGTCGCGAAGCGTTCCAAACGCTGTTCATTCTCCATCCAGACAATCCGGAGTACGTCTGGACCTGGGTCACGTCGGTGTTCTCACATGCCCCCTTCGGGTTCTATCACATTCTCGGAAACGGGATTATCATATACTTCTTCGGCCGACTCGTCGAGCAGCAGATCGGGTCGAAGAAGTTCGCGATCTTCTTCCTCGTGTCCGGTGCGCTGGCGGGTCTCGGACAGATCGCAATTCAGACCGTGCAGGGAACCTCTGCTGGCGTCCTCGGAGCCAGCGGCGCGGCACTGGCGATTATGGCGTTCCTGACCGTCCTGAAACCTGATCTCCGCGTGTACCTGTACTTCCTGATCCCCGTCCCGATCTGGGCGATCACCGGCTTCTACTTCCTGTTGAGCATCTTCGGGTCGCTCAATCCGATGGGGGCCGGACTGCTCGGCGGCAATATCGCCCACCTCGCGCACCTCATCGGCCTCGTCATCGGGCTCTGGTACGGCCAGAAGATCAAGGGGCAGACCCGGATGCCCGGCCAGATACAGTTCGGTGGTGGCGGTGGCGGCGGCCCAGGCGGCCCCGGTGGACCGGGCGGTCCCGGCCGCCGTCGTCCGTGACGATGGACCCGGTTCGCCCCGAGTTCGTCCCCGACCCGTCGCTCTCGCAAGCGGAGATGGAGTCGCTGCAACGCGACATCGCCGAGGTTGCGCGATTCGAGGACGACCTGGACTTTTCACCCGAGACAATCGGGCGCGCCGGAGACGTCCCGGACGGCGACCAGACGACGCTGGGTGCTGGCGACGATACAACGGACGCGCCGCTCGTCGCCGGCGTCGACCAGGCGTTCGTCGACGACAGGGCCGTCTCGGCTATTGTCGTGCTACGGAACGACGAGGTCATCGAGCGGGTCAGCGCCGTGGAGCGCACCGAGATTCCGTACATTCCCGGCCTGCTGTCGTTCCGCGAAGGCGGCGCAATCCTGGCCGCCTTCGCTGAGTTGGAGGCCGACCCGGACGTGGTACTCGTCGACGGCAGCGGTCGCATCCACTTTCGGGAGGCCGGCCTGGCGACACACATCGGCATCACGCTGGACGTGCCGGCCGTCGGCGTCGCCAAGAGCCTCCTCTGTGGCACGCCGGAGCAGTCGCTCGACGAAACATACCCGGAAGGGACTCGGATTCCGATTGCAGCAGACGACAGCGTCGAGACCTGCCCCGATGGAACGGTTATCGGTCATGCGCTCCAGACGCGTCAGTACGACTCACCGAACCGGCACATCAATCCGCTCATCGTCAGCCCCGGCCATCGCGTCAGCGCAAGCACGGCGGCGGACATCGTCGAAGCCACCACCGACGGCTACAAGCTCCCCGAGCCGACCCGGCTGGCCGACAGCTACGCCGACGAGGCGAAGGCTGCTGTCAGTACTCCGTCCGAATAACCGACAGTATAACTTCCCGGGGTGTGTTCTCCCGGCCAACACATGGCGAAGACGGTGCTGATTACCGGAGCGTCCTCGGGTATCGGGCGGGCGAGTGCCGAGGCGTTCCTGGCCGACGACTGGACTGTCTGGGCGACCGCCCGCGAGGAATCGGACATCGAAGACCTCGGCGAAGACGGGTGTGAGACCGCCGAACTCGACGTGACGAACCCGCGCGAATGCGAGCGGGTCGTTGAGTCGCTCATCGACGCCGAGGGCCGGCTCGACTGCCTGGTGAACAACGCCGGCTACCCGCAGTTCGGCGCGGTCGAGGACGTGTCGACGGCGGCGCTACACGAGCAGTTCGACGTGAACCTCTACGGCCCCCACCGACTCATCCGCGAAGCGCTCCCGCACATGCGGGCTCGCGAGAACGGAACTATCGTCAACGTCTCCAGCGTCGCGGGCCGTATCGCGTTCCCGAACCAGGGTGGCTACGCCGCCTCGAAGTTCGCTCTGGAGGGGCTCAGCGACGCGCTCCGGATGGAGGTCGAGGAGTTCGGCATCGACGTGGTGCTCGTCGAACCCGGACCGGTGGAGACCAACTTCGACGACCGCGCCGAGGAAGAACTCGATGAGCTCGACAAGTCCGGCGCGTACGACTGGCTGTACCAGGCCCACGAGGATTCGAGCCTCGTCGGCATCCAGGACGCACTGTCGGTCACCCCCGGGACGGTGGCGCTCACCATCCGCGACGCCGCCAGCGCCAGCGATCCCGAGCCGCGGTATCCCGTCGGCCAGGGCGCGCAACTGCTTCTCATGCTTGACTATCTGCCGGCGCGGTGGCGCGACGCGGCCTTTGGCGTCATCCGGAAGCTGACGAGTTAAGCAACGACTGCCGCCCGATACACCAATCTGTCTCAGTCCAGACAGGCCGCCACAACCGACAGCAACCGCTCGCCGCGCACTTCTTCGGCGAACAGCGGGACGCGGCGCACGTCGTGGCCGCGGAACATGTCCTGTGACCGGGCCAGCGCGTCCTGCTGGACCTGCCAGCGCCGCGCGCAGAACTCGCAGTCGGCGTGGTTCGGGCCGGCGATGTCTACGTCCTCGCCGAGCACTTCGCTCGGGTCTTGCATCACTCTGTTGACGACGACGGTGCTGACGGGGATGTTGAACTCGTCGAGTTGGGCGAGCAAGCGTTCGGATTCGACCACAGACAGTTCCTCGGGGACCATCACGATGCGGAAGTCGGTCTTCCGGGAATCCTGCAGAATCGACCGCAGGTGTTCGATGCGGTCGGACAGTTCCCGCAGGTCCTCGATGCCGGCCTCAGCATCCACGTCTTGGTCGTCGCCGAACATGCCGGTGAGGTTGTCCATCATCCCCGAAAACCGCTCGCGGAGCTGGAGGATCTTCCCGACCATCGAATCCATCGTCTCGGGGAGTTCCAGCAGGCGGAGCGTGTGACCGGTCGGGGCGGTGTCGATGACGACGCGGTCGAAGCGGTCGTCGTCGACGTAATCCAGCAGGAGGCGGAGGGCCGCGGCCTCGTCAGCCCCGGGCATCGACCCGCCGAGGAGTCCCTCCTCGCCGCCGATGGGGTCCTCGGCCTGACCTGCGCCTGCTGCGCCGCCTGCGCCACCGCCGAACATGCCGTCGCCGCCGAGCAGTTCGCCCACGCCGCCGAGTGCGTCCTCCTCGACGCCGAGCGGTCCCTCGCCGACGGCGGCCTCCGGGTCGATTTCCGCGGCGTACAGCGGGATGTCCTCACGGATGCGCGTCGGCGTCGCCGGAATGTCTGCCTCCAGTGTGTCCGACAGGGAGTGTGCGGGGTCCGTAGAGACGACGAGCGTCGCCGTGTCGTCTCGCGCGGAGGCCAGCGCCGTTGCCGCGGCACACGTCGTCTTGCCGACGCCGCCTTTCCCGCCGTAGAGGACGTACTCCGCTGCGTCGATTCCCGCGGGTGCGTCGATGTCGTCGACCGCCTCGACGTCGAGTTCGCTCATGCCAGGAGCTACGCTCGCCCGGACTTGAGTACTTCCCGAAAAAGAGTTGTCCTACTGCCTCGAGGATCGCGCTTCACGGACATCCGCGCCGTCTCTGAGTTTGTCCTCACAGTTCGGACAGACCCGGGGGCCATGACCTTCGACGGCTTCTGGTGTGAAAACCCGTACGTACTGCTCGGTTACGAACTCGCCGCAGTTCTGACACTCGGGCATCTATAGGTACACTCGTTCCACGATGTATATGCTTTCCGCTGGCAACGAAATCTTCCGGTTAATCAACAGGCGGCACTACTGGTGGTCGGCCCAGAACGAATCTAGTTGGCTCGCGAGGAAATCGGGTGTCATCCGGGTGAACTCCTCGCGCTCGCCGGCGGGCAGGTACGGATACACCGAATGCCGTGCGTCCGGCGTGTACCGGCGGCCGACCAGCGCCCGCACGCCGACCTCGTCGACACCGCGGATGACGCGGCCGATGGCCTGGCGCGCGCGCCGCACGGCCGGGACAGTCAGGGCGTACTCGAAGGCGTTGTCCTCGCCGAAGGCGTCGCCGTATGCTCGCTGGACACCCCGGACGCGCGGCGACCCGATATTCACCAGCGGGATGCCCACGACGGCACAGGTCGATAGCTTCTCGCCGTCGTAGTCGACACCCTCCGTCAGCGTCCCGCGTGTCGACGTGACCATGACTTTCCCGTCGCCGCTGAAGAACTCGCGTTTCAGCCGTTCGGTCTCCTCGTTGCTCGATGACTCGTCAACGAGAACGGCCTTGTCGACGGCTTCTTGCAGGTATGCGCCGGCCCAGCGCGCCTCCCGATAGTTCGGCATCGCCACCATGACGTTGCCCGGCGAGCGGGCCAGCGCGCGCAGCGCCTGTGCGTACTCGTCGCGCGTCGGGTTCCAGTTCTCCCCGAGCGGCCGCATCGTCTCGGGGTCGCCGCGGTTGCGCGCGGTAAACGGCGTCGCGTCCACGAGATACGAGGCCCGGTTCTCGGACGGGAACGGCAGGTCGTAGGTGGTCGTGCGGACCGGCCGGCCGTCGCCGGACTGCTCGTCGGGGGCTGTCGACCCCGTCTCGGCCATCGAATCCAGCCCGGAAACGCGGGTGAACACGTCCAGCGGCTCCAGCGTCGCGCTCATCAGGATACCGCCCCCGAGGTCGTCGAAGACGTTCCGAAGCGCCGTCGCCGGCATGCAGTTGTAACAGAGCAGCCCCGGCGTGTAGACGGCCTGGTAATCGGCGTCGAGGGTCTGTCCGTGATTGGGGGAGTGCTCCAGTTCGATCTCCCGGAGGAACGTCGCGTGGTCGCGCTCCCACCACTGGCCGGCCAGCACGCCGACGGCGGCACACACCGGCTGGCGGGTCAGGCCGAGCTGGTCGATTGCGTCCTCGACCGCGGCCCCGACCTTCGACAGTGACCGCCAGAGCGACCCGTCGTATCCCTTGCCCTCGGCCCACTCGGTCAGTTCGTCCTGTTCGACCGTGTCGGGGTCCCGCAGCGGAATCTCCCTATCGTGTTCCGGCAGCATCGACGGGTCCGCGCGCCAGCCTTCGTGTTCGGCGTCGAGGAACGACTCGATGCGGTCGTCGAGCCACCGAACGAGGTCGTCGTAGAACTTCCGGGCCTGGTCGACTGCGTCCAGCGGGACTTCACGGGCCGACAGCACCTCGCGGACCTGCGCCTTGTGGTCGGCGCTCTGCTGGGCGCGCTGAATGAGCGTCGTGCAGTCGTTGCGCGCCTGGACGATAGTCTGGCGGCCCAGGCGGTCCGACAAGAGGTCCCGCACGCGCTCTTCGAGCCGGTGGGCCTCGTCCACGATGACGAGCGTCTGGCCGTCGAGCACGTCCGACAGCAGGGGTCGAGAGCCGGGGTCGAACAGGTGGTTGTAGTTCCCGATGACAACGTCGGCCTCGTTTAGCATCACGCTCATCACCCGGTGTGGGCAGGTCCCGCGCTCCGTCGCCGCCGGCAGGTAGTCGTCCATCGTCACTACATGCCCCTCCCCGGCGGAGAAATCGACGGGCGAGCCCTTGTTACGAGCGTACCAGTCCGCTTCGAACGGACAGTACAGCGGCGGGTCCGATCCCTCAGCCATCGACTCTGGGGCCGTGGGCTGGGCCTTCCGGTATGGGGAGGTCGCGCCAGCGGTCTGGAGTGTGTCGTCGCCCAGCGTCGACTGCTCGACTGCGTCGGGGCGCGCGGCAGCGGCGAGGTCCTGACCCTTCCGCGGGTCCCACCACTGGTCGTCGTCGGTCTCACCGGCGATTGTGGCGTCCGCGACGGCTGCGCCGTCCGAGCGCCCGTCGTCCTCGACTAACCGCGCCGTCGCCTCCCTGAGGTCCTCACAGCGGTCGTGCGTGCCCACGTCGTCGGGGAACTGCCCCTCGCGACCGTACGGGCAGAGGTCGCGCTTGCCGACCAGCGAGATGCCGTCGAAGGGCTCCTCTATTCCAGCGTTGAGCGCTCGAAGGTCGTCGACGAACTGCTGGAGCTGTTGTTTGACCGGGGTAACGACGACCATTCGCTCGTACAGATTCGTATCGCGGACCAGCGTCGCGCCGGCGGTGAGCGCGGCCATCGTCTTGCCCGTCCCGCAGGGACCCTCCATCGCGAGAAAACCGCGCGCCTTGCCCGCCTCGATGGCTCGTTCGACGGCGTCGGCCTGATTCTCGTATGGCTCGTCGAAGCCGAAATACGTGCGCCAGGACTCCGTGCCCGTCGAGGCGGGGTCTGCCATTGGGCCGGGGTTAGTCGTCCCGGTATTTGAACCGCAGGGTTCCTGTCCGCCGCTCGCGCTCTGTGTGAACAGCGTCGAGACCACAATGAACGGAAAAACGGGCAGTGACTGACCGCCGGCCAGTCACTATAGTAGCCATTGAAAATCAATGCACACCTGATCGCACGACGGCAGTGCGATCAGTGTGTACATCGTTTCAATTGTTACTATAGCACCGAGCCGTTAGTCCAGCAGGCCGAGGTCGCTGAGCCGCTCGACGATAGTGTCGACGGCTTCCTCCGCGTCCTCCTTTCGCTTCCCGCCGGTGACGACGAGCTTCCCCGAACCGAACAGCAGCGCGACCACGTCGGGCTCGTCCAGTCGGTAGACGAGGCCCGGGAACTGCTCCGGCTCGTACTCGATGTTCTCGAGGCCGAGGCCGATTGCGATGGCGTTGAGGTTGAGCGAACTCCCGAGGTCCGCGGAACTGACGATGTTCTGGACGACGATTTCGGGATCGTCGTCGACCTGGATGTTCAGGTCGCGGAGTTTGTCGAAGACGATACGCAGGCTCTGGTGGACGTCGTCCGTGGATTTCGCACCCGTGCAGACGATCTTGCCCGACCGGAAGATGAGCGCGGCGGATTTGGGGTCCTGTGTCCGATAGACGAGGCCCGGGAACTGCTCGGGGTCGTAGTCGGCTCCCTCCAGGTCCATCGCGACGCTCTCAAGGTCGAGTTCTTGTCCGATACCGGTCGAAGCAACGACATTTTCGATGTCAATGCTCTCTTTTGGGTCGACCATATAGTGTTTTAAATACCGGATTTAAATCATATAAACGTTTGTGATGCTGTGATTACTAGTCGTTCTTCGACCTCTACCACGTCCGACAGATTCCATTCAAGTGGGGGTACGTCCGCCGAGCGGCCCGCTGTGCCCGTTCGGTCCGGTCCTGCGAGGCTGCCACTCCGGCGGTAGAACGAGCCGAAAAGAGCCAGCAGTCCCGCTATACGGTCCGGCCGTCGTTGTCGACGACGCTCGCAAACGCGACGTTCTCCTGCACGGTTTCGATTTCGACGGTCGGCGAGTCGCCCGGTTCGCCGTCGGGGACAATGACGACGTAGCCCCGCTCGACCTTGGCGATGCCGTCGCCCTGGTCGCCCAGCGATTCGATGGTGACGTTTCGGATCTCGCCCTCGTCGACCGGCGGTTGCGGGACGCCGGTGTCGGCTCGCTCCGGGTCGGTATCCTGTGTGGGCGTCTGTGGCTGGGCCGTCGTCGACGAGCCGGCATCGACCTGTGAGAGCAGACCGACGCGGTAAGTCTCGCCCGGCGAAATCGCGCCGTGGGACACTTCGCTTTTCGGAATCTCGACAATATATCGGTCCCCGTCAGTCTCTACTCGCGCACTGAACAATGTACTGAGTGCATCTGGAACTTCGACCATAGCCTATTCTACGGCTCATGATAGATAATGGTCCTGCCCTGATGTGGTGAAAATTGCCGGCAGTTGCCGATTAGTCGTCGCTTTCGACGCGATTGGTGCCCGTACCGACCCCGGCCTCGTCGAGCAGTTCCGTCCTGTGCTCGTCTAGCAGCGGCGCGCGACCACCGGGCGAGGGCATGGTTTCGGTCATCTTTATCGGACTGCCGGCGATGGTTATCTGTTCGTCGGCGCCGGGCTGGTCGACATCGGTGAGCATCTCCCGGTCGTGGATGTGGGGGTCGTCGAAGATGTCGGCGGTGTTCTGGACCGGCGCGGCCGGCACGCGCCCTTCGAGCAGGTCGAGGAGCGTCTCCGAGTCGATGGTGGCTGTCCAGTCGGCGATTTCGCGGCGCAGGGACTCGCGGTTCGCGATCCGACTGCCGGCGTCGGGGTAATCCGCGGCGAGGTCCGGGCGCTCCATCGCCTCGCACAGCGTCTCCCAGTGGCCGTCGGAGAACGCCGCGATGACGACGTGGCCGTCGGCGGCCTCGAAGGAGTCGTACGGGAACAGCGTCGGGTGAGAGTTCCCCTGCCGGGTCGGCGACTGGCCGTCACAGGAGTACTGGTACACCGTTCGCTCACACAGCGACACCATCGAGTCGTACATCGCCGTATCGACGTACTGCCCCTCGCCAGTGCGCTCGCGGTGATGGACGGCCGCGAGGATTCCGACGGCGTTCAGCACGGCAGTGAAGAGGTCGCCGACGCCAGGGCCGACCTTCGTCGGCGGCCCGTCCGACTGCCCCGTGATTTCCATGACGCCGCCCAGCGCCTGCGCGATGAGGTCGAACGAGGGCTGGCCCTGCCGGTGGGTTTCGCCCGTCCGCGGGTCGCCAAAGCCCCGGATGGAGGAGTAGATGAGGTCCGGGTTGTGCTCCCGCAGCGTCTCGTAGCCGCAGTCGAACTTCTCCATCGTGCCGGCCTTGAAGTTCTCGACCACCACGTCTGCGCGCTCGACGAGCGAGAGGAACGCCTCGCGGTCTTCGTCGGCACCCAGATCGAGTTCGAGCGAGCGTTTCCCGCGGTTGACGCTCTGGAAGTAGCCGCCGTAGGCCTCCTCGTCGCCGTCGGACACGAACGGCGGGTTCGACCGGATGAGGTCGCCGCCGGGGCGTTCGACCTTTACCACGTCCGCGCCCATGTCCGCGAGCAACATCGTACAGTACGGTCCGGCGAGGACCTGTGTCAGGTCGAGCACACGCAAGTCGTCAAGCGCACCCATGGGAAAACCACGACGGGGCGGCCGCATAAACCTTCTTGAATGTCCGTTATAAATTCCTTAAGGCCATATTATCATGAAAGACCATTAGGTTTATCACTACCCGCCGATGACGGGGTAGTACATGCCCCGGACCGTTATCCTCGGCGTGATTGGCTCCGACGCGCACGTCGTCGGCATCACGATTCTAGAGCAGGCGCTCTCGGCCGCTGGCTTCGAGGTCATCAACCTCGGTGTCCAGACTTCACAGGACGAGTTCGTCTCCGCCGCGAAATCGCACGACGCCGAGGCAGTACTGGTATCCTCCCTGTACGGGCACGCCCGTCAGGACTGTGAGGGGCTTCACGACGAGCTCGACGACGCCGGGCTCGACGTGCTCACCTACGTCGGCGGGAACCTCGCCGTCGGCCAGTCCGACTTTGAGGAGACGCAGGCGACCTTCCGGCAGATGGGCTTCGACCGAGTCTTCGACGCGGAGACCGACCCGGAAGAGGCCATCGAGATGCTCCGCGAAGACCTGCAACTGACGACAACAGAGGCGGAGCAGATCAGGGTTGACGGGTGACTATGCCAACTGACGAGCGACTCAGCGACGACCAGCTACAGCGCATCGCAAACGAACTCAGGGACAACTGGCACACGGGCCGGGAAGTCGACTTCGAGGAGGCCATCGCCTTCCACGAGTCGCTGCCGGCCTCCAAACAGTTCGCCACGGTGCTGGAGTCGGCCGACCAGCCGCTCCTCCAGCCGCGGGCGGGCGTGCCCTGCCTCGAAGAGCAGATCGACCTGCTGCGGTATCTCCAGGACGAGGGCGGCGCGGACCTCCTGCCGACGACCATCGACTCGTACACGCGCGACAACGAATACGAGAAGGCCGAGGAGGGACTGGCCGCCTCCCGCGGCAGCGACGAGAACGAGCTGAACGGCTTCCCGGCGGTCAACCACGGTGTCGAGGACTGCCGACGGCTCATCCGGGCGCTGGACGCGCCGGTAGAGGTCCGGCACGGCACGCCGGACGCTCGACTGCTGGCGATGGTTACCCTCGCCGGCGGCTTCCAGAGCTTCGAGGGCGGGCCGATCTCCTACAACATCCCGTACACGAAACGGCACGACCTCGCGACGACCATCGAACACTGGCAGTTCGTCGACCGGCTCTGCGGGGCCTACACCGAGCGCGGCGTCACCATCAACCGCGAGCCGTTCGGCCCGCTGACCGGCACCCTCGTCCCGCCGAGCATCGCCATCGCGGTGATGCTCGTCGAGGGCGAGCTGGCCGCGACACAGGGCGTCCGGTCGCTCACGCTGGGCTACGGCCAGGTCGGGAACCTCGTGCAGGACGTGGCGGCGCTTCGCGCGCTTCGGAAGCTCGGCAACGAGTACCTCCGCGACGAGGTGACCGTCACGACCGTCTTCCACGAGTGGATGGGCGGCTTCCCGCCCGACGAGGCGCGGGCCAACGGCGTCATCAGCCTCGGCGGCGCGACGGCGGCCGTCGCCCAGCCGGACAAAGTCATCACGAAGTCCGCTCAGGAGTTCCAGGGCGTGCCGACGAAGGAGGCCAACGCGGCCGGACTGCGAACGACGAGACAGCTTATCGATATGATGATCGAACAGGATATCGACCTCGGGGGTATCGAAGAGGAACAGGCGCTCATCGAGCGGGAGACACGGGCGCTGATGGACGCGATCTACGACGCCGGCGACGGCGACGTGGCACGGGGGGTCATCAACGCCTTCGACAGCGGCGCGCTGGACGTGCCGTTCGCGCCGAGCGACGCCGCTGAGGGCGCGGTGCTACCGGCCAGAGACGACGACGGCCGGGTCCGCATCTTCGAGTTCGCGGACCTCGCGCTCCCGGACGACATCAAGGAGATCCACGCCGCGCGGTTGGGCGAACGGGCCGAGACCGAGGGGCGCGACCAGTCCTTCCGGATGGTCGCCGACGACGTGGACGCCATCAGCGACGGGAAGCTCATCGGGCGGCCGACCGGTGACAACAGCCCCACGGGAGGTGCGAGCGATGCGGATTGAGGACGTTCGGACGGTTCCCGGCTTGTCGGGGTTCTTCTTCGACGACCAGCAGGCAATCAAGGACGGGGCGACCCAGAGCGGGTTCGCCTACGACGGCCAGCCGGTCACGGAGGGGTTCGACCGCATCCGCGAGGCCGGCGAGGCCCTCATCGTGGAAATCGAACTCGCCGACGGCTCCATCGCGACGGGCGACTGTGCTGCGGTCCAGTACTCGGGGGCCGGCGGCCGCGACCCGCTGTTCCGGGCCGAGAACTACCGTCCCGTCGTCGAGGGTCCCGTTGCCGATGCGCTCCGGGGCCAAGATGCGACACAGTTCGGTGCCAACGCGACGATGCTGGAGGAGATGAACGCACAGCGTTCGGGCGGTGACCAGCTCCACACCGCGGTCCGCTACGGCGTCTCACAGGCGCTGCTGAACGCCGCCGCACAAGCACGCGGGGTGACGCCGACGGACGTGCTCGCCGACACCTACGACACCGAACCGGCCACGTCACCGATTCCGGTGTTCGGCCAGTCGGGTGACGAGCGCCGCATCAACGCCGAGAAGATGCTCATCAAGGGCGTCCCGGTGTTGCCCCACGGCCTGTTCAACAGCGTCGAGAAGGTCGGCGAGAACGGCGAGGGGCTGCGTGACTACCTCGCGTGGCTCTCGGACCGGGCGACGGCCCTCGGGCCGGAGCCGTACTCGCCGCGCTTCCACGTCGACGTGTACGGCATCCTCGGGAAGGTGTTCGGCCCGCCGTACGACCGGACCGAGGTGACCGACTACTTCGAAACCCTGCGCGAGGCCGCCGCCCCGTACCCCCTCCAGGTCGAGGGGCCGATGGACGCCGGCGGCCGCGCGGAGCAGATATCCCGGATGGCCGAACTCCGCGGCGGCCTCGCGGACGCCGGCGTCGAGGTGGACATCGTCGCCGACGAGTGGTGCAACACTTTCGAGGACGTACAGGCGTTCGTCGACGCGGAAGCCGCCGACCTGGTCCAGATAAAGACGCCGGACCTCGGTGGGATCCAGCGCTCGGCCGAAGCGGTGCTGTACTGCGAGGGCACGGATACCCGCGCCTACGTCGGCGGGACCTGCAACGAGACCGTGACCTCGGCGCGGGCCTGTGCCCACGTCGCGCTGGCGACCGACGCCGCGCAGGTGCTGGCAAAGCCCGGGATGGGCTTCGACGAGGGGTTCATGGTCGTCACGAACGAGATGCGGCGGGCGCTTGCACGCCGCGAGGCCACACGGGAGGTTCCGGCCGATGACTGACTGGACTGACCCCGACGCCATGGACCTCTCGGACGGCGAGACGTTCGACGCGCTGCTGGACCGGGCCGACACCCGTGAGAAGGGCCACTTCTTCGAGTTCTTCGCTGAGGGCGACGAACTCGCTCACGACCCCGGCCTCCGACTCTCCCACCACGGGAGCGAGCAGTGGATGGGCCAGACGCTCAACCACGACCCGGCGTACTGGCGGGCAGACACCGCCCGCGAGCGCGGCTTCGAGGAACGCCCGGTCCACCCGGACTACCTCATTGCGTGTGTGATGGGTATCACCGTTGAGGACCTCTCCGAGAAGGGCGGTTACTTCCTCGGCCGCGATGACGTGGAGTTCCACCAGCCGGCGACAGCGGGGACGCCGCTGTCGGTGACTTCGACCGTCGTCGACACCCGAACCTCCTCCTCCCGGCCGAAGTACGGCATCGTCACCTGGGAGACGGAAGGCCGGGACCGCGAGACCGGCGAGACGCTGGTGTCCTACCGGCGGACGAACATGATTCCGCGACGCGAGCCGGCGGCCACCGACGGCGGCGCTGTCGGGGAACAGGACGATGGGGGGACGACGCTGCCCGACACCCTCGTCTCTCCAGACGGCGAACGTTTCGGGGATTTCCAAGCGGCACTCGACACCGCCCGCGAGGAGAACGCCGCCGTCGCCTACCGCCACGAACGCGGGCGGACGATGGACGACCAACTCGTCGCCGGGCTGCCGCTTTCGACGCTCAACACCGCTCGCCAGCACCACAACCGCGACGAGATGGCCGACTCGCCGTCGGGCGACATCGTCGCGTACGGCGACGTGACCCGCTCGATTGCGCTGGCCCACGCTCGCTCCGACGAAGCGACCTACCGCGAGCAGCGGTTTGCTGACGAGCGGTTCCACGATTTCGTCACGCTGGGCGACACCGTCTACGGCTTCACCCGCGTCCTCGACTGCGACCCCGACGCCGGGCCGGAAGGGGCCGGCGCGGTCACGTTCGAGCACGTCGCGTTCAATCAGGAGCAGACCCCGGTCTACTCTGGCCGGCGAACCGCACTCATTCAGCGAAATCAATGACACGACTCTGTCGCACATTCCAGACCGCACCGGCCGCGATACCGAACGACAACAGCGCGAAGTTCCTCGTCTCGGGACTCACCAGCGAGGGGTTCCAGACCCCCGACTGGCTCGTCCCAGACATCGAGGACGGCACCGCGCCGTCGATGAAAGACGAGGCCGTCGACAATATCGTCGAGCACATCCCCGACCACGCCGACGAGTTCGCGGGGGACATCCTCCCACGGGTCGAATGGGCCTACGACGACGCCGACGCCCGCGAGCGCGGCATCGAGCAGGTAACCCGCCTCGCGGCTGAGGTCGGCGAGGAACTGGACGGCTTCGTCTTCCCGAAGGTCGGCCGCCTCGACGACGTACGTGACGCGGCAGGCGTCATCGCCGACGCGGAGCGCGACGCCGGGCTTGCCGAGGGGACGCTGGAGATGGCGATCATTCTGGAGACGGCACCCGGCCGCTCGGACCTCCGCGAAATATGCCAGTACGCGGCTGACTCGCGGCTCTCCGCGCTCGTGTTCGGGCCGGTGGACTACACCGCGGAACTCGGCGGGCGCGCGCTCGACGGGGAGCGGCCCCGCTGGGACGGCCTGCTCGAAGCGCTCTCGAATGAGACGAGCGCGGCGGACATCGTCGCCATCGGCGGCCCCTTCGACCAACTGTTCCACGAGCGCGCCGGCGTCACCTACTACAACGCCGAGGGGTACGCCGACCAGGTGGAACACGAGGCGACCATCGGCATCGACGGCTCGTGGTCGCTACACCCCAAGCAGACCACGCAGGCCAACCGCATCCACATGCCGACAGTGGAGGAAATGGAACGTGACCTCCACAAGATCGAGTCGTTCAACGAGGCCAAGCGCGAGGGGACCGGCGCAGTCGTCGTCGACGGCCAGATGGTCGACGAGGCGACCTACAAGAACTTCGCGAACACGGTCAAAACCGTCCGAGCTATCGACGAGACCCACCCTGCCCAGACCGAGGAGTACTACGACGACGACCTGCTGGCGCGGGCACGAGATGTCGAACTGATCTTCGGCTAAGCCGGCAGTCGCTTTTTATTCGAAGTAGTTCGCCAGCCGTTCGGCCGCCTCGTCGACCCGTGGCGTCACGAGCGCGAACCGGAGCCAGTCGCGCCGGGATTCGCCGAACGCCTCGCCGGGCATCCCGGCGACGCCGGCCTCGTCGACGAGTTCGTACACGTTCTCGAAGGACCCGGGGAAGTCGGGGAATCGGGCCATCACGTAGAAGCCACCGTCGGGGCGGTTGTACTCGGCACCAGCCTCGGCCAGCGCGGCGCAGAAGTCGTCGACGCGTTCTTCCAGTCGCCGTCGGCAGTCGGCGTAGTAGTCCGGACTCGTCGTCTTCAGCGCCCGCAGGACGGCGTACTGCGCCGGCCGGCTCCCGGTGACGTTCGTGAGCATGTGCTGGGTGCGAGCACGTTCAAGGAGTTCGCCGGTCGGGCCGTCCTCCGGTGGGAAGACGGCGTAGCCAACACGGAAGCCGGTGATCGCCATCGTCTTCGAGAAGGAGTTGGTGGCGACGACGTGGTCGGAGTCGGCGTGCAGCGCCGAACTGAACCGACCCGCGTAGTCGAAGTGGTCGTACACCTCGTCGCTGAGCAGCAGCGCGTCGTACTCCTCGGCGATAGCTGCGAACTCCACCATCGCGTCGGCGTCGTACACCGCGCCAGTGGGGTTGTTCGGCGAATTGACGACGATGACGGCCGTCTCCTCGCTCGCGGCCGCCCGAACGTCCGCTGGTCTCAATCGGTTGTGCTCGTCGACCGGGACGAAAGAGATGTCCGCGCCGATGAAGTTCGCCCGGCCGGCGTAGTAGGGGTAGACCGGGTCTGTCAGGAGAATCTCGTTGCCGTCGAAGTGATGGAGCCCGCCGGTCATCGCGAGGTGGTTTGCCTCACCCGCGCCGTTCGTGATGAGGACTCGGTTCCGGTCCACCCCACGCCGAGCGGCGATTTCATCGCGGAGGGGCGTCAGCCCGACGCTGGGCGGGTACTGGTAGTCGTCGGCCGGAGCCTCGGCGTAGTCTCTGAGCCCGTCCCGAAGCCCCTCGGGCGGGTCCCAGTCGGGGTTGCCCGACACCATGTCCACCACGTCCCGGTCGGCCCGGGCCGCGTACTGCATGACCCGGAAGAACTGGGGTTCCGTGTAGTCCATACGGGCCCTCCGGCTGCCGGCCCCGTCTGCTTTTCTGTCTACTGGCGGATGTACAGCGTCAGTCCGCCGAGGACCAGCAACAGCATCCCCCACAGAAGGTCCGACCCCGGCAAGACCCAGAGGAATAGCGTCACGAGACCCGACGTAACGAGTGACCAGCCAAGCGTCGTCTGATAGCTCATACACGTAGTTGTGTCTCTGAACTGAAAGTATCCCGGCCCGTCCTGAACGCTTATTCGCCTGTCACGACAACGACCGGTAATGACAGACGATACAGCGGACCCAGTCGAGAAACGCGTCGGCAAGCGGCTCCGAGAAGCCGATGCCACGGTCGCTACCGCGGAGTCCTGTACCGGCGGCCTTGTCGGGTCGAAGATAACGGACATACCCGGCTCCAGCGACTACTTCGACCGCTCGCTGGTCACCTACTCCTACGAGGCCAAGCGGGAACTGCTGGCCGTCTCGCGGGAATCGCTGGACGCCCACGGCGCGGTCTCTGAGTCGGTAGCTGTCGAAATGGCCCAGGGCGCACGCGATACCGCCCGGACCGACTGGGGCGTCGCCACGACTGGCGTCGCCGGGCCGAGCGGTGGCTCGTCGGAGACGCCCGTCGGGACGGTCTACATCGCCGTGGCAGAGGCCGCCCCGTGGGGGACCAACGAGTCGGGCGTGACTGTGTCCCGCTACGAGTTCGACGGCACCCGTCGAGAAATCAAAGCGAGCATCGCGACACAGGCGCTCCGAGACCTGGAAACCGCCTTACAGGAGTAGTAAGCTCTTTCAGTCGGGACACAGACGGTCCGGTAGATGAACAAACGTGGGCACGTCCTGAACGCCGTCCTCCTGAGCATCGGACTGGGATACGTCCTTGACCCCTCGGGCGACGTGACGACATTCGCGACAATCACAGAGGTGTTCCTTCCCGTCGTTCTGGGCGCACTGTTCCCCGACGTCGACACCGCCTTCGGCAAGCACCGCAAGACGCTGCACAACATCCCTGTCCTCGTGATCTTCCTGGCCCATCCGCTGTATCACGGCGGCAATCTCCAATGGGTGTGGCTCGGCGTCCTCACCCACTACGTGCTGGACTACTTCGGTTCCCGCCGGGGCATCGCGCTGTTTTACCCCATCTCGGACAAAGAGTACGGGTCACCGACGGGTGTGACGACTTCCAGTGAGTATGCGGAGGTTGTCACCGTCGCGATTACCATCTTCGAACTGGCCGCGGTCGGGCTGTTGATACATGTGCTCCCACAGTACCTGCCGCCGTCGGTCCGTACCTTCGTCGTCGAGAACAGCGCGTTTCTGGTTTAGTACACTTTCACATCGTCGAACCGACCGCTGTACGCGACGTGGTCCGGATGAGTTGGCTCGGTGCCCTGTAGCATCAGCCGGTCGAACTTGCCCCAGGTGTTTTCCAGCCCCAGGTGCGCCCACTCGACTGCCCGGCGGATGTCGTGTGAGAGGCCGTCACGATGGAACAGCGACCGCTCCACGTCGTCTTTCAGCGCTGCACTGAGCGCCGCCACGTCGTCGAACGCCTCGGCGAAGTTCACGTAGGCCTCGCCGACGGTACCACGAACGTGGGCATACGACGAGACGAACGGCTCGTGGCCGGTCTCCGACGTGAACGACTGCGCGCGGTCTCGGTGGTGGGACAGTTGCTTGGGGTTGTACACTTCCAGCGCGTCGATAACGTCGTCGTACGCTTCGATGTCGTCCAGTCCGAGGCTCACGTTGAGAAACCCGGGGTGGGGGACGAGCACGGCTGCGCCCTGACGGTCCAACTCTCGCATCGCGCCGTCGAAGGTGATGAAATCCGGGATCGGCTCTTCGAGGCCAATCGCCAGCACATGCCTGCGCTGTTGCCAGGTGCCAGTAAATATCTCTCTGGCTGGAAACACAGTCAGCTCTTCGTCGGAAAACGCCTCTGCTTGCCGCCGTATCTCCGGTAGCCGCGTGAAATGCGGCGCGTACACCAGCGCGTCGAGGCCACGTGCCTTCGCGCGCTCGACGACCCCGTCGTCGAGCACTTTCACGTGGAGATCAACGGCGTACCCCTCGGGTTGCACGGTGAACGCTAACTCCGTACTGCCATTAGGGGTTTCCGTTTCGGCAGCCTTCGGGACAGACCGATGACAGGTGGCAGCCAACGTTTTTAACCCCGCGTCGCCTGCCACTGAGCAAATGCCACGCTGGGAGTGCGACATCGAAGGGGACGACAGACAGTTCGACCGCGTCGAGGAGCTTATCATCCACCAGTCGGTCGAACACGACCGCATCGAGTGCAAGGTCTGCGGTGCCGTCGTCCCCGACGGCTACTTCGCTATCAAGCACGCCTTCGACGAACACTCCCGCGCGGAGTACGTCCGCGCCTACGACGCCTCTGCCGCCGAGGTCCGCCGCCGCGAACAGATCAAGGAGTCCGTCGAGGCCGCCGCCAACATGAGCGAGGTCATCGACCGACTGGAAGGCGGCGAAGCGTAGCGACTGCGCGCTTTGTGAAACATAGGCGGAAGTTTAGTCGCCGCCGTTAGCTCGCTAAAAAGGCTACCGTACGGTCTCATGGCTCGCTCCGCTCCCGTTCGAGTTGAACGAGGAGCGCTTCGCTCAGCGCTCTTCGGAGTCGAGAACGCGAATCTGGTCGCCACGCACAGTGACCGGAATCGGGACCGTCGCTTCCTACTGCTCCACCTTTTTCTTCGTCGGGTACGCTCACTGTGTTCGCGCACCACTCCTCGAAAAACGTGGGCGAAAAAGCGGGCCCTCACGTCGTTCGGGCCAGTGAACCACCGGCTCCGCCGGTGGATATGTGCCTACCGCTCTTCGGAGTCGAGAACGCGTATCTGATCGCCACGCACGGTGACCGGAATCGGGACCGTTGCCTCGTACAGTTCGACGGTGACCTGATCCTTGCCTTCGTCGATGCGCTGGACCTGCGCCTTCTCGCCCTTGAACGGGCCGGCGATGAGTTCGACGATGTCGCCCTCCGCGATGCCTTCCACGTCCGGTTTCGGCGAGAGGAAGTGCTCGACTTCCGCCATCGAGGACTCCCCCTGCACGACGCCGTTGGCGTGGGGTATCTCGTCGAGGATCCGGTCGAAGACGTTGTGATCGTCCGCTTCGACCATGACGTAGCTCGTGAGCGAGTCCGGTGCGAGCGCGGCGTGGATCTCGTCTTCCTCGCGGGAGATGATCATGTCCGCGACGGTGCGTTCCTGACTGGCCGTGGTTTTGACTGCGTAGATTCCCATCGGTTTACACCGGCTTGCTGCCAGGGATGAAGGTCATCACGGCGAAGATGATGAACCCGAGCAGTCCGACCAGCGCGATGCCCGCGCCGGCGATTTTCGCGATCTGGGAGAACTCCTCCCACGACGGCGTACTCGCCAGTTTGAGTACGCGGATGTAGGAGGTGAGATCGTATGGAACGTCCATAGCGGGTCGTACCCACTGGTGGCTTTTCTATATTGTGGTGCGCGGCGACGAGTCCGCACCTCTCACAGAGCGCTTTGGGTACACCGTCGAAAAAAGTAGTCGACAGAGCGAAGCGATGGCCGAAACGGGCGTTCCGAACTCGTCGGTTAGTCGTCGGTCAACGCAGTCCCGTCCGATCCGTGTGCTCCCAGTTCACTGCCGTCACCGGCATCGCCGGTTTCGAACTGGTCGATGAGCTCCTTGAGGTCTGTCGCCTGACTGGAGAGCGACTGTATCTTCTCGGTGACCTCCGTGATCGACGCCGTCTGTTCCTCGGCGGACGCGGCGACGTTCTCGGCCTCGGCGGACGTCTCCTCGCTGATCGAGCCGACTTCCTCGGCCATCGAGACGACCTCTTCCATCGAAGCCGCCTGCTCGTCGGTCGCGTCGCTGATAGCCTGGACGCCGTCGTTTGCCTCGTTGACCTGCTGGACGATACTGGTCAGCGAGTCCGTCGCGTTTTCGACCGTTTTCTTCCCGGTGTCGACGCTCTCACCCATCTCCTGCATGTCCTCGACAGTGGTGTCGGTCCGGGACCGAATGTCGTCGATCATCGACTCGATATCGGTCGTTGCTTCCTGCGTCTCCTCGGCGAGCGTCTTGATCTCGCGGGCCACGACGGCGAACCCTTCGCCCGCCTCACCGGCCCGAGCGGCTTCGATGTTCGCGTTGAGCGCGAGCATGTTCGTCTGCTCCGCGATTTCGTCGATGAGCGTCGTGACTTCGCCGATGCGCTCCATCTCCTCAGCGAGGGACTCCACCTGTTCGATAGCCTCGGTGGACTTCCGTTCGAGCGCTTCGATTTCGGCGGCGGCTTGCTCAGCGTATTCGCGGCCGGACTCGCCGTCGTTGACGGCCTGTTGTGACTTCGACGCGACTTCGTCGGTGGACGAGGTGATTTCCTCGACGGTCGCCGAGAGGTCGGTCATCTCGTCGCTCACCTGCTGGATGTTCCGGTTTTGCTCGTCAGCGCCTTCGGCGATCTGTTGCACCGACTCGCTCACCGACTCGCTGGCCGACCGCACTTCCTGTGCGCTCGCGGAGATCGTCTCCGTCGAACTGTCGACGGTTCCGGCGAACCCTTCGATGCGGTTGACCGTCCGTTCGAGCTCCGTGATCATCTCGTTGAAGCTCTCCGCGATGTCGACCATCGCGTCGTAGTCGCTGTCGGTGGCCATCCGCTGGGTGAGGTCTCCGGCCGCCGACTTGTCCATCACGTCGCTGAACTCGGCCGCCTTCGCTTCGAGGGCGGACGCCATCGCCTCGGCGTCTTCTTTCGCCGCCTCCGCCTCGTCTCTAGCGGCTTCGACGTCGGTAATCAACGTCTGGATGTCCTCGCCCATCTCCTCCAGCGCCGCACCGAACTCACCGGGGATGCTCTCGTCGAGCGCCGGGTCGTCGAACCGCTTGTCAGCGAGCGCGTCGGCCTGATTCGCGGCGGTTGTCAGGTACGCCTGCATCGACGCGAATGAGTCGTACAGTTGCCCCATCTCGTCGACGCGCGTGGTCTCGGGGAGGGTGCTGTTGATCTCACCGGCGGCGATGTCCTCGGCGCTTTCGGCCACGCGGGAGAGCGCGTTCGCGGTTCCACGCCCGATTGTCACGCCGACGACGAACAGTGCCCCCACGGCAAGCGCCAGGAGGAGCGCGATGTTCTCGGAGACAGCCGACTGCAGGGCGAACGCGCGGTCCTGCGGGACGTGATACAGCAACGCCCACTCAGTGCCGGTGACCGGCGTGTACGCCATCACGTACTGGCCGTCTTCCATGCCCGTTCTGGCGGAGACGGACTTGTAGCCGGTCTCGCCGTTCAGTGCTGCTTCGACACTCGTGTCGGTCGCGTCCCCGGTCGCTGCGTACTCTTCGAGAATAGAACTCTTCCGGTTGTCGAGAATGATCTGTCCGTTCGACCCGACGACCTTCACGTCGCCGGTCGCAAACGGTGACGTGAACTCGTGAGAGCGCGCCTCGAGCGACGCCGTCAGCACGACGTATTCGTCGCTCCCGGCCAGTGGTTGGACGAACGCGATAACCGATTCGTTACTGCTCTTGTACGCTTCGGACGTGCCCGTCGGTCCCGACGAGACGACTGCGCCACTCGCGTCGGTCCACGGATCGTCGACGTCGCTCAGTGCGACGCCGTTCAGTTCGTCGTCGGTGCTGGCGGTGACTGTGCCGTCAGCGGCGTCGACGTAATGAAGCGCCCGGACGTCTCCCGGTAACCCAATGAGCTTCTGTTCGAGCCACCGCTGGTGTTCTCTGTCCGAGGTGGACTCGGACCGGTCACCGATAGACGCCGCGAGGAACGACGCTGTCGACTGCTTGTTCGAGACCCAAGTTGAGACGGAACTCGATTGGGACTCCGCGACACCGCGGATTTGATCCTCTGTCTGTGACTCGACCAGCGCCCCCGTTTCGAGGTTGATGGCTGCCCCACCGAGTGCAAGTAAGACGACCACGCCGAGCAACAGGACGCCGAACTTCGCCGCGTACCGACGCCGAATGACGTCAGGGAGCGCACGCTCCGTCGCCTGAACCAGCCGGCTCGGGAGCGAACTCATCGGTTCCCTCCCGATTTGAAGAACTGCGGTTGCAATAGCTCCAGCGACTCGACCGCCCCGTTAGTGACCCGCTCGATCAGGTACGAACTCAGCGGTTCGAGGTCAGCCGTCAGGTCGACGCTTCCGGATGCGCCCTGGTAATTCACTGCCCGGCCTGCTTCAGTGAGTGACCGAACGCGACCGAAATCGCCGACAGAGACAGTGTGCCCAGACCCGCCGGAGACTGACTGAATGGTCTCGGCGATTGCCGGACCGCTGCTTTCGCCGGCCTGTTCGGCGGCACACGCCATCAAAAACAGCGCGTCGTACGCGTTGACCGAGTACGCTCGGGGATCATCGATGTCCGAGAGTCGGCGGACGAGCTCGAAGTACGCTTGCGTTCGCGCAGAGGACAGCGACGCGCTGTAGAACCCTTCGTAATACGACGGGAGGTCACTACCGAACATCCCTGCAGACAACACCCATGGAACGTCGTACTCCGACTGGCTGTACGCATCAAGGATACCGCGCTCCTGACCGGAGACACTGGTGAAGCTGACGGCATCAGGGTCGTTCTGGAACACGTCTGCGAGCGTGTCGTCGAACGATTCCGACGACGGGTCATACCGAATATCGGCGACGACCTCGGCGTCGAGTACGTCGCGCTGCACTTCGGCCAGTCCGGCACCGAACGAGTTGTCGATGCTCAGTAACGCGACGGAGTCCGCATCGATGTACAGCGGGTCGTCGACGGCCTTCGCCATCACCACCGCTTGCGTCCCGTCACTCGGCACCGTTCGACCGAAGTATTTCCGCCCGTTGGCTCGGCCGGCAGTCGATAGCTGCGGGGCAGTACTGGCGGGGCTGACCTCCATGATTTCGTCGCTGGCTGCTTCCGGAGCGAGAGCGAGCGACGCATCACTGACGAGGCCGCCGACGAAGCCGATGACACCACGGTCGACGAGTGATCCGTACTGCTCTACCGCGGTTTCGGCGTTCGCCTCGGTATCAAGAATGGTCACTTCGACGTCGTTACCGCCGATACCACCGGCGGCGTTGACGTCGCTTGCTGCCTGCTCGACCATGCGCTTGCCGTGTTGTCCGAGTGGGGCGAGCGCACCACTGAGTGGGAGGAGTGCACCAAACTGAACAGTGTCACCGCCTCCGCTCAGAGAACCGAGACAACCGGATGAGAGTCCCAAGCTCCCAACGGTCAGACACTTTTTGAGAACATTACGCCTCGAATCTGAGTACATGCGAAGAGAGTTAGAATTTCCGGATAAACGCTTTTCGGCGAGAGTATCATTTATGATAGCAAACGTGTGGAGATAAATTCATTTACTGGCAGCTAGGGAGAGTCAGAAAACTGAGACGACGAGGCAGTTCAGTCGACGTAGTCGATGTCTTCACCGAGTTGCTGGGCGGCCTTCTCCTGTTCGGCCTCGCTCTGGCCGTAGATCTGTGGGCTCTCGACGCCGGTGACGACGATCATCGTCTCCATCTTGCCCTCGAAATCGTTGTTGACCGACGCGCCCCAGATGATGCGAGCGTCGGGGTCGATGCGGTCGTAGATCTCCTCGACGACGCCCTCGGCTTCCTCGATGCTCATGTCGGGGCCGCCGACGACGTTGACGAGCGCGGAGTTCGCACCGTCGAACTCCACGTCAAGTAGCGGCGAGCGGAGCGCCGAGCGGATGGAGTCTTGGGCCTTGTTCTCGGAGTCGGATTCGCCGAGGCCGATCATCGCGACGCCGCCGTTCTCCATGATGGTCCGAACGTCGGCGAAGTCCACGTTGACGAGGCCGGGCTTGGTGATCAGTTCGGTCATGCCCTTGACCGAGCGCATCAGCACGCGGTCACAGATCTTGAACGCGTCCTGCAGCGGCATGCTGGGGGCGTAGTCCAGCAGCCGGTCGTTCGGTACGACGATGACCGTATCCGAAACCGAGCGGAGCCGTTCGAGGCCGGCGTCGGCGTTGGCACGGCGGCGCTCACCCTCCGCAGTAAAGGGAATCGTCACGATAGAGATGGTGAGTGCGCCGGCTTCCTGGGCGGCCTGTGCGACGACCGGGGCCGCACCCGTCCCGGTCCCGCCGCCGAGACCTGCGGTGACGAACACCATGTCCGAGCCGTCGATAGACTGCTGGATGTCCTCGATGTCCTCCTGGGCGGCCTCCTCGCCGATTTTCGGGACCGAACCCGCACCGCGGCCGCCGGTGCGCTTGCGGCCGATGAGGATCTTGGTGTCGGCGGCCACCTCGTCGGCGAGGTGCTGTGCGTCGGTGTTTGCGGCGACGAGCTTGGCCCCGTGGATGCCCTCCTCCATCATCCGGGTGACCGTGTTCCCGCCGGCACCGCCACAGCCGACGACAGTGATCTTCGTTTCGAGGTCCTTGACGACGCTTGCCAGTTCCTCGTCGGACATCGTCCCGGACGTGGACATGTCCTGGGACGGCGACGATGTCGTTTCGTCGACAGTTCCGCCAGCCGCGTCCTCCCCGTCTTGTTCTGCCTCGTCGATAGCGTCGTCAATTATCGAATCCATAATTTAAAACCCCCTTGCAGACGAACAGTTATTAGTTTTCCCCCTACGTCTGACGCACGTCTGACGTGTTGAGTCCTAGTTTTACCGGCTGACGCGCCAGTGTTCACAGCGTATATCGACGTATACGCTCGCGCTGGAACCGCTCCGGGTCGATCTCTTCCCCGTCTATCTCGACTGACTCGCCCGAGGCGAGTTTCCCGAACTTCGGGCCTTCGGGGATACCGGCCGTTCGTGCGAGGTCCGGGTCGAACGCCGTCTCCCGGGCGACCAGTTCGTCCGCGTTTCGCTCGACGCTGTCGAAGCGCCGTTCGAGAATTTCGACGAGCGGGTCGATGATCGCTTCTAAGCCTGTCGTTGCCGGACAGACAATCGGTCCGGTGAGGACAGTCCCGTTTTGCTCGGTCGCGTACGCGATGGACTGGCGTTCGATAGTCTCACGCAGTGCCTCGCTATCGACACCGCGCACGTCCGAGATGAGTTCGTTCGGGAGGTCGATTACGGTCCATTCCCCGTCGTACCCGGACGCAAGCTCTCCGAACCTGAGACCATCGTCGACCGGTCTGATAGCGTCTTCCAGCGACTCGACGAAGCCTAGGTCGACACCGGTCGTCTCCCGAACGAACGTCTCGCTGACGACGCGGTAGCCCAGCGACTCGATCGCTGCCTGGAGGTCCGGCCGGTCACCCTCCATGAGGGCGTAGTCGGCCGCACTGGCCGCCAAAGCGCGTTCGAGAACGGCGTCGCGCTCCGCGTCGCTGTCGGCCCACTCTGCCAGCGCGTCCAAGGACCAGTTGGCGGCGATGTGGCCGACCGCCCAGTCCGTCTCGCGGACGACCCGCTCGAACCGCGGGGCGTAGTGGCCGCCGCCGACGCCGAGGAGGTGGCGCCGTGTCCCGTTCTCCCGCGGCTTGTCGGCCGGTTCCTCGGCGAGGTCCAGTATCGCTCTGGCGGCGGCCTCGGCGGCGTCGGGGTCCGCCCACTGTGGCTCCGCGCTGCCGACCTCGACGAACATCGACGGCACACCGACCTCCGTCGGACCGTGGTGGGTACACTCCATGCCGACCTCGTAGTCCGGCGGGGCGTGGCGCTGGAGCGCCGAAACCACGGCCTCGTGCGCACCGGGACAGGCGCGCGCGAACTGGCCGTCCTCGCCGCCGAACTCCGCGACGCCGAAGTTCCCGGTGTGGTGAGCCGTCAGGAGTTCGTCGGTCTCGCCGGCGTGTTTCGAGGCGAACACCAGCAGGTCCGGGTCGTCGAACGCCGCCGCGACGTTTTCGATGTCCAGATGTAACGCCTCGAACTCGCGGAGTTCGACGCTGTCTGTTCGGTAGACCGTTCCGCCGCCCTCGGCATCGGAGCGCGTCTCGTCGACGCTGGTCTCCCACTCTCGCAGGGAGCGCAGGTGCTCGCCGATATGGGTCGACGCCACGTCAGCGTGTGAAACAACGATTCCGAGCATCAGTCAGCGTTCTCAGGATGGATCGGCTCACGACCCATCGCGGACCGGACTGCGTCACCGGCCAGCCCGAACAGGTGTTTCAGCGCCTCGCGGCGCTGGACGAACAGTCCGACCCCGACAGCGACGTACAGCCCTGTGTACGCCAGCAGGAGGTCGTGACTCGATATCGGCAGGGCGAGGAGGTCCCTGATGATGGCGAACTCCAGAATCACCTGCGAAATGAACAGCGCAAACAGCCCGACCGCTTCGCGGATACTGATCTCGAAGTTGACCAGGATAGCGAGCGCGAAGAAGGACTGGGCCGCCGTAATCCAGATCTCCGCGCCCTGTCTGGCGTCGAACGGCAGGACGCCGTACCCGCCCAGTGCGATGGAGTACACCACCGCGATAGTCCCGATGAGCAGCGTCCACTGATTGAGCTTCGAGGAGATGAGGGCGTTGAACCCGGCCGTCGACCGGGCCTTGTTGACCAGCACGGCGACGACGATGAGTTCGGGCGACTCGCTGGCCAGCGGGGCGACCCACTGGATCATGAAGAACTCGGGGATGCCGTTCGCGACCCCGATTTCTTCGAGGCCGTGCGCGAAGGGCTCGACGGCCGTGAAAATCATCGCTCCGGAGTAACCAAACAGCGCCAGAACGGCAAGCGGTCGCCAGGGCAGCGACCACTCCTGGAAGTACTTCGGCACGCCGACGGTGTGCTCGCTGTGTTCGATGTCGGACTTGAGGACGAGGCCGATGTAGGCGACGTAGAGACCGACCAGAAACAGCGTATCGAAGATACCGATACCGCCGCCGAGGGGGACGAGAAACGCCCACATCGTCGCCAGAAAGAGGAAGGATATCTCGGTCGCGATGTCGGTGTCCAGTTGGACGGCGTCTCGCAGGAACCCGTCGCGCTTCGTGACTGCGGGGTCCCGCGTTTTCGCGGCCCGCCAGACCGTGAACACGGCGATGCCCGCCCAGCCGATGCCGATGAGGATGCGGTTCGCGCCGGTCATGTTGGCGATAGCCAGGTTCGCGTCGTGACAGGCCCTGGCCAGCGATGTCTCGCTGGCCTCGATAGCCTGTGCGGAGAGCTGGCTACAGGCCTCCGTCGTCGCGCCACCCGCCCCGGCGTTCCAGGCGTACAGCGCGTCGACGGCGTACTCGGGGGCGACGGCGAGAACGGCGAGGACGGCGATAGCGAACGACCGCGGCACGTCTTTCTCGGCCGTTTCAGCACCCCAGGCCAGGAGGAACGACGCCCCGAGGACGGCGATCCCGCTGACGGCGACGGTCGTCACGTTCCCGACTTCGGTACCAGTGACGAACAGATAGATCCAGCCGACAGTCAGAGAGACTGTCACTGCGACCTGCACCAGCGGGTGACGAAGGCTACTCACTAGCCCAAACGTAGCCGGGTCCGGCTGAAAAGCTTGCGAAAGGGCCGGCTGAGTACCCTGACCACTCGCGGGAGAGCGTGGCGTTCATACCACCGGGGGACGCTGGCGTTGGTATGGACGTTTACGGACTCATCGGAAACCCGGTCGGGCACTCGCTGTCGCCGCCGATGCACGAGGCGGGTTACGAGGCACTGGGACTTGACGCGCGCTACGTCACGTTCGAACCGTCGGTTGACGCCGGTGCCGAAGCCATCGGAGCGGCGGAGGCGCTCGGCGTCGACGGCCTCAACGTCACTATCCCGTTCAAGCAGGACGTGCTAGACGCCGTCGACCCCGCGCCGCTCGCCGAGCGCATCGGCGCGGTCAACACCGTCGATTTCAGCGGCGACACGCCGACGGGCTACAACACCGACGCGGTTGGGGCGGTCCGGGCGCTGGCCCACCACGACGTGTCGATGTCCGGCACGGCTGTCGTCGTCGGGGCCGGCGGCGCGGGCCGGGCTGTCGCATTCGGCCTCGCCGACGAGGGGCTGTCGGTGCGAGTCGCCAACCGCACCGAATCGAAAGCAGACGCGCTCGCCGACGAGGTCCCGGCCGCAACCGGCCACGGCCTCGACTCGCTCCCCGACCTGCTCGCGGACGCCGACATCCTCGTCAACTGCACCAGCGTGGGCATGGAGGAAGACGAGACGCCGGTCCCCGCCGATGCGCTGCACAGCGACATCGCGGTGCTCGATGCGGTGTACACGCCAATCGAGACCCGTCTGTTACAGGACGCGGCGGCCGCGGGCGCGACGACAGTCGACGGCGCGTGGATGCTCCTGTATCAGGGGGTCGAAGCGTTTGAACGCTGGACTGGCGAAGACGCGCCCGTGGACCGGATGAACGACCAGTTGCGCGAACACCTGTAGCGGAGCGGTCACCAGCAAGAGATTTGTGTGGGGGATAAATACGTTCATGTATGGGTCTGCTTCAGAAATTGAAATCCGCCCTCGGGCTTGACGGGACTGGGTCATCCGCGTCGGGAACCAATCGCGACGTGGACGTGACCGTCGAGCGAGAGCCCTCTACTGAAGACGAAGACGCTGTGAAGGGGACGAACACCGCGACGACTACCGAGACCCACACATCCGATACCGCGGACGGGGCTGGTGCCGAATCAGGGGACGGGAGTACGACGTCCGTTCAGACGGACGAGTCGGAGACCGCGGCGTCACCGACTGCGACCGACGACGAATCGGCATCTGCGACTGATGACTCTACCACAAAGGCCGAACCAGAAACGGCGGGCGACGACGAGGACAGCGATTCGGCGGCCACCGCTAGTGAGGACTCGACCGAGGCTGATGAGGAGCCAGCCGAATCCGACGAAGAATCGGCTGAGGCCGACGATGATGGAAGCACTGCGCCCGTTACGGATATCAAGGGCATCGGCCCCGCCTACGCCGACCGACTCGCCGAGATCGGTATCGAGACGGTGGGCGAACTGGCCAGCGGGGATGCAGCAGACATCGCCGCGGACACGGACCTCTCAGAGAGCCGCGTTTCGGGCTGGGTCGAGCGGGCCGAAGAGTTCTGAGAGCGTTTACGCCCCATCTCTGTGCGCCGAACCGCAAGGGAATTAGTCGCCGCACTGTTTTCGTTCGGTAATGCAATCGGTCGAAACCGACCGGACTGCGTTCACCGACCTCGCAGCCGACGCGCCCCCGGAGGCACGCGTCCCTGTCGAGGTTCGCGTGGACGTTGATGACCCGTTTCTCGCCTATCGCCGGGCACGCGACGAGACCGGCGGCGTGTATCTGGCGACCACCGGCGGCCAGTCGGGGTGGGGCTACTTCGGGACGGCCCCGGCGGATTTCCGCGAGGTCGATCCGAGGGAAGGCGGGACTCTCGCCGCGCTGACCGAGTTCCTCGACGGCGAGCGACTGGTCCGCGGTGACTGCGACGTGCCGTATCCCTGCGGGGCCGTCGGGTGGTTCTCCTACGACGTGGCGCGGGAACTGGAGTCACTGCCCGACAGCGCCGACGCCGACCGCGCGCTCCCGAACCTGCAGGTGGCTCGTTACGACCGCTTCGCCGCCTGGGAGGAGCCCCGCGGTGAGTCGGTGACGCTGCGCGTGACGGCCTGCCCGCGGGTCGGCGACTTCGAGACGCCAGAACTGGCCTACGAGTTCGGGAAGCAACACGCGCTGGACCTTGCTCGGGCGGCCGAACAGGGCGACCCCGCCGTCGAGGCCCCGCCGGTCGAGGCCGACGAAGCCACGTTCGAGAGCGACTGCACGCGCGAGGAGTTCGCCGAGCGGGTCCGGACGGTCAAGCAGTACATCCGCGAGGGCGACACGTTCCAGGCGAACGTCTCACAGCGCCTCCGCGCACCCGCCGCGGTCCATCCGGTCGAGGCCTTCGACGCACTTCGAACTGTGAACCCGGCACCGTACTCCGCCCTGCTCGAGTTCCCCGGTGTCGACCTCGTTAGCGCGAGCCCGGAACTCCTCTTGCGCCGCGACGGCGACCGGATCGAAACCGAACCCATCGCCGGCACCCGCCCGCGGGGTGAAACACCCGAGGCCGACGACCGACTGGAGGCGGACCTGCTCGACGACGCGAAGGAGCGGGCCGAACACGCCATGCTGGTCGACCTGGAGCGAAACGACCTCGGGAAAGTGAGCAAATTCGGGAGCGTCGAGGTGTCGGACTACCGGCGCATCGACCGCTATTCAGAGGTGATGCACCTCGTCTCGGTCGTCGAGGGCCGACTCCGCGACGGCGCGTCTCTGCAGGACGCTATCGCCGCGGTGTTCCCCGGCGGCACCATCACCGGCGCGCCCAAACCCCGGACGATGGAGATCATCGACGAGGTGGAGGCCACGCGACGGGGGCCGTACACCGGCTCTATCGGCCTGTTCGGTTTCGACGGCCGGGCGACACTGAACATCGTCATCAGGACCCTGGTCCGGTACGCCGAGGAGTACCACCTCCGCGTCGGTGCCGGGGTGGTCCACGATTCGGACCCTGACAGCGAGTATCAGGAGACACTGGACAAGGGCCGCGCGCTCGTCAACGCCGTCGACGAGGCGCTGGGGAGACGTGTCGACCTAGCGATGGAGGACCAGCAATGAGCGGTCATCGTAGCGGTGGCAGCGGGGACAACAGTGGGAATGGATCGGGAACGAATGCCCTCGCTCCGACCGTATTGGTCGTCGACAACTACGACTCGTTCGCGTACAACCTCGTCCAGTACGTCGGCGAAGTTGTCATCCGACTCGGCGGAACCGAGGACGACGTGGTCGTCCGGCGCAACGACGCCATCGACGTCGAGGATATCCGCGAACTGGACCCCGACGGCATCGTCGTCTCGCCGGGGCCGGGGACGCCCGAGGAGGCGGGCGTCTCGATACCGATATTCGAGGAACTGGAATATCCGACGCTGGGGGTCTGTCTCGGCCATCAGGCGCTGTGTGCGGCCAACGGCGCACCCGTCGGCCACGCCGAGGCGGTCGTCCACGGCAAGTCCTCGTCGGTTACCCACGACGGCACCGGCGTGTTCGAAGACATTCCGGACCCGTTCGAAGTCGGCCGCTACCACTCGCTAGCGGTCGACCGCGAGAACCTCCCCGACGTATTGATCGAGACGGCGTACACCGTCAACGAAGACGGCTCCACGAACACCGCTGCGACGCCAGACTCGTCCGAACCTGCCACCGCCGACGGCACGGACGAGTCCCAGGTCGTCATGGGCGTCCGCCACAGCAACCGCCCGCACATCGGCGTCCAGTTCCATCCCGAGAGTATTCTGACCGACCACGGCAAGACCATGATCGAGAACTTCTGCCTGCTATGCAATACCACGTAGACGGGGCGCTCGTCCCCGAAGACGAGGCGACGGTGTCGGTGCGCGACCGCGGGTTCATGTACGGCGACGCGGCGTTCGAGACGCTCCGGGCATACGGCGGCGACCCGTTCAAGTGGGAGGCCCACCGCGACCGCCTCCACCGGACGGCCGAGACGCTCGGGTTCGCCGACGCCGTGCCCGATGACCTCCGTGAGCGCGTCGACGAGACGCTCGCGGCCAACGACCTCGACGAGGCGTACGTCCGGCTGTCGGTCACACGGGGCGTCCAGCCCGGGAAGCTCACGCCGGGGAGCGATGTTGACCCGACGGTCGTCGTCATCTGCAAGGGACTTCCGCGGGGCGGGCTCGACGGCGAGCGCGTCTGGGACGAGCCGGCGTCGGTGCAGACGGTCCGGACCCGGCGGATTCCGAGCGAGGCGGTCCCGGCAGACGCGAAGACCCACAACTACCTCAACGGGATTCTCGGTCGGCTCGAACTCTGGAAAGCCGCCGCTGGCGGTGAACCAGCCGACGAGTGTCTCATCCGGGACACGGACGGGAACCTTGCAGAAGGGGCGACGAGCAACCTCTTTTTCGTCACGGACAACGGCCTCCGGACGCCGAGTACGGACCTCGACCTGCTGCCGGGGGTCACCCGCGACGTGGTAATGGACATCGCTCGCGGCGAGGAGTTCCCCGTCGAGACCGGTCACTACTCGCTCGATGCCCTGCGTGACGCCGACGAGGCGTTTCTCACAAACTCGACGTGGGAGATCCGCCCCATCGCGACCGTCGACGGTATCTCCGTGGGGAGCGGGCCAATGACGAAGCTCCTTCAGCGGCTGTTCGACGAGCGAATCGAGGAGCGGTACTACTGATCGCGCTGAAGGTAGTGGAAAGCGAGCCAGCGCTGGTCGCTGGCGTGCCAGCTGACTGGTGTCCGCGTCCGCGGTCTACTCGGGTGCGTAGCAGACCCAACTTGTCGCGGGAACGGTGATCTGGACCCAACTATCGCCGTTGGTCGAGATATTGCCCGCGTTGCCGCTGTAATCGTTGAGTGTCTGGTTCGTCCAGCTTGTGGGGACCCACTTGCTCCGCTGGCCGCTCGCACGGTTCAGGCCGACGAGGAGGTTCCCCTCTCGTTCGTAGACGTACAGGTCCTGGTCGACGTGGCGGGTCTGTGAGCCGCCGCTCGCGAGGTTGTTCCGGATCCAGAGGAGGTTCCGGATATCGTCGTCGTCGACGCTGATACGGTTGCTGTACACGCGTGGATACCCCTCGTACGTGAGGATGTAGGCGTATGCGAGTTTCTCGTAGTCCGGCGGCCCGCTGTCGTGGTTCGAGACGAAGGTAAACGCCTGGAACGGCGACTGATTCACCATGCCGGCGCCGTCGAGCGCCTGCATATCGCCGTCGCTGTGGAACGCCTCCTCTTTCATCGTGTAATAGAGCGGGTAGTCGGTGACGGACATCCCCGTATCGGCGTACCCCTGGCAGACGCCGATATCGCCGTCGAGCACCTCACCCACTGTCCAGAGATCGAGGTCGTCGGCCCACTGGTTCGCGTAGTCAGCGAAAAACGACTCGGGGACGTGTTTGGCGGCGTCCCAGCGAATGCCGTCGACGCCGAGGTCCGCGTACTTCTGGACGTAGGTCTGTAACTCGCCGCGGACGTACTCGGACTCCTGTTTCAGGTCCTTCAGCCCGACGAGCCAATCGTCCTCGACCGACTCGGGGTCGTCGTAGTTAATGCCGTCTTGCGGGTGGAAATCGCGTTCGCTGAATCGAGGGAGATCCTCGAACGTAATGCCCGGTGCGCCCCGGAAGTCGTCGTTTGCGGCCATGTGGTTGATGACCGCGTCGGCGACGACGTCGAGGCCCTGATTGTGGGCCTCCTGAACCATCGCCTCGTACTCGGCCTCTGTGCCGAACACGCTGTTGAAATCCGTCAGGTCGACGGGCTGATAGCCCAGTGGCGGGTCGGTGACGCCGTTTTGGTGGCTCCGGTCGAGGCGGCTCCGCTGGGCCGGTGGGACCTGAATCGTGTCGTAGCCCTGTTGTGCGACTGTTTCTAGCGTCGCTGTGATTTCTGTCCAGTCTGTGTGGTAGTACTGGTACACCGCGCTATCGCCGACAGCCGCGCTACTGCCGACCGATGTGGCGGTGCCGAATACTGCGGCACCGAGCGCTCCGAGTCCTTTCAGAACGGTTCGCCGAGACGCCTGCTTACTGCCGGTAATTCGGGTTCGGTTCATCTGCTCTCGAAAGTATGTTTCATGTTATCTACCATGCTTTTCCGCAAAAGATGATGAGATTCTACATCATAATAAATAGTTGGTATATGAGATTTATTATGTGTCAGAAATAGAGCATACCTGAACAGTAATACGGAGATTATACGGGGACTAAGTCACTATTTCTACCGCGTTTCCGGCTCCCGAAAGACACACTTCTACGTTCCTATTTTATTTGTGATAGATACCCGACTTTCTCACCAACCTCGAAGTAGTCCGTTCACACCACGTCTTCGCGTTCGACACCGTCGACAGCGAGAATCAGGTCGGGACCGTACGCGCCGGCGGGCGTCTGGAACCCGTCGGGTGCGTCACCGCTCAAGACCCGCTCGGTGATTTCGACCGCCGTCGCCGCCGTGAGGTCGTAGGTGTGTGGCCCTCGCAGTCGGGACTCGACGCGGTCGCCGTCGTCAGTTCTGGCTTCGCCCCAGACGAAACTGGGCACACTTGCGCGCTCTTCAGCGTCGGGTCCCTCGGTCGTCTGCTCGATGACCCACTTGAGCGCGGCTTTCACCGGCGGGAGACCGAGTACGGGCGCGAACAGCCCCGCAAACCGCTGCTGTCGGGCCGCCGACGGGGGCATCGACATGTACACGGTCACGTTCGGTATGCCGGTGGTGTGGTACGCCGTCGACACGTCGCCCCACGGGATCGAGACGGTGTTCATACCATCGTGTCCCCAGCCGAAGTCTATCTCGCGCGATTCGCTCCCGACGGTCACTCGCTCTATGCGGCCGTCGCGGCGCACCGCCCCGCCTGCGTCGATGTGTTCGACCATCGTCTTCGCGGTTCCCTTCGAGACGCCCATCTCCGCGTGAAACGCCAGCGCCAGCGTGTCGGCGTCGGGCAGCCGGTCGGCGAGGTGTGCAGCGAGGCAGTCCGTCGGGACCACGTCGAAACCGACACCAGGCAGGAGCATGATCCCGGCCTCCCGTGCTTCGCTGTCCCGCTCGTGGATGGCCTCAAACACGTCGAGCTCCCCGGTGATGTCCAGGTAGTGCGTCCCGGTTCGCAGGCAGGCCTCGACCATCGGCTCCCACGTCCGGCTGAACGGGCCGGCGCAGTGGACGACGGCGTCGGCGTCGTCGAGCAGCATGTCGAGCACTTTGGGTTCATCCAGCCCGACGACTTCGGACTCACAGCCGAGTTTGATCGCCTGCGTCGAGAGTTCGTCCCGGTTCCGGCCGGCCAGTACGGGCTCTAACCCCCGGTCGATGGCCGCCTGTGCGATGAGGTTGCCGGTGTAGCCGTACGAGCCGTAAATGACGACATCTCCCATGGCGTCGCGTTCGCAGCGTCCCCCGATAACAGTTGACACTGAATCGACAGCCTGGCCGGTGACCGCTGGCCGCTCACTTCACGAGAGCCTTGGCCGCGCTCTGGCCTCGCTTCTTACTGCTCGGTGCCGTTTCCGTCTGAGTAGCCCGTGGCGCTTCACGCGGTTACTCGCCGGGATCGGCGGTTTGAAACGGCTTACGTCCGTACGGATGCGTAGTATGGACGAGGACAGCCGTATCGTCGCGCTGGACGAGGTGCCCGCTGACGGAACCTTTCTGTTCACTGTTCGCGACGGCTTCGACACGAAGGAGGCGATTATCGTCGAGTTGTCCGACGCGGTCGTCGCGTTCGAGAACTACTGTCCACACTGGACAGACGTCCGACTCGACAAAGGCAGTGGGGCGACTGTTCGGAATGGGGAACTGGTGTGTGAGAAACACGGGGCGACGTTCGAATCCGATTCGGGGTTGTGCAACTACGGCCCTTGCGAGGGAGCGGTTCTGGAGGAAGTTTCGATTACCACCGAGGACGGCGTCGTCTACCTGACCGACGAGCGCTACGAGTTCGAAAACCAGGGGCCGTCCGGCGACCACGACCTCTCTTCGCGCGGTCGCATCGGCTTCTCGGGGAACTGAGCGGCTGGAATCGGCTTCTCCGGGACTCCGTACCGGTTAGCTGATCCGGTACGCCGGCTCCGAGACCGCTTCGCATTTACACTCCGGACACCGGCTCGGTCGGTTTGTCAGGTCGTCGAAGTCCGTGAAGCCGCACTCCTCGCACTCCGGCGGCGCGACGAGGAGCTGTTCGTCGGTCGATTCCAGGGATTTCGAAATATGCTCTACGTGCGTGAGCGCGTCGCTGGTCTGTATTTCGAACTCGTTCGCGATTGTCCCGGCGGCCATCGCTTCGTCGCGTAGTTGGTCAGCGATGCGCTGGCGCGTCGTCCGACTTGCCTCGCGCATGGGGGATGTTGGCATCCGATTGTTATAGGTTTTGTTCTGGACTCACTGCGACGCAGTGGTGCTCTCCCACGTTCCTGTCCCAGCCACGATACTTTATCACCGACGGCGGTGAATAGCGACACCCAATGTTCGACAGAATCCTCGTTCCGACCGACGGAAGCCCCGGTTCCGAGCGCGCGTTCGAGGTCGCCGCGACGCTCGCCAGCACTCACGATGCAGCCGTCCACGTCCTCTCGGTCGTCGACGAACACGGCCCCACGGACGACTGGGACTACGACGGCGACTCCCCAGCAGAAGCCTTCGTCGAGTCCCAGGCCGACCACGTCGACACCGAAGGCCTGTCCGTCACCGCCGCGGTCCGCGAGGGAGTCGTCCACGACGCGGTTCTCGACTACGGCGACGAGACCGATATCGACCTCATCGTCATGGGGACCCACGGCCGCACCGGTGTCCGGCGCTTCCTCCTCGGCAGCGTTACCGAGAAGGTCGTCCGCCTCGCCGACGTACCGGTCCTCTCGGTCAAAGCCGACGCGGAGCCGGGAACCGTCTCGTTCGACGACATTCTGCTCCCAACCGACGGCAGTAGCGGTGCGGAGGCAGCTATCGAACCGACGGGCACGCTCGCAAGCGCGACCGATGCCACCGTCCATCTCGTCTCGGTCGTGGATACGCGATCACTCGGCATCGATGTCGGATCGAGCGTTATCATCGACGAACTGGAGTCTGTCGCGACGGATGCCGTCGGGGATGCATCTGATCGGCTCTCCGGGATGGGAGTCGAGACCGTCGAGACAGCTATCACGCACGGTGTCCCGTATCGGGCCATCCTCGACGCCATCGAGGAGGCTGGTGCCGACCTCGTGGTCATCGGGACTCACGGTCGCACTGGTATCGACCGCTACCTGCTGGGCAGCGTCGCGGAGAAACTGGTCCGAACCTCGCCGGTGCCGGTGATGACTGTTCGAGCGCCGGACGCTGGTGATGAAAGCTAACATCGCTCTCGGTTATCCATCGGTGAAGTCAGGACCGCCCGGCGACACGGCCCTCGACCGACCTATCCGAAGTTCTCGACCTTCGCGTCGTCAGTGCTGACGCCGGCGGCCTCGAGCGCTTCCGCGGCGGCCTCGAGGAAGTCCGCGAAGCCGTAGATGAACACTTGACCGCCGTCCTCGACGGCCTCGGCGACCGGCTCAGTCAGGGGCTCGTCGTCGTCGATGACCGAGACGAGCGCCCCGGCCTTGGCGAGCGCGTCCAGTCGGTCCTCGTGGATCGGCGCGTCGTCCTGGTACACGACTGCGGCCTCGTTGCCGTCGTCCAGCGCACGCTCGGCGATCCCGACCGCCGGGCCGACCCCGGGACCGCCGGCGAGCACGACGACGCGGCTCTCGCCCTCGTAGTAATCCGAACCGAACGGGCCGGCGATGCGGACGCCGTCGCCCGCTTCGAGCGCGCCGAGTTGTGGTGCCAACTCGCCGTCGGGGTCGATACCGACAGTAATCTCGAACGCCTCCTCGACCGTCGGTGAGGAGATGGTGTAGAACCGCGAGATGTCTTCCCCGTCAACGGTCAGCGTCAGCTTGACGAACTGACCCGGCTGTGCGTCGAAGGCGTCCGGCGTCTCGAAGTCAATCGCCACGGTGTCTGGTCCGACGTCTCGGACGGCAACCACGTCGAGGACTCGTTCATCCATACCGGCAAGTGACCGTGACTGGGCAAGGGGGTTACGGTCGCGGAGTGTCACGTTATTCGGTGTTAATTGCCGGTTCTTTCCCACAGACGGGTTATTATGCCGGTTTTCACTCGAAACTACGGCGGAATTCACTCGAAACCGAGTAGTGCGCGCGCGGGCGGTTACGGAAGGCTTTTCCTGCCACGCTGGCTACCCGAGGGATATAATGCCAGAGGACCTGAACTGGGCCATCGGCGGCGAAGCCGGCGATGGAATCGACTCCACCGGGAAGATTTTCGCGCAGGCACTCTCCCGGGCTGGTCGACACGTCTTCACCTCAAAGGACTTCGCCTCCCGCATCCGCGGCGGGTACACTGCCTACAAGGTACGGACGTCAGTCGACCGGGTTGAGAGTGTCGTCGACCGCCTGGACATCCTGATCGCACTCACCGAGCGCACCATCCACGAGAACGAGGACGAACTCCACGAGGATTCCGTCATCATCTACGACGGCGAGCGCTCGACGATGCAGGACGTGGAAGTGCCCGGCGACGCGACGGCACTCGAAGTACCGCTGAAACGACTCGCCGAGGACGCGGGTGGGGCCATCATGCTCAACGTCGTCGCCCTCGGTGCGGCGTGTGAGGTCACCGGCTTCCCCATCGAGAACCTCGACGAAAGCCTCGAAAAGCGCTTCGGCGACAAGGGCGAGGCCATCGTCGAGAACAACAAGGAAGCCGCCCGGAAGGGACAACACTACGTCCAGGAGGAGTACGGCGAGTTCGACTACGACATGGAGACCACCGACGAGGACTACGTGCTCCTCAACGGCGACGAGGCCATCGGCATGGGCGCTATCGCCGCCGGCTGTCGCTTCTACTCCGGCTACCCCATCACACCGGCGACGGACGTGATGGAGTACATGACCGGCCGCGTCGACCAGTTCGGCGGCAAGGTCGTCCAGGCCGAGGACGAACTCTCCGCCATCAACATGGCCCTCGGTGCGGCCCGCGCCGGTGCCCGAGCCATGACCGCTACGTCCGGTCCGGGTATCGACCTGATGACCGAGACGTTCGGGCTTGTCGCCACCAGCGAGACGCCGCTGGTCATCTGTGACGTGATGCGTTCCGGTCCCTCGACCGGGATGCCGACCAAGCAGGAACAGGGCGACCTCAACATGACGCTGTACGGCGGCCACGGCGAGATTCCGCGCTTCGTCGTCGCGCCGACGACCGTCTCGGAGTGCTTCTGGAAGACCGTCGAGGCGTTCAACCTCGCCGAGAAGTACCAGACACCGGTGTTCCTCGTTTCGGACCTCGCGATGGCCGTGACGGAACAGACGTTCTCGCCCGACACCTTCGACATGGACGAGGTCGAGATCGACCGCGGGAAGGTCGTCGACGAGGACGAGATCGACACCTGGCTGGACGAGAAGGGCCGTTTCCAGGCCCACTTCGCGGCCGCCGACGGGGTTTCGCCGCGTGCGTTCCCCGGCACGACCGACGGCGCGCACATGACGACCGGCCTCGAACACGACGAACTCGGTCGCCGGACCGAGGACACGGACGTGCGCATCGAACAGGTCGACAAGCGCCAGCGGAAAGTCGAGACCGCCCGCGAGCAGGAAGACTTCGACTACCGCGAGTTCGGCGACCCCGACGCCGACACCCTCGTCATCTCCTGGGGCTCCAACGAGGGGGCTCTGCGCGAGGGGCTGACACTGCTGGAGGAGGACGGCTACGACGTGCGGTTCCTCTCGGTGCCGTACATCTTCCCGCGGCCGGACCTCTCCGAAGAGATCGAAGCCGCAGAGGACGTCATCGTCGTCGAGTGTAACGCCACCGGCCAGTTCGCGGACGTCATCGAACATGACGTTCTCGAACGGGTTCAGCGCATCAACAAGTACAACGGCGTGCGGTTCAAGGCAGACGAACTGGCGACAGAGATCAAGCAAACGCTTGACACACCCGCGGAGGCAACACAATGAGTTCCGACGTTCGCTTCACAGACTTCAAATCCGACAAGCAACCGACCTGGTGTCCCGGCTGCGGTGACTTCGGGACGATGAACGGCATGATGAAGGCGCTGGCAGAGACGGGTAACGACCCCGACAACACCTTCATCGTCGCCGGTATCGGTTGTTCCGGCAAAATCGGGACGTACATGCACAGCTACGCGCTTCACGGCGTCCACGGCCGCGCCCTGCCGGTGGGCATCGGCGTGAAGATGGCCAACCCGGACCTCGAAGTGATGGTCTCGGGCGGCGACGGTGACGGGTACTCCATCGGTGCCGGCCACTTCATCCACGCCGTCCGCCGGAACGTCGACATGAGCTACGTCGTGATGGACAACCGAATCTACGGGCTGACCAAGGGGCAGGCCTCGCCGACCTCGCGAGAGGACTTCGAGACATCCACCTCGCCCGACGGTCCAAACCAGCCGCCGGTCAACCCGAAGGCGCTGGCGCTGGCCTCTGGTGCCACGTTCATCGCGCAGTCGTTCTCCTCGAACGCACAGCGTCACGCCGAGATCGTCAAGCAGGCCGTCGAGCACGACGGCTTCGGCTTCGTCAACGTCTACTCGCCGTGTGTGACGTTCAACGACGTCGACACCTACGACTACTTCCGCGACGCCATCGTGGACCTCGACGACACCGACCACGACCCCGCGGACCGCGACCAGGCCAAGGACAAGATCCTCGAAAGCGACAAGGAGTACATGGGCGTCCTCTACCAGGACGAGGACTCCGTCCCCTTCGAGGAACGCGAAGGCGTCGAAGGCTCGATGGCCGAGATCCCCGACGGCGCGCCCGAGGGCGCGATGGATCTCGTCCGCGAGTTCTACTAGTACCTTTTTCGACGGGGGGTTCGCGCTCGCCACTGGCGAGCGCTCAACCCCCGCCCAAAAATCTACGCTAAAAAGGCGACTTCGCGGCGCGCCGCGAAGTCGTGAAACGGCGGCCTGCGGCCGCCGTATACTGGTGGTTCTATTTGAACCGGTAACAGTGACGGTTTCTCAGTAGTAAATCCCAGGGCCGAGTTGAGTCGAGTGCAACGCTACCGAATGGTTTTATTTATGACAGCTGAATGGGCAGTGTACGGAAATGGGCGGCACACTCGACTACGACGAGGCGGAAGCCCGGCAAGAGGAAGCGATATACAGCACGCCGGCGGCCGTGGCGCGACGGGAGCGAGTACGGGACCTGTTCGCGCCCGAACCAGGCGACAAGGTTCTCTCTATCGGCTGTGGGCCGGGCTTTGAGCCGGCAGAGATCGGCTGGGCGGTCGGCAATGCGGGACACGTTCACGGTATCGACCGGAGCAAGGCGATGCTCGAACTCGCCCGAGCGCGCTGTGCCCCGCTACCGCAGGTGACTCTAGCACAGGGAAACGCCGATGACCTCCCAGTGGCCGATGGATCGGTTGACGCGGCCGTCGCAGTACAGGTGTTTGAGTACCTCGAATCGGTTGATTCAGCGCTTTCGGAACTGGCCCGCGTCCTCCGACCCGGCGGGTCTGCCGTCGTCTGTGACGCCGACTTTTCTTCGCTGGTGTGGCGCAGCCCCAATCCCGAGCGAATGGCACGCGTTCTCGATGCCTTCGACGACCACTGCCCGCACCCGCGGCTGGGCTCCCGCCTCGCCCCGCACCTCCGCGGGGCCGGACTGACGATTGACCGGGTCGAACCGAACGCCATCGTCAACACCAGCCTCGACGACACCTTCGCGGCCCACCTCATGGCGTTCATCGAGGACTACGCGGCCGACCACGAAGCTATCGGGCCAACAGCGGCACAGGCCTGGGCCGATGACCTCCGAGAACAGGCGGCCCGCGGGGAGACCTTTTTTAGTTTCACGCAGTACTGCTACCTCGTTCACAAGCCCGCGTAGCGGTCTCAGTGTCCCGACCACAGACTGTGCTGTGGCCTTGACTCACACACACAATAGTATCGGGTTCGGACCCATATGCCGGTATCCCCAATGTGAGGTATGTACGTCTTCTGGCACCAGCGTGATCTCCGGATACCGGACAACCGGGGGTTGACTGCCGCCGCCGCAGACGACGAGGTGTTGCCGGTGTACGTTCTCGACACGGACCTGCTGTCAAGCGCCGGGAAGCGACAGCGGGCGTTCCTCCTGGCCGGCGTTCGAGCGCTGAAACAGGCCTACCGGGACCACGGCGGGGACTTGCTCGTCAGGGAGGGCTCTGCCGTCGATGTGCTCTCGGATATCGTCAAGGAGTACGACGCTAGCAAGGTGTACTACAACGAGCACTACCGGCCCGCGCGGCGGAACCGTCAGCGGCGGGTCGACGAGGCGCTCCCGACGAAGTCGCTGACCGACCTCGTACTCGTCGACCCGGCGGGGCTCGATAGCCAATACGAGAACCACAGCCGGTTCTACGACGACTGGCAGGCCCACCACAAGCTACCGCCGGTGGACCGGCCGGAGGCGGATTCGCTCGTCGACGTCTCGGAGCCGACGACGGCTCCGGCCATCGATACGGATATCGACCTGCCGACGCCCGGCTACGAGGGCGCACGAGAGCGGTTCGACGATTTTCTCGCCGGCGGCATCGAGACGTACAACGATACCCGCGACGACATGCAGGCCGCCGTCGAGCGGCCGACCAGCGCCGTCTCGCGCATGTCGTCGTACCTCGCGGCCGGAATGATTGGCATCCGCGAGATGTGGCGCGACGCGTCCGACCGCCACGCCGAAGCCACCGGCGACGCCCAGCGGAACATCCAGAAGTACCGCTACGAACTCTCCTGGCGCGAGCAGAACTACCATCTACTGTACTACAACCCCACATTGCTGTCGGAGAACTACAAGGCGTTCCCGAACCCCATCGAATGGGAAAACGACAAGGACAACGTCGGGGCCTGGAAGCGTGGCGAAACGGGGTATCCGTTCGTCGACGCTGGCATGCGCCAGCTCGAACGGGAGGGATACATCCACAACCGACCGCGTCAGAACGTCGCTTCCTTCCTCACGAAGCATCTCCTCGTGGACTGGCGCGAGGGGGCCCGTCATTTCCGCCGGAAGCTCGTCGACCACGATCCCGCCAGCAACGCCGCGAACTGGCAGTGGACAGCATCGACCGGGACCGACTCCGTGGACGTACGTATCTTCGACCCGGTCGCACAGATGAGCAAGTACGACAGCGGGGCGGACTACGTCACGGAGTATGTGCCAGAGCTTCGCGACGTTCCGGCGAACAAAATCGTCGACTGGCCGACGCTCTCGGACGGCGAGCGCGAGGAACTGGCACCGGAGTACCCACATCCAATCGTCGACCGGAACGCCGCCTACGAGCGAGCCCAGCGCGTGTTCCAGACGGCGTTGGGGAAGCGCTGAGGGAGGGGCGAGGGAAGTGGCGCTACGCTCTGTACTGTACGAGGAGATAGGCCGCCACTGCAACGGAACCGGTGACCCCAGTAAGCCAGATATCCGTACTCAGATACAGTCCCGGCGTCGGCGGGTGGTACTGCGTCAGCGGCCACAGCACTTCGTAGGACCGCCCAGAGGCTTTCAGCAGGAGCGCATCGGCAAACAGGTGACTGGCCGCTCCGAGCGACAGCAGACCGAACACGCGGCGTCGGTCGGAGCGGTTCACTACGACCACGCCGACGAGGACGGCGACGAGAGCGCCGCCGAGCGTATGGACGCCCAGCCAGTCGAACGGGATATCCAGTGCTGCCTCGACGGTTGCAGCATCCACGAGAAGCTTGATCTTCGCCATGTCCGGGATGAACGCGCCGGCCATCCCAACGGTGACGTACTCCCCAGAGAGCCAGTCGTACCGCAGTGACAGGAGGGTACAGATGGTGAACGCGATGAAAGCGTGCGAGAGTAGATCCGGCATCAGGCACGCACCTCCCGCATCATCGTAAGGAGCGCTCGTATCGGCCTGAGCGGCTCTTCACGCCGGCACAGTGCCCCCGTTTGCCAGTCAAGCCGCCAGCCACAGATCAGTCGCCCGAGGGTCCACAGGCCAGCGAGGGCGGACACGAGGTACATCGCAGCGTAGTTCATCGCCGGGACGCTCACGCTGTTCTCCGCGGTGATAGTCCGGTCCGAGCCGAGCGTGCCATACACCTGCAGCGATTCGCCTTCGGCGACGGCTGTGTCGACGTTCCGGACCGTGACTGTGAGCGTCCCGCTGTGGCGCTCGCCGCCAGTAGCGTACTCGTACTCGACGGCGATTTCGACGGGGCTGGTCCCACTGACCGTGCCGGTCACCTGAACGTACTCGCCGACGTGGCTGTCGTAGTCCTCGGCCAGTGCGTCCTCGGCTGGGTAGTCACCCAGCGCCGGAGCGGGCGTGGCCGCACCGAATCCGACCATGAGCGCGAACAGCACGGCCAACAGTCCACAGATAGCGACGACCCTGCCCACCCACGAGTGAAGCATTCAAATTCCGGTGCGGGCGGCGGGATATAAACTCTGGCGCTTGGGTCGAGTCGCTGTCGTTCGTGCGCCTACTCGGGCTTGCCGGGTAGGACGTCCGGGTCGCCGGAGCGGTAGATGTACTCGACAGCGACGCCGGTCAGCGGCGAGTCGGCGGCCGTCGCGTACGACTTCGCGAGGTCGAGATACTGTTCGGTCACGTCGACGACGCGCCGATAGGCGGCTTCGTCGTCGGGCGCGAGCAGGTACTCGGCGGTGACTGGCGTCAGTTGCCCCTCCGCGCGGTCGTCCTCGTAGTCGTCGACATCGTCGAGCCACACCTGCGCACCGATGATGGCGAGGACGATGGCCTTCGCGAACTCGTCGTCGATATCGAGGCCGGCGAGTCGGTAGAGGTCCAGCATCCCGTCGTAGAGGACGCCGACGCGGGCGTACTGGGTCTTGCTGTAGGGGAGTTCCTTTTCGGTCTCGGTGAGTGTCGCCGGCTCCTCGTCGTACTCGGCGAACTTGTACTCCTCGCGGATATCGGTCAGAGAGTCCTCGTCACCGTCCTCGGCCGCGGTCATCAGCTCCCGGAAGTAGCCGTCGCGGTCCTGATGGGCCTCGCTGTAGTCGACGGCCCACTGGTAGGCGTTCTCGACGACAGGTGGCATATCCTCCAACAGGCCGTCGAGGTGGGACTGTAGCGCGGATTGGGCGACCTCGGCGACGCGGCGGCGGTCGGCTTCACTCGCGTCAAAGTCAACCTCGAAATCTTCGAACTCGTCGTCGTTGATGGCGTCGCGCATGTCGCCGTCGATGAGCGCCTCGATGGAGAGGCGAGTCATCTGCTCGGCGCGGACGACCATCTCGCGGGGCGCGAGGTCCTGTGCCGGCCCCTTTTCCAGTGCCGTCTCGTCGACAGTCGGCACGCCGTCGGCGATAGCGTCGATAACGGGGTCGCCGGGTGCCTGCTGACGGGCGTTGCGGTAGACGTAGCCGAGCGTCAGCTGCGCGGGCAGGATGAGCTTCGTGTCATAGGAGAACTCGACCGGACGGCCGAACTCGTCTTCGAGGGCGTCCTCGATGCGGTCGGTCACGTCGTCGACCATCGCCTCGGTGCGGTCGTCGATCTCGGATTTCAGCGAGAGGCTGCCGGCGTCGAACACGCCGGTGTCCGCGTAGTATCCCAGTACTGCCCGTACGGCCGTGGGAAGCCGCCGCCTGTCCGCGAGCACGCCCGCGCCTGTCTTGAACATTGTATGTCGCCCCGGGTGTTCCCGTCATGGTAGTGGGGCCGTCTTTACCCTTTCGAGACCGCCCTCGGTGTATTCGGAAAGACTGATTACCGACAGGGAATACCCACAACCATGCGCGAGCGCTTTGACGTGGTGATAGCCGGAGCCGGGCCCGCTGGGGCGCAGTGTGCCCGTGATCTAGCGGAGCGAAACTACGAGGTGCTCGTTCTCGAAACCGAGTCCGAAGACGAGTTCCCGCGTCAGAGCAACAAGTCCACCGCCGGGACGTTCATGTCGGCGATGACGGGCTTTGCGATTCCCGATGACGTGGTGATGAACTACACGGACGACGTCGTGCTCGAATCCCCCAACGACCACTACGTCCGCAATCAGACCGGGGCCGTCCTGGAGTTCGCGGAGTTCAAACAGTGGCTCGTCTCGGAGGGTCGGAGCAAGGGTGCGACCTACCGCTTCGACGCCCGTGTCTCAGCACCGATCATGGAGAACGGGGAGATCGTCGGCGTCCGGTACGACGGCGACGAGGAGGTGTACGCCGACATCGTCATCGACGCCACCGGCCCTGCCGCGCCACTGGCGAAGAAACTCGACGTGTGTAACCTCAAGCGGGATCATCAGGCTATCGGTGTCGAGTACGAGTTCGAGGGCGTCGAAGTCAACCACGACGGCTACGCCGACCTCCGGGACGCGATGATGCTCCGCCTGGATCACGACCTCGCCCCGGGCGGCTACTCCTGGATTTTCCACACCGGCGACGACACGGCGAAGGTCGGCCTCTGTTACATACAGAACGGCTCCCACCAGAAGTACGCGAAAGACGGGATGGGCATCGACGACTATCTGGAGTACTGGCTCGATTCGGACCCCAGATTCGACGAGGCCGAAAAGATCGAGGGTACGCAGGCCCACCGCGGGTCGGCCCACATCCAGCCGCCTGACTCGATGAGCACGGACAACTTCATGGCTATCGGTGACACCGTCCCGACCGTCGACCCGCTGTGGGGCGAGGGCATCCACAAGGGGATGAAATCGGCCCGCGCCGCCGCCGCGACAGCCGATTCGGCGCTCAAGCCCGACGAACCCGACACCTCCGCGGAGAACCTCTCTGTCTACGATCAGCTCTGGCACAGCGAGGTGGCTCCGAAACACAACGCCCGCCTGATGATGACGGAACTGCTGTATCTCGCTCCGAACGACCGGTACGATCAGCTGATGGACGACCTCCGGAGTACCGGACAGGACACCCTCAGACAGATCAACGGCGGCGACCGTCGGGCGATTGCGAAGCTCACCCACCTCTCGGATATGCCGATTCTCGTCGAATACGCGCGCCGTCGCCTCGATATTTGAAGCGACCGCGCGGAGTGCGGCAGGTTTTTTTCCGCCGGCCCGGAGTTTCAGATGATGGGAACCCCCGTTGGTGTGGTCGGTGACGACGCCCTGGCAGACGTGCTTCGAGACGCCGGCGTGGCTGTTGCGCGGGGTAGTGACGGCACCGTTCCGAAGACTGACCGGGTCGTGGCGGTCGGTGAAGACGCCGTCGCTGCCGCGGCGCGGGCCGACGGTGACCCGCTCGTGTTGCCAGTCGCGGCTGGTCGCGGCGTCCGGTCAGTACCGCGAGACGACGTTGTCGCCGCTGTGTCGGGGCTTGCTGACGCCCGGGTTGAGACGCATCCGGTCCTCCGCGTGACGATGCCTGACGGCACGGTCGAACAGGCGTTCTGGGACGTGACCCTCGTCACCGCCGACGCCGCTCGCATCTCCGAGTTCACTATTGCGTCGACAGCCGACCGCATCGGGCAGTTCCGGGCCGACGGCGTCGTAATCGCAACGGCCGCCGGCTCACCGGGCTACGCCCACCGCGTCGGCGGCCCGATTCTGGCGCCATCGGACCAGGCAGTGGTGGCACCGATCGCACCGTTCGCGACTGACCCGGATCACTGGGTGTTGCCTGTCGCCGGACTCAGTGCCTCGGTCGAGCGCGACGAGGCGACCGTCGAGTTACTCGTCGATGACCGCGTATCGCAGCCCGTGGGCTATCAGGAGAGTATCACGATCTCGCTCGGGTCCCCCGTTCGGACCGCCGTCGTCGACGAGAGCCAGTCCAGATTCGAGTGAGATTGGAAAGACACTAATGGACGGTGGACAGAGCTTTGCATATGCAGCCATCCGTAACGTTCTTTGGGCCACTGGATACCATTCTGGGGAGCCCCACAGTCGGCGGCGCGCTCCTCATCGAATACGTCATCTTCGGAGTGGTAATTGTCAACTTCCTGACCCGGCAGCTCGCCCACAGAAGCCACGTCAAACAGTACGAAAACGATGGCGCGGACGCGGTCAGCCGCCACCCGGCGCACACGTTCACCAACATCGCGCTGGTCGTGCTGTCGTTTTTCTACATGACGCTCCACCATCACGGCGGGATGGTCCTGTCGGTACTCGTCCTCGGCGCAGTCATCACCGACTTCTTCGAGTTCGAATCCCGGAAGGTCGAGGCGCGCCGTGACATTCCGCTCGAACGGCCGAAGGGAGCCATCGTCGCCGCCCTCGTAGTGTTCATGTACGCGGGCTACCAGAGCCTGTTCTGGGTCATCAAGGGTCCCTGGAGCGCCATCATCTAAACACGGTTTCTCGTTCTGTCGTCTTCGAGTGCCTATAATCGGCTAGTCGCGCGTACTGATAGCCCTACGTGTGTGGTCGGCAAGCAATATCTGTTTCAATATCTTACTTCTGCACACTTCTCTGCCAGAATAGAGAACATATATTTTATTTTTTCCGACTGGTCCGACTGCTTGTCCTAGAAACAGGCGAAATAGTTTAATACTCGCACTGTATTTGTCTCGGTGTAGACGAAGATGTCACACAGGTCCCTCACAACGGCGCTGACACTGTATCGCGGGGAAACACTCACACTCGAAGAGGCGGCGACGTACAGCGGGGTGTCACCAACAAAATTCGCTGTGGCGCTTCGCTCGCGCGGCATTCAGGTGCGTGACGAAGACGGCGCGCCAGTCGACCAGACTCCGAACTGAGAGTGGCGTCGGTCCCGCAGAAAAGGCTACTGCGTACTATTACGCCGACCGCTCGTTGAGATACGTCTGGAATTCACTGATCAGTGGGAGCACGACCCAGAAGGTCAGTGCGCCCAGTACCGCAAACCAGAAGAACGCGTCGCCCATGAACAGGGCAATCTGGTCGAACGTGGTCGGTTCCTCGATGGTAAGTTCGCCGGTGAGCTGTGCGCCCTCGAAGCTCGGCGTGTTGTACCAGCCCTTGATGGTCATCCAACCCAGTCCGCCGACCATGAGGCACGCGAACCCCTTCATGAACTCGTCAGCCATTATCCGAACGTTAGGTAGCGTCGTCTTTAGACTTTCCCATTTCCTCGGTACGGAAGCGCGTCGAGAACGCATAGACGACTGTGCCAGCGAGGATGCACGCGATTCCGGCGATGCCGACCGGAACGTCGATCTCCGAGGCGGGCGCTGACGCCCGCTGTGTCGCCACGTCGACGAGGATGAACCCGGCGACGACGCTGACGACCGCAAACAGCGTCGAAAACACCGTCACGGCCTTGTACACGCGCAGCGGCACCACGACGTCCCGCCGCTCCGAACCGTCTTCAGTCCCCGCTGACTGGTCCCCTGTCATCGGTACCACTAGGGACGGGAGCCACTTTACTGCGGCGAGATGCGGTCGCACCGCTTGCGATAGCCACGAGCAAAGAACGTGAGAAACGACGGAGAAATCGACCGGTCAGATTACTTCGGCGGCCGCAGCCGGTAGTACCGACGGTTGAGGTCGAACATGTAGCCCTCGCGCATCGTCTTGAGCACCGCGTAGGTGATGGTCGCGCTAACGATGGGGACGAGGAACGTCAGGTCGAACAGCAGGTGCGAGTCCATCGGGACGAGGTTCTTGATGGACAGGGCGGCGATGGTCAGGCTGAAGATGACGCCGGACATCCCGACGGCAGCCCAGAACGGCTGCTCGACGGGACGGCGGGCCGACCCCTTGTTCAGGAAGGGGACGATGGCGACGAAGCCGACGACTACGACGTTTGCCAGCACACCGTAGGTTCGGTCAGCCATGAGCTTCGAGCCGCCGAGGATACTCAGCTCGGGGTTCAGCGGGCCGAGCTTCAGCAGGCCAAAGGACCAGTAAAGATACCAGTCCGGCAGGATAATCGCCGGCGTCACGCCGGAGTTGGCCGGGTTCGGCATTTCCGGGGGCAGCGTCGCCGAGACGAACAGGATCATGCCCACGAAGAACGACGTCAGCGCGATGTTGCGCATCATCTCGTGGGGCCAGGCCGGGAACGCGAGCACGTCACGCTCGACGTAGTCCGACTGCTGGCGAAGGTCCTGGTCCTCGCGGCGCGCCCGCTCGAAGTACTCGTAGGTCAGCCGGGAGAGCCCCTGGGTCCGCTCCTTTCGCTCGGACCATGCGGGAGTCTCGTCGTCCGGCGAGACGATACCGGTGCCGGAACCGTCCGTGCGAACGTCGTCTGTGTCGTTGTCGCTCATAGTATTAGTGTGGCTCAGCGATCCCCTGCATCCAGACGATGCCGATGTGGACCGCGATGATGGCAGTCGTGATGAACGGCAGGAAGAACACGTGCAGGATGTACATCCGCTGTAGCGTGGCCTGCGAGAGCGTGAACCCGCCGAACATCAGCTGTGCGACCCACTCACCGATAAGCGGGATGGAGAGGGACATCTCGACGCCGATCTGGCCGGCCCAGAACGAGAGCTGGCTCCACGGCAGCAGGTAGCCGGTGTACCCGAACACTAGCGTCAGCGAAATCAGGACGATGCCGATGAGCCAGTTCAGCTCGCGCGGCTCCTTGTACGCCCCGGTGAAGTACACGCGGAGCATGTGGAGGAACACGGCGGCGACCATGATCTGCGCGGCCCAGCGGTGGACCGAGCGCAGGAAGTAGCCGAGGTTGAGCTGGCCCATGATGAGCATCACCGAATCGTACGCGACCGTTGGCGACCCGTCGGCAGCCGCGGCGGCCGGTGCGTAGTAGAAGCCCAGCAGTGCGCCGGATATCGCGGCGACGACGTACGCGACTGTCGAGAACGATCCGAGTGCGTACAGTGGGTACCAGTACCAGAACTTGTTGTCGAGATTGTACTGTTCAGTGTGGCTCTTCGGCATCTGCATGTTGACCTTGTAGTAGAGATCTTCGAGGATCTCTAGGTAGTCAACGACGCGCAGTCGCCTGTCGAGCCAGATGAGCACGGTCAAGTACACCGATTCCACCGGCGTCAGCTCGCGCGATTCCATCCAGCCTTTGTGGTCGTGTTCGTCTTTGCGTTCGAGACTCATTGATTACTCCGTTTTTGGTGGGCGTGGCAGCGCCACGAACGTCGATTGCACAGGACTGAACGGGTCGTACACGGACTGGTGGCACTGACAGTAGATGTCGTTGGCTGCGGCGAAGTTAGCGCTTCCCTCCTGTGTCTTGAACCCGGGCACACAGCAGAAGTGCGTACATTTGTTCAGCCAAGCGATGAAGCCCTGGTCGGTCGCCTCGGAGACGAACGACTGGACGTTTCCGGGAAGGTTCGCGTACTCGCCCTCGCCGTTGGCCATCTTCTCGACTTCGACTGACCGGATTATCTGCACTGGGGCGCCGTTCTTGCCCTCGCTGTTGGTCCGCCAGACGACGCTTGCGGGCTTCCCGACGCCAGGGTCGCCGATGCCGTTGCCCCACTCCTGGTAGTCGTCGAACATATCGACCGTCATCGGCTTGCCGGACTCGTACTCCCCTTGCCAGGAGAAGGATCCAGTGTCGTTGAGGAACGTGTTGTTCCGCTCGGACTGCGGGTAGACGGCTTCGGTGCTCTGGATACCGCAGTACTGGAACCACTGCGAGGAGTAGTCGATACCGCTCCCGCCGAAGTCCGATGCGAGGGCCGCACCAGCGTTCTCGTCGTAGTCCGGCCAGAGACCGCTGATTTCGCCGCCGTTGATCTCGATGGGAATGATCGGCATTCCACGCGGGGCCGGTCCAGCGGTATTCTCGACAGCGACAAACGGCGTCGTCCCGCCACCTTCGCCGGCGGCGTCCGTCGTCGCGTCGACGGCTGCGGCGCCACCGACGCCGACGCTGGAGAGTGCCGCACTCCCGACGACGCCCTTTACGAAGCGACGACGGCCTGTTTCAGCCGGGTATTTGTCTTCATCAAGTGGCATATTATTTCTTGTAGTATGGGTACACTGCGCGTTTGAATGTCTCTGCGAACTTGTCGCCGTCCGCCACTGTTTCCCCGTCGACGTCCTCTTGGCGGATGTAGAGGTCTTCCCACTTGCGACGGCGCTTTTTGACGATCATTACGTCGGGGAGGAACTCCTTGCGGTACAGCAGCATGATGAAGGCCAGGTCGATGAAAATCGCCGTCAACACGCCGCCCATGAACATATTGGCCTCGATGAGGCGGACAGTCAACACCGTGCCGATGCCGGACGCCCATCCGGCGATCATGCCGTAGGTGAAGAGGCCGACGAGGCCGACCTGGATCACCGTCAGGAGTACGATGCCGACGGCCGCTGCTGTGCTCTCGCGTGGCGGTTCGTACCGGTGGATATCACCGTACGTGGAGCCTTCGGACGCCATTAGTTGTTCCCTCCACTAGTGTGGGGCGACTCGCCGTACTTCAGCTGGAAGAACGTGAATATCAGCGGGATGATGACTGCGAGGCCAGCGCCGAACCCGACAAAGTGAGGTTGAATCGGGACGCCGGCGTAGTGTGGGTCGACTTCGACCGGGCCGCCGCCGCCGACTGTCATTGTCGGGTACTCCTCGCCGACGACGATAGCGCCCTTCATGTTGAGTCCCTCGTGGGGGACACAGAGGTACGGGTAGATGCCGTCCTCCTCGAAGGTGTGCTCGTAGTTGACGCCGGCACTGGAAGTCGTACTGCCGGAGTCCAGCGGGCCGTCGCCGTCCGAGACGACGTTGTGGCCGCCGCCGTTGCCCGTCCATTCGAACTGGACGGTCGCGCCGTTGTCAACGTGGACGGCTGGCGGACCGAACCCGTACGCGCCGCCGTTGGCCTGCACGCCGACCTCGACAGTTACTGTGTCCTGCCCGGTCGCGTCGACGGTCGTCCCGTCGAAATTCCCGACCGAATCCAGGAAACCGCCGTAGTCCGGGACGGTTTCGCCACCGTCGCCGCCTTCCTCCTGTGCGGCGGCAGAGCCGGTGGCACTGAGGGTCGCCGCAGCACCGGCGGCCCCCCCTGCTGTCCGGACGAACTCCCGTCTGTTCATATACACTCTGGAATCAGGACTGAGTTTGTATAAACCCACCGAATACCACCCGCAGGAACCGTCATTACCCGGCTTCGTCAGTCTCGGTCGCCCCGTCTTCAGACCCCGAATTCTGTGGGTCGAGCTCCGGAACGAACTCCGGTCGTTCGCCGTCCTCGAGTCCGATAGCCCGGAGTCTGTCCCGGTACTCTTCGGCGCGGAACGTGTCCGAGAGCCTCGCGTTTGCGACGGTGAAAAAGAGGACGAGCGACACACCGATGAAGGCAGCGCCAGCCACGACTAGGAGCGCAATGCTGGTTCCCCTGTTGCCGATGACGCCAGCGGTCGCGAGTACTGCGCCCCCGAGCAGGGCAATCCCGGCCAGGAGCTGCGCCCCGGCAATCGCCTGTAACATCCAGTTACCGAGTTCGCCGCCACCCTCGGGAACTGACTCCGGTTCGGGAAGGGGTCTATCGGGGACGTTCTCGGGCACGTCGTAGGAGTCCATCGAACACAGCGCGACCGTGGGCTTCACGTCACGCATGACGGTCCCCTCCCCTTCGAGGCTTCCGTCGGGGTAGACGACCGCATAGCCTTCGTCGGAGTACGCGAGTACCCGCGGCGGGTCCCGATGACGTTCGATGCGGGCGAACACGTCGCGGTTTGCAACGCGGTTCCGCAGGTCCCGCGTGACCCGGTCGAGCAGGTCGTCGCCAGTGATCCAAGAGTCCTCGTCGAAGGCAACGTCCCATTCCTCAGCAGTCATCTCGGCCATGTCCGCCGGGCCGAAGTTGTCGAAGTCGTACTTCTCTTCGACCTGCTTCCGGAGCGCCTCCGTATCGAGTTCGTCGCCTGACTCGCCGTCGTCGTCCGTCTCGCCGCCGTCATCCTCGGCCCCGTGTTCGCCGGGCTCGGTTTCGGCAGCTACCGCGTCCGCAGGGGTGTTCCCGCGCTCGTCCTCCGTGGGAGACGTCGAGTCCGGGTCGGCCATTACTCGGGTGTACGGACCGCGACGGCTTACAAGTTCTGACCTTCTGCATCCGGCAGTCTTTAGCGAGCACTGTCCCTAGGTCGCCCTATGGTGTCGGACGGCCTCGTGGCCACAGTCGTGTTACTGTCGGTGAGCCTCAGCCTCCCCTGTTTCCTGTACGGCGCGTATTACATCATCGAGACGGAGCCGGTCACCTGGGACGTGCTCGTGCACCATCTGAAGTTCGTCACGACGGGGCTGGTGTTGACCACTGTCCCGATGGTGTTCTGGATGATCCCTCGCCTGCCGGACCAGCTCGGCGGCCTGTCCGCCGTCCACGCGATGCTCGGCCTGCAGGCCTACGCGCTACTCGCCTTCGGCGGAACGGGAATCGTTCGGATCTTTCGTGCAAAACGGGAGCACGACCTCTACAACGAGTACGACGAAGACCTGTTGCTGGACGAAATCGGGGACGAGACGTTCAGCCACTGGCGCTCGCGGCTCCGTATCGGCGTGTTCGGATACGTCATCTTCTGGCTGCTGGCGTATCTGGTCGGTATCGCTCGGTACGCCCTCCGCTACGTGGCGTGAGCGCCGTCGATAGCGGATCTGATTCTCGGAATCTGCGAACGGACTAGATGTTTCATTAGCATTGCATGTCCATCGCTAGCTGTGGTTCCAATGTACGAACACATCCTCTTTCCGACGGACGGTAGTTCCGGAGCAGAAGCCGCGCTGGCACACGCACGCACTCTCGCCGAAACGCACAACGCGACGTTACACATCATGACCGTCCTCGATACGTCGTCGCCGCATATCGGGATGACTGCCCCAGGCCCGGAAGGGGCAACGACCGGCATGACTGCGGAGGAGCACGACGAGTCGGAGTCGGGGATGGTCAACGAAGAACACAACATCGAATCGTCGCTGCGGGAGCGGTCACAGGCCATCGTCGACGCGGCGGCAGACGAGGTCGACGGAGTCGACACCGTCACCGCCGTCGAACGCGGCCCACCACACAGCGCGATCCTCGACTACGTCGACGAGAACGACATCGACCTCATCGTCATGGGGACCCACGGCCGAACGGGCGTCGAGCGATATCTCCTCGGTAGCGTCGCGGAAAAAGTCGTCAGAACGTCCGATGTCCCTGTTCTCACGGTTCGACTCGGAGAGGACGACAGCTGAAGGCCTCGCGCGGGGCTACCACGCCTCGCCGCTGGCGAGGTCAACGTCGCTGTCGCCCTTTGCGGAGGGACAGATATCTGCGAGCACGCACGCCTCACAGTCCGCGGAGCGCGCGCCACAGACCGCCCGGCCGTGGTCGATGAGCAGGTGCGTGAACTGCTGCCACTCGCCGCTGGGCACCACGTCGAGCAGGTCCTGCTCGATGGCTTCCGGCCGTTCTTCCTCGGTGAGTCCCAGTCGCCGAGAGAGCCGCTGGACGTGCGTGTCGACGACGATACCTTCGACGATGTCGTGGCCGTGCTGGAGGACGACGTTCGCCGTCTTGCGGCCCACGCCCGGGAGGTCGGTCAGCGCCGACATCGTGTCAGGCACCTCGCCGTCGTGTTCCTCGGTCAGAATCTCGCCGATTCCCTGAAGGTAGCCGCCTTTGTTGTTGTGAAAGGTGATGCCGTAGATGTCCTCGGCGAGTTGCTCCTCGGTAGCTTCGGCGTAGTCCTCGGCGCTCTGGTACTTTTCGAACAGGTCCGCCGTGACCTCGTTGACTCGCTCGTCTGTACACTGTGCGGAGAGGACGACGGCGATCAGCAGTTCCAGGCGGTTGCTGTAGTTCAGTGAGATAGCCGAATCGGGGTATTCCTCGTGGAGGCGGTCGACGACCTCTGTTGCCTGTTCTTCGTGTGACTCCAGCGGCGTTCCCATACCGCAGAGCAGTGCTGAGGTCCCTTTGACGTGTCGTTCTTCGCCGTCTGGTCTACAACTGGTATTATTACACATACCACGGCAACACCCTTGTGTCAACTATGAGCACTCTTGTGCGTGCCAGGACCAGTGTTCATCCACGGCGAGCAGGTGACACTCCGCCCACAGCAAGCAGCCGATAGCGACCTGTTACAGCGGCTGTTAAACGAGCCCCAGATTCGGCAAAACATCGGGTTCACCGACCCACTCTCCGAGCCAGCCGCCGAAGCCCTCGACAGCCGCGATGCCGACACGCACTTCGTCGTTTGTGTGGGCGACGAGCCGGTTGGGACGTGTATGCTTCACGAAGGCCACCACCAGTGGGGATTTGGTGTGCTCGGGTACTCGATGTGCCCGGACCACTGGGGCAACGGCTACGCGACCGACGCTGTCGACTGTCTCGCACAGTACGCGTTTCGGGAACTGCGATTGAACAAACTCGGAGCGGACTGCTACGCCACCAACCCGGCCTCCGCGCGTGTGCTGGAGAAAGTGGGATTCCAGCTGGAGGGCCGACGCCGCGACCACGCCTTCGTCGACGGCGAGTACGTCGACCTGCTGGAGTATGGCCTGCTCGCTGACGAGTGGGGAGATTGATAGTCACTCACACGCCTACCGAAGCTTCTTTCACTACCCCTTCGTCGGCTTGTGTATGCCCGGACCAACATTCCTCCGGGGCGAGACAATCACGCTCCGAACGGTCGAAGACGAAGATGTCGAGTTCCTGCAAGAGACCATCAACGACCCGGATGTCAGACACGGCCTCTCAGCCACGGAGCCGATATCCGAGCGGGCTGAACGCGAGTGGGTCGAATCCGTTGCCAGCGGCGAGACCGATGACGTCCATTTGCTCGTCTGTGTCGACAGCGAGGCGGTCGGTATCATTGGGCTGAACGACGTCACGGACCGAATGGGGATGGCCGAGGTCGGCTACTGGCTCACGCCGGACGCGTGGGGCAACGGCTACGCGACCGACGCCGTCCGGACGCTCACCGAGTACGCCTTTCAGGAGCGGCGGTTCCACCGGGTGTACGCGAAGGTCTTCGCCGGCAACGAGGGGTCCCAACGCGTGCTCGAAAAGGCGGGGTTCAAGCGGGAGGGGACGATGCGGGACCACTGGTTCCGTGACGGCCGCTACGAGGACGTGTATCTCTATGGACTGCTAGAGGGTGAACTGGACCGCGGTGAGTAGCTACAACTCGGCGAGGCCACGCAGAACCGTGTCGAGGTCCGGTACGGTCCCGTCCAAATCATCGAATGCTGTCGCCGCCCGAACACGACATCGCTTGTCAACGACGAACGCCGCTCGCTGCATGCTCCCGTCCTGTTTTCGGACGCCGAACTGCGCAGCGACGCCGTGGGTGTCGGCCAGCAGCGGGTAGGGGAGCGACAGCGCCGCCGCGAGCGACTGACAGTCGTCGATACCTACCGGGAGAACGCCAAAGACTGCTACAGCATCAGAGACGCTCGCCCAGTCTGTCTGGGCTAACTCGGTGAGGAGGCTCCGCGAATCGGGGTCGTCGCCGGGGAGAAAGGCGACGACCGCCGGCGTGCGGTTCGTCGCAGCCGACAGGCGATAGGCACCAACACCTCCATCAGCGGTCCCCTGCAGGTCAAAGTCCGGGGCCGGGTCGCCAGGGCTGAGCATACCGAGCGAACGGGGAAGCGGGACAAAAGTCCCGCGACCTATAGTAGCCATTGAAAATCAATGCACACCTGATCGCACGATGGCAGTGCGATCAGTGTGTAATTCGTTTCAATTGTTACTATAGACAGGCGACTGCTCCCTGTGTGGGGACGCTGGCAGCGGCATCAGAGTGCGGCCAGCAGTCGTTGTCCGGGGGCATCTTGTAGCATTTGCTCCCCCGAGCCATAGACGTTTCAGTCGCAAAGAAGCTTTATAAGCCGTCCGACCAACCACCGTCGTATGGGAATGGAGAATCTACCACAGGAGATTACAGCCCTCGTGGGTCGCGAGGTGTATTCGAAAAACGGCGTGTTCGTCGGCGAAGTCGAAGACCTTCGGCTGGAACTCGACCGCAAGGAAGTGACGGGGCTGGCACTCACCCAGCTCAACACGGAGCTGTTCGACGAAGAAGTGAACACAGCCCGGGGCGTCATCATTCCGTACCGGTGGGTTCAGGCTGTCGGCGATGTCGTCATCGTCAGCGATATCGTCGAACGGCTCCGCCAGCCCGAAGCCGGCGACGAGGAAGAGGAAGTCCCCGCCTAGTTTCCGTTCGAACTCTCGCTACTGCTGTCGACACCCATCGCTTCGAACAGTTTCCGCTTGACTGCTTCTTCAGTGAGTTCTAGCAGGGTGTCTCTGTTGTCGTCGCTCGTATCTAAACCGGTGAAGATGCCGAGCGGTATCTCGACGCTGGCGTCAGTGGAGTGACCCGCCGTCTCGCCCATCCCGCCGAACGCGTCCGACAGCACCTTGCCGATGTTCATCCGGATGTCCTTCGAGCGCGCGGCGAGGTAGATGGTGTCGTCGGCGATGGCAAACACGGCTGTGGTCGTGATGCCCTCCAGATTGAGGAGGTGCTGGGCCGCCTGCGCCAGCGCGTCGCGGTCCCGAATGAATCCGGCGTTGGAGACGAGATGGCTCCCCTGAACCTCGCGGTTCCGGATCGCTTCGGCGAGCACGTCGAGCGTCTCCGGACTCATCGACGGCGATTCGACCTGTTCGAGTGTGTCGTGGTCGGCGAAGGGATACAGGTACGCCGCGGCGGTCAGGTCCGCCGGCGTCGTGTCCCGCTTGAAATCCAGCGTCTCGGCGCGGATGCCGTACAGCAGCGCCGTGGCGACGCTCTGGTCGAGATTGAGGTCCAGTTCCTGAATGTATTTCGTGAGAATCGTCGACGTGGCCGAGATGTTCGGCCGGATATCGGAGAAGGCGGCGTCGTGTTCCAGTTCGTGTTCGTGCTCGTAGTGATCGACGACGATATCGACGGACTCGATAGCCGGTTCCCCACCCTTGGCGACGTCCACCAGCGCGAACGTGTCGTAGTCGTCGAGGTCGACGTCCTCGTTCGAGGTCAGTTCGATACCCAGGAGATTGACGAACGCGCGGTTCTCCTGGTGCCCGATCTCGCCCTCGTAGATGATGTCGGCCTCCACGTCGCGGCTCGCGGCGATGGCCCGCAACGCGGCGGCTGAAGCGATGGAATCGGGGTCCGGCGACCGGTGGATAAGTATTGCCATGCGCTCTTCGGTCCCGTCGATGACGTCCCCGAGCTGTGAGGCCTTGTACTCCAGCTCCCCGGTTTCCAGCGCTCGAAGCGCCGAGTCCGCGATGACTGCGGAAGGGTTGATGACCACGTCCGCACCGAGCTCAGTGAGGTCGTCGGCCGACACCGGGTCGTCGGCGCGGGCGACGATGAACTGCTCGCCACCGGACTCGCGGATGTTCTGTACCGCTTCGGCGTTGGCGTTCACGTCCGGGGACATGATGAGCACCACGTCGCGGTCGGCGACCGTCTGGGCGACGTCAGTCTCGCAGATGTCTGCCTGCTGTGCGTTGAGGTCCTGATCGCGGAGGGCCTCGACTCGCCCCTCGTCCGCGTCGAGGATGAGTACGTCTTTCCCCTCCTCGACGAGTTCTTCCGCCACGGCGTGGCCAACACTCCCACACCCGAGGATGGCGTAGGTCGACATAGAGGCCATCGTGATGCCGCTGGCTGTACTCATTAGTGTCTGTATCGCTTGGCGTCAAGCCTCTTTAATGCCAGCTATTTCTCCAACAACTGGGAACGCTCTCCTGAAAGATCGGTTCGAGAGGGCGTCAAACGCCGTCAAGCGCAGGCATAGTCGTACCCTGTGCGATTCTTCTCTCATACTGCCGGCTGTAACTATTTCAAGAGATTCGCCACCCCGAGGTGGCGAGATCCTTCACAGACTTACAGCCGGCAGTATCAGTTCACCGCCGCTAGCTGACTGGTGTGTACAAGAAACGTGAGACCGACCGACACGAGGCGTCCGAATGAAAACCTATTTTACCGGGCCGTCCAGAGCATTGAGTGCACTGGGCCGGTAGCTCAGTCTGGCAGAGCGACGGCCTCTTAAGCCGTCGGTCGAGGGTTCAAATCCCTTCCGGCCCGCTTTTGCGACGAACACTTCGCGAGGAGCAAAGCGGCTACGAAGCGGTTTTGAACCAGGGAGGGCGTGCACAGCGAAGCGAGCACGTCCGACCGTGGTTCAAATCCCTTCCGGCCCGTTTTTGCGACGCCCTCTCTGTGGGAGCGAAGCAGCTACCGGACGGAGTGAACGATGGAACGAGCGGTGGAAAGTGGCGACGTTTACAGACTCAGCCACTCACGTCGTACAGGTCGTCAGTGTCGGTGGCGAGCACTGCGTTGACGACGACGCCGACCATCAGGACGATTGCGGCCACGTACGTGCTCGTGAGGATGAGGATGAGCCCGCTGAGGACGCCGTAGATGGCGTACTGTCCGGCGTTGGCGACAAAGAACTGGATCACTGCGTGGAGGGCGGTCCAGCCCATCGCGGTCGTCATCGCGCCGGGGAGGGCATCTTGTGGCGAACTCGCGACGCGTGACGGGACGAAATACAGGGGCAGCAGCGTGACGGTCAGCGCGACGAACAGGACGGCGAACCCGACGAGTACGCTCAGCGGGCCGGCAGCGAAGAGAGCCAGGAACACGCTCTGGACAAGTATCACGAGAACGGCGGTCGTAAGCGTCCCGAGGACAGTTGCGGCGTCACACACCTGCCGCGCGAGTGGCTGCTCTGTCACCGCCTCGATACGCTCGACGACGGTCAGGACGCCGACGGCGACGTTGGCACCGCTCCACGCCAGCACGACCACGGAGAGGACAGTCGCCGCTGTCCGGCCCGTCGCCGCTGTCAATCCCTCGTACAGCAGTTGCTGTGTGTCAGGGGTGAGAAACTGCGCGCCAGTGACTGAAACCACGCCGGCCAGTTGCTGGCCGAAGACGATGAAAACGAGCAACAGCACCGGCATGAGCGAGATGAACGCGTAGTACGCTAGCGACGTCGCGATGTACCTGATATCGCTCTCGTACGCGATACTGGCGACTGTCTTCGCAGTTGCCACCCACTCGACTCGTCGCGCCATATCCCGAAAAGGGTGGAAGCAGGGAAACATGTTTGTGCTGGGATAACTGTGGTCGAGGGACAGCTACGACTGGTCGTCCGCGAACCGTCCTCAGCCCTCACGACGTACTGCGCCTGCAGGGCCACGTATGGTTAGCTCAGCCGTCCAATCGCTTTCGCATCTCGACGTGTGGAATGCCGGCTTCCTCGAATTCGTCGCTAACCGTCTCGTAGCCGAGTTGCCCGTAAAACGACTCGACGTGGGTCTGTGCGTGGAGTATGAGCGTAGTCGCGCCGTCGTCCCGAGCGGCGTCTTCGACGGCCCGCATCAGCGCTGCGCCGACGCCGTCGCCCCGATAGGGCTCGCGGACCGCGACCCGTTCGACCTTGCCGACCGTTGACTCGGGGAACCGGAGCCGGGCGGTGCCGACGGGATACTCGCCGTCACGGGCCAGAAACTGGACGGCGTCCGAGTCGTTCCCGTCGAGTTCCTCATCCTCGGAGACGCCCTGTTCCTCGACGAACACTGCTGTTCGGACGGCTGTTGCCGCGTCTTCGAACGCATCCCAGGTGCCGACACTGACTTCCAAGTCGCTCATGACCGCAACTTCGAGCGGGTCCCCTGTATGTGCTGTTACTGGGAATCGCCGAAACCATCAACACAGACCCGGGTGTAGCGGGCATGCATGACGTACGACTACGCTCGCGACCACGAGCACGAACTGTCGGCGGAGTACCTGTACGCCTCTGACGCGGAGGTTCTGGGAATCTACAACTCTGATGACTCTCTACAGGTCGACGTGGCCGTCATCTGTCCCGAATGCAGCGAGACACTTTGTTTGGAAACGACCGTCGACAAAGTCACGTCGTCCGGGACTGAACTCCCGCTGGACGAAGACTACTACGACTGACCGGCATATCCACAATAATTTTTTCCGCGGCGCGAGTACGGCCGTCCGCTATGTCCGACTTCGATACGTTCGAGTGTTCCAGCTGTGGTGAGTCGTTCAAAGCGTATCCCGACGCGAACGCGGCACAGACGGAAGCGTGTAGTCCGGCCTGCGAAACCGCGTAATAATCGGCTGCGGTTTTCTGCGTCCACTCCAGTCGTCAGCGTTAGCTGTCGGGACTGTAGTTGGGCGCTTCGTCCGTAATCATCACGTCGTGTGGGTGGCTCTCCTGCTGTCCGGCCGCGGAGACCCGCACGAACTCGGCGCGTTGCTTGAACTCGGGGATCGTCTCGGCCCCGACGTAACCCATGCCGGACTGCATCCCGCCGACGAGTTGGTGGAGTTCAGAGGCCAGCGAGCCCTTGTACGGCGTCGCGGCTTCGACGCCCTCGGGGACGAACTCCTCGCCCTCCTCGTCGTCCTTGAGGTAGCGCTCGCCGCCACCCTCGTTCATCGCGCCGACGCTGCCCATCCCGCGGTACTGCTTGTACTTCTTGCCGTTCATGGTGATGACGCGGCCCGGAGCCTCGTCGGTCCCGGCGAAGTACGAGCCGAGCATCACCGCGTCCGCACCCGCGGCGATGGCCTTGATGGCGTCCCCGGAGTATCGGATGCCACCGTCGGCGATGACCGGGACGTCGTGCTGGCTCGCTACGTCGGCGACCTGCGAGACGGCGGTTATCTGAGGCATTCCGGCGCCGGTGACTACACGGGTCGTACAGATGGAACCGGGACCGATACCCACCTTGACGCCGTCAGCGAAGTCGACGACGGCTTCGGCGGCTTCCCGGGTGCCGATGTTCCCGACGACCACGTCGGCGTCTACTTCGGCCTTGATCTCGCGGGCGCTCTCGATGACGTTCGCGTTGTGGGCGTGCGCGCAGTCGATAAATAAGATGTCGACGCCGGCCTCGTCTGCGACCTGCGCGCGGTCCATCTCGAAGGGACCGACGGCGGCACCACAGCGGAGCGAGCCGTCGTCCGCGCGGGCGGCCTGGTCGTACTCGCGGCGCTGGAGGATGCCCTGCATCGTGACCAGCCCGACGAGGCGGTTCTCATCGTCGACGATGGGGACGCGCTCGATCTTGTGGTCGTACATCAGTTCCAGCGCTTCCCGCGGCGTCACGTCCTCGGGGGCGGTGACGACTTCGTCGGTCATCGCGTCCGTGACGGCGTCGTCCTCGCCGACCTCCAGATACGGCCGGATGTCCGTCCCGGAGATGATGCCCAGCACTTCGCCGTTGTCGTCGTCGACGACCGGCGCGCCGGAGACACCCTCGTGTTCCATCATCTCGTCGACCTCACTGACGGTCTGGTTCGGGCTGGCCGTCACGACGTCGCGGATGATGAGCTCGTCGGCGCGTTTGACTCGCTCGATCTCGGTCGCCATCTCGTCGGCGTTCATGTTACGGTGGAGGACGCCGATACCGCCCTGTCGCGCCATTGCGATCGCCATGTCGCTCTCGGTGACGGTGTCCATCGCCGCGGAGAGGACGGGAACGGTCAGCTCGACGGATTTCGAGACCCGTGTCGTCGTGTCTGCCTCGTCTGGTTCGACCCGGGACTCCTTGGGTCTGAGGAGTACGTCGTCGAACGTCAGCGCCTCCGGCACTCGGAGCTTCTCTGAGAAAGGCTCGGAATCGTTCGCCATGTAAATCGTCCACGACGGCCCGGCAAAAACGTTGCGAGACTCGGCGCTACGTGGGGTTCGATGCCACACTTGTCTCGGGAAGCCCGTTCCAGAAATACGCCCGTGATACCGCACTTGTCATTCCCTGCTCTCGAAGGTGAGACATTCGTCCACAAACATCGAGGTATTTCGGAGAATCGGTGGCGTATGTGCGCAGTTCTCACGCAACGGTTATGTGGGAATGAAGGATAATTAAAAACATGCGACTCACCGAACCCGCACGGAACGGTACTGCCCGCCAGATGACGCCTACAGCGTCGGGCAACACAGCGTTCGCGTGGTTCGGTACCAAGTTCTGGCAGTTCTGTCGTGTTTGTCAGGACCGAGTGAGAACCTCCCGACGAGAGTTGGGTTACGCTCGACCGTAACGCGACATGAGTATCTCCAGACACCCGATTGCGCTCGACATCGAGCAGCAGGTCGGCCGTGGCGGCCGGCTCTTAGCGACCGTCATGGGCCTCCCGCTCGTCGACGGCATCTTCCCGGTGCTCGTCCTCGCAGGAGCACTTTCGACCTGGATGGGCGTCCTCGAAGTAGGCTTGCTGGTCTTCGGTGGGTCGGCTACCGTCGCTGTCGTGCTGGCCGAACTCGAAGGCGGTCCCCGCCAGCAGGCGCGCTCGGTACTCATCATCGGAGCCGTGTTGATGCCGATTGCCCTCATCGAAGCGGCGCTCGCACCGACGATTGCGGGGGTTGTCAAACTGGGCACCCTCGAACGATTCGCCGGCCTCGTCATCCTCGCCATCGCCGCACAGACCGCAAGCGCCCGGATCGGCGAGTACCTGCCGCGTCCAGCCGTCATCGTCGTGCTCGGCCTGCTGGCGAGTCTGGACCCCGCCGGCGCGACGCTGGTCACCGCCATCGAACCCGGCGTCTTGCTCCGGGCGGCCGCCACCACCGGCGTCGGTATCGGCTTCGCTCTCGCCGTCGCGCTGGCGAGTCCGTGGCTCCGCAACGCCGTCGACATAGACCGGTTCCGCTTCGGCAGCGCTGTCGCGCTCGGCGTGCTCGCCCTCTCCGTCCTCGGCGTGATGCCGACCGACGCACCAGTCGCGCTGGCCGTGCTCGCTGTCACGGCGCTGCTCTCCTTCGACCCGGAGAACGCCCGCACGCGCCACACGGAATACCGCCCCGACGCTGTGGACCTCACCGCCGCCTTCGCCGACGGCGGCGCGTCCCAGGGGGTCGCCGCCGACGAACAGACCGACGAAGGGGCCGCGGTCGAGTACGAACCCGACCAGGAACGCGCCCCGTGGCTGTGACGAGGGAGAACTTTTAGGCCCATCAGGCCCGGCTGTCCGGTATGAGCGACAATCGCGTGGTCCAGGGCCGGATGCAGACCCCCGAGAGCCTGGCCGAACTCATCGAAGGCGAGGACGTCATGGACGCAGAACCCATCGAAGACGCCGCCGACGACTGCCCGGAATGTGGTGAGAACGTCATTTCAGTGGGGTATATGCCCTCTGCGCTGGAGTTTGTTACTGGATACAAGTGCCAGGAGTGCGACTGGTCCGACACCGACCGCGACTGAGCGCCGTCTGCCAATCGAAATCCCTTTAATGCGAGTCGGCTTACGCCGGAGTGCGGGGTCGTGGCCTAGTCCGGGAAGGCGGCTGACTCCAGAGGCCACGCGCCTGGGACGACACTTCGAGGGCTGATATACTGAGCGGCCGGCTGATCACCGGTTCGCGACGATGACCCTCTGGAGTTCCGAGGCGCAGGACGGAGATATCAGCCGATCGGGGGTTCAAATCCCTCCGACCCCATTTCCTGCCGCGAGCTACAACGCGAGCGGCAGAACTGTTGAGAGGTGGATTTGAGCCACGCGAGACGAACGAAGTGAGTCTCGCAGCCGGGTGACTAATCCCTCCGACCTCATACTGTTACTCTTCCAGATCAGTCTGTTCGTTTGTTTTCGCCGTAGTCGTGCGTCTAAGGCCCTTCAGTCCCGGTTTTCACACTCTCGATGCAGCCAGAGCGTTCCGAACACGGCTCCGAGTCGGCGTCAGGTTTGGGAGGGCAACACTGCCCCAGTCCAATGAGTTTACTTCATGGCGGCTATCTGCCCACGCATGAGCCAGTTATTACGCGATTTACTTGCCGGAAACGCCGACCACGCGGCGGAGTTCCGGGACCGGTTCGATCAGGTCCAGAACTCGCAAACGCCCGACGCTGTCACGGTCTGTTGCTCCGATTCGCGGGTACTCCAGGACCATATGTGGGGCAACAGCGAGCCGGGGCATCTCTTCACCTGTAGCAATATCGGAAACCGAGTCATCCAGCGGACCGCGTCCGGCGAGGCGGTCTCGGGTGACGTGTTGTACCCTATCGAGCACACGATGACCGAAACCGCCATCGTCGTCGGCCACACCGGCTGTGGAGCGGTGACGGCGACCTACGACGACCTGACGGACGGCCTCGATGAGCCGGCCGGGATCGAGCACTGTCTCGGCGTTCTCAAACCGCATCTCGAGCCCGCGCTGGAACACCTTCCCGAAGACATCGAGCGAGCGGCGGCTGTCAACCGACTCGTCGAGTACAACGTCGACAGGCAAGTCGAGTTCCTCCGCAGCAGCGACGACGTTCCCGACGCTGTGGACGTGTTCGGCGTCGTCTACGACTTTCAGGACGTGTACGGCGGCCGACGGGGCGCAGTCCACGTCATCAACGTCGACGGTGAAACCGATGTCGACGCACTCCGAGCGGCCCATCCCGATATCGACTCGCGGATTACCCGCCTCTGGGAGTACTAGTCCCGCTATCGACTCTCTCTTTGTTCGACCTTGTTCAGTTCGATCAGGAGTCGGAAAATCGCTTTCACGAGGTTCTCGTCAACGTCGAACTGCTCCGCGTTGTCGCCGGCGCGGTCCATGACGGCTTGCTCCTGTTGCTCGTCGGTCGTCGGCAGCCCCTTCTCGTCTTTGACCTGTGCGATGGTGTCGGCCACGTAGGTTCGCTGTGCGATCTTCTCGACGATCTCCTGGTCGATAGTCCGGATTTCGTCGCGCAGTTCGTCCAGCGACATGTCCTCTGGGTTCGGGTTCGTGCTCATACTGTGTGTGTTCCCTTGGTCTGTGTCGTCGTCAGCCAGGTCGCTCCGGGTCGCTCGTCCCAGGCGTCCTGTACGGCTTCGAGTGCGGCCCGCTCGCCAACGGCAGTGAACGACGGCCCCGTCCCCGACAGCGAGACGCCTTCGACGTGCTGGAGCGCGTCGAGTACCGGGTCCGTCTCGAAGTCCAGCGCGGCCGAGAACGCGAGGCCGTTGACCGTCATGGCCCGCTGATAGTCGCCGTCGAGTGCGAGGTCCTCGACGAGGCGGGCCATCGGTGCGATCTGGCGGCATCGCTCGACATCCGCGTCAGCACTGAACGACTGTTCCGGCGGCGTCCAGACGAGCACGTCCCAGTCGATTTCCTCGCGGGCAAGGAGCGCGTCGTCCTCGTTGTCGGTGACGGTGACACCGCCGAGCATCGACGCCGACGCGTCGTCGAAGGCCCCGGTGACGGTGACGCCCACGTCGCGGGCGGCCATGACGCCGAGGCGGGCCATGTCCTCGCGGCTCATCCGCTCAGTCGCGTCGAGTGCGTCGAGCGTCGCCATGACGGTCGCGTTTGCGGCCGCACTGGAGCTTTTGAGCCCCGACGCCATCGGAACCTCGCTCTCCGTGCGGACAGTCCCGCCGGAGACCGCCGGGACGCCCACGTTCTGTGGGCCGCCGTGGGCGTCGATGACGTACTCGACACAGCGTTCGATGAGCCGCGTGTCGGCGTCCGGAGCACCATCCACCTCGCCAGTGACACCGTCGGTCTCAGTCGAGAGCGTGACGGTCGCTGTCGTGTACTCGTCGATAGCAAACGCCGCACCGCGGCCGGTCGCGAGCGCGTTGAGGACCGTCCCTGCTGCGGGCGCTGCTGCCTTCCCTTCCATCGACGTGTACTCCCTCGCGGACCTATTTACTAACTGCGATACCCCTGTAGCGGCACGTTGACCGCAGTACGAAGCAGTAGCGTCGCAGTAAGACGGACAACACTATACCGATCAGTTCGAAGGGAACCAGCAACGGGAAATGAGCATCGGGAACGCACTCCGGGGACTCACCGCAGGCATCGCGGTTCTGGGCTACGTCAGCCTGTTTCTGTTGTTGCAGGTCCGGGCGGCCTCAGTGTCAGTGCTGGCGGGAATTGCGGTACTCGCTACTACTGCACTCGCCGTCGCTGGCGGCCGGCCCGCAGTTCGCCAGGTTCTGGGTCGCGGGTCGTCATCTCAGGAGGACGCGACCGGGTGGTGGCTCGCTCGCGTCGAACCCGCGCTCGAAGACGCTTGGAACACGTATGCGGACCTCGTGCTAACGGTCGGCCTGTGGGGCATCAGTATCGGCTCCTTCGGCGGACTCGTAACCTATCCCGGCGACGACCCGCCGTTTGGCCTCGCTATGACCGGGTTCCTGTCGATGGTCTGTGGACTCATCTCACTCGGATTTCTCATCGATTCGAGGTACGAGTAGTGGCCGGTGGGACGGCTTCGACGCATACGGATTGTTTGCGCGATCTCCCGGTCTGTTCCGACGCCGGGGGCTACCCGGAACCAATCTACTGGCGGAGCAGGCCGAGTGCCTCGGGGCTTGACCCCGAGGGTGAAGGCCGTAAGCCCCGTTAAACGTGTTCCGTTCGCTCGATATACTGCTCAATCGTGTCGGTCGAAACATCACCCGCCGTCCCCACGTAGTACGATTCCTCCCAGAACCCACCTCCCCACAGATACTCCTTCAAGTACGACTCGTGCTGTTCCCACATCTCCCGCGCCGTGATGCTCTTGACCGTTCGCACAATCTCGCTCGGCGCATGCTTCGGGTGGGCTGACAGGAACAGGTGTACGTGGTCGGGTGAGATGTGGAGTCGTTCGAGAGACGCAGTCTCTCGTGATCACGAAAATCTCCGATTTTCGGACGACGACAGTATCTCGTAGCCGTACTCGTCGCACATGGCACGGAAACTCGCTTCCAGCGAATCCTCGATTGGTTCGAGAATGGTGTGGCGGTACTTCGGACACCACACGAAGTGGTAGTTAATGTTGTACACCGTGTGGTTCGACCGCTTCTCGCCCATACATACCAATACAACGACCAATCGAAAGTATTCTTTGAAGTGACTCACAGACCACCACAAGTAAACTTTTAACTGTGGAAGAATAAGGGGTAGACGTGACGAAACAACTCAAGGTATCCGACACCGTGTACGACGACCTTGACGAACTCAAGGACGAGGAGGGCCACACGAGTTTCGACAGCGTACTCCGCACGCTCCTCCTCCACTACCGTCACGTCCAACCCAACGAGCAAGAATGACCGACTCACAGGCTCTCGTCAAGACGCTGGACTTCCAACTCGACATCCAGAGTGACAACGAGAGCCTGCTGTACGACGCCACCCTCGAAGCGCGGTCGGTGTACAACGAAACCATCCGTCTCGCCAAGCAAGGCGTCGACTGGGACGCGATTCCCGACCGTGTAGCCGACGACGCCAACCTCGTGAAAAACACGACACAGCGCGTCGTCGCCAAAGCACTCGGCGCGATGGAGAACTACTACGAGTACGACGACTTCGGCAAACCCAGTCACACCAAGGACGGCGCGTACCCCCTCCGAACGAACTACGAGGAGGGGTACAACCTGTCGCTCACCGACGACGGCGACGTGGCGTTCCGCATCAGCGCGAAGCCGTACAAGCACGTCACGGGCGTCCTCAAAGGGAGTGACGCCAACCTCGACATTCTCCAGACCGCACTCGAAAGCGATGAGTGGAAGATTGGGACGGCGGAAGCCCTGTTCCACAACGACAACGCTGAGTTGCACGTCAACGTCACCAACACCGAACAGACCGTTCGAGACAAGCAGGACTCGCGGACGGTCGTCGGTGTGGACGTGAACGAAGACAACGTGGCTCTCACCGCTCTCTCCGAGGATGGCATTGAGGACTCGTTGGTTATTGACTTCCCCGAAATCAAGTTCGAGCGCCACCGCTACTTCACGATGCGGAAGCGCGTCCAGAACGCGGGGAAAGACAGCATCCACGACACGCTGGAAGGGCGTGAGGAACGGTTCGTCCGTGACCGACTCCACAAGGTGTCTCGACACATCGTGGAGTGGAGTCGTCAGTTCGAGAAGCCGTGCATCGTCTTTGAAGACCTCAAAGAGATGCGCGACAGTATCGACTACGGCACGCGGATGAACCGACGCTTGCACCACCTTCCGTTCCGCGCCCTCCAGTTCTATACGTCGTACAAGGCGTCGTTCGAGGGTATTCCGACTGCGTGGATTAACCCCGAGTACACGAGCCAACGGTGTCCGATGTGCGGACACACGGAACGTGCGAACCGTAACAAGAAACGGTTCAATTGTCGGGACTGTGGGCATCAAGACCACAGCGACCGTGGTGCAAGCGTCAACATCGCCGTGAAAGGCGTGAAGAAACTCGATTGGAATGTGCCTGCTCTCAACAGCCTTCCCGTTGTTCGGAAGGTGCGACGGCGGGCATCGGGGGCCGTGGACGCCCCGACCGTGACCCAACCGACCGCCCGAGGCTATCAGGCCGATGGTCGGATGGGAGTGTCCGACTAAACCACGGGAAGCCTCGGGGCTTGACCCCGAGGCGGTTCACACCGTCCCGTCTCAGGCCGGGAACAGGAAGTACGGAACGACGAACAGTAACAGGAACATGAACAGGAGGACGAGGCCGTAGCCGGCGAGTGTCCCGGCGGCTGTCAGCCAGGCCGGATGGTCGAACTGCTCGGTGATGTTTGACATACCCAGCAGTTCAATCGGGGACAGTATAGTGGTTTGGGAGCGGGGCGGGCACCGACAGGCCGAACCGCCGCAGTGGCTTGCTTGTGATTGATAACGGTAGTCTTTCAACCATCGGTTCAGTACACTGGCAAAAATGTATATCGTCATCGTCGGCGCCGGTGATATCGGGTCGCCGTTGCTTGAAATCGCGACAGCAGGCGGCAACGAGGTCGTTGCCATCGAAAGGGACGAGGAGCGAGCGGAACGTGCGTCGAGACAGTACGACTGTCTCGTTATCAACGACGATGCGACGTCGAAAGACACGCTAGAGGACGCCGGTGCGGACCGTGCCGATGCGCTCATATCGACGACCGATCAGGACGCGACGAACATCATGGTCTGTCTGCTGGCACAGGAACTGGAAGTGCCGGACATTGTCTCGGTCGTCCACAACCCAGAGCACATGAACGTGTTCCGCCAGATCGGCGTCAACACGATGCAGAACCCACAGCGGCTCATCGCCGAGTACCTCTATCGGGCCGTCAAGCGGCCGTCTATCGTCGATTTCATGCGTATCGGCGACCAGGCGGAAGTGTTCGAGATCACTGTCACGCCCGGCGCACCGATTGCGGGTAAGACGTTGCAGGAGGCGAACACGGAGGGCCTCATCGGCGGCCAGACGCTCATCGTGGCCATTGAACGCAACGGGGAGGGCGACCCGATAACGCCCCGCGGCGATACACGAATCGAGGCAAACGACCTCCTCACGGTCTACTCGGGAGACGGTGCGACGCCCGAGGTGACCGACATCTTCGGTCACGCCGAGGACCACAACTGATATGTCACGACGGAACGGCGGGCTGTTCCCGACGGACCTGAAAATCATCACCAGGGACATCGGCTCGCTCCTGCTGATGGAGGCCGGGCTGATGACGATCACGGCCGCCATTGCGCTCGGCTTTCGGGAGTTTCACGCCGCTCTCGGGTTCTTCACCGCGGCCGGGGTGACCGCCGCCGTCGGTGGTCTCGCGAACCGTGGCTTCACTGACGCGCCGGCCCCAGAGATGAAACACGGCATGGTAATCGCCGCCGGCGGGTGGCTGATGGTCGCCACGTTCGGCTCGCTGCCGTTCCTGTTGACCGCGTGGTTCACGCCCCCCGCCGTCATGGATACGTTCGTTCCAGTCGGAACGGACACGAGTACGTGGGAGCCGATCAGGGTCGGCGGGACGACGACGCTCTCCAGTCTGGCGTACTTCCGGAACCCGCTCCACGCTTTCTTCGAGAGCATGAGCGGATGGACCGGGAGCGGCCTGACGATGGCGATTCACGAGCCCTCGCTCCCCCGCGCAGTTCAGTGGTGGCGGTCGTTCATCCAGTACGTCGGCGGCGTCGGCGTCATCGTCCTGACCGTCTCCATCCTCTCGCGGCCCGGCAGCGGCAGTTACGCGCTCTACCAGAGCGAGGCCCGCGAGGAGAAGATCCACCCGAGCGTCGTCTCCACCGTCCGAACGGTCTGGAAACTCGTCGTCGGCTACACGGTGCTCTCGTTCGCGCTCCTGTTCGGTGCCATCCTCGCCAGCGATAGCGAGTACGCCGAATCGCTGCCGCTGTGGGAGGTCGCCTGGCAGGCGCTCAACCACGCCATGACCGGGCTGACGACTGGCGGGTTCTCGGTCACGGACAACTCGATTGCGACGTACAACTCGCCGCTCGTCGAAACCGTTCTGTTGCCGATCATGATTCTCGGTGCGGTCGCGTTCCCGGTCCACTACGTCGTCTTGCACGACAGGCAAGTTCGCGAACTGGTGTCGGACTTACAGACTCGCTGGCTGTTCATCCTGCTCGCGCTCGGCGTCGTCGCGCTCTCGGTACAGAACGTATGGTCCGTGCCCGCGACGACCGAGGCGTTTGCCACCCAGTCGTTCCTGCCGTTTTCGGTGCCGATGCTCGACGCCGCACAGCTCGATGCGGTCCGGGACTCGACGTTCCAGTGGGTCAGCGCCCTCAGCTGTACCGGGTTCCAGTCGGCCCCGATCGGCCGCTGGCTCGCTGGCGGGAAGGTGCTCGTGGTCGGCGCGATGGTGCTCGGCGGCGCTGCCGGATCCACCGTCGGCGGCATCAAGATCATCCGTGGCTACACCATCGCTCGCGGCATCATCTGGCAGTTCTCGCGGGTGTTTCTCCCGACGAACGCAGTGATTACGGCCCGAATCGGCGACCGGACGCTCGACCGCGAATCGATGGAACGGGAGTTCAGCGAAGCGGCCATCGTCACGCTACTGTGGCTCATCATTCTGGTGACCAGCAGCGTCGTCCTCACCAACGTCGCGGGACCGGAGTTCGGCTACGCCGATGCCCTGTTCGAAGTCGCCAGCGCACAGGGGAACGTCGGCCTCTCCTCGGGCATCACCGGCCCGTCGATGCCCCCGCTCGCAGAGGGGATGTTCGTGCTGAACATGTGGGTCGGCCGACTGGAGATCATCCCGATTCTCGTGTTCATCCGCGCCGGACTGTACGGGCTGGAACCGTAGTTGAGCGGGCGGCCCCTTACTCTCCGTCGTCGGGATAGACCTCGCCGAGGAACATCCAGCGTGCCTTCGTTCCACCCTCGGGTCGGGATTCCTGTTTGACGTGGTAGAGATACGGACCGTGGGGACAGTCGTCACAGCCCTGCGCACAGGAAGCCAGCTTTACCACCTCAGTGTAGCCGTCGCGTTCGGTTGCCCGGATGATGTCTTCGTTGGGACCCGGTTCTATCGGCGACGCCGTCTCGTCGTGGAACTGCAGCAGTTCCTGCGCGTAGATGATCGTGTTGCGGAGTTCTTCAGGCGTCAACTCCGGTAGGTCCGTCGCCACCCGGTCCGGAACCCCCTCAGGTGGCGTCGGTTCGTCTGCAGGACTGGTCATACCGTAGTCTCCGTCGGGTAGGTACATAACTGAACTGCCAGCTAGAACTGCCGACGGAACGAGTCTCCCGCACTCACTCGTTCCAGAACGCCCCGGTAAATATCACGAACACCGGAATGATCTCCAGTCGACCGATCCACATCAGGAATATCATCAGCAGTTTGCTGGTCTCCGGGAAGCGTTCGTAGGTCCCGAACGGCCCCAGAAACCCGAACCCGGGACCGATGTTCCCGATGGTCGCCAGGCTTGCGCTGATGGCTTCGAAGACAGTCAGGTCGAGCCCGACACGGCCTGCATCGAGGAGGAGAAACACTGTCGCGACACCGAACGTGAGCAGGTACAACAGCGTGAACCCGTATATCGCGTTGATGACGTCCTCGTCGATGACCTGCCCGCCGAGCCGAACTGGTTTGACGGCGCTGGGATGAGCTGTCGTGAACAGTTGGCGTCGGATGCTCTTGAGCACGACCAGCCATCGGACGATCTTGACACCGCCACCGGTCGACCCCGCGGAGCCACCGATGAACATCGCGAACAGGAGGATTCCCTTTGCGGTGTTACCCCATTCGGCGAAGTTACTGGTCGCGTACCCGGTCGAGTTCAGCAACGAGGCGATCTGGAACGTGGCTTGCCGGAGCGAGTTCTCCAGCGCACCCTGTGTCACACCGCCGAGTTCGAGCGGCGGCGCGGACCCGGTAAAGAGCAGTCCCCAGAGGATGACGGCCACGCCGGCGTTCGCACCGAGGTACGCCTGGAGTTCGCGGTCCTGGAGGAAGGCGGCGTACTCGTCCTGTAACAGGAGGTAAAACAGCGCGAAGTTCATCCCGGCGATGAGCATGAACGGGATGACGACCCACTGGACGGCCGGTGAGAAGTAGGCGATGCTCTCGGCCTGGGGGGAGAACCCGCCGGTGGGCAGCGTCGTGAATCCGTGTGCGACGGCATTATACGCATCCATGTTCGGTGCGTAGCCCGTGTAATGGAGGCCGAGCAGAATGAGGATATACAGAACGGTAAAGCCCAGATAGAACAGCCAGAGGAGCCGTGCGGTTTCGGCTATCTTCGGCGTCAGCTTCTGGAGTTCGGGGCCGGGCGCTTCGGATTCGATCAACTGCGCCCCGTTGACGGCCGCTTCCGGAAGAATGGCGACCATCAGAACGATGATACCCATCCCGCCGAGCCACTGGGTGAGCTGTCGCCACATCAACAGCGCGTGGGAGTGGCGGGCAAACGATATTTCGTTGGTGACAGTCGCCCCAGTTGTGGTGAAACCGGACATCGACTCGAACAGCGCGTTCACGGGCTCACCGAGCGCTGATTCGGTCCCCCAGCCGGCGATAACGTAGGGAATCGCGCCGATAACCGCGACAGCACCCCAGGAGAGGCCGACGAACAGCAGCGCCTCGCGTGGCCCGAGTTCGTGACTGTCGCTGGCTTGCTCCAGCGCTATGCCGAGCGTGATGGCGATCGCGATAGAAATCAGAAAGACGACGGTATCTTCTCCGTACAGAAAACTGATCCCGAGCGGGACCAGCATTGCGACGGCGAGATACTTGATTACAGTGCCGGTCAGGGCGACACTCTGTCGCCAGTCGACGCGAACCGACATCACTGATCACCGACCATTAACTGACGCTCACACTCCCGATATGAAAAAGCCCCACGTTCCAACAGCGCTGCTTCCGACGGAGATACTCGGGAACAGCGCTGCTGTAGGGTTTTCCCTTCCGCAACGGAACTCGCTATATACAGACAGGTACCGGTCCGAGTGTTCCGTTGACGACGATTGGTTTTCCGAATTCGAACATCTATATTTAAATAAGGTTCGAATATACGATATAAGTAGACACATTCTTACCGACCTATCTACTCCGTCTGTGTATGAACAGTAGCACCAACGAGACAACCACGGACATTCTTGCACATGTCTTGCTACCGGTTGGCAACGAGGACGACGCGCTTGCGACGGCGACTGCGCTCGAACCGTACGAGCCGGAGCAGGTGACGGCGTTACACGTCGTCGAGAAAGGCGAGGGTGTTCCGGACAAGACGCCAGTCGAGCAGTCGGAAGAGCTGGCGGCAGAGTCGTACGCGGCCGTCAGGACGGTGTTCCCTGACGCCGACGACCGCACCGCGTACGCTCGGGATGTCGTCGAGGCTATCTTCGATGCCGCCGAGGAAGTCGGAGCGAGCGCTATCGCGTACCGATCCCGCGGTGGTGGTCGCCTCATGCAGTTCCTCTCCGGTGATCTCTCGCTGAAGCTCGTGACAAACGCGGAGGTCCCAGTAATTGCACTTCCACAGGCGGACTCGAAGGAATGAGCGACGAAGAACTGGCGAAAGACCTCGGGCTGGTGTCGGCGATGACCATCGGCATCGGGACGATGATCGGTGCCGGTATCTTCGTCCTGCCCGGCGTGGCCGCGAACGCGGCCGGTCCCATCGTCGTCGTTTCGTTCGTCGTCGGTGGGCTGATTGCGATGGTGAACGCGCTATCGGTCTCGGAACTCGGCACGGCGATGCCGAAGGCGGGCGGCGGGTACTACTACATCAACAAGTCACTCGGACCGCTGTTTGGCTCGATAGCCGGGATGGGCGACTGGATGGGACTGGCATTCGCCTCTGCGTTCTACTGCATCGGGTTCGGCCAGTATCTTGCCGTCTTCGTCCCGCTCCCCGAAGTCGCCTTTCTCAACCCGATTCAGATAGGGGCGCTCATCGCCGGGGCGATATTCGTCGCCGTCAACTACATCGGAGCCAAGGAGACCGGCGGCGTCCAGACGGTCATCGTCTTTATCCTGCTCTCTATTCTCACCGTCTTTGCCGTTGCAGGCTTTTTCGCCTTCGACTACGCGACGCTGGCGGGATCGGACGGCCTGGCGCCGTTCGGTACCGGCGCGATTCTCCCGGCGACGGCACTCGTGTTCGTCTCTTTCCTGGGGTACGCGAAAATCGCCACTGTCGCCGAGGAACTCAAGAACCCGGGACGGAACCTCCCGATTGCCATCATCGGGAGTGTGGGTATCGTGACCGTCATCTACGCAATCCTCGTGTCGATGATGCTCGGGGTCGTTCCGTGGCCGGACCTCAGTCAGGACGCGCCGGTCGCACAGGCCGCACAGATCGCGTTCCCGACATCCATCGGCCCGATCGGCGGCGTTGCCGCCGGTGCGGCAGCCATAATGACCGTCGGCGCACTGCTGGCGACGGCTTCCTCCGCGAACGCGTCGATTCTCGCCTCGGCCCGGATCAACTTCGCGATGGGCCGGGACAAGATCGTCACGAACTGGCTCAACGAGATCCATCCCAACTACGCCACGCCCTACCGCTCGATTCTGGTCACCGGCGGACTCATCATCGTATTCATCGTGTTCCTCGGTCGCGACATCGAGGTGCTGGCGAAGGCGGCCAGCGTCCTCCACCTCATCGTCTACGCCCTGATGAACGTGGGACTCATCGTCTTCCGCGAGGCCGACGTGCCGGAGTACGACCCGGACTTCACGGTGCCGCTGTACCCCATCACGCCGATACTCGGTGCGGTACTCTCGCTTGGCCTCGTCGCGTTCATGGACCGCATCGAGATTGCGCTGTCGGCCGGATTCGTCCTCGTCGCGATCGCATGGTACTTCGTCTACGCGCGCGGCAAAACCACACAGCAGGGCGTACTCTCCGACTACATCGGCAATCGCGAGGAACAGCTTCCGGATCAGGTGGTAAACGCCGCCGACGCAGTCGCACCGAACGGAACCGAGGGACCGACGATTATGGTGGCACTGGCGAATCCCCGCACCGAGAGCGCGCTCATCACCCTCGCAGGCGCGCTGGCGAAACACGAAGGCGGACGGGTGCTCGCAACCCACATCGTGACAGTCCCAGACCAGACCGCGCTCGAAACCGCTGCCGCGGACAGAGGTCAGATAGACGCTACCTCGGAGAGCCTGCTGGACGCCGCGAAGGCCGACGCGGAGGCCTTCGACGTGCCGATAGAGACGAAGACGATCCTCTCACACCGCGGCATCGAGGAGGTGTTCGACGCGGCTCGGACGAACGACGCCGACACCGTCGTGATGGGCTACGGCGGCACCCAGTTCGCCAGCGGTCGCGCCGAAGGCACGCTGGACGAACTGGCCCACGACTTGCCGTGTGACTTCCTCGTGCTGGACGGGCAGGACCTCGACCTCAGTGACGTCCTGGTTCCGACCGCTGGCGGTCTCTCGTCGGACCTTTCCGCGGAGGTCGCCAAAGCGCTCCAGGAAACTGTCGACGTAGCCGTCGACCTGCTCCACGTCGTCGACCCCGGTGCAGAAGAGAGCGGTCGCACGTTCCTGCGCGAGTGGGCGGCGGAACACGACTTGGCCGACGCCGAGATACGCATTGAAACCGGTGACATCGAGAGGACCATCGAACGGATCGGCCGCGACTACAGCCTCGTCGTCGTCGGCGCGACGGAACGAGGCCTGCTATCACGCATCGTTCGCGGCTCGCTGGTGTTCGACGTCATCGAGACGCTCGATACGCCGGTCCTGCTGACCGAGCGCCCGTCGTCGCGTTCCCTCCGAGAGCGGCTGTTCGGTCGGGAGTAGCCACACGGCGTGTCAGGCGTGGCCCTGCTCTTTCGCCCCCTCGCGGATCTTCTTTGCTCGCTTGCGGACGCGTGAGACGTACCGTTCGATTTTCTCCGGTTTCTCGCCGTAGAACGACGCGGCCCAGTGGACGTCGACACCGTCCTGTGTGAGGAAGTACGCCACGAGCGTATCACGGCCAGCCTGTATGACCGTCGGCGGCACGCCGCGGTCGCCGGTCCCGGCCTCCTGGAATCCGTTCACGTCGAAGTACACGTCGGCGTACAGCGTCGCCATCTCGGGGTCTTCGAACTCGATTCCCTCGTGGTCCGGGGCCTCGAACCGGTAGCGCGTGTCGCCGTCGCCTGTCGCTCGCTCGACGACGCGCACGTCGAGGATGTACTCGCGGTAAATCGAACTGTCCGTCGGTGCAGCGGTGGTGTCTGGTTGTGGCATAGGTGGGTATTGCTGTGGAGTTACTGTTGCTGAGTGCGTCTGGCTGCCAGCGCCGCCACCGCGGCGAGTGCGGCGATAGCCAGCGCTATTGGGAGTGGACCGTTCGCGCCGGTCGTCGACTGGTCGCCGCCCGCGGAGCCGTCCTCTGCGGCGCTCGCGGTGCCCGCTGACTCGGCTGTGCGCTCGCTGGCGGGTGACGATACTTCGGTCACGGCGGCCACTGTCTCCGTCGTCGCGCCCGGTGACACTGCGAGCGCCGCCGGCTCGGTCGCTGGCTCGACTGCGCCGCCGCCGTCGGCGTCGACCTGGTTCGATGCGACGGTCACCTGCGTCTCACCGCCGTCGACGCCGGTAAGCGAGACTGTCGCGAGCACCACGTCGCTGGCTCCGGGTTCGATCTGGCCGTCGAGGTCAGCCGCTTCGAGCGTGATCGTCCCGCCGTCTGAACTAACGACGGGGTCGGTCGTGAGCGCGAATCGGTCGGGATAGCTCGCGTTCCCGAACCGGGCGACTGCGGGGTCGTCGACGGCGAGTTCGAGCTGGTAGCCGGCAAGGCCGTCCGGCGCGCTCGTCAGGACCACTGGAACGGTCGTTGTCTCGCCGGCGGCGACGGAGCCGGCCTCGATGCTGATTGTCGGCGTGCTCTGCCCTGTGGCGAGCGCGGGGACCGTCCCCGCGAGGAGGACGAGCGCGACGAGCGCCAGGGGGCGGCTGGCGGTTCGGACGCGACCGCGTATCGAACAGGTGGTGTCGTCGGTCATTGTGTTGCTGTATCGAAAGATGGGAGGAGGACTCGGTCGCTGTCGTCAGTTGACCTCTTCGTAGAGCGCCGTCACGTCCGCGAAGTCGATCTTGCCGTTCTCGTTGAAGTCGTACGCGCCGGTGTTCAGCTGGACGCTGTCGGAGTCCATGTTCGAGAACAGCACCTGCACGTCCTCGTAGTCGAGACGGCCGTTGCCGTTGAGGTCCTCGAAGTGGCCGTCGCCGTCGGGGTCGGTCGGCGCGGCGTCGCCGACGACCGTCTTCGGACCGCCAACGACGATGCCGTTTCGGACCTCTGCCTCGATGGCGTTGCCGTTCTCGTCGTCCATCTGCTTGATGGAGACGGTCAGGTCGGTCGTGCCACCGCCGTTGGCGCGGACGTCGAGCGTTGCGAGTGGCACGTCCATCGCGCCGGACTGGACGTTCGTGTCGACATCGGCAACCCGGATTGTCGCCGACGAGCCGTCGTCGCTGATGGAACTCTCGGTGAGTCCGAGCGCGTCGGGGAATGAGACGCCGGTGATAGACGCGATTTCGGGGTTCGAGACGCTGACGGTGAGCCGAGCGCCGGAGAAGCCAGCGGGGAGCGACGAGGCGGTCAGCGGGACGCTACCCGTCGACCCGCTGCCGACCGCGGCGGAGTTGGCGCTGACGACGACGTTGGGCTGGTAGACATAGAGGCCGTCGTTCGGGTACGAGCGCGCGGGGCCGCCGAAGCCGTCCTCACAGCAGATGACGCGGCCGTCGCGCATCGTGTAGACGTTGTCGATGTTCCGGAGCGCGTCGTTTGCGTCCTCCGGCGAGTCGGTGAAGTCGGGGCCGGTGATGACCGGTTCGAGCGTCGAGACGTTGTAGTCCGACTCCAGTACCCCGCGGTAGACGACGCCGCCGTCGACGCGGTCCATCTGGATGTCGCCGGTGTCGTCCGCGAGTGCGTCGTTGAACTCCGAGATGCCGAAGTAGACGAAGTCCCCGGGCTGGGAGTCGTCGACGCTGTCGACGCCCTCGGCCTTGTTGAACTCGATAGATGCGCCGATTTCTTTTGCGGCCGCGCGGGTCTCCAGGAACGGGACGCGTCGGAGGTCCTCGTCGACGCCGTCGGGACCGTTGGCCTCGTACTGCTCGGCCCACTCGACGATTTCCTCGTTCGTGATGTAGTTCCGGTTCCCGTTCTCGATGACGGACAGGTCGGCCTGCTTGATGACCGCCTCGGTCACCTCGTCGCCGTCCGCCCAGTCGGCGTGTGCGCTGAGGTAGTCGGCCTGGGTCACGTCGTCGTACTCGGCGACCCAGGACTCGACCTCGCTGTTCGTGGCGTGACCGAGTTCGAGCCACTCGATTTCCAGCGGGGTCTGTGCGGGGGAGTTCCGCTCCCCGGCTTCGGCGGCGTTGGCCGCGTCGTTCGTGATCTTCGGTGCGTACAGCGTCCCGGCGACGTCCATCGGGTCGTCGTACTCCGGAATCGGCTCGTCGGCGACGAACTTGTAGATGCCCTTGCTGTCGCCGTCCGAGCAACCGTAGAGGGTCCGCTGGTCGCCTTCGATGTCGGGTGCCTCCCACGAGGCCCGCCCCATCACGTAGTACTTGACCGCTTCGGGTTCGTCAGCGGTCGGTTCCCGGAAGTCGACGAAGTACCCGTACCGGTACGGGTTCGGATACACGTCGTCGAGCAGCGTCGTTGCGAGGTTCTCGCCGTCCCCCTGGTCGTCGCGCTCCGCACCGAGGTAGTACGCGAGGAACTCGACGCCGGTCAGCGCCCAGGAGCCCTGTGCATAGAAGTTCTCGTCGAGGTCGCCGCTCTCGGCATAGGACTCGATAGCGCCCGATATCTCGCTCGGGTTCGGACGGTTCCAGAACTGACACCCACCGATGAGTCCCTCGCCCGACCCCGCCTCGACGATGTCGCTCACCGTCGCCGTCAGACTGACGCGGGGATGTGCGTAGTTCTCCTCGGCGGAAATCATCGTCTCCCACGGGCTGAGGTCGCCGTAGCAGTTGATCCGCGTCCCGCCGTGTTCACGGAGGGATTGGGTGTTGGTCAGGTTCATCGCGTTCCCGGTGTCCGCGCTCCACTCGCCGTTCTCGTCCTGGCTAAGCGGGACCCGCGAGACGCATCCGGGGCTGTTCTCCCAGTTCGTGAACAGGTAGCCCTCGGTCCCCTCGTCGTTGGTCGGGACGAACTGGTTACAGTCGGGGTTCGTCGCCGCGCCACCGTACTGGGTACCGGCGAAGTTCTCCTGGGTGATATCCGTCCCGTCGGGCGTCTGGACCACGCCGAGCCGTTCCGCCCCGCCGTTGATGGGTTCGCGTCCCTGCACGAGGATTTCGTAGTCGCCCGCCGCGGACCGGACCTGACGCTGTTTCTCCTCGGTGTCCGGAACCCCCACCTCCGGGAAATCGTCGTTACTCCCATCGAACTCGAACTGGAAGCCGCTGAAATAGCCCACTGCGGCCCGTCCGAACGGGTCGGGGTTCTCTCCCTCCGGGTGCTGGAGACTGTACAGCAGTGACCCGTCCTCGAAGACGAACGGGCCGGTCACTTCCGCGCCGAACGCCGTCGTCGAGAAGCGTTTGAGACTCCCGGCGACGCTCGGAGCGCCCGGTGTGTCTGTCTCTTCGACCTCTTCCCCACTTGCCACGCCGATGACGCTGGCCCCAAGCGCAGCAGCCACCGACTGTGAAAGCACCTGCCGTCGAGTGAAATCGACCATGCGAGTGGGGGGTAGGAGTGATAATTAAAGCAAGTTTATAATATTCGTATGATGTATTTAGAGCGGTCCCATTACCTCGGTTCGATACGTACTGCTAACATATCAGATATATCAGATATAGTGCTATTTTTTCCGAATGCGTACTGACTCGCTCTGATTGCAGTCGCTCACGCACTGGTTCATCCTCACCTACGTACCAGTCCGCTTCGAGTAGCCGGCACAGTGTCGTCCCACTCCCGCCCGCGAGTCAAACAAGTAGTCGCTGTGGGGTGCGAGCCGGGTGGCTACATCCCCATGTCGGCAGCCGGCTCTGGGACCGGAAGGGCGTTCGGAGACACACCGAGCAGTTCCGCCGCGTGGTCGAGCGCCATATCGAAGCCGTAGTATCGCTCCAGTTCGTCGCCGTCCGCGGTCGGTCGGACCTTCAGCATCGCGTACCCCTCGATGTTCTGTGCGACCGCGGCGCTCCCGCTGTCGCTCTCGAATGTCAGCAGCCGTTCCTCGTCGGTCTCTCGGTAGGTGGCCGTGATACCGTCGGCTGACGCCTCGACGGGGAGTTCGGAATCGGTCATCGGCGGCTCTAGGAACCGGGGGTATGCGAACTTGGCGGTCCGCTCGGAACCGCAAACGCGAAACCGGGCGGCCGTGACCGGACACCTATGGCGAAGTGGCTCCAGAGCGGCCGCCGGCGCGATATGTGCGTCCTGCTGGCCGCCGCCGAGGACGGGGAACTCTCCGGCCAGCGGCTGAAGACGCGGCTCGAACGCCGCTACGACACGCGAATCGAACCGAAGAGCTTCTACGGCGCGCTCGACGCGCTGGAGTCGGCGGGGTTCGTCGCCCACCGCGAGGACGGCATCGCCGACAAGTACTCGCTGACCGAGGCCGGTGAGCGGCGGCTTCGAGACCAGTTCGAGTGGATTCGGGAAGCGCTCGACGAGGACGGCTGACGCCGCTGATTGTCTGCCCAGCCGAATCGTTGCACCGCTACTGATGGGATATCCTTTTTGTGAGCGCTCCCACAGAACACAGGTATGTCCCTGTCCCGCTCGCTCCTCCTGGCAGGCTTGGACGCCCTCCCGTTCGCGGCGCTCGCCAGCGTCGCAACGTACGTGTTCGCACGCACAGCCATCCACCCGTCGGAAATTGTCGGAATGCTCGCCGGGACCGTCGGCGTGGCGGTACTCCTCGCGCTTGGAACCATCAGCGCGAACCGCTACCGTGCGGACGGAAAACCGTTCTACTTCACGCGTGCGGTGGTCGTCGAAGGGCTCCTCTCGTTTCCTTAGTCGAGGAGTTCACTGGCAATCGTATTGCGCAGCACCTCGCTGGTCCCTTCGTAGATCTCGTTGAGTTTGGCGTCGCGGTAGAACCGTTCGGCCGGGAAGTCCTTCGTGTAGCCGTAGCCGCCGTGGACCTGAATGCCCTCGTTCGCCACTTCCCGGGACACTTCAGAGGCGTAGAGTTTGGCCTGTGCAGCCTCCTTGACGAAGGACTCGCCGGCCATCTTCTTGTCGGCCGCCTGGTGCATCAGCAGGCGGGCGGCCTGCGTTTTCGTGTCCATATCGGCGAGTTTGTGCTGGATGGCCTGAAAATCGCTAATGGGCTGGTCGAACTGCTCGCGGTCCTGCGCGTACTGCAGCGCCTCGTCCAGTGCGGCCTGGGCGATGCCGACGCCGCGGGCCGCGATAGTGATGCGCCCGCCGTTGAGCGTCTTGAGCGCGTGGACGAACCCACGGCCTTCCTCACCGAGACGGCGGTCCGCGGGGATGCGCATATCGTCGAACCGCAGTTCGGCGGTCGGACAGCCCTTGTCGCCGAGTTTGTGCTCGGTCCCTTCGACGATGAAGCCGTCGTCCTCCTCGGGGCGAACGACGAACGACGAGATGCCCTTGTTGCCGGCTTCGGGGTCAGTCTTTGCGAACAGGACGACAGTGTCGGCGACGGAGCCGTTGGAGATCCAGAGCTTGCCGCCGTTGACCAGATAGGTGTCGCCGCCGTCGACCGGTTCGGCAGTGGTGTCCATCGCGGGCACGTCACTGCCCGCGCCCGCTTCGGAGAGGGCGAACGCGCCGATCTCCTCGCCTTCGGCCAGCGGCGTGAGGTAGGTCTCTTTCTGCGCTTCGTCGCCGAACTCGTAGATCATGTTGCAGGCCAGCGAGATGTGTGCGGCGACGATGGTGCCGAGCCCGCCGCTTCCCCGCGAAATCTCTTCGAGGGCCATCGCGTAGCTGTGATAGTCCAGTTCGGCCCCGCCGTACTGCTCCGGAATCGGCATGCCCATCAGACCGAGGTCGGCCATCTCGTCGACGAGGTCCCACGGGAACTCGTCGGTTTCGTCGATCTCCGCCGCCCGCGGCTTGACCTCGTCGTCGACGAACTCCGAGACCATTTCCTGTATCTGGCGTTGTTCCTGTGTGGGGCTAAAGTCCATGACAGATTCTAACGCGGGTTGGGTCTTTACTGTTGGCCAACGCCCAGCCCGTTGCTGGGTATTGTACTCGGCCCGGTACTGTCGGTGTTCGGTACCGCAGATCGGTCAGTCGTAGTCGTAGAAGCCCCGCCCGGACTTTTTGCCGAGGTCGCCGGCCGCGACTTTGCGTTTGAGCAGGTATGCGGGCTTGTAGCGGTCGCCCAGTTCTTCATACAGCGTTTCGGAGGCGTCGAGGACCACGTCGAGGCCGATGTGGTCGGCCAGTTCGAGCGGCCCCATGGGGACGTTCGTTCCGAGAGTTAGCCCGCGGTCGATGTCGGCCTTATCCGCGACGCCTTCGTCGTACGCCCGGATGCCCTCGTTGATCCAGGGCATCAGCACGCGGTTCACGACGAAGCCGGGCTTGTCGTCGGCCTCCCAGGTCTCCTTGCCGATATCGTGGGCGAACTCGCGGCCCAGCGTCACCGTCTCGTCGCTGGTCTTCTCGCCGACGACGAGTTCGACGCCTTTCATCACCGGCACGGGGTTCATGAAGTGCAGTCCGAGGACCTGTTCGGGCCGTTCGGTGACACTAGCGATGGTCGTAATCGAGAGCGTGCTCGTGTTGCTGGCTAGCACCGTGTCCGGCCCGCAGACGGCGTCGAGGTCCTCGAACACTGACTGCTTGATGTCCATGTTTTCTGTTACGGCCTCGACGACGAGGTCGGCATCCGCGAGGTCCTCCATCTCTGTGGTTCCGGTGATGCGGGCTGTTGCCGCTTCTGCTTCCTGTTCTGTCACTGTGTCGCGCGCAACGAGCGTCTCGAAGCTCGACTGGATCTCCTCGAACCCGGCGGCAACCAGTTCTTCTGATACATCGCGCATGACGACGTCGTAGCCGGCCGTCGCTGTGACCTGGGCGATGCCGTTACCCATCGTTCCAGCTCCGACGACGCCGACGGTGTCGACTGTTTCGAGATGCATACCCGCGCCTTCGTCCGGCGGTCGTGTAAGTCTGCCGACGGTATCGACTCGTCACGGCGGCCGGAAGCTCGCCGAGTGAGCCAGCCACACGCTTAGCGGCAAAAGGTGCGCCTCGGCTGAATATTCACTCGAAATGTAGTAAATGTCAGCAAAAAGATACTTATGGTGTGCCGGAGAACGAACTGATGATGAGAGACCCTGCGGGCAGCAGGCTCGGAGAAACATTCGACTGGTTTCAGTATGGCCAGTCCCTGCCCCTAATCTGACAAATGAGTAAGTCACTCGACATTTCGACCACCGAAGCCGAGCAGACAGTCACGGCAGTCATCGAGACCATCGCCGCGACGACACCGGACGTCCGCCGCGCCATCGCCGACCACCGTGGCCAGAGCAACTCCGTCAACCCAACCGGCGACGACCAGCTCGCGGCTGACCTGCGCGCCGACGAACTGTTCGAGGAGCGGGTGCTGGACATCGACGGTGTCGCCTCCTACGCCAGCGAGGAACGCGCGGACGTGAAAACGACGGACGGTCGCCTCCACGTCGCGATGGACCCGCTCGACGGGTCGAGCAACCTCGAACCCAACAGCGGGATGGGGACGATTTTCGGCGTCTACAGCGAGCAGCCGCCGACGGTCGGCACCAATCTGCTCGCCGCCGGGTTCGTCATCTACGGCCCTATCACCTCGATGATCGTCGCCCGGGACGGCAGCGTCCGCGAGTACATCCTCGAAGACGGCGACAAGCGGGTCGTCGACGACGACGTGACGGTTCCGGAGGACCCCACAGTGTTCGGGTTCGGCGGCGGCGTCGACTCCTGGACCGACGAGTTCGAATCCTACGCCGAGAAGGTCCGCCACGAACTGAAACTCCGCTACGGCGGAGCGATGGTCGCTGACATCAATCAGGTGCTCACCTACGGCGGTATCTTCTCGTACCCCGCACTGGAATCACGCCCCGAAGGAAAGCTCCGGGTCCAGTTCGAGGGACAGCCGATGGCCTACATCCTCGAATCGGCCGGCGGTCGGTCCTCCGACGGCGACCAGTCGCTGCTCGAAATCGACCCCGACGAGCTACACGAGCGGACGCCGCTGTATCTCGGGAACGACGACCTGATCGACCGGCTGGAAGCGACTATCGACTGACGGCTCGGATTCTGCAGTTCAGTAGCCGAGATATATCGCCAGGGCTTTGAGAACGCCATACAGGCCGACAGCGACGCCCAGGAGCCCGCTGAGAACGGTTCCGACGATGCCGTCGGGCCACAGCGAGAGCGGGTTCGGAATCCCGATTGACGGCAACGCGGGAATCGGCAGGCCACCGCTGTCGCCTGTCACGTTCCCGACGCGCTGCCCGTCGACCGTTAGCTCACCGGTCCTGTTTTCGGGTACAGAGCGGGCAAACTCCGTCGTTCGTGTCTCGCCGGCAGGGACCGTGACCGTCCGTGTCGTCAGTATCGAGGTGTTGAGCGCGACGATGACGTTGTGGTCCCCGCTCGCAGTCCCCCGGTTTTCAAGCTCGACGGTGATGACGGTCCGCTCGCCGGGGCCGAGTTCCGATGGAACAGCCGTGGCGTTCGTGACCACGATATCCGGCTGTCCGGGTTCTTCTGTCTGTGTCTCGGTCGTCTCGGGTTCGGCCGTCGACGTTTCCGAGTCGGTTGTCGCCGCCTCCGCATCCAGGTCTGTCGCTGCCGTCTGTTCGACTCCGACGACGAACGTCGAGAGGCCCGGAGAGTCAGCCCGGTAGACGATGTGTGACTCGCTCCGGCCGGCGATGTCGGTCGCTAACGGCGTCCACCCGTCGTCTTTCCGGAACAGCGTCACAGCATCGGGTTCCGCGCCGACCGCCCCCAGCGCGTCACGGTCAACAGTAAACGTGAACGTCGCGTCCTCGGCCGGAACGGAGCCGTGGTCGATATCGAACCGGCTGACGCCGGTGTGACCGGTGGCAGTCGCGAACGCTGGCGTGGGCTGGCGGGAGCGGACGGTGAGTGTGGCGGATTCGTTACGCGGGAACGACGCGGCAAGCCGCTCCAGCGTTCCGTTCTGACCGGTGACGAGTGGCCCCTCCGGGGGCCGAATCTGCTGTGTCTGGCCGGACCCGTTCACCGAGACGTTCGCCACGGTCGCGTTCGGCTGCCGCACAGTCACGTTCCCGGCGGTTCCATTGCCCGTCACAGACACGACCCTGGTCACAGTTTCCGTGTTCCCGAGCGGATCGGCGGCGGTCACTGTGACTTCGTGACTGCCGGGCGAGGCGAAGGCCACGGTGATGTTCTCGCCGGTCAGGATCGTCTCGCTCCCCACCTGCCACCGGACCGACTCGACGCCCTGATCGTCTGTCGTCCCCGCCGCGGAGAAGGTCACCGACTCGCCGACCGTCGCGTTCTCCGGCCCGGTGACAGTGACGTTCGGTGCGGAATCGTCATAGAGGAACGTCTGCTGTCGGCCAAAGGAGTTCTCGTTGCCGTTCTCGTCGGTCACCGACATCAGCAGCAGCGAGTACTCACCCTCCTCCGGGAACGTGTACTTTCGTGTGTACGTGATCGTGTTACCGGTGCGTTCGGTGAATCCCGAGATGTTGAGTGTGTCTATCGACGGGCCGCCGACGGAGATTCGAAGCTGCTGTATCGGTTCGTGAATCCCAACAGAGATGCGGGCGGTGGAGCTATTGACGCGGCGTACCTCGAACGACTGATACTTCGGCACGACGGCGTCCATCCCGGTGACGGTGACCGACTCGTGGGGAAGTTCGTTCCCCGCTTCGTCGGTGATACTGGCGGTGTCACGGAGGCTGACAGTGACGTTGTCTGTGTCGACTTTTCTCTCTAGCAGCAGGGAGACGCGCACCCCGGTCCTGTTTTCGCCGGAGGCGTTGATCGATGCGACCGAGACGTTCTCCACTCGACCCGCGGTTAGGTCGAAATCCGCTGCCTGAATCGTACTCGTGTCCACCGACCCACCGTCGTCGTACAGGGACACCTCGATAGTCGTCGCGTTGCCCCGCGTCGCATTGCCCCACTCCGGCGACTCGGTGTCTTCGGCCGCGACCGTGCCAGAAGCGACTGCAATGAGCAGCGGGAGCAAAAGGAGTACCGCGAGAAGCGGGAGCCACCGACGACGACGCCCGGGCGACGGCGGCGTCTCTCGGGGGTGGCCGGTGGTACTCATGGTGCATGAGTAGTCTGGCACCCGATATCAATGGTGCGCCACCATTACGAGAGGTGATAATCGCACGCGGGGTAACTACTGTGACCCCCGGGACCGTTGGATATGGTATGAAAGTGCATATCGCGGACGAGGCCACGCGCGACGAGGCGTCGGCCATCGCGGCCGCCGTCGCCGAACACACCGACCGAACTGTGGAAGTGTACGTCGGCGACGATGAAACCCCGACGTTAGTCCGCGAGGTGACCGATGAAGGTGGGACCGAAGATACAGCCGTGGACGGCGATTCGGCGGACGCTGCACCGACGGAACGAGAGAAACGCCTCCGCGAAGAGATCGCCGACATCGAACGTGGCGGGCCGCAGAAGTACCGCGACCGCCTCGCAGAGCAGGGGAAGCTGTTCGTCCGCGACCGACTCGAACTCTGGTTCGGCGACGATGGCCTGGACTTCGAGGACGGCCGGTTCGCGAACTTCGACTCGTGGCATCCCAGCAGTCCCGACGTGGACGACGAGGACGACCGGCTGCCGGCCGACGGACTCGTCACCGGCGCGGGGACCTTCAAGGGCCGACAGGTACACGTCGCCGCCAACGACTTCACCGTCAAGGCGGGATCAATCGCTCGCCACGGGGTCGAGAAGTTCCTCCGACTGCAAGAGCGCGGGCTGAAGAGCGGACAGCCGTTACTGTATCTGGTCGATTCCTCGGGCGGCCGTATCGACCAGCAACGGGGCTTCTTCGCCAACCGCGAAGGGATCGGGAAGTTCTACTACAACCACTCGCTGCTATCTGGCGCGGTTCCACAGATATGCGTCCTATACGGCCCGTGTATCGCCGGCGCGGCCTACACACCGGTGTTCGCCGACTTCACCGTCATGGTCCGTGGCATGAGCGCACTGGCAATCGCATCCCCCCGAATGGTCGAGATGGTCACTGGCGAGGACATCGACCTCGAAACGCTCGGCGGGCCGGACTTGCACGCCCGTCACTCCGGCAGCGCGGATCTGGTCGCCGACGACGAGGACCACGCCCGCGAGCTCGTCGCCCAACTCATCACGTACCTGCCCGATAACGCCGACGAGAAACCGCCACGGACCGACGGGACCGCGCCAGCAGTCGACCCTGCGGGCCTCGATTCGGTCATCCCCGCTGAACCGAACAAAGGCTACGATATGCACCGAGTTATCGAACACATCGTCGACGCCGACTCCTTCTTCGAACTGCAGTCGCAGTACGGGGCCGAAATTCTGACTGGATTCGCCAGAGTCGACGGCCGCTCCGTCGGTATCGTCGCCAACCAGCCGAGCCAGCGGGCCGGCGCGATATTCCCTGATTCGGCCCGCAAAGCGGCCGGCTTCGTCTGGACCTGTGACGCCTACAACATCCCACTGCTGTACCTCTGTGACACGCCGGGGTTCATGGCTGGCTCCTCGGTCGAAAAGGAGGGCATACTGGAAGCCGGGAAGCGGATGATCTACGCTACCTCGCAGGCCACCGTTCCGAAGCAGTGCGTCGTCGTCCGGAAGGCCTACGGTGCGGGCATCTACGCCATGTCAGGCCCCGCCTACGACCCCGAAGCGACCCTCGCGCTCCCGGGTAGCGAAATCGCGATCATGGGGCCAGAAGCCGCGATAAACGCGGTGTACGCGAACAAACTGGACGCAATCGACGACCCGGAAGAGCGGGCCGAGCGCGAGCAGGAGCTACGCGAGGCGTACCGCGAAGACATCGACGTCCACCGGATGGCGAGCGAAGTCGTCATCGACGAGATCGTTCCGCCAGGTGACCTCCGAGACGAAACCGTTGCCCGATTTGACCTGTACGAGGACGTCGAAAAGGACCGACCCGAGAAGAAACACGGGACGATTCTCTGACTGTATTCGTGGCGGCCCATACACCCGTTTTTCCCGGGAGTAGACAGCCCCTACCCCTTCCGTTTCAGTAGTAAACACTGTGTATTTAATACACTGGGTGAAAACAGGATAACAGACCACGTGGGGGCGTGGTTGCGGAGGGTGACGTGTTCACAACGGACCGAACGGTCCCGATAGGGACCATCGACGGGTGGTGTAGCGCCATGCTCGACGAACTTGCGGCCGTCGAGCGAGAGCTATGGCTGGTAGTCGCCGTGACGCTCATCGTCGACGTGTGGCTGACACACGTCGGCCTCCAGCACGGCCTCCACGAGGGAAACCCCGTGATGCGGGCCGCGATAGAGACGTTCGGGATCGCCGTTCTCGGAGCGACGAAAGTCGGCGTTCTCGGGCTTGCGGGGCTGACCCGCCAGCTGCTGGACGAGCAGCGCGGCGTCGTCGTGCCGCTCGGGCTAGCGCTCCCCTGGGTGGCGGCCGTCGTGATAAACGCGGTCCTCTTGAGTAGCCTGTAGCCGTCTCGGGGTTTCCGCCTCCGATTTCAGTCGTCCGCTCGCTGGACGAAGGCCGTCCGCTCGAACGTACAGACGAGCGTGTCGTCCTGGCTGTAGGCGTCGACCTGCATCGTAGCGATACCATGACCTCGTCGCCGGCCAGTCGCTTGGGCAGGACCGCCGTTTCCGCACGGATCGTATCGCCATGGACGACTGTACTCAATCGCCGACAATCCATGTGGCCGACTAGTGCCGTTGTAGGTATCGCTCGTCTGACGAATCCCATGGACGGCGGTACCCTTTTGCCCATAGTCCGAGTCAGTTCTCGTATGTCGTCTGAGGTAAACCCGTTCGAGAGTTTACAGGAGCAGATCGACGACGCGTCGGACTACCTCGAATATTCGACCGACGTGCTCGAACGGCTGAAACACCCCGAGCGAGTGCTGGAGACGAACCTCTCCGTGGAGATGGACGACGGCTCCGTCGAGGTGTTTCGAGCCTATCGCTCACAGTTCAACGGCGACCGAGGGCCGTACAAGGGCGGAATCCGCTATCACCCGCAGGTCACACGCGACGAGGTCAAGGCGCTGTCAGGCTGGATGGTGTACAAGTGCGCCGCCGTTAACATCCCCTACGGCGGCGGGAAAGGCGGCATCGAGATCGACCCGCGCCAGTACTCGGCCGACGAGATAGAGCGGATAACGCGGTCGTTCGCGACGGAACTCCGTCCGATCATCGGCGAGGACCGGGACATCCCCGCGCCCGACGTCAACACCGGACAGCGCGAGATGAACTGGATCAAAGACACATACGAGACGCTGGAGAACACCACCGAGCCCGGCGTCATCACCGGCAAGGCCCCGGAGTCGGGCGGCAGTGCGGGCCGCGTCGAAGCGACCGGTCGCTCCGTGATGCTCACGGCCCGCGAGGCGTTCGACTATCTCGGCAAGGACATGGAGAACGCGACGGTGGCCGTGCAGGGCTACGGGAACGCCGGCTCCGTGGCGGCGAAGCTCATCGAGGACCTGGGCGCGAACATCGTCGCAGCATCGGACTCGTCAGGAGCCATCTACAACCCCGACGGTATCGACGCACGCGACGCGAAGGCGTTCAAGAGCGAGACCGGGTCGCTGACCGGTTACGAGGGCGCGACCGAGGAGCTGACCAACGAGGACCTGCTGACGATGGACGTGGACCTGCTCGTCCCGGCGGCGCTCGAAAACGCCATCGACGGCGACCTCGCGCCGGACGTACAGGCCGACATCGTCGTGGAGGCGGCAAACGGCCCCCTGACGCCGAACGCGGACGACGTGCTCACGGAGCGCGACGTGGCCGTGTTCCCCGATATCCTTGCTAACGCGGGCGGGGTCACAGTGTCGTACTTCGAGTGGGTGCAGAACCGCCAACGGTTCTACTGGTCCGAAGAGCGCGTGAACGAGGAACTGGAGACCATCATCACGAACGCGTTCGACGACCTCGTCGAGACCTACGAGGAGACCGGCGCGCCGAACTTCCGGACGGCGATGTACGTCGTCGCCATCCAGCGCGTCGTCGCTGCCGCAGAGGAAGGCGGTATCTGGCCCTGACTCCGTCCCGGCATCGGTCGCGGCTATCGCGGGTGTTTTGCCACCGGTCCCCCTACTGTGTGTATGAACGTTTACGAGCGGCAGGTTCGCGTCGAAGCCCCGCTGTCAGAAGTCTGGAAGTTCCACGCGACGGGCGACGGGCTGGTCGCGCTGACTCCCGACTGGATGAACATCCGCATCGAGGCGGAGCGGGGACCGGACGGCGAGCCGAACCCCGAGGAACTGACCGCCGGGTCGGTCGTCGAATCCTCGATCAAGCCGTTCGGCGTGCCGCCGCGCCAGCGCTGGGTCTCGAACATCGTTGCCCGAGAGGAGAGCGAGGACGAAGCGATGTTCCGCGACGTGATGGAGAAAGGGCCGTTCCCCCACTGGGAGCACACGCACACGTTTCGGGCGCTGAGCGACAGGGAGACGCTCGTCCACGACCACGTCGAGTTCGAACTGCCCGGCGGACCGCTGGGCCAGGCGCTCGGTCCCTTCGGCTGTCTCGGCATGGAGCCGATGTTTCGGTATCGCCATCAGCAGACGAAGGAACTGCTCGAAGGGTAGCGTATCATCGCCCGCGGACGGCACGGCCCCGACTATGGTCACCGGTGTTTCTTTATTCCCGTGTCGGATACAGCCACAGGATGAGCGGACGTGTCGTCGCGGTAACTGATTGGGCTGTACTGTCTCCGCGCCACAACGGAGCGACATGGGCGTGACGGAGCCGCGAGTCGACCCGCGAATCGCGCTGGCTGTCGCCGTGCTCGCAGTCAGTACGAGCGCGATTCTCGTCCGCTGGAGCGCGGCCGCGGCGTCGGTGGCGGCCTTTTACCGCGTCCTGTTGACGACCGCACTGCTGGCCCCGCTGGCGTTGGGCCGGCATCGGTCAGCCTTCGGGCGACTCTCCCGGCGAGACGTACTGGCGGCGGCGGCGACTGGCGTCGCGCTCGCGGTTCACTTCGCCGCGTGGTTCGAGAGCCTGGCGTGGACGAGCGTCGCGGCGTCAGTCACGCTGGTCCAGTGCCAGCCGCTGTTCGTCGCCGTCGGGGCGTGGGCGCTGCTGGACGAGCGCGTCACGCGCGGCACGACGGCGGGCATCCTCGTCGCTATCGGTGGCATCGTCGTGATGTCCGTCGGCGAACTGCTCGGCGGCGGAGCCATCGGCCCGCGTCCGCTGTACGGCAACGCGCTGGCCCTCGTCGGCGGTGTCATGGCCGCCGGGTACGTGCTCGCCGGGCGTTCGCTCCGCCAGCGGTTCCCCCTCATCCCCTACGTGACCGTGGTCTACGGCGTCGCCGCGATATGCCTCCTCGGCTTCGTCGTCGCGTCGGGCCACCCCGTGACAGGCTACCCGCCGCAGGAATGGGCGCTGTTTTTCGCGATGGCCGTCGGCCCCGGCGTGTTCGGCCACACCGTCCTCAACTGGGCACTGGCACACGTCGAATCCAGTATGGTTAGCGTCTCGCTGCTCGGCGAACCGGTCGGGAGCGCGCTGCTTGCGTTGCTGTTGCTCGCGGAGATACCCGGACCGTCGACCGTCGCCGGCGGGGCCGTCGTGCTCATCGGCATCGGCGTTGTTGCTAGAAGCCGAGCGCTCGGAGCGACGCCGGCGGACTGAGGCCGTTCCGGGCCGGCCTATGTGCGCTTTTCCACGGCCCCGCGGATTTCGGCGGCGGCGAAGTCGTGGTCCGGACGGATGTTGACGAAATCCAGGAACTCCTCCGCGGCCAGTAGCTCCGCCGTCTCGTAGTGCATCGCCGCGGCCGAGACGGCGGCCGGCGCGCCGATGAGCGGCTCCAACGCGCCCAGCGCACAGGCAAGGTCGTAGGCGCGAGCGTCGCTGATCGCTTCCTCGCGCACGCTCGTGGCGTCGATGAAGTACAGGTCGTCGCGGGCCACGAGCACGTTCTCACACCGGAAATCGCCGTGTGCCAGGCCGTCCTCGTGCATCCGGTGGAGGAAGTCAAACACCGTCGGGCTGTGACACTCGACGGTTTCGGCCGAGAGGTGGTCCAGCGGCTCGAAGTCGGGGATGTATTCCAGCACGAGTACCCCCATCCCGTCGTATTCGAAGGCCTCGATTGGTTCGGGAGCGTTGACGCCGATCTCCCGCATCCGCCGGGTCGCCGCCAGTTCGTGTTCCGCCATCTCGTAGGGCGTCCCGAAATGCTCGAAAAAACCCTCCGTCCCCGACGAGAACGCGCCGATGTTGCGGCCGGCAGTCAGCAGCGTGTGAACAAGCGAGTTCTGCCCCGTGATGACTTTCACGAACCACTGGTCGTTGACGACCAGCGGCGTCGAGAGCCAGTTGTCCGCCTCCAGAAACGCCACGCGGGCCGCGGGCTCGTCGTATCGCTCCATTACCGCCCGCACCACGCCTTCGAGTTCCTCCCAGGGGACCGTCCCGCGGAGGAGTCGCCGGAACGCCATTCCCCCGAGGGAACGCCGTGGACGGGCAAATGGCTTGTGTCTTCCCCATGTGGTATTTAATAACACAGGCCATAGACGCGGTATGGAGTTCGACGTTCCCGGCGAACACCGGATGATACGGGATTCGGTCCGCGAGTTCTGCGAGAACGAGATTCAGCCGATAGCCCAGGAGATAGAGGACGAGCACCGGTTTCCGGCGGAAATATTCGAGGAACTCGGCGACCTGGACGTGATGGGCGTGCCGATCAGCGAGGACTGGGGCGGGCTGGGCGGAGACACGTTGATGTACGCGCTCGTCGCCGAGGAACTCGGGCGGGTCTCCGGGAGCATCGGCCTCTCGTACGTGGCCCACACCTCACTCGGGAGCAAGCCGATAGAGCTGTTCGGCACGGACGCACAGAAGGACCGCTGGCTCACACCGCTCGCTACCGGTGAGCACCTCGGCGGCTGGGCGCTGACTGAACCGGGCAGCGGGAGCGACGCCAGCGACATGGACACGACAGCGGTGCGGGACGGTGACGAGTACGTCATCAACGGGACGAAACAGTTCATCACGAACGCCTCCGTCGCCGGGTCGGTGCTGGTCAAGGCTGTCACCGACCCCGAGGCCGGCTACGACGGCATCTCGACGTTCATCGTCGCTCCCGAGGACGACGGGTGGGCGGTGACGACCGAGTGGGACAAGATGGGGCTGAACGCCTCCCCGACCTGCGAACTTCAGTTCGACGACTGCCGGATTCCCGCGGACCGCCTGCTCGGCGAGGAAGGTGACGGCTGGAAGCAGACGCTGAAGACGCTCAACGGCGGACGCATCTCCATTGCCGCGCTCTCGACGGGGCTCGCACAGGGGGCGTTCGAGGCCGCAAAGTCCTACGCGACCAAACGCGAGCAGTTCGACCGTCCCATCTCGAAGTTCGACGCTGTCCGGGACAAAATTGTCGAGATGGACCGCAAAATCGAGCGCGCCCGCCTGTTGACCCACAAGGCGGCGACGATGTACGATCAAGGCGAGGACGTGACGCGGCTCTCCTCGCTGGCAAAGCTCGACGCCAGCGAAATCTGCCGGGAGGTCGCCGAGGACGCCGTCCAGGTGCTGGGCGGCTACGGCTACACGACGGACTTCGCGCCCCAGCGGTTCTACCGGGACGCGAAGCTCATGGAGATCGGCGAGGGAACGAGCGAGATACAGCGGATGGTACTCGGCCGGGAACTGGGCCTGTGACGACCTGCGCGACGCTCAGGGGTCTGCGGGACCTTCGGGGACGATCGTCACCGGCACGTTGGCGGCGTCGATGACGGCGACCGCCGCGTCGCCCTCCCGGATTCTGCCGGCCAGCCCCTTCGGCTCGTGGCCCATGACGATGTGCCGGACGTCCACGTCGGCCGCGAGTTCGAGCAGTTCGTTGCCGATCCGCGTGCCCGAACGCATCGCTGACCGGCCGACGTGTTCGATAGCGACCGTCGCCACGACGGTGGCGTCGCGGAACCGGTCGCGCATCTCGTCCCGGAGTTGCATGGCCGTGCCGTCGGCGGTGTCCTCGTCGACGAGGTGGACGACGTACAGTTCCTCGTCGAGCCCGTCAGCGAGTCGAACTGCCGTATCGATGACCGCCGGAGAGACCGAATCGTTGGCGATAGCCACCAGAATGGTCATACAGGACACAGGGCCTTCGCGTCCTAATCACTTTCTGCCAGGCTAACAGACCCGCTCACTCAGTCGCCTTCAGGTTGTGGACCGCGTCGACGTACTCGACGACCTCGGCAGTGGGCTGGATGGCGGAGAGAATTTCGTCGGCGTCCTTGTACGCCATCGGCGCTTCGTCGCGGACACCTTTGATGACGGACTCCGAGTAGACGCCGTCCATCGCTGCGGTGAACTCGTCCATGTCAATCTCGCTGTGGGCCTGCCGGCGGCTCATCACGCGGCCCGCGCCGTGTGGCGCTGTCTGGTGGTACTCGTCGTTGCCCTTCCCGCGGGCGATAATCGACCCCTCAGCCATGTTGAACGGAATCAGTAGCCGCTGGCCCTCGCGGGCTGGGGTCGCACCTTTTCGGATGGTCAGGTCCCTGAAATCTATATAATTGTGAATCGATTGAAACTGGTCAACGGGGTCGATCCCCAGCGCGTCGCAGACGGCGTCGCTCATCAGTTCGCGGTTCCAGCGGGCGTACTGCTGGGCGAACAGCATGTCGACGAGGTAGCCGTGAGCCTCGCGGCCTTCGAGCCAGTCTAAGTCCGTGTTGCGGTCCTCGTCGTCGCTGCTGTGGATGGCGTCCTGGACCTGTCCCAGCGCGTCGAAGGCGTCCTCGATTTCCTTGCCGTCGAGTTCGCGCCGGAGGCGGTCCTTCCGGATGTAGGACTCGCCCATGCCGCCGGTGACCCAGGCGTAGAGGTCCCGCGATTCGACTGTATCGGGGTCGAACTTGAGGTACTCGACGTACTCGTCGGGAATCTGCTCGCGGATCTCGCCGATTGTCCGGCGGTCCGTCGCCGTCGATTGCCAGTACTCGGCGACAGACTTACCCAGATACCGGGACCCGCTGTGGATGACCAGCCAGTAGTCGCCCGATTCGCGTGCCTTGCCGAACTCGACGAAGTGGTTCCCGCCGCCCAGCGTCCCCGCACTCTTGATTATGTACCCCATTCCCTGACGCTGGTCTGCCAGCACGCGGTCACAGAGCGACTCGAAGTACTCCTCGTCGTAGCCGTCGAAGTCGAACTCGACTGGGTCGATGTGCTCGCCGAACCGCTCGGCGTAGGCCGCGTCGAACTGCTCGAAGACGCGGTTGGCCCGCTCGAACGGGAACTCCTCGACGAAGTGGACCGCGTCGTCGTAGTCGTGAACCGACCGTCCCATCGGGACCGCCTCGCGGACGCGGCGCTCGCGCTCTTCGTTTTCCAGCGGGAGGTCCGGCCCGAGGTTCGTCGCAGCCATCCCACAGCCCACGTCGACGCCGACGATGTTCGGGACGACGCGTTCGCCAAGCGGCATCGTGAAGCCGATGGGTGCGCCCGCCCCCCAGTGCGTGTCCGGCATGATCCGCACCGGTTCGGTGAACGCGGGATGGTCGATGAGCGTCTCGATTTGCTCCCGACACCCAGCCTCGACGAGCGATTCGTCGTCGACCATCACCTGCGCTGTGGTGTGTTCGCCCGTCAGTTCGAGTACCATTGGTGTCCTACCGTAGTTGCATGGATGGTTTGAACCTCACGGTGGCCCGTGAGTGGGTGTCTCCCCGTCGGAGGAAATAAAAACCCGCAACCGAACAGGTGTCGAAACGCTAAACGGCTGATACATCCCTTCTCAGGGGCTGAGATGTGTTTTCACTCGGTGGGAACGCTCGTTCCCTTATATATCATAGCGGCGCGGAACTCTATATGTGAGGTGACACAGATGTCCTATCAAGCGGCGAACCCCCTGGCAGACGACTTCGAGCTCGAGCTCGGCGGGGCCTGGACCGCGTACTGGCTGGCGTTCCTGCGTGTCGTAACCGGCTGGTGGTTCTTCCACGCAGGCGTAACGAAGCTCATCGAGAACGGGCTGGCCTACACCTACGGGCCAACGTACCTCAAGCAGATGACTGGCACGGCACTCGGCCCGCTCCCCGTGCTGATGGGCGAATACCTTGGCTGGCTCATTCAGGCAATGGTCCCGCTGGGCGAGACGCTCATCGGGCTCGGACTGATGGTCGGCGCGCTAGTCAGGCTCGCCTCCGTCTTCGGGGTCTTCTTCATGGCCCTGTTCTGGATCGGCAACGCGGAGTTCGGCCACGGGCTGGTCAACAGCGACTTCATGGGCATGCTGCTGTTCATGACGATGATCGTGCTGGCTACCGGTCGCTACTACGGCCTCGACGCGATCATCGAGAAGACCAAACTGGTCAAACGACACCCGAAACTGAGGTACCTGCTCGGCTAAGGAGGTGACCACCAATGCAACAACACACCACCGTCATCGACAAAGCGGCGATGGCACTCAGCGGCGGACTGATGCTGCTGGGCGTCGTCGTCCTCGGCATCGTGGAGATACTGGCGGGTAAGCCCTACAGCGCGGCACCGCTGACGAACGACGCGGGCGAGATCATCGCGACTCCGATGATCGATCCGACGCTCCGGACCGGACTGGTCCTGGCCGGCCTCCTGGTCCTGGCTCTGTACGGGCTCTACAGGCTCGTCGCCCCAATGAAGAATGAGACGGCCACGGCACAGCAGGAAATCACGGCGGACTGAGCAGTTCCCGTTTTCGCTGTTTGACTCGGCATATCGCTCACGTCGACAGAAGTGATAATGGGTGCCGTTCCACCCCACCGATTCCCCACTAACAACGTATTTACTATGGCTATATTAATCAAGTGGGGTAGTTTCTAATTCTGATAGAGCCCACCACAACGCTCATTTCTGTGGTAGTATTGATATCTATATGCCTTCGCTGGTGGTTCACTACGCCTTCGTTGGGTTACTCGCCGCAACGCTGCTGGGTGCTGCATTCGACAAGCGGTCGCTCCTCCTGTCGATACTCGTCGTCACGTTTCCCGACATAGACGCGTTCCTCGGGCTCTACTGGCAAGCCGGCCACCGGGCCGCGACGACGAACCTCGTCATTCCGGCGGTACTGGCGCTCCTTATCGCGATGGACCTGTACGTGCGCGACGAATCGTATATCGAGGGCCGCTGGGGGGCCTACGGTGTTCGAGTCAGTTGGTTCTGTGTCGTGGTGTACGCGGTGGGTCACGTACTGCTGGACTTGATTACGGGCGGTGCGAACCTCTTCTGGCCGCTGTACGACCAGTTCTATCAGCTCAGCGGTCATCTGGAGCTGTCGAGCCAGCGCGGCATCGTCCAGACGTTCGTCGAACTGCCCGAGCCGTCCTCTCAGGCTTCCGGTGGCACCGGCACGGGCGGGAGCGGCGGGTCGACCACGCAGTCGATGGGCAACTCCACCGAGGTACAGATGAGTACCGGCATCGACCCGAATCCGGGACAACCGGAACCAGAAAACGTCGACCGCGTGTTCCCCATCGCCCGGAGCGGCTGGGAACTGGTCGTCCTCGTCGTTGGGACGCTCGCCACCACCGCTCGCCTCGTCATCGGCCACGACCTCCCGGAAGAGTAATCGCCGGCCGGTCGGCACTGCGGGGCGTTCGCTTTCGAGTCCTTCATATACGCCGTGGCCAACCGGGAAACCATGGGCTTCGAGGTACGCCGACGACTCAGTGTCGCCGACACGGTGACGTTGTTCAACGCCGTCGTCGGGTTCGTCGCCGGAGCCATCGCCTTCACCGACCCGCATCTGGCCGCTCGGCTCATTCTGCTGGCTGTTATCGCCGACGCTATCGACGGGATCGTCGCCCGGAACGGCGACAGTTCGGCGGTCGGCCCGCTGCTCGACTCTGTGACTGACGTGGTCTCCTTCGGCGCGACACCGAGCCTCTTTCTGTACGTGCTGTTGACAGACGCCTACGGCGGCATCGAGTCCGCCCACCCGGCCGTGTTCATCGGCCTCGCCCTGCTCGCCTCCGCGTACGTCGTGTGCTCTATCGTCCGGACCGCGTTCTACTCGACGTACTTCGATTCACCCGACGAGCGGCCGGGTATGCCGAACACCCTCGGGAGTATCATCATCGCGACGGCGTATCTGAGCGGCGTCACGAACCCGCTCGTGCTGAGCGTCGGCGCGCTCGGCCTCTCGCTTGCGATGATCGCGCCTTTCGACTACCCCAAGCCAGGGCCGAAACACGCCATCCCGATGGGTGTCGTGCAGGCCGTCGCCGTCGTCGCGCCAACGGCGCTCTTCAGGGCTGGGCCGCGGGCGATGCTCGCCATCGCGCTGCTGTTTTTCGCGCTCGGGCCGTGGGTCTACTCCGGAGAGTAACCCCTCTCCAGCCGCTCAGGCCCGCTCAGACCGTGTCATCGATGAACTCCTCTAGGACGTCGTTGAACGTCTCGGCCTGTTCGACCATCGCGAGGTGTGCAGCGTCGGGAATAAACGACACCGCTCCGTCTTGGACCTCGCGGGCCAGTGTCTCGTGATACGCACGCGGGGTCAGTTTGTCGTGTTCGCCACAGACGGCCAGCACGGGCACGTCAATCTCGCCCAGTCGCTCGCGCACGTCGAAACCGTGACACGTCATGAAGTCGCGGCGGGTCACCGCCTGCCCGACCGCCGCCATCTGCTCGTGGGAGCGCGACACGGCCTCGTGGTCGGTGTCGTGGAACAGGCGGTCCCGTTCGTGCAGGAACTCGACGGCGCGGTCCCAGTCGTCCGCGAGCCACTCCTGTAATCCTTCGAACACCGGGAGTTCGGGGCCGGTCCCCAGCAACACTATCGCCTCGGGCGTCCAGTCCCGCTCCAGGGCGACCCACTGGGCAACGGCCCCGCCAAGCGAGTTCCCGATCAGCACCTCCGCGTCTGTCTCCCGCCCCACAGCGGCCACGTCGTCCGCGTAGGCGTCGAGTGTCGTGGTCCCGGCTGCGGTGTCGATGTCGTCCGACTCTCCGTGCCCTGACAGGTCCAGCGCGATGGCGGGATGGGTCGGTCCGGATGGCGCGTACTGACGACCCCACACGCGGTGTGTCGCCCCGCTGCCGTGGACATACAGCGCCGTCGGCCCCGATGCCGCAGGCTGTGTCTGTCTGTACGCCGTGACTCGCCCGTCGTGACTGACCCGTTCCATGCGACACCGTTCGGAAGCGGTGTGGATAAAAGGTTGGCGCGCTCAGATGAGGTGTGAACCGCATTCAAGCAACTACACTCATTTTTCCGCCGTACAGCGTATTTCAGCGATAGATTTATATACTTATCTCGCTTACTTTGAGTTAGCATGACTTCAGAACAGCAGTTGTTCGACGAGACGCCCCTCCGCCGATTCGAGTACGACGACAGCGTCGTGTTCGCGGCGGACGTGGGACCTGCCGCCGATGCGAGTGTCGATGTGGTCGACGGGACCGTCATCGTCGTCGCAGACGGCCACCAGTACGAACAGGAGATCCCCGCTGGCGACGCACGAGCGTTTATCAACCACGGGGTTCTCATTATCGAACTGTCAGACGGCGAGGGAGATAACTGATGAGACTTACTGTTAAACCACTCAAACAGAAAGATGCTGGCCGTGGCCTCGCGGCGATCGACCGCGCCGCGATGGACGAACTCGAACTCGAGAACGGCGACTACATCGTTCTTGAGGGGAAACAGGACAGCCGCGCTGTCGCCCGGGTCTGGCCCGGCTACCCCGAGGACGAGGGGAACGGCATCGTCCGCATTGACGGGCAGCTCCGCCAGGAGGCGAACGTCGGTATCGACGACCCCGTCAATATCGAGAAGGCCGACGTCAACCCCGCGACCTCGGTCACCGTCGCGCTGCCCCAGAACCTCCGGGTTCGGGGCAACGTCGGTCCGATGATTCGCAACAACCTCAGCGGTCAGGCCGTCACGCAGGGCCAGACTGTCCCAGTGAGCTTCGGCCTCGGACCGCTCTCCTCGATGTCCGGCCAGAAGATCCCGCTGAAGATCGCCGAAACCGAGCCCTCCGGCACGGTCGTCGTGACTGATTCCACGGAAATACAGGTCAGCGAGATGCCTGCCGAGCAGGTCCACAGCGGCGAGGGCGCGCCCGAAGCGAGCGACACGCCCGACGTGACATACGAGGACATCGGCGGCCTCGACCGCGAACTCGAACAGGTCCGCGAGATGATCGAGCTGCCGATGCGCCACCCCGAACTGTTCCAGCAGCTCGGCATCGAACCGCCCAAAGGCGTCCTCCTACACGGCCCGCCCGGCACCGGCAAGACGCTGATGGCCAAGGCCGTTGCCAACGAGATCGACGCGTCGTTCAGCACCATCTCCGGCCCGGAGATCATGTCGAAGTACTATGGCGAGAGTGAGGAGCAGCTCCGCGAGGTCTTCGAAGAGGCCGAGGAGAACGCTCCCGCAATCGTCTTCATCGACGAACTCGACTCCATCGCCCCGAAACGCGGCGAGACTCAGGGCGACGTGGAACGCCGCGTCGTCGCCCAGTTGCTCAGCCTGATGGACGGCCTCGAAGAGCGTGGGCAGGTCATCGTCATCGGCGCGACGAACCGCGTCGATGACATCGACCCCGCTCTGCGCCGTGGCGGCCGCTTCGACCGCGAAATCGAGATCGGCGTCCCGGACAAGAAGGGCCGCAAGGAGATCCTCCAGGTCCACACCCGCGGGATGCCCCTCTCCGAGGAGATCAACATCGAAAACTACGCCGAGAACACCCACGGCTTCGTCGGCGCTGACCTCGCGACTCTCACGAAAGAGAGCGCGATGAACGCCCTCCGGCGCATCCGCCCCGAACTCGACCTCGAATCCGACGAGATCGACGCCGAGGTGCTTGAACGCTTGGAGATCAGCGACAAGGACTTCCGCGAGGCGATGAAGGGCATCGAGCCCTCCGCGCTCCGGGAGGTCTTCGTCGAAGTCCCGGACGTCACCTGGGACTCCGTCGGCGGACTCGAAGACACCAAGGAACGGCTCCGGGAGACCATCCAGTGGCCACTGGAGTACGAGGACGTCTTCGAGTCGATGGACCTCGAGGCAGCCAAGGGTGTGCTGATGTACGGCCCGCCCGGCACCGGGAAGACGCTGCTGGCGAAGGCCGTCGCCAACGAGGCCCAGTCCAACTTCATCTCCGTGAAGGGGCCGGAACTCCTGAACAAGTTTGTGGGTGAGTCCGAGAAGGGCGTCCGCGAAGTGTTCAGCAAGGCCCGCGAGAACGCCCCGACCGTGGTGTTCTTCGACGAGATCGACTCCATCGCCGGCGAACGTGGCGGCGGCACGACCGACTCCGGCGTCGGCGAACGCGTCGTCTCCCAGCTCCTGACGGAACTGGACGGCATCGAGGACATGGAGAACGTCGTGGTCGTCGCGACCACGAACCGGCCGGACCTCATCGACGACGCGCTCCTGCGCCCCGGCCGACTCGACAGGCACGTCCATGTGCCCGTCCCGGACGAGGAAGCGCGCCGCGCCATCTTCCAGGTCCACACCCGCGACAAGCCGCTGGCCGACGGCGTCGACCTCGACGACCTGGCCAGCCGCACGGACGGCTACGTCGGCGCGGATATCGAAGCGGTCGCTCGCGAGGCGTCGATGGCCGCGACCCGGGAGTTCATCAACAGCGTGGACCCCGAGGACATCGGCGACAGTGTCAGCAACGTCCGCGTGACGATGGACCACTTCGAGCACGCGCTCGAAGAAGTCGGCCCCAGCGTCACCGAGGAGACCCGCGAGCGCTACGACGAGATCGAACAGCGCTTCGACCGGGCCGAACCCGGCGTCACCGACGAGAGCACGGCCAGCCGCACCTTCCAGTAGCGACGGTCGGCACTCGATAGCGACGGTCGACACACCGACGCTGATTGTTGCGTCTTACAGGCGATTTTCTCGCTGCGTTATTCGTCGTCAGCCCTGTCCAACGTGATCTCGCGACACTCATAGGCTTCCTTCGTCGCACCGGCCCCGCCGACAGTGACCGGTCCGGCATCGGTCTCGATAGTGAGTGACCGTTCGGCCGGGTTCGTGCTCGATGCGGGATAGACGACGCTCTGCCGGACGTTTATCACCGGTCCCGATATCGTCGTCTCCGTCCGGTCCGCAGTCGAGATGACCCGAGCGCGAGCAGTGATCGGCGTCCCCGCGCGCAACGCCAGCGCCGCCATGAGTACGGCGAACTGGAACGCGGAGAACGTCCGCGGGAACGCACACACGCTAGCGATGTAGTGTTCCGTCCCCATCAGCCAGTGGGAGCCGAGGAACATCGCGAATTCGTCGTGAGCGAGGTTCTCGTTGTCGAACTCGGTCGCCTGATATTCTGCTATCGAGTCGGTCAGCAGTCCGGAATGCCCAGTGAGTCCGCGCTGGATATCTGCGGTCACGAGCAGTGGGGTAATACCGCTCTCGATTGTCCTGACCGCCGTTGCGATGTCCTCGTATGCGGGCGTCGGTGCCGTCGCATCGCCGTGGACCAGTAACAGTACCAGCACATCCCGCTCGATAGCGGCGCTGAGTTGCGGGACAAACTCCGGGAGGGACGATTTCGGGACCGCAACCGTGAGGCTCTCGTCGGCACTGTCGATAAGAGATTGTATCGCATCGATGACTGCCGACTGGGTCCGATGGATTTCCAGCCCCGGTTGTGCCATCATCAAAAGATACGGTACCGTGTGTATAAATCGTCCCCTGAAATGGGCAATAGCGTCGCTGAGATGGTAGAGGTGTCAACAATGGAGTGTTTCGTGGTGTAACTTCTTTATGCGTGTGTCTCCTCGGAAGGGTGATGAAGTCACAGCCCACCGTCCTGTTTGTCCGTAGTCCGAGCCAGGACAGGGCCGCGATTTCGATGCTCCGGGACAGTGATCTCACCGTCCACGAGTTCGACGGTGTTCGTGATCTGGAGTGTGCGCTCGGCGACTACGACACGGACTGTGTCGTCACGAACTGCGAAGTGGAGAACCCGGACGGGACACAGTATCTCGGTGGGTTGACCCTTATTGATCGACTGCAACGAAATCACCCCGAACTCCCGGTCGTCCTCTTTGCCGAGGTGGCAAACGGCGACATCGCCCGCGAGGCCTACAGCCGCGACGTGTTCGGCTACGTTCCGAGCACAGTGAGCGACGCTCACCAGCGGCTCTTGGCGCGGGTCGATGCCGCCGTCGCTTCCAGCCCGGCCCGTCAGCGGGCGAACAAGCGAAAACAGCTCAACGAGGCCGTCCGGCTGGTCAATCAAGCGCTCGTCCGCTCACAGTCGCGGGTGGATATCGAACGCGACGTCACGGCGGTTCTGGCGGGCACGACCAGATACAGCGAGGCCTGTACGGTGACCTGTCAGCACGACAGGCCGGTCGTTCGAGCGCTGGGTTCACAGCGTGACCGTGTCTCCATCACCGTGCCGGAGCCGTTGTGCCGCGCCGAGTCGGAGGACCGACTGGTCGTTGCGGATATCGACCCAGCAACGTTCGCAAATGACACAGACGCACTGGAAACGGACTGCGCCCGAGTTCTCGCTGTCCCACTGGTGTACGATGGGACGTCGTACGGCGTCCTCGGAGTGTACGCCGACCGCGTCGATGTCTTCGACACGGAAGAACAGGACACGTTCCGGGAGGTCGGCCACAACATCGCGCTGGCTATCGACGCGAGCCAGACGAAAGACGCACTCCAGCAGCGGACGACGGAACTGGAACGGCAGAAAGAGCGGCTCCGAGAGCTCGCACAGATCATCTCACACGAACTCCGGAACCCGCTCCAGGCGGCGATGGGACGAGTCGAACTGCTAGCCGCGGAACACGCCGCCGAGGAGTTCGACGCCATCCAGCGCAGCCACACCCGCATGTCGTTTCTCATCGACGACCTCATGGAAATCGCCCGTCAGGGCGGCCGACAGTACACCGTCGAGCCGGTAACACTCTCCGACGTGATGGCGGACGCCTGGACGACGGTCGACACCGACGGGTCGACCATCGAAATCGACTGTACCGAGACGATACTGGCCGATAGTGGCCGACTGTGTCAGCTCGCGGAGAACTTCTTCCGGTTCGCGACGGAGCAGGGCAATACCGAAAAAATAACCATCACGGACACGGTCGACGGGTTCGCCCTCGAACACGACGGCACCCCGTTGGAGACGGGAAACGAGAAACCGTTTGAACTCTACTACGCCTCCAGTGACGAAGGGGTCGGGCTCCACCTCGCCGTGATCCGGGAAATCGCACACGGTCACGGCTGGGAAACCGCCCTCTCCAACGACTCGACGGGACGGGTCCGGCTGGACGTAACCGACGTCGAGCGACCGGCAGCGAAAACCACGTAGCGACCCCGCCTCGCCGTACGTGACTCGAAACCGTATTTTGCGTCCAGTCCGGAGTTGTGGTATGGATCTTCAGGCTCGGTATCGCGTGCCAGCACTCACTGGTCTGTTGACGGTCGTGTCGCTCGCGCTCGTGTTCGGGGCCGTTCTCGGGGCGATCCCACAGTCCGCTCTCCCGGCTGCGCCCGCGAGCGTTCTCGGGGCGATCCCCCACGCCAACGCCGTGGTCAGCGCCCTCGCTATCGGAACAATCGTCGGCGGTGTCCGGGCGATTCGCCGCGGGGACGTCGCCCGACACCGGAAGCTGATGCTCTCCTCGTTCGGCCTGTTCGCTCTGTTTCTCGTCCTGTACCTCTACCGGATAACGCTTGTCGGACCGACGGACTTCACCGGCCCGTCGGTCGTCGAGACCTACTTCTATCTCCCCTTCCTCGCTATCCACATCCTGCTTGCCATCATCGCCATCCCGGCGGTGTACTACGTCCTGCTGCTAGCCTACACGTACCCCGTCCCGGAACTGTCGTCGACGAACCATCCGCGAGCCGGGAAGCTGGCCGCGGGGCTGTGGCTGATCTCCTTCTCGATGGGTATCGCCGTCTACGCGATGCTGTATCTGGTCTGGTAACGTCATAGTGATTATTGCGAGTCAGTACCACATCGACCGCACGACAGCGTGCGGTCGGAGCGGCAACCAGTCGCAATACTCACTATCAGTCGCTCTCTGTTCGGAGCAGGCCGAACCACAGCAGATCGCGCCACGCGCCGTCGAGATACCACTCCGCTCGGTGTGTCCCTTCCTTGGTGAATCCCAGTCGTTCGACCACCGCGACGGAGCGGTCGTTTCCGCCCACGATCTTCGCCGACCACTTCCGGAGCGCCCGCTGGTCGAAGCCGTACTGGACCAGCCGGCCCGCCGCCTCGGTGGCGTACCCCTGGCCCCAGGCGTCCGGGTCGAGCCAGTAGGCCAGTTCGGCTGTGCCCCGCTCCGGGTCGTGGTCCGTCATGGCGACGAGGCCGACCGGCTCGGTTCGGTCCCCGACTGGGCCCGGACTCCCATCCGGGTCGATACAGACCAGTAGATGGACCGAGTCCTCGTCGGAAAGCGTCTCTTCGTAGTAGGTCTCCATCTGGTCGGCGGTCGGCGGACGGGCGTACGTACCCAGCCCCCAGACCTTCTCGTCGTGGAAGACGCGCTGTATCCAGTCGAGGTCGTCTCGCTCCGGGGACCGGAGGGCGGTTCGGTCGGTTGCGAGGAAGGACGGCCCTGGCATGGACGACTGCTCGCTCGGACTGCGCAAAAATGTGGTGCCATCCCGAACCGACGACGCTAGTCGTCAGCCGGGCGCGACTGCGTGCCGATATCCGGGCGGGCAACGTCGCGGTCGGTCGCCTCACCTTCGATATCGTAGGGATACTCGCCCGTGACACAGCCGAGACAGAGGTCCGCCTGGCTCTTGTCCAGCGTCTCCGCGATGGCATCGATAGAGAGATACGACAGCGAGTCCGCCTCGATTTCCTCACGGATTTCCTCGACGGACTGGTTCCCGGCGATGAGTTCGTCGCGGGAGGCCATGTCGATGCCCATGTAGCACGGGGCGACGATGGGCGGCGCGCCGATGCGGACGTGGACCTCCTCGGCACCGGCGTCTTTCAGCAACTGAATCAGTTGCGTCGAGGTGGTCCCGCGGACGATAGAGTCGTCGATGATGGTGACGCTTTTCCCCTCGATGGTCGACTTGATGGGGTTGAGCTTCAGCCGGACGGCCCGCTCGCGTTCGTCCTGAGTCGGCATGATGAAGGTCCGGCCGACGTACCGGTTTTTCATCAGCCCCTCGGCGAACTCGATGTCCGAGTCGTCGTCCTGTGCGGCTTCGGCGTAGCCGGAGGCGAAGGCGCGTCCGGAGTCGGGGACCGGCAACACCACGTCCGATTCGACGCCGGACTCTCCCCAGAGTTTGCGGCCCAGTTCGCGCCGGACCTCGTAGACGAGGTTCTCGTCGATGGTCGAGTCCGGCCGCGCGAAGTAGACGTGTTCGAAGAAACAGTGAGCCGTGTTCTCCGGCTCGACGAGCTGGTAGGTGTCGAAGCCGGTCCCGTCGGCGTGCAGGACGACGAGTTCGCCGGGCTTGACGTCCCGGATGAGGTCGCCGTCGAGCGTGTCGATGGCGGCCGACTCGGAGGCGAGGACGTAGCCGTCCTCGAGTTCGCCGATGCACAGCGGTCGGTTCCCCTGCGGGTCGCGCACGCCGAGTACCGTCTCGTCGTGCATAATCGTCAGCGAGTACGACCCGTGGATACGGTTCATCGTCCGCTTGACAGCCCGAACCAGGTCCTCCTCTAAGAGATTACGCGCGAGGTCGTGGGCGATGACCTCGGTGTCGCCGTCGGACGTGAAGGCGTGGCCGAGGTCGGCCAGTTCGTCGCCGATCTCGTCGGCGTTGACGAGGTTCCCGTTGTGGGACAGCCCCAGCGACCCCGACTTGAACGAGACGGAGAACGGCTGGGCACAGCAGGCGTTGACGCTCCCGGCGGTCGGGTATCGGACGTGGCCGATGCCGTTCGACCCGTTGAGCGATTCCAGGTCGCCGGGGTCGAACGCGTCACCGACGAGGCCCATCTCGACGTGGCTGTACTGCTGGAACCCGTCGTGGGTGACGATACCGGCTGATTCCTGACCGCGATGCTGGAGCGCGTACAAGGAGTAGTAAAGCGGTCGGGCGGCGTCACGGTCCTCCAAAGAGATGCCAACAACGCCGCACTTCTCGTGCATTTGTGTTGAGTGTGTTATTCGCCTGCTTTCGACTGCCACTCGTAGTCACGCCGCTTGGCCGACTTGCCGAAACCGCACGACGAGCAGACCTTCTTTTTCGTGTGATACGACTTTTCACCACACCGTCGACACTTCGTGTGCGTCGTGGTGTTTTTCTTGCCCTGACTCGGAGTTCCTGCGCCAGTCATGGAGTAATTGAGACGACGTTATCGCCGCGTATAATCGTTGTGTCTTCATCCTCGACGACGAGGTTCATGTGTTGATCGTAGCCGGTGAGTTCCCCTTCGAAGATTTCGCCACCCTTCAGCTGTACGGTGACTGTCTCACCGAGGGACGCTTCGAGTACATCCAGCGGTCGTCCACTCATGTACGGTTTGGATAGTGACGGCCGCTTAAACGTACCGTTTGTGTGGTGGCGCGCGCGAGACAGCCCCGACTCCCTACACGTCGACGCTAAAGGGCGCTCGGTCGGCCGCTCGGACAGCGAAGCCGGCCAGCAGGTCCGCGAGCGCGTCGAGGTCGTCGGGGTCGATGACCTCGACCGGCGTGTGCATGTAGCGGTTCGGCAGGCCGACGTTGGCCGACGGAATCCCACCGCGGGAGGTGTAGAAGGCGTCCGCGTCGGTCCCGGTCCTGCTGCCCGTCGCCTGCAACTGAATGTCGATGTCCTCCTCCTTGCCGGTCTCTCGGAGAGCGTCGACGGCGACCGGATGGTTCGCGCTCCCGCGAGCAACGACCGGCCCCGCGCCGAGTTCGACTCCCGTCGCGGCCTTCCCCGGCGAACCCGGCGAGTCCGTCGCGTGGGTCACGTCAACGGCGATAGCGACGTCCGGCGCGAGATCGAACCCGACCATCTTCGCCCCCTGGACGCCGACCTCCTCCTGCACCGTGGAGACGGCGTACACTGTCGCCTCTGCATCGGCCTCCGCCGCGCGCCGAAGCCCCTCAGCGGCCGCCCAGATGCCGATACGGTTGTCCATTCCCCGGGCCGCGAGGCGGCCGTTCTCCAGTTCGCTCAGCGTCTGGACGAACGTCACCGGGTCGCCGCGGTCGACGAGTGATTCTACCTCGTCGCCGTCCTCGGCCCCCACGTCGACGTGCTGTTCGGCGATCTCCGGCACGGAGTCGTCGTCCGGGTCCCGGAGGTGAATCGCAGTCTGTCCCACGACGCCCGATACCGGCCCGTCGGCTGTGTGAATGGTGACGTGTTGCCCGCGCGAGACGGTCTTGTCCGAGCCGCCGATGCGGCCCAGTTTGACGAAGCCGTCGTCGGTGAGGTCCCGGACGATGAAGCCGATCTCGTCGCCGTGGCCCGCGAGCGCGACGGTCGTGTCGCCACCTTCGACCTTCGCGACGGCGTTGCCGTAGTCGTCCGTTCGGACCTCGTCAGCGAACTCGCTGACGTAGTCGAGCCACACCCGCTGGCTGTCGGCCTCGTACCCCGACGGGCCGGGCGTCGTCAGAAGCGATTCCAAGAATTCGCGTCGTCGTGTGTCCATATGCGGGATAATCGCTCTGTGGTCATGAAAACAGCGGACGGCACGCGGTCTGGGACCGTCCCACCGTGGCTCTGGGACCGCCACGGCTAAGAGTCGCGGCGTCGAACTGTCAGTATGGCCGAATTCACTCTCCTCGAACTGCATCTCGACGGCGCGGAGTTCACTGCCAACGCCCCGTTCAGTTCCACCGACGATGACGACGAATCGGAGCGCAAATCACGGTGGTCGCGGTCCCGGACGGACGAGCAGAGCGACGAGACGGACGTTGAGGGTGACGGTGGCCGTAACGTCGGTCGCTTCGCGCTCGCGGTACTCGGTGCCGTCGCGCTCGTCGCGGTCGTCCTGCGTCTGTACCTCGGTGGGTCAGACGGCGACGACAGCGACGAAGCCCTGTAAGGGACAGCGTCCCACTCCACAGCAAGGCCACGAACCGAACGCCGGTGGTCGTTTTCACAGGGAGAAGGCCTATTTTCTCCCGCCACATTTCAGACGTATGGGAATATACCACAGCGTTCAGGCTGTCGCCGGCGCGACCGGCGACGGCCCCATCGACTGGAGTGCCGTCGCCGACGCCGCGAAGGGCGCGACGGACACGGGCGACCTCACCGTCGAGACGCCCGAACGCGACGGCTACGCCACCGACGTCCGGGACGCCAGAGATCGCGTCCGGGAGGTCGGCGAACTCGCCTTTGACCTGCCCGAAACCGTCGAGATCCAGAACCGCCACCACTGGATCGACGCCAACGTCGCCACCTTCAGCCGCGTGATGGAACCGATCGAACAGCAGGCCGAGTACATCCCCGGCATCGCCCGCGTGGTCAACACCGGGTCGATGGCCGTTGCGCTCTCGTTTCTGGGGAACAACGTCTTGGGTCAGTACGACCCCGTCTTGCTCGCGGATAACGACGCTCACGCGCTGTACTTCGTGCGCCCCAACATCCACCGGGTCGCCGACGAGTTGAACGTCGAGCGGGATCGCTTCCGCCGCTGGATCGCGTTCCACGAGGTCACGCACGCGGCGGAGTTCGGCGCGGCCCCGTGGCTCTCCGACCACCTCGAAACGGCGATGGAGGACGCCATCGACAACCTCACCGACGGCAACATCGACCGGACGACGCTTGGTGAACTCGACACGACGATGACCGCCGTCGAAGGGTACGCGGAACTGCTGATGGACCGGGCCTTCGACGACGAGTACGACGACCTGCGCCGGAAAGTCGACGAGCGCCGGCAGGGGCGTGGCCCCATCGCGTCGCTCATGCGCCGGCTGCTCGGCCTCGGGATGAAGCGCCAGCAGTACGAACGCGGGAAGGCGTTCTTCGACACGGTCGCCGACGCCCGCGGCGTCGCTGCGGCCGGGCGCGTCTGGGACTCGCCGGACACCCTCCCCACCGAAGACGAGATAGAGACGCCGACGCTGTGGATCGACCGCGTCGACCCCTGAAAGAGCTACGGTACGCCGCGTGGCCGCACGGACCGCTTATTTCTCCGGTTCTTCCACAGGCGCTTCGATCTTCGCGACGTCGAGGAGGATTTCGCTGTTGGATTCGTCGACAGCGACAACCGTCCCGGCGACGACTAGCTTCGAAATCGGCGTGGGTCCGAGAATGACGGCCTGTCCCTCGCTGAAGTCCTGCACCGAGCTCTGGAGGTGGAACCGGGCGCGGCACTTCTCCGGGTCGTGGACGTTCGTGAAGTTGATTTCCTCGACGGTGACGTCGACACGCTCGTAGTCGTGGGCGACGACGACGCTCTCGGCCTCGTCTATCTGCTGGCGGTCGATTGCGTCGAAGGCCTCGGACGTCGGCTTGTACCCGCCGGTCGGGCCGGGAATACCTTCGACGAGTCCCAGCGAGGTCAGACTCTGCATCTGGTTCCGTACCGTTCCGGGGTTCCGGTCGATCTCCTCAGCGATTGTCTCGCCGGTAACTGCCTCACCGGTCTGTTGATACCTGTTTACCAGCGTCGTAAGCATTGTTCGCTGGCTGTTGTTCAGATCGATGCTAACCATACCGGTGTGTATCGGGAGCGGCTACTTATCCCATTGGGTTCACTCATTTGAACGCCGGTCGAACTCACAGACGGACCTACTCCATGTATCCCAGTTGTTTCAGCCGGTCTTCGACGGCGTCGCCGTCGTCGCTTCCGAGGGCGTCCTCGATACTGAGTGGGGCACGCTCGCCGACAGCGGGGTCCTGGGGGAACACCGGGAGCACCTCGCCGCGCATATCAGTCGGGACAGCACAGCCGTGGGCGGCCAGCACCGTCGGCGCGATGTCGAGAATGCTGATACGGTCGAGTTCGCCCTGTGGTTCGAAGTCCGGCCCGCTGGCGGCGAAGATTCCGTAGGGCGTGTTCTCGGCCGCCCAGCGGTCGGGGCCGCTCTGGATGGCCCCGCCGCCGATGCCGTCGTTGACGTGGACGCCCGGGCGCTGGTCGACGACGACCTCCGGGCCGGCGTCGACGTAGGGGCCGTTGTACACGTCTTCGCCCCTATACACGTCAGTGAACAGCGGGCCGTGCTCGTCTTCCACCTCGCGGAGGTCAGCCATGAGCGACTCACGGACCGATTCCACGTCGAATCGGGGGTTGACGTACACCGGCCCCTGTCCGCTGGCGACGACCTTTGTCTGCTCCAAGTCGATGGCTTCGAGTTTGCGGTCCCGTTTGACGCCGTCGCGCTGCGGGACGAGTTGCTGGATGGACTCCGGAACGACGCGAGCGAGCGTGTCGACCAGCCCGGCGCGCTTTGCGACTGCGAGCAGGTTCTCGCGGTCGAGCCCGATTCGAGTGAGTACGGCGTCGACGCTCGTATCCCGGACCTGGTAGCCGTTCTCGGCCAGCCACTCGTTGATGTAGAACTCCGTCTGGGTCGCGTCACAGCCGTGGTCGGACATCAACACCAGGTTCAGGTCCTCGCGGTCGTCGAGCCGGCCGACCCACTCGTCGACGAGCTGCCACGCGCGCAGGCTCGGCTCGTCGTCCCAGAAGAAGTGATGCAGGACGTTCAGATAGAACAGCGTCACATGGACGAAATCGAGATCCCGTTCGTCCATGAGTGTCGTGGCAACCTCGAAGCGCTTCTCTAGCAGGTCCAGAATGGCCTCGACCTCCGCGCCGCGCTCGTCGTTCGAGGACAGCAGCGGGTCCGGGTGGACGCTGTAGTCGAACCGGGATTCCAGTTCCTCGGCCAGTTCCGGCGGCGAGGTGTAGCCGGAGCTAATCGACCGGTACTCCCCCTCGACGGCGTCCGGGCCGCCGGCGACGACAAGGTCGTCGATGTCCCGCGGGGGGTACATCGTCGGCATGTTGACCACGCCGGCCGATTGCCCCTCGTCGTTGAGGTAGTCCCAGAGTTCGGCGGTGTCGTAGTCGCCGCCGTTCATCACGGTGATTTCGCCCGCGTCGAGGTCGACGTTCTCGAACCAGAAGACGCCGAACCCGCCGGGGTCCTTGCCCGAGGAGTAGCACTTCCAGTTCGGGAACGTCACCGGCGGCAGACAGCTTCGCGTCCCCGCCCAAGTGCCGGTGTCCCGCAGCGCGGCCAGGTTCGGGAGCTCGCCGGTCTCGATCCACGGGTCGAGCAGTTCCCAGCTCGCTCCGTCGAGTCCGACGACGAGGGTCTTCGTCATGTTGAGACGGAGACAGGCGAGTCACTAGTCCCTTTCGCACCCCGTCCGATGGGGTTGGAAACCGACCGCTCGGTCGAAACGGACAACGCGTCACTTTTGAGCGCGCCGCCGGAACTGACGGTATGAGCAACCGGTCGGACATCGCACCGGACACCGTCTCGGTCGAGTTGACCGAGGACGGCGTCGTCGTGGAGTACCTCGACGGCCGCCAGGCGTTCTATCACGGCGTCCCAACGGCGGTCGAAGGGAGTATCCAGACTGCGCCGGGAAAAGACACACACGTCCTGATTACCGACGAGACGGAGACGTCGGGCATCCTCGTGTACGTCAACGACCTCCGCACACATGACGATATTCTCGAAGAGACAGGCGTCGGACGGGTCATCCTCGACGACGGCGAGGAGGACGAACTGTTCCCCGGCGTCACGGTCCGAGACAATCAGATGCGGACGGAAGTAGACGTGGACTACGACGTAACGAACGGCCGCGTGTTCGTCTTCGAGGAGGACGAACTCGGCGAGCGGAGCTTCGAGATCGTCGAAGCGTAATACCGGTGGTAAGGTGACGCGTGATTGTGGGGTCGAGGACCGCTACTGGATGTAGGACGGGTCTTCGTCGTCACAGTTCTCCTCGTGCTGGCGCGCGTCGCTCTGGTCGTCGAACATCAGGCCACAGGTCTCGCACTTGTACCAGGTGACCTCGTCTCGCTCGGTTTGGACAACCATACCTGAAGATCCGACGGCCGACCGTATATTATTTTCCCGCAACACAACGGGAACCCTCAAGGGAGTCGGATTGCAAGAAGGCGGCATGAGCGGGTCCACTGACGCCGGTGTCGAACTCACCGTCGAGGGTGCGAACAAGCGCGACGCCGGGCGCGGTATCGCACGACTGCCAGATTCGGCACGCAGCGAGCTACGCGTCTTGAGTGGCTCACCTGTTATCATTGAGGGCGAGGACAAGACTGTAGTGAAGGTCTGGCCAGATGACGACGAAGACGGCTCCTTCGTCCGCATCGATTCAGACACCAGAGCGAACGCCGGCGTCAACATCGGCGACACGGTGACGGTGACGAGTGGGTCGGTCTCTGAGGCGACCGAAATAGCCATCCAGCCGGTCGAACCGATACCGGGCAGCGAGGACTACGAGAGTCTGGTCAGGAAGCGGCTGGTCGACCAGATCATTCAGGCCGACGAGCGGACCCACATCGAAGGGCTGGGAACGTTCCTCGTTCGCAAGACCTCTCCCTCGGGGCCGGTTCGCGTCACCGGCACGACGGCAGTGACTGTACTGCCGGGCCTCGACGGCGGTAGCGACGCGAGCCAGTCGTCGTCCGGTGAGGCAACAACGGCGAGCACACCGACCGCCGAGACGGAATCGGGGGTAAGCTACGAGGACATCGGCGGCCTCGACGAGGAACTGGATCGCATCCGCGAGATGATAGAGATGCCCCTCTCCGAACCCGAGGAGTTCCGCCGCCTGGGTATCGACCCGCCCAGCGGCGTATTGCTCCACGGCCCGCCCGGGACGGGGAAGACCCTCATCGCGCGAGCGGTGGCAAACGAGGTCGACGCCTACTTCGACACTATCTCCGGCCCCGAAATCGTCTCCAAGTACAAGGGCGAGAGCGAGGAGCGGCTCCGGGAGGCCTTCGAGACGGCGGAGGCGAACGCGCCGGCTATCCTCTTCGTCGACGAAATCGACTCCATCGCCGGCTCTCGCGACGAGGACGCCGACATGGAGAACCGGGTCGTCGCCCAGTTGCTCACGCTGATGGACGGCCTCGAAGACCGGGGCCGGGTCGTCGTCATCGGGGCGACGAACCGCGTCGACGCCATCGACCCGGCGCTACGCCGGGGCGGACGCTTCGACCGCGAAATCGAGATCGGCGTGCCCGGCGAGCACGGCCGCCGTGAGATTATGGATGTCCACACGCGGGACATGCCGCTGCACGAGGACGTGGACCTCGACCGCATCGCCGCACAGACCCACGGCTTCGTCGGCGCTGACCTCGCGTCGCTGACCACCGAGGCCGCGATGGCCGCGCTCCGGGCCGACCGCGACGACGGCGACGTCCACCAGGACGACTTCGAGACCGCGCTCGCCACCGTCGACCCCAGCGCGATGCGGGAGTACGTCGCCGAGTCGCCGACGGCGACCTTCGACGACGTGGGCGGGCTGTCCGAGGTCAAACAGACGCTGACGGAGGCCATCGAGTGGCCGCTCTCGTACAGCGAACTGTTCACCGCGACTAACACCGACCCGCCGAGCGGCATCCTGCTGTACGGCCCACCGGGGACCGGCAAAACCCTGCTCGCTCGGGCCGTCGCCGGCGAGAGCGACGTGAACTTCATCCACGTCGCCGGCCCCGAAATCATGGACCGCTACGTCGGCGAGAGCGAGGAAGCGGTCCGGGAACTGTTCGAGCGCGCCCGCCAGACCGCGCCGAGCATCATCTTCCTCGACGAGATCGACGCCATCGCCAGCCACCGGGGGCAGGGCAACGAGGTCACCGAGCGCGTCGTCTCCCAACTGCTCGCAGAACTGGACGGCATCACGGAGAACCCCAATCTGGTCGTGTTGGCCGCGACCAACCGCCGGGATATGATCGACGATGCGCTGCTGCGGCCGGGTCGCCTCGAACAGCACGTCGAGGTCCCGAACCCCGACCGTGACGCCCGCGAGGAGATTCTCGCCGTCCACACCGACGGAAAGCCACTCGCTGAGGGTGCCGATATCGGGGAGCTCGCCGAGGAGACCGACGGTTTCTCGGGTGCAGAACTGGAGGCCGTCGTCCGCGAAGCGTCGATGCTGGCCATTCGAGAGGTGGCGTCCGCCTACGGGCCGGAAGAGGCCACCGAGAACGCCGATGAAGTGGAGATCACGCCAGAACACTTCCGTGAAGCGCTGGAGCGGGAACGGACGCGGTAGCTCGCAGGGCATCTTCGTCGCAGTAGCTGCTGAGTGGCCGTTTTAGATCGATAGTATCGGAAAGACGAGGAGAGGCGAAAGGATCGACTCCGGGAGAGGAGTGAAAAGGCTGTCCGGACAGCCTTGGCGGACGAGCGACGCCGAGTGGCCGAGCAGCGAGACGGGCGTTAGCGCCGGCATCGACGTGAAAAGCGCCTTGCCGGCAGCTACTCGTAGCGAGTGCACACGCAAAAAAGGCCCGGTGTTCGGTTCCGGCTACGCGTCCTTGTCGGGCGACTCCGTGTCCGATTCCGCAGCGGGTTCCTGCTGTGGGTCGTTTCCTCCGCCAACACCGTCGCCGTCGTCTGTGGCTGGTTCCGACGCGCCACGTCGACCCAGCAGCGGGAGCGACCGACCGCGAAGGAGCCGCCGGCCACCGACGACTGGGACGGCGAGGACAACGAGCCACGGCGCGAGACTCGCCGCAGTCACCAGCAGGCCACGGGTGAACACGTACACGTCATTCACTGACGAGAGGAACGCGGCGACCAGCGACCGCTCGTGGTACGGCACCTGCTGGGCCGACGGTGCCGGCGCTGGCTCGTGAATCTCGACGCGCAGCGTCGAGTAGGCGACCCGCTGTTCGAGCGAGCGCTTCTGGGCTTCGAGGCGTTCGATGTCGTTCTGGACCGACGACAGTTCCTCCTCGATGCGGAGCAGTTCCTCCGTGCTGTTGGCTCGCTCGTAGAAGGTCCGCAGTCGGTCGCGACGCTCCCGGAGGTTGGTCAGCCGCGCTTCGAGGTCGACCAGTTTGTCGGTCACGTCTTTCGTCGTCGTCTCCTCGGAGCGGACCGTCCCCTGCTCGCTCACCATCGACTGCGTCGGTTCGTACTCCTCGCTTGGCACTCTGACCACGATGTAGCCGGTGTACCACGTCTCGCCGTCGTCCCGGTGGAGTTCGCGGTTGGAGTCGCTCACGTACCCGCCGGATGTGCGCGCCCAGGCGGCAATCGCGTCGGCTGTCGTGGAGTAGTTCTCCACTTCGACCACCATCCGACCGTTGCGGATGATGGCCCGGTCGGTCATGGCGTTGCTGGCCTGGACGTTCCCGCTATCAGCCGAATTTGCGCCCGAATCAGCCGCTTCGGGCTGATTCGACCCGCCGTCGCCGCTGGACATCTGTGCGCCGTCACCGCCGCCCTGTGCCTCGCCCGCATCGCCGCTCCCACCCATACCGGTACAGCCGGCAAGGAGGAGGAGACCGACGACAGCGAGGACCCTGATTCGCGAAGCCATACGGGTCGTACTCGTCCTGAAAGCGGCATAACGACGGCGAACGCTCAAAAACCGCTTTTTGTAAAACAGCGACTGCAGTTACGGCCAGTCCGTCCGGCGGTCCGCAAGCGCCGGGAACTCCTCGCGGACCTGGTCGACGCGAGCCGGGTCGAGAGTGGCAGTTACCAGTGCCGGGTGGTCGTCGGCGCTTGCGAGCGTCGTTCCCCACGGGTCGTACACCGTCGACCGACCCAGCAGTTCCGCGTCCTCGAACTGTCCGACGCCGTTCGCGGCGGCGACGTACAGCTGGTTTTCGACGGCCCGAGCGCGGCCGAACAGCTTCCAGTGCTCGACGCGGGGATAGGGCCACGCGCTCGGGACGAGCGTCAGCGTCACCCCCTCGTCGACGAGATGGCGGTACAGCTCCGGGAACCGGAGGTCGTAGCAGGTGGTAATGCCGACGGTGAACCCCTCGAAGTCGAGGGTCGGAATCCTCCGGCCGGCTTCGAGCAGTTGGGACTCCGCCGAGTCGTAGCCGAACAGGTGATGTTTGCGGTACACCGCCTGTCGCTCCCCGTCGCGGTCGAAGAACACGGCGGTGTTCGCCATCCCCTCCGGAGCCGGCGTGTCGAAGCCGCTGTCGGCGCTGGCTTCGAGGTCCTCGACGATACTTCCGGCGAGCACCGCCACGTCGTTGTCCGCGGCGACGCCGCGGATTCGGGTGAGTGTCTCGCCCTCCAGCCCCTCTGCTTCGCGGGCGTAGCGGTCGAACGCGAAGTAGCCGACGTTGAACAGTTCCGGGAGCACGACGAGGTCCGCGCCGTCCGCGGCCGCGTCCCTGATGGCGGTCGTCGCGCGGCCGACGTTCTCAGTCACCGAGTCCGACGACACGTCTATCTGGGCAAGCGTGAGTCTCATGCTTCGACTTCGAGGTCGTCCCGCAGCGCCTGTTCGAGGTTCTGCATCTCGTCGTCGAGGTTCCGCTTGAAGAACCGCTCGACGCCCGGGAGCTTGCCGTCGACGATGAACCGGTTGGTCAGTTTCGTGCCGCCGTCGGCCGTCTCTTCGAGTTCGTGTTCGCCCTGGACGGTCATCACCTTCGAGCGACCGATGAAGCGGGCGTACTCCGGGCGGCGCTGTTCGACGTCCTCGGTTTTCACCGTCATCGTCTGGTTGACAACCGGAATCGGGAGTTCTATCGACCAGTTCGCGTGTGTGTCGTCGATGACTTCCCAGTCTGTGACGACGCTGATCGGCCGGGCCCGTTTATCCGGGTCAGTGATGAATTCCCAGACACGCTCCGGTGTGGCCGGCACAGTCATCGTTCGCTCGGCCCGGACAGTCATGGAAGGTACTCAGGACTACTGGCCGATGAATCCACCGATTGTCGCAGTGCTTGACCTCCTCCCACGGCTGAAGCCGGTGGGATTCCCACGGCACCGCACCGCTAGGTTGGGAGTTTCAGGTTTGCAGTCCAGTCGGCATGACGGGACTCCTGGCGGGGCCAAGCCGCCGTTACTCCTATCCCGGCATGGGATTCAGAGTTACCGTGCGTTTCGGAATCCACAGCCAGCGGCCGGAAGGAAATTCCTTCAGACGTAGTGTGGCCCGAATCCCGATATTATCCGTTTAACAGGGCGGCAAGACCGCCTCGGTGTGGTCATGCTTACATTCTGGTTTAATATAAAACTCCGGGATAGCTCACTCTCGTGGACTGGTTCCCAGTTGTCGGCTTCATCCCACCCGTAAACGGGTGGGCTTTCGCCTCGATACCGCTGTAAAACCCGGCAGCGGCTATCCCGTCGGTGTGACGCGCCACGTCGTCGACCGTGCCCGTCCCCACTTTTCGATCTCGACTTCGTCGGCCTCCTCAGCTAAGCGTGGCAGCCGCGCTCCCACTTGCTTCGACGAGAGGCCGAGCTGCTCAGCGATGTTCTTCGCGCGGAAGTAGCTCTCCCCACGCGAGACGCTGTCCCGGAGATATTCGAGAATGCGTCGGTCTTCCTCGCTGTAATCGGCCATACTAGAGAATAGGTCTCAGCGTTTTTAACGGTTCCCTTCACAGTCTCTCCGCTGATACCAGGCGTCAGGCGTCGTAGGCGTGAATCGCCACGATAGCCACGGCCGCGGCCAGCATCGCGAGCCCGAACGCGCCGCCGGACGTCACAAGAAGATTGCCGGTCTCAAGCTCCTGTGCGTGTAGAATCGCGTAGTTGTAGCTGTTCGTTGCCGTGGCCACGGCCGCGCCGACCGAGACGAGCCCGAACAGCAGGGCCAGGCCCATCCCCATGTCGCTTTTGGACGCCTTGGAACTCATGTACGAGGCTTTCGGTGTTGCCCACTTAGTTCATTCGGGCTGGTGTCGAAAGCGCTATTCGATGGTCGTGTGTTCGGACTCCTCGTTGAGCGCGAGGTTCGTCGCGATCTCGGCGCTCCGGACCGCGAACTCGGCCGTCTGCTGGAGGCTGACGAGCACTTCACGCACTTCCAGCAGCGCCTCGTTGTCCATCTCCGGCAGGTCGTCGAGGATCTCGTGTTCCTTGTCGCCGATGTCCTTGTACAGCTCTCGGACCTGAATCGCGGTGTCGTAGTTGCGGTCGACGGCCGCCTGGACCGCGAGTTCGGTGATATCGTTGACCTGGTCGGTGAACTCGCGGATGCGGCGCATCGTCGAACTGTCGACGTTGAGGGAGTGGTCCTCGGTCTCCAGCGCGATTTCGGCGATGTCCTCGGCGTTGTCCGCCGTCAGTTCGAGGTTCTTCGCAATCGAGCGGTAGCCGATGAGTGGGAAGCCGTCGTTGAGGCCGATGGCCCGCGCGAGGTTGGGGTTCTGGTAGGCCGTGAAGATGAGCCGTAGCAGGAGAACGAATATCTTGTTGGCCTGTCGCTCGCGGTTGAGCGCCCGCTGGGCGAGGTCAGGGTTGCCGTGGGCGAGGGATTTCACCGCCTCGTTTCGCATCGTCGAGCCGGTGGATTCCAGCCGTTCGAGAAGGTTGTTCAGCGTGAAGTCCTCCGGGTCGACGGAGCAGCGAATCGCGATCCGGTCGGGCGTCTCCTCGATGACGCCGAGGCCCATCAGCTGGGTTTCGGCGTTGTAGACGGCGTTGATGTGAGAGGATTCCAGCGTCTCGCCCTCCGGGGCTTCGACGTGGATGACGCGCCGGCCGAGCACGTACTGTGCGACGATAGCCCGCTCGACAGACGCGGCATCGAGATTCTCTGCGTGGATGATAGCCTCTGATTCCTCGGTCTGGACGGACTCGGGCATGACTGTCAGCGTGCCTTTGCCGCCCATCCGTAGCGACACCTCGTCGCCCTTTTCGACGTCGTGCGCACTGGCCCACTCCGCCGGCAACGTCATCGCGAGCGTCGACGGCCCCAATCGCTGGACTTTCCGGGTTTCCATATGTCCTTTGTGGGGCGTGAGATACCTTAATCTTGACTATACATGATAAAATACCGGAGCCGATATATCATGGCTTGCGTCTCTCGGCTGGGGAGGCCACAGAGGGATTAGACGACTTCGACGAGTCGACGCTCGTGACGGCCGACGCGGACCCGCAGCCAGCCGCGCAGTTCCTCGTCGAGGTCCGGGTCGCCGGTGTCGACGCGGAGCGTGCCGATACCGTCCAGTTTCCGGCGGGAGGCGACGACTTCGAGGTCACACTGCCTGATGACCGCCGGCGATAGCTGCTGGTTCCCCCGGCCGAACACGAACCCCTGGCCGCCGATGGGCGAGACGACGATGACGTTTCGGTCGCCAAGGGCGTCGAGAATGTCAGATTCGGCGGCGTCGCGAGCAAGCACCTCTCCGTCGCGCCACACGTCCACGCCGAGCGTCGTCCCGTCGAACCCGAGCTGTTCCTTGATAGCGCCGACAGTGCTCCCTGGTCCGAGGACGTACGTGACGCCCGGTTCGACGGCGTTGGCGACACTCTCGGCAAGTGATTCGACGCTGCCGCCGCCCAGTTGCTTGGCGGACTGGCGCTGGTCGGCGACGGGCACCTCCGCGACGGCCCGGAGTTCAGTGACCACTTCCCCGCCTCTGAAGGCGTCCTCGTCGATATCGTTGACCTCCGCGCGCTCCGTCTCGGAGAAGCGGGCCACAATGCGCCCGGCCGCGCGCGGCGACACGCCAAACACGGAGGAGTACACCTTGACGCCCGCCGGGACGCCCAGAATCGGGATGTCGGCATCCAGTTCGTCGAGGGTCGTCGCCACGTCGACGGCTGTGCCGTCGCCGCCGACGAACAGGATCGCGTCCACATCCGCCTCGGCGAACGCCCGGACCGCAGCTCGGGTGTCCTCGTTGGTCGTCTCGTCGGGAGTCGCCGGGGAGCCGACCACCGTCGGGTCGAACCCCGCCACACGAGCGATACCCTCCCCCATCGGGTCGCCGTAGGTAAGCAGTTTCACGTCCGTCCCCACATCGGCGAGTGACTCCAGCGCCGTCCGTGCGCGGTCCGGTGCGCGTTGCTCCGCGCCGCGGCGGCGCGCCTCCGCGACTTTCCCGTCAGTGCCCTTGAGGCCGACGCGGCCGCCCATCCCGGCGATGGGGTTGACCACGACACCGATTCGTCGCATTCGCCGTCACTACGCGACCCCGCGGCAAAAGGGACCCGGGAGCGTGCCTTTCAAGCCACCCCACGAAGAACGCACAGCTATGTCAGTCCTACTCCAGAGCGGCGTTCAGACAGGGATCATCAACGCGTCCGGCGCGGTCATCACGCTCGGTGGCCTGCTCCTGACGTTTCTCTGGCTGAACCACCTCTACCGGTAGTCACTCCGCCGTCGGTGACTCGACGCGTTCGCCGAACCACGCGGCCGCGTCCTCGACTAGCTCCTCCTCTGTCCCCTCGAACCGGACGGTTACGTGGTCGCCGGGATAGCTTCCGACCTTGACCGGGAACTGCTCCTGTACCTCCGCCAGTCGATCCAGCAGCGCGCTCTCGGGCTCATCGGCGTCGACGGTGCGAACGTACCGCTGCTCGCCGGCGAACTCGCCCGCAATCTCCTCGAACATCCGCTTCATCTCGGCCGGCACGCCCGGCAAGACGTAACAGCTCTCGACGACACAGCCGGGGGCGACGCCCTCGTGATTGGGCAGCACGCGGGACCCCTCCGGCACCTCGCCGGTTCCGTCGGTCAGATCCTCGCGCGTGTAGCCGCCGTGTTCCTCCAGCCACGCGATGGCGTCCTCGCTCTCGACGACGTCCCGGCCGAACGCCGCGGCGACGGCCTCGATGGTTTTGTCGTCGTGTGTCGGTCCAAGGCCGCCGGTGACGATGACGGCGTCGAACTCCGCATGGTACTCGTTGACCACGCGGGCGATATCCGATATCTCGTCGGGGACGACCGTCGTCCGGCCGACAGTGACGCCACGCTGCGCGAGCTGTTGTCCCAGCCACGCGGCGTTCGTGTTGACCGTCTCGCCACTGAGCAGTTCGTCTCCGACGGTGACTACCGCGACGCGCATACCGCCCGGTTGGACTGGGAGACACAAATACTGTCGGTCACAGAACGTGGTGACTGTGTATCCGTCGAATCGGAGAGAAATGCTCCGTCAGGGATTTGAACCCTAGTCATCACCGTGAGAGGGTGATATGATTGGCCGGACTACACCAACGGAGCGTACACAAATTCGTAGCGAGGAGATACGTATAATCATTGCGTTTCGGCCCCGCCCTGTGTTGGTTCCTCATACTGTTGGCTGTAACTATGGCACGGTATTCACAGTGGGAGAGTTCTGTACAGACGTACAGCCGGCGGTCTCACTCGTCGTCGAACGGTGAGCCAGCGGCGTCGGGCTCCTGACCGGCGAGGCTGATGATGTTCTCGCGGCCGACTCTGAGCTTCGAGATGTCGCCGTCGTCCTCCATGTCCGAGAGGAGCATGCTGACCTTCGACTTCGACCAGTCGGTACTGTCGACGATGTCGACCTGCTTCATTCTGCCGCCGTTCTCCTCCAGCAGTTTGCGGACGCGGTCGCTGTCGGTGAGCAGTTCCTCGTCGGGGACGGCCGGTTCGTCTGCTGTGTCGGCGGCCGCCGCCGTCTCGCCCGGCGGAGCCGTCGACGACTGCTCCGCATCCGTAGCGCCCGACGGTGACGCAGCGGGCGGTTCGTCGTCGTCGGTTCCCAGGACCTGTCCCAGTGCGCCGGACCGCCACGCGGCCGCACCGCCGGCGACGATGATGACAACGACGACAGCGGCCGGGAGCATCCACGACGGCCCGCTGGCAGCCTCGTCAGATGTGTCACCGCCCGCCGTGGTGCGCTGCTCCGTACCGGCGCTCTGGCCGGTTTCGCGCGGTTGCAGTTCCACGTAGGGCCGGCGGTCGTTGAACGACTGCTCGCCGTTCCACGTAACGCTCTCGCTGTTTTCGAGCGAGTCCGGGGTACTCTGTGAGTCAGGTTCCGGCTTGACATTGACGAATGCCAGTTCGGGGCCGCGCTCGAAGACGAACGACTGGCTCGACCCGATGTAGAACCCGCCGTCGAACACGTCGCTGACCACGACGGAGTCGCCCTCGACGACAGCGAAGTTATGCCAGCGGAACGACATCCGAACCGTGCCGGTGTTCTGGAGCGGGTCGACCGATGCCGACCGCTTGTAGTCGGTCGCACTCATGTTCCGGTCAGTCACGTTCGTCCCGTACTGTGTCAGCAGCGTCGACTGCTCGACGAAATTCTGGTACAGCGGTTGCTCCGTCTGCTCGAACGCCTCGGCGAACTCCTCAAACTCCTGCTCAGAATCGTTTACCAGTGGAGTCCTGTGGACGATTGCCCACTCGGCTGACCCGTTCTGATACAGTGTGACCTGGAACGTCGTCCGGTCGAACCTATCGGGCGTCTGGACGCCGACGCTCTCGTCGGCCGGCTGTGACATCGCCAGCGGCGCGGCACCGCTCCCCAGCAGGAGAACCAGCACGAGACTGGCGACGACCAGGCGTACCATCTGTCGTATATCATCGATGGACCGCATAAAAGCGCTGTGAATAGCACCGTTCTCAGCCAGTATCCGGCCGGAGTCCGGTGATTTCTCGAGACGGGTACGACTCGAAGCAGTGGTGACCGAAACCGGTGTCGCGCGCCGTGCGGGCGCTCGAATTCGTGATCCGCACTGGGTTCGAAGTGGCGCTATTCGCCAGTCTGTACCGTGGTATCACTAGTCTCTCGCTCGACACGCGACCATGGGAGGGGGCGATTCCTGTTTTGACAGCGGTGTCCTGGCTTCTACACGGTTATTTCGCACGAATTTCCGGTGGGTTATTTAGACAGGAGGGTCCAACGAACGGTAACCTATGGGAATTGCTGAGTTCGCAAGAGACGGCCGCGTGGTGATGGGTGACCGGCCGGGGGCAGCAGTGGTGGCCGCCGTAAGTGGCTTCCTCTTGCTGGATTTAGTTGCAAAGCTCGCTGGGACAACCGTGTTCTTCCTCGGGACCAGGTTACTGGGGGGGTCCCTCACCGTGGGCTCGTTGCTCTCGATGGTGGTGGACGGACTGCTCGTCGGACTGGCGGTCGGCCTCGCCGGAATCGGCCTGTCGATGACGTACAGTATCCTCGACTTCGCCAACTTCGCACACGGGGACACAGTGACGGTGGGGGCGTTCCTGGGGTGGGTCGCCGCGTACATCACCGCCGGTCTCGGGACCGGAGCCCCGATCGCAGAACTGTTCATGCTCAACTCTGGACGGCAGTTGAGCACCGTTTCGACGTTCGCTCCGGTGCTTCTCGGTCTCGTCGTCGCCGGGGTCGGGTCAATCGGTATCGTGTTACTCATCGACCGACTCACCTATCGCCCCATGCGCGATACGGACAACATCTCCTTGCTGATCGCGTCAATCGGTGTCGCACTCGCATTGCGATACCTCATCGCGTTCGTCTTTGGCACGCAGACCAGCGGGGTCGCAAGCGGCGGGTTCCGAGTGACGGTGTTCTCGATGATCTCGGTCACCGACAACGAAATCACCCTGCTGGTGGTGTCGCTCCTGTTGATGCTTGGCGTCCACCTGCTGCTCCAACGGACGAAGCTCGGCAAGGCGATGCGGGCGATGGCCGACAACGAGGACCTCGCACGCGTGACCGGGATTCCGACCGAACGCGTGATCCGGCTCACCTGGATTCTCGGCGGCGGTCTGGCGGGCATCGGTGGCTACCTGCTCGTGCTGGAAAGCGGCACGATATCGTTCAACTTCGGCTGGATTCTGCTCCTGCTCATCTTTGCCGCTGTCATCGTCGGCGGTATCGGCTCGATATACGGGGCGATGGCCGGTGGGATCCTCATCGGGCTGGTCGATAGCCTGGCCCTTATCTGGCTGCCGTCCGGGCTGACGCGGGCCTCCGCGTTCCTGGTACTCATCGTCGTCTTGCTGTTGCGCCCGTCCGGCATCTTCGGGGGGGTGTCGACCGCATGAGTACTGTTGACACTGTTCGAGACCGTCTGGACGCGCTTCCGGACGTGGGGCTGGTTGTCGGCTTCATCGCCAGTATCTGGGCCGTGATGCTCGTGCTGGCAATCGCTGTCGGCGGGGCGAACTGGGCGAACCTCGCCGCCGGCTTCATCGGCAGCGTGACCGTACTCATCGGCGGCTACGCAATCCTCGCGCTGGCACTGAATCTCCAGTGGGGGTACACTGGCCTGTTCAACATCGGCATTGCGGGGTTCATGGCCGTTGGCGCGTACACCACGGCGGTTCTCACTGCACCAACTGACCCGGCCGCCGGGGCGGTCCCTGGGCTCGGCCTCCCGCTGTGGGTCGGCCTCATCGGCGGTATGGTTATGGCCGCTATCGTCGGCGGTCTCGCGGCGCTCCCGGCGCTCAGACTGAAAGCGGACTACCTCGCTATCGTGACAGTCGCGTTCTCGGAGATAATCCGACTCGTTGTCAACTGGAGCGGCCTCGCCGAGTTCTCGCTGTTCGGGGTGCCGGTCGGCACCGGCGGCGCGACCGGCATCTCGTTCAAGTCCGCGAACGAGGTGGCGTCAACACTTATCAACGGCGTCGGGCAGCCACTCGTCACTGCCGCGGAGGGCGTCGGCGTCTCCGGGCCGAACCTGGCGAATCTCACGTACGGGATACTCCTCCTGCTGGTCGTGGCCGGGAGCTACTGGGTGCTCGCCCGCATCACGAACTCGCCGTTCGGTCGCGTGCTGAAAGCGATCCGCGAGGACGAGACCGTGACCCAGTCTCTCGGCAAGGACACCCGCCAGTTCAAAATCAAGACGTTCATGATCGGCTGCGCGCTGATGGGACTGGCCGGTGTCCTGTTCCGCGGACAGGCGGGTTACATCAGCCCACAGCAGTTCAGACCGACGATCACGTTCTACGTGTTCGCGGCCCTCATCATCGGCGGCTCCGGGTCCAACACCGGCAGCATCGTCGGGGCGGCGACGTTCTCCGGACTGCTGTTCTATCTGCCGGCGCGACTGGGAGAGAACGTCTCGCTGGGCGGCACTCGCGCACCCGGCAACATCGTCGACGCGGTCGCCGGATTCGCGTCACTTGACCCGCTCCCTCTCCTCGCATACACCATTAGCAACGTCAGCACGCTCCGGTTCGTGCTCATTGGCGTCGTCCTGATATACATCATCCAGAACCAGCCGGACGGGCTGCTCGGCCACCGGAACGAACCTGCAACGAGTGTGAGTCTGGACAGACCACAGTCCGGGTCCGGAGGTGAGGCCGATGAGTGAACCCGAGGCCGCAGAGCAACGGGAGACGGCCGTCACGAGCGACGCTATCGACTCTCCCCTGCTCGTAGTCGACGGCCTCCGCAAGGAGTTCGGCGGCGTCGTCGCGGTCGACGGGGCGACGTTCTCCGTGGCAGAGGGGTCGCTCACCGGTCTCATCGGGCCGAACGGGGCCGGTAAGTCGACAACGTTCAACTGCATCACGGGCATTCACGAGCCGACCGGTGGGCGGGTCACCTTCGACAGCCAGGACATCACCGGACTCGCGCCGTACACGCTCGCAAACCGCGGGCTGGTCCGGACGTTCCAGATCGCCCGTGAACTGTCCGACATGACAGTTCTGGAGAACGTGATGCTCGCACCGGGCGGACAGGTCGGGGAGTCAGTCGTCCGGTCGGTGACCCCGGGGCTTCGCGGCGACGTCATCAAAGCCGAAGCGGACGTTCGCGACCGCGCGTGGGAGACACTGGAGTTCTTCGAGATCGACCATCTCGCCCACGAAAACGCCGGCAATCTCTCGGGCGGTCAGCGGAAACTGCTGGAGATGGCACGGGTCCTGATGACCGACCCCGAGATGATTCTGCTAGACGAACCGCTGGCCGGCGTCAACCCGACGCTGGAGGAGAAACTGCTGGAGCGGATCCACGAACTCCGCCGGGAGCAGGGGCTGACCTTCCTGCTCGTCGAACACGACATGGACGTCATCATGAACAACTGCGAACACATCATCGTCATGCACCAGGGGAGCGTCCTCGCCGAAGGGGACGCCGAGACTATCACGTCGGACGAGCGGGTACTCGAGGCGTATCTGGGAGGTGACGTATGAGCCAGCGCGCGACGGAGTCCGAGACCGTCACCCTCCCCGACCCGAGCGAACGCCTCCTCGCAATCCGGGACCTCGATGCCGGCTACGGCGACCTGCAGGTCCTCAGCGACGTCCACATGGACGTTGCGGACGGCGAGTACGTCGTTATCGTCGGCCCGAACGGGGCCGGCAAGTCGACGGTGATGAAGTCCGTCTTCGGCCTGACGACGTACATGGGCGGGGACGTCATCTTCGACGGGACCGACATCAGCCGGCGCAACCCCGACGAGATCATTTACGAGGGCATCAGCTACGTCCCCCAGACCGGCAACGTGTTCGGGTCGCTGAGCGTGCGCGAGAACCTCGAAATGGGCGCGTACATCCTCGATGAAGTCCCAGAGGACCGCATCGAGGAGGTGTACGAGCGGTTCCCCATCCTCCGGGAGCGGTCCGACCAGTCGGCCGGGACGCTGTCGGGCGGGCAACAGCAGATGCTCGCCATGGGCCGGGCGCTGATGCTCGACCCCGACCTGCTGTTGCTCGACGAGCCCTCCGCCGGGCTGGCCCCGGACCTCGTCGACGATATGTTCGACCGTATCGACCGCATCAACGACGACGGGACGGCGATTCTGATGGTCGAGCAAAACGCCAAGGAAGCGCTCCGGCGGTGTGATCGGGGCTACGTGCTCGTCCAGGGTCAGAACCGCTACGAGGACGAGGGGACGGTTCTCCTCAACGACGAGCAGGTCCGTCAGGACTTCCTCGGCGGGTAACTCGAAAAAAGAGCCGGCGCTGACAGACCCGTTATTGATTCATCGCGCTGTTGATTTCGGACGTGTAGGAAGACTGCTGTTGCTCGAAGCCGACCTGGTTCACGATGGTCCCGCCTTCCGCTTCGAACGCGCCGGCGAACGCCTCCTGTAGCGCCTGGCCGTAGCTGTTGTTCACGTACAGCGTCGATGCGGTCTCGGCACCGAGTTCGTCCACGCCGACTTGCGCCAGAACCTGCCCCTGCAGCGCGTCGCTGGGCGGGGTTCGGAACATATAATCGTTGTCTTCGAGGTCGGTAATCGTCGGCGACGTGGACGCAGGCGAACAGCCGACGACGCCGCTGTCGACGAGCACGTTTCTGGCGACCTGTATCGACGTCTCGGAGCTGGCCGCTCCGGTGATCGACGGATACCCCTCGCTGACGAGGGAGTTGGCCGCGTCGATGCCCGCCTGTGCCTGGGTCTGGGTGTCACCGACCTGGTAATCGAATTCGAAGTCGACCTCGCCTTCGAGTTGCAGGGCCGGGAGGATCGCCCCGTCGCGGATCGGCCTGCCGAGCGGCCCGAGATCGCCGGTCTCAGGCATCAGCACACCGAACCGGACCGTTCGTCCGGGGTCGCTGCCAGAGCCGTTCGGTTCCGGTTGCGGGATGTCGTCGCCCGCGCTGAAGTCGACGGTGTTGAGCGTATCGACGCCCCCACCGTCCTGAAAGCCGAAGACCTGGTACTGCGCCGAGGCCATGTCCCCGTTTTCGTCGAAGTCGACTGCACTCGAAGCCCCCTCGTACTGAATGTTCTCGCCCGCGGCGGCCGCTTCGACGGCCGCTGGCAGTTCGGAGGGGCCGTACGTGTCGCCGCCCGGATTGGCGACGACACGCATATGATCTCGGACGGCCTGTCCGTCGTTTTCCCCGGCCAGCAGGTTGGCGAGAATCTGGACCGCTGTCGCGTCGTAGGCCTGTGACGTGAACACGCCGGCCTCGTCGTAGTCGAACTCGGAGGTGAACTGCTCCGTGAACGTATCGACGCCGGGCCCGGCCGCTGACGGGGCTGTGCCGCGGACGTTCGACATATCGTCGCCGACGTTACTCGGTAGCTCGCCGTCCTGCAGTCCGTCGGTGACGAGGATGTCGGCGGCGTCGTCGCCGTAGTCGGCGTAGAAGTCCTTGAACAGTTGCACACCGCTCTGGGGATAGCCGACGACCATCAACACGTCCGGCGATTCCGGGCCGCTGTCGCCACCCGAGTCGGTCCCGGTACCGGTCATCCCACCATCGCCGCCGTCTCCGCCGTCTCCGCCGTCAGTCTGTTCGGTTGAACAGCCTGCCAACCCACCAAGCAGACCCACGGTGCCTATCGCCCCAGTGCGCTTCATGAACGCTCGCCGATTGGTATCGCGACTCATACCACTTACCACTGATTCACATCTTATAAAACTATATCCTCCCGTAACCTTGCTGTTCCGTAGTCTGCTCCAGTCACGCCGATATTTTTTGTTGTCGGCGTTAGATATTAACGCCGGAGAAACCGCTATCGGCCCAGACGTCGCTCGGACTCTCAGCACATCCGCGAAAAAACGTCGAGTGTCGCCCCTTATTCGACGCGGCCGACGACCTTGTCGTACTCTTCAGCGGCCTTGTCCCAGTCGACAACCTCGAAGAAGGCGTCGATGAAGTCGCCGCGAGCGGGGCCGTAGTCGTAGTAGTAGGAGTGCTCCCAGACGTCGAGCGCGAGGATTGGATGGGAGCCCCAGAGCGCGCCCTGGTCGTGCTTGTCGACCGGCACGTTGCGCAGTTGCTTGGCAACGGGGTCGTACACGAGCAGCGCCCAGCCGCCGGCGGCTGATGCGGCGGCTTCGAACTCGCCCTTCCAGCCTTCGTAAGAGCCGAAGTCCTCCTCGATGCGGTCGAGGAGCTCGCCTTCCGGCTCACCGCCGCCGTTGGGGTCCATGTTCTCCCAGAACAGCGTGTGGAGATAGTGCCCACAGCCGTTGTGGGTGACGTTGCCCATGGCAGCCGCGCTCGAACCGAAGTCACCGGATTCGCGGTTCTCTGCGAGCGTCTCCTCGGCCGATTCGAGGCCGTTTACGTACCCCTGGTGGTGGGTGTCGTGGTGCCAGGTGAGCACCTGTTCGGAGATGTGTGGCTCCAGTGCGTCGTAGTCGTACGGGAGCGGTGGCAGTTCGGGATTGGAATGTTCGGGCATATGAAAACGCCTCCATCACTATCTGTCGCGCGGCTGCCTGTTAAACGTTTAGGAGCCATTTGGTAGCACTGTACACGGACAGCGGGACGGAACCGTAACTGTCCGTTGTTGCACCGCCACATATCGGCTCCGCCGCGGGTGTAAGTGTTCAGGAGAGTCCAGCACAGCAGAATGTTCCCATCCTAGTCGTCACCCCTGGCCCGCTCGAACATCGAGAGGGCCTGTTCGCGGCGCTTGCTGTGGTCGACAACGGGGTCAGGATACTCCGGGGCGGCGTTGCGCCGCTGGGTGAGCGAGCAGTCGTTCCAGTCGTGGATTACTTCGGGCGCGGCGTCCCGCAGTTCCGGGACGTACTCCTTGATGTACTCGGCGTCCGGGTCGTAGTCTTCGCCCTGCGTCATCGGATTGAAGATGCGGAAGTAGGGCTGAGCGTCGGTCCCCGTGGAGGCCGCCCACTGCCAGCCGCCGTTGTCGTTGGCCGTGTCGTGGTCGACCAGTTTCTCCCGGAACCACTCGTAGCCGTGGCGCCAGTCGACGAGCAGGTCCTTCGTGAGGAAAGAGGCGACGATCATCCGGACGCGGTTGTGCATGTACGCCTCCTCGCGGAGCTGTCTCATTCCGGCGTCGACGATGGGATAGCCCGTCTCGCCGTCCTTCCAGGCCTGCAACAGCTCCTCGTCGTTTTCCCACTCGATAGGGTTCTCGTAGGACTTGTAGTTCGAGCTGACGACGTGCGGATGGGCAAACAGCACCTGTGTGTAGAACTCCCGCCAGGCTAGCTGGGACTGGAACTCCCGGACGGACTCCCGTCGGTCACCGCCAGTCCCCTCTTTGGCGTCCTCGGTGCGGTCGTACACTTCGCGGATGCCGATGGTCCCGAACTTCAGATGAGCCGAGAGCCGCGAGGTGCACTCGTCGGCCGGGAAGTCCCGGCGCTCCTCGTACTCGTAGACGTTCTCGTCGAGGAAATCATCGAGCAGGGCGCGTGCTTCGTCGGTCCCCGCTGCGGGCACGTCCGCCTCTGGCTCATCGAAGCCGAGGTCGGCCAGCGTCGGGAGCGCGTCGCCGTCGACATCAGCCAGTTCGTCGGCTGACGGGGGTTCGTAGGGGGCCGTCTTCTCGCGGTCGTGCCACTTCCGGCCGAAGTAAGTGAAGACGCTGTAGGGGTCGCCGTCGTTCGTCGTGATCTCGCCCGGTTCGTGCAACACGGCGTTCTGGACCGCTTCGCGAGCAACGTCCGCGTCGTCGAGCGCTTGCCGGACCACTGCGTCGCGCTCCCGAGCGAGTCCGGAGTAGTCTTTGCCCCAGGTGACCGTGTCGACGCCGTATTCGACCGCCAGGTCCGGGATGACGGCGGTCGGGTCCCCGCGGGCGACGACGAGGTCACTGCCGCGGTCGCGGTACCACTCGCGCAAGCTGTCGAGAGCGTCCAGCATGAACGCGACCCGGGGCGGGCCGGCGTGGTCGAGAACGGCCCTGTCGAAGACGAACACCGGGACAACGGGGTCGGACGGGGTCGCCGCGGCGAGGCCGGCGTTGTCCGTCGCCCGGAGGTCACGGCGATGCCAGTGCAGGCGCATACCTAGTACACGGACTAGCCCGGGCAAAAGGTACTGCCCAACGATGTTGGTCTGGCAGGCGCTGACGGACACCACTGTTATCTTTCCGCCGGTCGAGAGCCACCACATGGAAGATGCGACAGTGACGCTGTCTGTCGACGACGGGATTGCCACAGTGACGCTGAACCAGCCGGAGTCGCGAAACGCTCTGTCGGCGGAGTTGGCCGAAGCACTCACTGCCCGGTTCGAATCGGTGACCGACAGCGACGCCCGGTGTGTCGTGCTGGAGGGCGCGGGCCCGGCGTTCTGTGCCGGCGGGGACATCAATGCAATGCTACAGGGAGTGAAGCACGACCGACCGCCGGCCACACAGGTCGAACTGGTGGTCTCGTCACTCCACGAAGCGATCCGGACCGTCCACAGCTGTCCCCTCCCGGTCGTCGCGAAAATCGACGGCCCCGCCTTCGGTGCCGGTGCGGGACTTGCGCTGGCCTGTGATATACAGGTTGCGAGCACTGCCGGCCAGATCGGCTTCGGCTTCCGCCAGGTCGGACTGGCGAGTGACTCCGGCGTCTCCTATTTCCTTCCGCGAATCGTCGGCCCGAACAAGGCCAAGGAACTGCTGTTCACCGGCGAACTGCTGGACGCCGAGGCGGCCGGGGAACTCGGGCTGTTCACCCGGGTGTTCGACACGGAGACGTTCGAATCGGAGTTTTCGGAACTCGTCGCCGACATCGCCGCTGGACCGACGGTCGCGCTCGGCCACGCCAAGCGGTTAGTCAACCGGAGTCTGGACAGTTCGCTGGAGCAGGCACTCGAAAACGAAGCCACCGCACAGGGCGTCGCTTTCACGACCGACGACCACGAGGAGGGCGCAACCGCGTTCGTCGAGAAACGTGACCCGGAGTTCACGGGTCAGTAAACTGATTACTGTGACCAGCGTCAGGACTGGTCCACCCAGCCACCACCGGAGAGACAGATGCCAGCTACGATCCATCTCACACCGGACCGAGCATCGACCGGAACCACGACTACCCGCTCTTTCTCCCACAAGTGGAGGGCGACTGTAGCATGACCGACGACCCCCCGGACTGGGAGTTCAGCGAGCGGGACATGTACATTCTGCGCGAACTCTCGGCGGACCCACAGCGGTCGTCCCGCGAGCTTGCGGACTTGCTGGAGTCCGAATACGGCATCGACGTGTCCCATGTAACGGTCAGCGAATCGATCCGGGAGATGCGCGCCGCGGGCGTCTTCCGGGAGACAATCGTCCCGAACGAGGAACTGTTCAATTTCGCGCTGTTCGAGTTCAAGTTCAACCCCGAGCATTTCGCCGACTCTTGGCACGACGCGATGGTCGCTATCCGGGACGACCGGCACACGCTGTTTTACTTCCTCTCCGACGGCGAGTATCAGTGGAAGTCAGTGATGATGTTCCCGAGTCGGACGGCCGAATCCCGCTGGATACACGACTTCTACAAGGACCACGGCGACGTGATTCAGAACATCCGGAACTCAGTCGTCCACAACGTCCTGAAATTCAAGACGGACCCGGAGCTGTTCACCGAACTCGACGGAGAGCGGTCGTAACCAAGGGGGAGAGCGATCGTAACCAAGGGAAGACAGATCGACATAAAGACGAGAGAGACTGCGACTCGATAGCGTCGTGCTTACAGTTTCCGCTCGGCGTCTTCGGCCAGTTCCTTCATTCGCTTGCTGACCCGGCCCGCATCCGAGAACTCGTCTTCGCTCATCGCCGTCGCCAGGGAGTTCCCGAGCACGAACACGGCGTGTTTATGCTCGCTTTTCGACTTGTGGACATCCGATGGCCGCACGTCGAGTTCCTGATAGGCGTCAAAGAGGTCCGGGTCGACCGAGTCCATGTCGTCGCGGAAGTACTCCATGATCGTCACCATCTGCTCGTGTAGCTCGAGAAGCTCGTCTTTGTGCATAGCTACAGTATGCGGTGGCACGTCCATAAGAATTGCTTGAGAAGGGATACCAGACGCTCACGCCCGTATTTTCAGAAGACGTACTCGTCGTCGTGGCCCATCATGCCGTCTTCTTCGAACCCTGGCTCCTCGTCTTCGTCCTGTGGTCCGGAGGTTTTGTACGCCTTGAGCCCGGTCGACAGGAGGTCCTCGATGGCTTCCTCGCGGTTGAGGAACTCGCCTTTCTCGACGAGCTGCGCGATCTGCATCTCCAGGTGTTCCGGGATATTGATCTCTACCTTAGGCATCGCAACATAGGGGGCTTCGACTATGCCCTATTTAAACCTGACGGGGGTGTGTTCGCAGATTGCAGAATTACAATTGTAGAACCGTGAGAGGAAATTCGTAAACTCGGAGATTAATTTCCGCGAATCTGAACCAATAGCCGGCAGAGTACGTGGCGGGCCAGAACGGCGTGAAATCGACAGTTCCACCGTGTCCCTCTGATTGATTCCGACTACGCAGAATCGAGCGTATAGTTAGGCTCAAAGGTGCGCAATCCTAAGGCATTGCTGATGGAACCACTGCGTGGTGACGAGACGACGGTTGGTGAGACAACGGTCGTCGCACGCGGGTGTCGCCTCGACGATGCACCGGTTCGGGCGGTACTCGAAACGGACGCTCGCCCCCGGTTCTTCTGGGCGGCCGGTACAGAGTCAATCGCGGCCCGCGGGAGCGCGGCGACTGTGACTGCCGACGGGCAGTCGCGGTTCGACGACGTGCGGACAGCGCTCGAGGCGCTGTTCGCTGACTGCTCAGTTCCCGACGACCTCCCGAGCGCCGCCCGACCGCGAGCGTTCGGTGGGTTCGCTTTTCACAACGGAACGCACGAGGAGGCGGACTCTCCCTGGGACGGGTTCCCCAGTGCGGCGTTTTTCCTCCCCGAGATACAGGTAACCAAGAAAGACGACGACGCCTGGCTCACAACGGTCGCGACAGGTCCCGAGGCCGCGACCGAAGCGGAGACGCTGCTTGAGGAGTGGCGCGACCGACTGGTCGCAGACTCCGAGAGCGAGCCGGGAATCCCACCGGGGATCTCACACCGGGAGCGCACGCCGACACAGGACGGCTGGCGCGAGCAGGTGGCGGCCGCCGTCGCGAGCGTCGACCGCGGCGACCTGCAGAAGGTCGTGCTCGCCCAGAGCCTCAGCGCCACGTTGGACACGGAGCTCTCGGTCCCGGACGTGATGGCGCGGCTGTCTCGAACCTACCCGGACTGCTACCGGTTCATGCTGTCGCCGGACGCCGGCGGCACCTTCTTCGGGGCCACGCCGGAGCGGCTGGTGTCGGTCCGCGGACGGACGGTGCGCACGGAGGCGCTCGCCGGCTCGACGGGGCGGGGCGACACACCTGCCGAGGACGAGTGGCTCGCCGCCGAACTCCTCGACAGCGAGAAGGACCGTCACGAACAGAAGCTCGTCGCCGACGCGATACGAGACCAGCTGGAACCGTTCGCCTCGACAGTCCGTATCGGCGACCGGACCATCCGCCGGCTCGCCACGGTCCAGCACCTCCGGACGTCGATAACGGCCGAACTCGACGACGACGAGCACGTCCTCTCGCTAGTCGAAGCGCTTCACCCGACACCGGCTGTCGGCGGGCTGCCGCCGGACGCGGCGCTGCGAACTATCCGCGAGACGGAGGCGTTCGACCGCGGCTGGTACGCCGCCCCGATTGGCTGGGTCGACGCCGCCGGCAACGGCACCTTCGCCGTCGGCATCCGGTCGGCCGTCGCCACGGAGCGCGAGGCGACCCTCTTTGCGGGCGCGGGTATCGTCGCGGACAGCGACCCCGACCGCGAGTGGGACGAGGTCCAGCTCAAATACCGGCCGATACTCGACGAACTAGAATGACTGCCCCGAACGTCAACACGCTGTGGGCGGAGACGCTCGTTTCCGAACTCGCCGAGGGTGGCGTCGACGCGGTGTGTCTCTCGCCCGGCAGTCGCTCGACGCCGCTGACGGTGGCATTCGCCGAGCACCCCGACATCGACGTGTTCTCCCACCTCGACGAGCGCTCGGCGGCCTTCTTCGCGCTGGGACGCGCCCGCCGAACCGGCGAACCGACGCCGCTGGTCTGCACATCGGGGACCGCCGCGGCGAACTACCACCCGGCGGTCATCGAGGCGAACCAGTCGGGCGTCCCGCTGCTCTTGCTGACGGCGGACCGACCGCCCGAGCTCATCGACAGCGGAGCAAACCAGACCGTCGACCAGGAGAAACTGTACGGCGACGCCGTCCGCTGGTATCGGGACATGCCCGAACCCGAGGCCGAGCCACGGAAGGTTCGGATGCTGCGGACCACCGCGGCCCGCGCGCTCGCGGAGAGTACCGGAGCCGACCCGGGACCGGTCCACCTGAACTGTCGGTTCCGGAAGCCCCTGGAGCCGACGCCGATACCCGAGGAGGACCCGGCGGGCGTTTCGGCCGACTGGGCGGACGGCGACGACGCGGCCGAAACCGGACGCGACGGACCGTTCGTCACGACGAGCGAGGGCGTCGCCACTCCGGACGAACGGACGGTGCGCCGCGTGCGAGACGCGCTCCGGGCCGCCGAACGGGGACTCATCGTCGCCGGGCCCGCCGATGACGGGCTCAGTACCGCATCGCTGGAACGACTGGCGTCAGCGACCGGCTTCCCCGTCCTCGCGGACCCGCTCTCTGACCTTCGGTTCGGCCCGCACGTCGACCGCCTCGACGTGCCGGTCTGTGGCGGCTACGACGGCTATCTCGGCAGCGACGGCGTCGACGAGTGGAGCGACCCCGATGTCGTCGTCCGCTTCGGCGCGTCGCCGACCTCAAAGCCGCTGCGTCACTACCTCCGGGACGCCGACTGCCAACAGTTCCTCGTTGACCCGGCCGGGGGCTGGTCGGAGGCCGAGTTCACGGCGACGGACCTGCTCGTTGCCGACCCCGACGCCACCGCGGATGCGCTCGCGGCAGGGTCGCTGGGTAGCGTTGCGGCGTCGTGGCGCGAACAGTTCGCCAGGGCGGAACAGACCCACTGGGACGCCGTGAGCGAAACCGCCGCGGAGACCTACTGGGAAGGCGGCGTCCTCTCTGACGTGGCCGCGCTGGCCCCAGACCCGGCCACGCTGTTCGTCTCCAACAGCATGCCGATACGGGACATGGACCGCTTTGGCCGCCCCCGTGACGCCGACCTGACCGTGCTGGGCAACCGCGGGGCCAGCGGTATCGACGGCATCACTTCGACGGCGCTCGGGGCAGGGAGCGCGACGGCGGACCCGCTCGTGCTCGTCACCGGCGACCTGGCGTACTACCACGACATGAACGGCCTCCTCGCGCTCGGTCGCTGTGCGGTGGACGCGACGGTCGTCCTCATAAACAACGACGGCGGCGGCATCTTCCACATGCTCCCAATCGAGGACCACCCAACCTTCGAGGACCAGTTCCGGACGCCACACGGCCTCGATTTCGAGCCGACGGAGGCGCTCTATTCGCTGGAGTTCGAACGGGTGGCTGACCGCCGGCAGTTCCGCGAGCGGTTCGCCGAGTCAGTCCGGGCCGACGGGACGCAGGTCATCGAGGTCCAGTTCGACGCGGACGACAGCCACGCGGTCAGAGACCGGCTTGCCGAACAGGTCGCCGAGAGCATCGCTGGCGACTGATCTTTCAGAGCCGTAACACGGACGCTGTCAGCAGCGACAGTCCGAACGGAAGCCACGTCCCTGACAGCGCGAGCGCCCCAATGAGCGAGAACGCGCTGATGTTCAGCGTGACCAGCAGCACCGTCGTCGTCAGACTCCAGCTCCCGAACACCATGATCGCGATAGTGGGTTCGGACTGGAGGTAGCCCACCATGAAGAGGGTACAGACCCCGATTGTCAGGTTGACCCACAGCGGGAACGCCGGGAGCAGCGCGCTGAACAGCATTACCGGATAGAGCGCGAAGATGATAGCAAACAGCGTCAGCCCCCGGCCGGTCGGCATTTCGAGGAGCGGCCCGCGCGAGAGTGTGTCGGTCTGGCGGACGGAGTACGCGGACGACGAACTCCAGGTGGCACCGCTGCCGGCATTGTCGCTGAAGCCGCTGGTCGCGGTAGTCTCGGAGCGCCGGGCCGACTCTGCGTTCGACGCAGTCGCCGTCCCGCTGGCCCCATCTGTCGACTGCTCGTCGTTCGACGACGCCTCTGCAGCAGCGGTCGAGCGTCCGTCCTCGGCGACGCGGTCCCTGGCGGCCCGTTCGCGTTGTGCTCGCTCTCGGGCGTTCGTCCGAGCTGTACTGCGGTCAGTGCTCGCTTCGGCCCGGTCGCCAGCCGACGCAGACCCGTCATAGCCCGCACGCCGTGCCGCTTCGGCCGCGTCACTGCCGCTGCCCTCCGCTATGTTGCTCTCGCCCGCGACGTAGGCGTCGTGACCCACCCGGTCGTACCGCGCCCGCTCGTCCTCGTCGGTGAGCACGTCGCGGGCTTCGATGAGCCGCTGTGTCGCCTCGCCGGCGTCGGCCGCGTCGCTCACGTCGGGATGGGTCTCCTTCAGCCGCTCCCGGTACGCCGCTTCGATAGCCGCCGTCGACGCGTCGGTCGGAACGCCCAGTACCTCGTAGAACGTCTCCGTCATGCCGGATATAACACCTGTAGGGGAGTGACCGGTACCAACTGCCAGCTACCGCATTCAATCACTCGTTCTCGACGCCCCCTTCTGGCTCTGTGCCGCGTTCGTACGACTCCGACGGCTGCTGATAGTCTCCAGCGGGTCCAGTGGACTCCTGCTCCCGGGCGCGAACCGAAGCGAGCTGTTCCAGCGCCGTGGCAATTCGTTCGAGCGTGAAGATGAACCGCACGACCAGATACAGGAGCCATGGGACCACGGCCACGATCAGTCCGAGCAGAATCTGCTGGACGATGATGAGACTGTACAGGACAACAACGATGGAGAGGCCCGCGAGTATCCCCATCATTGCTTTCTTATTCGATGTGGAGGGCATCGCTAGTCGGTTCAGGTGCGCGACACCAAAGGGTTTCCTCCGCTATGGTAGCACGTACGAGGAATCTTTTTGCGAGGGCCGTCCCGAGCCACGGTATGGTCTCTGAAATATTCGACCCGGTGCGGTGGGCGGCCATCGACCGGTTCGACTTCGCCGACATCACCTATCACCGCTCGACCGACACGGGCGCGGTGCGTATCGCCTTCGACCGGCCGGAGAAGCGCAACGCCTTCCGGCCGGAGACAGTCGACGAACTCGCGACGGCGCTGGACCACGCCAAGCGCCAGACCGACGTTGGCTGTGTCCTCCTGACCGGGAACGGCCCCTCGCCGAAGGACGGCGGCTGGGCCTTCTGTTCCGGCGGAGACCAGAGCATCAGGGGCGAAAGTGGGTACGAGTACAGCGAGTCGCCACGCGACTCGAACACGACGAGCGGGGAGCAAAGCGACCCGCGAGACACAGAAGCCAGCGACGGTGTGGAAGACGACGCGCCAGAGAACGTCGGCCGGCTCCACATTCTCGAAGTCCAGCGCCAGATCCGCCACATCCCGAAACCCGTCGTCGCCGTCGTCCCGGGATGGGCCGTCGGCGGCGGCCACTCGCTGCACGTCGTTTGTGACCTCACGCTCGCCAGCGAGGAGCACGCGAAATTCCTCCAGACGGACCCCGACGTGGGGAGTTTCGACGGCGGCTTCGGCTCGGCGTATCTCGCGCGACAGGTGGGCCAGAAGAAGGCCCGGGAAGTGTTCTTCCTCGGCAAGACCTACGACGCCAAAGAGGCCGCCGACATGGGGATGGTCAACGACGTGGTGGCCCACGAGGACCTGGAAGACACCGCTATCGAGTGGGCCGAGCGAATGAACGAGAAGTCACCGACGGCGATGCGGATGCTGAAATACGCGTTCAATCTCGACTCCGACGGGATGGTCGGCCAGCAGGTGTTCGCCGGCGAGGCGACGCGGCTGGCGTACATGACCGACGAGGCCCAGGAGGGTCGGGACGCGTTCAACGAAGGGCGCAAGCCGGACTTCGACGACGTGCCGTGGCACTACTGACTCACGCCGCGGGACTGTCGGTCAGTCCTCGTAGGCGAGGGTCATGACCCACTGCGAGAAGGTGTCGTCGTGGGGGTCCACCTCTTCGTCGCCGATGAACGGCGAGAGCTGGTCACCGGCCATCAGAAGCGAGAAGTCGAGGTCGCGGGCCGCGGGCGTCAGGTAGTACGTGTTGTGCCCCTCGTACACCGTCTCCTCACGCTGGATGAGGTCCTTCTCGAACAGGGACTCGACGATGCGACTCCCCTTCCGCGAGGAGACGTCGAGTTCCTTCCAGAAGTCGCTCTGGTGGATGCCACCGGACTCCCGAATCAGTTCGAGCCCGGCCCGCTCGCCGTCAGAAAGGTCCGCCTCCGACGCTGCTGAACTCATGTATTGTGTACACCGTGAGACGGCCGCTTAAATCTGACCTTCGACCGGGCGGTAGGGCGTCCGGCACGGTGGCCCATCTGCGTACTGATACTCCCTGTCGGCACCCAGCGTGATGAGCGACGACGACCGCGTGCCGAACCCGTTGCCGTGGACGCAGACGCCGTACTCGTGGTCGCTGATGGTGTCGCCCGCGCGGTCCATCCACTCGTCGGCGGATTCACCGGGCTCCGGAACCAGCGCCTCGCGCAGCCGCGTCGCGTTGTTCGCCTGCTCCTCGCCGGCGTCGGGACGGTGGGCCGGAATCCGGTAGTCGCCGTCCGCGCCGACGTTGACGACGACGTGAACGCCGGGCTGGAAGTTCCGGACCGCGAGTTGGCCGTCCCATTCCAGCAGGACGGCGGCGTTCTCGTCGGCCAGCAGGAGGTTGAAACCGTCGTACTCGGCGTCTCTGGTCGCCTGTTCGACGGCCCGAGCGGCCGACTCAGCGCTCTCGTGGCTCAGCGCGTCCCGGACGAGGAGTCCGCGCGAGCGGTCGCCAGCTAGATCGGCGTCGACCCAGCGATTGGTCACCGCCGCCAGCAGCCCCTGCTCGTTGTAGCCGATCCACGTCCCGTCGGCCTCTTCGTCGGCCGGCGCGACGACGCGACTGCCCCAGTGACGCTGCTGTGGCGGCTGCGACGGCCTTTCAAGCCGCTCGTCGCGGTTCGCCGCGACCGCGACCGGCGTGTCGTCAAAGACCTGCCACGCGAGGACGATTGTACACACAGGACTGCATACACTGCGGACGTAGAAAACCGCTTGGCTCGGCGTCCCGAACTACTGGGTTGAGTCGCCAGATTCGCCATCTTCATAAAGCCGCGACCGAACCGCAGACCGGTCGACAGTCCCCGAGGCCGTCCGCGGGAGCGCGTCAGCGATCTGAACCGTCTTCGGGACTTCGTACGGCGCGAGTCGCTCGGCGCAGTGGTCGCGAACCGCCGCGGGCGAGATGTCCCCGACGACCAGCGCGGCGACGCGCTGGCCCCATTCCTCGTCGGAGAGCCCCACGACGGCCGCTTCGGCAACTGCTGAATGGTCGCGAATCGCCGCGGCGACCGTGCTCGCGTCGACGTTCTCCCCGCCGGTCACGATCTGGTCGTCGACACGACCCTCGACCCAGAGATGGCCGTCCGCGTCCCGGTAGCCGATGTCGCCGGTCCGGAACCCGTAGTCGCCGAACGCGTCGCCGTCGCCGTTCAGGTAGCCCGGTGTCACCGTCGGCCCGTCGACGACGATTTCTCCTCGCTCGCCGGGGCCGCACGGTTCGCCATCAGCGACGACCGTCACGTCGGTGAACACGAGGGGCTGGCCGACGGTGCCGCTGTGCTCGAACGCCGTCTCGGGTCGCGCCGTCGCTATCTGCGAGGCGGTTTCGGTCATCCCGTAGGTCGGACAAACCGGGAGGCTCCGTTCCTGACAGCGCTCGATGAGTGATTCGCTGGCCGGCCCGCCGCCGAGCAGGACGAAGCGAAGCGAGGCCGGCGGTTCCCAGCCCGCCTCAAGCAGCCGCGAGAGCATCGTCGGCACCAGCGAGACGCCCGTCACTGACCGGTCGGCGATGACCTGCTGTGTCGCCTCGGCGTCGAAGGAGCGCTGAACGACGACGGCGGTGCCGTACAGCGCGCTTCGGACGAACGGGGCCAGCCCGCCCATGTGGTAGGTCGGCAGGCAGACCAGCCAGCGGTCGGTAGGCAGGACGCCGAGGCGGTACGAGGACGCGACGGCGCTGGCGACGAGGTTGCCGACGGTCAGCCGGACGCCCTTCGGCTCGCTGGTGGTTCCCGAGGTGAAGATGACCAGTTGGGTGTCCGTCCGGGACAGGGTCGCTGGTGTCACGCGGGCAGATATGTCCGTAGGCTCGTGGTCTGTCGCTGCCGCCCCAGACAAGCCTTCGTCGACGGAGACGACCGGATAATCGGCTGTTTCGGCGGCCAGCGAAGCAGTTCCCTCCCCGCAAACCAGCAGGTCAGCGTCGACCGCCGAGAGCTGCGTCCGGAGCGTCTCCGCGTCGAGTTCGACGTTAAGTGGCGCGAGCGTCGCGCCCAGTCGCATCGTCGCGAACAGGACCGTCCCGACCGCTGGCTGGGTCGGCAAGAGCGTCGCGACGGTGGCGTCCGGGGCGTCGATCCGCCGGTCGAGTTCGGCAGCCACCGCATCGACAGCGGCGTCGAGTTCCCGGTAGGTGACCGCGTTCCCGGAGTCCGCCGCGACCATCGCCGTCCGGTCAGGCGTCGTGTCGGCGCGGTGGGCGACGAGGTCTTGTGTCGGCCAGTCAACAGGGTCACGCATCCGTTCCCACCTCCGCCGGGTCCAGGCCGATGCCGGTCTCTTGGGGGACCGACATCGTCCCGTCGGTTACTGTCGTCGGGTCCACTGCGAGGTCGGCAGCGAGTCGGTCCCCGGTCGCCAGGCCACAGGCCCCGACGTCGGGAATCGCGGCAGCGACGTGCAGCGCCGCGAGGCGGGCGACGACGGCATCGATGGTCGTCGTGACGACCGGTTCGATGCCCTGCTCGCGGGCCCGGAGCGCCAGCGTGTGGGCGTTGCCGGGGCCGCCGAGCACCATCGGTTTCAGTATCAGCACGTCGGCCGCGTCGGCGTCGAGCACGCTGTCGACCCGGCGGTCGGCGAGCGACTCGTCGAGCGCGACGCCGACGCCGTTGCCCCGAAGCACCGCGTGCCCGGCGAGGTCGTCGGCCGGGAGCGGCTGCTCGACGTAAGCCACGTTCAGCGGCGCGAGGCGGTCGAAGGCGTTCTCGGCCTGGTCGCGGGACCACGCACCGTTGGCGTCGGCGCGAAGCGTCACGTCGTCGCCCACCCGCTCGCGGACGGTCCGAACGCGCGCGACGTCCTCGTCGACGGTGCGCTTCCCGACTTTGAGCTTACAGCAGTCGTAGCCGGCTTCGACAGCCTGCTCGACGGCGTCGGCTGTCTCGGCCGGTGACCCGTCGCCGACCGTCGCGTTGACGGGAACCCGGTCACATCGCCTGTCAGAATCGAACCACTGGTACAGCGGCACGCCGTCGGCCCTGGCGTCGGCGTCCAGCAGCGCGGTCGCAAAGCCGTGCCGGGCGGCGGGGACGGACGCGGCGTCGAGCGAGAGGAGAATGTCGGTGTGGCCGCCGTCGATTGCAACCGTGGCCGCGTCGTCGAGCCCGCGCCGGCAGTCGTCGAGCGACTCCGTCCAGCCTGGGAGCGGCGTGGCTTCGCCGACGCCCGTTTCGCCGCGGTGGTTGTAGCGGACGACGAACCCTGAACGCTGGCTGATAGTCTCGCGGGCGGTGGCGAGCGGACTCGAGAGCGGGAGCGAGAACGGGTCGACCTTCATAGTAGCTGTGGGACAGCGAGTCCCAGCGCGAACAGAACGGAGTGGACGAACAGCGTCTGCCCGACCCGTTCGAGCGTCGGATTCAATGCGTCGCCGCCGGTCTGTGTGAGGACTGTCTTCGAAATAATCGCCGCCAGTGGTAGCGTCAGCAGGGGGGCCAGTGCCGGCAGGCCGTACTGGCTGTCGAGGGCGAACACGACCGGGACGACGTAGGCCATCCCGACCATCAGGAGGAACTCGACGCGGCTCCACCCGTAGCCCAGATAGACGGCCAGCGTCTTCTTGCCGGCGGCGCGGTCCGTCTCCCGGTCGCGGATGTTGTTGACGACGAGAATCGCGGTCGACAGGCCGGCCGCCGGGAGACTCGCTGTAATGGCGGCGGCAGTGACCGACCCCGGCGGTAGCGTCATCGGGAACGTGCCGACGCCGCTTGCGCTCGCAACGGCCTGCACGTAGTAGGTCCCGGTAACAGCGACAAGGCCGAAGTAGACGAAGACGAACAGGTCGCCCAGGCCGCGGTAGCCGTAGGGGAACGGACCGCCGGTGTAGAGAATCCCGGCGGCGATACCCGAAAGGCCGACGACGACGATGGGCAGACCGCCGACGGCGACGAGATAGATACCGATGACGACGGCGAGCCCGTAGGTCGCGATCATCGCTCGTTTGACCTCGTCAGCGTCGATGAGGCCGCCAGCCGTCACGCGGGTGAACCCCTCGCGCTCATCGGTGTCGGCCCCCTTCACCGCGTCGTAGTAGTCGTTCGCGAAGTTCGTTCCGACCTGGATGAGCAGCGCGCCCACCAAGGCTGCGACTGCCGGCAACGGAGCGAAGACGCCGGCGTGGACTGCCAGCCCCATTCCGACGATGACCGGCGCGGCCCCGGCAGGCAGTGTCTGTGGCCGCGCGGCCATCACCCACGCCTGCCGCTTCGAGACGTCCGCCGTCGCTGTACTCATTGGTGAAATCTGGGGACGCTATCCTCAAAGCGGCTGTGGTTCGACGGAACTCCCCAAATATGACCCGTTCGCGTGACAGCAAGATCAGGGGTGTATCACAACCACTTTATCATGATTAACCATACGATAGCCTGAGATGCATAAGCCACTGCTGACCACGGATTTTCTCGACCGGGCGCGGGAATACTACGGCGACAAAGAGGCTGTCGTCGCCACGACCGGTGAGCGGTTCACGTACGACGAGTTCGGCGAGCGAGCTGACGGGTTCTCGGCGGCGATGGCTGCCCGTGGCATCGAGAAGGGGGACCGGGTGGCCGTGCTGGACCCGAACACGCACTACCAGCTCGAAGCGGCCTACGGGACCATGCAACTGGGCGCGGTCCACACGCCGCTGAACTACCGGCTCGTGCCGGACGATTTCGAATATATCCTCTCGGACGCCGAGGTCGACGCCGTCTACGCGGACTACGAGTACGCGGATAAAATCGAGCCGATCCGCGACGAGGTTCCCACTGACATCTTCGTGACCAACGACACGGACGCCGTCGACGGCGACTGGGAGTCCTTCGACGAGATCATCGAGGAGGCGGGAACCGACTACGAGCGCCCCGAGATGGACGAGGACGACCTCATCACCATCAACTACACGTCCGGAACCACCGGCGACCCGAAGGGCGTCTGCCGGACCCACCGGACCGAGACGCTCCATGCCTACATCGTCGCGCTCCACCAGGAGATCTCGGACGACGACGTCTACCTCTGGACGCTGCCGATGTTCCACGTCAACGGCTGGGGCCACATCTTCTCGGTCACCGGCATGGGCGCGAAACACGTCTGCACTCGCGGCGTTGACGCCGAGGGTATCTTCGACGCCGTCAGGACCGAAGACGTCTCCTATCTCTGTGGCGCGCCGACGGTACTGAACATCCTTGCGGACCGCTACGAGGACCACGACGGGGAGATCGAGACGACCGGTGCCAACGACGTGCGCATCGCGACGGCCGGCAGCGCGCCGCCGGAGGCCGTCATCCGAACCGTCGAGGACGACTTCGGCTGGTATCTGAAACACGTCTACGGCGCGACCGAAACCGGCCCGCTCGTCACGACCTCCGACGCTCGCCGCTTCTTCGAGGACGGCAGCGACGCCCGCTTCAGCGTCAAGAAGCGCCAGGGCATCGGCTACCTCGGGACGGATGTCCGGGTCGTCGACGAGGACGGCAACGATGTGCCACACGACGACGAGACGCTGGGGGAGGTCGTCGTCCGCGGCAATCAGGTAATGGACCGCTACTGGAACAAGCCCGAACAGACGGAGGAGGCCTTCTCCGACCGCGTCGAGGGCTACTATCACATGGGCGACCTGGCGACAGTCGACGAGGACGGGATGATCGCCATCCGCGACCGCAAGAAGGACATCATCATCTCAGGCGGCGAGAACATCTCCAGCATCGAACTGGAGGACACGCTCTACGAACACGACGCCGTCAGCGACGTCGCGGTCATCCCCGCGCCGAGCGACGAGTGGGGCGAGACGCCGAAGGCCTTCGTCGTCCCGAACTCCGGTGACCCCGACAACCCGGGCGTGACGGCCGAGGACCTCCGGAACTTCACCCGAGAAGAACTGGCGACCTACAAAGTCGTCCGCCGCGTCGAGTTCGTCGAGGAACTGCCCACGACAGCGACCGGGAAAGTCCAGAAGTACGAACTCCGCGAGCAGGAGTGGGAAGACGAGGACGAGATGGTCGGTCAGGGATAGAAGCAGCCAACAGACAGAAAATATCAGAAAAGTGTGATATTCTTCGGGACGAAATATATCCCAGAATGACCGTTAACGGCGTCGATATGTCACCTTCTGAGCACAGAGACGGTCTTTTAACTCGGCGTCCTGTAATGTGTGACTACTGGGCAAAGTTATGACTGATATCGCTGGGACGATGCGTATTCTCCACGTCGACGACGAGCCGGGATTCGCCGACATGACGGCGACGTTTCTCGAACGCGAGGACGACCGGCTGGACGTGCAGGCCGCGACGAGCGCCGCGGCGGGACTGGAAATCCTGACCGACACCGACATCGACTGCGTCGTCTCCGACTACGACATGCCCGACCGGAACGGGATTCAGTTCCTCGAAGCCGTCCGTGAGAAGTACGGTTCGCTCCCCTTCATTCTCTACACCGGCAAAGGCTCCGAAGAGATCGCCAGCGACGCGATCTCGGCCGGCGTCACCGACTATCTGCAGAAGGGGAGCGGCACCGACCAGTACGCGGTGCTCGCCAACAGAATCACGAACGCTGTCGAGTCTCAGCGCGTCAAGCGGGAGCGTAACCGCCAGCTCGATGCTATCGAGACCGCACAGGAGGGGATCAGCATCCTCGACGAAGACGGCCAGTTCATTTTCGTCAACGAGGCCTACGCCGACCTCTACGGCTACGAACCGGACGAGATGGTCGGCGAACACTGGGAGCTGCTGTACGAAGATACGGATGTTCCACACGTCCACGAAGAGATAATGCCGACTGTCGAAGAAACCGGGTACTGGAGCGGGACGACGACCGGGCTCCGCGCCGACGGGAGCACGTTCACCGAAGACCACGTACTCGCGCGGACCGACCGTGGTGAGTTAGTCTGTACTGTCCGGGATGTCACCGATCAGCGAGATGGTGAACAGGAACTCGCCCGAACCAAACGTGCCATGGACGAGGCACCGGTCGGGATTACGATTACCAGCCCCGAACAGGAGGATAACCCGATCACCTACGCGAACAGGCGGTTTCTGGAGCTGACCGGCTACACGGAGTCTGAGGTCCTCGGCCGAAACTGCCGGTTCCTGCAGGGCGAGGAGACCGAGTCCGAGCCAGTCGACACGATGCGAGCGGCCGTTGACGAGGACGAACCCGTGTCGGTCGAACTCCGGAACTACCGGAAGGACGGAACGATGTTCTGGAATCAGGTGACTATCGCCCCGGTCCGCGACGACGACGGCACAGTCGTCAACCACGTCGGGTTCCAGCAGGACATTACTGAACGGAAGGAACACGAACACCGCCTCAAAGCGCTCAGTGAGTCGGTACAGGACCTCCTTCAGGCAGACACACGCGAGGAAGTCGCCGAGATCGGCGTCGAGACGGCGCGCACCGTGCTCGGGCTCGAAGCGAACACGATCCACCTCTACGACCCGGACGAACGGACCCTCGAACCGATCGCCGCCTCCGACGGAGTGTATGATATAGTTGACGAATTGCCAACATTCAGGCCGGGAGACAGCATCGCGTGGCGCGTCTACGAGTCCGGCGACGCACTCGCTATCGATGACGTCCATGCAGATCGGGACGTCTATAACCAGGACACGCCGGTCAGAAGCGAGCTATTTCTCCCCCTCAGCGGGCACGGAATCCTGTTGGCCGGATCAGAGACAGCCGCGGCGTTCGACCAGCAGGACGTCGTCCTCGGGGAGATTCTGGCCGGGCACGTCACCAGCGCGCTCAACCAGATCGAAGGAACCGAACAGTTACGCGACCGCGAGCGGGACCTCAAACAGCACAACGACCGGCTCGAAGCGTTTACCAGCGTCGTCTCGCACGACCTGCGGAATCCGCTGAACGTCGCCCGGGGACGACTGCAACTGGCACGCGAGGAGTGCGAGAGCGAGCATCTGGCCGCTGTCGAGCGGGCACACGAGCGGATGGACACGCTGATAACGGATCTGCTCACACTGGCACGCGACGGTGAGACCGTGACCGACCGGGAGCCGGTCGCGCTCGAACCGCTCGTGGATAGTTGCTGGTCGAACGTCGAGACGGCCGATGCCACGCTCGTCACAGATATCGACCGGACCGTCCTGGCAAACGAGAGCCGTCTGAAGCAGCTATTCGAGAACCTCGTTCGGAACGCGGTCGAGCACGCCGGACCGGACGTGACCGTGACGGTCGGGGCGGTAGACGACGGGTTCTACGTCGCGGACGACGGCCCCGGAATCCCCGAGAAGGACCGTGAGGCGGTGTTCGAAGCCGGTTACTCGACGAGCACGGAGGGGACCGGGTTCGGGCTGAGTATCGCCAGACAGGTCGCAGAGGCACACGGCTGGGAGATAAGCGTTCGCGACAGTGCAGACGGCGGCGCACGCTTCGAAATCACCGGCGTCTCGTTTGGCGATGTGTAGCGACTGGCGGGGCGTCCTTTTGCAGTCTTACTGGCAGCCGCACAGAGACGGCCGTCGCCTCGCCACCGTTCGATGATGAGCGACGCTAGCTATCAGGAGCAGATATCTCTGTCCCGTTCGGCCGCAAAAACGTCGGCAGGTCGTGTTCCGTTAGTCTTCGAGCGCGTCGGCGATGCGGTCGAGCGAGCGTCGCATGTCGTGGACTTCGTCCCGGAGCTTTCGCATCTCGCGGGTGAGTTCCTCGTTGTCGCTCCCGCCCGATTCCTCGTGCTGCCCTGGCGGGCCGCCGCCCATGCCGCCGGGGCCGCCCGGACCGGGACCGCCGGGGCCGCCGCCCATCATGCCGCCCATCATCTGCGCAAAGGGGTTGCCCCCGCCCATGCCGCCGGGGCCGCCGCCACCGCCCATCATCTCTTCCATGCGCTCTTCGCGGCTCATCTCTTCGCCGTCGCCCTCGCCTTCTTCGCGCTCCTCGGCGCGCTGCTGTCGGATCTCCTCGACCCGCTCGCGGAAGGACTTCTCCTCGCCGCCGTCCTCGGTCGCGTCCGCCGATTCGTCAGCGTTTTCGGGTTCGTCGTCTGCCATACGCCCGGTTTTGGTTGGCCCGCTGAAAAGGGTTGTCGTCCGAAGACAGGCCGCGTAAACGGCCGGCCAGCGAGGGACGCTGGTCCGGAGAATCGTGCCGTCTTCGGGGGGTCGTCGCCCCGGTACAGTTAGCCAGACTCAGATCATCGATGGCGCTGCAACTCGCCTGAGACCTCGGAACACTGAAACGGCGACTGCGGGCGCTTGATATGGATGGTATCGGGCTCAGGCGAGCCGTCGGACCAGCACCGAGAGGCCAAGCCCACAGGCGAGCACCACGGCGAGGTTGAACGCCGCGTTGAAAAGCGGTCGATACCGGTCAGTGACGAACGTATCAATCGCCGACGACGCGGAGAAGTAGAACTGCAGTGTCGCGATGAGCGCAACGAGCGTGAGAATAGCGAACACTGCCCACTGCGCGTAGACAGCTATTGCCGGACCGGAGTCGTCGTCCGACTCGTCAACAGTATCGCCGGTCTCCGCGTCGATATCCTGTGCCACTGTGTCGGTATTGGAGGTATCACTCATTGGTCTGTCTCCGTGCGATGAGGAGCGCGCTTGCGAGGACCGCAATCAGTCCGATCAGCGCCGTGAAGCCGGGACCTTCCCCGGCCGCGGTCTGCTGTGGTCCGTCCATCTCTCGTTCTTCGGGGCGGTCCTGCTCGAAGTCGCTGGACTGGAAGCCGACTTCCTGTCGGGTTTCGTTCTCCTGGAGACGCTCCGTCGGATGGAGGTTCGCCGGGGAGCTCTCCGTCCCGACGATGACGCTGTCGGAGAGCAGCATGCCGTCGAGCCAGTAGTTGTAGCCGTCAGGCACCGTCAGTTGGGTTCTGACGATCTCAGTCCGACCGGGTCGAATCTGGCCGACCCGCACGGTCGACTCGTCGGCGATGACGTTCGAGTCGGCCTGCCGCGCTCGGAGCCGGAGCGAGAGGTCATCAGACGGGTCGTTGCCGGCGTTCGTGACGTACACTGAGACGTTCAGTGTCGTCCGGTTGTCCGAGACGCCGTCGATTCGGTAGGTGATGGAATCGAGCGGGACGCCGGCGTTCTCGAACCGCTGGAAGGTCACGGTACTGCGGGCGTACGCCGGCGTGAGCGCGTCGACGTTCTGAACCGACTGCTGACCGGTCTCGACGCGGTTCCCGTCCTCGTAGACGATTGTGTCGATCCGATAGCCGCCCGCCCGCTCGACCGTGATGTTCGACCGCACCGATACCTCTCGTTCCCCTTCGATTGTGCCGACCGACTGCCGCGTCGTCGTCGCGACGAGGCCGGTGTCCGCGTCGATGGCCCGCGTCTCGACGGTGACGTTCTCGGCGGGACCGCCGCGGTGCGAGAGCCGAGCGTCGATAGAGAGCGTCACTGTCTGGCCGTCGACCGACGCCGGTTCGATGGTCGTCTCGCGGAGGTCGAGATAGCTCTCGCGAACGTTGTCCTGGGGTTCGGAGAGCGCGCCGGGGACCGCTGTTGCGCCGATGAGCATGGCCAGGACGACCACGACCACGCCACCGGTCAGGAGGGTTTCACGTCGCACACGAGGATGGGCAACAGCCGCCACTAAATGTCTTCTGCACAGACAAGTGCGGATTACAGCGACGCCAGTCTCGCGTGTTACCTGAACGCGCCGAGACTCGACTGGAGATCGCGGTCCGTTCCGCCGTCTGTGAGTTCGTAGCCGACGAGCTGTCGGAGGTCGACGGCGTAGACGCTGCCGTTGTTCGCAAGCACGGCGACTCGCCCCTTCGTCCCCCGGACAGTCCCCGTCGCCAGGGTTTCGGCCATCGGACGGTCCGAGAGGTCGAGCCCGTATTCGAAATCGTAGGTTGTCAGCGGGTCGTAGCGCTCACAGAGCGACGCCCACCAGTCGGTGTCGACGGACTGGTCGAAGCCCGCTATTTTGGTGGGTACTCTGACCCGGTCCCCCAACTCGACGGCGATGTCGGCCTCGACCTGCCGGGCGATTCGGCCGTCGGCGACGGTCTGGAGGTGGGCGGCCCTGTCGGCCCCCTGCTCGCGGAGGCGGGTCTCCAGTCGCCAGGATCGGGTGACGCCGACCTTGACGACGTCCGGCGCAAACGCCGCCAGATACACCGCGTGTTCCTCGTCACACGTTTCGAGCGGCTTGTTGCAGTCCCCGGTACAGCGGGCACACGGCCAGATGTCCGTGTGTTCTGGACAGCACGGCGCGGGGTCGTTGTCGCATCGAAAATGCTGCTCCCCGTCCACCGCGCCGGCGCAGTGGCGCTCCCCGAGCGTATAGGAGAGTTCGGTTCCCGGGTCAAGTCGCTCAGTAGTGACGCTCCCGTCCTCGGCTAACAGGAGCGCGGCGTGTTCGTCGACCCGTGCGCGGTAGCCCACGACCTGCACGTCCGGCGGTTCGGCGCGGAGCCGCAAATGGCTGCCGGGACGACGTTTTTGTGTTTGTCTGTCAAATATCCGCACATGGCAGACCTACAGCTCCGGAGTCCGGCCTTCGACGACGGCGAGCGCATCCCCGAGGAACACGGCTACTCGGCAGCGAACACGAACCCCCCGCTGGAAGTCGAGAACGTCCCGTCGAACGCGTCGTCGCTCCTCCTCATCGTCGACGACCCGGACGCCGAGGAGCCGGCCGGGAAGGTGTGGGACCACTGGCTCATCTGGAACATCCCGCCGGATATCGACCGGATTCCGGGGGGATGGCGGCCCGACGAGGCCACAGAGGGACAGAACGACTTCGGCGAGGTCGGCTGGGGCGGTCCGAGCCCGCCGGACCGGGAGCACACGTACCGTTTCCTGCTGTACGCACTAGACACGACGCTCGACCTCTCGCCGGCAGCGGACAAGGACGACGTGTACGACGCGGCCAGCGGCCACGTCGTCGATAAAGCGCAGCTGAACGGTACGTACCCAGCCTGACGCCGCGCTCAGAGTTCTTCGAGTAGTTCGCGGGTCGACTGCCGCACCGCGTCGTCGCTCGACTGTTCGGGTTCCCAGCCTAGCGCCGAGAGTTTGTCGACGGAGAGGCGCATCCGCGGGACGTCGCCGGTCCAGCCGCGGTCACCGCCGGTGTATTCGTACTCGGGGTCGATGTCCATTTCGTCGGCGACGATGCTGGCGATGCGGTCGACTGACGTGGTGGTCCGCGTCCCGAGATTGAACACGTTGTGGTCCTTGTCGGCGTGTTCGACGGCGAACAGCATCGCGTCGATGCACTCGGAGATGTGCATGTAGGACTTCTCCTGGCGGCCGTCGCCGAGAATCGTCAGCGTCGACGAGTCTTCGGTGAGCTTCTCGATGAAATCGGGAATAACCGCGCCGCGCAGGCGCGGGCCGACGATGTTCGCAAACCGGAACACCCAGGACTGGATGTCGTGGCTGTGGGCGTACGTCGAGACGAGCGACTCCTCGGCGAGTTTCGTCGCACCGTAGACGCTGATCGGTTCGAGCGGCGCGTAATCCTCCGGAGTCGGCCGCGGCGCTTCGCCGTACACAGTAGATGACGACGTAAACACGAGGTTCTCGACGCCGGCCTCCTGCATCCGTTCGAGGATGTTGTACGTGATGTCGCTGTTGTCCTCGAACTGTCGGCGGGGCGTGTCCGTGTCGACCAGTTTCGACGCCGCGAGGTGGACGACGAGGTCGACATCGCTCGTGATGGCCTCGGCGACGACGTCGGGGTCGGTGAGGTCACCATCCAGATAGGTCGCGTCCTCGTGGACCCACTCGGATTGCCCGTTCGCTTCGTTGTCGACGACCACTACGTCGTTGTCCGGAACGAGGCGCTCGACCAGGTGCGACCCGATAAAGCCCGCCCCGCCGGTGACGACTATTCGTTTCTCTGATACGTCCATAGGTGCGATGCTTCCCATGCGAGAAAAAACGTTGTGGTCGCGGCCGATTCCGGCGGAGTCGGTAGGCAAGTAACGGATGACAACGTCGTTTTATAGCTTCCCCTGTGAGAGTCGGCTATGACTCGATTCACTCGCCGCGGGCTGCTGGCGGCCACCGTCGGCGCTGTCGGCGCGATCGCCGGCTGTTCCGGCGGTAGCTCGGAGTCGGAATCAGCCGGGACAACGGAGACGGCAACTCCCCTTCCCGGCCAGCCGCTCTCGACGCCTGTCGCGGGCGACCCCGAAGCTGACGTGACCGTTGCAGTGTACGAGGACTACGCCTGTCCACATTGTGCGACCTACTCGGAGTCCGTTTTCCCGCAGCTCAGCGACGACTACCTCGCTGACGGAACCGTCCGCTACGAGCACCACGACTTCCCGATTCCGGTCGACGAGGAAGTCTCGTGGCAGGCCGCAAGCGCCGCGCGCGCCGTTCAAGATAACGTCGGCGCGGAGGCCTTCTTCACGTATTCCAAGCGCCTGTTCGCGAACCAGAACCAGCTTGGCCCAGACACCTACGCCGAACTGACGGAGGGGCTGGACGTCGACGGCGAAACGGTTCGAGCGGCTGCGACGGGAGAACTGTACCGCCCGACAGTCTCCGGCGACCGCGATGCTGGTATCGACCGCGGCGTTCAGGGGACTCCGACGGTGTTCGTCAACGACGAGCGGGTCGAGTGGAGCGAAATCGCCTATGAGCCCGTCCGGTCAGCTATCGAAGCGGCACGGAGCGACGGATGAGAGAGTCGCCGCAGGTGACGGTGCTCCGACTGGGTCACCGGCCCGGCCGGGACGAGCGGATGACGACCCATGTCGGGCTGACCGCTCGCGCGCTCGGGGCTGACAAGGTCGTGCTGGCCAACGCCGCACGCAATCAGGCCGACACCGTCATCGACATCACCGACCGGTTCGGTGGCCCCTTCGACGTGGCCTCGACCGAGGAGCCAAAGCGGCTCATCCGCGATTTCGAGGGTCGCGTCGTCCATCTGACGATGTACGGCGAACCGGTGCAGGATATCGAGGACGAGGTCCGCGAGGCCCACGCCGAGGACCCACTGCTTGTCGTCGTCGGCGCGGAGAAAGTCCCCTTCGAGGTTTACGAACACGCCGACTGGAACGTCGGCGTCACCAACCAGCCACACTCCGAAGTCGCTTCCCTGGCCGTCTTCCTCGACCGCCTCTTCGAGGGCCGGGAACTGGACCGCGAGTGGGAGAACCCCGAGAGAGTCGTCGTCCCGCAGGAAACCGGCAAACGAGTCGTCGACCCCGACGAGTAGCGATACCCACGCAGTTGTGCCGCGGGCCTTTTATCGCTCGACGCTAACTGTGGTGCAGATGTCGCGTCACAACGTGTTGGTCGTCGTCGCCGACAGTCTCCGCGCCCGGAACACCTCCGTCCTGGGCTATCGCCGGGAGACGACGCCCTTTCTCGACGCTTTCGCTGAGGAGGCGACGGTGTACACGCAGGCTCGCAGCCCGAGCAACTGGACCGTCCCCAGCCACGTCAGTCTGTTCACGGGCCACGAGGTCCACGAACACGGCGTCGACCACAGCGCTAGACTCGACGCCGGCCACACGATCTTCGAGGAACTGGCAGCAGCGGGCTATGACACGGGGTTGTTCTCCGACAATCCGTTCCTGACTGACCACGAGTCGGGGCTTGACGAAGTGTTTCAAACCGCCGTCGGTTCGCCCGAGCAGTACGACTCAGCCTACGAGACGAACGGCTCGCTGGGCGACTGGCCAAACGGCTTCTGGTACGCCGACCGGACGCTGGAGTGGATTGACGAGCGTGAGAGCGAGTGGGCCGCCTGCATCAATCTGATGGACACCCACCGCCCGTACGAACCGCTCGCCGAGTACGACGAGTGGAGCGACGAGCGCTCCCGCGAACTCCAGGAGTCGATGGGGTTCAAGTGGCACTGGGAGTTCCTCTCGGGGAACCTGTCGCTTGGCTTTGCCAGCATTCTCGAACAGATATACGACGGCGCGGTCCGGCAGGCCGACGCCATCTTCGAGACGCTCATCCGCGGACTGGACGAGCAGGGCGTCCTCGACGACACGCTGGTCGTCTTCGCCGGTGACCACGGCGAGGGCTTCGGCGAACCGACGGCGATTCCTGAGGAACCGCCGGCCGTCAGCCACCGTATCGGGACCCACGACGCGATGTACCACGTCCCGCTCGTCGTCCGTGCCCCCGGCCAGCGGCACGGACACCGCGTGACCGATCTGGCGACGCTCAGCCGCTTCCCCGACGCCGTCCGCGCGATGGCGCTCGGCGACGGCAACGCGGACGGCCCGGCCTTCGCCTCGCCGAACGGGACCGTCGTCGCGTCCCAGGCCCCCGTCGGCCCGGCGATGCGTGAGGAAGCCGAACGGATCTGTGGCGACGCCGCACCCTTTGCGAAGCACGCCCGGCTGGTCTACCACGACCGGCCCGGCGACGAGGTCCGAAAGCGGGCGGCGTGGGGCGACAGCGCCCACGAATCTGTCATCAAGGGCTGTGGGGGTACGACCGAGGACAGCGATATCGACGCCGCTGTCGTCCGGAACCACTTCGACAGCGACCGGTACGCCGACGTGGATATCGCGACGCCGCTCGACGGATACACCGAGTTCGAGGACGCGTCCGACACACAGTTCGCCGGGGCGCTCGACGACCGACTGGAGGCACTTGGTTACAAATGACAGCACCCCACACCGAACTGGTCCTCGTAGTCGCAGCCGACGAGAACAACGTCATCGGCCTGGACGGCGGCGTCCCCTGGCACTATCCCGAGGACGTGCGCCAGTACAAGGACCGCATCGCGGGCCACCCGGTCATCCTCGGCCGCCGGACGTTCGATTCGATGGACCCGCTCCCGGACTGTTACACCGTCGTCTTGACGAGTGACGACAGCCGGAGCGCCGACTCGGAGACGGTCGAGTACGCCACGACGCCACAGATAGCCGTCGATGCTGCCGCCCGCGCCGGCGCGACTGAGGCGTTCAGCGGTGACGTCACTGGAACGGGCGACTCGCCACCGATCACCTACGTCATCGGCGGCGAGGCGGTGTACGACCTGTTCCTCCCGTTCGCAAGCCGGGTTTTCCTCAGCCGCATCCACGAGCGCAACGATGGGGACCGCTACTTCCCGGACCTGGGAGCGGAATGGACGGAGTTGACCCGGGAGTCCCACGACGGGTTCGACGTTATCGAATACGAACAGGCGTCGCCGCGACCGCTCGACGGCCTCTGACAGCTCGTCAGGGGAAAACCGACTAGAGTTGTCACTGTCTGGGAAATCACAGCTATTAAAGTAATACAAGTGACTAGTATATTGTAACAACTCGCGATGCTAGACAAAATCAAAAAATCCGTATCGGACGCGCTATCGGGTGGGAAGCGGCAGTCGGACAACGGACCACAGGCCGGAACAGTGACGGAGAAACGCGTTCAGGCCAGCTCTGCCGGCGATAGCGGTACGGACGCGGCCGACCAACCTGAATCGAATCTTTACGAGTGCCCCTCCTGTGACTCCGTCTTCGTCGCTATCGACAAAGAGACCTGTTCCTCCTGCCGGACCTCGGTCGAGAAAATCGAATAGCGGGGTTGTCGAGGTCGTCACGGCGGGTACCAGGCTGGTGGTATCGCAAAAGCGACTGCTGTCCGTCGTTGTTGCCCGTCTGCAGGCACATCGGGAACTCCCCGACAGCATCATGGCCCCGCCCTCTGCGTCAGCGTTCGAGAGAGGACGACCCGATGGTTTTAACCACATGACTCCCGGATGTGCGGGTAATGGCTTTTGAGGAACTCTTGGAGGACCCCGTCATACAGAAGTACCTCCACGAGCTGGTCGGACCGAAAGGGATGCCGGTCGCCGCCGCGCCGCCGGACGGCGAAGTGACCGACGAGGAACTGGCCGAGGAGCTCGGGCTCGAACTGAACGACGTGCGCAGAGCGCTGTTTATCCTCTACGAGAACGACCTGGCGACGTACCGCCGGCTCCGCGACGAGGACTCCGGGTGGCTCACGTACCTCTGGACGTTCCAGTACGAGAAGATCCCCGAACAACTGCAAGAGGAGATGTACCGCCTGCTCGACGGCCTCGAAGAGCGCCGCGAGTACGAGCGGGAAAACGAGTTCTACCTCTGTGAGCACTGCGGCATCCGCTTCGAGTTCGGCGAGGCGATGGAGTTCGGCTTCGAGTGCCCCGAATGTGGCAACCAGGTCGAGACGATGGAGAACACCCGTCTCGTCACCGCGATGGAGAACCGCATCGACGAGCTCAGAGACGAACTGAACGCTGACGTGGACGTGGAAGCCTGATGGTCGTTCTCGGTACAAAAGTGTACGTCGCCGGCGACGCCCGGGACCGTACGCTCGACGGACTGCGCTCGATGGTCGGCAACGAACTCGGTGACCTCGACGTGGAGTACGACATCGGCCTCCGGGACGACGAGTTCCCGACGGTGACCGTCGACGGCCCCGACGAGACCGTCGCGAAGAACCTGCTGCGCGAGGAGTTCGGCGAGATGGTCGCCGACCACGAGGACGGCGAGACGTACGTCGGAACGCTCGATAGCTGGGACGAGGACGGGTTCGTCCTCGACGTCGGCTTCGGGCAGACGGTCCGGATTCCGGCCGATCAGCTCGGTCTCGGGCAGGGGACGCCGACCCAGATCCGGAAACGGTTCGGACTGGTCCAGCACCTCCCGCTCCGGTTCGTCGCCGGCGACCCAGCACGCCTCGCGGAGGTCGAGCAGGACCGCCTGTACGAGTGGACCCGTGGCGACAACGGTCGCATCAACGCGAACAGCGTCACGCGCTCTGAGGCGCGCGCGACGGTCAACCGCGCCGGCCACGCACAGGACATCGTCACTGTCGAACGAATCGGCCTGTTAGAACAGAGCATCATCTGCAACCCGGACACCGACCCGCCGGGGCTGCTCGCCGACATCGGGCAGTACATGCCGTCGGAGCTGCTGGCAATCGTGCCCTGACTTTCGAGCTATGAAACGCCGTCACCTCCTGTTGGTCGCCGTTCTCGCACTGGTCGCCCTTTCGGGGTGTAGCGGCTTCTTCGGCTCTGAAGAGGTCGACCCGGAGCGGTTGAACGAGAACGCGAGCTACGACTGGAACACCTCCGCTGACGGGACAATCGTCATCGAGGAGTCGAAGTACACTGCCGTCTACGCCGTCGAAAACGAAACGACGTTCGACGTGTACACCGTCGACGGCCTCGGGCGCGAGCGGAGCGTCCCCATCAGTGCGCTTCGGTTCCGGTACGCGAACGGGACAGTCGTTAGCCCCGCAAACTCCTCGCTGAGCGCTTCGGAGAGTCGCCAGCGAACGACAGTCAATCTCTCCGGGAACGTCTCCGGAAAGGTGGGTTACTCGGTCGCTCGGACCGGCAAGCGCTTTGGCTCACCGACGCTCGTCGAGGACGGTTCGTACACGGTCGTCCTTCCGCCTAATACCGGGGCAGGGATTCCGTTCCTCTCGCGGATCAGTCCCGGTGGCTACGAGTCCGAGACTGTCGACGGTCAGCAGGTCATCCGCTGGGACGAGGTGACCTCCGACCAGATCGTCGTCCGGTACTACCTCGACCGCGACCTGTGGCTGTTCGGCGGCCTGTCGGCCATCGCCACCGTTATCGGCGTCGTGGGGACGCTGTACTACTATCGGCAGTTGCAGGAAGTGATTCGCCGACGCAAGGAGGCCGGTATCGACCTCGAAGAGGACGACGGTGACGACGACCCGCGGGACCGTGGTCCGCCGCCAGGGATGCGTTGAGGCCGGTTCGAAAGCGAGATCCGACGCGTTTCGCAGGCGCTAACCGGGTCACTTTTTCGCGTCGGGCGTACACACACGGCTATGAGCAACGGGTGGTTCGCCGGGCTGGACCCGGACGACGACGCGGCCGCTGTCGAACAGATAGAGGCCGGGCGAGCCGACACGCCGGAGGACTGGCCACAGCAGGCCGTCGAGGCAGGGTTCGCTGACGACGAAGCGGCCTACTACGACCGCCTGCACAAGGTGGCGATGGCGGCCACCAGCGCGGCGGTCGCCGAACGGGAGGGCGCTGACGATCAGCAGCTCGTCCACGCTGTCCGGGCGATGGCCGACTGCGAGCGGACGGCCAACGAACTCGCCGAGCGGGTCGCCGAGTGGGGCGGGAGCCGGCACGGTGACAGCGGGAGCGGCGTCGAGTACGCCCGCTCGCTGGCCGACCGGACCGACGAGGACGAGGGAGACACCGCACTCCGGGCACTCGCCGAACAGACGGCCGAGCTAGCTGACGAGGCGGACTCACTCCGGGCGTACATCGAGCGGACCGCGCCCGCCGTCGCGCCGAACCTCTCGATGCTGGCCGGGCCAGTGCTTGCGGCCCGCCTGATTTCACTGGCCGGCGGGCTCGAAGCACTGGCGAAGAAACCGAGCGGGACGGTGCAGGTTCTCGGTGCGGAGGACGCGCTGTTCGCCCACCTCAAAGGGAACGCGCCGTCGCCGAAACACGGCGTCATCTTCACACACGAGTATGTGCGCGGGACCCGTCGTGAGGAGCGCGGGTCAGCAGCGCGGGCATTCGCCGGAAAGCTCTCGATTGCCGCCCGTATCGACCACTATAGCGGCGACCGCCGGCCGGACTTGCAGGCGGAACTCGACGAACGAATCGAACGGATTCAGGCGCGGGCCGAGGAGGGCGACGAATGACGCTCCCGACTGGCGTCGAGCGCCACGACTTCGACGGCGAGACGAGCCTCGCCACGCAGGGTCAGCCGGTGTACGGCGAGCGGACCGACGGCGACTGGCGGCGGTGGGACCCGCACCGCTCGAAGCTCGGCGCGATGCTCGAACAGGGGATGGACACCGGTCTGGAGGGCGGCGAGACCGTCCTGTACCTCGGCGCGGCGGCCGGGACGACCGTGAGTCACGTCGCTGATTTCGGCGGCCCGACCTACGCCGTCGAGTTCGCGCCCCGGCCCGTGCGGGAACTGCTGGACGCCGCGGAGAGCCGGCGGAATCTCTTCCCGCTGCTCAAGGACGCACGCAAGCCCGAGAGCTACGCCCACGTCGTCGAACCGGTCGACGTCGTCGTGCAGGACGTGGCGACCAGGGGGCAGGCTCGGGTGGCGACGCTCAACAAACAGTTCCTGACTGACGACGGGCGACTCCTCGCGGCTATCAAAGCCAGAAGCGAAGACGTGACCGCCGACCCCGACGCCGTGTTCGACAGTGTGCGTACGGAACTCAGCGCTGAGTACGAACTGCTTGAGACGGCGCGTCTGGACCCGTTCCACGAGGACCACCTCGGTATCGTTGCCCGGCCGCGAGAGGACTAGTTGGGATTGGTACCGCCCGCGAGAATCGCCCGAGACGGAATCCAGTTGTGCGGGCTGAGCGGGCGGGGACGGAAGGCTTTACCGGGTCGATTCCGATGTGCTGAGTAATGGACGCGACGGGATCTGCCGAGCATTTTACCCGGATGGGGACGCTCGGCATCGAGGAAGAGTTCTACGTCGTCGACGAGTTCGGTCGCCCGACGTCTGGCACGGACGAACTCGTCTACGAGACGGAGCCGCCTGCGGTTCTCGACGGTCGGCTCGACCACGAACTGTTCAAGTGCGTTATCGAGACGCAGACGCCGCGTATCGACGACCCGACCGACGCTGGTGAGCATCTTCGGTCAGTCCGGGATGCGCTGGTCGACCACGCCGAAGCGAACGGGTTCGGTATCGCCGCCGCTGGCCTGCACCCGCTGGCGAAGTGGCGCGAACTCGAACACGCCGAGAAGCCCCGGTACAAGTCCCAGCTAGACCGAATCCAGTACCCACAGCACCGCAACACGACCGCGGGCCTGCACGTCCACGTCGGCGTTGACGACGCCGACAAGGCCGTCTGGGTGGCGAACGAACTCCGCTGGCATCTCCCGTTGATGCTTGCGCTGTCGGCCAACTCGCCGTACTGGAACGGCTTCGACACCGGGCTGCAGTCCGCCCGCGGGAAGATATTCGAGGGCCTGCCCAACACCGGGATGCCGACGGCGTTCGACGACTACGACGCCTTCGAGACCTACGAACGGCGGATGCTCGAAACTGGCAGTATCGACGACCGCGGCGAACTCTGGTTCGACGTTCGGCCCCATTCCGGCCACGGTACTGTCGAGGTACGTGCTCCAGACGGGCAAGCCGACCCGGACCGGGTGCTGGCCTTCGTCGAGTACGTCCGCGAACTCGTCGTCGATCTCGCCGAGCGCTACGAAGACGGGGAGTCCGACCGGCGACTCCGCCGGGAGTTCCTCGACGAGAACAAGTGGCGCGCGATCCGCCACGGCCAGTCCGCGGAACTGATATCGCGTGACCTCTCGACGACGCGCTCGGTCGAGGAACTGGTCGAGATGGAAAGCGACCGGCTGGGTATCGACGGACTGTGGGAGCTGTACGACCGCGAAAGCGGCGCCGAGCGACAGCGCCGGCTTCGTGCGGAGGAGGGCGTCATGGCGCTCGCTGACTCGCTTCGCCTGTCCTGATCTGGGCTGTCGTCCGCGGCCGGACTTGACTGCTCGATACTGCGGAGCGACAGGAGAGTCTGAGCCAAGGGTTTTTATCCAGCTGTAGCTTTTGTCCTCACAGAGACAACGCATGTCTGCAGACGACAACGATCACGACGACCCCGAGGACACAGGCGATGTCCGTGAACGAATCGAACAGGAGGCGGACCGCGCGGTCGAGCAGTTCGACGAAGGGATCGTCGACCTGCTGGCGTGGGTGCTTGACACGGAAACGCGGGCGCGGATCTACGTCCACCTGCGACAACATTCCGAGAGCACCAGCGAGGAGATAGCTGAGGGGACCGGTCTGTATCCGAGCACGGTCCGCGAGGCCCTGGCGGCGCTCACCGAGGAGGAGGTCGTGACCCGCCAGAAGCGTGAGAGCGACGGTGCGGGCAACAACCCCTACGAGTACAGCGCTATTCCGCCGAGCGACCTCGTCAACACCATCGTCGGTGACATCCAGTCGGAACTGAACACGGTGTTCAACCTCGACGACCACATCGGCGGCGAAACGACGCTGGAACCCGACGACGAGCCCGTGACGATTTCGGTCGAGGACGCGGACGACGACGCCACCGACACCGATGCAAGCGGGGAAGCAGGCGACGATGCGGGCGACTCCGAGGACGAAGACGACGGCCCCGCTGTGTAGTCAAAGCCGGCTCCGGCGACCGTTTCGCGAGTCGATATTACTAAACCTACCCGCGCCGTTGCCCGGGATATGAATGTCGCGCTGGGGGGAACGTTCGACCCGATTCACGACGGACACCGCGCGCTGTTCGAACGCGCATTCGAACTCGGGGACGTGACAGTTGGCCTCACCAGCGACGACCTCGCGCCGAAGACGCGCCACGACCAGCGCCACGTTCGGCCGTTCAGCGAACGGAAATCTGCACTCGCCGACGAACTCGCGATGCTCGCCGCCGACCAGGAGCGCGAATGGGCGGTCCGGGAACTCACCGAGCCGACCGGTATCGCCACGGAGCCGCAGTTCGACACGCTCGTCGTCTCGCCCGAGACGGAGACCGGCGGCCGCCGCATCAACGAAATCCGCGAGGAGCGGGGCCACGACCCGCTCGAAATCGAAGTCGTCCCGCACGTCCGCGCCGAGGACGGCGACATCATCTCTTCGACCCGGATCGTCGAGGGCGAAATCGACGAACACGGGAACCTCACGCCGAACCGCACCGGCCGTCAGAACATTTCGTAGCTACCAGCCCGGCGCTTCCAGCCCGGCCGTCTCCAGCAGGTCCTTCCAGCGCTGTTGAATCGTCAACCGGGAGACGCCAGTCGCCTCCGCGACAGCGGACTGGGACCGCTCCTCGCCGGCGACCAGCGCGGCGACGTACACGCTGGCAGCCATTGTCGCCTGTTTCGACCGGTCTTCCTCGGGAACTGTCGAGAGGAACAGGTCGACCGCGTGGGACCGCGCCTCCGTCCCGAGGTCGAGCCTGTCCGACGCGGCTTCGATGTCGGAGAGCCACTCGTCGTGCTCGATTCGGTCACTGGCGCGGTACATACAGCGTCGTTGGTCCCCATCCTACCTAAACCTTCGTCGCCCGCAAGCGAAGGGTTCTTGATGCCAACGCGGATACCGACTGGTGCGCGCGGGTTGCCGAGCCAGGCCAAAGGCGTAGCGCTTAGGACGCTATCCCGTAGGGGTCCGCCGGTTCGAATCCGGTCCCGCGCATTTCTCGGCTCGAACAACTCGTGAGAGCCGTGGATGCGGTATGAGGATTCGAAGCACGGAACGAGCGAACAAAGTGAGCGACGTTCAGGCGGTTCGAATCCGGTCCCGCGCATTCTTGCTGCGAGCAAACCGCGAGCAGCAGAATCGCCAGCGGATTCCGAACCCTGGGAGTCGCAGCGGCCGAGCAACGCGAGGCCGACCGTCTCCATCCGGTTCGAATCCGGTCCCGCACACCGCTCTACCCGAACAGTTACTGGGGCGATAGCATCCACCGCCTCTACTGGCTGATTCTCACACCGCAGGAATCACAACTGCCGCTTATGAGGAGTGTCCACGTCGTTTCAAACGAGGGACTGACGATGTCGGTGTATGACCCACTCCGTGATTCGTCTGCTCGCCCCGCGGGATCGGCTCGCTTCGACTATGCGGTTGACGACGCGGACAATCCGACAGAGCTCACTGTCTTCAGCGATCAGGACGACGAGCTCCCCACCCACTGGATTTCGGTCGACATCGAGCACGCGGTCGCGCTCGACGAGATGCGGTGAGCGAGGAGTGGGCTCGCTCAGGCTCGCGGTCATCTATTTTGACGAGAGACGGGACAGCGAGCGCTCTGGAAGCGTTGTGTCCGAAGTAAGTTTGCGTGGGTGCAGTCCCAAGGGAATGCACCTGCGCTCTGAGAGTGCGTGGGACCGGATTCGAACCGGAGCAAGAAATGCTCGCTCACAACAGTTCGCTGCGCGTTCCTCGCAAGGTTCGAATTCGCTCCGACCGACTTACCGAGCGCTCACGATATGTTCGCGCTCAGAGAATGCGTGGGACCGGATTCGAACCGGCGGACCCCTACGGGACAGCGCCCTCAACGCTGCGCCGTTGGCCTGGCTTGGCTACCCACGCGCGCTCTTGCTGAGTGCATTCAACCGTTCCCGGTGGGTCAATAAAAGCGCTTTCGTTTAGACCCGCCCCGGGAGGGTGTGTCACTCGCGCGAACCGGACGTTTGAAATATCACGAAACCGCTACGGGGGGCATGGCCAAATACTCGACCGGCAGTGGTGGCGATAGCGCCGGCGGGAGCTGTGAGCTCTGCGGTAGCGACGGCGGCGACCTCCAGACCGCGAACGTCGCTGGTGCGACCCTCCAGGTGTGTGACAGCTGTGCGCGTGACCACGGGGAAAACGAGCGAACGACGGGCAGTGACAGCTCGCGCGACGGGCAGAACCGGAAACGCAAAGCCGCACAGAACGCGGCGAAGATGCAGGACGCACAGCAGGCCGACACGTCTCACTGGGAGGACGGGGCCGACTACGACGACGACCAGCTCCCGTATCTGGTCAGCGAGTACGGCGAGCGCGTGACGGAGGCGCGTCAGGACGAGGGCCTCCAGACGGGCGAACTGGCCGAGGAACTCGAACTCGACGAAGCGGACATCCTCGCTGTCGAGCAGGGGCGCGCGACGCAGGCGAACGTCGGTGGGTCGACGATCAAGGCACTCGAACAGTACCTCGACATCGACCTCGTCGAGTCCAACTGACCCCGAATATTTTCGTGACTCCGGTGTAACGGTCGGTATGGATCTCTCCGCTGAGCAGCGAGCCATCCGCGACACCGTTCGAGAGTTCGCCGTCGAGGACATCCGTCCGAAAGCCGCCGATGCCGACCGCGAGCAGTCCTTTCCCGAAGAGTGCTGGGACGGGCTCGCGGATATCGACATCACTGGGCTGACGACACCGGCCGAATACGGTGGCTTCGACGCCGACAAGCCGACGTACGCGCTGGTCAACGAGGAACTCGCGTACGGGTCGCTTGCGGTCGCGACGGCCCTGTCAGTCCACTGCCTCGCGACATCGTGTATCGCGCAGTTCGGCTCCGAAGCCGTTCAGGACGACTGGCTCCCCGACATGGCCGATGGCCGCCCGGTCGGCGCGTTCGCGCTCTCGGAGCCACAGGCCGGGTCGAATCCGCGGGAGATGTCGACCACCGCCCGGCGCGACGGCGACGAGTACGTCATCGACGGCGAGAAACAGTGGATTACCAACGGCAAGCGGTCGGGCGTCGTCATCGTCTTCGCGAAGACCGACCCCGACGACCCGGACTCGATAACGCAGTTTCTGGTGCCGAAAGACACCGACGGGCTCACCGTCGGCGAGAAAGAGGACAAGCTCGGCCTCCGTGCGAGCGACACGACCCCGCTCCAGTTCGACGGCGTCCGCGTGCCCGAGCGCTACCAACTGACTGAGGAGGGCAAGGGACTGGCCGCGGCGCTGTCGATTCTGACGACCGGTCGGGTCGCCATCGCCGCGCAGGCCGTCGGACTCGCACAGTCCGCGCTCGACGAGGCCCTCGACTACGCACAGGAGCGCGAGCAGTTCGACCAGCCGATCAGCGAGTTCCAGACGATTCAGCACAAGCTCGCGGACATGGCGACGAACGTGCAGGCGGCGCGGCTGTTGACGTGGGAGGCCGCACAGCAACTGGAACGCGGCGAGCGAGCGAGAGCGGCGGCGAGCATGGCGAAGTACTTCGCGAGCGAGACGGCGGTGGACGTGGCCAACGAGGCGATCCAGATCCACGGCGGCTACGGCTACACGACGGACTACCCAGTCGAGCGCTTCTACCGCGATGCGAAGGTGACTACCATCTACGAGGGGACTAGCGAAATCCAGCAGAACATTATCGCACAAGACTTGCTGGAGTGAGTTCGAGGGGGCGAAGCGGTTTTGCGGGCGTCGCCCCTATCGTTTGATGTGACACACGACGCCGTCATCTACGACCTCGACGGGACGCTCGTCAGGCTGGCTGTCGACTGGGGTACGGTGACCAGCGACGTCGCGACGGTCCTGCGGGAACGAAACGTCGACCCCGAGAACCGCGACCTCTGGGAGATGCTGACGCTGTCCTCGGAAACCGGCCACCGTGACGCCGTCGAAGCAGCCATCACCGACCACGAGCGGACCGGTGCGCACGAGTCGGAGCGACTGACCCTCGCCGACGGCCTTCCACACAGCGTTCCCGTCGGCGTTTGCTCGCTCAACGCCGAGGAGGCGTGTCGGGCCGCGCTGGCTGTCCATGACCTCGACAGTCACGTTGGGCCGGTCGTCGGCCGTGACACCGTCGAGTCACCGAAACCTGACCCGGAGGGTCTGCTGGCGATTGCCGAAGAAATCGGGGTCGACCCCGGCGCGGCCGTGTTCGTCGGCGATTCAGAGAGCGACGCGACGGCCGCCCGGCGGGCCGGGATGGCGTTCGAGTGGGCGAGCGAGTTCGATCAGGCCCGGTATCGCGCGTAGAGGTAGACGCAGACGGCCGTCAGGAACCAGATGAGCGCGCCGACGCGGACCGCGAACATCGCCCGCGCGGTCCAGGTCTGGAGCGTGACCGCGGTCGACGCGAGCACGACGAGCGGCGAGCCGACCAGGATCGTCGTCACGAACGTGACCTGCATCACCCACCCGAAGTCCACGCCGTCCGGGTCCGTCTTCTCGACTGTTGGCACGGCTGATGGTACAGCTAGGTACGGCAAGCACCTTGCGGTTTCCCGAGCGAACTGCGCAACCCGAACAGGTAAGGCGCAGGCGCGCCCCCGCTCGGATATGCCAACTGTCCGGGACCTGCAGGCGATGGCTGGTGAGGAGCCGATCACGATGCTGACAGCGTACGACGCTGTGACCGCGAGCATCGTTGACGACACCGGCGTGGACGTCATTCTCGTCGGCGACAGTATGGGGAACGCCGTCCTCGGCCACGACGACACGCTCCCGGTCACGCTCGACGAGATGGCCTCCCGGGTCGGAGCGGTCGCACGCGGTGCGGACGACGCGCTGGTCGTCGCCGATATGCCGTTTCTCTCCTTCGGGGCGGACGAGAGCGAGAGCATCCAGAACTGCGGGCGAATGCTGAAAGAAGAGGGCGCGAACGCGGTCAAACTCGAATCCGGGCCACACACCGTCGAGCTGACCGAGCGGCTGACGGAGCTGGGCATCCCGACGATGGCCCACCTCGGACTCACGCCACAGAGCGTGAACCAGACCGGCTACACGAGGCAGGCGACCGGCCGCGAGGAGGCAGAGGAGATCCTCGAACTCGCGCGTGAGCACGAGGCCGCCGGCGCGTTCGCGCTAGTGCTCGAACACATCCCGGCCAACCTCGCCGCTCAGGTCACTGAGGCCGTCGACATCCCGACAATTGGTATCGGTGCTGGCGGCGACTGCGACGGTCAGGTACTCGTGTTCACTGACGTAGTCGGCCTCTCCGAGTCCAGTCCGCCTTTCGCCGAGCAGTTCGGCGACGTTCGCGGCGAGGTCGCCGACGCCGTCGACGAGTACATCGACGCCGTCGAATCCGGCGAGTTCCCGGCTGAGTCCCACAGCCACACCGAGGGTGAACTCGACGACCTGTACTGACGCTTTTCACGCCTACTCAGCAGTCCGGTAGTCGGCCGAAGCCGTCTGATTCTCCATCCAGGCGTCGTAGGCGGACTGGTTCTTGACGACGACAGTGGCGTTCATCTTGCTGTGTCCGGCCCCGCACATCTCGGCGCAGTACAGCCGGTATTCGCCGGGTTCGGTCGCGTGCGTTCGGGCCGTTATCGTCCGGCCGGGGAAGATGTCCTGTTTGACGCCCAGTTGCGGGACGTAGATGGCGTGGATCACGTCCGTCGTCCGCAGCCTGAACGTGACGTTCCTGTCCGCTGGAAGGACCAGCCGTTCTTCAGTCGTGACGTTCGCCTCGGTGTAGGAGAACTCCCACCCCCACTGGTAGGCGAGCACGTCTATCTCCGTATCGTCCGCGAAGGCGTCCCCCTCGTCGGCGGATATCTCGGCCGCTGCAGGCGTGATGTAGGGGTTAGCCATCACCACGAACGCCGAGATCCCGACGAAGACAAGTATTGCGCCCGTCGCGGCCGTCCAGGTCACCTCTAGCGCCGGGTCGTCGACCGTCGGTTGCGGGTCGTCGTTGTTCCGGAACCGGTAGATCACGTACACGAGCGTGAGTTCGACGAACAACGTCAACGGCAGAGCGACGTACAGGAGCTGTTCGTTGAGGTCGTCGATAGCCGCCCTGTTGACCGACTGCGCTGTGGCTGGGGCAGCAAGTAGCGAGAGCCCGACCACGACAAGGCCCGCCTGAATCACGCGTCGTCGGAGACGCATTGTCACACTGTACCAATCGCCGTGTCAAATAACTTGCCCAAAGCAGCGCTAGCTGAGGGGTGACCGCTACTGGACCCAGGTTCCCAGCGTAGTTTTATCAGCGTGGGCGTGTCAGAGATTGGTAACGTGTAGCATGACGAAACGAGCAACCGTTCCGACACGACCGATTACACACAGATGCTGAACAGGGCTATCGTCGAGGGGACCGCCCTGGCCGTGCTGGCGCTATCAGTGCTTTTCGTGTGGGTCCGGGAGCGGCGAAAGGCGCGACCCGAGAGCGACGGCGGCTACACGACTCGGGAGGAGATCGAGTTTGAGATCGGTCGAATCCAGTCCGAAGTGTACCGCTGGCTGACGACGACAAACCACCGCGATATCGGTCTGCTCTACATCTTCTTTGGCACCGCCGCCGGTCTGTGGGGCGGCGTCGATGCAATGATGCTCCGGACGGAACTGCTGACGCCGCCGGCGGACATCTGGACGCCGGAGACGTACAACGCGCTGTTTACCACCCACGGCCTGACGATGCTGATATTCTTCGTCCTGCCCGTGTTCTTCGGCATCGGGAACTACGTCCTGCCGCTGCTCATCGGGGCCGACGACATGGCGTTCCCGCGGGTCAACGCTATCGGGTTCTGGCTCCTCCCGCCGGCGCTGATTATGGTCCGGATGGGACTCATGATTCAGGTACTCGGCCAGATTCTGAATCTCGTGCTCCCGGCGGACGCCATCCGGTTTTTCCTCACGATGCGCGAGGTGAGTATCGGGTGGACGCTGTACGCCCCGCTGTCCGTGCAACAGCCCAATCCACAGATAGACCTGCTGTTGCTCGGCTTGCATCTCTCCGGCATCGCCACGACGGTCGGCGCTATCAACTTCATCACCACAATCGTCTACGAGCGCGGCGAGGGCGTCACCTGGGCGAACCTCGATATCTTCTCGTGGAACATGCTCGTCACGAGCGGGATTGCACTGTTCGCGTTCCCACTGCTGGGGAGCGCGCTCGTGATGCTCCTGCTAGACCGGAACCTCGCGACGACGTTCTTTGCGACGGAAGGCGGTGGTGCTATCCTCTGGCAACACCTGTTCTGGTTCTGGGGCCACCCGGAGGTGTACATCCTCTTCCTCCCGGCAACGGGGCTGATGAGCCTGATCTTGCCGAAGTTCGTCGGCCGCAAACTGTTCGGCTACCAGTTCATCGTCTACTCGACGCTGGGGCTGGGCGTCCTCTCCTTCGGCGTCTGGGCGCATCACATGTTCACGACGAGCGCGGACCCGCGGGTCAAACTGTCGTTCATGGCGGTTTCCATCGCTATCGCCGTCCCGAGCGCGATCAAGGTGTTCAACTGGATCACGACAATGTGGGAAGGGAACATCCGCCTGACTGCGCCGTTTATCCTCTGTACCGGCGGGATAGGGACGTTCATCATCGGTGGCGTCACCGGCGTGTTCCTCGCAGTTATCCCGATCGACATCCTCTATCACGGCACCTACTACGTCGTCGGCCACTTCCATCTCATCGTCGTCGGCATCATCCCGTTCCTGATGATCGCCGCGAGCTACTACTGGTACCCGCTCATCACTGGCCGGTGGTACGACACGCGGATGGCGAGATTCCAGGCGCTGCTGATCGTCTTTGGCTCGTTCGTGACGTTCATGACGTTGCTTGTCATCGGCGGGCTTGGGCTCCCGCGACGACAGGCCATCTACCCGCCGGAGTACCAGTTCGCCCAGCAGATCGCGACCGTGGGTGGCTACATCATCGGCCTGAGCGCCCTGCTGTGGCTGTACAACATGCTCGTCTCTTACTGGCGGGGGACGCCCGTGTCGACGACGGACCCGTGGGGCTTGAAGGCGACGAGCCAGTTCACTCGAGAGTGGCAGTGGTTCGAACAGCACATGATGGACAAGTACGATATGGAGCCGACCGAGCCCGAGACGACGCGGCGCTCCTACGCCCCTGAAGCCGAGCCGACAGGGCTGGCCGGCGGCGTCGGGACCGTCGCCGAGACCGTCTCCCGGAACGCCTGGATGGCCGCAGCCGGCGGGTTTGTCGGCACGGTCCTGATGAGTGGCGGACTCATCACGGCGATACTCATCGGCGTCCTCGACCCGGTTTCCTTCAGTGAAATCGCCGAACTGGTCGGCCTGCCTTCGAGCCCGGCTATCGGGGCCGTGCTCTTCCTCGTCGGTGGGACCGTCACCTGGCCGCTCCTGTTCCTTGCGTTCTCCGACTACCTCCCCGGTCGGCTGCTGTTCGAGACCGGGCTGGTGTTCGCGACGCTGATATCCAGCGGGTTCGCCATCGCGTTCTACACCGGGCAGAGCGGGCTCGCGTTCGTCGGGTATCTCACTTTCGTGCTCGTCTCCCACTGGGCGTACGGCATCGGGCTGACTGTGACCTTCCAGTACCTCAAATCCGACGAGTCGCTTCGGACACGGACCGACGGGGGCGGCTGACAGATGAGCGACGGCGCTGACTCGTTCGTCTTTCAGTATCTCGCGCCCTTCGTCGGCGTCCTGCTCATCGCGGTCGGTATCGCCGGAGCCGTGCCCGGCGGCTACGCGATTATCGAGCCGGACCTGGAGAACTGCGGGAACCCGACCATCGGTGTCGAATCACCCGAAGCAACGGTGGAGCGGTTCGGCGGGGACGAGCCGGGACCGCGGCTCCCGCAGTTGGCCTTCGACGACCTCTCCCCGGACGAACAGACGGCGTTCCTGACGGCCGTAGACGACCCGGTTGGCGAGGAGCAGGTCGTCGGTGACGTGCCCAACGCCGACGCCTTCCGCCGCGGAGCCATCGTTACCTACGAGGGCGAAGAGTATTACGTCACCCTCGTCGCCGAAAATACGTGTTTCGCGGCTCTCCCGCTCCAGTTCCCGCTCGGCGTGTTCGCCATTGCGCTTGGGTTCCTCGGCGTCCTGGCCCCGCCGCTGTACCGACGGCTGGTGCGGCTGGAACAGCGGGCCGGCCGGTCGAACTAGGGGTTTCGTGCGCTCAGCGTGGGGTCAGAGGGCAGCGCCGACGTACAGCACGACGACGAGGAACACCCACACCAGGTCGACGAAGTGCCAGTACAGCGACGTGGTCCGGATAGCTGTGTCCCGCCCGGGCGTGTAATGGCCCCGGAGCGCGCGCCCGAACGCGATAGCGAGCAGCAGGACGCCGAGCGCGACGTGGAGGCCGTGGAGGCCGGTCAGCCCGTAGAACGCGCTTCCGAACGCGCCGGAGCCGATGCTAAATCCATCGACGGCGACGAACTCGTAGTACTCGTACACCTGCCCGGCGAGGAAGACGACGCCGAGCGCGAGCGTCACCCCGAGCAGGCCCAGGAACCGCCGCCGGTTCCCGTGTTCCAGCGCCTCGTGCCCGTAGTGGAGCGTCACGCTGCTGGCGAGCAGTAGCACCGTGTTGATGACCACCAGCGAGCCAAGCAACGGCGGGAGGTGGGCCGGTGGCCACGACCCGGCCCGGATGAAGGCGTAGTAGATGAAACCGGCGGAGAACGTCGCCACGTCGGAAACGAGGAACAGAACCATCGTCGTGGCGTACAGGTCGGAATCGCTGTCCCCGCGGTTCCGGACGTAATCGGCGATGAACGCCTCGTTGGCCCACCCGGCGAGTCCGGCCAGCAAGCCAATCGCACCAGCGCCGCCGAGTGCGATCGGGACCACGGACGGGACCAGGTCGAGCCCGACAAACACCAATCCGACGCCCAGGTACAGCGACGCAGCACCGATTGCAGCTATTAGAGGCCACCGACTCCGGTGTTCGTGGCCGTCTTCGGCGGCGTGCTCAGTTGCCGTCTCCGTCGAACCAGCCATGTGACTGCGTAGCAGTGGGTCTGGTAAAACGGTACCCCCGCGACTGACAGGTCCGTCGCCAGACTCACCCGAATCTTTATCAGACCGTCAACCGACAGCGAGAATGTGGTTTACGAGACGGGCAACCAGACGGTAGACGACGCTGTCGCACGCGTGCTGGACGGCGAATGCCTCGACCGCCGGGACGGATTGGCTCTCATCGCACAGCCAGTCGACGACCTGGCGGCCGGGGCCGACTACGTGCGCACGCAACTGGGTGACGACACCGTCGACGCGTGTTCGATCGTAAACGCCAAAGCCGGGAACTGCGCGGAGGACTGTGGCTTCTGTGCCCAGTCTGTCCACTTCGACACCGGCATCGACAACTACGGCTTTCTCGGCCCGGAGAAGATACTGGAGGCCGCAAAACGCGCCGAACGCGACGGCGCACAGCGGTTCGGTATCGTCGTCGCCGAGAAGGGCGTCTCGAAGGAGAACCGCCCCGAGGAGTGGGCGGAAGTCCTCGAAGCCATTCGCCTCGTTCGCGACGAGACGGACGTTGAGGTCGACGCCAGCCTCGGTATCCTGACTGAGGAGGAGGCCGCGATTCTGGCCGACGAGGGGCTCAACCACTACAATCACAACATCGAGACATCACCCCGATACTTCCCGGAGGTCGTTCAGACCCACACGTTCGAGAAGCGGGTCGAGACGCTCCGGGTAGCCAAAGAGGCCGGCATGGACCTCTGTGCCGGCGTCATACTTGGGATGGGTGAATCGCCGACAGACAGGGTCGATGCGGCGATGGCTCTGCAGGACATCGGTATCTCCTCGCTCCCGGTCAACATCCTGAACCCGGTCGCTGGCACCCCCATGGCCGAACAGGGGCTGCCCGACATCACGACCGAGGAGGTCGTCAAGACCATCGCGGTGTACCGCCTGCTCCACCCCGAGTCCCGCGTGCGCCTCACCGGCGGACGCGAGGTCAACCTCGACACGGACGGACAGGTGGCCGCGCTGGAGGCCGGTGCTGACGGTATCCTCACTGGCGATTATCTCACAACCGAGGGCCAGACGGCGGCCGACGACCTCGAAATCATGGCGGAGGCCGGGCTTGAACCGAACACCGAGGCCAACGAGTTCGACCCCGAAGCGGTCAAAGAACGCGCGGCTGACGAGACGGAAACCGAGACGGCGGCAGGGACAGCACAGACCAAATCAGAACTCAAATCCGACGACTGACAATGGACGACATACGCTTTGCAGTGCTTGGAACCGGTGGCATCGGACGGCGGACGCTCGAAGTCTCACAGCACAAGGACGGCCTCACTGCCGTCGCAACCTGTGACCGCAACGGCGTGGCTATCGACCACGACGGTCTCGATGTGGACGAACTGCTGGAGTCGACGGAGGGTAATATTGCGAGCGGGCCGCAAGATGACGGCCCCGACGACGTTGCGACCGACGGCGGCGCGGCCGCCGCCAAAGCCGACGGCGTCAAACAGCACGGCGAGCAGGCCGGCATCGTCGCCAGTACGCAGGGCGAACCGACGGAAACGCCCATTGACGACATTATCGCCGAGAGCGATGCCATCGACGCGGTGCTGTTGGCGCTCCCGAACCTCGAACACGACTTCATCCCGCGCGTGGCCGAACGCTTCGCCGAGGCCGATTACGAGGGCGTCATGATTGACGTACTCAAACGCTCCCGGGTCATCGGGATGCTCGACGACCGCGAGGACAAACTGAAAGAGTCGGGCATCACGTTCGTCTGCGGGGCCGGTGCGACCCCCGGCTTCCTCACCGGCGCGGCGGCCCTGGCCGCCCAGTCCTTCGTCGAGGTCGAGGCGGTCGAAATCTGGTGGGGCGTCGGTCTCAAGTCCGGCTACGAGGACAACCGGGGGACGGTCCGTGAGGACATCGCCCACCTCGACGGCTACGACATCGAGACGGCCCGCGAGATGAGCGAGGACGAGATCGAGGCACTCATCGACGAACACGACGGCGTTCTGGAGTTCCACGACATGGAGCACGCCGACGACGTGCTGCTTGAGCGGGCCGGCATCTGTGACGCCGAGGATGTCCACGTCGGCGGCGTCCTCGACGTCCGCTCGGACGAGAAACCGACCACAACGACGGTCAGCGTGACGGGCACGACCTTCGATGGGGAAACAGGCACGAACACCTTCGAACTGGACGACGTGACTAGCATGGAGGCCAACGTCAACGGCCCGGCGCTTGGCTACCTGAAAGCCGGCGTCCGCAACAACCGCGCCGGCCACTACGGCGTGTTCGGCCCCGCTGACCTGATGCCCGGCTTCTGAGACCGCCCGATTCTCCTCTTCATGACTCACGGCTTCGATTTGAACGACCGACTCGAACAGCGCGACGCACAGAACCTCCGCCGGCATCTAGAAGTCGCCGAGTCCGTCTCGGCGCGGACCCGCTTTGCCGACGACCCGAAAGGCGAACCACCGGCGTTCGGCGACGAAGCCGTCGTCTTCGCCTCGAACAACTACCTCGGGCTGGCTGACGACAGCCGGGTCCAGCGAGCGGCGGAACTGGGCGCACGGACCGTCGGCACCGGCGCGGGGGCTTCGCGGCTGGTCACCGGCGACACGCAGGTCCACCGGGCGCTGGAACGCGACCTCGCAGCCTCGAAAGGGGCCGAGCGAGCGTTGGTGTTCTCGTCGGGATACGCGGCCAATATTGGAACAATCGACGCGCTGGCCCCGGATGTCGTCTTTTCGGACGAACTGAACCACGCCTCGATTATCGACGGCTGTCGCGTCGGAGCGAGCGAGACGGTGGTGTACGACCACTGCGACGCCGACGACCTACGTGCGAAAATGGAACGGCGAGCGGCGGACGCGCCCGGGGACGAACAGTGGCTCGTCGTCACTGACTCCGTGTTCTCGATGGACGGGGATATCGCGGCGCTATCAGCCATCTGTGACGCAACCGACGAGTACGGCGCGTCGCTGATGGTGGACGAGGCCCACGCGACAGGACTGTTCGGCGACAGCGGCGGTGGCGTCGTACAACGCGAGGGGCTGAGCGACCGCGTCGACGTGCAGTTGGGCACGCTCTCGAAGGCATTGGCGAGCCAGGGCGGCTATATCGCCGGCGACGAGACGCTTATCGAGTATCTGCTGAACGCCGCGCGGTCGTTCGTCTTCTCGACCGGGCTATCCCCACCGAACGCCGCGGCGGCCCGCGAAGCGCTGCGAATCGCTCGCGAGACCGACCGCGCGACAGAACTCTGGGACACTGTCGCCACCCTCCGGGACGGGCTGGAGACGATGGGCTACGAGGTGCTCGGCGAGACGCATATCCTCCCGGTCGTCGTCGGTGACCGCGGGGACGCGCTGGAACTGGCCGATAGACTGCGCGACCACGGTATCGTCGCCCCTGCGATCCGGCCACCGACGGTACCCGAAGGGACCGCTCGTATCCGGGTCGCGCCGATGGCGACACACACCGCCGACGACATCGCGCAGTGTCTCGACGCCTTCCGAACCGCCGGCACAGAGGTGGGCGTGCTATGAGCGATACGAGCGAGGATTCGGGCCCTGACCGCGAGACCGGCCACATCGCCGAGGACGGTGTGTTCGTCGTCGGCACCGACACCGGCGTCGGCAAGACGGTCGTGACCGCCGGGCTGACGGGCTGGCTGCGGGAGCAGGGGACCGAAGCAGTCGCCGTCAAACCCTGCCAGACCGGGCATCCGCCCGATGACGACGCGGCGTTCGTCCAGTCCGTCTGCGGTACGACCGAGGCCGCGGTCTGTCTGAAGTGGTTGTCGCCACCGCTGGCACCGGACGTAGCTGCGAAGGAATCAAACGACGACGTCACGCTTTCCTACGAGTCGATCCGCGACGGGGTCGCCGATGTCGTGGCAGGAAGCGAGACGGCTGTCGTCGAGGGTATCGGCGGCCTGCGCGTCCCACTCGCGGACGGACGGGAGGTCATCGACCTCGTTTCGGATGTCGGGCTTCCCGCGCTGGTCGTCGCCCGTTCGGGGCTCGGAACGCTCAATCACACGGCGCTGACGGTGCAGGCGCTCCGTCAGAGAGGCGTGCCGGTCGTCGGTGTCGTTCTCAACGAGTACGAAGGCGCGACGACCGCAGAGCGAACGAATCCGAGCGTTATCGAGCGGATGACCGGATGCTCCGTCTGGCCCGTTCCGCCGCTGGACGTCGAGTCGTCAGACAGCGTGATTTCGGGGATCAGCACAGATCTCCCGCAGTCGGTGGTACGGCCAGCTATCGACCAGTAGCTGTCCATACGTGGCCGAGCAAAGGGGATAGAACGGGGGCAAACCCCCGTCGTGTGACACTACGGAGCCGGTAAGGCTCCATCTGATACTTGACTACCAACCACTAAAATAGTAAGGCACGTTTCATGTGGAGGTTTCGCCCTAGCGCGGGGCCATGTTCCGTTAGGAACGGACTACCGCCCAGCCGAAACGACGGTGCTACAGATCGATTGACAGCAGCGCCTCGATATCGACACCGTCGTCCAGTAGCGACTGCATACGGTCGACTGTTGCCTCGTTGCGCGTCTGGCCGGTCCGGAGAACCTCCTCGACCCTGTCTATCGTCGTCCGCGTGTCCGACTGGACTGACAGCACTGGGACGTTTTTCTCGGCCGCCTGTCCGATGACCGCACTGGCGGGCTGGAACCCACCCGTGAGGAGTAGCGCCTTGATACCGGACGCTTCGAGAGCAGCGGTCTGGACCTCCGAGCGGTCGCCGCCGGTGACGACGACGGCATCGCGCGTCCGCCGGAAGCGTTCGAGTGCGCTGCTCCCGCTCATCGCACCGACGCTGAACCGCTCGACGTGGACGTCGGTGTTGGCATCGCCAGTGAGGATGTCCGCGCCGAGGTTCCGGGCGAGGTCGGCAACGGTGACGCCGGCGAGCGAGCGGTCACGCGGCAGAATGCCGTGGACTGGAATCCCCTCGCCTTCGAGGAACGGAACCACGTCGTCGGCGAGTTCGTCCACCGTCGCGTCGGTGACGCCGTTGAACAGGACGCCGTCGAGCCGATCACCGATCGCCCGGGCCGCGGACAGAATCTCGTCCGTATCACTGGGCGTATCGTAGCCGGTGACTAACAGCACGCGGGCGTCGAGCAGTTCCGCGATATCGATGTCCGTGAGGTCGACGATACTGCCGGTCGTCAGGTCGCTACTCCCCTCGACGAGGAGCAGGTCGGTCCCCTCTGAACACGTCTCGATGCCCTCTTGCAGTCGCTTGCGGAGGTCGTCCGGGTCCTCACGCCCGCGGATGGCTTCTTGAATAAACGTCGGCGAGTAGACGATGGGTTCCATGTCGTGGAGGTCGGTCTCCAGATCGAGCAGTTCGCGGGCGAGCATCGGGTCCTCGTCCCGCGTCTTGCCGACCGCGCTCCGCAGGCGCGTCCCCTTGGGCTTCATGTAGCCGACGTCGTAGCCCGCGTCGTGGGCACGCGTCGCTAGCGCGAGCGTGATAGCCGTCTTGCCGATACCTTCCTCCAGTGACGTGACGAGTAGCGTGTTCGTGTCGGTCATAGTTTCTCCTGGTCGAGGGTGAGTCGCAGGTCGACCGCCTGCACCCCGTCGGGCGTCGCGACGAGGGGGTTGATGTCCAGTTCGACGATAGCGGGGAAGTCAGTGACGAGTTGCGAGAGCCGCTGGATGGTTTCCACCAGCGTCGCTTCGTCGACGGGGTCGCGGCCTCTCGCACCGCGCAACAGCGGTGCGGAGTCGATGTCGTCGAGCATCCCTTTCGCCTCGTTCTCGCTGACGGGGGCGACACTGACAGTGTTGTCTTCGAGCACCTCGACGAAAATACCGCCGAGGCCGAACAACAGCAGCGGCCCGAACTGCGGGTCGCGGTTCATCCCGAGGATCGTCTCGACGCCGTTGTCGAGGTCGACCATCTCCTGTACCTGAACGCCGAGAATTGTCGCATCCTCCTGGTAGTTGCGCGCCCTGACGACGAGGTCCTCGTAGGTGTCCCGGACGTCTTCGACGGGGACACCGACCTCGACGCCGCCGATGTCCGACTTGTGCAGGATGTCCGGGCTGACGATTTTCATCACCACGTCGTCGCCGATCTCCTCGGCGATAGCCTCCGCTTCGACGGGCGAGGAGACGACATCGCCCTGCGGTGTCGGAATCCCATACGCGTCGAGCAGGTCCATCGCTTCCACGCCGAGCCGGTTCGACCCGCGGCGGGCACCGGATTCGAGTATCTCGCGGGCCCGCTCGCGGTCTACGTCGAACGTCGTCGGCTCCTCGTACTCGGTCGCCCTGATCTCCCGATAGCGTCTGAGAGCGTCCAGACTCCCGACCGCGCGGGCCGGATCGAAGTAGTTCGGCACGCCCGCCTCGCTCAGGACGTTCGCACCGGCGTCGACTGACTTCCCGCCCATCAGCGTCGCCGCGACGGGTTTCTCGAACCGCTCCTGCTGTTCGACGACCCGTTCCGAGAGTTCCTCGAAGGAAAGCACTGCCGTCGGACAGGCGACGACGACGGCCATCGAGACGCTGTCGTCCGCAAGTACCGTTTCAAGCGCCGTTTCGAAGCGCTCCGCGGGAGCGTCCCCGATGATGTCGACCGGGTTGTAGATGTTGGCTTCCTCGGGCATCTCCTCGCGGAGCCGGGAGAACGTCTCGTCGCCGAACTGCGCGAGTTGCAGGTCCGAGTCGCCGACGGCGTCGGTCGTCATCACGCCGGGGCCGCCGGCGTTCGTGACGATGGCGATTTCGTCCCCGTCCGGGAGCGGTTGGCCGGCGAGAATCTGGGCGTAGTCGAACAGTTCCTGTACGGATTCGACGCGGAGCGTCCCAGCCTTGTCGAGGCCGGCCTCGTAGGCCCGCTCCGATCCGGCCATCGCACCGGTGTGGGAGGCCGCCGCGCTCGCACCCGCGTCCGTGCGACCGGACTTGACGAGGACAATCGGCGTGTCCTGTGTCACTTCACGGGCTGTCTGTACGAACGACGACCCGTCGTTGATGTCCTCCAGATAGCCCAGAATGACGTCGGTATCGGGGTCGTCGCCCCACTCGGCGACGAAATCGCTCTCGTCTAGCACCGCTTTGTTCCCGAGCGAGACGATGTCTTTGAAGCCGACATCGCGCTCGGCGGCCCAGTCCAGCACGGCGGTGATGAACGCGCCCGACTGGCTCATAAAGGAGATGTCGCCGTCGCTGGCCATCTCATTGCCGAAAGTGGCGTTGAGCCCGACGGGGGTCGACATCACGCCGAGGCTGTTCGGGCCGACCAGATTCAGGTCGTATTTACTGGCCGCCTCGCGGAGCCGCTGCTCGCGTTCGGCCCCATCACTGCCGGTCTCACCGAACCCGGCAGTGATGACGACGACGTTTTCGATACCCGCTTCCCCGGCGTTCTCGATGACGTCGACCGCCACCGTCGGCGGCACGACGACGACAGCCACGTCGACCGTCCCGGGGTCTTCCAGGCCGGCGAGGTTGTCGTAACACGGCAATCCAAGCACTGTCTCTTTGTTCGGGTTTACGGCCACGACCTCCCCTGCAAACGAATCGAGCAGGTTCGTGGTGACCGCGTGACCGACGGACCCCTCCGAATCGGTCGCCCCGACCACTGCGACACGTTCCGGCGCAAACAACGTCGATAATCGTCCCATGCCTCTACTCGGTGGTTACAGGGGGGCCCGAATATAGATGTGGGGAACTCCCAGCAAGCGGGAATCTAGACGATTCATTACCGCGATTTCGGTGTGACGGTGTTTTTGTTCGTCACCCCCGTAGCGACGTCCGATGACTGACGTAGCGCTCTTAGCACCGTTCGACGACGAAGTGGTCCGTGGAGTCGCAGGGGCAAACAGCGTCGACGAGGAACAGTTGCGAACCGCGCTCGCTGACCACCAGCAAACGATGCGTGACAATCCCGGTGTCGAGGACCTCGTCTACGAGTGGCGAAAGCGGTTCGACGACGCAGTGCTACGCCGCACGCCCGAGACGTTCTTTATCGCGGTCAGAGAAACTGTCTGGGAAGAGTACGGCGCACATCTCGGTCTGGACGACTACCTCCTCGCCGCGGTCGTCGCAGTCCATCAGGAGCAAGTCCTCCGTGAGACAGCGGTCGACAGCAGCGCAATCGACGAGGACACCGTCGCGCTCGTCGTTTCCCGGCCGTCGTCGGAGTAGTCCTATCCCTTTTATATCAAGCGCAGAGTGCTGACTCGAGCGAGGGTTGGTATCAGCGGATAATATTTCTGTTCAGGTAACCAGCCATTCTATCTTAGAACATATTTTTTGGGTTCCCGAAAACATATTTTCACAAAACAATCTTTAAGTGGCTTCCCCCTGTACAATAAGATGACTATGGCAACACAAGAGCACGTCCGACGCGAGTTCGGGGAAGTCGAAGAGAACGAACTCCGCCTCGACAAAGAGAAGTCCGAGCAGGTTATCAACGCGCTGAATCAGGACCTTGCGGACACGTACACACTGTACCATCAGGTCAAGAAGCACCACTGGAACGTCGAGGGTGCCGAGTTCCGCGACCTCCACCTGTTCCTCGGCGACGCCGCCGGCAACGCCGAAGAGGCAGCCGACGAACTCGCGGAGCGGGCCCAGGCCCTCGGTGGCACGCCCGTCGCTGGCGGCAAGGCACAGGAAGAGCACGCGTCGGTAGAACCGGAAGGACAGGACGTGTACGACATCCGGACGTCGCTCGAAAACGACCTCGAGATGTACGGCGACATCATCGAGTCGCTCCGTGATCACATCGACCTTGCGGAGAACCTCGGTGACCACGCGACGGCGCAGATCCTCCGGGAAATCATCGTGCAGACCGAGGAAGACGCCCACCACATCGAGCACTACCTCGAAGACGACACGCTCGTCTTGGACTAACGTCGGCCCACCGCCTTCTCCCGAATTTTCTGGTACTGGTAGCGTCGCTACCCAGTTCATATCGTGGAGAGACCCGCCTGTGAAGAAAGTAACTCAGGAGTCAGAGGAAAGAGAAACGCGGCGCGGGGCGGACGAACGGACTACCGTCGGAGCTCGACGGTGACGTCGGTCGAAATCCAGCCGTCTCGGTTCCCGTCTTCGGTAAACACGGTTCTGTCAGCACCGCTGTCCAGTGCTGCTACGTCCGGGCGGTCCTCGGAGGCCTCGACATCGTCCGTCTGTGATGGCATTACCTGAGTTAGGCACCCCTAAAGCTAAAAGGATTTTGGTTGGCCTAATCATCTGTGGATGCCAGCCCCCACACCGGGGGCAGAGACGACACGAAACCGGCCGGCCACACGGCGCGGCCTTTAGTACCCGAGGCGACAAGAGAGAGGTATGAGTTCGGACGACGACCTTTCCGCCCTGATTACGGACCTCGTTACGACGCTACAGGAACTAGAGACGGAGGTCGAGCCCACGACCGACAGCGGCCTGCCACGGCCACCGACACCGAGCGAACTCCTCCGGTTCACCAGCGACGTGACCATTCCTGCGGTTATTCTCGTGTTGAAGACCAACATCGAGGCGCTGAAGATACTCCGTCGAGCCCTCCGGATGGCCGAGGGCCGGCCGACATCGACCGGGTCCGCCTCGGATGAGGTGCGACAGCGTGCGAGTGATCTGAGTCGGGCCACGCTCTCTCGCCTCGACGGTGCGTTGACCGACCTCCAGCAGGCTGTCGAAGGGACACCGGAAGATGAAGAGGCCCGCGAGCTTATTCAGGAAGCCCAACAGTTGCGTGGCCAGATCCAGGATAGATTAGCCGATGAACCGGGGGTGAGCGAGGAGGTCGACTCCGACCAGGTTACTGACGTCCCAGTGGACGTAGACGCCGAACTACGGTCGATAAAGGACGATATCGAAGGTCCAGACAGGGACGACACCGGTACCGAAGACGGAGAGGGGAGCGACGAGGAGTAAAGAGCTTCAGCGCGGTGTGATACTTTCATCTCCACAAACATAATGATTTATTATGTCACAGAGCTAGGTACGAATACCGATGTCCAGCTCTACTGCTCCGGGCGGTCGTCGGGCGACCCTGTTCGTCCGGTCTGACCTCCCAGCGCCGTCACAGAAACGCTGTACCGCTATCGAACGTGAGCTACAGGAGCTGGTGTGCCGTGGCGTACTCGACGACGTCGACACAGTCGAGTGGGAGAAGCGCGTGCCGCTGCAGGGCTCCGGTAATGGAACTGAACGGGACCTGTACAACGAGTTTGCGGACTGGGCCCGCGAGGCTGGTGTCTGCCTCGCGCCGTTTTTCGACACCCGGCTCTGTTACAGTTCGACGACGGGCGAGAAGCGCCGCGAACTCGTCATGCCGGCCGTCTGCCTCGCAGTCTACGAGAGCGGTGACCTCGTGCAGGTTGCCCCCTTCGCCGACAGAGGCCGAACTGAGTCCGTCGAAGAATGTATCGCTGAGCTGGCCGAGACGGGGGCCCTTCCCGACACCTATTCGACAACGGTCTCGACCGTATAGCGCACTCACGTTCTGTTCACGGCTTCTACGTCGTCTCCGGCGGCGACGGGTACAGCATACTCAGCGACGCAACTGTCCTCGTCTCGTCGAACGAGGGTGCACTCCTCTCCGATCTCGTCATCAACACTATCGAGGAACAGGGGACGATCTCGCCGACGACAGAGGGTCGGATTATCCGACAGGGCGAGGAGAGCTGATCAGACCGGGTCCCAGCGGTAACCGTCCCAGTCCTGGCTCTCGGGGACTTTGATACCCGCGTCGGGGTCGCGGAGTTCCTCGACGTAGACGGGTTCGACCGTGTCACCTGTTTCGACCTCGTCCGTGGTCACCTGCCCGAGCGCGCGGACGAACTCATCGCTCGCATCGGAGACGTCCGTTATGTCGAACTCGACGATAGCCAGCGTGTTGGGCTCGCGGACGCCCGGCGGCGTCGCTGTCGAATGAGTCCAGGTGACGACTTCGGCGGTCCGGTCCGCGAGGTCGAACGTCTCTTCCTGTGGTTCGCCACACTCCGGACACAGCGGATGGGTGGGGTACGAGACGTGACCGTTCGCGCACATGCCTGCTTCCAGCGTCATTCTGCGGCCTCCATGATGGTGGTGATGACACAGTTGCCGAACCCGCCGACGTTACACGCCAGTGCGGTGTCGGCCTCGACCTGTCGCGGCCCGGCCTCGCCGACGAGCTGTTCGTAGATTTCGACGCCCTGTGCGACACCGCTTGCCCCCAGCGGATGGCCCTTCGACTTGAGCCCGCCGGAAGTGTTGATGGGCAGTTCGCCGTCCTTCGCGGTGGCCCCGTCCATTGCCATCTCCCAGGCTGTCCCTTGCTCGGCGACACCGATACCCTCTAGCTGGAGGAACTCCAGAATCGTGAACATGTCGTGCAGTTCGGCCACGTCGAGGTCCTCGGGGCTGAGGCCGGCCATCTCGTAGGCCTCCTTGCTCGACTCGACGACCCCGCCCATGACCGTCGGGTCGTCCCGCTCGTGGACGACGTGCGTGTCCGTTGCCCCGCCGATACCGGAGACGAGGGCGTACTCGTCGGTGATCTCTTTGGCCCGTTCCTCTGTCGTGAACATGAGCGCGGCGCTGCCGTCCGTGATCGGACAGAAGTCGTACAGCCGCAACGGGTCCGCGATGATGGGCGACTCCAGCGCTTTCTCCATCGTGATCTCCGTCTGGAACTGCGCCTTGGGGTTGTCTACGCCGTTTCGATGGTTCTTGACCGCGACCCGGGCGAGCGACTCCCGCGGGGCGTCGAACCGCTCCAGATAGTGCCGGGCGGTCATCCCGGCAAAGGACGGGAGCGTCACGCCGTGTTTGTACTCGTCGGGGTGGGTGATCGAGGCGATGATGTCGGTCGCCTGGCCCGTCGTCTTGTGGGTCATCTTCTCCCCGCCGACTAACAGCGTCATCTCACTGGCCCCGCTGGCGACGGACTGCCAGGCTTCGTAGATGCCTGCTCCGCCCGAGGAGGAGGTCTGGTCGACCCGTTCGCTGTAGGCCGGAAGCACCCCCAGGTCGTGGGCCAGCAGGTTCATGATTCCCGTCTGCCCTTCGAACTCGCCGCTAGCCATGTTCGAGACGTACAGGTGCTCTACGTCATCGGGCGCGACGCCGGCGTCCGTGAGACACTCCTCGCCCGCCTGCGAGAGCAATTCGCGGATCCAGGCGTCACGTTGCCCGAATTTCGTCATTGACGCGCCGATTACTGCGACTCCCATACCTGTGCCGTCACAGGGGTCTCGTGTATGTATTACGGTCCGACCTATAGAACGAATGGAATGTTCATGCAGTCGTCGCGACGACTGAGAGCCCTTCGGCGGGTCGGTCACCAGCCAGTGAAACGAGCAGCCGCCAGCCGTCCGCAGTTCGCTCCGCTTCGGCCATCTGTGGCGTGATACTCGTCCGTCGCAGCAGTTCGACGGCAATCGGCAACACTGGGCAGCGGAGGTCCGACAGCGTCGGGCGATAGTTCTGTAATGTAATATATCTGGAACAGCGGCCGGGACCGACCGCGGCGGGTTCGATTGCTGTCTCGTCGACCAGCCCCGCTGTTTCGAGGTCGGCGACGGCGTCCCGGACCGGCTCAGGCCCGCTTGGCTTCCTCGGTAACTGGCCGGCGGCTTCGCGGAGGGTGTCCGCCTGTACTTCCGGGTCGAGATTGTCGGCGATCGCCGTGGCCATGCTTTCGAGCATCGCCAGACAGAGGCGCTCGCGGTTCTCCGTCTCCTCGGCCGCTTCGAGGTAGCTGTCGATGACTGCCTGCTCGACGGAGCGATGACGGCCCGACAGCACCTCGAACAGCGACCCGGCGACCGTGTGACAGTACTCCGGGAGCGACGACGGGCCAGTCCTGACGGCGTCAGTCCCCCACGGCGCTTCACAGACGATGAGGCCGTGGACGGTGACACGGGGGTCGTAGCGGCGGAGGGCACTCCGGTAGGCGGTCGCGACGCTGGCCGCTTCGGCGGCCGTCTCGCGATCCGGGAACTGCATTCCCGACACCGGGAACGGCGGCGTGCCTGTCCGGGCGCTGACGACGCGATACGGCCCAACAGCCACGCTGAGATCCGAGAGCCTGTCACGGATGTCCGCGAGTGTTCGTCCGACCATGGTGCCCTACAGCTCTCCGGCGACGATATCGGCGACGCGCTGACGGTCGAACAGGTTCCGGTCCACGTCGTGCACCTGCGACGCGGCCCGTTCCGTGAGGACCAGATTCGTTATCGGCCCCTGATACAACGGCCCCCCGCGATACACGTCCCCGTTCTGTACCGCCGTCAGCTCGCTCCCGGCCGAATCCGATTCGAGGAAACTGACGACCGTGTCCTCGAACTCCGAGCGCGTTTTGTTCTCCTGTCCACGCAGGAGCAGGTGCTCCGGATCGATGTCGAGCAGGGTCTCGAAGTCGACCTTGCTGCGGTCGGCGTGGAAGTCCCTGACATCGGTCTTCGCGAAGGCGTCGCGTACCCCGAGGTCTCGCCACTGTTTGAAGCTGGTCCCGTCCTCGATGAGGTACGGTGAGAAGCTGGTGGGCTCGTCGCTGCCGGCCCACATGATGGCTACCTCCGGCCGGTCTGATTCCGAGTCCGGCAGGATGTCTTCCAGGCTCGTCTGGAACTCTTCGTGGAGAGTCCGGAACGCCTCGAACCGATCGGTCCGCTGGAACGCCTGGGACAGTTTCTCGAAGGCTTCGTACAGTGTGTAGTAGGTGTAGTCGTGCCACTCGTAGCCGGTCGAGAAGATGCTGTTCCCGAAGAAAGGACCGACCTGGGTTTCGATTTCGTCGATATCCGACTGTTCCCAGGACCCGCGGCTCTGCAGGAAGTTCGGGTCCATGACGTGGATGTCGGCGTCTATTTCGTAGAACTGCTCTTTCCCGACACCGCTGTCCCCCCACAGCTTCTGGATCGAACTCCCGTCGACGCTGACGCCCGGGATCTCGTCGTAGAGCTGGGTGTGGTACCGGGATGGGAGCCAGACGCCCTCTGGTGCGTCGAGGCCGAGCGCAATCCCCATGTCGGCCCAGCTCCCGTTGTTCGCGACCCAGCCCTCCGGAACTGCCTCGAACGTGACCTCGCCCACCGGTTCCATCGTGACGGAGTAGCCCGACTCCGTCGGTTCCGTGGTCGCTGTCGCGGTCGTCGTACCGGAATCCGTCGCGCCGTCACCACCGCTCCCGGCCTCGGACTGACCCGAACAGCCGGCGACGGCACCTGCCAGCCCGACACCGGTCGCAACGATGTACTCTCGTCGGTTCATATCTTTTTAGGCTTGCCTAAACGGTTTAAATCTTCCCATGTTTAGGCAGCCCAAAAGCGGCATGAATCGACAAACAGCACCACAGCCCCCGACAGTGAGAATCCACACAAAGTATATCCGTGTGTGCTAACCACACACGAAATATGCAGGAGGCCTGGCTCCAACTACAATGTCCGGCGTGTTCAGTTGCCTGGGAAGAGCAAGTGTCCGACCTCCCGGCCCCTGAAACACAGTTCGTCTGTGACGACTGCGGGGCCGAACGGGCGCTGTCGGAGTTCATGCGGACCACCCGCGACCTCGAAGTGCTGCAGGAGTTTACGGACTCTTAGTACCGCGCCCGCGCCGCCGCCTTCCACTCCTCGCCTCGCTTGACGTTGTCCGGAGGGTGGCGCTTGCCCACGCTCGCCAGCCGTCCGGCCAGCGTCCACTCGTCGACGTACTCGACCGTCTGCCGCTGTGCTGTCGCCACAGCGGCCCGCTGACGGTCGGTCAGATGGGCACTGATTGCGGCAGTGATAGCGGCTGCCTCGGCCTGTGATGCGTCCGCTGGTATCGACAGCGACAGGTCCTCAGGACCCTCGCTATCGGTTGGCAGCGGCGTCTCCGCGTCCGACTGGGGGGTGTTGCGAGTCGCCATATTACAGCGGGATGTTGCCGTGGTCTTTCGGCGGTGTATCCTCGCGCTTGCGCTGCAGGAGGTCGAGGTCCTGAATGAGGCGCTTGCGCGTCTCTTTCGGTTCGATGACGTCGTCGAGGTAGCCCCGTTTCGCCGGCCCGTACGGATTGGCGAACTCGTCGCGGAACTCGTCCATCAGTTCCTGGCGCTTGGCGTCCGGGTCGTCGGCGTCTGCGATTTCGTTCCGGTAGAGGATGTTGACCGCGCCCCGGGGACCCAGGACCGCCATCTCCGACCCCGGCCAGGCGTAATTCACGTCGCTGCCGAGGAACTTCGAGGACATGACGATGTACGCTCCGCCGTAGGCCTTCCGCACGACGACCGACAGCAGCGGCACCGTCGCCTCGGCGTAGGCGTAGATCAGCTTCGCGCCCCGCCGGATGATGCCGTTGTGCTCCTGATCCGTGCCGGGCATGAACCCGGGTACGTCGACGAGCGTGAGGATGGGGATATTGAACGAATCGCAAAAGCGGACGAACCGGGCCGCTTTCTCCGCCGCGTCGATGTCAAGCGTCCCCGCGCTCACGCGTGGCTGGTTGGCGACGACGCCGACCGACTGGCCGTCCATCCGAGAAAAGCCCACGACGACGTTGCGCGCCCAGTTGCCGTGGACCTCGAAGAAGGAGTCCTCGTCGACGATAGCGTCGATGACTTTCGTCATGTCGTAGGGCTTTCGCGGGGCCGACGGGACGATGTCGGTCACGCCGGGGATTTCCCTGTCCGGGTCGTCCCACGGCTTCACCCGCGGCGGGTCCTCCATGTTGTTCGCCGGCAGGTACGACAGGAGGCGGCGGATGTTTTCGAGGGCCTCCTCCTCTGACGGGTACGAGAAGTGAGCGACACCGGATTTGGTGGAGTGCGAGCCCGCACCGCCGAGTTCCTCCTTCGACACCTGTTCGCCGGTCACCGTCTCGATGACGTCCGGCCCGGTGATGAACATGTGGCTGGTGTCCTGCACCATGAAGGTGAAGTCAGTCAGCGCTGGGCTGTAGGTGGCTCCGCCGGCACACGGTCCCATGATGGCCGAAATCTGTGGGATGAGCCCGCTAGCCTTGGTGTTGCGCTCGAAAATCTTGGCGAAGCCGACCAGCGAGTCGACGCCTTCCTGAATGCGTGCGCCGCCGGAGTCGTTGAGTCCGATGACCGGGACGCCGTTCTCGATTGCCCGGTCCATCACCTTACAGATCTTGTCGGCGACGACCTCGCCGACCGAGCCCCCGAGTACGGTGAAGTCGTGGGCAAACAGGAACACCTTCCGGCCGTCGACCTCGCCGTAGCCGGTGACGACCGCGTCGCCGGCGAAGCGCTTCTCCGCCATGCCGAAGTTCGTCGACCGGTGCTCGACGAACGGGTCCACCTCGTTGAACGTGCCGTCGTCGACGAGGAAGTCGATGCGCTCGCGGGCGGTCATCTTGCCCTTCTCGTGCTGGGATTCGATACGGGCCTCGCCACCACCGAGTTCGGCTTCGGCTCGTTTCTGTCGCAACTCCTCGACCGCGTCGTCGGGCGCGGTCTCGTCTTCTGGTTCTTCCTGCTGACTCATGCTACCACTCCATCCCGCCGTTGACGCCAAGTACCTGTCCAGTCATATAACTCGATTCTTCGCTCGCGACGAACCTGACGATGCCGGCGATGTCTTCGACGCGTGCGAACCGGTCGAGCGGGATCTCCCGCAGAATCTTCTCCTGAACGCGTTCGGGCACCTCCTCTAACATATCGGTCTTGACAAAGCCCGGTGCGACGCAGTTCGCGGTCGAGCCCGTGTGTGCCAGTTCGAGCGCTAGGGTCCGCGTAAAGCCGAACAGTCCGGACTTCGTCGTCGCGTAGTTGGCCTGTCCGATGTTGCCCTGCTGGCCGACGACGCTAGAGATATTTATCAGTCGGCCGTGCTCCGCGTCGCGGATGTCGTCGTAGAACGCCTTCGTCCCGTTGAACACGCCGCCCAGGTTGACGTCGATAACCGTCTCCCAGTCTTCACGGGTCATGTTCTCGAATTTCTTGTCGATAGTGATACCGGCGTTGTTGACGAGCACGTCCGTGGGACCGAACTCGTCGGCCACCTTCTCACGCATCGCCCGGACTTCATCGAGTTTCGCCACGTCGGCCTGCGCCGCGATAGCGTTACCACCGTTTTCGCGGATATCCTCGACGACGGCACGGGCTTCCGCGTCCGAGGACCGGTAATTTACGACGACGTTGGCCCCGTGAGCACCGAGGTCTTTGGCGATTCCGCGGCCGATACCGCGCGAGGACCCGGTGACGACACAGGTCTGATTATCCAGGTTCATTTGTGGTTGATGGGAGCCCTGTTGCTTCGTACGCTCATCACCTAATCTGGCAAAGCACAGCCAGATAATAGTTCTCCTAATACAACATTAAACGTCAGATTTAGAATATAATGGTGTTCCGGTTTCGGGATACATGATGTCTGGAAAACAGATTCACGAGGGCAGCAAAGTGAGAACGCCAAATCTTTTAGGATGGCCTAAAGAGGTAGGGCCAGTACATGACAGCCGACATCTGCGTGATGGTGCCGACGATTCGAAACCACGAATGCATGCGTTCGTACTTCCAGAACGCCCGGGACCACGGGTTCGATCTGGACCGACTGTTCGTCGTGCTCATCACCGAGGACTTCTGTGACACCGACGCGATGGAACAGATGCTCGACCAAGAAGGCGTCGACGGGGCCGTCTACGACGGGACCGCCCGCGAGGCGTGGTTCGAGACCCACGGCGCGAGCGAGTATTCGCACCTTATCCCAGAAGCGAGCCACGCCCAGACGTCGTTTGGCCTCCTCTACATGTGGGCCAACGACTACGAGTACGGCGTGTTCATCGACGACGACACGCTGCCACACGAAGACGCGGACTTCTTCGGCACCCACATGTCGAACCTGGCCTTCGAGGGCGAGATCGAGACGGTCAGTTCCGACGAGCAGTGGGTCAACGTCCTCTACCAGAACGAGGACGAACACGGTCTCTACCCGCGTGGCTACCCCTACGCCGCGATGGACGAGACGGTTTCAACGGAAGCGACGCAGGTCGACGATGTGGTTGCCTCCCAAGGCCTCTGGACAAACGTACCGGACCTCGACGCCGTTCGTATCCTGATGGACGGCGACCTCCAGGGACAGGCCCAGACCCGGACGAGCGAGGCGGACTTCGGCGATGACTTCGTCGCCGCCGAGGGCCAGTACCTCACCGTCTGCTCGATGAACCTCGCGTTCCGCCGGGAAGTGATTCCGGCGTTCTACCAGCTCCCGATGGACGACAACGAGTGGGACGTGGGCCGCTTCGACGACATCTGGTCGGGCGTGTTCCTCAAGCGGGCCTGTGACGTGCTCGGCAAGCAGATCTACAACGGCGACCCCCTCTGTGAGCACAACAAAGCGCCCCGCTCGACGTTCTCGGACCTGACCAACGAGGTCCACGGGCTCGAACTCAACGAGCACGTCTGGGAGATCGTTGACGAGGCCGGCGCGGACGCCGACTCCTATGCCGAAGTGTTCGACGCGATCGCCACGGCGATGGCCGACGGCGATTTCAGCGACTGGGAAAACGGTGCCTTCCTTAACTACTGCGGCGAATTCATGCTCGACTGGCTGGAATGTCTCGACGAACTGGACGCCGCCGCGACGGAACAGGTCCCCGCAACCGCCGACGACTAGAAAGGCCTAAGTTGTTTAGGCAACCCTAAATCAAACAATGAGTGATTCTAACGACACGGCAGGACGTAACGTGACGCAGTCTCGACGGCGCTTCCTCGCTCTCGGCGGCGCGACTGCCGCAACAGCGCTTGCCGGCTGTTCCGGTATTCTCGGTGGTGGCGATGGCGGTGAGGGTGGAAGCGACGGTGGAACTGATACCGGCGTCGGGCAGATTTCCCTTTCGGACTTCCGTGGGTCCGGCCCACTGGTGGAACAGCGGGACGCTCCCGGCGGCACCTCCATCGAGGAGTTGCCGGACCTCAGCGGCGAACTGACGCTGTATCTCGGCGGTGGCGAGGGCGGGCTGTATCTCGACCTCATCAATCTGCTCGAACAGCTCTATCCGGATTTCTCGGCGAACCACCGGCTCGAAGCCTCCAGCGACCTCGCGAACACGATTATCGAGGAAAACGAGGCCGGCGCGAGTCCCGCCGACGTGTTCATGTCCATCGACGCCGGGTCCCTCGGCGCGGTGGCAAACGCCGGGGCGACCGCGAGTCTCCCCGAAGAGGCCCTTTCGACGGTTCCCGAGGCCTACCAGGACAGCGAGGGGCGCTGGGTGGGCATCGCCGGGCGTGCCCGGGCGATCCCGTACAACACGAACCAGATCTCCGAATCCGACATCCCATCGACGGTCCAGGAGTTCCCCGAAACGGCTGCGCTGGAAAACAGCATGGGCTGGGCGCCGAGCTACGGCGCGTTCCAGTCCTTTGTCACCGCGATGCGGCTCATCCGCGGCGACGACGAGACGATGTCGTGGCTCCAGGCGATGCAGGACCACGGTATCACTACCTACGACGACGAGTTCCGCGTTTCCAACGCCTGCGCCGACGGTGAACTCACCGCCGGCTTCGCCAACCACTACTACACGCTTCGGGTCCAGTCCGCCCGCGACGACTCGCCCATCGGCCTCGCGTTCACCGAGGGCGACGCCGGCGCGCTCGTCAACGTCTCGGGGCTGGAAATCATCGACGGAACCGACAACGCTGACCTGGCGTCGAACTTCGTCCGGCACGTTCTCTCGGCGGAGGCCCAGGAGTTCTTCGCCACCCGAACGTTCGCGTATCCGATGATTCCGGGCGTCGCACCGGTCGGCGACCTGCCGCGCATCGACGAGCTGAATCCGCCGGACATCGATCTGACCGAACTGGCCGACGTGGCCGGAACCGTGGACTTACTTCGGGACGCCGGCGTCCTCTAATATGGGCACAAAAGACCGGTACGAGCGGCTTCGGGAGCAGGCGACGACGTCGGAACGAGACTCGTCGCCGCACACGCTGCTCGCAGTGGTCTCGCTGGCGATCTCGCTGTTGTTACTGGCACCGCTGGTATGGATTTTTCTCAGGGCAGGTGAAATCGAGTTCGCGCGTGCGGTCGAATTGCTGACAAGCGATACGACCGTCTCGGTGACGCTGAACACGCTGGCGCTGGTGACTGGCGTCACTTTCGCGTCGATTCTCATCGGCGTCCCGCTGGCGATTCTCACCGCCCAGACCGATCTGCCGTTCAAGCGATTCTGGACGATCACGTCCGCGTTGCCACTGGTCGTTCCGAGCTACATCGGGGCCTTCGCGTTCGTCTCGGCCTTTGGTCCCCGGGGCGTCCTCGCGGACCTGCTCTCGCCGCTCGGTATCGAGCAAATACCGACGATATACGGCCTGCACGGCGCGATACTCGTCCTGACACTGTTCACGTATCCGTACGTATTTCTGACTACGCGCGCGTCGCTGCTGTCGTTCGACGGGACTGTTGTCGAGGCCGCCCGAACGCTGAATCACACTCGCTGGGAGGCGTTCCGCCGCGTCACGCTGCCACAGATCGCACCGGGCATCGCCGCCGGCGCGCTGCTGGTGGCGCTGTACGCGCTCTCTGACTTCGGAACGCCGGCGATTATGCAGTACGACGTGTTCACGCGGATGATCTACAACGAGTTCGGCGCGCGCCGACTGGACTACGCCTCCGTGCTCTCGATGCTGTTGCTCGTGATGGCGCTCGGCATCCTCGCCGTCGAATCCCGGCTCAGCGCGGGCCGGGACGGCGCCTACGTCAGCAGCGGCTCGCGCCGGCCCGGTCTCATCAGGCTCGGATACTGGAAGGGACCGGCACTGCTGTTTTGCGGCGCCATCGCGTCCCTGTGTCTGGTGCTTCCCATCGGCATCCTGCTCCAGTGGCTCCTCCGCTCCGGCACAGGCTACAGCGGCGGTGGCTTCGCGTTCGAGGCGTCCTATGCCTGGAACTCGGTCGGTCTGGCCGCCGCCGCGGCCGCTATCTGTGTCGTGGCGGCGCTCCCGATTGCGTACCTCGCCGCGCGGGGCACGTCGGGTATTTCGTCACTTCCCGAGCGGGCCACGTACGTCGGCTACGCGGTCCCCGGTGTCGTTCTCGGCCTCGCGCTGGTGTACCTTGGGCTCCGGTACGTCCCCTTCCTGTACCAGAGCGTCATCCTGCTAGTGTTCGCCTATGTGATTCGGTTCCTCCCGCAGGCCGTCGGGACGACCGAATCCTCGATTCTCCAGGTCGACCCGCAGTACATCGAGGCGGCGCGGTCACTGGGCTACCACCCGCTCTCGGCGTTCCGGAAGGTCGTCTTGCCGCTCGTCGCGCCGGGTATCGCCGCCGGGGCCGCACTGGTGTTCCTGACGACCATGAAGGAATTGCCGGCAACGCTGATGTTACGCCCGACGGGCTTCGAAACCTTCGTTACGTACATCTGGCTCGTCCAGGGTGCCGGCTACTACGGACAGGCGGCGGTCCCGGCCCTCGTGCTCGTTGGCCTTTCCGGACTCTCCATGCTGGTCATTCTTCGACGGGAGGACACAAGCTAATGTCTCGACAAACACGCACACAGCAAACATCGGACTTCGACGACGTGGACGCAGCGGTAGCGAACCCGAACCGGACCGTCCTGGAACTGGACGACGTTTCCAAGGACTACGGTCACGAAGTCGCCGTCGAGAACCTCTCGCTCGACGTGAAAGACGGCGAACTACTGACGCTTCTGGGCCCCTCTGGCTGCGGCAAGACGACGACCCTCCGGATGATTGCCGGGCTGGAACGCCCCTCTGACGGCCAGATCTCCATCGCCGACGAAGTCATCGCCGACGGCACTTCGTTCCGGAAGCCCGAGGAGCGCAACGTCGGTATCGTCTTCCAGGACTACGCCCTGTTCCCGCATCTCACCGTCGCCGAGAACATCGCGTTCGGCCTGACCGAGATGGCGGAAGACGCTGTCGGAGAGCGGGTCGACGAACTGCTCGAACTGGTCGACCTGTCGGACCATCACGACAAGATGCCGAGCCAGCTTTCCGGCGGCCAGCAGCAACGCGTCGCGCTCGCGCGCTCGCTGGCCCCGGAACCGGACGTCCTCCTGCTCGACGAGCCGTTCTCGAACCTGGACGTGCGCCTGCGCGTCGAGATGCGCGAGGAGGTCCGCAAGATCCTCAAGCGGGCCGGCGTCACCGCCATCTCTGTGACCCACGACCAGGAGGAGGCGCTGTCGATCAGCGACCGCGTCGCCATCATGAACGACGGGACCATCGCTCAGATCGGCGACCCCGCTGAAGTGTTCGAGAACCCCGAAAGTCGCTTCGTCGCGAGCTTCCTCGGCCAGGCGAGTTTCCTCTCGGCCCGGGTCACCAGCGACGTCATCGAGACCGGGCTCGGTTCGTTCGACGTGGAACTGCTGAACGGGCCGGTCGAGGCGTACAACGGCGCGATGGTGGACGTACTCGTCCGGCCCGACGACCTGCAGGCGATGCCGACAAACGAGTCCAAGGCCGACGGCTACGTCGTCCATCGCCAGTACAACGGCCCCTCGTTCGTCTACCGGGTCGAACTCCACAGCGGCGACGTCGTCCACTGTATGCACAACCACGTCGAGACGTTTGAGCCAGGCCAGCCCGTCGAGGTCGACCTGGTCGCTGACCACGATCTGGCCTGGTACCCGACGGAATGACGCGACTGCGCCGGCCGGGGGTACAGGCGGGGCTGGTGGCGCTGCTGGGCGGGGTCGCCGTTTTCACGCTCGCCCACGTCGTTTTCCCGCACCACACCACCAACCACGACGAGGGCGTCTACCTCCAGCAAGCCGCCATGTTGCTGGAGGGGCAACTGTTCATCTACCCGCCGGTCGAGGAATCGTTCCGGCCGTGGTTCTTCGTGGCCGACGGCGAGCGGTTGTATCCGAAGTACGCGCCGGTTCCGGCGGCGATGTTCGCCGTCGGGAAACTGCTCGGCGGGTACCGCGTCGCGCTGGGTCTGATCTCGACTGGTGTCCTAGCGCTGACCTACCACACCGTCCGCGAGGCCTTCGACGCTCGAACCGGCGTGGTCGCGACCGTCCTCATGCTCGGGTCGCCGCTGTTTCTCATCGACGCCTCGGTGTTCCTCTCGTACGTACCGACGACGCTCTGGAACCTCGGCTTCGCCGCGGCGTATCTCCACGCCGACCGGACCGGGAGCCGAAAGACAGCGGTGTGTGCCGGGCTCTCCATTGGCATCGCCTTTTTCGCGCGGCCGTACACGGCCGTGCTGTTTGCGACGCCGTTCATCGCGCACGCGCTGTGGTCGCTCCGGACGCGCGACCCGGCGCGGTTCACGCGACTGTCGCTGACTGCCGTCGGCGGGCTCACCGGCGTCGCCGCGACGCTTGCCTACAACCGCGTCGTCACCGGCTCCGCGCTGTTGTTCCCCTATGAGGTGTTCGCTCCACAGGACGGCCTGGGCTTCGGCTACCGTGAGATTCTGGGCTACTCTCGGGAGTTTACGCCGGCGATGTCGCTGGACGCGAACGCCGAACTCCTCTGGAAACTCCTCACGCAGTGGGTCGTCGCCGGCCCGCTGGGGACGCTCGCTGCGGCTGTCGGTCTCGGGGCTGCCGTGCGCCGCGGGATAGACGGTCGACAGGCGGCGCTTGCCGGCGTCCTCCTGACGGTCTCCCTCGGCAACGGCTACTTCTGGGGCACCGTGAACATGCTCGGAGACCTTTCGGACCCGACGGACGGCCTGGTCGCCTTCCTGGGCCCGTTCTACCACGTCGACATGCTCGTCCCGCTGACGGCTTTCGGTGCCGTCGGCGTCGTTGCGGTTGCCCGGTGGACGCAGCGGCTGGTCACGGCGCGGGTCAGCGCCGACCGGGTCCGTCCGGTCCTGCTTGCGGTCGCGCTCTGCGGCGCAGCGCTGGGCGGCGGCGCGGCCGTCGCGACGGCGTCCGAGCCGGTTTCGGACAACTACGCGGTGACCCAGCAGTTAGAGCAGGCCTACGAGCCGTTTTCGGAGCGTGATCTCGACAACAGCCTCGTCCTGCTTCCCACACCCTATGGCGACTGGCTCAATCACCCGTTCCAGTCGGTTCGCAACGACCCCGGCTTCGACGGCGACACTGTCTACGCGATGCAACACCGCCAGTTCGAGGTGCTCGACGCCTATCCCGAGCGGGACTACTACCGCTACGTGTTCCGCGGGGAGTGGGTCCCGTATCTGGGGCTGCCCGTCGAACCGCGACTCCAGCCGGTGTCTGTGGCGGAGGGGGAGACGGTCCAAACGGACGTGTCAGCGTCGGTTCCGGAGCAGGCCGCGCTGGTCTCGATCCGGCTCACGAGCGAAGGCGAGAACGACTACGCGACGGTTACCGGAACGGACCGGCTGGATCTGCAGCTCTCGACCGACCGGAACCGGACGCAGCTCACCGGCGACGGAATCGACGACCAGGTCAGCGTCCCGACGCCGGAAGACGGGACGGTGACGCTGATTATGTTCGTCGACTACGGCACCGGCGCGGGGTTCGAGTACCGCGCGGAACTCCCGGTCGAGCAGACCGACGAACGCGTCCGGGCGCTGACGCCGCGGCTCGAAGTCTGTCGGGACCAGCGCCGCTGCGGCGGCGAAGCGGCCTACGTCCCGGGCACGCATCGCGATGGCATCAGCATGAACGCGACCACGACAAGCGCGAATACGTGATACTCACCGATGACTGACTACGAACTCACCAGACGCGACGCACTGAAAGCACTCGGCGCGGCGGGTGTCACCGTCGGCGGCGGCGCGGCGGCGCTCGCCTGGGACAGGTCGAGCAGCGACGATGCTGCCGAGTCAGCCGAGGCCGACGCTGCCAGTTCCGAATCGGGCTTCGGGGACCACGAGCGCGAGACGTACCGCGCCGTCGCCGCTATCGTCTATCCGAGCGAGGTGACGGGCGTCGCTGGATTCGTCGACAGCTACGTCGCCGGACGGGTCGAGGCAGACCCCGAGCGAGCCGAGGACATGGCGGCAGTAGTCGCGGATCTGGACGCGTACACCCGAGAGTGGGAAGACAGCAACTTCGTGGCGGTCGATGCTGCGACGCAAGAAGATACGCTTCGGGGAATGGGGGTCAAGGCCTCTGATCCGGACCCACATGGCGACCCGAGGCACCGCGTCCGCTACTACCTCGTCAACGACCTCCTGTTCGCGCTGTACAGTTCGCCGACCGGCGGTAAGCTCGTCGGCATCGAGAATCCACAGGGCCACCCCGGCGGAACGGGTAGCTATCAGCAGCCACCGAACGACCGATAAGCCGGGTCCCGTCGTCGACTGCTTCGGCGGTGTTACCGGAACCGTTCTTCGAGCGCAACCCGGACGATAGATTTCGCGATGGCGGCCCCGCCGGAGAACGGGTCGAGTTTCGTCTCGCCTTTCCGCTCGTCGTACTCGATGGGGCGCTCACGCACGTCGTAGCCACGCATCAGCGGCCGCATGAGCAGTTCGGCTGAGAGCCCGGTGTTCTCTGTCCAGACGATCTTCTGGAGGACCTCGCGGCGGTACGCGCGCATTCCAGTCGTCGTGTCGTGGACGCGCTTGCCCATGAGCACGCTCGCGAGTAGCGCGAACAGTTCGTTCCCCAGTTTGTTCATCGCCGGCATCTGTTCGGCCCCGTAGTACAGTCGGTCACCGCTGACGACGTCGGCCCCGTCGTTTATCTCCGCGAGGAAATCGGGCAGACGCTCCATCGGATACGTATCGTCGCAGTCCGTCGTGACGACGACCGGGCGGTCCGGTGTTAGCACGGCTTTGCGGACTGCCACGCCGTACCCCTGCGGTTCCTGTTCGATAACTGTAGCACCGTGCTCGCGGGCGATCTCCGGTGTCCGGTCGCTGGACCCGTCGACACAGACGACTTCGGCGCGCCCGTCAGTCACTGCAGCGATGTCGTCGAGCACGGTGCCGATTGCTTCTTCCTCGTTGTACGTGCCCATAACGACCGCGAGGTCGTCGAAGGTGTAGCCGGCCGGTTCGTCAGTCCGTGAACCCTGAATAGCCATTGCTCATCCGTCAGTACCCACGGTTCTTGAATGTTTAGGTTTGCCAAAATCAGCGGTCGGCGAGATACGTTTCTATCGGGGTTGCATCCGCCCAGAGGTGCGCAAACAGGTCCCGTGCCCACGAAATAGCGCTGTCCGTTTCGGAGACGATTTTCGCCGACGGCCAGGCTCCGTCGAGTTCTGGGAGCGTCAAGATCATCCAGTCGTCGGCGACGGCGAGTGCGTACGGGACCTCCGTGACACGAACGGTCGTCTCCTCGTATCGATTCATATCGAGCGAGACGGACTCCTTGCCGAGCATCTCGTCGATGACAGCACAGCTTACCACCAGTCTCGAGTCGGGGCTATCTGGCATCGCCTCCTCGTACTCCGGGTGGTAGACGGGCGAGACCACGTCGCAGTTCTGGACGCTCTCGACGCGGGTGACGACTTCGCGGACCGGGCGGTTGATATCGGTCTGCGTGCCACGGATGACGGTGTATTCGTCGAGTTCCGGGAGGCGACACCGGAACGGCTGTGGCAGAACTGATGTATCGTGGGACTCCCAGTACTGCGGGGCCACGGCGAAGAGTTCCTCGAGGCGTTGCTGGCGGTGAATCGTATCCGCGACGAGGCGGCCGGTGCCGGTGAGTCGCCAGCCGTCATCCATCGAGGTGACCAGACCGCGGCCTTCGAGGTTCGAGAGCGCATCGTATATCGCGGACTCGCTCGCAGTGACCGCTGACAGCAGTTCGTTGGTGGCCTTGGCTCCGGGACACAGCGAGCCGATGATGTCCGTCCGGACGGACGACGTTCGGACGTACTGAATAACTGATTCTACGCCCATACTGTCCCCATATACTGTAGCTCATATTTTTCGTACATATCAGTTTCCATTTGTAATGGAATACTCTCCGGAAGCTGTACTATTCTCCCGGGCATTGGATATTATTGCAGCCAATGTGTCCATCTTTTTTACCGCTCGTGACACAGACACTGTTGCTGTCCACGTAAGACCACGTCCCCGCTGAACGCGATGGAGCACGTTGGTCTTGTGGAATTGCCACGTTCGGGCCCGGCGATATCGTGCCTCTGACATACTTCGCCAGCCCGAAGGGTCATGCAATCACCGTGGGTTGCCCGCCCACGGTGCTCATTGTCTCCGCTGTCGTCTCGTCCAGCCGCATCTGTTTACTTCGGACTCCGTCCGTCGGTTCCGTATCGACCGTCAGTAGTCAGGCGGTCACCGTGAGAAACAGCTACAGCCGACAGTGTCAGTTCTCGGGCGGTTCGTCCATCCCGATCCGGATCTCGTACGCCTCGATGTCCTCGAACGCAGCGACCTGTCCACCGACCTCGACCGGCCCCTCGGCCGTCTCAACGACCAGCGTCGCGACCTCGCGGTTCGAACTGAACGACGCCTGATCCACTTTGCCCTCGACGACCCGGTGGTCGCCCGTTTCCACGTCCCGCCCCTCGATAGTCGCGTAGAACTCCCCGTCCAATGTCACCAAGTCAGAGATACAGCGTCTGATCGTCCCGTAGCGGCGCGGGAACGGCAGCCCATCCCCGTCGCTGGCAATCGTTTCGGCCGTCGTCCATAGCACCGTGTTGAGGAACCCGGACACCAGAAACCCGAGTTCCGACCGATTGAAGATAACGCCGTACCGGTCCGTGTCACCGCGGACGCTCTCACGGGTGGCGTACATCGAGTAGTTTCCGTCGGCGACGGCGACGACCGGGGTCGTGATACCGCGGCGGGCCTTCACAGTGGTCGCGATGGATTCGTAATCGAACCGTGCCGGGTCGGGGGCGTCCACGCCCGGCGAGATGAGAATTTCGATGGCGATGCCGGACTGCTTCCGGCTTGCGAGTCTGTCTTCGAACCGCTCTAACAGGGCCGGCGTCAACGACAGCGTCAGTTCGTACTCGGCCGTCTCGATGATGTCTTCGAGGTACCGGAGTATCGTCGGCCGGGATTTGACGAGGGAGACGGCTTCCGGCTCCCGAGCGGGCGCGGTGTAACGCGAAGACAGGTCGTCAACGAGGTCATCGAGTGAGTCCTGAATCCCCTCGAAGGCTTCCCGAGGATCGATAGCCAGGACCTTCATCGGCCGGGACTCCTTGAGTTCGACGAGCCCGACGTCGCTGAGGCTCCGGACCGTATCGTACACCCGCGGCTGTGGAATGTCCGTGTTCTCCGAGATCTCCGACGCTGTCAGCTCACCGTGTTGCAACACGGCCAGGTAGGCTGAAATCTCGTACTCGCCGAGATTGAACCGCGCAATTACCTGTTCGAGCGATGCTTCCAAGTCGTCACTAGACATAGTGGAGCGTTTGCGAGTCGAGTACTAAGAACTTCGGCACTCTATTCAGCAGCCAGTTTCAGAACCAGTCATGTGACTCTGTGCTACTGTTGGTTGTCCCGTCACAGCGGCTGCCTACTCCTGTGACTCCGATCGTTCGAGTCGCCACGGCGAAAAAACTGCGTGCTGTCGCTGCGTTACTAGTAGGCGCTGGAAATCTGGGAGACGACGTCCGCGGGCGCAGCACCGGAGTTCAGCGATGAGATAGCGGATTCGAGCGAGGACTTGACTGCCGGCGGTGCGGCCAGACCGTGCGCGACGGACGGCGGCTGGGCCTCGCTGTTCTGGAAGTCCTCTATCTGGTCCTTGGAGAAGTCGTTGAACGGGTCGGTGTTGACGTCGGTCCGCGGCGGAATCGACCCCTTCTTCGGGTTGAAGATCTCCTGTGCCTCCGTCGTCCCGACGAACTGGCACCACAGCGTGGTCGCTTCCGGGGACGGGTTGTTGACCGGATACGGGAACGAGTCCATGTTGAGGGCGTAGTAGCCGTCGGTTCCCGGGAATGACACATGGTCCCACTCCTCGCCGTACGTCAGGTCGTTCGTGATGTACGTTCCGGCCGCCCAGTCACCCTGGTGGAGGAACGCCGCTTCGCCGTTGATGACCTGATTGTTGGCCTCGGTCCAGGAAATCGAACCGGCGTCGCTCGGGATGTAGTCGAGATAGGACTGCGTGGTCTCGACTGCCGACTCGAGCGCGTCGCTGTTGGCGTCGACCTCACCGTCGACGAAGATAGCGCTGTAGGTGTCGGCGTCCGTTTCGCCGAGGAGAACAGTCGCGAACATCTGGAAGCTGGACCACGGCGACCCGGTCTGGTGTGCCATTCCGGTGTAGCCGGCATCGTTGACCGTCGCCATCGCGTCGACGAGGTCAGACGGCGTTTCGAGGGAGGCCGGGTCGACCCCGGCGTCCTCGACGACCTCGACGTTGTAGAAGAGGTTGTTGATCCGGTGGATGTTGAGCGGCACCGTCACGTAGTTCCCGGCGGGCTGGGCCGCGTCCTTGACGCCCTGAAGGTAGGCGTCCTCCATGCTGTTCTCTGACCACACGGAGTCGCCGATGTCCTTCAGCAGGTTCGCATCGGTGAAGGGGAGCAGATTGTTTCCGGGCCAGGCTTGCCACGTACTCGGGTGGTTGCCGTTCTGCACCCGTGTCCGGATGTTCGCCTGCAGGTTCTCACCCGCACCGCCGGCGATGAGGTTCTCGTCGAACGGGACGTCCGGGTGTTGCTCCTTGAACGCATCCATTACGGACTGAATTGCTTCCAGTCCGTCGCCCTCACCCCACCAGTGGGCCACTTCAAGTGTGCTGTACTGTGTCCCGCTGTCAGTACTGCCGCCGTCGCTGCTGCCGTCACCACTGCTGCCGTCACTACCGTCACCGCTGCTGCCATCGCCGCTGCTGCCGTCACCGCCGTCACTCCCACCGCAGCCAGCCAGCGAGGCCGCACCTGCTGCACCAGCAATCCGAAGAGCGTTACGCCGCGTCAACCGTCTGTTTGAATTGTCATCAGCCATGGTTGCACCAATACCTCATAATTCCTTATTGAAGATTCGCACTTAATACTTCTGTATAGCGAAAATCAGCATTTGACATTCGATCCGATTCCGGTATATCATCTATATTCCCCGATTTTTCGGGTTTGAGTGGAGAAAGAAATTAATCGAATGCGAGTAAATACCTCACAATCTTACATCTACTATCTTACATATGCCCGACAGATACCCGTCTAGAGGGAGGATATTCAGACCAAACTGGCGTCAAAAAGCTCGGGCGCGGTCCCGCCCGAGGGTTACAGCGAATCGAACTCGACGACTGCTTTTATCTGGTCGTCCCCATCCTCGAAGGCCGCCTCGACGTGTTCCGGGTCGGTGACCGTCGTGACCAGGTCATCGAGTAGCCACTCCGGAAGCTCCTGTAAGGTCTCGACGGCGTCCTCGAAGTGCGAGACGTGTGAGTTGACCGTGCCGATGAGACACTTGTTGTGCAGGACGATCTCGTTGTGTAGCGAGCCACCGTCGACTTCGAACTCCCACGGCTCCGGGATGCCGAGCAACACGCCGACCCCGTTCTGGTCAAGCGCCTTGACCGTCTGGAACGCGTGCGGGGCGAACCCGGTTGCCTCGTAGATGTAGTCCATCGCCTCGTAGGCCTCCGGGAGTTCGTCCACCGGCGTTTCGCGGGAATCGACGTACGTGCTCCCGATCTCGTCGATGATATCGACCGTCGGGTCGGGTCGGTCACGCCGACCGACACAGTACGTCCGGTCGTACTCCTGGTCGAGCATCCACAGCGTCAACAGCCCGAGCGAGCCGTTGCCCAGCACGCAGGCGGATTCCGGTCGCCAGTCGAACGGTTCCCGCGTCGCGTACGCGTGCTCGTTGGCCTTCTCGGTGATCGAGAGCGGCTCGACGAGGAAGCCGTGCTCCGCGACTGACTCGGGGACCGGGACAAGGAAATCCGCCGGCGAGGTGAAGTACTCGGCCATGAAGCCGTGGTCGCCGACGATGCCGCGTTCCGTGTACTCGCCGTCAGGGGCCATATCAGGCTCGCCCCGGCGGAAGTAGTCGTTCGTCTCACCGTTCGGTTTCCGTCGGACGGTCGGCGCGACGACCTGCCCCGCCTCGAGCCCCGTGCCATTGGGCTCTTCGACGACGCCGACCGCCTCGTGTCCGAGAACCATGTGGTCCGCCCCGTCGGGGAACCCGCCGTGGGACCCGTTCAGGACTTCGTGGTCTGTGCCGTCAACACCAACGCGGAGCGTCCGGACGAGTGCCTCGCCCGGGTCAGGCGACGGTCGCTCCCGCTCTAAGAGCTGTGGGCCGTCGTCGTCCCGCGTAACACCAATCACTTTCATGCCAGGCAGAGAGTGAGAACACTGGGGATTAAGTCTTTCTTCAGGGTTCTGCCTCACCGACACTGACGGCCGTGCCAGTCTCGCTGGAGCGGTAGATTCCGTCCATCACACGCTGGACGCGAAGCGCCTGTTCAACGGTGTTCGTCGACGGCGGCGTCCCGTCTCTGACTGCGGAGACGAACCGCGCCTGTTCCCGTCGCTGTGGGTCCGACCGTTGCGTCTCGATATCGGTCGTCCGGTGGTGCATCCGGCCGGTGTCGGCGGTTTCGAACAGCGTCAGCGACTGGTCTGCGAGGTCGAGTTTCGCGCCCGCCCCGGTCCCGCGGACGTAGTACTCCTGGCTGTCCGGCCGGTTCGTCGCCCACGCGACCTCCAGAGAGATCGTCGTCCCGTCCCCACAGCGAATGAAGGCACTCGCGGAATCGTCGACGCTGAACTCGGCTGCACCGTGGTCCTCGCCCCACATCTCGACGTACGCGTACTCCTCGTCGACGCCGAACTGAGCGCGGGTGTCGCCCGACACCTCGACGACCTCCGGGTGGTCGGCGACGTGCAGTGCCAAGTCGATGGCGTGTGCGCCGATATCGATGAGCGACCCGCCACCAGCCACGTCGCTGCGCGTGAACCACGACCCCCGGCCGGGGACGCCGCGACGCCTGATGTAGTTCGCTTCGATATGAGACACCTCGCCCATATCGCCCGCGTCGCGGTAGCCCACAAGCGTCTGAACTGGATCGGCGAACCGCTTGTGGAAGCCGACCATGCAGAACCCGTCGGCCGCTTCGGCGGCCGCGGCGATCCGCTCGGCGCTTTCGAGCGTGTGGGCCAGCGGCTTCTCGACGAGCACGTCGAGCCCTGCCTCAAGGGCTGTGACGACGTACTGTTCGTGAAACTTGTTCGGCGTCGTCACCAGCACGGCATCCACCGTCTCGAACATCGCCGCGGCTTCCTCGTACACCGCCGCGTCGTACGTCTCAGCGAACCGGCGGCGCGCATCGGCGTCGACGTCGACGCCCGCCGCTATCGAGACCGGCTGGTCGAGCTGTCGGAGGTTGGTACAGTGGATGTCCGCGATGTTCCCCAGTCCGATGATGCCTATCCGAACGGTCTCAGTCATGTGTCTCGAAAGCTGCACCCGGTGTCGGGTTAATACAACTGCTTTTCACGCTCTTCGCGTTCCTCTTCCTGTTCCTGCTTTGCCTTCTCACGGCGTCGACCGCGCCGATACTGGATGATGCCGGGGACGATTTTGTTCTTCAGGTCCAGAATGAACGACACGATACCGTAGGCCCAGAAGAAAAACAACACGAGCATCCCGCTCCAGTACAGCATCGCGAGGTGGCTACTCATTTCAGTCGTCTGACTCTACTTCGCTACTGGATGCAGTGCCTTCGGCCTCGTACGGGATGAGGTCGTGGACGATCGCGTCGCCGGTGGCCGAGTCGAACAGGTGGACGTTCCGCCGGTCGATGACGACCCCGATCTCATCGTCTTCTTCGAGGTCCGAGTCAGGGTCGATGCTCATCAGCAACTGGTCGTTCGTCGCCAGTTCCTGAGACATCGACGTTTCGCCGTCGCCCAGCAGCAGGTAGGCGAATATCTCGTCGCCCATCGGTTCGAGAATGTCGGTCGTCGCCGTAATCATTCCCGACGGGTCGGGGACCTCTGACTTGAGTTCGCCCGGGTAGATGTCCTCCGGGCGGATGCCGAGTGTCACGTCGTCACCCACTCCGACGCCTTCGATGGACGACGGATTGAATTCGAGGGAGAAGTTCGGCGTCTCAAGTGTGGTCTCGGTGACTGTCCCCTCGACGAAGTTCATCGACGGCGAGCCGATGAACCCGGCGACGAAGAGGTTGTCCGGCTCGTTGTAACAGGTCAGCGGCGGGTCGATCTGCTGGAGCTGTCCCGAATCGAGGACGGCGATGCGGTCGGACAGTGTCATCGCCTCCTCCTGGTCGTGAGTCACGTAGATGATGGTCGTGTCCAGTTCCTTGTGCAGGCGCTGAAGCTCCGTCCGCATATGGACCTTGAGCTTCGCGTCGAGGTTCGCCAGCGGCTCGTCCATCAGGAACACGTCGGGCTCGCGCACGATAGCGCGGGCGATAGCGACGCGCTGGCGCTGTCCACCGGACATCTCCTCGGGCATCCGGTTGAGCATCCCCTCTAGCTGGACGATATCCGCGGCCCGCTCGACCCGGCGGTCGATCTCGTCTTGCGGGTAGTCCCGGAGCCGTAGGCCGAAGGAGATGTTGTCGTACACGTCCATGTGCGGGAACAGCGCGATGTTCTGGAACACCATCGCGATGCCGCGGTCCTTCGGCGGGAGGTTCGTCACCTCGCGGTCGCCGATGTATATCTCACCCTCGGTCGGGATGGTGAGCCCGGCGATGGTCTCCATCGTCGTCGACTTCCCGCAGCCGGACGGGCCGACGAAACAGATGAACTCGCCGTGGTCGATGTCGAGGTTCATGTCGTCGACCGCGGTGACCACGTCACCCTGGTCGTCGTAGCGCTTCGTTACGTGTTCGAGTCGTACTCTTGCCATTGTGTTACTCCTTGAGTGCGCCTGAGGTCAGTCCGCTGACGATGCGTTCCTGTGCGACAATCACGAGGATGACGACGGGGAGGACCCCGACGATACTCGCGGCCGCCATGAGGTTGAACTGCGTGGTGTACTGGGTCTGGTAGCTGAGAATCCCGCCGACGATAGGCGACCACTTGGCCGCCTCCGGCGAGGTCGCCATGATCGAGCTGAAGAAGTACTCGTTGTAGACGGCGATGAACGTCAGCACGGCCGCCGTCGCCACGCCCGGCGCAGACAGCGGCATGATGACCCGGAACAGCGCGCCCAGTCGCGTCGTTCCTTCGACCCGTGCGGCGTCCTCCAGCCCGTCGGGAATCTGGCCGTAGAACGTCGTCAGGATGAAGATAGACAGCGGCATGAACAGCGCACTGAACGGCAGCACCATCGATCCCGGGGTGTTCAGCATCCGTGGCGGGGTAAACAGCGGGATGGACGTGAACGGCACTGTAATCGGGGCGTTGCCGGCGAACGCCTGAAACAGCGGGATGACGAACGCGGCCGGCGGGAAGTAGCTGATCGCCAGAATACCGAGCATCAGCAGTGCGCGGCCGGGGAACCGAAGTCGGCCGAACACGTAGCCGGCGAGGCTGGCGACGAACAGCACGATGACCGTCGTCGTGACCGCCAGCGCGAAGCTGTTCAGCATGTACAGGTGGAACGGCACCTGTTCGAAGACGGTGACGAACGCGCCCGGGTTGAAGCCCTTCGGAACCGGTAGTGGGAACGTCCCGCTGACGCCGAAGAGGTTTACTGTCGGGAGGAAACTGCCCGAGAGCAGGTTCCCTTCGGGGGTCACCGCCAGCACGATGAGCCAGTAGAATGGGAACAGCGTCGTCACCAGGAAAAACACCATCGCCGCGTAGAACAGCGCCCGGTACACTTTTTCCGGGTCCTGGATGGCGCTCTGGGTCCAGCGCTGTAGCGGTCCGTCGCTCGACTGCTCCTGGGTGTCGGTTGGCGTCGCCATGTTAGATCGCGTCCTCCCCTTGCCAGACGATGAGTCCCATTACGACCGTCCCGATGATGGCGGCCGTCACGAACGCGATGGCCGCGGACGTCCCCTCACGGGTGGTGAACGTCGCGACGACCATACACGACAGCGACGGCACGACGGTACAGCTCGACACCGTGTCGATGATCCCGTACACCCGCATCGCCTGCACGGACCGGAACAGCACGGCGACGCCGATAGTCGGTAGAATGAGCGGGAACGTGATGAGCTTGAACTGCTGCCACTTCGTCGCGCCGGCGACCTTCGCCACGTCGTACAGGCCCCGGTCGATGCTCTGCAGCCCTGCCAGAATGAGCAGGGCCATGAACGCCGACGTCTTCCAGATGTCGGCGACGATGATGATAAACGTCGCACTTGCCGTGTCGTTGAGCGTGTTCGTCGGCGCGAGCAGTCCGAGGTCAGCAAGCGGTGGCGTCAGGAACCCGACGTTCGAGTTGAACATCAGGAAGAAGATCATCCCCTGAATGACGATTGGGACGGCCCACGGGATGATGATAGCCGCGCGAATCCACCGCCGACCGTAGAAGTCTTGGTCGAGGATGAGCGCCTGTCCGAGGCCGATGAGCGTCTCGAACAGTACACTCACGACGGCGAAGATTATCGTGACGACCAGTGCGCTGTTCAGCAGTGCACTCATGCCAAGCCCTTCGGGAAGGAACGTCGTTCCGCCGGGCAGGTACCGGTTCTTCTCGCCGGTGAACAGCTCGACGTAGTTCCCAGCGCCGACGAAAGTCGTGCTCGAAAAGTCCGCCGAGAGCGCGAACAGCGACAGCTCGAAGGTCCGCAACAGCGGGTACAGCGCGACGATACCCAGAAGTACGAACACGGGAACCAACAACAGATACGCGTACTGCGTGTCGCTGAGGTTCTCCATCCAGCGCATCACGCTGACGAGTGCCCCCGAACGTCTGGATTCACGGCCGGTTTCTGTGCTCATTCGGTTACCTCCGTCCGTCGTTTGAATGTGTCATGGTAAATAATCACAGGGGTAGTTTTGTAACGGTTGCCCGTGGCTTCAGGTCTGCTCGGTCTCTTCCAGTGCGGACTCTAGCGTCGCCATCGCGTCGGCCGAAGAGGCCTCCTGACCGACTGCGCGGTTCGTTTGCTGTGCGATCTTGCTTGACTGGTCGCTCCAGACAGCCGTCACCGGGCGCGGCATCGTGTTGTTACCAGCGACCTGCAGCGTGTCCATGTACCGGCCAACGACGGGCACGTTCTGGGCCTCGCTGGAGTTGAACAGTTCGGGCCGCGGCGGCAGCCAGCCCTGGACGGACAGCAGCGTGAGCTGGAAGTCCGGCTCCATGGCGGCGCGAATGACCTGTGTCACGGCGTCTAAGTCCTCGCTGTTGGGGTTGACCGTCATGTGCCAGCCACCGAGGGCGGCCGTGGTACCGCCCGTACCGGGCTGTGCGGCCTCGCCCTCGGGAACGGCGTACGGAATCGGCATCGCGCCGAGGTTCTCGCCGAGCGCCGGGTCCTCGGTCTCCTCCGGGTTGCGGCCGCCGAGCGCCAGCGAGTAGGGCCAGTTCCGGTGGAAGACGGCGTTGCCGTTGACGAACGGCGCGCGAGCGTCTTCCTCCTTCCAGCCGAGGATTTCGGTCGGGGTGAAGCCGCCGCCGTACCCCTCGAACTGCCCGTCGAACTCCTCGTCGTGGACGAACTTCCGCATCATGTTGAGGGAGTTGATGACCTCTTCGTTGTTGACCGTGATCGGCCGCTCGCCGATCGGCCCGAAGAGGTTGTCGCGGCCGCCGAAGTACGCGCCGCCCCACGAGGACATGACCTCGTTGAACGTACAGCAGGAGGTACCCTCGTAGATGTCCCACTGGGTGGTAAACCCGTACTCGACATCGGCATTGTCGTAGGTGTCCGCGGCGATGTTCGACCACTCTTCCCACGTCATCGGCTCGGTCGCCCAGTTGTTCTCTTCGGGGCTGTAGCCGGCTTCTTCGACGAGGTCCTTGCGGTACTGCATCGTCGGGAAGTCCGGGAACACCGGGACGCCGAACAGGTCACCTGTGCTTGGATTCCGGGCCGTGTCCGTGAACGCCGAGAAGTAGTTGTCCGACACGTCCGAGAGGAGTTCCTCCGGCAGCGTCTGCGAGAGGTTCTGGAGCTGACCCCGCTGGATGAAGATGTTCGTCCAGCCGTTGTCCATCAGGAACATGTCCGGGTTCGTCTCGCCGGCCGAGAGCAGTCGGTTGTAGTTCGACCGGGCCGCACCGGTGTCCTGGTCACGCGGGACGAACTCTATCTCGATGTCGTCCGACAGGCCGTTGTCGTGCAGTGCCTGCTTGATTGCGTCGCCGTTGTTCTGGACGGCCACCGGGTCGAAACCCCACTGGACCGTCGTCGTCTCACCGCTGCTGCCATCGCCAGTCGAACCACCGTCACTCCCGTCACCGCTACCGCCGTCGCCACCGTCGCCGCCGCCGACGAAGTCAGCACAGCCTGCCAGTCCACCGACAACACCTGCTGCTCCGGCGGCACGGACGAACCGTCGCCGGGAGACGCCTGTCGAGTTCCGCTCGCCGCTTGTGCCATTGTCCGACATATCTATTCTGAGCTATCCCGGACACACCTTAAAGGTTGTCCATAATTAACCACAGGTGTTGTTAATTGTCGGCCTCGGCCCCCAGTCGTGATATATTATTGACTGTTGAATACCGTATAAATCTTTCAGTATATATACGTGCGGATAGGTCAAACAGCTGTTTGCCACACAGCGGAGCTCAAACGCGCAAACTGAGGGAGAGTTTACCGGCCTGCGAAAACAGCGGCTCGTTACTCGTAATGGACGTTCGTAATCGTGACCTCGGTCGCTTCGATTTCCTCGATGACGGCCCCCCAGCCACCGACTTCGTACGTCCCGTCGTCGGTGACCAGCGTCGCACTGATTCGACCGGCCAGTTGTGCCAGTGGGACGGGGTCCTTGCGACCGATACTACTCCCGGTGTAGTCGATGTCGGTGACGCGCCCTGTCAGCTCGACCGACTCTTTCGTTTCCGTGTCGTACCCCTGGATGACAGCCTCGATAGTCGCGTCCTCGTTCAACAGCGGTTCGATATCCCGGACCGCGTGACGGAGGTCGACGTACGTCGTCGGCGTTTCCGGCGTCCGTTCGGTGTACAGCGTGTCCCAGATTTCCCAGAGACAGGTCAGGAAGAACCAGTGGAAGATGTAGGTGTGGGTGCGGTCCTTGACGAGGACGCCGTACTCGTTGACTGAGTCGTGATGGGGCGCAAAACACGTCCAGGTCCGGTCGACCAGCACGAAAAACGGGGCTGGAATCTCACGGTTTCGAGCCTCCGTACAGGTCCCTTCGATGTCGGAAAGCGGCGGTACTTCCTCGCCAGGACCCGTACAGATGCTGAGTTTGATGTTCACGCCGCGGTCGTGGGCGGCAATGAGTTCCTCACGAACCGCGTAGAACTGCTCCGGATCGACGCCGACCTGAATCTGGTTTTCGGCCGTTTCGATGAGCTCCCGGGCTCGGCTGACGACCGTTTCGAACCGCTTGACGATACTGACCTCGTGGTCGGATATCTCGGGCTGGTTCCAGCGTTCCTCGATCGTCTCTGCCGCGTCGAGGTACTTGCTCGACCGGGACCGCAGATCTTCGAGGACCACATCGGGGTTGCGGGCGCGGGCGGTCAAGCTATCCTGCTGGAACGTCTCGATATACCCCTTCGTCTCCAGGTCCCGGAGCACGTCGTAGATCCGCGGGTCCGGAACGTCACAGGAGTCAGCGATGTCGGTCGCCGATGCGGTCCCCAGCCCCAGCAACGCCACGTAGGCCTCCGCCTGATACGGGGAGAGACCGGCATCTTCGAGGACATCGGTTAGTTCGCTGTCGTCCATGTGTGTACAGGGAAACTGAGTACGCAGTTAACGTGCATGGTTATCTATCGAGGTCCACAGGTCAGTCCTTGCCCTCGACCGGCCACTGTGGCTGTTTCGGGGCTTCGATTCGGGCGCACTCCTCGTCAGTTAACTCGATGTCGAGTGCCTCGACGTTCTCCTCCAGATGGCCCATGGTCCGCGGGCCGATAATCGGCGCGTCGACGACGTCCTGATGGCAGAGCCACGCCAGGCTGACCTGTGCCGGCGTCGCGCCCTTCGCGTCGGCAATCGCCCGCACCTCGTCGAGGACCGCCCAGTTCTCGTCGCTGAATCGGTTTGCCGTGTACTCATCCGTGCTTGCTCGGCCCTCGGAGAGGTCCTCGTCGCGTTCGTACTTCCCGGCGAGGAAGCCACCGGCCAGCGGCGACCACGGGATGACGCCGACCCCCTCCGTCTCACACACCGGCAGGAGGTTCGCCTCCTCGTGGCGGTCGACGGCGTTGTACTCCGGTTGCATCGAGACGAAGCGCTCGTACCCCTCGATGTCAGCCGTGTACAGCGCCTTCTGGAACCGCCAGTTGGCCATCGTGCTCGCGCCAATATAGCGGACCAGCCCCTCGTCGACGAGATACGTCAGCGCGTCCAGCGTCTCCTCGATGGGCGTGTCGTCGTCCCACCGGTGGATCTGATAGAGGTCGAGATAGTCGACACCGAGGCGGTCCAGCGTCGCGTGACACTGGTCGATGATGTGTTTCTTCGAGAGCCCGCCCCCGTTCGGCCCGTCGTGCATATCGAAGTACACCTTCGAAGCAAGCACCAGTTCGCCGCGGCGGGCGGAGTCGACGGCGTCGCCCAGAATCCGCTCGCTCTCGCCGTTCGAGTAGGCGTTGGCCGTATCGAAGAAGTTGATACCCAGATCAAGCGCCCGTTCGAGTATCCGGCGGCTCTCGGCCTCGTCGTTTAGCATCCAGGGCTCCGCGCTCCCGAAGTTCATCGTTCCGAGACAGAGTTCGGACACGTCGAGCCCTGTCGACCCGAGCGTGGTGTATGTCACCGGCGACTCACTCATGACACTTCATACCACAGCTGTTGTTAAAGAATTTTGGGACTGCATACCGTTGTCCGAACATGAGCCGGGAGTCCGCACCGCAGGAAACAGATCCGATGGACCCATTCAGAACCCTCAGCGACGAGTCGTACACCGGAGAGAACAGATGCTGGCCGTGTACTGTCCTGAATCTGGGGCTCGTTGGAATCAGTGTCATGTTCCTTCGCGCACGCAACCGCCCGCGGGCGAGCCTGCTGGTCGCCGTTGTCGGCGTCGCGGTGGTCTACCTTCGGGGGTATCTGGTTCCGTACACGCCCGAATTTGCCCCGCGGCTGGTGGCGGCGTCACCGGTCCCGGACGAGTGGTTCCACGGGGGCCGACCACACGGAGACACATCTCGGGAAGACCCGACTCGCCGGGAAAGCGAATCACTGGCCGACGGCGTGGAGATGGACGGGGAAACCGTCCTCCGGGAGCTATCGGCGGCCGGCATTATCGAAGTCGAAGGGGAGCGGCTGTTTCTCGCGACGGCCATCGACACGGCATGGCACGAGCGAATGGACGAACTGGCCGACCGCTCGCTCGATTCGCTTTCGACGGCGCTGCAGGCGTCGCTCCCGCGAGTCGACTACACAGAACCGTACGCCGACGACGCGGAGTGGGTCGCACTCGGCTCCGACCACAAGCAGCTCCTTCCCCGACCGGTCGTCGTCGCCGAGCTCGCGGCGTACGAGGTCCTCGGCGAGCGTCTCGACGACGAGCGGCTCAGAGTCGCTGGCGCGGAAGCCTTCCGGATGTTTCTCGACAGGTGTCCGGTCTGTGACGCCGAACTGGTCGAGTCGTCGTCGGTGTCGTGCTGTGGCGGCCATCTGGGTCCCCATCAGAACCCCGACGAGACGCTCGTCTGTCCGACCTGCGAGCAGCGACTCTACACCTTTGAACTGAGCGACAACTGAACCGGGTTACACGGAACGGCCGAATCGGTGTCTGGTCCGGGATTCGAGTCGCTAGCCGGGTTCTGTTCGGAGAGACGATGGACGGGAACGGCGGGAGAGTCCCGCCTGACCGCTGGTGCGTGCGGTCCCGCGGACAACCATGCTCCGTGAGACGGTTGACGTCGGCCGGGTCGGAATGGTGGGGAGCATTGGTGACCCAACGGTGGTCCCACCTGATCCCGGACGGCAGGGGGAGTGAAACCCAGCCGGTAGAAATATACAACTGGTGTTGTAAATAAATTTTCGGTAAGTGAAGAACACTGCCTATTAAATCCTCGCACACGGAGATGGTGGTATGAAGAATATCGACGACCTCGTCGACAGCGCGTCCGACCTGGCACAGCGTGGCCTCTCTAAGGGCGAGATCGCTGACGAGCTCAACGTCTCCCGCGAGACGGCGAGTTGGCTTGTCGAACGCAGCGGCACCGGCACGGAACCGGAAACGAGCGACGACGGCGGTCCCCACGATATCCACGTCGACTGGTCCGCCGTCGGGCGGGACAGCAACCGGCTATACCACGCGGGGGCAGCGATGGCGGACCTGCTCTCGAAGAAAGGCGACGACGTGGACCTCACCATCGGCATCGAGAAGGCCGGCGCACCGCTTGCGACGACCGTTGCACGGGAGCTGGAAACCGACCTCGGGACGTACGCCCCGACCAAACACCAGTGGGACGACGACGAGAGCGAGACAACCGACGGTTCGTTCTCCCGGAACTTCGCGCAGATCCGGGACCGCGACTGCTACGTCGTCGACGACACCATCACCAGCGGCAAGACGATGGGCGAAACCATCGACGCGATCCACGAACAGGGCGGCAACCCCGTGGCCTGCGTCGTGCTGGCTGACAAGCGCGGCGTCGGCGACATCCGCGGCGTCCCGGTGTACTCCCTGCTGCAGGTCATCCGAGTCGGCAGCGACGGCGACTCGTAACAATCCTGACGGACTGACCGGAGCGCGTGTTACGTCGAGCGGCCGTCGAAGCACCTGAATCAGTGTGGCCGCGCGAGAGACTATCCTTTTATTCGTGCCGTGCGTAATTCGCGGCATGACTGTACTGTCGTTCGACGAACAGGGCGTAGACGTCGTCTACGAGGGGACGGAGTTCCGCCTCGAAAAGGCCCTCATCGAGGACGCCATCCAGAAGTCGTATCCCGACGTGACCGATCACGAAGTGCTGCAGATGGTCGAGCCGGAACCCGCGCTGTCGGGAGAACCCCAGCGTATCGCCGAGATCGTGAACTGAAGCGGAGATAGTTCCTTTCTGGGCGATAGACCCCTCGTGGGAGATAACCTCGATAAAGAACCCATACCCCGTTTTTAGGCGTTTATGGCCCCGAATATGCGCTAATTAAGCATCCGAGCAGTAGGCATTTAAGCCGTCAGCGCACACTGGGAGATAATGTCAGACCCACGTATCGCCGGGGCCAGCGTGACACATTTCGGGAAACACCCCGAGCGAACCGGCCGAGACCTGTTCGCCGAGGCCGGACTCGAAGCGCTATCGCAATCCGGAATCGACCCAGCGGACGCTGAAGCCCTCTATTACGGCAACTTCATGGGAGAGCTCGCGGAACACCAGGGCCATCAGGGCCCGCTTATGGCCGAGGCCATTGGCCTGGACGTTCCGGCGACCCGCGTCGAAGCGGCCTGTGCATCTGCCGGCACGGCCGTTCGTGAAGCCGTCAAGACGATCCGGAACGGCGAAGCGGAGGTCGTCGTCGTCGGCGGCGCGGAACGGATGACCAATATCGGGACGGCGGCGGCGACGGACGCGCTCGCTATCGCCGCCGACGACCTCTACGAGGTCCGCGCCGGGATGACCTTCCCCGGGGCGTACGCGCTGATGGCCCGGTCGTACTTCGACCAGTACGGCGGCTCCCACGAGGACCTCGCTCACGTCGCCGTCAAGAACCACGAGCACGCGCTGGTCAACGAACACGCCCAGATTCAGCAGGAAATCACGGTCGAGGACGCGATGGAGGCCCCGACGATTGCGGACCCGCTAGGCCTGTATGACTCCTGTCCGATTACTGACGGCGCAGCGGCTGCCGTTCTGACGACGGAGTCCTATGCCGAGGAACACGACCTGGACGCCCCAGTCGCCATCACGGGGACCGGGCAGGGTGGCGACAATCTCGCGCTACAGGACCGCCCGCACCTGGCACAGACGCCCGCCGCCGACAAGGCCGCCGAAGAGGCCTATGAGGACGCCGGCGTCGGTCCAGACGACGTCGACTTCGCCGAAGTCCACGACTGTTTCACTATCGCGGAAGTGCTGGCAATCGAATCGCTGGGCTTCTACGAGCGCGGTGAGGGCATCGCCGCGGCGCGCAACGGGGAGACGACCCGTGACGGCGACCTCCCGATAAATCTCTCGGGCGGGCTGAAAGCCAAGGGCCACCCGGTCGGCGCGACCGGTGTCGCCCAACTGGCGACCGTTGCCTGGCTCCTCGACGGGTCGCACCCGCGGGCCGACGCCGTCCCGGACAGCACCGTCGGCGTCGCGCACAACGCGGGCGGCACAGTGGCGTCTACGACCGTCCACGTCATGGAGGTGCAAGAATGACTGAATCCGCACGAGACGGCGAGTACGACGACTGGCTCGACAGCATCGAATCGGACGACGGCTACTACCTCGAATGTTCGAACGGCCACGGCTGGCTGCCGCCCCGGCGGGTGTGCCCGCGCTGTCACGACCAGGACCTCTCGGCAGTCGATCTGCCAGAATCCGGCGAAATCGCGAGCCACACGACGATTACCGTCCCGACGCCGCAGTTCGAGGACGACGCGCCCTACGTCACCGCCATCGCCGACTTCGGACCGGTGTCGGTCACGGGACTCGTCCGCGACGTGGACCCGGACGATGTTGCCATCGGCGACGTGGTCGGGATCGACGTCGGCGAGCGCGTGACGACCGGCGACAGAGCCGTCGTGTTCCGGCCGCGCTAACACTCAGTTCTCGACCGTTACCGAAGTCACTCTGTCGCGGACCACGTCGACGAACTCACCGGGGTGTTCGACGTGGGGCAGGAGCAGCGAGTCACCGAACACGACGAGCATCGCGTCCGCCTGTTCGGCCAGGTCGCGACCCTTCGACAGCGGCGTGATGTCGGCGTCCTCACCCCACACCAGCGTCACGGGCACGTCGAGGCTGGCCAGTGTTTCACCGAGGTCGTCCTCCGGGTCGAGGAAGCCGGAGACGAACGACGCCGGCGCGAACCGCGCGCCGGGCTGGTGGCCGCTCTGCCACTCGTAGTCGACGACGTCCTCGGTGAGATTGTCCATGTCGTAGTAGCCGTGGTCGGCGTGGAAGTGCCGGATGGAGGGTTTCGAGACGGTAAGGTTGTAGATGGCCTCGCCGATGACCGGCGCGCGGAGCAGCGAGCGGAGTCCGACGTTGCGACTCCCCATCGAACTGTCTGTCGGGCAGATGAGGATGAGTTCCTTGACGTCGACTTCCTGTGCCGCGCTGGCGGCGTAGGCCCCGGTCAGCGACGACGCGACGACGGTCGCGTCCGTGGTGGTGTCCTCAATGAAATCTCGTACGAACGCCGTGTACAGCGAGGCCGAGTACAGCAACGGCGGCCGGTCGGTGTGCCCGAATCCCGGCAGGTCCGGGGCGATGACGTGGTAGTCCTCGGCCAGCGTGTCGAACACCGTGTGGAACTCGTGATTGCTGGCAGCGGCGTTGATGCCGTGGCACAACACGAGGTCCGGGTCCGACGGGTCGCCGGCCTCGGTGTACGCGATATCGAACCCGCGCCAGCGGTACGTCCCCTGTTCCCCGTCGAGCATCGGTTCGAACGCGCCGGCCCGCGACTGCAGTACGCGGTTGGCAGCGGCTGTCGCGCCGACCGCACCAACGACCGCCCCGAGCGCCTTGCGGAGTCTCATACTGACATCTTGGGGCCCGGAGTGTGTTATACATGCTGGAAGAACGTCAGATAACTGTCGCTATCGGCCCGGGCAAACATGGTTCCGCAAACGCGACAGTTCCGAAGTTAGCTCTCGTCGCGGCGCTCGTCGAGACACGCACGGAGCGGCGCGAGGACCTCGTCGACGACGGTGTACGGGTCGGTGTCGCGCTCGATGACGGCGTCGACGTAGTGCTCGATACCGCCGCGGCGGTCGAGTTCGTCGACCAGTAGTTCGTTGGCGTCCTCCCGAAGGAGGGTTCGAATCTCGGCGGCGAAGCGCTCCCGCGCCTGCCCCTCTCGGCGGCCGGTTCGGTCCAGATATTCCCCGTGGTTGGCCAGCGCGTCCAGGAAGTCCTCGACGCCGTCGCCCCGATTCGCAACCGTCTCAACGATGGGTGGATTCCACGTCTCCGACTCGTCTTCCTCCTCATCGAGGTCGTCGTCGGACGCGTCGCCGTGTTCGGGGGCGAGTTCGGTCGGGCCGTGATGGCCGGAGTCCGGCCGTCCGCTCCGCCCCTGCAGCATCTCCCGGAGTTGCTGGACCGTCCGGTCGGCTCCGTCGAGGTCGGCCTTGTTGACCACGAACACGTCGCCGATTTCGAGGATACCGGCTTTGAGCATCTGTACGTCGTCGCCGCTCCCCGGCGGGACCAGTACGGCGACGGTGTCGGCGGTGCGGACGATGTCGACCTCGTTCTGGCCAGCGCCGACCGTCTCGACGATGATCTTGTCCTTGCCGAACGCGTCAAGCGCGGTCACGGCGTCGGTCGTCGCCGTCGACAGCCCGCCCAGCGAGCCGCGGGCAGACATCGACCGGAAGAACATGTCCATATCGCCCGCGTTCGAGGCCATCCGTATCCGGTCGCCGAGCACTGCGCCCCCCGAAAACGGCGAGGACGGGTCGATAGCGATGACGCCGACGGTCTGGCCCTGCTCGCGGTAGGTCGCCGCCACCTTGTCGACCAGCGTGGACTTGCCCGCACCGGGGCTGCCCGTGACGCCGATAACGTCGGCTGTTCCGGTGTGCTGGTGAAGGTCGGAGATGATCTCCCGATACCCCGGCGAGCGGTTCTCTATCTGTGTGATGACTCTGGCGAGGGCGCTGTGCTTGCCCGCGAGCAGGTCAGCGACGAGGTCGCTCATCGCTCGGGCGCGTTCTCGTGGATGTAGTCGATCATCTCCTCCATCGACGCGCCCGGGCCGAAGATCTCGTCGACGCCCTGCCCGCGGAGTTCCTCCTGGTCGTCGTCCGGAACGATGCCGCCGACGAGGATGAGGCGGTCGTCGAACGCGTCGTACTCCTTCAGCCCGTCGAGAATCTTCGGGACGAGCGTGTTGTGCGCCCCGGAGAGGATGGAGATACCGACGACGTCCACGTCCTCCTGTACGGCGGCCTGCACGACTTCGTCGGGTGCTCGGTGTAGCCCCGAGTAGATCACTTCGAAGCCGGCGTCACGGAGCGCCCGCGCGATGACGTGTGCGCCCCGGTCGTGCCCGTCGAGTCCGACTTTCGCCACCAGACACCTGATGGTCCGTTCCGTCTGCTCCTGCTCGACACTCATGCCAGTACGTACCGCGCGGTGTGTTTTCATTCTTGCCCTATTCATCATGACTTATGTCGATTACGAGCCCCCTCGGGGAATGAACTATGCTGCCGGGTCGAGTGCGGGCTCACAGACCAGAATAGGACCATTCCATAGAACGACAATTCTAAGTTCGCTGCTAGCGGCGTTTCCACCAGTGCGAACAGTCGCCGTCATCCCCGCGTACAACGAGTCGTCCACCATCGGGTCGGTGATCGACGGAACGAGCCGCTACGTCGACGAGGTGGTCGTCGTCGACGACGGGTCGTCGGACGACACCGCGGCCATCGCTCGCGAGCACGGCGCACACGTCGTCACACACGTCTTTAACACCGGTGTCGGCGGAGCCGTCAGGACGGGCTACCAGTACGCGATCCGCCACGGGTACGACTTCGTCGTGCAGGTCGACGCGGACGGCCAGCACGACCCGGCGAAGATTCCGACCCTACTTTCCCACGCCGAGGACGCGGACATGGTCATCGGCAGCCGCTATCTGAACGAGAGCATCGACGACTACCCGCTCATCAGGCGGCTGGGAATCACCTTCTTCACGACCGTCGTCCGGAAGCTCGGCGGCATCGACATCACCGATGTGACGAGCGGCTTCCGCGTCTACCGCGTGTCGGCGCTACAGGACATCCTCCACCGCTCGGACAACCACTGGGCGGTCGAACAGACGCTCGATGCGGCCCAACGCGGCCACCGAATCGAAGAGGTATCGATAGAGATGCCGATCCGGGACGAGGGCGAGTCGCAGTTCAGCCTCGACACGCTCGTGCTCTACCCGCTACGCATGACTGACACGGTGTTTCGCGTCCTCCTCTTTCGCTAATCATGGTCTTTGGATTCGACTACTCACTGGTCAACCTCCTGTCGCTGGTCGTCGGGCTGGCCTTCCTCGCGAACGGGTACATCATCGTCAGAAGCGAACGCGAATCGCTAGAGCTGTTCGTGATGTCGCTGTTGCTCGGCGCGGGGCTCATCGTCGTCGCCATCGTCCCCAACGTGTTCGAGGTCGTGGCGCGGCTGCTGGGGCTGGAACTGAAAGCCCGAGCTATCCTCGTCATCTCGAACCTGACGCTGTTCGTGGCAGTGACGTACCTGCTCAACCGCATCGGACATATGTACGACCGGCTGTCGCGGCTGAACGAGGAGCTGAGCCTCCTCCGGAGCGAACTGGAGGAACACCAGCTACAGACCGAGGACAAGCAGGATGAGTAATCGCGCGGTGCTGTCGATAGATTTCGAACTGTTCACCCAGACACCGGCCTACCGGAGCGCGTCGGGGACGACTGACCGCGACGGCGTCGGCCTCGACGGCGGCCGGTTTTTCAGGGAGATGCTCGCGGAGTACGACGCGACTGCGACCGCGTTCGTGGTGTCGTCAGTCGCCCAGTCCCACCCCGACGCCGTGCAGGCGCTCGCTGACGCGGGTCTGGAAATCGCCTCGCACACGCACACCCACCAGTTGCTTTCGGACCTCGACAGCGACGGGAGACGAGCGGAACTGAGCCAGTCGAAGGACGTGCTGGAGCAGGTCACCAACGAGCAGGTCTCCGGGTTCCGTGCGCCCGCCTTCGACATCACTGACGACCACTTCGACCTGCTTTCCGACACTGGGTACACGTACGACTCGAGCGTCGTCTCGAGCCGGTCGATTCCGGGGTGGTACGGCGGCGAGTACGACGTCCACGAGCCGGTTCCAGCGACGGCGGTCCGTCCGAACGCGCCGGACACCATTACGGAGTTCCCGGCGAGCGTCATGCCCGGCCTGCAGTTGCCCCTCACCGGGACCTGGCTCCGGTTTTTCGGCCCGCGGTACACGGTTCTGGGCATGAAGCTGCTGGCCCGCCGGGGCATCACGCCGATGCTGTACGTCCACCCGTGGGAACTGGTGGACCTGCCGGCTGTCGAGGGAGTGCCGACACGGGTGTACGTCAGGACCGGCGACTGGATGCGACGGGCCGTCGAGCGGATATTGCAGCAGGACTTCGAGTTCACGACCGCGCGGGCGGTGCTGGCGGATGGCGAAACGGTCGCGACACGGCTACACAGGGGCGAGACGCCGTGACGAGCCGGGCTCGTGATCTGGGGGTCACGGTCGCCCAGTACGGTCTCGCCGTCGTTGCGCTGGCGTGGCTGCTCACCCAGTTCGACATCGCCAGCGCGGTCGACCTGCTCGCCGGTGTCGATAGCGAGACGGTCCTCGCTATCCTTGCTATCAGCGTCCTCGGCATCTGTGGCCGGGTCTACTCGTGGTACGCGGTGATCACCCCGCTCGCACCGGTTCAATTCCGGACAGCCGCCGGGACGACGCTCATCGTGAACTTCGTCAATCAGTTGCTCCCCTCGCGGCTCTCGGGACGGCTGGCCGCGCCGTTCGTCCTCCGGAGCCAGACCGGAATGGCCTACAGCGACGCCGCCGCGGCGTCGGCGCTTCACACAAGCATCTTCGCGATCTACTACGGTGTCGCGGCGACTGCAGGCCTTATTTTGGCGATTCCACTGCTCCGGCTCGAACTAATTTTGCTATTGGCGCTTGCGACAAGTCTCTACTTCGCGGCCGGCCTCGCGATACTGTTTGGCGGCCTCAATCTCTCCTATCTGGATCGGCTCATCGGCTGGCTGTCGGGAGTCGCGGTCCGGGTTCCACGCGTCGGTGAGGGACTCGCGGCGCGGCTCGACGGCCTGCTCGAATTTACTGACAGTTCGACCACGACGTTTCGGTCGCTCGCGAGCGAGCCGGCAGTGTGGCTCCGCTACGCGGTCGGCTGGGCCGTCGACCTCGTGCTCGCGCCCGGCGTCCGCGTCGGCCTGCTGCTGGGGAGTTTCGGCGTCGCGTTCGAACCGCTGGTCGCGTTGCCGCTGTATCTCCTGGTCGCATACACCGTGACGCTCCTGCCGCTGACGCCCGGCGGCATCGGCATCACCGAGGCGACGGCGACGGCGGTGTTCGTCGCGCTGGGCATTCCGGCGGAGGTCATCATCCCCATCATCTTCGTCGACCGGTTCCTCAGTATTTACCTACCCTCGCTCGCGGGCTGGTATCCCTCCGTTCGACTCGATGTTACGTCATTGACGACGGAGTAGTCGGCGGAAAACGGAGCGGGAAGTCGAGAAAACGGCTCAGAACGGCGGATGCCGGCTCGTGTCGCACTCGCCGTCACGTTCCAGAATGAGAGTGTACTGGTTCGCCGCGAGTTCCTGCTCGTCGGCGAACTGGTCCGTGTGCGGGACGACGCCGAGTCGGAGCAGGTCGGTGAACGAGCCGGGAGTCGGTCGCTGTGGCACGAAGTTCGGCGGCCGTTCCCCGAACTCGGCGGCTATCCTGTAGTTGTACTCCTCGTTCAGGAGGGCCCGGAGGTAGGTCGCCTGTGCGTCGCCGTTCCGGTAGTAGGTGTCCTCCTTGAGATACAGCAGGTCCCGATATCCGACCTGAATGTATCGCGGACACGCCATCGCCTCCTCCGCCTCCGAGTCCTGGCCGGCGACGTGTCGGGCGGTCAGCGAGTGCGGGATGGCAGTGTCTTGGATGTGGACGCGATACGTCTCCACCACGTCGCCCTCGTCGCTGTTGTCTTCGAGCCACGCCGTCGCCTCGTCTCGGGGCATCGACGCGAATTGGGCCGTCCCGATGCCGGCGTAGACGGCCGTCGTCACCAGCAGGACGGCCATCACCGGCCGAGCCAGAGACGACGAGCGCTCGCGGAGTTGCACCAGTCGGCCCCCGACGAGTAAGGCGATGAGCGGGAACGTCGGCAGGAGGTGGTGCACGCGGAAATCGTGCCACTGGGAGAACATCGCGATGTAGGCCACCAGTCCCGTCAGAACGAGGACGGTGCCGTGGAAGGCGGAACCGCGGTCGCGCAACGTGGCGACGGTCGCCACGACGCTGGCCGCGGCCGCGGCAACCAGCGGCAGTCCCAGCGCGCTGAAGTAGCCACGGAGGAACCACCACCACATCGGGGCGTCGGGGCCCGTCGGATGGCTCATCCGCGAGGTCGAGCCGCCGAACACCCGCTCGATGAACGGTTCGGCCCCCGCCACGAGCGCGGTCGGGAACCCGAGTATGATCATGACGAACCCGAGCAGTGCGCCACTCAGCAGGAGCTTCGGCCGGTACAGCGTCTGCATCAGCGGTGCGTCGGCGGCATGGGCACGCAACAAGAAGGCGACGCCGATGAGGAGGATGACCGGCGCGGCCGTCAGCTTGAACGCGATGGCGACGCCGCCGGCCGCGCTCGCCGCCAGAAACAGCGTCCCGTCGTCCGTCTGGACGTAGCGGACCAGCAGGTACAGCGCCAGCAGGACGAACGCGAGCGCCGGCATGTCCTCGCCGGCCTCCTTCGAGATGGTGAGGAAGCCGAAGGTCAGCGAGAGCACGACGGCCGACAGCCGGCCGGCGTTGCGGCCCTCGATTGCAACGCCGAGGCGGTACGTGAGGTAGACGGCACAGAGTGCGGCAACGACGTTGGTTAGTCGGATGAAGACCAGACTCCATGTCCATATCCACTCGGGCGTGGCGGCCCAGACTTCGTAGTGGCCGAACTCCCAGCTAGGGAAGGCAATCGTGGTGAATGCGCCCAGGTCGCCGGTGATGGCGGCGACGAGCACGACGGGGAGGATAGCCAGCGCATAGAGGTACAGCGTCGCGCCGAAGGGGGCCCGGCCCCACTCGACGCCGGCTTTGAGCCCCTCGAAACTCGGTTCTTCGAGGAGCGAGCCGTAGACGACCATCGCGTCGAGCAGACGGCTGTACTCGTCACGGGTCGCGAAGTTTGGGATGCGGTGCCAGAACCAGAACCCGACCATAACAGTCGACAGCAGGAGCACGTAGCGGAGATAGGGGTCGTCCCGGAAATCCGACCGTACCTGTTCGACAGCACGTCGGGACAGTGACCGCCAGCTACTCATCGTGTCACTGCTCCGGGGTGTGCGTTGAAAAGGCTACCCTTCTCAGAAGTAGTCGGCATCGAACTCCCGACGGAGGATGTAGTGGTTCGCGTACCCGCGGACGTACTTCGCAAACAGCGAGAGATATCCCTCGTCGGCCTCTCTGCGGGCCGACGTAGCGACACAGGAGTCGGCGTCGTAGACGATTCGGCCGTACTCTTTCATCCGCAAGGAGAGCTCCGTGTCCTCCATGAACGGGATGTCCTCGTCGAAGCCGCCCGCGGCCTCGAAGGCGTCGGCCCGGAAGCTACAGTTGAAGCCCGGTTGCTGGACGAAGCCCAGCGGCCACGAGACGCGATACCAGTAGTCCGACAGCAGTTTGAACAGCACGCGGTGTTTGAGGCTGTCTTCGAGCGGGCGTGCGGGGCCGCCGACGCCGACCACCTCGTCGTCGGTGTAGTGCCTGAGATGCAGGCGGACCCAGTCCTCGGGGACGACTGTATCGGCGTCGGTAAACAGCAGAATCGGCGCTGTCGCGGCCGCCGCTCCGCGGTTTCGGGCAATTCCCGCCCCGCCCTCGTCGCACCGAACGACAGTATCGACGAAGGGCGTGTCACGGGCCACCTGTTCTGTGCCGTCGTCGCCGCCGACCACGACGACCAGTTCCACGGGCTGTGACTCGAAGGGAGCCAGACAGCGGGCCAGCGACTCCGCCTCGTTGTAGGCCGGGACGATGACTGCGGCGTCCATCTGAGAGGCAGGTACATCGCACAGACAGAAATAGCAAGCGATGCGACGGCCTGTCCCCGGTCTCAGGCAGTCACGAACGCCGCGCGAGGGCGGTTCCCGCGAGGACGGCGACAAGGGCGATGCCGGCGAGCGTCCCGAACAGCGCCGTCGCGTTCGCAACGGCCAGAATCGACCCGGCCAGCCCGCCGCCGAGCGCGCCGACGCCGAACACGCCCAGATACGTGTAGCCGTACGAGAGTCCGCGCGTGCCGGCGGGCGTGTACTCCGCGACTGCGGCCTGATACATCGGCTGAACGACGAAGAGGGCGACGCCCAGAAGCGCACCAAGCACCGCTAACGGACCGAATCCCATGGCAGACACCGGAACGAACAGCACTGCAAGGAGGGCAAGCACCAGGAACGAGCCGGCGATACCGTACTCGACGGGAATTCGGTCGCTCAGTTTCCCGCCGGCGTACTGGCCGAACACGCCGATGAGCAACAGGCCGGCGTAGAAGTAGTCCTGTGGCTTGAGCGTCTGGCCCGTTCCGGCCTCGATACCGAGCGCCGACAGGACGCCGGGCGGCAACAGCGTCTCTATCGGGATCGGTTCGAAGCCCGGCAGGTCCCGCAGGAGTTCCGGGAGGAAGGTGAGGACGCCGCGGTAGTACAGCCCCGAGCACATGACGACGACGAACACGAGCAGGAAGCTCCCTGTCAGCAGGTGCTTGCTCTCCGTGAGGAACTCCCCGAGCGAGTCGATACCGCTGCTGGCTTTCGACCCGCCGTCAGTTGCGGCCGTCACCGCCGCCGTCTCGTCGAAACTCGCTCGCGAGGCGTAGACGGCGGCGAGCAACGCGGGAACGCCAAGGACGAGCGCGACCGTCCGCCACTCGGCGACCAGCAGAAGAATCGCGGCGACGAGCGGGCCGAGGCCGATACCGAGGTTCCCGGCGACGCCGTGGTAGGCCAGCCCGGTTCCGCGCTGTTCGACGCCTTTGCTGATGAGCGAGAGCCCCGCTGGATGGTAGACGCTGGCCGAGAGGCCCCAGAGGACCAGCGCCAGCGCGATAACGACCATACTCGGGGCCAGTCCGAGTAGGATGTACGAGCCCCCCATACCGAGCAGACAGCCCGTGATGAGCCGGCGGGAGCCGATACGGTCGACGACGATACCGCCCGGGAGCGCGCCGGCCCCGAACAGGCCATAGCCCAGCGTTACGATGACGCCCACGGTCGCCGTCGTCACGTCGAACTGGGCGATGCCGAGGTTGATGAGGTCGAACTCGGTGAGCCAGATGACGACGAATATCGGGACCGCCATCTCGTAGGTGTGGACGAGTCCGTGTGCGAGCATGACCAGCGCGGTGATCGCTCGGTCGTTCGCGTTCACACTCTGGTTCGTGTCGGCCGCCGGCAAGTGTGTGACGGTTCCGCGCATCTGCGCGTGCGCCTTTTTCACCCCTCCCAAAACCAGGGGTGGGTTTTTATGTCCGAACAGTATAGGCGGCAAGTGTGAGCAAGATCAAGGTGTCACTTCCGGACCAGGTGGACTCGGACATCCAGCGACTCGTCGAACAGGGCGAGTTCCTCAACCGCGACCAGGCCGTCGAAGACCTCCTGAAGCGAGGGATTTCGGCCTACAACACTACGACGGAAGAGACCGAGACACTCGACGAAGAGATTTTCGACCAGACGGCATCCGAACAGCAGGACCCCGCGATGCAGGACGATTTCCTCTAGTCGCGGTTCTGTGAGAGTCGGCCGTCGTCCTCGGATGCCCGCTGTCCGGAGCCGTCGTTTTCCTGCCGACGTTGCTTCATTTTTGCGCCGGGTTTCGGACCCCTGTCGAACGACTCGTACGGCGTTTCCGCGATGCTCTCCGGGATGATGTACCACGCGAGCGCGCCGCCGGCAGCGGTTCCGCCGACGAAAATCCCGAGTACGGTCAGCAGTTCGGCACCGCCGTACATCGTCACCAGCCCCATCGAGACGCCGATCAGAAGTGCGAATCCGACCTGCGTGTATCTGAGAAAGCGTCGCCGGTCGGCGTCCGTCATCGAGGGGCCGACCATTAGCGCCCCCCGAAACCGGTGGCGCGCGTCGGTTCGGCCATCAGTAGAAGCCCCGCGCTACGTCTTCCTCGATGACGTCCTCGAACTCCGCGTCGAGTAGTTCCTCCGCTTCCTCGAACGTCTCCGTGAGTTCGGTCATCTGGTCGGGCCGGTCGTGGTGGTCGAACTCCATCGGGCCGTAGGCCGGGGAGTCCATCGCGTCCATCATGTCCTCAAGCAGCGCTTGCGGCGACGTGGGTGCGTCCGCGTGGGTTTCGAGTACCGTTTCGAGGTTCTTGGCCTTCTCCTTGGCGTCGTCCTCGTCTGCCGGTCCCTGCTGGACGCCGAAGATGCCCGACCCGTCGTTCGGAAACAGCGGGTCGATGTCGTCGTCGATACGGCGGGCCACCTGGGACCCGACGCCCTGTACCTCGAAGGGGTTCTTCGCGTAGGTCTTGAGCTGGTAGACACCGGCGTCGGGGTGACCGAAGTAGATGTCCTCGCCGATACCGTTCGCGCGGTCGCCCCCGACGGCACGCCAGTCCCCCGGATTGGCATTGCTCTCCATCACGTCTTCGAGAATGTCCTGCCAGTCACGAACGCGCATTGTCAGTTTCCCGTTCGGCCTGGGCCAGAATGAACCCATCGGTCCTGACTGCCACAGATGCCGGACGATGGCTACCGAGAACGGCGACGAAGCAGCGGCGCGAAAGTCGGTGAACGAGCCCCGCAGGCGAACGGCTTTACCCTGCGGAACAGCCAGACGTAGTATGGAAAGCGAACGCAACGTCCTCGGCGGGGAGCTGGCCCGCTGCTCGATGGACCCGGAGACGGGGTTCATGCGCGACGGCTACTGCTACCCGCTCCAGCGCGACCCGGGCCGGCACGAGATCTGTGCCGTGATGACGGCGGAGTTTCTGGAGTACAGCAAGGCCCAGGGCAACGACCTCGTGACGCCGCGGCCGGAGCTGAATTTTCCGGGTCTGGACCCCGGCGACCGCTGGTGTGTCTGTGTCCCGCGCTGGATAGAGGCCCACGAGGCCGGGCGTGCCCCGCCGGTGAACCTCGACGCGACGAGCGAGGACGTGCTCGAAGACGTCGACCTGGAGACGCTGAGAGAGTACGCTGCTGACTCAGATGTCGATGCGACCGGCGAGTGACCTGCGGCGCGAACGACTTTTGAGGGTCCGCCCCCTCGCTTGGGCCGTGCAACAGGGGAGGGCCAACCCGTGAGCGCGGACCGCGTTCGCGGCGTCGTCGTCGACATCGAGGAGCCGAAGACGGTGAACACCCAGTACGGCGAGAGCGATCTCTGTGAGGTGACGATTCGGCCCGACCGCGGGGCCGGCGAGCCCACGACGGTGACGCTCTGGGGGAAATGGACCGAGAACGCCGCCGTCATCGAGACGGGGATGGAGATCGCCGTCTACAACCCCGACGAGCGGGAGTACCAGGGCGAGCAGCAGTACTCCGTCGGCGGCGACGCCACCCTCGTCGTCCAGCCGGATTTCCTCGTCGACGTGACCGACATCCGGGCGTGGGTGCAGTGCCCGCGGATGTACTACCTCCGGAAGCTCGACGGCGCGGAGCACGCCTATCCGCTGGTGAAAGGGACCGTCGTCCACGAGGTGTTCGGCGACCTGCTCCGTGGTCGGGACCTCGACACCGCTATCGAGGAACAGGTCGACGCCGCGGGGCTAGACATCGGCCTGCTCGGCCGGGAGGCCAACGAGGTGGCCGGCGACGTGCGCGACCACGCGTCGGCCATTCAGGGGTGGCTCCAGCAGGGGACGCTTACAGAAACCGATGAATGGCGCTCCGAGATGACGCTCATCTCTGAGCGATTCGGCATGAAAGGGCGGGCCGACGCGGTCCGACGCGGGATGCCCGTCGAACTCAAGACTGGCAAAAACACCAAGCGGGAGCCACGGTTCCAGGACAAGATTCAGGCGACAGCCTACGCGCTGATGCTTGGGGAGCGCGCGGCCGGTGCGGGCAGCGCTGTCGACGCCGCGCCGGACACGGGCACGCTCCTCTACACCAAGAACGCCGCCGTCGACCGAAACGAGGAGAGCGGCGACCTCTCGCCGGCCAAGGAGTTCTCCATCGGGAGCGGCCTGCTGAACTACGTCGTCCGGACCCGCAACGCGATTGCGGCGCTGGAGTACGACTCGGGCGTGCCGACAGGCTACGAGGCCAACGCGAAATGCGAGTACTGCTTCGAGCAGGACACCTGCATGGCCGTCTCCGGCCGACTCGATCAGGAATCCAAGGCCGGAACGGTCGGCCGAGCGGTGCCGGAGGAGGAACTGGACTACTTCGAGCGGTTCTACACGGCAATCGAGGCCGAGCGCCGTGCTGTCCACCGGGAGTACGCGAAGCTCTGGGAGCAGACGCCCGAGGAGCGGGCCGACAACGACCGGGCGCTCATCGACCTAGAACCGACCGGTCGCCGGGAACTCGACGGCGGCCGCTGGGAACTCCGGGCGACCGGGACGGGAGCCGTCTCGAAGATCCGCGAAGGCAATCTCGTGCTCGCCAGCGACGGCGACCCGGTGACCGGCAACGCCGAACTGGCCCGCGTCGAGCGACTGGGCAACGAGGCACCACGCGCTTCGGATAGCGGGAACGGCACCGCCGTGAACGAGGAGATCGTCGTCACGGCCGACGAGCCGCTGGACCTCCGCCGGCTGGACGTGTATCCCTCCGAACTGACGACCGACCGGCTCCAGAACGCGCTCCACGACGCCGTCCTCCTCCAGTCGCCCGAGCAGAAGGACGTGCTGTTCGGCCGGCGAGAGCCGGAGTTCGATCCGGTCGCGGAGACCTTCATCGACAACAACGCCGCCCAGAACGAGGCCGTCCAGCTAGCCGTCGGCGCTGAGGACTTCGCGCTCGTCCACGGGCCGCCGGGGACCGGAAAAACGTACACGCTGGCGCGGATGGTTCGTGCCTTAGTCGAGGGAGCGGGGCAGCGCCCCGCCGAACAGGCGAGCGGGGAGCAGGGCGACCCGCGAGACCGAGGCGACCGCGTCCTGCTCTCGGCGTTCACCAACCGCGCCGTCGACAATCTGCTGGAGGCGCTGGAGGACCAGGGCTACACCGACATCGTCCGCGTCGGGACGAAGAGCGGCGTCCGCGAAGATATGCAGAAATACCGACTGGAGACCAGCGGCGACCCCGGCGAATGTGCGAGTCGGCTCCAGAGCGCGCAGGTCGTCGCGGCGACCACGGCCACCTGCGGCGGGAGCACGCTCCAGACCCAGGAGTTCGACGTCGCGGTCGTCGACGAGGCCGGCCAGCTGACCGAACCGGGGACGCTCGCGGCGACGACGCTCGCCGACCGATTCGTGCTCGTCGGCGACCACCAGCAGCTCCCGCCGGTGGTCCAGTCCGAGGACGAGACGCTGACGACATCGCTGTTCGAGCGGCTCATCGACGCCCACCCGGACGCTGGCGTGATGCTCGACCGCCAGTACCGGATGGCCCAGCACATCCAGGCCTTCGCCTCGCGGGAGTTCTACGACGGTCAGTTGCGGCCGGCGACCGGCGAGGTGGCCGCCCAGCGACTCGACGACCTCGACGGCGTCTCGACGGCAAGTTTGCCCGAGTGGCTCCGGGACCGCGTGGCCTTCGTCGACCCGGACGGAAGCCAGGTCGGCAACACCAACCCCGACGAGGCCGACCGGATCGCCGACATCGTCGCGTCGTATCGGTCCGCGGGGGTTCCGGCCGACGACATCGGTGTCATCGCGCCGTACCGCGCCCAGGTCGCGGAGATTTCGAAACGGCTCCCGGACGTGACCGTCGACACGGTCGACCGGTTCCAGGGGTCGAGCAAGGAGGTCATCGTCATCTCTTTCGTCGCCACCGGGACGCTCGACAGCCCCATTTTCGAGGATTACCGGCGCATCAACGTCGCACTCACGCGAGCGAAGAAGGCGCTCGTTCTCGTCGGCGACGGCGACGCGCTGGCGACCGACGAGGTGTACGGCCGGATGGTCGAGTGGGCGCGGGGCTGACTACGCGTCCGCGTCGCCGGCCCTATCGCCCGTCCGCAGCCCTGCAACGTGTGCGGTGAGGCGCTCCCGAAGCGTGTCTCTGAGTTCTTTTGCGGTGTCTTCGTCGATGTCGTACACCCGAGCGACGCCGCCGAGAAGGCTCGACGAACTCGCCGTGTCGGCCCCCACAGTCGCCAGGTCGCGGCGCCGCTGGAACGGCGACCGCGTGACGAACACCGTCTGGAGCCGGTAGTACGGGACGATGCGTGTCGTTCGCCGCCAGAACCCGCTTCGGGTCGCCAGCACGGACTCGCCCAGATCGAACCCACGGTGTCGCCAGCGGAGGTGGGCTGCCGGCGCAACTGTGAGGAAGAGGAGGGCGGCGACCCACCAGTAGCCAGTCTCCAGCAGCAGTGTGTCGAGGGCGTAGGCGACTGCGGTGAGGCCGGCCGCGGCCAGCGAAAAGCGGGCGAGATACCGTCGACGGGCGCGTTTCGGCGACCGGTCGAAGTCGAGGTCGCCGAAGGGCTCGATATCGCGGGCCAGTTCGTACACTTCTTCGCGGGGCGCGAGCGGGACGGCGACGCCCTGCGTGGACTGCTGGTTCCCGCCGCTGTAGCCGGCCGTCTCGACGGCCAGCGTCGCGTAGCCGAACCGCCGCATCAGGACGTTCTCGCGGATGGTAACCGTCTGGACCTTCTCCAGCGGGATGTTGCCGCTGTAACGCCGCAACAGTCCACGCTCGTACCGGAGGTCGTCGTCGGCCTGCGTGAGCTGGAAGCCGTAGTATTCGATGACTGTCAGCGCCACGCTGACGACCAGTGCGAGCAGGAGGAACTGGACGACGGAGAGCGCAGCAAAGACCGCGAGCCGCGTGGTTTCCGGTGAGCCGGTCAGCCAGCGAACTACCGGCCCGCTCAGCGATGCGCCGGCAAGGGTCGCATTGAACCGCAGAACCGCCCAGACGACGTCCATCCCAAGCGGGAGTGACGCCAGCGTCAGGACCGGCGCGGCCGGCCGAACGGAGACGAGCGCGTACGTCAGGAGTTCGCGCTGGGTGAACGCGAACAGCAGCGACCCGTCCGGCTGGTCGCGTTCCGCCGTGTCCGATTCGGAAACCGGTTCCCCGAGGTCATTCCTCGCCTGAGTGTCGCCAGCGTGTGTCGGTTTGGGGCCGGTCACGCCGGGCAGATCGGCGTGGGCCGACCGGCCAGGTGTCGCAGCTTCGGACACCGCGTCGGCGGTGGCTGTCTCTGCCTGGGCGGCCTGGTCCCGGTCGTGGGTCCGCACGTAGTTCCGCAGGCGTTTGACCTCGGCCTCGTCGACTGCGTCCAGCGTAGCCTCCGTCGCGCTGCCACCGGCCGTCTCGAAGCGGACGATTGCGAGTCCGAGCAGGCGGTTGAGGATGTTCTGCTCGACGTCTAAGTTCTGGACGCGGCCCAGCGGAATCTGGCGGGACTGCCTGGCGAAGACGCCGGATTCGACAGTAAGCGTGTCGCCGTCGAGTTCGTACTGAAAACGGAAATAGCGCGCCAGCGCGTAGCCGCTAAACGTCAGCGCGCCGAGCAGGCCGAGTAACGGAACCGCGAACGCTGGCAGTCCGAACATTCCGGTTCCCAGTGACCCGCCAAAAAAGCCGAAGAAGCCGCCTTGCAGCGCTGCTCGGGCGACTCGCAGGACGGCACTTCGGGGGTGGAGCCGATTCATACCGCGTCCGTGGCCTCGCTCTCGTTCGCGAGGTCACGGAGCTGCTCACGCAGTTCGGTGGCTCGTTCGGGCCGCAGTCCGGGAATCGTGATGTCCGCGCCGCGGGTCCCAGCGGTGTAGACGACGACGCTCGCCAGCCCGATAGCGCGCTCTATCGGGCCGCGCGTGGTGTCGACGTGCTGGACGCGGACGTAGGGGACCGACGTGTCGGTCCGGGTCACGACACCGCGGAGGAGAAAGAGTGCGTCGTCCTGCAGGTCAAAGCGCCAGATTCGGTGGGCAGCGATTGCGTGGACGATACCCAGCACCACGAGCACGACCCAGCCGCCGACGACCACCGTCTGTGGCAGTGAGACCGCGAACCGGTCGACGAGATAGGCGATAACACCGAGTACCGACGCCTGGATGACTGTCGACAGAACCCACAGCAGTCTCACCCGCGGGTGGAGCGACTCCATGTCTCACCCGTGGGGCCGGCCGCGGATTAACGGTTTGGCTCAGGGGCGAAATTGGAAGAATTTTGACCGAGACACTGGGTCGAGTAGGGCCTGAATTGTCCGAAACTTCCAAAAATCTCCTTGTATAGTCCCGACGCCGGACAAAGCGTATGTCACGAACCCGACGGACGTTTCTGACGACGCTCGCTGCTGCAGGTGTCACGCTCCCGCTCGCGGGCTGTACGGGAAGTGACGACGGCGGCGGCGCAAGCACCGAGGCAATGACCGAATCGATGACAGCGGAGGACGCGATGACCGAGGGCGATGGCGAGTCAATGGGAGCGGAAACTGACGCGATGGACGAGGAGATGACTGAATCGATGGACAGCGAGATGAGTCCGACCGACCCCAGCGAGGCGCCGCGGGCCAGCATTGACCGGTTCAGCGACAGCGCCGGGATGTTACACCGGCGCAGCCAGAACGACGCGCTGCCCGGCCCCGACGAACCGATCGACTTCGATTCGCTGTTTCTGACGCAAGGATATGGCCCAGGCGGGGACGGCATCGAGTACTACGACTTCGACGTGCAGTCGACCCAGCCAGCGCCCATCTACGCCCTCTTCTACGAGAACGGCGATCCCGTCGAGGGACAGTTGAACATCGTCGACGTAGTCCCTGGCGACGAGGGGTACAACGACTTCTGGCAGGTCCACATGGTGACTGTCCCCGACGACTACGAGGCCAACACGGTGACGAGCGTCGATGAGATTCAGGCTGCCGGCTTCGATATCTCGCCGACGAGCACAGTCAAGAACTGTCCAATCGTTCCCGACGGGTCAACGGCGTCGATGCGTCACAGCGCGGATGAAAGTCCCGCGTCGCCTGTTGAGGGCTGGTACGAGGGCGAAGTCGTCTCGTACTTCCTGTTCGAGGAAGCCAGCCTCTCGCTGCGTGACGGCTCCGTTCCGCTGTCCCCGATTTACGTGAGCTTCAACACGAACCCCGGCGAGGACGGTGGTGGCCCGGCCTCCGGATTCATGTCCGAGGAAGGCAACGACCAGACACACAACGTCACGGCGACGGTGCCCGGCGACGACGCATACTCGCCGCTGTGGTCGGTGAACATCTACGACAACGCCGATTTCGCCGCCGTTTCCGACCTCGACTCGGCCAGTTCGGCGACTGTCCTGAACGCCGGCGCAGCCACCGTCAACTGTCCGGTCGTCTCCGAAGAGTGAACGCGACCCGGGCCCTCTTTCGTCAGTCGTCGGTCGCAACGACTCCGTCGTCGGCGTCTCCGTCCGCAATTTCGTTCAGCACTCGCTGGTGGAACTCCTGTAAGACGGCCGACTCGTCCTCGGCGAGCACCACGTCGCTGGCCATCAGCGTCGCGAGGCCGAAGGCGCGCGGCGACGGCGAATCGACGCGGGTCCGGACCACGTCCACGTCGCCATCCTGTATCGCACGCAGAACCGTCTCGATGCCGTCGACGTTGAGCTTGTCTTCCAGAATCTCGCGGTAGGTCTCCTCGACGACGGCGAAGTCCCCGAGGTCCTCGGCGAACCCCAGCAGCATCTCCGAGGACACCTGCTGTTCGCTGGCCGACTTCTCGTACCCCTTGTAGCGTTTGAGTATCATCAACGACCGTGTGGCGTTGATGCGGAAGTACCGCTGGAGGAGGTCGGTCCCGTCGAGGCTGGCCCGCAGGTCCTCGCGGGCCGTCTCCGGGTCCAGGTCGTCGACGATCCGCGCGATATCGACTTTGCGGTTCAGCGGCATCGAGAGCGTGAAGCCGTTGTCGGCGACGGCGACCTGGACGTTCGCGCTGGCCGCCTGCGCGATGTGATACGCCAGCAAGCGCGAGAAGCCGTCGTTGAACCGTCGGCCGTAGTTCGAGTGGACGTGGTAGTGACGCTCGTACTCGTCGTGGTCCAGCGTCTCCTCGATGACGAGTCGGTCGGTCGTAGCCACGCTGTCCGGTCCGGCGTACGCCACCTGCTCGCGGAACATCCGGGCGATAGCTCGAACGCTGTTCTCGTCGATGGGAAACTCCCGGAGCCAGTTGCGGACTTCGGACATTCCCCCGTCGGCCAGTCGGTCAAGCAGTTGTCCCTGAAAGTCGAGAATTTCGCGGCCGAGGTCATACGACAGCGGGAGGCGCTCGGAGAACCACGACGGGACGGTCGGGCGGGCGGCGGTCCGGTCGACGTACACCTTCGACCCGCGGCGGTAGCGGTACTCGAAGTTGTCCCCGCCCAGCACGAACACGTCACCTTTCTCCAGCGTGTCCAGATACGACTCGTCCAGTTGGCCGACCCAGCTATCGTCGCTGCGGGTCACCACGTCACAAGTAAAGGAATCCGGAATCGTCCCGATGTTGGTCATGTAGATGACCCGCGCGAGCCGGCCGCGTTTGCCGATGAGGTGCTCACCCACGTCGTACGCGTCGTAGTGGTGCTCGCCGTCGGGCGCGTCGTTGGTGTCCCGCCAGATTTTGGCGTAGACGTTCTTGTCCTCCATCCCGGGGTAGTCGGCGGTCATGTACCGCATCAGCTGTTCCCAGTTCTCGTCGTCGTAGTCCCGATATGGGTAGGCTCGCCGGAGGACGCTTTTGAACGTCTCCTCTGGGCGAACATCGTTGATTGCCATGCCGTAGATTTGCTGGGTCGCCACGTCCTGGGCGTTCTCGGGGATGAACACGCGGTCGACGAAGCCCCGCTCGGCTTTTTCCAGCATCACCGCACACTCCACGAGTTCGTCGCGGTCGAGTGCGATGACGCGGCCCTCGACAGTCTCGCCGAGCTGGTGGCCGGCGCGGCCGATGCGCTGGAGCAACGCGGCGACGGACTTGGGCGACCCCACCTGCACGACGAGGTCGATGTGAGGCATATCGATTCCCAGCTCCAGGCTGGTCGAGGTCGTCACCACATCGAGTGACCCCTCCTTCAGCGACTCCTCGATGTCGCGGCGCTTCTCCTTCGAGAGCGAGCCGTGATGACAGCCGGAGTTCGATTCGTCGTAGTCGTCGAACTTCTCGCGGAGATTGTGGAGGACCCGCTCGGCTCCCGAGCGTGTGTTCGTGAACACGAGCGTGTTCGTATGCGATTGGACGTGCTCGTGGAGCTGTTTGTAGAAGCGCTCGGTGACGATGTCGCGGGGCGTGTTGATGAGGTCGTCAGCCGGACAGGACAGCTCCATGTCGAAATCGCGGGCAAAGCGCGTGTCGACGATTTCGTAGTCCCGTGGGTCGCCGCCGGGCTCCTCGCGACCCACGAGGAACTCGGCGACGGTGTCCAGCGGCTCGACGGTGGCCGAACAGCCGATGCGTGTCGGCGGTTCCTCGACCATCTCCTCTAAGCGCTCCAGGGACACCGAGAGGTGTGTCCCGCGCTTGTTCTCGGCGAGGCTGTGAATCTCGTCGACGATGACGTACTCGATGGTTTCGAGTTTCTGCTTGAACTTCGGGGAGTTCAGGAGGATAGCGAGGGTCTCCGGCGTCGTATTCAGGATGTGGGGCGTCGTCTCCAGCATCGCCTGGCGCTCGCTGTCGCTGGTGTCGCCGTGGCGAATCGCGTGCCGGATTTCGACGTCCTCGCCGCGCTCGTCGAGTTTGGCCGTGATGCCGTCCAGCGGCTGTCCGAGGTTCCGGTGGATGTCGTTGGCCAGCGACTTCAGCGGCGAGACATAGAGGCAGTAGACGGAGTTCTCAAGCTCGTCTTCGCGGGCCTTCCCGAACAGTTCGTTGATGATGCCGGTAAAGGATGCGAGGGTCTTGCCGCTCCCCGTCGGCGCACAGATGAGAGCGTTCTCGCGCTCGTGGATGAGCGGGATGGCCTCCTTCTGTGGCGGCGTGAAGAAGCCGCCGTTGCCGGGGACGAACTCCCCGAACTGCTCGACCCACCACTCCTGGACGACGGGCGCGAGGCGGGAAAACACCTCGGCGTCGTCGATGTCGACCGCCTCCGGGTCGAAGTCCGGGTCTGTCGCTGCGAGACGCTCGCGTCCTCCCATTGTCGGCTCTTACCGACCAGTAGGACTGCCGCGGCAAGTGGGTTCCGCCCTATCGACGGGGAAAACGCCTAAGCGACCGCCGCGTCTGGCCTGGGGCATGGCCGAGTCCTTCGACGTGCTGACGCCGCTGGTGACGCCGTTCGACGCCGACGGTGACCTCGATGTCGCCGGGCTGGAATCGCTGGTCCGGCACGTCGCCGCGGCCGGCGTCGACGGCATCGTTCCCTGCGGGACGACCGGGGAGTTCGAGACGCTGTCGCCACAGGAGTACCGAACTGTCGTCCGAACCGCGACGGAGACAGCCTCCAACGATTGCCGCGTCATCGTCGGGACGGCCGCGACCGACGTCGAGACGGTGCACGACCGAATGCAGTTCGCCGCCGAGCAGGGTGCGGACAGTACGCTCGTCGTTCCGCCGTACTACGGCGGCCAGGCCAGCGGGGCGGGCAACGAGGCGTTCTTCGAAGCAGTTCTGGCCGACGCACCGCTGCCAGTCTACCTTTACAACATCCCCGAGGCCGTCGGACAGGAGCTGTCCGTCGAGACGGTCGCCGCGCTCGCCGAATCGGACACCGTTGCGGGACTCAAGGACTCCTCGGGCGACCTGCCGTACGTCACCGCGGTCCTCAATCGAACGCCGGAGGACTTCACCGTCTATCAGGACCACGACGGCCTGTTCGTCCCGTCGCTCGTGCTGGGCGGCGACGGCGGCGTCAGCGCGCTCTCCCATCTACTGTCCAGCGAGCTAGAACGGGCGGGCACCGCCGTCGCCAACGGCGACGTGGCGGAAGCCAGAACGGTCCAGCGGGAGATCCTCTCACCACTCTCAGAAGTGTGTGCCGAGTTCGGCTTCGCACCCACCGTGAAGGCGCTGCTCGCCGACCGCGGCATCATCGCCCACGCGACGGTGCGGCCGCCCCGGGACTCGCTCTCTCCGGACGCAGTAGAGTCCGTAACCGGGATGCTGTAGTGGCAATCAGACCGCACTATACTGCATATCGAACGTCCCGCTGTCACCAGAAGGTGTGTCGTTCGCCTTCGATAGCGGGCTCTGAGACTCAAATGGGCCTGTGAGGTTCCACGAGATTCATTACGCTGGGCGGCAGTGAACGGAATATATGTCGTTGCTGCCCTCCCGCGGTCCCGACACGAGCACCTCACAGGACGGGGAGCTACAGGTCGTCGGGGTCGACGAAGACGTCTCAGATGTCCTCGATGCCCTCTCCTCGGAAACGGCCAGAGAAATCCTCAACACCGTCTACGACGATCCGGGAACACCCTCTGAACTGGCCGACCGGCTCGATATGTCAATCCAGAAGGTGTCCTATCACCTGGAGAAGCTGGAAGACGAGGAACTCATCACCGTCGCCGGGGTCCAGTACTCCGAGAAAGGCCAGGAGATGAAGGTGTACGAGCCCCCGGAGGACCCGCTTGTGTTGTTCGTCGGAACGCAGGAGCGCAAGCAGTCGCTCCGGTCGCTCGTCCGCCGCGTCCTGCCTGTCGTCGGTATCCTCACCGCCGCCAGCGTCATGCTGCAACTCCTGCTCGGGCAGTTCCCGATTCAGTTCGGAAGTTCGGGGGCCGGCGATTCGGGAGCCGCCGGTGACGGTGCCCAGGGCGGCGAGGACGCCGAGAGTCTCGAAGCGGCGAACGAGACGGCCGCGACGGCCGAACCCACGCCAGCCCCGACGGAGACAGACGACGGCGGGTTCCAGATAGCCGAGGCGACGGAGACGCCGGAAGCCACGCCGGCTCCGGAAAGCACTCCGGCTCCGGAAGCCGACACCCCGGTCGAGGCGATGACCGAGGAAGCGCGGCAACTGACGACCGACGCCGCGGCCAGTGGTGGCATCGACCTCGAACCCGGCGTGGCCTTCTTCCTCGGTGGGCTGCTGGTCCTGACACTGTACGTCTCGTTCTGGGCGTACAGGAACTACCGCTGAGCCGGTTTAGCGGGCCAGTCGATTCAGTTCGAATCGATCCGTTCGGCGACCAGCACGCCAGCCTGCTCGGTGACCATCTCGACGCCCGTCAGTGCGTAGCCGGCGTCGGTGAAGGCGTCGGCAAGGACGCCGACCGTTGCCGGGTCGTCGACCTCGGGGCTGTAAAACGGCGCGTCGGGGTCGTCGTCGCCGAACAGCATCACGTCCCCGAGGACGATACGTCGCGGCCCCAGGTCGGCGATGGTGTCGATTGCCTCGCGTTTCTCGTCGTCGCCGAGGTGGTGCATCGCGAAGTTCGACGTGACGATGTCCACCGGGCGGTCGACGTTCGGTGCGCGGAAGCGACCGTTGCCGAAGCTCACGTTCTCGACGCCTCGCTCGTCGGCCTTCTCCCGGGCTTTGTCTAACATTCCGTCGCTGATGTCGCGGCCGATAATCTCACGCGCGTCGGGCGCGAGCGCGAACGCAATCGCTCCGGTCCCCGTGCCGAGGTCGAGGACTACGTCGTCGCTTTCGGGGGCCGCGTGCTCGACAACGAAGTCGACACAGGCGCGATACGCCGCCGAATCCTGGTCCTCGTCGTAGGCGTCGGCGTGCTCGGAGAACCGCTCGGCGTGTTCGTCGAGTGATTTCTTCATAGTCGCATCTCGTCGTGCTCGCACAAGTGTCTCCCGCTCCGTTTCGCGGTTTTGTCGCGGCTCGGGTTCGCTTAAAACGCGTTTTGAGCCACAGGTGGGCTTTTGCTATCCCCGTCCAAAGCATGAACTGCGCCGTCGACGGGTGACCTGCCCCCGAGCCGCCCTGACCCCGTCCCCGCCGACGGCCACCGCCCTCACTCCGCTGACGCTCCCTGGTGGTTTTCCCCACCCCCAGACACCAACGCCTTTGTCCGTTCGCTCGCTGTCGTCCGGTATGCGTCTCACGTTTCTCGGCACCGGCAGCGCCATGCCCACCGGCTCTCGGATGCAGTCCGGCTATCTGCTGGAACACGACGGGAACCGACTGCTCGTCGACTGTGGCAGCGGCGTGTTACACTCGCTGGCCCGAACAGACGCGGGTTACGAGGGCGTCGACACCGTCTTGCTGACCCACCACCATCTGGACCACGTTTCCGACCTCGACGTGCTGATGAAGGCCCGCTGGCTGGCCGGCGAAACAGAGCTCACAATCGCGGGGCCACCGGGCACGAGCGACCTGGTTCGGGACCTGCTCGAAACACACGACTACATGCAGGACCGACTGGACCTGACGCTCAGAGATCTCGATAGCGCACCGTTCGAACTGGCTGGCTTCAGCGGCGACACCTGCAAGACGCGCCACTCGACGCAGTGTTTCGCCTACCGGCTCTCCGTCGATGACGGCCCGGCGATAACGCTCGGCGCGGACTCCGAGGCGTTCACCGACCTCGTCGAATTCGCCGACGGCTCGGCAGTGCTCGTCCACGACTGCTCGTTCCCGGACGACGTGGACGTGTCGAACCACCCGACGCCGACGAGGCTCGGCGAGACGCTTCGTGATGCCGACGCCGAGGTCGGACGTGTGTATCTCACCCACCTGTATCCACACACGGAGGGACGACACGAGGAGATGCTGGCGTCGATAGCGGACAGCTACGACGGCGACGTGCAGTTCGCCGAGGACGGTCTGACGATAACAGTCAGCTAGACGCGTTCGAGCGTGACGCGGAACTCGGCCCCGCCCGCGTCGCTTTCGGCCACGCTGACCCTGCCACCGTAGGACTCGGTCAGCGCCCGGACGAACCCGAGACCGAAGCCGGTCCCGGGACTCTCCTGTCCTTTCACGCCCATCTCGAAGATATTCTCGCGCAGGTCTGGCGAGACACCCGACCCATCGTCGGCGAAACAGACGGTAACCTCATCAGGGGTGACCTCCGCCGGTGCCACTCGCATATGGACCTCGTCCTCGTTGTGGACCGCCGCGTTGGACATGATGTTCGTGAACACCGAGTCGAGCAGGTCGCCGCCGTACACCTGATACTCGAACGCTGACGGCTCGAAATCGATAGTCAGTGACCCGTAGTTGGCTCTGACATCCCGGACTGTGTCCCCGAGGACCGTCGCGAGGTCCTGTGGCTCCGGGTTGTCCTGTGCTTCGAGCGTCGAAACGAGATCGCCGACGCGGTGGATGAGGTCGGCGGCGCTCTCGGCCGCACGCTGTATCTTGCCGGCGTACTCCTCGGTCTGGCCGTCGACCTGTCCCGCGACGACATCGGCGAACCCGGCGATGACCTGAAGGTCGTTGCCCAGGTCGTGGCGGAGAAGCCGGTCGTACATCTCGATCATCTCCTTTCGCCGTTCCAGGTCCCGGTGTGCCCGTTCTAGCCGTTCGCGGGAACGGATGTTGGAGATGGCCGTCGCGGCGTGGGTCGCCAGAATTTCCATCGGCCTGACGTACTCGTCCCCGAACTCCTCGACAGTTTGGGACCGAGTGACCAACACCGCTGTCACCTCGTCACCCATTCGGGCCGGGACAGCCAGCGCACCCGTCACGTCCGAGTCGGCCGTGACAGCGGCGTCAGTGCCCTGTTCAACGACCGTCTCGCCAGCCTCCTGCGCCCGTCGAGCCAGGTCACTGGGTGACTCGCCCTGAACGAGATTCGGGTTCGTGCTGTGGACGACCCGGAGGTCGTCGTCACGAACCTCGACGAACGTAGAGTAGGAGAACTCGAACAGCAGCGACATCGCTTCGAGCGTGAGGGAAACGACCTCGTCGACGGACTCACACCGATTGAGCGCCTGCCCGTACTTGTTCAGGTCGGCGACCTGTCTGGCAAAGTCCTGTTGTTCTTCGAACGACATATCACCCACTCCTCGCAGACATTGGAACGACGTAGCAATAGTGAGCGGGGCAAAAAACGGTTTCGGGAGTTTCACCGAGAGAGTGACTGGTAGCAGACATATACCGCAAATCCGCGGTCTCAATCGAGTCGGTACCGAAGTAGCGCGGCGATGCCACCGAGGTTCGAGAGCTGCTGGCCGGGCGCGAACTCCGCGGAGAAGACGGTCACGTCGCCCCCCTTCTGCTCTGTCGTCTCGATGATCTGGTCGACGTCGATGTCCCAGTCGCCCTCGCCGGCCCGCTCCAGTCGGAGCCGCTCGTCGAGCACGAGCAGCGTCTCGATAGCGCCGTAATCGGCCGCCTTGGCGACTTCCTCCGGGCCGTACGCCACTTCCGAGCCGGAGCCGATGCGCTCCATCAGTTCGTCGATGTAGTCGGCTTCCTCGGCGATGCGGGTCTGCTGTTGCACGTCCTCGACAGCGCCGCGTTTGAGCACTTCGTGGACGCCTCGGTCGCCGACAGCAGACGTGTCTACGACGGTAATCTGCTCGGCGACGTCCGGAATCTCGTCCTGGAAGTGGTCGAGCGCGTCCTGCTTAGTGAAACCGGGGCCGGCGAGGATGTAGGCGTCCACGTCCTGGCGTTTGAGCACTGACGCCAGTTCGTCGAACAGTTCCTTCCGCGGGCGGGCGTACTCCCCTTTGCCAGTCGTCGAGGTGATGGTCGCCCGCTCCTCGGTACCGTACTGGGCGACGGTGTGGACGTGGGCCTCACCCTCCTCGACGGTCGCGATTGCCACGTCGGGGTTCTCCGTCGCTTCGACGGCTTCCTCAAGGCGGTCGGCCTGGTCGGGCTTGAGGTGTTTCTCGACGGTGAGTTCGGTGTGTTCCTCGACGTTGAGCGTGTGGTGAAAGCCCAGCTGGTCCTCGCGGGAGCAGTCGACGATTTCGCCGCCGACCCGGAGGCGGTTGGCGAACTTCGCGAACTCCACGTCGGTGACTTCGATCTGAATCCACATCGGCTCGCGCTCGCCGCCCTTGTCCCGGAGGTTGTCGTCGTTGCGCTGGATGCGCCGCGTCGTGTCGCCGGAGACGAGGTCCCCCGGCTCGATGACGTACGAGAGATGCCAGAGGTCGTCCAGCGTCTCGGGGACCACCTCGATGCGCTCTGCCCCTTCGGCGGTGGTCTCCTGACTCTGTATTTGCATACTGAAGCGTCCGCTTCAGGGACACAAGTGTTCTGCCATTCGATTCGCTGGGACAGGAAACCCGTGACCGAACTAATCAGGCGACCGAGCCTGCAGCGGGCGTCGCGGGTTCAGAGGCGATATCCGGCATCTCCCTGACAGCGGTCCCGATAGCGTAGGCCCCGGCCACGTACGCGTAGAACACTACGAAGGGGGTCAGGACGGAACCGACGACGGTGGCGCTCAGGACGCTGACGACGACGCCGGCGAGGAGGCTGATACCGAACGCGACGACCCAGCCAGTAGCGTAGGTGCGGCTGAACAGGAGCGGGCGGAGGTCACTCGGCGAGAACGCCGCGGCGACGCTGTCGGTCCGAACGTAGGCGACGACGGCGGCCGGAACAATGTACACTGCGGCCAGGGAAATCGCGAGCATTCCGAGCGCGGCGACTGTGAGGAGCAATCCCGTGATTACGCCACTGAAGACGGTCTCGCTGGGTCCGAAGGTGGCAACAGTGAGAAACAGTGCTGTCCCTGTGATCACCGTCGGGACCAGCGAGTAAACGAATCCGATAGCGAACGCCTTCAGCCCGTCTATGCCCAGGTCGCCCCATTCGTCGAACTCCGGCGGCGTCGTCTCCCCGTTCATCACGGCCCGGAGTGACCGGACGACGTACCCGAACACGAAGAACAGCGGAACGACGAGGAAACTCAGGAACAGCAACGCACCCCCGATAGCGATGGTTTTCACTGCGCTGTCGCCGTCCCGCGGATACGATATGGCTTCTTGGAACATGATGAGTCTCCGTGACAGTAGCCTGGCTGGCGTGGTCGCTGCCACGTCAGTCACGACGATATGTCACATTGAAGTATAATACGCCTTACAAGCATATATAGCAGTAGGTGTGACGTGCTGTCAGTTCGCGTCGGGAGGGGCTCCGTGTCTCACCGCTGGTCTGTGTCGCCCTCGGCAGCCGCCTGCAGGCGCCCAAAGGCATCCCACGACGGGTCCGCCCCGGGGTGGGATTGTCGGGTGCCGTCGACGTACAGCCCCGAGCCGTCGGTCACCTCGCCGACGACGGCGGCCGGCGTCCCACGGTCACGGAGCGCGGTGACGACGCTATCGGCGTCCGCAGGATCGACGGCAGCCAGAAGCGTCCCGCAACTGCTGACGTGCCAGGGGTCGATGTCGAGCGCGTCACAGAGCGCGCCGACGCCTTCGGCGACCGGCATCACCTCGCTATCCACGTCGAATCGTGCCGACGCACCGTCGGCCATTTCGATGAACGCGCCGGTGATGCCGCCCTCGGTGGCGTCGTGCATCGCCGTCACGTTGCCGGCGTTCGCCGCGGCCATCGCGTCCTCGACGAGCGCGGTGTCGGCCAGTCGCTCCTGTGCGATAGCGGTTCGGTCGGGCGACAGCCCGACCTGCTCCGGAAAGAGGGTCGCGAACAGACCCGTGACTTCGGCCCCGGGGCCGGTACCGACGACCAGTTTGTCGCCCGGCCGAGCGCCGTCCGGCCGGACGATGTCGTCGTGGGACCCGACGCCGAGCACCGTCGCACCACCGACCCAGGAGTAGTCGACGCCGGCGTAGCGAGCGGTGTGGCCGGTGACGACGCTCACGCCGACTTCCTCGGCCCGCCCCGCAAAGCCGTGCCACATCGCCGCCAACTCGTCGTCGCTCATCTCTGGCGGGAGGGTGAACGTCACGGAGAGGTGTGACGGCGGGATACCGGAAACGGCGACGTCGGCCAGGACCACGTCGAGCGCGAACCGGCCGGCCCGCTCGAAGCCGAGGTCGGGCAGCACCGACAGCGGGTCGGTGGCTGTGACCAGCGCCTCCCCGTCAACGTCGATGACCCCGAAGTCGACGCCGTGTGTCGGCCCGAGGACCACGTCCTCGCGGTCTGCCCCCAGTTCGGGGTAGATGACACCATCGAACACTTCACGGTCGATTTTCCCGAGGTCACTCATGCGGACAGCCCCCTCCAGCGTAGCGTTTCTCTCCCGGCATCGTCACTCCTCAGTCATTCGGCTGCCGCCGGGCGGCAGGAACTCCTGTATCTGGTCCGGGCTGGCGACCTTGCGGACGAACGTCTCGTCGGCGAAGCGGTCCTTGAACTCCCGGTACAGCCGCTTGGCGATGTCGTTCTGGGCGTACTGGCCCGGTTCGACGGTGATGCTCGTCGCGGCCTGGCCCTCGATGGCCGCCGGTGGGCCGCCGATGACCCGCGTCTCGTCGTCACAGGTGATGCCGACGGCGATGCCGGCCGGCGTGGACTCGAAGTACGTCCGGTCGCCGCGGATGGCGAAGCCGCCCTTCTCCAGATATTCGCCGCTTTCCGGCGTCTTCGACACCTGGTCGGGGTCGACCATGTACACGTCGCCGGCGAACTTCCCGTCTTTCCAGACAGAGGAGTACGAGACAGCGAACTGTGCGGCCTGGTCCAGTGAAGACTGTGGGAAGTCCACCTCTTTGGACGGCTCGCTGGGACCGGTGGCTTTGAGGACCGTGACCGGGCCGCCGTGGGCCTGCGCGTGGAAGAACTTGTCACCGCCCTCCAGATACTTCTGGACGAGTTCCTCGTTGTCGTCGGCGTCCCGTCCGCCGATGACGAGGAAGCCGTCCGAGGTGTGGAACCAGCGGAACTGCTCGTACCAGTGCTCGGTCGAACGGGTGGGAATGGACTGCATCGAGAGCCAGTCGGTCGGTTCGTCCTCGCCCTCGTCCTCGTCGGCGTCGCCTTCGCCGTCGTCGGCCTCCCACTCGTCGCGGCGCTCCTTGACCGCTTCGAGGTCCTCGCGGGTGTTCTCGATGGCGGCGAGCGCGCCCTCCTTTTTCTCCTCGATGCGCTTGGCCTCCTTGTACAGCTCGTCGGCGTTCTTCTCGACGCCGGTGAAGGCGTCGACCGTGACGCGCGTGCCGTCGATGTCAAGGGTCACCGTCCCCTCGCTTCCGTCCAGTGAGACGACCGCTTCGGCGGCTGCGATGCCGCGGTCAGCTCCCTCGTTGAACTTCGCCTCGATGTCGTCCCAGGACACGTCGTCCGCGCGGGCGGCCTGAACCGTCGAAAGCACGTCGTCGACGAGGTCGTAGTTCGCGTACAGCAGTTCGGCCTTCTCCCGTTCGACCTCGGCGTCGGCCTCGAAGTCCTCGATGGCCTGTTCCTGCTGCTGGATGATGCGCCGCTGTTTCTCGATTTCGGCCTCAAAATCCGGGCGCTGGGTCTCGCCGCCCTCGACTTCCTCCTCCCGCTGGAAATTGAAGAAGTAGTCGTCCAGCGCGGGGTTGAACTCCGTGAAAGACTCGCTGTAGAGTTCTTCATACTCTTCCAGCGGGATCGGTGTCACATCGACGCGTCGGCGGTCCGGTTCGTCGTCGGGGTCTGCACTGCCCGCGCCATCACCGTCATCGAGCGCCTCGTAGTACACCCGTGGGTCCACGTCCCCCTCACGTAGGCGCGTCCCCATCTGGTCGATGAGCTCGTACAGCCGCTCGAAATCAGACTCGTCGAGTTCGTCGACGGCGACGTTGTAATCGATGCCGGCGCGGGTACACAGCTCCTCGCCGTAGAGGCCGCCGAAGTTCAGTTGCGTCGCCAGCGTCCGGACGAGGTCGGCATCGGATTCCTTGATTCGAGCGACGAACCCGTCGTAATCGACGGTCATCGGATTGAACCGCGCCGAGGGGAACTCGTAGGGCGTCCCCGGCGCGACGGTGCGTGATTTGAGCCTGACCGTCTCCAGACAGTCGATGACCTCGCCGTGTTCGTCCAGCACGGCGACGTTGCCGTCGCCGAACAGCTCCGCGACGATTGTGGTCGAGGCGTCCTCGCGGTCGAACTCCAGTTCGATGATGCGGTCGAACTCGAACTGCTCGACGCGGACGAGGTCGGCCCCCGACAGCCGGTTCCGGAGCATCATCGCGAAGTCCGGCGGGCGGCCCGGTGCGTCGGGGACGTGTGCCGGATCGGCGGCGTGGGCGCGCTTGACGTCGCCGACCTCGATGAGGAACTCGACGCGGCCGCGGTCGAAGTCCCGGAGCTTCAGTCTGACGAGGTCGTCCTCGGGGTAGAGGTACGCCTTGTCGAGCTTCGCGCCCTCGTAGCCGGCGAGTTCGCCCTCCAGGGCGGCGAGGTCGACGCTCGTCAGTTCCCGCTTGTGGTCCATGTCGGTGGCTGTCGGCGGGCACCCAAAGGCGTTCCGTTAGCCGCCGTCGGCGATTGCCTCGCCCGTCTCCAGTCCGCTCCGGAGTGCCGCGTGGAGCCGCCCCTCGCCGGCCACCCAGTCGCCGGCGAAGTGCAGGTCGTGCTCGGCCGCACACGCCAGCAGGTCGTGGTCGACCTCGCCCTCGGGCTGGGAGTAGCGCCAGTGCTGATGGTCGGTCCAGTCCGGGTCGGCCAAGCGGTCGTCGTCCAGCAGTCGAGCCGTCCGCGTCGCGATGTCGTCGACGAGCGTGTCCGGGTGTTCGTCGTAGTTCGCAATCGACCACGGCTCGTTCATCTGGACCAGCAGCAGGGAGTCGCTGTCGGGGACGTGGCCGTCCTTGCACTCCTCGCGGCCGATCCAGCCGATGTCGTGGTCCTTGTCGCTGTTGACCGCGGCGTACCACGGCACGTCGAGTTCGAAGGGGTAGTGCAACACTCCGGCGATGACCGTTCGATAGGGGACTGAAGCGATCTCCTGCCGAAGCTCCCGGCAGTCGTCGTGGTCCCACCGCGACTGCCCCAGCAGGTCAGCCGTCTGCGGGGCCGGCGGTGTCAGCAGCGCGGCGTCGAAGTGCCCCAGATCCGCTCCGTCGTCGTCCTCGAGCCGCCAGCCGTCGCGCTGGCGCTCCAGGCGCTCGACCCGGACGCCGTTCTCTACCTCGGCGTCGGTCTCGCCGAACAGCCGCTTTGCGAGCTGTGTGATGCCTGCCTCGTACGTCCATTTGTGTTCGTCAGCGTCCCGTCCGGCGTTGATTTCCCCGGTCCTGTCGAACGCGTACACCGGTTCCTCGATATCGACGAGTCCCTCGGTCGGGAGCGACTCCGTGACCAGTTCCGTCACGCGGCCGTCGTCCGCCTTGAGATAGTTCGCCCCGTACTCGTACGTGCAGTCGCCGTGCCGCCGGGTCGCAGCGCGCCCGCAGACGCCGCGGCTCTTCTCGAACACTGTTACGTCGACGTCCGCATCACGGAGTGCGTACGTTGCCGCCGCGCCGGCACCACCGGCACCAACGACTGCGAGGTTACGAGCCATACTGACCAGTCGGGCGGTACGAGTAAAAATCCACCACACAAGCAGTTCGGACCGCCCGCCAGTGGTCCGATTCAATGGTCCCGCTGCCGTCAGAAGCCCCGACGCGTCCAGCCGACGACGGCGAGTATCGCGACACCGACGCCCGCTTGTGGGAGAGTGAACCCGGGGCCCTGTGCCGCGGTCGTTGCCCTGTCGTCGCTGTCAGTGGCCGGAACGGATTGGTTTTCGACTGTGAGCGGACCCGCCGTCTCGCCGTTGACCCGGACGGTTCCGTTGACCGCCTCGAACTCTGTCTCGACGACCGTCTCTTCCTCGGGATCGAGCGCCACTTCGTCCGTCGTCACCGGTTCGCCGTCGACCGTCACCGTCAGTGTCTCGTTGACTGGCCGCGGACGGGCGTTCTTTACTGTCGTTCGCACGGTCGTATTGAACCCGGCCCGAACCCAGTCAGCCGACAGTGAGGCCTCCCTGATCCGCAAATCGGCGTTCCCCTGTCCTTCGGGAATGGGTTCCCCATCGGTACCCACTTCGGTCCCGAATCCGGCGGTTTCGTTCCCGTCGCCGGCCGTGTTGCCAGCGGGCGCGCCCCCGCCTGCTGTTCCGTTCCGCGCGGTTGCGTTCGCCCCATCGGTCGCCGTCCCGTTGTTATCGCCATCCGTCCCCGTGATCTCGTCATAGATTCCACCGTCAGACCGGGAGTCATCGTCGTTGTCCGAGCCGTCAGAGTCCTCGGAGCCGCTATTGTCGGAGTCGCCTGAGTCGTTCGAACCGTCTCCACTGGAGTCGGTATCGTCGTCGGAGTTGCCACCTGAGTCGTCAGTGTCGGCAGCGCCGACATCGCTATCCGCCTCAGTTTCCTCCTGTGTACCGTTCTCAGTTCTTTCACTGTCCGTCGGTGCCTCGGTCTCCTCACGGTCAGTGGGTTCCTCGGTCTCTTCACTGTCCGTTGGTTTCTCAGTCTCTCCACCGTCCGTCGGTTCTTCGGTCTCCTCACTGTCCGTTGGTTCTTCAGTCTCTTCACCGTCTGTCGGTTCTTCAGTCTCCTCACGGTCGGTGGGTTCCTCGGTCTCTTCAGCGTCTGTCGGTTCTTCAGTCTCCTCACGGTCGGTGGGTTCCTCGGTCTCCTCACTGTCAGTCGGTTCTTCAGTCTGGGTCTGTGTCTCGGCCTGTTCTCTATCTGTGGGGTCCTCGGTTTGCGTCGGCTCTTCCGTTTCTTCGTTTTCGGTCGATTCCTCCGTTTCCTCGCTCTCAGTCGGTGTCTCCGGGCTCTCCGTGGGTTCCTCCGTCTGGTCGCTCTCAGTCGGGTCTTCGGTTTCTTCGGAGTCTGTCTGCGGCTGTTCCGTCGGCGTCTGTTGGGCCTCCGCAGTCTGCTCGCCGTCGGTCGGTGTGTCCGTCTCGTTCGCCTGAAAGAGTAGTCTCTCAGAGTCGGATTCGATAATAGATTCGACGGCGGCTCCGGGTGTGCTCACTGCGGCGTCCGATACACCGTTCTGGGGGCCGGCGCCGGAGGCACCCACGCTGCCGACAGCGAATACGGACGCGAGCGCAGCGGTGCCGAACACGATAGTGACAGCAGCAAAGAGTTTTTTGACCTCGCTCATACAGGGAGGTACGCGAGTAAAGGATTAGTTACCCAGCAGCCAAACCATCGGTAAGGTCGACCTTCATACACAGAACCGGTAGTGAGGCCGGAAAATCCGTCGTCCGTACGACCTCTACACTCTACGATGGACTCGGACGAGACCGCCGATTAACGCCAGCACAAGTGCGACCAGCTGAACGGTGAATCCTGGCCCGGAGGCCGAGACCGTCTCGGAGGCTGGCTCCGCACCGCCGCCGCTTTCACCAGTCTCGTCAGTCCCGGACCCGCCTGTACTCGGGGCCGAATTCGAGCCAACGCGGAGGTCACCGGCACTGACGCCGTTGACCGCGACTGCACCGTCGACAGCCTCGAACTCCATCGTCACGGTAGTTTGTTCGCCGGCGTCGAGTCGAACGGTCCGAGAAGCGACCGAATCGCCGTCGACAGTGACCGTCAGCGTCTGTTCGACGGTTTCGTCGGTCGGGTTCTCGACGGTCGCTCGCGCCGATGTGTTGAAGCCGGCCCGGACCCAGTCAGCCATCAGGGATGCATCGGCAACAGTGAGTTCTGCGGGCGTCGGCGTCGATGCATTCGTATTCGACGGGCTGGCTGTCGTCGTCGGGATGGACGTATTAGCGACCGGGGAGACGACAGCGATAGTCGAGATATTTGATGATGTCGCCCGAATGGACCTGTTCGTCGCGTTGGCGGTACTGGGTAGCTGACTCCAGGACCCGTTGTGGTACTGGAACACTCGGACGGCGTCCATCGATCCGTTGGTCGGCAGCGCCGATTCGTTGAGCCGTAGGGTGTACCTCGCCCGACTGATGGCAGACGCATTTGCGCCGGAAGTGACGGTCACGTACCCGTGCACACCGTCTGCCTGAACTTCGGTCCTGTCGTTCGGCGTGGCCTGCGGGCCGAGCATCGTCACGTTGAATCCATCACTGTCGTTGGTCACGTCGAGCGAGAGTGCAGAGAGGGTGAACGCCGGCGCGGTCTCGGACGGCCCGGAGCGGTTCAGCGACTGGGTGACCGTCGAGTTCGCGGCGTCGGCAGTCACTCGGACAGTGACTCCGTTGTCGATCTGGGACTGCGAGATCGCAGGAGCCTCTGCGCCGCCGCCGTCGTCGGTCTCGTCCGACTCGTCGTCGAGATCGAAGCCGCCACCTCCACCGCCTCCGCCGCCTCCACCGCCTCCGCCGCCTCCGCCACCGCCGTCACTACTGCTTTCGGCTTCGACGGCAAGCGTTTCGGTGGCGGCGTTGCCAATAGCGAGCGAGCGGTTGCCCTCGTTGTCGAAGGAGATACTGAAGGAGACAGTTACTGTTTCACCGCCGACAATCGGGCCGATGGTTCTGGACTTGAGCGTCTGGTTGGTCTCTGTGAGCGCCGCGGTGTAGTTCCCACTCTCTGTCCCGACGTTTGCGACAGTCGCTGACACGTCCACTGACTCGCCGGTTTCGGTGGACGAATTACTCAGTTGTGCGTCGCGAACCTCGAACGTCGCGGGTTGGGTCACTGAGATGTTTCCGCCGGAGTCACCGTTGACCGCCACGTCGTACTCTCCGCCGCTCTCGAAGACGTAGACGAAGGAGACCTCGGTCTGTTGCCCGCCCGAGAGCGTGACGTTCGTCGTGTCCACGATGTCGTCGTTGGTCTGGAGGCGCACCGGGGAGGTCCCTGTCTCGTCGCCGTTGTTGACAACGGTGGCAGTCACCTCAATCGGCTCCCCGGTGACGACGTCCGTTCGGTTCAGGTCGACGCTAGTGGTTTCGAACGTCGCCGCCTCAGAGACCCGGACCGTCCCGACCCGCTCGCCGTCGAGGTCGATAAGGTACGTTCCGACGGCAGTGAACGGCTCCGTGAACGAGACGGTCGTCGATTCCCCGGGGCCAAGTTGCAGTTCCGTGGCGTTCAACCGCTCGTCAGCGACCGTAAGCGGAACCTCGTAGGTACCGGCCTGGTCGCCGGTGTTCGTGACCGTCGCGGTGACCGCGACGCTCTCGCCCTCGCCCACCCTCGTCGTGTTCAGCGCCCTTTCGGAGACCTCGAACGTCGCTGGCTGCTCGACCGTGACGGTCTGAGTCTCGCTACCGACCGTGAACTGGTACGTGCCGGGCTCCTCGAACGTGTGCACGTACGTGTCCGTATCGGATGCATCGGGTTCCAGATCGAACGAGACGGCGTCGACGGCTTCGTTCTCCGTTTCGATCCAGAACTCCTGCTTCGCGGTCACGGTCCCGTCGTTTCTGGCCGTCACCGTCAGTTCTGCCGTGCCGCCCCGAGTGACCGTTGTTCTGTTCCACCTCGCGTCGGTGACCTGAATATCGGGCTGGCCGACAGTCAGGGTGCCGGCGGTGACGCCGTCGACCGTGACCTCGTGGTCGCCCTCGTCAACAGCTCCTTCGAGTCGATAGAGGAGCGTCTCGTTGACTGTCTCATCGGCCGGGACTGTTACCGACTCCTGGCCAACCTGCGTGCCGCCAACTTCGATAGGCAGCGTAATCGTTCCGGTCTGTCCGCCAGTGTTCTCCACCGTCACCCACAGCTCCGGCTCGCGGGTCCCGATGCCACCCGTGTCCGTGTCAGTATTGACTTGCGTGTCGATGAGCCCGGCGTCCTGAATCTGGAGCGAGCCCTCGTCCGCAACGTCGACGGTCCCGACCGATTCGCCGTTTATAGTCAGGTCGTAAGTACCCTCGCTGTCGAAGCTCGGTGAGAACTCCAGCGTCTCCGTATCGCCGTTCTCGATTTCGACGGTCCGGGTGGCGATTTCGGAGCCGTCAGTCTGCAGAACGACGCCCTCTGTCGCCGACCCGTCCCCGCCTCTGGGGTTTTGCATCCGGACCGTCAGGTCGACGGGCTCGCCGGTGACCGTCGAGTCGTCGCTTAGCTGCGAGTACTCGACGGTGAACTGCTTGGATTCCTCGATGGTGATGGTCGGGTTCGAGCCGGAACCGTCCCGCAGTTCGTACGCCCCGGCAGGCAGCTCGTCGAGGCTCCCGGTGTCCAGCGTCCACGAGGTCGTCTCCGTGTCGCCGCCACCGACCTCGACGGCGAGTTCGTTGACCATCCGGGACGCTCCGGTGTCCGTGTTCTCAAGCTTCGGGATGATCGTCAGTTCGCCGGTTTGCCCGCCAGTGTTTTCGAGCGTATGAGTTACCTCGATGGTTTCGCCTCGCGTGACAGTAGCCCGGTCGACTGTCGTCTCGGTGACCGTGATGTTCGGCGGTTCGACGACGGTTACCGTTCCGGCCGGGACTCCATCGACGGCGAGGTCGTACTCGCCGGTGTCGTCGAGGGTGACGGGAACAGTCTCCGTCGTCTGCTGGTCGCCGCCGACCGCGACGTCGACCTTCGCAACTCGCTCGCCGTTTGCCGTGACGGCCACCTGTTTCGTCCCATCGCTGTCTCCGGTGTTCTCAGCCGTGACCTCCACCTGGAACTCCATCCCGGAGACGACCGAGAACGGCGCACTGGTCGTACCGGAACTGTTGGTCTTTGTCGCCGAGGCGTCGGTCACCTCGATAGCCGCTGTCTCGTGATTGGACGCGGCTGCGACACCCGGCCCGAACACCGGGGCCGTCGACACCGCAACCACAGCCAGTAGCGTCATCGCTGATAGCCACAGGCCCGTAATCTTACCCATGGCTGGGCCGATGATAGTATGCTAATTAGTTAGCGGGAGCGAATCGCAAAGTAAGGTACTCTTATCACGTATCTCGCCCGCTACCGCCGGTTCTACTCTGATAAGGGCCGACCCCCGGCATTACAGGTACAGGTCTGTTCGGCGCACCCAGCCCACTCGGCCGGTGTGTCGATATACATATAGTACCTCAAACGGCGGCCGTTCTTTCGGTCAGCGCCTGTCACTTGTCGCGCGATGAAAGCATCTCTCGCTGGCGGGACCCACAACAGTGCGGCTGTAATCTATCGATGAGACGCTCAGGGACACACCTGAGGCCGGTAAGGATTAGACTGCAGCTGTGTGGCTATCAGAGACGCTTGCTCACGTACGGCCCGTCCTGCTTGTACCCCAGCTTCTCCCGGTAGTACTGCCGGACGCCGATACCGGAGATGACGGCCAGTTTCGGGTAGCCGGCGTCCCGGGCCAGTGTTTCCGCTTTTTCCAGCAGTTTCTTGCCGTAGCCTTTGTGCTGGTGGTCCTCGTCGTCACCCTGCTGTCCGACGCCGACGGCGTTGCCGTAGACGTGGAGTTCGCGCACGATTGCGGTGTCCTGTAGCTCCCGGCGCACCGGGTCGTTGGGGAATCGGAGCCGACAGAAGCCGACGAGGACGTCGTTCTCGAAGTCCTCGAAGGAGATGAAGTGTTCCGTGCCGCCACAGGCCTCGTAGGTCATCACGTCGAGTTCGATGTTCTCGGCGGCATCGTCGCTGTGGCCGGCCTCCCGACAGCGGATACAGTCACACGTCCAGTCGTGCTCTTCCATCCGCTGCCAGGCGAGCTGGCGGAGGTTCGACTTCCAGACGCCGCCCTCGATGAAGTCCGCCGGGATGTCTCGCTGGACGCGCTGGAGGCGGGTGTAGCGGGGAATCATGTCCTTGATTTCGGCGACCAGCTCGGCGGCCTCGTCGTTGTCTAACGGGTCGAACTCGTCTTTGCGCCACCAGTCGTAGGTGACGGTCCCCTCGACGATCAGCGTCGGATAGATTTTGAGGTAGTCGGGCCGCCAGTCCGTCTGGTCGAAGATGCGCCGGAAGTCCTCCAGACACATCTCCCTGGACATCCCGGGCTGGCCCGGCATCATGTGGAAGCCGACTTTGAATCCCGAATCGCGGAGTCGGCGGTTGGCATCGATAGAGGCCTGGACGCCGTGGCCGCGGTGCATCTCGCGGTTGATCCGCTCGAAGGTCGTCTGGACGCCGACCTCGACTTTCGTCCCGCCGAGGTCGAGCATCCGGTCGATCTGTTCCGGATCACACCAGTCCGGCTTCGTCTCGAACGTCGTGGCGACGTTGCGGACGTCAGCGGTCTCGTTTTCCGCGATGACGTCCTCCAGATAGCGGAACTCGTAGTCGTCCTCGGCGAAGCTCACGTCCTCCGCGGGCGTCGGTTCTCCGTCCACGTCGAAGTCGTTCATCGCCTCCAGTGCTCGCTTGACGAACCACTCCTGATAGTCGTGGCTCCGGGCCGTCATCGTCCCGCCCATCACGATGAGTTCGGCCTTGTCGACGGGATGACCGATCTCCCGCAGTTGGTTGAGCCGGAGGGTGACCTGACCGTACGGATCGTAGTCGTTCTGTTCGCCGCGTGCGGCCGCTGGCTCGTGGCCGGTGTAGGACTGCGCGGAAGAAAACTCCGAGTCGGGACCGCCGGGACAGTACAGGCACTTCCCGTGGGGACACCGCTCGGGTGAGGTCATGATAGCGATGGGGGAGACACCCGAGGCAGTCCGAACGGGCTTGCGCTGGAGGACCTCCTCCAGCACCTCGCGGTGCTCCTGTGGCGCGTAGTCGAGCAGTTCGGAGTTTTTCGGCACTTTCGGCGCGGAGTACTCCCGACAGACGTCGATCTTGGCCGATTCGACGTCGTCGCGCTCGACCTCGCCTGCGAGAATCCGGTCGACCAGCTCCGCACACACCTGCTGGAAGGTCTCTGTCTCGTCTGGGTCCGGCGTCTCCGTGCTCATCGGCGTTGTGCGAAATCGGCGTCTCGGCCGAATAAGCGTGTCGCTCGGGTATCGTCAGCGACCGGGGTGGCCGTGGGGTTCATTGTGCTGTCACACCAAAGAGTAGTATGAGCAGTGAAATGGACGACACCGGGAGCCTCGACCGGCCGACTTTCCGCGGCTGCGTGTTCTGTTACAGCGCGGAGTGGGCGTACTACGGTGCGAAGAAGGCAGCCAGGTCCGTCTCGGCGACTGATACGTAGCGGGACCCGGGTCGCAGTCGGCAGCGAATGAGCCGTCTGAAAACAACTCCAGAGTCGTTGAAGGTCCGTCTCAGACCCTCTACTCCGTTATTTAGAATGATACTGCCGGGGGAGTCTTTTAGTCGCTGCTCTCCTCCAGTGAGTCTATATGCCAGACACGACCAGTGGGTCTGCACAAACTCGTTCCCGGGAACTGACGCCGACGGAACGGTTTCAGGAGTTCATTACGTACATTCCGAGCGGCGATACGATCCCGGACGAGACGTGGCGCGGCCGACACCGTAATATCCTCATTCTGCTGCTTGCGCATGTGCCGTTCCTGCTGGCACTCGGGCTGTATTCGGGAACTGAATCGCTCGTCACGGGCGCGACGCTTCCCGAGATCGACACGCTCCACGTTCTCGCAGAGGTCGGGGTCGTCGTCGGCCTCGCCGTGTTGGCGAGGTTGCCCTGGTTCGGTCGGCGAACGCGAACCGCGCTGGCGACGATGGGACTCGTCACGACGTCCGGGTTCCTGGTCCACTTCTCCGGCGGGTACATCGAGGCTCACTTCCACTTTTTCGTCGTGATGGCTGTGGTCGCCGTCTACGAAGACTGGCTGCCGTTCTTCCTCGGCATCGGGTACGTGTCCGTCCAGCACGGGATTTTCGGCATGATCGACCCGAGCCGGGTGTACAACCACTCAGCGGCGATCAACAACCCGTGGGTGTGGGCGTTCATTCACGCGGGGTTCGTCCTGATGCTGGCTGCGGCGCTGATGGCGCACTGGTCGTCGACCGAGCGGTCCCGTGAAGCGGCAGAAGAACAACTCGAACAGGCCAGAGCGAAGACCCAGGAGGTCGAAAACCTGGAGGAGAAGAAAGCCGAGATGGAACAGGCTATCGCCGAAGCAGAGGAGGCGAAAGCCGAGGCCGAGGCCCGACAGCAAGAGGTCGAAGAGTTCAACGAGCACCTCGAAGCCACGGCCGACGCTTACAGCGCGGCGATGTCCCGCGCGGCCGACGGAGACCTCACGGTCCGGATTGACCCCGACAGCGAGAGTGACGCGATGGCACAGATCGCAGAGTCGTTCAACAAGATGATGACGGAGACGGAGTCGGCGATGGAGGAGATACAGACATTCTCCGAAGAGGTTGCATCGACAAGCGACCAGGCCACGGCCGGTGCCAACGAGGCAACGGGGGCCAGCGAGGACATGAGCGAATCGATTCAGGGCATCGCCAGCGGGGCGGCCGACCAGCGGGAAATGCTCGAAACCGTCTCGGGCGAGATGACCGACCTGTCGGCAACTGTCGAGGAGGTCGCTGCCTCCGCCGAAACCGTCGCGGAGCGGTCCCGCGAGACGGCCGAAATCGCGGACGCCGGCGAGGAGACGGCACAGGAAGCGATAGCGGGCTCCCGAGAGGTCCAGACAGCGATCGATTCGACCGTCGAAAACGTGGAGCGGCTGGACGAGAAGATGGCAGAGATCGGTGAGATCGTCGATCTCATCGGCGACATCGCCGAGCAGACGAACATGCTGGCCCTGAATGCCAACATCGAGGCCGCACGGGCCGGAAACGGGTCGGGCGGCGACGGGTTCGCTGTCGTCGCAGACGAGGTCAAACAGTTGGCGGAGGAGACGCAGGCCTCTGCGACCGAAATCGAACAGCTCATCGCGGAGACCCAGGCCCAGACTGAAACCACGGTCACAGAGGCACGGGGGGCAAAGCAGGATATGCAGGAGAGTACAGAAGCCGTCGAAGAAGTCGTCGACACGTTCACGCAAGTGGCCGAGAACGCCGAGGCGACTGACAACGGGATTCAAGAGATAAGCGACACGACCGACGACCAAGCCGCCACGACCGAGGAAGCGGTGTCGATGGTCGAGGAGGCCGTGGACATCAGCGAGGCGACCGCCGCGGAGACCGAGACCGCCTCCGCGACCGCGCAGGAACAGGCCGCGTCCATGTCGCAGGTCAGTGCCAGCATCGAATCGCTCGCCGAGCAGTCCGAACGGCTCCAGACGATGCTGTCGGAGTTCGAAGTCGGCAGCCGCTGAGGCTCACTCCTCCCAGTACTCTTTTTCCGCGTTTATGTCGAGATACGTCGACAACGTCCGGTCCGCCTTCTCGCCGCCCGGCGGTGACCCGGCGTACAGCCCGACCATCTCCCGGTCGGGGTAGACGGTGATATCCGGTTCCTCCATCGTCGAAACCATCAACAGTCGGAGTTCAGACTCGCCGGCTTCGATTTCGTGCGCACTCTCCTCGCCGGCCGGAAGCGCGACGAAATCGCCCGGCTTGAGTGCGTGTTCCTCAGCATCGGGGCCGAGCCAGAGCGTGCCGGTCCCGGCCTGGACAAATATCGCTTCCTCGTTGCCTTCGTGGTAGTGGCGCACCCAGAGCCGTTTCCCCGGTGGGACGGCATAGAGGCTCGCGCCGAGTTGTTCGCCCCCGGCGGCGTCACCAAGCTGCTTGCGCCTGAACGTCCGGTCGCCGTGGTCGTGGTCGGTCCAGTCGAGGTCGGCTTCGTTGACGGGGCCGTCGCTCATGCCCGGTCAGACAGCCGGCGGGGAGAAAAAGCCTCTTGCGCTACAGTTCGTCGGCCAGCACGTCGAGCGTGGCGTCGAGGACGGCCGGTCGCTCGCCGGCCAGGTAGCGGATGGTCCCCTCGCGGACGCTCCGCGTCGCGACGCCGCCTTCGGGAACTCGCTCGCTGACTTCGCTGACCAGCTCGTGCAGGTCCAGGTCGCCGGTGGCCCGGACGTACATCGTGTCCGTCGAGATGCCGAGCACGGCGTCACTCTCGTCGCGGACATCCCGGTGGAGTTCATCGAGCAGGAGTGACTCCGGCGGGAACTCGTACTGGTGGGTGAAGGCGTCCGTGTCGAGGACGGCGATGTCTACGCCGTCGACGCTCCGGTGGTCGAGGTTGGCCCGTGCGGTGGCCACCTCTTCGTCGACCTTCTCGCGGAACTGCTCGGCGATGTGGCCGGCGAGGCCGCCCACGTCTTCCTCGTCGTCGCCGAACACGAGGTCGGTGATGAGTTCGCGCTTGTCCTCGTAGGACTGGTAGTGGGCCTCCAGCGCGACGGCTTCGCGGAGCTCTGACACGGCGGTCTCGTCGTAGCCCGCCTCGCTGGCTGCCTCCAGATACGGCTCCGGGATGTCCTCCCAGAAGCTCACGGCCGGAAGGTGCTGCAGGTCGTCGCGCACGTCCTCGTTGACGTGTGCGGCGACGTTGGCCGCGAGTGCCGTCGACGTGGTCTCTGAAACAGCGTCGGCCGAGGGGGAGACAACGGCGTCGACCGTGTCGACGACCGCGCCGTCGACGTCGATGTCGTCGATGACGACGCTCGGCGCGCCGTAGACGTTCAGCAGGTCGAAGCCGTCGAGGCTCTCGCGCGTGCCGCCGGCGGCGACGAAGACGAACAGCGGGAGCTTCTCCTCGTGGCGCTCCCGGTTGTCGAGCATCGTCGTCGTGTCCTTCGTCGCGTCGTCCATGTCGTAGACGCCGCCCTCGATGGGTCGCCGGTCGAAGTAGTGGTACTTCGCGTCGGCGCGGCGGTGCTGCTCGGTGACCAGCGGGAGCGCGGCCCGTTCGAGCGCGCTGCCGGCGAGGTAGCCGTCCGCGGTGTTGGCGTGGCGGACGATGACCGGCCGGTCCGTCAGCACTGCTTTGCGGATCTGAGTCGCGGCTTCGACCAGATCATCGGAGAGGGCCGCGACCGCCGTATCGTCGGCGAGCGGGTCGACCGTATCAGGTCGGGCCTCGTCGTCGAGGGCGTCGGCGAGTCGCTGTTCGACTTCCTCGCGCTCCTCGGCTTCGAGTACGTCGAGTTCCTCGGTTTCGACCTGCAGTTCACCGCGACGTTCGCGGACCTCGCCCGACAGTCGGATGTAGTCGTCTTCCTCGACCTCGGGGTAGGCGCGGACGCCTGCCTCGACGAAGGCCGCACAGTCGACCGTTCCGGTCTCGTCCTGCAGTTCGAACACTGTCGGTCCGGAGGTCTGTCGGATACCGACGACTTCGCCCTCCAGTCGAACGTCCGCACCGACGTGGTCGTCGAGGTCGCCGATAGCCGCGGCGACCGGTTCGGCGGTGGTCGCCTCGTCCGTCTGCTCCTCGCTTTCGTCGCTCTCTGCGTCGGTTTCCTCATCGGACTCGGTAACGACGGCAGTGTTGGACCCGCCGTCGTTGCCGCCGACGGCCGCAGTGCCTTCGACGCGGTCGGCGTCGCTGGCCCGGCTGACAGCACCGGCGCTTGCGGTACTCTCGGATTCAGACTGGCTTGCGCCGGCGTCGTCGTCCGAACTCGATTCGTCGTCGCTCTGGCTTGTTGACTCGTCGGCTGTCGATTCGGACGCTGCTTTCTCGTCCTCCTCGTCGTCTTCGTCGTCTTCGTTCTCAAGCAGGACGGAGTGACCGATTTCCGGGTCGTCGACGAGGACGCCGCGGAACTCGCGTTCGGACTGGCGGATCGACCAGCCGAGGTCGACGTTGCCGTTGTCCCGTACGTTCTTGACCTGGACGTAGACGGTGTCGCCCGAGTCCCAGTCGAGGGAGTCGAGCCGCTGGTCCAGTTCGCTCCGGTGGAGCAGCCCCGTGACGCTGTCGCCGATGTCGACGAACACGCCGAACTCAGCGAAGCCGTCGACACTGCCGCGGTAGTAGCGGTCGACCGATAGCTGGTCGGCACGCGAGCCACGGAACTCGAACAGGGCGTCCTCCTCGTGGAGGTCACAGATGCGTCCTTCGACAGATTTGCCGCAGATGATACACGAACCCATTACACGGTGCAAGCATGTCGGGCCTAAAACGGTTGTCGAATTCCGGACGAACTGAACGGGTCCGCTATTCGAACATCTCGCTCTCCTCTTCCAGCAGTTCGAGCCCTGAAACGACCGCTTTCGCCTGTTCCGGGAACAGTGCGACCTCGATTTCGCTCCCCTGTTCGTCTTCGAAGGCAATTTTCACGCGCTTGTCGCCGTACTCGCGAACGTCGACGCCCTCCACGTCGTACATCTTGATCGTCGCTTCCTTGTTCGACGGCCCGACGCTCTTGAACGCGCCGTCCTTGAGTTCCAGCATGAACTGGTCGATGTCGATACTGAGCATCGTGCGATAACGCACGCCGGCGGACCCTAAAACCCGTAGTTAGCGGCCAGCACTGAGACGGCCTGAAAGCCCCGGAAGCCGTAGCCAAAGATGATCGCCGCGGGAACGGCTCCGACGACTGCGGCGACCGGAAGTCGGATATTGTGGACCACAGCGGTTCCCAGCAGATAGAGGCCCGCACCCCAGGCGGTGACGAGCACCCGGACCTCTGCGCTCGGCAGCCCCGCCAGCAGACAGGGGGCCATCGCGTAGCACATCACCTGGACGGTTTCGCTCACGCCGCCGCGGTCCGACGCGACGGGGAGCAACAGCAGGGTCTGCAGTGCGGCCGTCAGATGCACTGTCGCCGGCGTGACGAACACGAGAATTGCAAACAGCGCCAGCACCGCGACGCCGGGCGAGAAGCCACCGATGGCGGGGTAGTCGAACGGCCCCGTAGACAGGAGCCCCCGTTGGGCCAGTTTGACGACGGCGTAGCGGCTCACTTCCTCGAAGAGGACTACTGTCGCCGCGAACACCAGCCCCGGAGCCTGGTCGCCCGGCGCGACGCCGGTGCGGAAAAAGCGCCGCGGACGGCTGAGTATTTCGACCCACGCGCGCACCAGCGCGACTGGCCCGCGGTCCCGGCCACCGGTCGGATTCTCGACCCACTGAGTCACGCCGGAAACTTGGGCGCGAGCCGGTTTGACCGTTTCCTTCTCTCGATCAGCGGTCCCTTTCGGCTCGGACACGCACGGCGGTCCTCACCGCTAATCATCTGCTCCTGCGGACCGGACCCTCACGGCTCGGACACGCGCGGCGGTCCTCACCGCTAATCGTCCGCTCCGACGTTCTCCGTACTCTCGAAACACGCCGGGTCCGGCTCGATGTTCGCGTACTGGACCGCTTCCTCGCCGAGCGTCGTCACGCGTTCTTCGATGTCGGCGTCGGTTATCCGGCCGTCCGCGATGTGATTTCGCGCCTTCGGGATTGCGGCCTGATGCGGGATGACCCAGCAGTTCAGTGCGCGGCAGACCGACCGGAGGTGTTCGAGCGCAGTAATCGGAAAGCTCCCGCCGGCGACCGCCAGCAACCCTACGGTCTTGTGTTCGAACTCGTCGAAGCCGCAGTAGTCGAGTGCGTTTTTCAGCACGCCGGAGTAGGACCCGTGATACACCGGCGTCCCGAGCAGAATCGAATCGGCCGCGCGGACGCTGTCGGCGAACTCGACGGCGTCGCCGGCCTCGCGGTGGTCGGCATCGAACACCGGTAGGTCGAACTCCTGAAGGTCCAGCAGTTCCGTCGTCGCACCTAACTCCTCGGCAGCGGCGAGCGCGCGCTCGATACCGACCCTGGTGTAGCTCTCCTCTCTGAGGCTGCCGACGACACCGACGACGTGTGATTCGGACATAGCGGCTCTATGGAGTGGGGCCGGTATATCGATGGGGGAGACGAGGCGCGGCGCTAGTCCCTTTCCCGCTGTCGGTTTGTCAGGCCATGGAGGTCGCTCTGGCCGACGCTCAGTTGTCGTAGTATACGTAGAGGAGATTTGGGTACGGGATGTACGCGACCCGTTCGAGCCCGCCACTGCCGACCTCCTTCTTCAGATGGACGCCGTTCGACCCTTCGACCACGTCGTGGATGTTCTTGATTTCGGTGCCGTCACTCAGCTCAGCTGTCATGTGTGACATTATACACCATACGCGCCCTGGTCGTAAAGCACCCCGGGCTGTGCGTGGTCGCCGACGGCAGTAGCTGAGCGTATTCCGGATGGCGCACGGAGCGCTGGCGCTAGCGGCAAGAAAAGGAGCCCGTGGCTCAGGAGCCGAGCTGAACCTTCTCGGACGACGCCTCCTCGCGGGAGCGGTGGCCGAGGTCGGCTTTCAACGCCTCGATAGCCTCCTCAGGGTCGGTCTCCGAATCGAAGACCCGGTCGAAACCGAGCGCTTTGAACGTCTCGCGCGTCTCCTCGAAGGAGTCCTGTCCGACGGCGAGGTTGCCGCCGATATACGTTGTCACGTCCAGCCCGGCCTCGTTGATCTCTTGCTGGAACCCCTGGCAGTCCTGCTCGGCGTGGCCGTACAGCGACGAAACGAGTATCGCTTCGGCGTCGTGTTCATCCGCGGCGTCGATGAACTCCGACTGGGACGACTGGACACCGAGGTTGACTACGTTGAACCCTGCCGCTTCGAACGCTCGTTCCAGAATAGTAATCCCAACGACGTGCGCGTCGGAGCCGATGACACCGAGGATGACTGTCCTCATACAAGACAACCAATGGGTGTCAACTACATAAACCTAATGATAAACCATGATAGATTATGAGAATGGTTCACACACCGGGGAGAGGATATTAGCCATGATAGCACAAACGAACCGATAGACACAGCATCTATGGTACGCGACACGCCTCAGCATCTGGCCGAGCCTCGGGTACTGCGTCGCCTATCACGTCAGTCTACCCACTGTAGCAACCGCTCGGAACAATCTGTCTGTCCGTCGTCGGGACTCGCATGACGACCATCCGCCGAGCCTTCGACGCCGACGCCGACGGCATACGCCGGGTCGCACGGGCAGCGTGGCACGACGCCTACGACTCGCTGGAGTCCGACGTCATCGACGAGACGATATCCGACTGGTACGCCGACCCGCTGGGCAGCGCGCTCCACGGGTGGGCCGGCGGCGTCCCCGCCAACGACCTCGACGACATCGAGGCGACGTTACTGGTCGCCGAGCAGGACGGCGAGATCATCGGCTTCACCCAGGGCATCACCATGCATACGATGGGGACGATGCTGCGGCTGTACGTCCACCCGGACTACCACGGGGAAGGTATCGGGACGGCGCTGTACGACCGACTCGAAGACATCTTTCTGGAACACGGCGTCGAGCAGTTCCGGGCGCTCGACCTGGCCTCGAACGACCGGAGCCGGGAGTTCTTCGAGAACCTCGGCTTCGAACAGACCAACACTCGGATGCTCACTATCGGCGGCGATCCCCACGACGAGGCCGTCTACTCCCGCAAAATATCGCCCGAGGACAGCGACGAGTAGCGCGAGCGGGACGCCGATAGTCTATCCTGACAGCCATTGGTATCACTCCCGCTGTCCGAAACTTGTACTGGCTCTCCGCCAGTGACAGCAATGTGGTCCCGCCTCAGATGCCACTGACCGTCTCGATGAGCCCGACCGATTCGAGGGCCATCCAGCAGACGAACACCACGTACAGACCAAGCAGCGTGTACGCCTCGCGGTCAGAGAGCTCGAGGTCTGTCCGGATGAACACGATGAACACCAGCGTCACGAACCCCAGAAACCCCATCGTCGGAATCGCCACGAGAAAGTCGATTGTCGCCCGCCCTGCCAGGAGGACGCCGACAGGAATCGCCACCAGCAGATTGAACGTATTGCTTCCCAGGACGTTCGTCAGGCTCGTGACGCTGTCGTCGTTTTTCGCGGCCCGGACGCTGACGAAGGCATCGGGGAGGCTTGTCCCGGCGGCAATGACGGTCAACCCCCAGAGGAACGTCGGCGTGTCGAAGATGACACCGAGGGAGAGCGCGCCCTGGACCATCGCCTCGACGCCGACAGTGATGATGAGGAGCCCGACCCCGAGCATCCCCCACTCACGGCCCGGTCGGACGCTATTGGTTTCGTCCGCGACGTGCTCGCTGGCGTCCTGCTGGTGCAAGAAGACGTAGATGCCGTAGGTCACGAGCGGAATGGCCGCGAGCGTCGGAGTCAGGATAGCCGCCCGATTGGTCCCGCCCGGAACGTACGTCGCCCCGAGCGCGAACACGATGAACAGGATGAGGATGCTGATGACGTAGAACTGGGCGTCTTTGTGGACGATGTCACGCGTCGACCGGAGTTCTTCGCTCGACAGCGCCGCGAGGGCCGGGATCACCAGGAGATTGAATATCGCGCTCCCGACGATGGCACCGACGCCCAGCGAGAACTCGTCGTGGACGACGGTGCTGATGACGACCGAACTTATCTCGGGAAAGCTCGATCCGACGGCGACGACGATTGCGCCGTGGACCGCCACCGGCAACCCGTAGTACTTGCTCAGCCGTTCCGCGGCCCGTTCGAAGTACGCGCTCCCTTTCCAGATGACAGCGGTTGCGACGACGATGAGAGCGACCGAACCGAGCAAGCCAGCCATTGGCACCGTATTGACCGCATGGGTTCAAGGGTGTATGCCACTGGCGGTCAGCGCTGGAGGCGCGCGACCGTCTCGCCGTCGCTGTCCTCGACATCGACCAAGCCGTCGTCCGCGAGGTCTTCCAAGAGCCCGCGGAGCCACTCGCGGCCGTACTCCCCTTCGGGCGCGTAGTCCACGCGCACACGCGGCCCCAGCTGGTCCAGTTGCAGTTCGTCGTACTCCTTGAGCGCCGAAATGACGCGGCCGCGCATCTGTCGACGGCTCCCCTCGAACTCGGGCTGGGTCGGGACGTCCGGCGCAGTGAAATCGCCCGTCTCGTAGGCCGAACACCACTCGCGCCAGGGGCACTGTGCGCCGTCACAATCCGGCGTCTTTTCGCAGGCGACGCCGCCCAGTTCCATTATGGCGTTGTTCCAGACTCGCGACTGTCCCTCGGGCATGAGCGTGCTCGCAGCCGCTTCAAACGCCGAGTCGTCGTCGGGCACGTCGAAGGCGCGATACAGGACGCGCTTGACGTTCGTGTCGACGACGGCGTTCCCGTTGTTGAACGCGAAGGAGGCGACGGCGTTGGCGGTGTAGGGGCCGACGCCCATCAGGTCGCTGAGGCCGTCCGGGTCGCGGGGCCACTCGCCGTCGTGGTCATTGACAATTTGACCCGCGGCCTCGTGGAGATACTTCGCCCGGTTGTTGTAGCCCAGCGAGTGACTGGTCCAGAAGCCCACGACATCCGAGCGGTCGGCCTCTGCCAGCGCCGCCGCGGTCGGCCAGCGGTCCAGAAAGTCCTCCCAGGCGTCGACAACGCGGTCCAGTTGCGTCTGCTGGCTCATCACCTCGGAAACGAGAATCTCGTAGGGGTCGGTCGTCTCCCGCCACGGGTACGAGCGGTGGTCCCCCTCGTACCACTCCACGAGCGCGTCCTGGACAGCCGACGGGTCCGCGGGCACGCCTCCCGAGCGGTCCGTCGCTGTCGACTGGTCAGTCATACCCCCGTTTAGCCCTGTCCTGATTTGTGCGTGGCGGTCGTTGCCGCCCATACTGTCGGCTGTACGTCCGGAAAGAATCGCCGCCCTGAGATGGCGGATCTCTTGCAGTAGTTACAGCCAACAGTATCAGTCGTCGACTTCGGACCGTCCCCACTCGAACTCGGTCCCGTACCAGTCCGGCTCGTCCTCGCTGAACACGTCCGCGAACACGAACATCGCGCCGTCGGGGTAGGTCGTATCGATGTACAGCCGCCAGCCGTGGGCCTCCGCGATGGTCTTGACGATAGAGAGGCCGAGCCCGGTACCGTCCGCGCTCGTCGTGTGACCGTACTCGAAGATGTTGTCGACCGCTTCGCTCGGAATACCCGGTCCGTCGTCGGCAACGTAGAAGCCGTGTTCCGTCAGCCCGACCGTGACGGTCACCTCCGGGCCAACGTGGTCGAGGGCGTTGCGAAACAGATTCTCGAGGGCTCGCAAGAGCCGCGTCCGGTCGGCGTCGATGGTTCGGCTGCCCGCGACTTCGATGCTGGCGCTTTTGTTGTCGATGTTGTCCCACGCATCGGTGACGACGGCCTCCAGCGGAACCGGGGCCGTCTCCTCGACGCTTGCGCCCTTTCTCGTCAGCGTCAACACGTCGTCGATTATCGACTCGATACGGTCGTGTGCGTCTTCGAGTTTCTCAATGTGGGACTGGAGGTCGGCCGCATCCGTCTCCGGATCCGACAGCCGCGTCGCAAGCAGTTCGACGTGTCCCCGAGCGACTGTGAGCGGGTTTCGGAGGTCGTGGCTCAGCGTCGACGCGAACTCGTCCAGCCGCTCGTTCTGGCGTTCGAGTTCGTGGCTCGACCGCTCGGCCTCCTCACGGGCCGCCTGGGCCTGGCGGATCTGACGCCGGAGCGTGTCCCGCATATTTCGGAAGGCGTCGTACAGCCTCCCGATCTCGTCCTGCCGAGTCGTCGAGATATCGACGCCGAGGTCACCCTGTTCCATGGCCTGCGTCCGGTTACGAAGCTGTCTCAGGGGCCGAACCGTATGCCGTCCGAAAAGATATCCCGCGATGCCCAGCGAGGCGACTGCCGTCCCGATGACAGCGAGGAAGCCCCAGCGGACGAGCCGACCTGTTCCGTACAGTGTCTCTCGCGTCGAACTTGTCGTGACCACCCACGACGTACCGTTGACGGGAGTGTACGTCGCGACATGGGACCCCGTTTCGATAGTCGTCGTTCGGCCCGCTGTTGCGGCCCGGAGGCCGTCCTGACTGATCGGCGCGGAACCGCCCTGGCCCCCGATAAGCGGGTCTCCGTCCCCAGTGAGCAGTTGCGTCTCGAACCCGTCGCGCCCGTCCTGAAACTGCTCGACCGGGACCCGGGCAACCAGCACTAGTGCTCCATCGCCATCGGAGACGGGAGTCACGAACGCCATCGAGTGGTTGTCACCGTCCGCGTATGCTGTCGAGTGGATCACTGTGCCAGTGTCGGTGGAGCCGTTCATCGTCGCCATCACGGGGGACTCCCACGCGGGTTCGACCGCCCACGGTGACCGGCCTTCTGTGTTCGTCCCAGTGCTCGCGACGACTATCTGAGAGTCGTCGACGGCGGAGACGTAGTGGAGCGAACGAATCTGTGACGACTCTGCCGTGGCTGCTGTGGTGAGGTACTGTCTGATATCTGCGGGCGTCCCAGTGCCGTACACCCCTGCGGCTGCGATAGCGATGGCCTCCGTCTCGGTGGTCGTCCGCCACTGCCCGATGCTGTCGGCGCGATGCGTGGCCGACGTTTCGAGGTCCGTCGCCGCGTCGCTGACGACCCGGTCCTGTATCTGCAGGTAGCTGCCGAAGCCGACGGCTGCGAGTACGACGACGATTACCGCCAGCGCGACAGCGAACTTCGCCACGTAGTTACGCGTGTACACGTCCGGGAGGACTGTGTGAAGCCGCTCTAGCAGCCCGTCGGGCTGGCTGGACGCTGCTGTCTCGTCCCCACCACCTGTCATTATCTAATCTGAATCCTTCGGTAGTCGACCGCTACCAATCGTTATGTTCAACCCATGATATAATTTATCATATGTTATAATCGTAGTGGTCTGCGTTTCGATGGAGCGGTCCCAGACGAGTCGTAAGGGGTTTCCTCGCGCTCATCGTTCCCGTTCGTATGAGCCTCGACGACCTACAGGAGGATATCGAAGCGGCGTACGGCGACTTCGACGACGAGTTCGAACTGTCCATCGACCGCGAGACGCGCAACGAACTCGCGATGCTGTCAGTCGCACTCGACCCGGACGACCCCGACGAACTCGTCAGGCGCGCGGTACATATGCTGTTTCAGTCGACCGTGGACCGCGGGACGCTGGATTTCCACCTCCGGTCGAGCTACGACTGTACGTACGACGAGTACCTCTCGGGGATGACCTTCGACCAGATGACCGGGAACGACTTCCCCCAGCAACAGGACAAGGACGACCGGCGCTACCAGTTTTAATCCGCTGATTGCGAGCGTAGTGTTCGGTAGCGGTCCGATGGGGTCCGCCGACCAGACGGCGTTCGCGTTCACCTTTACGGGGATTGTCTTCGCGATCGCGCTCTTTCGATTTGACCTCCTCGACTTGATGCCCGTCGCGCGGCACACGCTCGTTGAGGAGATGTCCGACCCTGTCTTCGTCGTCGATAAAGACGAGCGGCTTGTCGACGTAAACGACTCCAGCGACGAATGCCGTCATCGTAGGGTTACCCGCTCTCATCACTGAAGACGGACCCACCGCTACCGGCGAAACGACGGTCTCAGCACAAGGGGCGGTGCGACACTCTTACAGGTCGACGTACTGGTCTTCCCATTCGCGGCGGGCGTCGATCTCACGACGCCCGCGGCGCGTAAGCGTATAGAAGTTGGTCCGGCGGTCGCGCTGGCCCTTCTCGACCAGTCCCTTGTCGACCAGAGTGTCGAGGTTCGGGTACAGACGACCGTGATGGATCTCCTTCTCGTAGTACGCTTCGAGCTCCTCCTTGATAGCTAAGCCGTGGGGCTCTTCCCTGCCAGCGATCACGTAGAGAAGGTCACGCTGGAATCCTGTCAAGTCGTGCATCGATTTTCCTATGTAATGATTTAGTATCTATACTGTTAAATATATCGGCCCAGAGAACTTGATGTGGTTTCGGTAGTCCGGAGTGTCGAATTTTCTGTATTTAGGCCCTCAGTCATCGTTTTGTTCAAATGGTAAATACAGTCAGTATATCATCATTCTTCGGAAACTGATGGCGACAGTATTATTTGTCACTGGAGGACACAGAGAGGATTGTAGAAACAGTCCTGCTCGAAAGCGAGCAAGGACTCGACCACAGCGCCGTCGCAGCATATCTCAGAACGCTGGTCGACTCTCCAGGAGACGGATCTGAGATCACGCTCAGCGCAGGGAGGGGTCGGGGCCACGTCGCGCCGCCATCACAGGCGGAGTTCGAGGTGAACGCCGAGCGCGAGAGTCCGGAGGGAGCGACGGTAACTCAGCATCGGAGTCGAACCGGAGTGGCCCGAGAACGCGACAGACACAGAGTGGTCTATCGAGTACGTCGTATCGTCCAGCAGTTCCTTTTCGGATGTACAGCAATCGCTCGTATCTGGTCGTTAGCAGCGAAGTAAGTGGAAAGCGGTCGCGAAAAACGCGACCGCTTGCCGCCCTGAATTGGTCCCCGCTGACGCTTCGGCCCTCCAAGCGAAGCGTCACTTGGTCGAATGGGGCAGAATAACTTAAAAGTACCGGCCCCGTCCAGCAGATGTTAGTTATCGAATTAGAAGCGAATGTAAGCTGTAACTAACCTAGATATGTTCCTCCTCGAGCACCCATCCAAGTGCCCGCTTGTAGTGGGTGAACATCATACGGACCCGCTCGTGATCCATCTCCTCGTCGTCTAGCTGTTCAGCAAGGAACTCGTACTGCTCGCGGATCTCGTCTTCCGAGCGCATACGTTGGCGTAGACAGCCCTCACGGAACAATCTTGAGGGCTGGCCTCTCAGCATCACGTATGAAAGTCCGCGGGGAGCGCGAGTGCCAGGACTGTGGCACGCGATGGCGGTACTACGAGACGGGGAGCATCGCCTGTCCGGACTGTGGCAGCATCCACAGCGTCGGCATCGACGAGCACACCGAACACACCGACGCACCGGCCACCCTCGACCTGACGCCGGTCCGGAGCCGGATCGACGCGGATCCGACCCGGGAGATCGCTGACGCGGCCGCCGAGCGCTGTCGGGAGTACACACGCAAGCGGGGGTTCATCGACGCGGGCGAGCTTCGCTCGCTCGACCCGACGTTCGTCGCCGCGGTCGAACTCCAGCACGTCGGTGCACACCTCTCCCGGGAGTTGCGCAGCGGCGACCCGGCGGAGCGGTACTTCTACGAACTTCTCGGCGGTGCTGACGACGGCGACCGTCCGGCTGTCGAGTCAGTCCCGTCGGAGCTTCGAGTGCCATACGGCCTGGCGATGGTGGCCGCCGTCGATAGCTATCAGCGCGACGTACGGACGTATCTGGACGCCAATTCGGACCCTACTGCGCGACAGCTCTCCGGACGGATTCGCGACCATCGAAAGCGGATCGAGGCGCTGGACGGCAATGTCGACCCCGCGGACGCCAACCGACTCGCCCACGCGGCGCGGGACCTGGGCTCGTACATTACCGGCGACGAGAGCGCCTTCGTCAGAGCCGAGAACTGGCTCGCCGGAATCGAGGACGGCACGGTCTAAGCGGTCACCGGAGCCGCCGCACGAGGGTTTCGTCCAGACAGTTTTCGGGAACCGCATCCCGCCACGCGACGGTCTCTATCGACTCGCTGTCGAGTCCGGGGTCCGACGCGAGCGTCGTCGATTCAGCCGTGCCGCGATACGTCCCGAAGAAGAACGTTGCCTCGCGGTCGTCGTCGGTCACTGTGACCTCGGTGACGGCGGCCAGTTCGTCGACCGTAATCTCGACGCCCGTCTCCTCGCGTACCTCACGGCCCACTGCTTCCTGGCGCGTCTCACCGGCTTCGACGCCGCCGCCCGGGAGCTTCCATATCTCGTCCTCGTAGACGAACAGTATCCGGTCCGTTGGGTCGGTGACGAGCGCGCCGACCGCCCAGTGGAGCCCCCGGTCGGAACGAGTGCGGACCCCCTCTACACCTGCTCTGTCGGTCTCTCTGGTCACCCGGCGGGTGACTACATCACGGTCCTCAAAGGCCGCGAGTTCCGGCATTCAGGGGAGTTCCACGTCGATGTCGTGCTGGAGGCCCGTCGCTTTCACCGTGTTGTACAGCAACATCGCGCGGGTCATCGGGCCGACGCCGCCGGGGACCGGCGTGATCGCGCCCGCGACCTCTTTCGCGCTCTCGTACTCCACGTCACCGACGAGTTCGTACCCCTTCTCGGTGTCGGCGTCGACGCGGTTGATGCCCACGTCGATGACCGTTGCGCCCTCGCCAATCATTTCGCCGTCGATCATCTCGGGGACGCCGGCCGCGGCGACGAGGATATCGGCGTTCCGTGTCCGTTCGGCGAGGTTCTCAGTCCGGGAGTGACAGACTGTCGTCGTCGCGTTGCCGCCCGGTGCCTTCTGGATGAGCAGGTTCGCCATCGGCTTGCCGACGATGTCGGAGCGGCCGACGACGACGGCGTCCTTGCCCTCGGTGTCGACGCCTGCGCTCTCGATGAGTTTCTGGATGCCGTGGGGCGTGCAGGGCTTGTAGCGCGCGTCACCGGCGACGAGTCGGCCGACGTTCTCCGGGTGGAAGCCGTCGACGTCTTTCATCGGGTCGATGGCTCGCAGGACCGACCTGTCCTCGACGTGGTCGGGGACCGGCATCTGGACCAGGATGCCGTTGACGTCGTCGTCGGCGTTGAGATCCTCGATGGTGTCGTACAGTTCGGCGGCGTCCGCGTCGGGGTCGATGTCGATGTCGATGGCCTCGATACCGACCTCCTCGCAGTCGTTCTGTTTCATCGAGACGTAGGTCTCGCTGGCCGGGTCTTCGGACATCAGGACTGTCGCCAGCGACGGGCGCTCGCCCGCGTCGGCGAGGTGGTCGATGGACGCGACCAGGTCGTCCCGAATCGACTGTGCGACGGCGTTGCCGTCGATAATCTCTGTCATTAGGTACAACGGCGGCGCGGGGCGGTATGAACGTCCCGGATTTCGGCCGGCCGCGACAGGCAGGCGCGCTCTCGCTCAGGGACAGTCCGATTCGCTGACTGACTGGCGCTCCGCTCCCTGCTCGACGGCCCGCGTCTCGCCGTCCGGGACAGTTACGGTCATCGCCTGGCCGCCGTAGCCGTGAGTCTGGTCGTGGCCGCGGACCACGACGCAGGCCACCTCGTCGGGAACCGGGAGCGTCTCCGAGCGGGTGAACGGGTCCGTCGAGTGGGCGTGCCGGAGGTCCCGGCGGCCAAGTCGGTCGCCAGCCAGCGTCTCGACCTGCCACCAGTTCGCGTAGCCGTCCTCGCCGTCGTCGTCGTGATAGAGTGTTACGTCGAAGCGGTAGTCGCCGCCGCTCTCGTCCGTGAGTTCGACCCCGACGACGTTGGCCTCCCGCAGGTCGAGCTCTGTGGCTGTTTCGGTCTGTCCAGCAGTCGACTCCTGGTCTGTCGCAGTAGCGGCGTCTGTCTCTGCCGCCGTGGCCGTCGCTGTCGGCTCGCTCGCGCCGCCGTCGCTTTGCCCGGTTTCCGCCCCCGATTCGACCTCGAACTGCGTACAGCCAGCGAACACCGACAGGGAGGTACCCAGAGCATAGAGCGTCCGGCGTCGGGTTGTGCGGGGCATACCGGATGTGTCGGGGAGAGATGTCAAAAAGGGAGATGCCAGTGGGCGGACAGCGGAATCCGCGCTACAGGGCTGGCCTGTCGCTACTCGTACAGCGTGTACTCGTCGGTCAGTTCGTCCACGCGGTCGCTGACTTTCGCCACGACATCGTCGTCGTGTGGAGCGTCGACGACTTCGTAGATGAGATCGGCGACCTCGCGGCAGGCGTCCTCGTCGAAACCGCGGGTGGTGAGTCCGGGCGTACCGGCGCGGATGCCCGAGGGGTTGAACGCCGAACGAGTCTCGCCGGGGACGGTGTTGGCGTTGAGGACGATGCCGGCCTCTTCGAGCGCTTCCTCGACTTCCTTGCCGGTGGTGTCGGGATGGGACGGACGGAGGTCGATGAGCACGAGATGGTTGTCCGTGCCGCCGGAGACCAAGTCCAGGCCGTGTTCCTTGAGTCGGTCACCGAGGGCGACCGCGTTGTCGACGGTCTGCTGGGCGTATTGCTCGAACTCGGGGGCCAGCGCCTCGCCGAAGCCGACGGCCTTGCCGGCGACGTTGTGCATCAGCGGGCCGCCCTGAGAGCCGGGGAACACCGCGCTGTCGATGTCGTCGGCGTACTCCTCGTCGCACATGATGATGCCACCGCGGCCGGCGCGGATGGTCTTGTGCGTCGAGCCGGTGACGAAGTCGGCGACGCCGACCGGCGACTCGTGGACGCCGGCGGCGACGAGGCCGGTGATGTGGGCAATATCCGCGAGGTGGTAAGCATCAACTGCGTCGGCGGCTTCCTGAATGCGCTCGAAGTCGACTTCGCGCGGGTACGCGGAGTAGCCCGAGACGATGATGTCCGGCTCGAACTCCTCGGCGTGGTCGTGCAGTCCCTCGTAGTCGATGTAGCCGGTCTCCTCGTCGACCTTGTACTGTTCGACCTCGTAGACCTGCCCGGCGAAGTTCGCCGGGTGACCGTGCGAGAGGTGGCCGCCGTGCGTCAGGTCCAGCGAGAGGATCTTGTCGCCGGGTTCGAGCACGCCGAGGTAGACGCCCATGTTGGCCTGCGAGCCGGAGTGTGGCTGGACGTTGACGTGGTCCGCGCCCCACAGTTCCTTCGCGCGGTCGATCGCCAGCTCCTCGACGTCGTCGGCGTACTCGCAGCCGCCGTAGTAGCGTTCGCCGGGGTAGCCTTCGGCGTACTTGTTCGTCAGTTCGGAGCTCTGTGCCTCCATCACAGCTTCGCTGACGTGGTTCTCGCTGGCGATCATCGCCAGCGTGCCGTTCTGCCGGCCTCGTTCGCCCTCCAGGGCGTCTGCGACTGCCGGGTCCGCTTCCCGTACGGTTTCGTAGCTCATGTATCCGAGTCAGGACCGATACGACAATAATCTACCCTTTGGCCCACGCATGTGTAATGTTATCGCACATTGTCCGGTGCCGCGGGTACAGTTGGGGTGACGACGTCCTGACACCCGTACGTATATATCAGATGACGTTCCACATGTCTATGCATGGTCACCTGGGGGGTGGCAGGCGAGCGGGTGGACCGGAACAGCAGTAACCCGCCGGAGTGGGATGGAGAAACGGTCGACCCGAGCGCACTGGTGCGCCAGTTACACGATCGAGAAGGTACGGACGGCGAACAGTTACCACACCGTGTCGACGACTGCTACAGCGGGTCCGTCACCGAGTTAGCACTGCCGGCGGTGGATGCCACGGTAACCCGAGTCGCTACTGACACGAATACTGGAGTAGTTGATTCACCGACGACCCTAGAGGAGGGGGAGTACCTGCTGACGATGGAGGCCCGTGCTGCGGATAGCGACCGAGGGTCGCCGTTGGGCGTCGTTGACGACATTCGGATCCACGTCCGCTTCGACGGGCCGGCGTCGCTCCACTCGGCCGGCATTACCTCTGTCCTCGGTTTCCATGAGCCGACGAGTATTACCGTCGGGTTCGTCTGGGAGACGAGCGCGGAGCGACCGCATCTGCAGGTCCCCGCGACACCTGCAGGACTCGCAACGGCGATTACTCATCTGAGCGGGGCCCATCACACGATGCAGCCGTCCCGCTCACATCCGGAACTCCGCGGCCATCCGCCGATAGTCACGACCGGCGAGACAACCCGTATTCCCGAACCGGTTCGGCAGAACCGTCCGGAGACCGGCATCACACTCCGCGTTCCGGAGTGCGAGGCTGAACTACTCGTCAGCGCCCCGCTGGCGTACTATCTCGGGGCCGAAGTGGTAGTCGAGTCACGGGATGCGGCGCTGTTGACGGCCGACGGCACATCGGTACATTTCTCTTTCGACGCGTGGCCGTCGCTACAGACCGGCGTCGCGGCGCTGCTCCGGAAGGTGTTCTACCTCGACTGTCTGGTCAGACGCGTCGATCCGGCCGAGAGTGGCGCTCGTATCACGTCCGCGCTCTCGCTCGACCCGAACACAGTTCGGTCGCTGTCGCCGGCTGGACGGCTCGAGCGGTACATCGATGTCTCCGACGAGGCCGTGAACTCGATTCTGCCGGAGTGGCCCCTCTCGACGTACGTCTCACCCGAACCGGAACGGGTCCGCTGCCTGCCGTTCCTGCTCGACCGGCTCAGTCTCATCTACTTGCCGGACAGCTCCCGGCTCGACCAGGATGAGCTTCTCGACAGGACGCTGGCGGACTCGTATCTGAGCCGCGGTTCGGCCGAGCGCCCACCGGTCATCGAGCCGAACCTGCGCGAGGGCCAACTGCACTCGTGGCTCGCGCCGGGGAACCCGATAGACGCCTGCAAAACGCCGGCGGAGGCGTACGTGAACCGATACCGGAGTCAGAACCGAGACGCCGACAGCCAACGGGTCGCGGTCGTCCTCAACGACGAGGAGATGGCCGGCGAACACACGGAAGTCACGGAGATATATCGGGCCGCGGACCTGCCGATGGACGTCCAGGTCAGCGAACTGCTGTCGGTCAACGAACTGGCCGACGTGTTCGAACAGCCGGCCGATTTCGTCCACTTCATCGGCCACTGCGACGAGGAAGGACTGCGCTGTCCCGACGGTAATCTGGCGCTGTCGTCGCTGTCGGAAGCCCGAACGCAGACGTTCTTCCTGAACGCCTGTGGCTCCTACGATGAAGGGCTTGACCTCGTCAAACAGGGCGCGGTCGCCGGTGCGGTGACACTCACCGACGTGCTGGACAAACACGCCGCCCTGGTCGGGACCGCATTCGCGCGACTGCTCAGTAACGGATTCAGCATTCAGCGAGCGCTGGAACTCGCTCGCCGGCGGATAATGATGTGCAAGGACTACGCGGTCGTCGGCGACGGGACCTACTCTATCGTTCCCAATCCCGCACACCCCGCAGTCGTCTGGGTCTCCAAAGGGGAGACGGGATTCGACGTCCAGTGTACGGTCGTGTCCCCGGAACGGCCCGGTGAGAGCTACCGCCTGCCGTTCGACGACAGCGCCGCGCTGAACGGCGAACAGACGAGCCACTCGCTCGGCGCTACGGAGTTGGCCGACGCGCTGGGACAGACCTCACTGCCCGTCATCTTCGACGGGGAGTTTCACTGGTCCGACGACCTCGCTGCGCGTCTCCGGACGGACTTCTGACGAGCGCGAAGCTGTCAGACTCCGTGACGGAAGCCGAGACGCCCGCCATCTATTTTCGAACCGGCCACCCGAGGAGCCGTGTTGATGCGACACTCTCCGTACGCACTCAGGTACAGATTTGATACTGTGCTCCAGTCGTGGCTTCCGGCGGGTAGGAGACAGTGACAGTAACCACTGATTCGAGCGAATTCGCGCGACGACAGCGAGCAGAACAGGTGGTTCAGTCCGTGAGGCGAACGGCTTCTGCTTAGGACAACTGACCGATATTTTATCGCTGTCCGCCGGTGGGTGTTGTCGGAATGTTGGCGAAATCAACACAGTTTGGCCGGTAAAATTAAATATAATAATACACTATATACTGGCAAGGGACAATGACTGAAAATCTCCTGCAAGACGACGTCGGGTCTATGTTGACCACGGTGTTTGGGGCTACTGACGAGCCGGTGTACGTCGTGAACCCGTCGCGGCGGACCATCTCTGAGCTTGTATCGACACTGGACGCAGATTCGGGCGCTCCCGAAGTTCGGCTGCTCGCCGACGAGCGCGCACTGAAAGACGTCATGGACGACTTCCTCGTTGCGAGCACCGCAGCCGACCTCATCGACGAGGAGCGGCTCACGATGCGACTGCTCGACGACGTGCCGAACCACTCGGTCGCGGTAACTGTCGATACGGTGTACGCGCTCGTCACCATCAGCGACACGGTCGGCGGTCTCGGGACCGACGACGCGGCGTTCGTCGACAACGCCTACGACTACTACGGCTCGACCTGGGAAGACGCCGACGAGTACTCGCTCCGGACACCGCCGCTCAACCGCGTCCAGAGCACGCTGGAAGCCGATATTGGCCCGGAAACCGCGTCGGACTTCAACGACGTTCTCAGCTCTCTGTCGACGGCTCGCGGCGACGGCGACGGCCTCGACGAGGTCACCATCAGCCTGCTCGTGGCCGCACGGAACGGCGAACTGCTGTACGACATCAGCAAATGGGGCGAAGACGTCGGACTGGCGAGCAAGGCGACGTTCTCGCGGACGAAGACGAAGCTCGAAGACATGAACCTCATCGACACGGAGAAGGTCCCGATCGACGTGGGCCGACCGCGGCTCCGCCTGATGCTCGGTGACGACCGGCTCAAAGACGCCGAGCCGGACGAGCTGGCCTCCGTGGCTCAGTCGATCCTCGCCGCGTAGGTTTTTCCCGCTCCACCGCGAGGGGTTCGGCATGCAAACTGTCGAAGTCGTCGGGCGTGGACCGGCCGTCGACGCACTCACTGCGTTTCTCGCTGATATCGACATTACAGTAGCACAGCCGTCGACACCGGCGGACAGCAGTGGCGACCTCGCCGTCGTCGTCGATACCGTCGGGTCAGAGACGTTTGCGGCGTGGAACGACCGAGCGAAAGGCGATGACGTCCCATGGGTCGCCGTCGAACTGGGCGGCGTCGGCGGCGTCCCGGTGACCGACGCCGCGATCAGCGGCTTCGGACCCGAGACGGGCTGTTTCGACTGTCTGCGGACTCGGGTCGAGGCGACGGTCGACGATGCCGAGGAGATCACAGAAGCCCCGGCGGCGGCCACGCAACGATTCGCGGGAGCGCTGGCTGGTCGACTGGTCACCCGATTTCTCGATGGGGACGCTGCCCTCCTCGGGACGGTCACGGAACTCCCACATACGCAGCGCCGGTTCCTCCCCGTCCCGGGCTGTGACTGCAGTGAGACGCCGAGCCGTACCCTCAGCGACGGTCGCCAGACAGCCCCCGACAGCGAGGCGCTATCGCGGGCGGAACTGGGCCTCGACGACCGGGTCGGGATCGCCACGGAGGTCGGCGAAGTCGAGTCGTTCCCCGCCCCGTACTACCTGTCGACGCTTGCCGACACCGCCGGTTTCAGCGACGTGTCGGCCGCCGCCAAGGCTGCCGGTGTCGCTATCGACTGGGACACGGCGTTCATGAAAGCGCTTGGCGAGAACTACGAGCGGTACGCGGCCGGCGTCTACCGAGACGGGAATCTGCGGCACGGGACAGTCGGCGATGTTCCGGATGCCGTCGCACCCGACGCGTTCGTCAGGGACGAAGCCGAATGGGACGACTCGACGGCGCTTCCCTGGGTCCCGGCCGAAAATCTGCTGACCGACGAACGGCGGTCGCTTCCCGCCGAAACCGTCCACTATCCGCCGCCATCGGACGCCGTCAGACCGGCAACGACGACCGGGCTGGGGCTCGGAAACACCGTCACAGAGGCACTGCTGACCGGGCTGTACGAGGTCATCGAGCGCGACGCCGCGATGCTGTCGTGGTACTCGACGTTCGAGCCGCTTCGAGTTGCCGTCGACGACCACGAGCGGTACGACACGCTCCTGCGGCGCGCGGCGTCCGAGGGGCTCGACGTGACGGCGCTGTTACTGACACAGGACGTGGACGTGCCGGTCATCACCGTCGCACTGGAACAGGACGAGTGGCCTCGCTTCGCACTCGGCACCGATGCGGATCTGGACCCGGGTACGGCCGCCGTCGGTGCGCTGGAAGAGGCGCTCCAGAACTGGATGGAACTCGACAGCATGGGTCCCGAGGCGGCCATGGACGCACAGGGTGCAATCGGGCGCTACGCCGAATCACCCGGCGAGGGGGCCGACCTGACGGCCACCGAGACGGCGGTCCCGCTGGACTCGCTCGGCCCCGACGCAGACCTCTCCGGCGAGGCGGAGCTAGAGACGTTGTGTGACCGGGCAGCTGACGCAGGACTCACGCCCTACGGAGCGCGGCTGACGACGCGCGACCTCGAACAGCTCGGATTCGAGGCGGTCCGCGTCGTCTGTCCGTCGGCAGAGCCGCTGTTCTTCGGTGATTCGTTCTTCGGCGAGCGGGCCGAATCCGTGCCTGCTGACCTGGGCTTCGAGCCGCGGCTCGACAGGGAGCATCATCCGTTCCCGTAGCAACAGCCGACGAGCGAGAGTCAGATACCGGACAGTCCGTATTCAGATGCCGAACGTCGCCCGCAGCATGTCCCGCGTCCCCGGCCCGAGGCCGACTGCGGTAACAGCGATGAGCAACAGCAGTGCGTACCGCGGGCTGTCGTCGATAAACTCCTGGTTGAACAGCGAAACGACCAGCGAGGCGACGGCGAGCTTAACAATCAAGAACGGCCACGACGTGCCGATAGCAGCAGTCAGACCGGCAGACTGGAGAGATTCGGTGGCTTCAATGATGAATGCGTTGGCCGGGTGTTTCGGGTAGTACGTCAGCGGGACGTTGAGCGCATCGAGCCAGTCGGCCAGCAGGACGTTCGCGACGCCGTCGATGGCGTGGCCCCAGATGACCAGCAAGCCGATATAGCCGGTTCCGTCGTTCAGCGCCGGTCGATAGGACTCGAACAGGCGGTACAGACCGTACGACAACGCCGACGCCAGTGCGACAGTCGTGATGAGGACCGACGGGTACAGCGTCGCGTACTCGCGTGTGAGCGCGACAACCGTAAGATAGAGCAGCGTCACGGCGACGAAAATGCTACCAACAGCGCCGGTCGTCCGGTAGTAGCTGTCGACGACGCCGCGCTGTTCGAGGTCCACACAGACGACGAGGACGAGCAGCGTCAGCAGGAACACCGTGCCGTAAATAACGGGACTGATGATGAGTGAACTCAGCGGGTACTCGACGATAGGTGAGACGCCGGCATCGACCGCGCGGTCGGTTGCATCCTCGACAGTCCGCAACGCGCCGCCGAGCAGCATGAACGGCACGAACGCGAAGTAGAGCTTCGGGTCCTCGGCGATGTCCAGTCGCTCGAGGAGGAAGTAGACGCCGACGAGCATATACACCAGAATCAACATGTAGCCGATCTCGGAGACGATAGTGTATCCCGGCTCGGCGATGAGCCGTCCCTCCTGAATAGCCGCCCTACAGCCATCGTACAGCGGTTGTGGCCCGGATGCAGTCATCTCGGCACAGCTGGCCGCCTTGGCGTCCGCGTACACTGGCCCCCAGAAGTACTGCCAGAGGAACCGATCCCAGACAGCCTTTGGAGCAGCCATGACAGCTCCGACCGCAACGAGGAGGACGGCAACGAAAGAGCCCACCCAGAGCTGGCCGGGCCCGTACTCATCGACGGCTCGCTCGAACGTTTCCATGGCCGAGTGACCGGTGGCAGGCGGTTTTAGCGTTCCGGTCCCATGTGCGTGGAGCGGACTTCCGCGAGCCAGACGCGGCGCGGTTTGATGGCGAAACTGTGTTCAATCCTCAGCGAGTGCCTCGTTGCCGGCCGCCACGAAGGCCTCGTGTGCCTCGCCGTTGGAGGCGACGACGGAATCGCTGTCGTGGGTCCAGGGCTCGCCATCGAGGTCAGTGACCGTGCCGCCAGCCCGTCTGACCATATGGACGCCAGCGAGCGTGTCCCAGGGGGCCATCGGGCGCGTGCAAACGAGCCCTTCGAGCGCCCCGTCGGCAACGTGTGCCAGCGTGGCCTGGAACGAACCCAGACGCCGAATGTCGCCGAAGCGGTCGCCGACAGCGCTACACAGCCGACCGAACTCGTCCCTGTCGTCGCGGTCCCACCAGCCGACAGGAGCCACGGCGAACGTCTCCGGGTCGGTTCGACCACTTACCGACAGTTCGGTCCCGTCTCGTGTCACACTTTCGGGGCCGGCGGCGTAGAGGTCGCCATAGGAGGGGAGATAGGTCACCGATGCGACCGGCTCGCCGTCGACAACTGCGCTGACGACCGTTCCCCACAGACGCATCCCACGGACGTAGTTCGCCGTCCCGTCGATTGGGTCGATGACCCACACAGAGCCGCTATTTGGGATGCTATCGACCGCTTCAGGCTCGGAGTCAACGTCCGGGCCAGCTAACGTTGAGAGGTCTTCCTCACAGAGGAACCGGTCACGGGGGAACTCCGCTCGAATCGTGGCGACGACTTGCCGCTGGGCGTCGCGGTCCGTCTCCGTGACGAGATCGTTTTTGTTGGCCTTCGATTCGACACTGAGGTCGCCCCGGAACTGCTCCCGGGCCACGACACCGCCAGCACGGGCCGCTCGCTCGGCGACCGCCGCCCGGTGGCTTGCATCTGTCATACCTGACGCTGGACCTCCCTTGTTCAAACCATCTCGCCTTCCAGCAAAACAGGGCCGACGGCCAGCGATGGGTTACTCTTCTTCGACAGCCTCGTCAACAGCGTCGAGAATGGCTTCAGCGATGTCCCGCGCCTCATTGGGCGTGTACAGGACCTGGTTCCCCAGTGACTGTTCAATACGGACGTAGCCGTCGTCGTCCTCAATGGAGAAAAACGCTGTATTCTCCAGCGGTGGCACATGCAGGCTCGCCCCCTCGGACTGATCTGTGGCCATGTTATCGTTTAGCACATAGGACGGCTTAAATCTACGGCTCTGGACAACAGCGGCCGTCCAGTTACAAATATTAATAATCAGACCCCAACGGCTTATACTCAGTCCAGATATGTACGTATATGGCATCGATACGTGGGGCACTTCGGTTCAGCAAGGACATCTCGGTTATCATGCTTTTGGGAGTCGTCTACGTCCTTGGGCTGAGCGTCGCAACGCTGATCAGTGCATCGGAGGAGCGACTGCCTCGGATACACGCTGTTGGTGGCGAGATACGGAGTCGGCTTCGTCGCCCAGTGTGAGACGCTCAGCAACCATGACACCAAAGCCACCGACCGGCACATGGAATCAGGTGGCTGTACCCGCAGCGTGTCTACTTGAATTGACGCATTTTCCCGATTACAGACTATCCGAGACAGTTTCTCAGTGCCTGTCGTAGTAGTTTCCCGGTGTAGTTCGACATTCACAAACGTGGATTCCTGTTGACAGCCCCTGTTTTATCACCTTGCTTGAATTATCCGGCGGTGAACCCGCGGAGACATAGTCTACTAGTCTGATAGATATCTGCTTCACAACGTACATTAGTGCGTGAATAATGTGCTTTATTGATAGATGGCACGCCACACTGTGGTCATGGGTCGAAGAAATCGTGTACATTCAGAGGAGGAGAGGGGTTCTCATGAGAACTATTGTTATTAATGATGGATTATCCTACCCGACAGCTTTATTATACGCTGCTTTGACATGACACTCTGTGTGGAGGCCGTGCGGTACATATCAGAAATTCGGCATTGAACTCAGATAAAATGGGGCCTACTAGCCGTATTCATCGAAAGCCGCCCAGGGGAGTGGAGAGTGTATGCTACCAGACGCACCAGCGATAGCCGAGGTACGGGAATGACGATACAAGCAAATCAGGCAAATCAAGCGGGTCAGCAGGGGATCACGAAGACTGTAGACGAGTTTCTCGTCACGCCGGAGAGCGAAGTCACGCCGGTTTTGAGCGTCGTGATGCCCACCCTCAACGAGGAGAAAGGAATCGTCGAATGTATTGATCGGATCAAGACAGCGATCTCGGAGTTACGTGTGCCGACCGAGATCATCGTGAGCGACAGTTCGACCGACGCGACTCCGGAGTTAGCTCGCGAACGGGGTGCGACAGTCGTGACACCTGATGAACCGGGCTATGGCTATGCGTATCGCTACGCGTTCGACAAGGCACGGGGAGAGTACATTGCGATGGGCGATGCTGACACGACGTACGATTTCGAGATGATTCCCCAGCTCCTCGAACCGGTCCAGAACGGCGACGCGGACATCTGTATGGGGAGCCGACTGGAGGGCGAGATCCGGGACGGGTCGATGCCGCCACTCCACAAATACGTCGGAAACCCGCTGTTGACGCGGTTCCTGAACACGTTCTATGGAGCCGGTGTAAGCGATGCACACAGCGGCTTCCGTGTGTTCACCAAGGACGCGCTCGAAACGCTAGAGCTAGAGACGACCGGGATGGAGTTCGCCAGCGAGATGATTATGGAGGCCGGCGCGAACGACCTCACCATCGAAGAAGTCCCGATTATCTACCACGAGCGGGAAGGCGAGGAAACACTCGACAGTTTCAGTGACGGCTGGCGGCACGTCCGGTTCATGCTCGTGAACGCGCCGGACTACCTGTTTTCGTATCCGGCTCTGTTGCTAGTATCGGTCGGGGCAGTGTTGATGTCGCTATCAATCGCTCGGCTGTCGATCGGTGGCGTCAACTTCGGCATACAGACGATGGTCGGCGGGTCGTTGCTGGCAATCGTCGGGTATCAGGTCTGGACGCTCGCGCTGTTCAGTTCCATCGCCGCGAACCCGATAAACAAGCCCGAGGGTGTGCTTGTCGGCATGATACGGGAGCGGTTCCAGTTGGAGCACGGCGCGTCCATCGGCATTCTCGCGGCTGCAGTCGGCGTTCTGTACCTCGGGAGCGTGTTCGGACAGTGGCTGCTCGCCGGCGAGGCGGCGTTACCGTCAGCTACAGCGACCCTTCTGGCCTCGACAGTCGTGGTGCTGGGGCTACAGACAGTGTTCGGGTCGTTCTTCATGAGTATGCTAGCAGACAGCAGCTAACCGTTGACTGTCGCTTTAGCGGGATTGGTCAGTTCTGCGTACACCTGCTAGGGCACGTTCCGTTCTCGACGCAGTCGATGTCGGGCTGTGTTCGGTTCTCGGCAACGAACTGCCACTCGTTTCGGCCTACACTGTCGGTGCCGTTGGAATAGGAAAGTTGTCTGTACAGCCCGTTGTAGTTCATCACGCTGTCGTACTCTGTCTGGGAGTAGCGCTCCTCGTCGATACCGTCCTGATGGGCGTCGAGCCCCATCGCGTGCCCGAATTCGTGCATGAACAGCGAAGCGGTGATCTTCGGTGAATCGAACCGCTCCATCGCCGCGATTTCAGGTCGGCCCGCGCCGACGAAGTAGTCGTCTCCGTTGTAGGCGACGTCGTCGGTTAGCAGGACGTAGTAGTAGCCGTCAGCACGGTGCTCGGAGTGGTTGGCCCGGAAGTCATAGATGTCGTTCCCGGCACCAGTACGGGATTTCGAGTGTACTGTCCCGTTGGCCGAGAGGTTCGTATCGTCTGTGACGAGATGGATATCGATCCCGGTGGAGCCGTCGGGGTTCGAAACGGGTGCATTCTCAAACGTCTCGACAATGGATGTCCGGACCGGGTCGCTGAGCGTCGTTGACTGTGTGGAGTCGACTTCGACGTAGATGTCCGTTCGGAGCGGGTCTGCATCCGGAAGAGCCTGCTCACAGCGGACTTCCATGCCGTCCGGATAGCCGTCGCCGTCCGTGTCCGCGTCGGTCGGGTCAGTGCCGTAAACGGAGCGCTCTAGCGAATCCGACAGCCCGTCGCCGTCTGTATCAGTGGCGTTCGAAGCGGCCTGAGCCTGCTGTACGTCCGGAGTATCGGCCCCGCCACCGCTAGCAGTGTTCACCTGCGGCGACGTCCCGGCGACTGGAAACACGACACCGGCGAGAAGCAGCGTCACGAGGACGACGGCACCGACGCGAACCGTCGGCAGGCGACAGAACCAGTTGTTCGCGAGACGGCGGGCGCCAGCTGAGATGTCTGTGAGCATAGTTCTAATATTAATACTGATTCCAATAGCTACATTTAGCTGAGTTCCCGAATTCCGACACAACGTGAACTCAGACCATTCATGACTCAGAATTTTCGAGTGACGGTTAAGTAGATAATCCCCTAAATATCAATATCGATTTCGATACTAGGTGCGGACCTATCTCTGAAGGACTCGGCTGTGTCTGTCGGTATCTTCAATGGGCTCGGTTCAGTAACCGAAGCTAATGCGTGTCACCCGGCGGTTCTGGCTCACGATCACTGCTATCGGTAGTCTCGTCGTGGGTGGTGGGCTGCTCGATGCGCCCCTGTTAGTCGTCGGGGCCGTCGGGCTCGCAGGCTGGCTGCTCGCAATGCAGTTTGCGTTCGTCCGTGGCGTTTCACGACTCGAGGACGAACTCACCGTCAGCCAGTCGCTCGACCGGTCCCGAATACGGACCGACGCCGAAACGAAGTACACTCTCGAAGCATCAGTTGCCGCCGCCGGCGATCACCTGCCGCTCTCCGTCGAGGCAAGGATTCCACTCGCAGCGCGGATGGAAGCGGGTACCTCTCCGGATATCAATCTCGATGCGTCGATGCAGTCCTCGTCGGTGACGCTTCCGCTCACCTGGGAGACTGTTGGCAACTACACCGTTCCCGGAGCCACAGTAACCGTCAGTGACGGCACCGGGCTGTTTACCCAGTCGTTCACGACGGCTCCCGGCCCCGAACTAGCAGTCGAGTCGCCGTCGGTCGGTCCGATTCACGTTGGCCAGAGCGGGAAACAGTTGCTACGCGGTGTCGGCGAGCACGATGCCCGGGGGCGGACGGGTGGCCTGTCAGCTGAGGAGATTCGAAAATATGTCCCGGGTGACGCACTGAAATACGTCGACTGGAAGGCGACTGCCAGACTAGACGAGACGCACGTCCGCAACTACGAGGCTGAGAGTAACCGTAGCGTGGTTCTCGTCCTCGATCACCGGCAGACTCTGCGTGATGGGACACCTGGCGAAACGAAGCTAGATCACCTCAAAGCGGTCGCCGCAGCGTTCCAGCAGCGTGCCGAAACGATCCGTGATCCCCTGGGCTATCTCACTATTGACGACGCGGGCGTGACGGAATCGAGAATCCCTCTGGCGAGAACCGAGGCCTACAGGTCGTGCCGGCATCGGATCAACGACCTCGACACCGAAACTGAGACGTCGGCAACAGCTACCACGAAAGCGGCTCACACCGGCAGGATGACAGGGACGGTGAACCCGACGGCGGACACACAATCACCGATGGAAACGACGTTGCTCGCGTATCGAGATGCCGCCGGATCAAAACGACACCTTCCCAACCAGCCGCTGTACAACGGGCTCCAGGCGGCACCACACGAGATACGCAGCGCGAACCTGCTGGTCATCTGTACCGACGACAGCAACCCGAGTGAACTACGGAACGCGGTTGGACTGGCGAGACGCAACGCAACGGAGGTCGTCGTGTTTATGGCCCCATCAGTAGCCTTCGATACGGACCTCCTCACCGATCTCGATACCGCATACGAACGGTATCGAACCTTCGATCAGTTCCGGCGTGAACTGAACGAGGTCGATTCGGTGACAGCCTACGAGGTTGGGTCCCCGGACCAGATCTCGGCTATTCTGTCCGGCAGCCCAGCGAACACAGACCGGAGGGAGTACGCATGAGCGTCGCACTGAAAACGGCACGCTCGCGCCGATCACTACCCACCGTGCTCGGCCTGCTGGGCATCGTCGTGGCCACAGGCGGACTCGTCTGGGGCGGGTCGGTATGGCTTGGTTTCGTCGGTGTTGTCCTCGGCGGTCTCTACCTGTCCAGTACACCCGTTCTCGCGGTCGTGCTCGGACAGGTAGCGCTCGTCACAGTCGATACACCATCACTGCTACCGCTCGTCCTCGTCGAAGGTGGCCTGTTCCTTGCGTTGCTTTCGGTAACTATCGAGACACCCGACAGGCGAGTCGCCGGCAGCCTCGTCGCACTTGTCGTTCCGCTGCTCGGCAGTCTCGCCTGGCTGTCGCTCTGGCGCTGGGACTTGGCCCCCCTCAGCGTCGGGGCCACCGTGGTCATCGGAATTGCCATCGTCGGCTATCTCTTCCATCGCTATCTGCTGATAGAACTCGACATCGTGACTGAAGACGCAGCTTCGGACCGTGATTTCCTATGAGCCAACCCGAGCCTACGCAACTGGACGCATCAGCCGATGACAGCACCCAACAGACGGATATTGTACGGGACCGCCAGACACTCGAAGCAGAGTTGGAAGTGTTACGGGAGGAGAACCGCCGGTTGCGCGACTCCTACGCGCATGCGAAGCGGGCAACGTTCAGACGGACCGCAGTGGGCTTCTTTGCGGTCGGTGGACTATCCCTCATAGCAGCGTTCCTCTTTCCAGCCCTGCAGACCATCTTCGTCGCGTTCGCAGGAACCGGTGTGTTTGCCGGCATCGTCACGTTCTATCTCACTCCCGAGCGGTTCGTCTCGGCGTCGGTCAGTGACACGGTGTTCGACACGTTGGCCGATGTCGAACAGCACCTCGTCAGCGAACTGGAACTCCAGACCGAGACGGTGTATGTCCCAACGGCATCCCGTCCGGAGACGAATGCGCGCCTGTTCGTCCCCCAGCACGTCGAGTACGCGGTGCCCGATCCAGAGCAGGTGGGAGAACTGTTCGTTACGAGCGGTGCCGAGGCGGAACAGGGCATATCGCTTCCCCCGACTGGAGACCGTCTGTACACCGAGTTCGAACAAACGATATCCGGCAAATTCGGTAACGATCCCGATGCAATAGCGGCACAACTGACCGCAGCCCTGTCCGAGCAGTTCGAACTCGTCGAGGACACAACAATCGAAATCGATGGCGGGAACCGAACTGCTTCTATTGCCGTCGACAATCCCGCGTTCGGCGACATTCACCAGCTAGATCACCCAGTGGTGTCCTTGCTCGCGGTGGGGTTTGCCACGGGACTTGATCAACCGGTTACTGTCGATACGCGCGATGACGACCGGTTCAGCGGTGTCGTGACCGTTTCGTGGAACGCACTCGAACAACCATCGGCGCACTCCAATGGCGCGGCGACCCGAGAACGAGAGACGACACCAGCCCCGGAAAACAGCTAACTGCGGTCCAGTCGCTACTCGAACTTCCGTTTCGTTCCGCCGTCGCCGACCGCTGTCTCGACACCCGTACTGTGGTCGGTGTCGGACCCGGGCGGCGTAATCGACTGTAGGATTTCTTCGATAACCGTTTCGGCGCTGATCTGGCTTAGTTCGGCATCGCTGTTCATAATGAGACGATGCTGCAACACCGGCAGCGCCATCTCTTTGACGTCGTCCGGAATGACGTACTCCCGGCCGTTCAGACGAGCGACTGCTTTGGCCGTATTCTGCAGGGCGATTGTCGCCCGCGGTGAGGCCCCGTGAACGACGTTTCGGTGGTCCCGTGTCGCGCCGACGATAGCGAGAATGTACTCCTTGATGCTGTCTTCGATATGCGTCTCGGGGACGACTGACCGGGCGTCCAGAAGTTCGCTCCGGGAGATAACCTGCGAGATAGAGTCCGCGTCAAGCGTCGGGTTCGCGTCGAATCGGTCGAGGATCGCGCGCTCCTCCTCGGAGTTGGGAATCTCGGTGACGAGTTTCATCTGAAACCGGTCGCGCTGGGCCTCCGGGAGTTTGAACGTCCCTTCCATCTCAAGGGGGTTCATGGTCGCAACGACCGTAAACGGCGTCGGGAGTTCGAGCGTCGACCCTTCAATGGAAACCTGTCCCTCCTGCATCGCTTCGAGGAGTGCGCTCTGTGTTTTCGGCGGGGCGCGGTTGATCTCGTCGGCGATGACCAGATTGGTAAACACGGGGCCTTTCTGCAGCTCGAACTCGCCGTTTCGCTGGTGATACACCGTTGTTCCGGTGATATCCGCAGGGAGGAGGTCGGGCGTCATCTGGACCCGGGAGTGCTGGAGATCCGTCGCGTTGGCGACGAGCGTGGCGATCGTCGTTTTCGCGACACCGGGGACCCCCTCCAGAAGCACATGACCGCGTGTAAGCATGGCGACAGTAATGTGTCGGAGAACTTCCTCGTTACCGATAAGAACGGTCTCCGTCTCCTCCTTGAGACGGTCGTACAGCACCGACGGATCAGTCATTGCGTTGACGTTCGGCCCGCTGTTTAATAATGGCTTCCGTTACTCGCTCTACCTGTGCGGTCTCCCAGTCTGGATGGCGGGCTCTGAGATACTTCTCAACGCCATCCCGGGAGAGGTTCGGGTCCGACTCGCGGCCACTGTATTCCCGGAGGCGATCCCGGAGATGCTCGTCGAGACGGCGGTCGTACGCGAGCAGCGCCCCGACCAGCACGACGCCACAGAGCAGTAACAGCGCGTCTGACCGCTGGACGGCCAGGACGGCAGCGGCCACAGGCGGGACGCTACTGGCGTGTGAGTAGTCCAGCAGTGCGTCGTCGTGGCTGGCGACGAGGTTCCGAACGAACCGTCGGTTGTCACCGCGTTCGAGCATCGCGTTCACGAAGATGCTCGGATCACCGACGGCAATGACACGGCCGTCGCCGACCGATTCGCTCGTGACAACGGGTCGGGACGCTAACTGCTCCTCGCCGTCGAGTTCGCCGTTGCCGTTGGTGTCGAGGTAGGCGTATTCGGAGGTGTTGACGAGCGTCGTCGCGTTTCCGGCTCTGACAGTCGTCCCGTAGTTGAGGACGACAGTATCGACGCCGGCAGTCTCCGGATAGTCGCCGGCAGGCGTCGCTTCCGGGAGCGAGGAGTTACGGTAGTAATTTCGGTTGTCGTACACCGGGCGACCGTCAAAACGCGCGTCAGCACCGACGGCAGCGAGCAGGGCATTCCCTTGTGGGCGGTAATCCTCGGCAACGACGAGTGTCCCGCCGCTTCGGACGAACTCCGCGAGCCGTGTGCGCTCGCTCGACGAGTACGGCTCCGTCGGCGAGAGAACGACCGCAACAGTGCTGTTCGCACCGGTCATCGGATACTGACTCACGTTCGTTCCGACAGTCACGTTTGCACCGGCGTCAGCTGCGACGTTTCGGAGTTCACCTGCCCCGTCCCACTGGGAGTTGTACGCACCGAACGCTGCTGAGGACGTACTCGCGGCGTAGACGACTGCGATGATCGTGAGGGCGGTGTAGGCGGCCAGCAGGAGCTGCGGGAGAGTGAGCGACGGTAGCCAGGAGTCCTCGGAGAGCGGTGTCAGCGCCATCAGACCAGCCCCGGCGGTAGAATATCGAGGATCCGTTTGATGACCACGTAGGCAAAGCCCACCAGTCCGATCCCGATGAGCCACCAGAGCCGCCGTCGCCAGTGCGGCGACACGGCCTGCGGTGCGACCAGTTCGACAGTGACGAGAAACCCGATCAGCGAGACGACGAAAAACAGCTCCAACGTCAGCGCATCCAGGAGGGACAACACGAGGATGGTACCAAGCACCCACATGAGATGCCCGTAGATGAACTGCTGGCGCTGTCGGGTCGCCATGGTACGGCGTTCTGCTCGGTAGACAGTCAAAGTTCCGACCGACGGCTGCTGACTGAGCCATGAGGCAACGGCTAACATAGCAGTTCAGTCGTCGCTAGGCTGTCTCTCGTCGACCGACTCCTCGTCGGGCGTCCGCGTTCGGTCGCCGCTCGGGAGCAACGACACCGGCGACGCCGTCAGGTACGGCACCGTTGCGACGAGGGCACCGAACAGGGCGAGCGAGACGCCGCCGGCAAATATCGCTGCGAGGATGGTCGGCGGCGTCCGCGCGGAGAGGCGAAAACCGAAGAAGACGAGCCAGCCAGCCCGCTCCAGCAGCTGTAACGCGACGATCGACAGACCGAGAGCGAGGCCAGTCGCTGGGATCGCGATACGGGCAATATCGCCCAAAATCGTCCGCAGGACCCGCCACTGCGTCGCGCCGGTCGAGCGGTGGATGCCGATAGCCTGCCGACGCGCGTGGACTCCCTGTGCGAAGGTCGCCGTGGTACTGCCGACGGTACTCAGCGCCGAGAGGACGACGAGGACGCCGAGGATCAACTGGACGTTCCCGAACACGCCCTCGACGGAGCGCTCGATGGGCGTTCCGGACGCGTACGACCCGCTACTTGCTACCGCGGATGCCAGCCGACGGTCCCCGGTCACCTCGTACTCCGCTGTGGAGAGGGTGGTCCCGTTGGCCGTCACTCGGTAGGTGTACGTTCCGGGCTGGCTTCGTCCGCCGTCCGGGGAGAACCGCGTCTGTGTGACGTTGCCGGGCGGCATGTAGACGGTCCGGTTCCGGGAGACACCGGGGCCGACGACGCGCACGTCACGGGTGATCGGCTCCTGCCAGGGGTTTGCGAGCCCGATCCTGAGGGTTGGTGTCGTCAGGACCGACCCCGAAGACGGCGATATCGACAACTCCCCGTACAGTTCCCGCTCGGTACCACGGACGATCTGGATGTCGTGTGTCGCCGTCTGGTCGCCCGAACGAGCTGTTATCGTGTAGTTCCCCGGCTCGCGTGGCAGGGGAACGACAGCGACACCGCTCGATCCAGTTCTGAGCGACGGCCCGTTCACCGTGACGGTAGCGTTCGAAACGCGGTCTCCGGTTTTCGTGACGACAGGAACTGAGAGCCCCGACCCGGGCGGGGCCTGTGACGGTAGCTGGCTCGGAATCTCGATGGCGTCCGGCGAGACAACGGTCACAGAATGGGTGTACTCCCCGGCAGTGGCGTTTGCAGTCCCCAGTTCCGACGCGGTAAAGGAGACAGTCCCGGTCCGCTCTTGCCCCGGCGGGACTGCGACCGTCGTCGTTCGCTGTTCGCCCCGATACCGGACTGTGACCTCCCGGTCCGCCCGCTCGTTGCCGACGTTTCGGACGGCGACGGAGAGGTTGACAGCGTCACCTTTCGTGACACGTCCCGGACCCGATAGCCCCGTCACGACAGTGCCCGACTGGTTGGCAGCGACGCCGTCGGCGTCGTCGATCTCGGACACCGGCCCCTTCACGCGAATCATGTGGACCTGTCCCGGCCCGGTCGCCAGGTCGGCCGCGGAGTCGAGCGGCAGAACGAGCAGGTCATCGAGCGTTCTGGGGGCGTCGTACTGCCCGACGACGGTGACCCGGCGAACGCCGGGCTTGACGCTCCCGCTGACGGTCAGTTCGTCACCGACTTCGACATCGAGCGTCCGCGCGAGGTCGCTCCCGATGACGGCCTCGTCGTGCCGCTGTGGTCGCTGGCCTTCGACCAGCGTGGCCCCGGTGACGTTCGCGAAGGCGTCGTACTCCGCCCCGTGGGCCATGTACGGTTGGCCGTCCGAAACCTGGGCGTAGATGATTTCCGGGCTGGCCGGCGTCCCGTCGGCCCGCAGGGCTGCGGCGTACTCAGCGTCGAGGCGACTGTTCAGCGGATGGGGCGCGCCGGCTTCGGTGATAGTCCCGGAGCCGCCCGCCGCACCGCCGAGCGGGGACGCGAGGCCAGCCAGTGAGACGACGAGCAGGAACGTGATTCCGAAGACGGTCAGCGTCGCCGCCGTCGGCACGACCGAGCGCCACGACAGGAACGTCGGTGCGACCCAGTTTCGGACCCTCGCAAGCGTCGACTGCTCGGACTGGCCGGACCGGGCATGACGGCTCCCGAGCGAGGCCGGCGGGCGGGTCGCCGCGGGGTAGGCCGCGAGCGCGCCGGCAGCGAGGCCCATCAAGACGAAGATTCCGGCGACGCCACCGACGACGGTTGCGCTCTGGCCCGTGACGGTAACGTCGAGTGCGATGGGGAGACCGACGTAGATCGCGACGTTGACCAGCGCCTTGATGAGGATCAGTCCGACGGCGTAGCCCAGCACCACGCCGGTCGTCACGAGGAGGCCGGCTCGAAGCGTAAACAGGAGTCCCACGCGCCACCCTGGTGCGCCGGTCGAGCGGATGACCCGTATCGCGTCGAGGCGGTCGCGGACGCTCATCCGCGTGACGTTGTAGACGACGATGAGGACCAACAGCCCGCCGGCGGCCGCCGCGATGCCCAGCGCCCAGAGCACCTGCTCTAAACCGCCGAGGACGTACAGGAGCGCGCTGACCAGCGGTGCCCCTTCACTTGGGAGGCTTCCCAGCCCGGTCCCGCTCGGACTGTGGTCGATGACGAAGTAACCGGTGACGCCGACCTGCTGTGCGGTCGAGGCGTTCGTCGCGTACCACTGATTGGAGAGGAACGTCGTCCCCCGCTCCTGTGGGACAACGGTGAGCGAGACGGTACCGTCTGACCCGCTGACCGTTCGGGTCCGCTGCTGAGAGACCGGTCCCCGGCCGTCAACGCCGTCCGGAATCGTCGGTAATCGCCCCTCTTGCCACTGGGCCGACCCCTCGATGAGCACCCTGGGCGTATCGGGTGGTATACCGATAAGACGAACGTCAGTCTCGTTTACAGTCGCCGTCGCTGTCGGGAGCACGGTGACATCACCACCGGTCTCGGGCGGGCCGTTACCCGCGTCGTGATAGGTGACCGTCCCGGAGTTCGCGAGCGGCTCGGCGAACGTTTCCGAGTACGTGATTGCGGTGAACAACAGCAGAACCGTACCGATGAGAAACGCGGCCGTCACGGCGACGACGACGACGGTGAGCCGGTCCCGTCTGGACCAGCGAAACAGGAGGGCGTTTCTGTATCCCATCGGTTCGTTAGTTCGTCTCCGTGGACGGGCTCGCGTTCGGCGTCGAGGCGGTATCGGAGACGAGCGTGCCGCCGCGGATGAACAGCCGTTCGTCGAACCGCTGGGCCAGTTGCGGGTCGTGGCTGATGACGACGAGGGCGGTTTCCGTCGATTCCTTCATGCTGAACAGGAGGGTCAGCACCGACTCGGCGGTGTCCGGGTCTAGCTGTCCGGTCGGTTCGTCGGCGAGGACGATCTCGGGGCGGTTCGCGAGCGCCCGTGCGATGGCGACCCGCTGTTTCTCGCCCCCGCTCAGCGTCGCGGGGTACTGGTGTTCGAGCCCGGCGATACCGAGGCGGTCGAACAGCGTGTCCAGCCAGTCTGGGTCGCGGTCGCCTGCGTGTTCCTGCGGGAGCGACGCGTTCTCACGGGCGGTCAGGTCACCGATGAGCTGGAAGTCCTGGAAGACGAACCCGAGCGTCGTCCGCCGCAGGCTGGCGCGCTGGCGTTCGGACAGGGTACTCGCGTCCCGGCCGTCGATCTCCAGCCGGCCGCTAGACGGGGACTCTAGCAGCCCGAGGACGTTGAACAGCGTCGACTTGCCGGCCCCGCTAGGACCCTGAACGAGCATCGCCGCGTCGGACCCGACCGTGATCGAGACGCCGTCGAGAATCTTGGTGCCCCGTCGTGTGACACACAACTCCGAGCCGACGAGGACGGGGTCAGTCATTGTCGGCCTTTCTGCCGGCCCCGTATTGTATGCCACGGTTACATACCCGGGAGAAGTGAAGATTGGAGGGATCATCGAACCGGGTCCGTTCAGAACCCGTCAGCAACTCGTTCGGTTCCCGCCGGGCCGAACGAGGTACACGGAGTCGAGGCCGCGCGTGTCATAGACCACGTCGTTCTCGTAGCGCCACTCCGCCAGCGCCGCGGGCGTGGTCTTCTCGCTCGCTGCCGGGAACAGGTGCGCCCCTGTCGTCCCCCACGACGCCCGCGACAGCGTCGGGCAGTTGGGTTCCGTCCCACCACCGAGCCACCGGGCGGTCGGCTGGTACGTTCCGTTGGACGCGCCCGGATAGTACAGATCGACGATACGGCTGAACGGGTGGTCGGACGCCCACTGCTCGTCGACGTGGTCCGCGGTAAACGTCGCGGCCGCGAACTGCGATTCGGTCGCCCCGGTCGGGAACGCGAGCGTGTCGAGATTGACGAAGGCGATAGGCATCGTCGCAACTGCGGCGACCACGACGACGACGGTCAGGACTGTTGCGAGTCGGTGGCTGTGAGTCTTCGGCGTTCCAAGCCCGCCGTCCGGCGACGGCGACCACCGGTAGGCGACCGACGCGACGCCGATGCCGGCGAGGACGAACACGGGCAGGTGGACGAACGTCTGGCCCCGGAGCGCAGTCCCGTAGTACTCCGGCGTCAGCGAGGCGGTCAGCGAGAAGTACACGATGACAATCGGCGCCAGCAGCAACGCCAGTACGACCGGGCCGATCAGCCGGCGGTCGCGGCTCGCAAGCGGGAGGCCGACGACCGCAAACACCACCGGGACGGCGAAGGCCGCGACGAGCACCAAGAGGCCGGCCGGCGTGGTCTGTGTCCCGGGAAACACGGTCTGTACCGCGTTCGCACCCAGCGTCAGGAACCAGAGGCCGACCGCGCCGCCGATGGTCACCCGCTGCAGGCGACCGCTCGTCTGCTGGAACCAGACCAGTGTCGCCACCAGGACGACTACCCAGGCCAAGAAGAGCCCCGGATACGCGCTGACGCGGTCGACGTACGGGACCTCCAGAAGCGAGCGTTCTGCGATCCGGTAGTACCCCCACATGTACACCCAGAAGCCCGCGACGGCGACGAGCGCAGTGACGGCGTCACGACGCGACGGAATCCTGGCGAGATGGGCGGCTAGCACCCCCGTGAGTACCAGCGCAGCGATGAGCGAGCTGAACGTATGCAAGAGCGGGAAGGCAGCGAACAGCACGACCACAACTGCGCCCCATCGACGCCCGTATCGCTCCGTCGTGAGCAACCGATGGACGGCAATCGCAAACAGCGGCAGCAAGAGAAACGCCAGCGCTTCCTCATCCGTTTGTCCGGTCCGCCGGAGATAGATGCCTTCCACCGCGAGCCCCATCCCGACCACGCCCATCGCCAGCGTCGTCCGCGAGTGACGCCACCGACTCGACTGTGCGAGGCGTTTGACCAGCGCCATCGCCGTCAGGCAGGACGCTGCACCGGTGACCGCGACGACCGGCTGGGCGACGTACAGCGGCCGCTCACCGGTGAGTGCGCCGACGACCGTCAGGACAGCGGTAAACACGATGTTGTCCGCACGGAACCGCGTGAGGGGAAACGCCCCCGTTTCGAGCGTGTCCCTGGCCAGAGCGACGTAGCCGAATCCGTCTAGCGTCGAGGGCAGCGGTGTCCAGTGGAGCGTCGTCAACCGGGCCGCGACTGCCACGGCCAGCACAGCCACGATGAGCAGCAGTCGCCCCTTCCGGCCGTCACTCATTGGCGGGTCCTACAGCGGGTGGGTGTAAGATAGTTACCGCATTTCGACGGGCGACTCGGGAGCCCTGACAGTCTCTCGGTCTACTGCTAGCCCTGTTGGAAATCCGGGATTGCTGCCAGGCTCTAGACACACCCGGAGTGTCCATGACGATTAGCAGTCACTGGTCCCCGTTCGACTTGATCTTGCGGGCACGTTCGACGGCTGCCTCCGCGCGTGACGGATCAACCGATGTCGGTGCGAACGCCGCCGTCTCGAAGGCTTCGACCACCGTTTCGATATCCGCCATCCGTTCCTCGGGAACGCCGTGCTCCTGGCTCTGCTGGAGGAGTTCCCAGTGTGTCGCCCCCTCGTCAATACCGTTTTTCACCGCTAGCTCATCGTGGACTGCGGTGTACGCTACCATCGTTGCGGCATCGTAGTCCCCGCTATCCAGATACGTATCGACGCGGTCCGCAAACGTCGGACTCGTCGCGTTCGATGGCGTCGTCGCCTGGTCGGATCCACTCATCGATACCTCAGTTGCCTCCACCGAGGAAGTCGTGTTCACCTGGGATTGGCGGCGCCGCGACACGATAAACCAAGCCCCGACGACAACTGCAAGCGCTACCCCGCCGCCCAGGACGGGCAGCCAGCTGTATCCGATGATCCCGTTCCCAAAGGCTACTTCTGGGTTCTCGTCAGAGCCGAACAGTATCGCTACCAGGGTATCGATAAGCAGATCGCTATCCGAATCGGAGCCGACCGGTGGGTTGCCGCCGCCGGCTCCTGCGGCCAGCGTTGTCGTTGCGGTCGCGTTACCGAGGTTCGAACTCGGTTCGTCGTACGTGGCAGTAACGGTAACTGTCTCGTTGTTCTGCGGATATTCGAGGACGGTCTGGAACGACCCGTTCCGGTTCGTCTCGACGAGTTGGGTGCCGCCAGCACCGACCTGCAGGCGTACCGGGCGACCCGCGACAGGGTCCCCGGCAACGGTCTGGAGTTGCCCCCTGGCAAGGGCCCCATCATCCGTGCGTGACGCACTCACGGAGAGGGTCGTCTGAGTCTCGACGACGACAACAGGGGTCTCCGACTGGACGCCCGCAATCGCTCGGTTTTCGTACGGAACCCGAGCGACAACTACACGCTCACCGTCGTTTACCGACGCTGGGGCTCGGGTCGATGCTGTCGCCGTTCCGTTCGGTCCGGTCGTCGTTCGTGCAACGACAGTATCACCAACGGTGAACTCGACCGGTACCCCGTCGACACCTCTCGACTCGACTGTCACGGACGCCGTCGCGTTGAGTCGGTCGCCGTACCCTACCGTACCCGGTGCGATTTCGCTCGTCGCGTTCGGCGTCACCTGTTTCACGTCAATCGTGAACGTGGTGTCGTCGGACAGGTACACCGAGTCGGCATCCGGAACGTACTCGATCGGGATGGACTGTGACCCGAGTCTGGCTGAGCGTGGCCGGTACTGGGTTTCGAACACACCGCTGGAATCAGTTCGAACAGTTTGTGTCCGGTTCCCGACCCTGAGTTCGACCGCCTCGTCTGCGATGACCGAGCCGTTCTCAGTCCGTATCCGGCCGGAGACCGTTCCGGGATCGCTGAACGATGCAGTCGAGTCTATCGCCTGGACCGTGAGCGTCGTCCCGACGAGTGTCTCTTCGCGGATAACCGCCTGCGTCGTCGTAATGTTCTCTGTCGTCTCGTTGATCTCGGTCTGTCCCGAAGAGAGGTCGACAGACGTTGTGTTCTCTATCCGTTCGAAGTTCCGGTTCAGTTCTCGGCTCCTGTCGCTGATGTTCGACGCCGTTCGCTCCATCGCACGCGCAGTGATGCGAGCCTCGCGTTCGTTACCGCGCTCGCGTGCCGCCTGATACGCCGTATATTGCTGGCGGTACCGCTGTACCTCGTTCGTGAGATTCCGCTGGTTCTCGCGCGCGGCCTCGAACTCTCTCGCGGCGGTGTCGTCCGTATCCGACGACGTGTCACCGGCAACGTCGACGTACTGCTCCAGACGCTTGTCGTAGTCGTCGCCGAGGACGCTCTGCGCTTGCTCGTACTGTTCGTTCGATAGCGCGATGCTGCTGTTCTCCAGCCGCCCCCCCATCGTCCGAGCCAACCAGGCGGCCGTTTCATCGCCGTACTCGCCGTCCGACACCGAATCCGGGTTTTCCTGTTGCGTCTCGTTGTCGTCCGTCGGTGTCTCCACCTGCCGGTTCAGAGCCGGACCCCCATCGTCGGTCCCCATCGCTGCCACCCCACCAGCGCCCGCTGTAAGTCCAAGTATTGTCAGGGTGACGAACACGGCCCACGACTGGCTCCGGAACACACCGAGTTATTCCGCTGGGTTGATAAAATGCGTTCGGTTGGCTCATCGGAGACAGTTGCAGTCGTGTACTGAGACAGAAAGCGACGCAATCAGCTATTTTTTTACCGTGCCGACATGACTCATTGCCAATGGCTGAAACCCAGACGTGGAAACTACTCTTGCCACGTCAACTCCGCCACCTCCCGGCCGATCTGGCAGGCGTTATCGGCGTGGTGATTCTGACGAATCTGGCTGCCCTGCTGCCGGTCATCTCCGACACGCCGGTCCGCATCGTCATCGGGCTCGTGTTTGTCCTCTTCATTCCCGGCTATGCGTTCATCGCAGCGCTGTTTCCGGAGGCCGGGAGCGGCCCCACGGCCGACGACGAGACCGTTTCGGATCCCCGGGCCGACGGAATCGACGGTATCGAACGGGTCGCGCTCTCGTTCGGACTCAGTATCGCCCTCGTTCCCTTGGTCGGCCTGGTGTTGAATTTCACGCCGTGGGGCATCCGTCTGCTCCCGATTCTCGTGTCGCTCAGCGGGCTGACGCTCGTGTTGACCGCTGTCGCGGCTGTTCGACGCTGGGCGGTACCCGCTGACGAACGGTTTCGCGTCCCGTATCGCGCGTGGCTCAGTGCCGGCCGTGAAGAGTTGTTCTCGCCGGCCTCGCGGACGGACGCGGTCCTGAACGTGCTGTTGGTCCTGAGCATCCTGCTTGCGGCCGCCAGCGTCGGCTACGCGGTCACAGTACCAAAGGACGGCGAGCGGTTCAGCGAGTTCTACCTGCTGACCGAAGACGAAGACGGGGAACTCGTCGCTGACGGCTATCCGACGGAGTTTCAACAGGGCGAGGGTCGCTCGTTGATCATCGGTATCGGGAATCAGGAACACGAACGGAGTGAGTACACCGTAATCGCCGAGTTACAACGCGTCGAACGCGTCGGCAACGAGACCCGGGTTCGGGAACGATCGGAACTGCGGCGCTTCCAGCCGACGCTGGGACACAACGAGACCTGGCACCGTCAGCACGAGGTGACGCCCGAGATGACTGGGGAGGGGCTTCGGCTCCAGTACCTGCTGTACCGCGGGTCACCACCTGAGACCGTGGACCAATCGACTGCGTACCGGGAAGTCCACCTCTGGGTGAACGTAACCGGCTGACCCAGGTTCTCGTAGCGAGCAGCGCTCCCCCAGGTAAAACAGGGACCGACTTACTGCCCATTCTTTTGGGATCTAACCCGGCAAACAGCTTTTCCTTGCCTGGATCATTGGTTTCACCGTGTACCCCGCAGGCCACTTCCTCCTCGCAGCCGTTCCGCTGACGGTATACACGGTGGCTCGGTGGCATCACCTCCCGTCTGGGCCGATGGTACTGCTCTTGCTTGTTGCGACGCAACTCCCGGACGTAATCGACAAGCCGCTCGCGTGGACGTTCGCTATTCTTCCGAGCGGGCGCATGCTGGCCCATTCGCTGGTCGTCTCGCTACCCGTCCTCACCATCCTTGTACTGCTGGCTGCACGTCAGGGCTACGGGCGGTACGCAGTGGTGTTTTCCGCCGGCTACCTCTCACACATCGCCGGCGACTTCTATCCGATTGTGCGACTCGGGACGGACTACTACTTCTTTCCGAACCTGTTCTGGCCGCTGTTGTCGGCAACCCCCGATAGAACGCCGTCGTTTGCGGCGCATTCGCCCGACAGCCTGCTCTCGCTTGCCGTCCCCCTGGTCGTCTTCGGACTGGCCATCAGCTACAGCCTCGTGACGGTGTACCGGAGATACGAGCAGGTCCCAGCCGAAATACCACAACGGTAAGCCGTTCGCGGCCGACGGTCGTTGCCACTGAAGCAGTGGGTCTCAAGCGGCGGATTTCGGGCTCCCCGTCAGATATCGAAGCTACTGTTCCCGCCCATAGGGATCGCAGAGTGAAGCTGAAACGCCTGTCTCAAACCGGTGTCGCCGATTCGATCGGTGCTTCGCCGCAGCTGACACAGATATACTCTTCGTCGACGGTGAGCACGACCGGTGAGTTACACTTGATGCACTTGATTTTCGCCGCACGGGATGGCTTTGCGTAGTCCCCCATTGTATGTACCTTACATAGCAATGTTATATGTAAAATAACATAAAATTACCCCTTTCAGCAATATTGTATCCGCAGCCGCTAGGAGGGGATAACTCAGTTATGCAGGAAAGCTAGCTCCAGTTAGGTACACAACAGGAGAGAAATTCGTCAGAGAAAGAGATTCATCAGAGAATAGACAAATGCCGCGTAAACTGTGGAAGTTCCTCAGTCCCGACGTGCCAGGAATCCAGCGCCTAGCAATGCTAGCACCGCGACGAGGACGGTGAAACCGGGGCCGCTCGAACTCGTGGTCTCGACCGAGCCCTCCGTTCCGGTTGTGCCTGTCTCGTCGGGTTGCTGTGCCCCACCACCTGCGGTCGTGGCTGCTTCCGTTGGCACCTCTCCGTCTTCAGTCTCGACTGTCTCAGTGTCGTCGGTGTCGGTCGTAGCTTCGTCCTCAGTGTCTTCTTCAGTCCCCTCGGTATCGGAGTCGTCGTTCCCACTATCGTCATCGCTATCTCCGCTATCGCTGTCATCGCTCCCGTTATTGTTGTCGTCGTTGTCGTTGTTGTCGTTGTCGCCGTCACCGTTGTTGCCATCACTTCCGTCGTCGCCGCCGCCGTTGTTGCCATCACTCCCGTCGTCGCTATCGTCATCATCGTCGCCGGAATCGGTTTCGTTCGACTGTGATAGCGTGACTGTCCCGGTCGCGGAGTTGATATCGTTTGAGTCTTCGCCAACAGCGACGTGAACGTACGTGTACGTCCCGTTTGGCCAGGAGTCGAGTGTTTCGACGTCGACGGTGGTATCGGAGGCACCGGAGACCGTCGTCGACGAGGCGTGCATCACGTCATCACCGGTCGAATCCGGCGATGCTTCGGAGAGAACGAACCCGAACAGCCCGATCAGTCCCGCTGACGGCATCGCTCCTGCTGCCGTCGAGTCCTCACCGGTGAGGGTAGCGTCATCGTCGGCCGACGAGACGCCGTTGACGCCGTCGAAGGAGTTCTCGACCGTGACCTGGTCTTCCGAGAAATTCTCATCGATTTCGCCGGTCACACGGACGGTGCTCGTCCGCTGTTGGAGTTCGTCCTCGTCGAGTAGCAACACAGCGTGCGTGACAGAGTCGTCCTCCAGTTCGGTCTCGATATCGAGCGAGACGTTATCGCCAGCGGTGATATCGTCGGAGGTCGCATCGACCGTGGACGGGCTTTCCTGAACCAGCGTCTGTTCGACGCCGACGACGGTCACGTTCCCATCAGTCGAGACGTTGTTGTCCGAAACAGACAGGCCCTGTCCGTCATCGACAGTGACCAGAACGAAGCCGTAGGCACCACCCGAGGCAGGTGTGTACGACGTTTCGAGTACACCGTTGTCATCTATCGAACCGACACCCTCCGCGTCGTCTAGCAGTTCGACCGAGTTAGCGTTGGAGTCGTTCGTAAAGATACTAGCTAGATCAGTTCTGACGCTTCCCTCACTAAACCCGGCCGAAGATGGGTTTTCGGAGAGTCTGACAGCGAGTAGTTGCGCCTCGTCGCCGGCAAGTCCAGTCGTTCCGGCTCCGGTCGTTGATTCGAACGTCAGATCAACTGATTCGCCCGTTTCGTGAATCGTGTACTCCTCCCTGTTGAGGGGAACGTCACCGGTCTGAGCAGACTCGATGTTGATATACGTCTCCGGGGCTGCTATCGCCGTTGGGCCGCTGGAGGACGTCCGAAGCGGGAGCAGCGACCGTTCCCAGACATCCACGTTTTCCGTCACCGCTGTCGTTTGCCCTTCATCGACTGGCGTTGCCGCCGCCGACGTTACCGACAGGGGGGCGGCTAACACCAGCAGCACTGTCATCGCACAAATTACAGTGCGTTTTCCGTTTGTTGTTTTATACATTACTGAATTTTTTCGGAGGGGCGCGGTATAATTCTTATGCAGTGACATTCGACGCTACACAGTGTCATATGACGGTTACAAAACACGTACCCACTGTCTGGGGATTTTGCAGCGCGACTCGTGAGTCGTGTCTCGGCAAACTACCCTACTCGTATTTATGACAGGTCCCCGGTTTGACGCATTCCTTATAGTAAATGCTCGACAGCGGACCCGGGTTTAACAGCAATCGGCCAACAGTCGGCCGTGTCATCGAGTAGAATCTGCACACGTCGGCGCACAAAGAGGTGCTGTGTTCGGTGGACACCACCAGTAAAGGCCGCCCGATCAGTTACTCTACGTTCTCTTCGTCGTCCCCAGCATCACTCGGTCCGCCAGCGTTGTCCGGGGGACCGCCACCGTTGCCCGGGCCACCACCGTTATCAGGGCCGCCGCCCGGACTCACTGCCACCGTGCCGGTATCCGAGTTGAGAGTCCCGGTTTCGTTACCGACTGCGACGTGGACGTACTGATACGCACCGTTCGGCCAGGAATCCAGGGTCTGGACCGTCACGTTGGCGTCAGCGTCACCGCTGACAATCGTTGCAGAGGCATGGATAACGTCCCCGCCAGCGTCCGATTCGGCCTCGGAAACCACCGTGCCGAACAGCCCCTGCAACCCGATTGCAGGTATCGACTGGTTCTCGGAGAGGTTGAAACTCCCCAGTCCAGTGTTGCTCTCAACCGTCCCAACACCGCTGATGTTATCGAAAGAATTCTCGACGGTGATCTGGTCAGCCGAGAAGCTCTCGTTCAGCTCGCCCGACACAGTCACCGTGCTCGACTGCCGCTGGAGTTCGCCCTGTCGGACCAGCAGGACCGCGTGGGTGGCGTTTTCGTCTTCCATCTCAGTGTCGACAGCCAGCGTAACGTTGTCGCCGGGGTTGACCGGGTTCTGGGTCCGCTCGACGTTCGAGGCGTTGTCCTGCACCACGGCCTGTTCGACACCGACGACGGTCACGTTCCCGTTGACGGAGACGTTACCGTCCGATACCGATAGCCCCTCATCGCCCTCGTCGACAGTCACCAGAACGAAGCCGTATACGCCGCCCGATTCGGGGGTGTAGGACGCCTGCAGTTCGCCATCCTCGTCTATCGTGCCGACGTCTTCCGCGTCATCGAGTAGCTCCGACGACGTAGTGTCCGAGTTATTTGCGAAGACATCTTCGAGAGAAGCGCGGGAGATGTTACTGGCGTTTGCCCCTGCCGTAGTCGGTGCTTCATCCAACTTGACAGCCAGCAGTTGCGCCTCGTCGCCGGCAAGTGCTCTCGTTCCGGCACCGATTCTGGGTTCGAAGGACATATTTATCGACTCGTTGCGCTCGTGGATCGTCATCGTCTGCTTGTTGAGCGGCAAGTCGCCAGTCGCAGCTGATTCGACGTTGAGGAACGTCCGCGGTGCCACTATCGTGGTCGGCCCTTCTGACGTCGTTCTGAGCGTGAGCGGGGACCGGTCCCACACGTCGACGTTTTCGGTCACCGAGAGCGACTGGCTCTCAGCGACGGGGGTTGCCTCAACAGTGGTCGTCACTGATAACGGACCAGCGAGTATCAACGCGACTGCCATGACGAAGATGACAGTCGGCTTTATTATTGGTGTTTTTACCATTACTGAAATATTACTGAAGGCTGTGGTATATTTCTTGTGCAGTGATACTATTCTGAAGCCTTTAGAAGCCTTCTAGACCGATATAGTATATGAACTGAGATATAATTGGTTATTTTCTTGTAGTTATGAGTTTTTGATATATATCCACAAATAAGATGGTAACTAACCGATGCTAAAAGAGTCTAGATAATGTCTCAGTAACTGTAGCCCGCGTTTAGAGCGGTACTTACTGAACTGATCTGGGCAATTCACGGGAGAGCCAGCTTCATCGGGGAGGTGTCACAGGGTGCCGCATCGCTGAGACACGTCTCTAGCAGATCGGTTCGGAGAATTGCGAGGGAAGATCGCTCCGTGCGAGTCTTCCGGCACCGGTCGGCCGTCGTCTTCAGAGCGAGACACCATCGGGGTCGATGGCGTACTCGCGACCGTGACGATGGCCGCTCACTGTTTGCGAGGGACCGCGTCGGTCCAACAGTGCGAGGGAAGGGATTTGAACTACGCGGAGACGGGCAACCGCCCCGCCTTCTCTCGTTCAAACCCTTCCGTGTGCATCCTTCGGCGCCGCGTTGTGCGGCCCCTATACGATGCGAGGGAAGGGATTTGAACCCTTGGACCCCTACGGGAGCGGATCTTGAGTCCGCCGCCGTTTCCTGGCTTGGCTACCCTCGCACGCGTAGTGCATTCGGTACACATGGCGGTACGGTATAAATGTCGTACGGAAGCGACTCAGAGCCGGTGGGACACTGTGTCAGTAATTGAAAGCGTTTGCGTACTGGCCGCACTGCCGCCGCGCGATCAGGTGTGCATTGCGTTCCAATGGCGACTGTCGCCGATAGAACCGGTGGTTTGACCCACCGTGAACCAGTAGCGTAGGCATGGACGACCACACGCGCGACCCGACCGTCGAGGCCCCCGACGGGAACCCTTCGGGCTGGCGAACCGACGGTCAATGGGAACACGAGACGCTCAGGCGGGCCGTCGTCCACGGCGTCCGTCTGTACAACTCCGGGGAGTTCCACGAATCACACGACTGTTTCGAGGACGAATGGTACAACTACGGCCGCGGGAACACGGAGAGCAAATTCCTCCACGGGATGGTGCAGGTCGCCGCCGGCGCGTACAAGCACTTCGACTTCGAGGACGACGACGGGATGCGGTCGCTGTTTCGCACATCGCTGCAGTACTTCCGTGGCGTCCCTAACGACTACTACGGCGTCGACCTGTTAGATGTGCGGACGACGGTGACGAACGCGCTGTCGGACCCGTCAGCGCTCCAGGGCTGGCAGATCCGTCTCGACGGCGAGTGCCCGACGTGTCGCCCGGAGGACATCGAGTTCGCGGAGTCGCTCGAACATTGACCGAATCCGGATAATTCTAAAGGCTGGAAGCGTTAGCACGGACAGATGCGAATCGAGCAACTGGGAGACGGGGCTCCGGAGGTGGCCGTCGTGGGGAGCATCCACGGCGACGAACCGTGCGGTCGGGACGGCATCGAAGCCGTCCTTGCCGACCCGCCGGAGGTCGAGCGACCGGTCAAGTTCATCATCGCGAACGAGGCCGCCCTCGACGCAAACAAGCGATATCTCGATACGGACCTCAACCGATCGTTCCCAGGCGACGCTGACAGCGAGTCCCACGAGACACGGCTGGCCGCGGCTCTCGCCGCAGAACTCCACGACTGTACCGTGCTTTCGCTGCACTCCACACAGTCCTACGACGGAATGTTCGCCCTCGTCGACGATCTCACGCCGGAAATGGCGGCACTCTGTAGCGCCCTCTCCGTGGACGCCGTCGTTCAGACGAAAGGCGCAAACGAGGGGCGATTGTTCGCGACGGTGGACTCAGTCGTCGAAGTCGAATGTGGCTATCAGGGCTCCGCGGAAGCCGCCGAGAACGCGGAGCAGGTCATCCGGGAGTTCCTCGCTGCCACTGGAGTCACCACCGAGTCACCGCCACAACGGGAGACGCCACTGCCAGTGTTCCAGCTTGGCGAGCCGATTCCGAAGGCAGCAGCAGAACAGTACGAGGTGTTCGTCCGGAACTTCGAGCCAGTGCCAGAGGGGGACCCTGTGGCAGCAGCCGACGACGAAACTGTCGTCGCGGAGGAGGCCTTCCACCCGGTGTTGCTCTCAGCCTACGGCTACGAGGACGTGTTCGGCTTTACCGCGGATCGGATCGGGATGCTTGACTGAGACGGGTTTGCCGCGGGGTTTCGGTCCGGTCGTGACTTCACCGTCGGATTAGGCATCATTCTGGGCGACGACTTCGTACGAGGTGTACTCGATCTTGTCCGGGTCGAGTAGTTCGTCCTCACAGCATGAGAGATGCGGGAACAGCACGAACTGTTCTTAGAGGGGTATCTGTGGGGCGGTGGGTTCTGGGAGGAATCGTACTACGTTGGGACGGCAGGCGACGTTTCGACCGACACGATTGAGCTATCGTCCTGTTCGTCTTCGGCCCCGTTTTTACAGAGGAGGTGCACAGAGGAGGTATGCACGAACGCGCTGCGGAATTCGCGGACCGGGCCCGTGACCGATACGGAATCGACCTCGATGTCTCGGAGTTCGAGTCGGGAACGGAAACAGCCGCAGCGGCCGCCGAGGCCATCGGCTGCGAGACGGCCGCCATCGCGTCGACCATCGTCGTCGCACTCGCAGGCAGTAATCGCGACGGTGACCTCGTCGCCGCAATCACGAGCGGTGCGAACCGCCTTGACCTTGACGCGGTCGCGAACCACTACGGTGCAGAAACCGCGTCGATGGCCGACCCGGGCGACATTCGGAGCGTCGTCGGCTGGAGCATCGGCGGCGTCCCCCCGATCTGTCACGATACGGCCCTCCCGATCACGGTCGACCCGACGCTCGCCGAGTACGACGTCGTCCACGCTGCCGCCGGCACACCGAGCGCGGTGTTTGCAGTCGAACCGGACCGGTTGGTGGACCTCGCCAACGCCGACGTCGTCGACCTCACAGAGTAGCGCCGACGGTGCGGCCATCCATCGTGTCAGGCTTGTTGGCACTCAGACCGAGGATCGAGTCCTGGCCGTGGAACCGGCCGTCAGTACTCGGGGCAACGGCCGACAGACGGACGAAACATAGCAGGAGCGTTTGTATCGCCAGCTGCGATGACAGATCACGAACATACAGAAGAGGTTTACAACCGCAGATGAAACCGAGAAGACGCTACTATGCCCTCCAAGCAAGCCGTTAGTAGCCTCGGGAGTCTACTCGCCGTACTCGGACTCTCCGGGGTCGCAACAGCACAGCCTACAGCCCCGGGTGGAGGTCTTAGCCCGGCGCTCGAAGTCGTTCTCCGATTCGGTGTCGGGTTCGTCATTCTTGCAGTATTAGGTGCTGCAGCCGCCGCTATCGGCCCGAAGTATACGACTAACGCCGTGCGGGAGATTCAGAACGATCTCGGCGGCGCAATCGGCTGGGGAGTTCTCGTCGGCATTTTCCTCCCCATCGGGCTGGTGATACTCGCGCTGACGGTTATCGGCGCTCTGATCTCGATCCCCGGGCTGCTTCTCATCGGCATCCTGGGTATCATCGGTACCGGCATTACTGCCGTCTGGGTCGGGAACTCGGTTATCGGCGATGACGGGACAGTGAGCGCAACAGATGGCGTCGCTGGCGGACTGTTACTGGCCGTCCCGTTCGCAATTCCGGTCGTCGGTGGCCTCCTCCTCAACCTCATAACGCTCGTCGGCCTCGGTGTCGTCGGCCGCGGGCTGTACGAGGACTGGACGGACTGAGCGAGTTTCTCGCCCACCGTTCAGCGGTTTCTCTCTGTTGCTGACGAGTGGGTCAACTGGTACCGGGACAGCCGAGTTCGTAGGGGTCGTCGTACACCTCCGGTGGTACCGAGATTTTGGTCGGTTCGTCGAAGTCAGTGTATCTGAGCGTAATTGTCGCGGTTGCGGTCGCGCCTCGCTGTGAGATTTTTAGTCGGAGTTCCGATTTTACTGGCTGGTTCGTTTCCGGGTCGAGCCAGAGTCGCGCCGTCGCGTTCTCGAGCGAGCCGCGGTTGAGCGCCATGTCGCCAGCCTGTCGGCGATTCATCAGTGACTCGATAGTCTCGGCGCTCGGGGACGCCGTGACGAGGACAGTCCGGTTGCCGTCGAGCGTCTCGTTGCCCCGCCAGTAGACGTTCGAGCGTTCGAAGAGCAGTACTTGCCGATGGAGCGGTGTCGCGGTTGCCCACGGCTCGGAGCGCGAAACGTTCTCGACGCCGTAGCCGTCCCAGGGTTCCTGACAGCCCTGGTACGCTTTGTACCCGTCGACATAGGACTCAACCGTTTGGTCTTGTGTCCGCGTCGTCGCTTGCATCCGTTTTTCCGAGACGTTCACCGCACCCTCACCATCGACTCGCACGGTCCGTGACTGCTCACCGTCAGACGCAGTTACGTGCATATCCATTCCGAATCGGTACGCTTCGACGGCGGCGACAGTGCTGTTCGCCTCCTCGACGGCCGCGACGGCGCGTTCGTCGCTCGGCGGCGGACTATCACCCACGAATGTGCCACAGCCAGCGAAGAGGGCAACGAAGCAGACGGCGAGGACCAATCGTCGCATACGATACCGTCGTTCCCCGTCGGTCTAAAATATCATGGATCCGACTGGTGAGAGCCCTCAAAACAATCTGAAGTCGAGTTGGGTCTGCAGGTCCGCTACTAGAATGTACGCCGCCAGTGCGAGAACGAGCACGGAAAACCCGGTCCAGAGGTGGAGATTCACTGCACCCTCGCCGACCCACTGCGGGACTGCCGGGCGCATAACGGGCCGCTGGAGCGGCCAGAGCAAGTCCGACGACACGTACGGGTCCGGGCGAAGGAGCTGTCGGTTATCAGCCACCAGATGTGAGAGATGGGCGAACGCGAACGCCGCCCCAAGTCTAGTCCGATCCGTTCGGACCGCATAGGCGACGACGGCAATCGAGAGCGGAATCGCGAACGGAAGCGAGTGCATAAACACCCGTCCAGAGGGAATCAAATGGAGTTCGTACGCCAGTGGCTTGTCGATGAGATCCGGGAACTGGCTGCCGAAGAACGTCACTGCCAGTAAGTGAAGCGTTGGGAGCTGTCGATCGCGGAGAAGGGCGTATACTGCGACGGGAAGGAGGGCGATGATGAAATGTTCGATTGGGAGGACCATTCTCTGACTCGGTAGTAGTGCTACGTTGATGTGGGAGGAAATACCTTGTGTGGGAGAGAAGTCTGCGTGTCGCATGGCATTCTCTTAACGAACAGCCAGTGCGCCCGTGGTAGTGATTCCCCACCGTGTCGAGTGCGTTCCAATTGATTCATACGGACCTCGTGGGAAGCGGTACTCTATCGCTCTCCTACCCAGTCGCCGTCTCGTCGAGTGTCTCGAATGTCCCCTGTATTGGTATCTGAACCCGGGACACACGACGTAGCGTAGTACTGCAATCACAACCTTGTCGCAGAATAGCAGACCCCTCAGCCACCTCCACGACAGTACACAGTCGTCCGAATAGATATATTCACAGAAAGTCATACACAAATGCCGAGTAAAACAATTAATCTCAAAGAGGAAACGTACGAGCGGTTGCGTCGTAAGAAAGGCGAAGGTGAGAGCTTTAGCGACGTTATTGATCGTATCCTTACCGAAGAGGAACATCCACTGTATGGATTGGTCGGGTTGGCAGAAGATGACGAAGTAGCGCAGATTCAAGAGAAATCCCGCTCATTCCGTGATGATGTCGATAGACGCATCAACGATGAGAGCCAGATTGAACAGTGATTCTCGATGTATGCTTTTTGACTGATTTACTCGCTGAGGACGCCGGAGCAGTTGCAAAACTCGATGAGATCTCCGATGAACTACTTGTTGTCCAACCCTAGTCTATACCGACGTCGGGATCGGTATCGACCCAACGACAACGACTGGCCAACAGTTCGATGAGATTCTCGACGACAGTCCGTTAGTGCCATACGATAGTGAAGCTGCGCGTCGTGCCGTGGACGTTCAACGTGATCTTGCTCGCTCCGGGGAACAGATTGGTGCTGTCGAGGCAATGATCGCGGGGATTGCTGTTGGCCGTGATGAACCGGACGACCTCGTATCGAGGACAGCTCAGTGACTCCGATCAAGATGCTGTTGTACTTCCTTGAAAATACCCATGTGGCCTACCGTTTTGCTGATTGTCTCGATACAGGGAGTGGATTCGCAGCAAGAGCGTACTCGTAGTACCGTCCTCCAACGTCGTCTGTATCCTACTCAACCCAACTGGTGATTCCCAGCATGGCGAGCTCGTGTAGGTAACCTTGCATCCACCGAGGGAAGAGTGCACCTGTCACCGCCCGGTGGTGAATGACGTCGTACCGCGCTCGAATCGCTCGTGTCCGGACTGTCGTATCGCTTCCCTCGTGAGCTCTCATATGGACTACGCGGCTGCTGCCGTGGGTGGTGCTTTGGGGTGGATCTGCCGTTGGTACAGGTGTGCTGGTCCTGCCTGACTGGCGGAAAGCTTGTCCCGGACACACCTGATACCGAGTGTACTGGCTGGTTGTCATTGTCTGTCCGATAGATTCTCGTCTCAGACACACCCCACACCGAGTGAAAGATCGGATCTCCACAGCGTCTCTGATGAGCGGCAAGTAAGCGGGTTTCGGGACGAAAAGCGGACTGAGACAAAAGCCGTGAAGTTGCGGGTTGCATCGAATATGCAACCCGACTGCGTTTTATAATAGTCCACAAATGGATCTCGCAGGCACGCACCAAGTACCGAGTGTACTGACCGCTGATCGTCGTTGACAGAGAGATACTCGTCATGAGCGGATCATGAGCCGAACGTAAGCTGTGTATTCTCGGCCAGTCGTTCGGCGTTTACTGTAAGTAGACGCTGCGCCAGTGGTGAAATGAGGGTAAGGTACTCCGATCTAGATATAGTCCATCGTGGACTGCATGCCTTCCCGCGCGTGACTTCAAGTAGCCTAGTGTGGGCAGTAGGCGATTACACTCGGTAGTGGGTGTGTGAAACTCCACTCAGACATATATAAACATATGTGAAAAGCTACTAAAATGGTTTTAGACCGATTTTACTAAACTTCACTCGTTGCTTGGTCGCTACATTTATCATACAGGGACGGATTTGATAGAGTAAATAATGTCAGACTCAGATGAGGATGATAATATCTTCAAAACCGGCGGAATATTTGCTAACAGGGAACTGGTACGCGTCGGCCACGTCCCCGATCTGGAGCGAGTCGTTGGGCGGGACGACGAAGTCAGCGCTATCGGGCAAGCACTCGGTCCAGCAACGGTCGGCGGCCCACCGGAGAGTACGATCATATACGGCAAGACCGGAACCGGAAAGTCACTCGTTGCGAGGTGTGTGTCTCGTGAGGCTCACTTCGAGGCACAGGCAAACGATATCTCGTTTCAGCAGGCGTACGTCGACTGCTCCGATTATCAGACCGACGCAAAGGCAAGCCGGGAGATGGCACGCAAACTAGTGGCGAGCCTCGACGCAGATATCGACGTCCCGCGTGTCGGGATCGGAGCCGCCGACTACCGTGACATCACCTGGGACCTACTTGAGGAGTACAACATTAACTCACTGGTCGTCATTCTCGATGAAATCGACAAGTTAGACGATGATGAACTGTTACGCAGCCTCTCTCGGGCTCGCGAGAGCGGGAAGGCAGAGACACACGTCGGCGCCATCTGCATCAGTAACAAGATCGAATATCGCGAGCGCTTGAGCGAACGCATCGACTCAAGTCTGCAGGAGAACGAACTCGTCTTTGACCCCTACGATGCTGGTCAGTTACGAGCAATCTTGGACAACCGGACGGATGCCTTCGAACCGGACGTGTTGGAGCACGATGTGATCCCAAAGGTCGCTGCCCTCTCAGCCAAAGAACACGGGGATGCACGGAAAGCGATCGATACGCTATACGAAGCTGGTCGTCTCGCTGAGAAACAGGGGACGGAGACAGTCACAGTCTCGCACGTCGATGACGCCGTCCAACGAGCGGAGGTGAACCGCTTCGAGAAACTCGTGCGTGGGACGACGCCGCATGTGAAATACATCCTCCGAGCGCTGGCGCTACTTACCGTCGACAACCCAGCTCAGGAAGCTTTTCGAACTCATCAGATCTATACGCTTTATTTAAAGGTCGCTGAGCAGGCTGGAGCGGATCCACTCTCCGAGGATCGCGTGTACCGGCTGCTGAAAGAACAGTCGTTTCTCGGGGTGACTGAGTCGAATCACACAGGGGGTGGACAGGGTGAAGGGAGCTACCTGGAACATCGACTGCTTCGGGATCCAGAGGTTGTCATCCAAGCCATTGAGAGCTCAGCGAAGGGCGGGGACCCATGACGATGTTTCACTCGTTACGAGGTGTGTGGGTCGGCTTCGATATTAAACCGCAGAGGGGAGCCAAAGCGCAGTTCCGTTTCCGCTAGAGTTCATGTTACCACGACCCGTCAATAGCTCGCTGATAGACGGTTTCGGCCTGATCTGCAACCGCATCCCAGTCGTATTGCTGCGCACGTTCGACGGGATCCGTCGCTGGGCGGTCACCACCTAAAACATCGTCGAGTGTTTCTGTGAGGGAGTCAACAGTAGGATCAACGAGGAAGCCCGCACCATCGATGACTTCGTCCGCTGCCGAATCCGGGTGGTCAGCAGCAATCACGGTGCAGTCGGCGGCCATCGCCTCGACAAAGGTAATTCCGAATCCCTCTCTCGTTGAGGGAGACGCGAATATGTCTGCAGCCCGCATATGGCCGAGAACATCCTCGTACTCTTCAAGAAAGCCTAACATCGAAACGCGGTCGGCGTGTTCCAGTGATTCGCGTTTGGTATCCAGCCGGTCACGCTCCGGGCCGTCACCGATGATCCCCAGCGTGACGTCATGCCTGTCGGCGACTGCATCGAATGCCTCTAGCAGAATGTCGACGTTCTTGTGCTCGATCAGTCGACCTGCGAAGACGATGTCGTAGCCGGTGTCGGGGCGGGGGGCCGTCTGGACCTGCTCGGTATCGAGCCCGTTTGGCACGACCTCGATATGCTCGCGATTCGGGCCGATGTCAGCGAGGTTGTCCGCTGTGATGCCCGAGACCGCGATCGGATGCTGGGGCGTCTTGGCAGTGAGTTGTTCGACGAGTTTGCCACCCGGAGCGAGCGGGCCAAGGTACTCCTCCCAGTAGTCGCCCCAGACCTCGTGCCAGGTCGTGACCACTGGTGTGCTAGTCCCGAGGCTAGCAAGCTTCGTCGAGAGTACTGGAAAATACGGGAAGACGCTAGCGATCGCGAGGTCGTGTTCATCGTCGCTGAGACGGCGACGGAGCGGAGGGAGTGCGCGAGCCGCAAAGTCGATGGCTTCCGTGATGGACCGGCGATCGTCTTCGTAGAGCTCTGCTTCTGGGGCAACTGCACGGAGGGTCATTCCCTTGTGGGTGATCTCTGTTGGGCCGTCCCAGAAATGTCGGCCGTAGATGGTGATGTCGTGGCCCTCGTCGGCGAGGCGGGTGCCGATTTCGTGGATGCGTTTCTCAGCGCCGCCTTTCACATAGGGAAATATCACATTACTGATAAAAGCGACATCCATCGTAAGGTAGCCGTATCGTCACGGGGCGGCATCTTGAACGCAGCGTTTCAAGAGTGCCGTTCAGTTTGTCACATTCCGGTCTTGATAAGGGACAAGTAGAGTACTCTTTCCGAAACCACACAGTTGGTTGGATCAAACAACTAAACAAAGCCAGCCTACACGAGTGCTTTGCCGACCCACGGAACTGATGGTTTGTTTCGCTAATTGGTCACCTGATATTCAGGACACAATAACTACTAGCTTCGGAAGAATAAAATCATATCCGGAGAAAAGATCGGATACATGACTGCTTCCCCGCGGAATATCATCCTGCTTTCTGCGGATGCACTTCGTGCTGACCACCTCTCCTGTTATGGCTACCACCGTGAGACTTCACCTGTACTTGATGAGTTTGCTGAGGAGAGTATTCGGTTCACAAATGCTTATAGCGCTAGTTCACACACACGCGAAGCGGTCCCTGCACTGTTGACCGGGGAGTACCCCGATGTGGCAATCAACGATAGCTACCGGCTTGCAACGGAGACAATCGCTTCCCAGCTTTCGGAAGCTGGATTCGCTACTGGCGGATTCCATTCCAATCCATTCGTCTCGAGAGCATATGGATTCGATCAGGGCTTCGATACGTTTGACGACGATCTTCATTTCGGCCAGCACAAACTCGTCGCTCTGGCCCAACGCGCACTTGACAAACTACGAAATCGCCATTATGCTCGAGCCGAAGAGATCAACGAGCGGTCACTGTCGTGGATTGATTCGCTGGATTCTGACGAGCCGTTCTTCCTCTGGAACCACTACATGGACACCCATGGACCGTACGAGCCGCCAGGTGAGTACGCGACGCTGTATGCAGACAAGGAATTGTCTGGCCGCGACGCCCAGTCGCTGTATCAGCGTGCCATTGACGAGCCGGAATCGATCACCGAGGAAGAACGTCAGCTGTTGATTGATCTGTACGACGCTGAAATCCGTTACAACGACGAGTATATCGGTGAGTTCCTGAAGGAACTCCAAAGTCGGAGTTTGCTGGAGGAGTCGCTATTGGTGGTCACGGCTGATCACGGGGATGCGTTCGGTGAGCACGGGTACTACGAGCACCCACGGTACTTGCACGATGAGATAACGCACGTCCCACTGTTCGTTCGAGAACCCGAAGGAACTGATAAAACGGTAGAGACACCGGTAAGCACGTTAGATATTGTGAGTACATTCAAACGGATCGTCGGGCAAGATATTGATTCCAGGCGTGTCTCATTGCTAGACCAATTGGGTGTTGACCGAACGGTATTTCTCCAAGCCCGTGGTGAAGACGAACACAGCCACATTCGCCGATACGCGCTTCGGACACAGGAAGGTTCCTGCTTCTGTGAACGGGATCGGGGGAGTGGTTCGATTGAGTTCAGGGAGTGTTCGAACCGCTCACTCCGTGAGGATCTTGAAGCACACGTTACCGAACGAGTTCATCTCGAAAGTGACGGAAATGCGGCTAACGAAGACGAAGTAGATGAGGAAATTGAAAGGCGATTAGAAGCACTAGGATATAAAAAATAATATGAAGATACTTGTTCTATCTCGTGAATTCCCACCTTATGTTTTAGGAGGGATTTCATATCATCTACGAAGCCTATACAATGAAATTGTTAATAAAGGCCATGAAGTTACTGTTTTAACAGGAAAATGTCCTCAATCATGGGATTCCGCAGGGGATACCGTATCAAACACAATCAATACGGAATCAATTCAATTTGGATTACGAGAAGGATATTATGTATTATATCCCTTGGCTCTCAGAAAATATCTCATCTCTTATGACACAACCCGTTTTGACGTTGCTATTACTCATACTCCATTACCATACAAAATATCAAATATACCAATGATAACTAAATATCATGACTGTATTGCAGAAACAAGGCAATATATGAGATCAAATCTGTCACTGTCAGAAAAAGTAGGAGATTCGATTTTGCACCCTCTTAGAACATATATCAACCAAAAATCACTGAGTAAGACAAGACACGCTATCTTTAATAGTGAAATTAATAGAAAAGGTTGGGTAGAAAATTACAGATATGATGGTTCTTATTCAGTTATTCACAATGGTGTCGATACTAGCACCTTTTATCCAGAAGAGAATAATGATCATAAAGATTATGTACTGTTTGTTGGCACATCTGAACAAAAAGGATTAACTTCAGTCATAGAGTATGCTAATAGAGAGCACCGCCCAGTGCATGTTGTAGGAGATATTCAAATAAACCATTCAAATATTGTTTGTCACGGACGAGTATCACAAGAAGAGCTTCGAAAGATCTATTCTGGTGCTGTAACTACAATTCATCCGGCTAAATTCGAATCGTTTGGAAATGCGGTTTTAGAATCTTTGGCCTGCGGAACACCGGTTATTACCACACCCTTCTGTGGGGCTTCAGAAATAATAACTCCAGAGACGGGAGTCGTCACTGAAGATATTAAATCAGGGGTGGAAAAAAGTATTACATTTGATTCAAAAGATTGCATATCGGTAGCACATAAATATACTTGGAATTTTGTAGCAGACCGAACTATAAAAGCAGTCCAGAACGTTATATAGAATACATGAAATTATTAGTGGTCACACCAGATTTCCCACCAAATGGTGGCGGTATTGGTAACCTTGCATATAATTATGCTAAATTTTCTTCATTTGATGTGGACATACTAACTAACAAAGAGACAAAAAACTCACCAGACATTCCTGGCACTGATATTCACAGAGTTTCTTTAACAGGTATATCCGGTATCATTAGATGTCAGATATTTATTTATAATAACTCTGATAAGTACGATATGGTGTATTTTGTACATCCATTTCAGTCTATTTCCGGTGTAATACAAAATATGAAATACATCGTTCAGACACATGGAAATGAACTTTTAGCACCTAATCCAAGACAACAAATTATGAAACAGGTAATTAAGTTGGGACTTCAAGAGTCTTCCGGTATTATTTCTAACAGCCAATGGACACAAAAAAAAGTATCAGAATTAGGGATTTCACATCAAAAAGTAATTCAAATACCCCCAGGAGTCCCTCCAAACTATGATAGTATTTCCAACGAGTCGCAGATAAGATCCCAATATAATCTATCTGAAGAGGAACCAATATTACTAACAGTCGGCCGCTTAGTTGAACGAAAAGGACATGAAATCGTAATTGAGGCGATTAAAGATTTAGATGTGAATTATTTCATTTGTGGGTCAGGTAGAATGGAAAATCAACTTAAGCAATTAGTAGAATCGGAAGAGATGAATGATAAAGTGTATTTTGAGGGATATGTTCCCGAAGAGCAACTTCCAGAATACTATGCAGCTGCAGATCTTTTTGTTATGCCAAGCAAATATCTAGTTGAGACAGGTGCAGTAGAAGGATTTGGTATTGTGTTCCTTGAAGCCAATTCTTTTGGTCTACCAGTGATTGGAGCAGATACAGGAGGAATCCCCTCTGCTATTAATCATCGAGAAACGGGATTAGTGGTTCAACCAACAGCAACAGAAATAAACGAAGCGATCAAAACGTTGCTCAATGATAGTGCCTTTTACTCTGAGCTCTCTCAAAATGCAAAGAATTGGGCAAGGAAGCACCATTGGGATAAAATAGGAGAAACTATTGACCAGTTCATAATGAAGAATTATAACCCAAGCAACAATGATAAAATCATATCAGAACATGAATAAGTATGTGGATTCTTGGTTAACCCTTTTTAATGAAGAGTTAGAAATGAAGGTGAAATATGACTGATAGAGCGTTAGTATCAATAATAATACCAACATACAACAGCCAAAATACTATAGCGTTTTGTCTAGAATCTATAAAATCTCAAACCTACGAACCAATTGAGGTTATAGTTGTAGATGGTGGTAGTGAAGATAGAACAGTTGAAATTTGTGAAAATTATAGTGTTAGTGTCATTGAAACAGACTTAGGGATGGCAGCTTCTCGTGTCAAGGGGGCAGAGATCTCAAAAGGTGAGTTCTTATTACATGTGGATTCCGATATGGAGTTATCTCAACATGTAGTGCAAGAATGTGTTAATAGTATGGATTCTTATGATGCATTGATTATACCAGAGGTTAACACGGGAGAAACTTACTGGGCAAAATGCACAGATGTTGGAAAAAAAGTATCACGTCAAAAAAATGTAGGACATCTTAGATTTTTATCGAATGAATTATATTTTAAACTTGGCGGACATAATCCTAAATTATTATATAAAGAGGATTTAGAGTTTCATATGTTGGTAGAGTCTTCAGGTGAAAATATAGGACATATCTCAAGTGAAATTCAACATCATTTGGGTAAAACTAGGTTGATAGATTTATTCAATCATAGATTAAAATACATGAGATCAATCGACCAATATAAGAAGAATCGGAGGGTTGAATATACCCCTTCAAATGATGGAAATTGTTCAACATGGGAAGTTATCATTGAGGATATGAGAAATCGGCCTAAATTAGTAGTCGGATATATTTTTATATCGTTTATTACTGCAATTATAAGTAATTATTATAAATTTAAATTTAATTATTGGAATTATAGTTGATATTTGATTAGATCATAACGTACTGCAATGATTTCATATACTTTGAAGTATTGTTAGGAGGAAGTATAATTGAGATGGACATTAACCCCCGCAAAATCGAAGAGAAGCTACCAAAATTTGTGAGGGATAGAGTTACACCCTTTTATTTCAAATATAAATCTATAGAGGCAGACAGAGAATATACTCCACCTAGTCGTACCCTATCTCAGAAAGACAAGGCACCCGATCATATCCTACTCATTGTTGTTGACGCACTTCGACCAGAGCAAAAATTAGATATTGATTTAGAATTCACAACCGGTGTGACGGCTGGAACTTGGACGTTTCCTTCAGTAACAAGTATAGCTACAGGACTGCTACCGAATGAACATGGTTCTGTGGCCCACACTCATCCAAATGACGAAGAATATGCAATGCCAAAACAAACCACATCGCATCTAATACTCCCAAGAGATCTAGACGCTGCAGGCTATGATACTTATGCTGGCTGCTCATTCATGACACCATTCCTAGCACTACGTGGAGCATTCCAAACACATCACGTTTATGATGATGAGTCTGCTAAGAAAGTGCTTGATCAATACCGATATTGGCGAAGTTCACGTGATCAATCATTTGGATATATCCACTTAGGCGACTTGCACGCACCAATTGAACCCCCAAAAGAATATATTAAAGAGTATGATATCGATATGTCACTTCCCGGGCTTTCCAAAATTCATGCATATAAAACGGATTTTGACCCAAATGATGAGGAATGTAAATACTATCGAGATCATAAGCTTCGACTATATCGTGCAGCTGCCGATTATATTAGCGATCAACTTCGACCCCTCATTTCCGAATATAAAGACGATACTGCGATTATTCTCGTCGGAGACCACGGAGAAAGTCTTTGGGAACATCAGAAATATGACCGTCAAATCAGCGATTCACGACCTAATTACTGCTTTGGACACGGTGGTACACCCTTTGATAAACTAGCCAGAGTTCCTATTGGAGTGTCTGGTAAGGTACCTGCGCCGACAGGTGGTTGGGCCTCACTTATTGATATAGCTCCAACTATAACTAATTTAGCAGTTGACAATATTGAGTACTCTGGCTATAACTGGCAATCGCAGATCCCTGAAAACCGTGCTGTAATTTGTGAAGCCACTCGCTATGGTGTCGAACGAAAGGCTGTCTACATGGGAGAGAATAAAATCATCCGCTCAGAAGCAGATGATGTCTCACTTAAGGCGACGGTTTCCTCTGAAGGAGAGTCATTTGAAGAACTTAGTGATGAACTTACTACAAAACTCATTCAAAAGTTACCTACCGATTGGGATAATAGTAATCAAAAGGCCAATACAAGTACAATGGTCCAGCAACAATTAGAAGCACTCGGCTACCATTAGATTAATATTCTTTCGGAAGAGCATGGTGCATCACAAAGCTCTACTAGCTAATCCGATCAGTGTCATTTTTCAGTTATGAAAATTTCTCAATGCGATATATCTCCGCTTAATGAAATGGAACTTCGTTTTCGGCAGTAATTAGCCATCAATGTGATGGTTCAGCCACTAACCCCAAGCGTACTCAATTAATGCTATCAGTAGTACCGGTCTTCAAGTGACCAATTCGCCGGGATCGCCCGAAACACTGTGAGAAATATAGAATTTCACCGGTATATATACTGATGGCTTCTTTAAATGACCACAGCCAGCGGCAACGTTCGCCACAACCGGGCAGTAATATCGTAATTGGACTCATCTCTAGCAAACAGTCATCTCAATCAACTTTGTGTGGTACTGTGAATGTCCTGTGATACTCTAACAACAGTCTGCCCGGTAACGAAATCTATATCTCTTTTGAACCACGTTTGACAGATGGATTAGTATGGAGTATAGTTTTTATATTGGCCTTATCCTCACTACTACGGTACTGACATGCCTTTTTGCTGCTCGGGAGGAGTTTTTTCGTGCGGGGGTTGCTGGCTGCACAACACTCGCCTTCGCCCGCGCAGCACAACTCGCAGGAGCCGGGCTTGCGTACTGGCATGACTCACATTATTACTTAGCCTCAGCCCGAGCGGTTGCCATCACCGGCCACCTTGACCGTCCACAATCGTTACAGTGGATTGAATTAAAAGGTTATTTTGGCTGGCCAGATATCCAAATTCTCGCTACAACCATACACGAGATTACCACAATATCTATGCACACGCTACGCTATGTCATCCCAATCTTATTTGTTTGTCTTACGTTCCTCTTTCTCTGGTTTACATATGGCCAATTTGCTGGATGGGGTGCCGGGTGTATTGCATCACTGGGGACACTTATGCTTGATCCATTTTTCCGGTATTTTGTTCAGTTTCACGGCCAATCTATTGGGGTCACATTTGGCTCACTCTTCCTTGGGACAGTAATATTTGTGACGCTTCGCCAACAAATGTCACCAACCACTTATTTTCGGTATCTCATACTGTTCAGCGTAGTTTCGCTTGGCTTCCTATTCAGCCACCGGTTTTCGATCCTCATTATCGGCGTTGCATTGCTCGGGTCATACGTTACCGGGGATATTCTCACTCAACTTTCTGAACGTATCCTTGAGGATTCTCGTGGAGGGTATTATATTCCTGGAGCAGCTCTTCCTGCTGCTCTGTTATTTGGGGTTTACGTCATCTATCGTGGTGAGGAGTTTTTTGTGTGGGGCATAGCACAACTTACCCAAGTTACTGATGTCGGTGGAAGTGGACCTACACAAACAACTGGACGAAGTTGGATTGATTATCCACCACTTGTCCTTAAGGCGCTCGTCCCGGCACTGTCGCTTATCGGAGTCTGGGCCATAATTAAAGATCGTCTTACTGCCCGGCCGTGGTTAACACTGGCATGTACCTTCGGGGCAATTACCATCCCATTCACCATTGCTAACCCCCGTGGCGTCTCACGCATTATCTTATTCGTCTATATTTTCATCGGCGGCCTGTGCTCTGTTTCAGTCGCTGTGGCGTTAGACTCACAACGCGAGTGGGTTGAGTGGGGTATCCCTGCAATCATCACTTTGATTGTGTTGTTAGGGACACTTGGAGGGTCAGTCCCTGGTCTGGTCGACCACTCAACTAATCTTGGGAACGATCCGTTCCAGAATACTCCGCCAATCCAGAGTCAGGCCCCGGCTGCTGGAGAGTTCATTGACGAATACAAAATTGAGCGTATTGAAGCAGGGTTTTGGGGCCGCGTTGTAGCGACGCGATATGGCAAAGTCCCAATCCCGGTCGTTGATGGGGTGCGGTACAACAACGTCCCGTATTTCGTGTACGATAGCGCACGCGAAACTCCGCCAGATGGATCACTTGTGTATACGAACGGACGGATAGAAATTGTCCGTAGGAGTGGCAACAATGTCTGAACACAGCGTACTTCGTGACTATTGGCCAGTATATTTCACTGCATTACTGCTTGGCGGGAGTGCAGCCCTGTTGGAGTTCTTCATAGTACCAGAGTATACAGCTATTGTCGCCATTTTAATTGCAGGGTTACTTATGACGCTGCTTAGTGAGTTATTCTGAAGAGTCAGTGATGTAGGTATGTTGAGGAAACCGCAACAGGTGCAAGATCGACGGTTCTTAGGTAATTTTGTGATGCCCGTTCAAGATCAGTGAGAAAGGGATCAGCCGCGGCATCTCTTGACGACAGTCAATCGAGTTACGGTCAACAAGTGTATTCTGAAACTCTTGATCAATAAGACGATTACCGTTGGTATCCTGGTTGGTCCAACAAAGAGACCTAAATCAGTTATGTAGTGGCTGAACACATCAATTTCAAGAACCAACCATGGGTCAACAGTAAGTAGGGCTAGTTCTGTATGGCTATATCGACCTTATTTTGTCAACTCCGACCCGCGAGGTATACTATATTAGATATGGTAATCCAAAAGATTATTTTGGTATTACCTTACGTAATAATTTTTTATCATCCTCAGTCAAGTCTCCTGAAAAGAACAAAACTAAGAAGCTGATTGCTATCGAGAAAATTCCGATTGTAGATAAAAAGACAAATTCTATCACAAGTGAATAAACATTTGTTATATGGATAACAATACTCGTGAATGTCATTCCACCAACCATCATTTTTAATCCTGAATAGTTTACTACTGAAATATTATGGTAATAATAGAGATCTACAGACTTAATAATATTCATGATTAAGTAACCAACCAAAGAAGCGGTAGCAGCCCCGAGTAAACCATGAGAGGGTATCAAAACTATATTCAGCACAATATTTGCAATGACCGCAGTTGAATTATAATAGAGTACCTTCTTAGATTTTCCAAAACCCAAGAGAGCTTGGCCATTTGGGCCAACAATAGCATCTACAAAAAAACCAACACTTATTATAGCTAACATTGGGCGAATTGTTGAGACAGAATAATCAGTTCCAAATAATAGAATCAAGAAATTAGGCCTCATCAATAATATTAAAAAAGCAGGAGTTGTACAGGTGAGTATCCATTTTGTAGTTTGACCATACATTTGAGGTATTTTACTGTTCATATCTTGGGAATCGAGTTCTGATATTTTGGGAAAGAGCAAAAAAGAGAAAGCTGAGTGGAATAGCCCAAGTAGCATTGCTATTGTCATCCCTACTTCGTATACTCCTACAGAGTATGGAGACATGAAGTATCCAATTAAAACTCGATCTATTCTGGTCAAAAGAATATATACTGATGATGAAATTGCTAAGGGCAAACTGAAGGTAACCATACTTTTGATGTCAACGTCCCTAGTGTATGCAAATGATATTCCAGATTTGTATAATAATATAATTCCGAAAATAACTGTGAAAATGTATGCTAACAAAATTCCACCAATAACTGACTGACCACTCCCTATTACGAGTGCAGCACCAACCCCTAAAATCAACCGCGATAATGGCTGAAACACCTGTGAAAAGCCGGTATATCTTTTAGTATCCATTATACCATGAAGACCACCTTTGATTATTTTTGTTAGTGAATGGAAAGGAATACAAAAAAGGAATAAAATAAAGAAAACATTGGAAATTTTGTTGTCAAACAATAGTGTTCGAATTGGTTTGAGAAATAAAAGAAATATAAAAACGATCATCACAGAAGCTAAGCCTACCAAAATAACAGATATAAAGATATATGTTCCTTTCTCATCTGTATCGTTAGTTGCTGAAACATATTTTACTACCCCTTCATTCAGGCCGAGAACAGTTGGAATTGATAGAATTCCAAAGAGAGAGGTTGCAAGCATTATTGACCCAAATACGTTGCCTGGTAAATAGTTTGCAAGTGAGATCTTAAAAATAAAGCCAGATAACATACTCAGGGCAGTACCTACTAAAATAATAAGTCCAGAGCTACCTATTTCAGAAGCATCAGTTTCAGCCATTATTATCTATTTTTAAATATCGCAGCTAAACTGCTTCATTAAAATTGGTGGTCTCAATATCGGATAGTGAATATTTATAGACCCCCCGATTCTTGTAATATATATTTTCAAACAATTCTACATCCTGCTCTAACAGTGTGCTAAGTATCCCAACATGCAGACGGTCAGTATATACCTTTTCAGCATTTTCAACTAGTGTGATAAATTCTCTAAATGTATTTTCAGATTTGTCGCTGACATCACAGAATACGACATTATCACTGTTAGATGCTATATGTTCTTTCATTGATTCCGGAATGATTCCTTCACGATCACCACGAAAGGCTAAGAGAGTATATTCACTATCAAACTCTTCTACTGTCTTTTTATGATACTCCAATAGATCGTCTCTTGTTAGATAAAAAGCAGTATCTGATGATTTGTAAATGTTAATGTTATTTGGAAGATCGAAATTATTCAGCAAAGAATAGCTATAACTTTCACGACAAAATAGGTCGATTTTTTGATCAAGGTTATCACAGATATCATCAAAGTCTGTATCACTAAACCAGTATGTCTGTGGTCCAACAATCAGATGGGTGTTTGGATAGGTGTTTACAATATTTCTAAATAGATCAAGACTAATACCCCAAAGATCACTAAAATTACCTCCACCATGTATATATATGACATCTGGATCATCCAATGAAGTGATTTTTATGGGGTTCTGATCCAACTTATTAGTAATAATGTCTATTGCCCTTCGACCTTTGGCAGGCCAACTATTTCTTAATTCTTGAATATAATTCATAGAAGAATATTCAATATTAAAACTATCAAGCCTTTTTTTAGCCCCCATATAAATCAAAGTATCACCATGATTTCCGCCAGGTTCTATTAACTCAAGTTTATCTTCTGCGTGCTCCTCCAAGGCCTCATCTAGTTTTGAAGTTTTCACAGAATCTATTGTCATATGAACACTCGGTTTTCATTTTTTCTTCTAGCTACTTAATCTTCAATGTTTTGATGGTATCTAACTACAGTGTTTATTAAAGTACAATCAACTAAGGCAGCTAAATCTATCTATAGTTATAATGAATAGTTCAGATGTGACGGAAGATTATATATTCAGGGCGTTCAGAAGAATATCAGCTGTAATGGCTATATTCAGATGATTAGTACATATATCACATATGATGTTTTGTGGAAATATCCATTCAACTCTCCTTTGACGCCTCTGACTCTACCAACAGCAAATCACGAGCTAGCACACACACATCATCAAACTCAGCACCGGCGGGCTCACAGTAGGGATGGCTGGGACACTCAGTGTATGGAAAGTGGCATCAGTGACACCTTGCTCCCAGCATACGCGCCCTTCGACGGAACATTGGCCTGAATCGGCGCGGGCTGATCTCGACAGCCCGAACGCCGTCTTGATGCACAGCACAGTCTAGCGTTTGCCCGCTTTGTCTGACGTTGGTAATCCGGTACCGGGTGCCGGTGTTCTGATTGAGACACTGGTTCCAATACGGACAACAGATTTGGTCGGCAGACGAGTTCCTTCGACAAGCGGGGCCACTGAGTTGGGGATATCAGTCTGATGCAACCGGGTCAACGATTCTGTCGAGCGTGAACAACTGCAGATCAACACGGTCAGCCGCTGCGTCTCGAACAGATTGCGTAAAGCCGCTCCGTGCGAACAGCGCATACTCGTGTTCTGCTTCACCGCTATCAGGGCCCCATCGAATCTCATCTGTATGGCTTTCAAGCGAGGCGAGTGCACTGTAATCGAGAGGCGCAGACGTGAACTTACACTCACCTGTGACCATCGTTCCATCAGCATCGATCCCAACCACATCTACCTCGTACTCATTGTACCACCAACGGCCGATATCGGTGAACAGCAGATTGGGATAGAGATCTGGGAGGATGTCCTGGCAGCGATGTTCGAACACCTGACTCACGAAGTCTGCCAGTTCGGGTTCGATGACCGTCTCGTAGGCGTCGGCACCCAATCGCTCGTAGCGATCGTCGTTCCCATAGACGAACCGGAACCAGAACCTGAACAACGGATCGAGAATCCGGTACCGCCCGCGGCGTGACTTCGTTTTGTCCTCCGTCACCGGAACCTCACGTTCGACTAGGCGCAGTCGCTCCAGTTTCTGCGTGTACGTCGATATCTGTTTGCCATCAATCCCGACTGTCTGTGCAATCTCGTTCGATGTGGTGTTCCCGGCGGCAATCGCTTTCAGGATGGCGAAGTATCGATTCGGCTCCGTCAGCTCAGTGCGGAGCACGTACTCCGGCTCGTCGTGCAGGAATCCCTGTCGTGACAACAAGGACTTCCGAATGACTGTCCCGAGGTCATCATCGAGATCGATACCGTCCAGATAGTACGGTGTCCCGCCAAACACACCCCAGGCAAGCAGCGTTTGTTCAGGCGTATAGCTCTCAGGGAAAAACGTCCGTACGGCCGCTAAGTCAAGCTGTCGGAGATCGATCTTCTCGGTGAACCGGCCATACAGCGGACTGTTCCCGAGGAGGGTCGCTTCTTCCATCATACTGATCGAAGATCCCACGAGCACGACCGTCACGCCAGTGTCCCGTACCTCCTGGTCCCAGAGTCGCTGGATGACCGACGGGAGGCTCTCGTCGGCGTCAATCAGGTAGGGGAATTCATCCAGCACTATGACTGCATCCTGGGCAGCAAGATACGCGAGCAACGATTCCCACTCGCTCTCGATTCGGTCAATCCCCGGAAACGACTCAGACGCCACATCCACGAACGCGTCCAATTGTATCTGGCGAGTTGTTTCTGTAGCCTGGTACAGGACGGCGTCATCGCGATCTGTCAGTGACTCCCTGACGAGTTCGGTTTTTCCGAGTCGCCGACGTCCAAAAAGTACGACCATGTCAGCGTCGTCCGACTCGTAGCAATCTCGAAGCCGACTGAGTTCAGCCGCCCGGTCAACGAATCGTTCCATATCCTCTGACTGGCGTCCACCCAAGTAAAACTCTCGGATAGCCTAATCCAGAATAGCCTAATCCAGAATAGCCTAATTGGATTCTGAGATCCGTTCTGGAAATCTGGCCAACACGTCCAGAACTGCATCTCGTCTCGTCATAACGAGAATCTGACAGATCTTAAACGACAATAGGGCCTTCATCCTGTTTAGTAAGTATGGATAACACAATATGAATTGTACTCAAGGAGGTACTCAGCTATTCCCCGGGAGCTTCCAATTCAACCAGCGTCAAATCCCGATCTAGCATACAGTAATCATGCGGCGGGTCGCCGATAATCTCGTCAATCTGATATTCCTCGTCAAAATCAGCACCGGCAGGCTCACAGTAGGGATGGCTGGGACACTCGGTGTGTGGACAGGGACCCATCAGCGAGGCCTTGCTTCCAGCATACGCGCCCTTCGAGGGCACGTTCGCCTGAATCGGTGCGGGCTCAACCTCGACAGCGCGAACACCATCTTGGTGCACAGCACAGTCTAGCGTTTGGCCGCTCTGTCTGACGCTGGTAATCCGGTAGCGGTTCCCTGCCGTAAGATTCAGACATTGGTCGCGGTAGGGACAGCCCGCACAGCCGCTGGCTTCGCCGCGGTAGACGAACTCCTCGCCGGCCTCGGCGAGGCGCGTCCCGACGAGCGTGACAGTAGTCATGCGTGCCTATAGACGATGAGCACGGTAAAGCATCATGCTCGACCGGTCAGTTCGTCGAGTTTGTCCAGATACGCCTCGCGGGGTACCTGATACAGCGAGCGGTAGTCCAGTTCGCCGTCGGCAAACCGAGTTGCCAAATCGACAGCGCCCTCGACGGCAGCGTCGCGGCGCTCGTAGGAATCGGCGTCGCGCTCAACGTCGGGCTCAAGATAGAAGGTGACGTACCAGCTCTCTCCGGTCCGGTCAGCGCCGGGGCGGCGGGTCCGTTTCCCGCGCGTGAGATAGATGGTCGGGAGGCACGGCGCCGGGAACTGCTCGGAGTCGAAGATGTCCGGGCGGTACGCGAGGATGAGCTTGTCGTCGGTTTCGTTCCACACCGTCCAGTCTTCGGGAAGGGCCGACAGGTCCATACCGTCGAATTGGCGCGGACCGGCAAGAATCCGCTGGTCCGTCCCGAAATCCGCCGGGCCCGGATACCGACAATCGTGCTGACGGCAGCAGCGTCGATACGTCGAGCCGCAATATCGCGTGGGATGTTCTCAGTGGCCAATCAAACCAGCAACAGATTCACATCAATCCAGCGCTAAACACTGGCCGACACACCGAAGAGAACAGTTGACAACCGACACAGTATATAAACCCAACTCGAAATCAACGATGCACGGTAACATACATATGGCCCACCATCCCCGTGTTCGGCCTATCGCAGCGTCGGAATTTATCGGCGGTATACCCACAAGAGGGCAAAGTTCTTATACGAACAGAGTTCGTACGGTAAATAGTATCGGAAACAGTTCCACACTGTCTCCCGTTACCACAGCAGGTCGGAGCAGTCCCCGTGTTCCGCCCGGCAGGTCAGCCATGGAAGGGCACACGCGTCACCCTGCAGCGAAGGGTGATTCGGCGGCTGTACGCGGTCACATCTGCAGCGGACAGCACCGACGACGAGTAGCCACACAGCCCCGGGACCGTCCCGCAACAGTCGGTGGTCGCCTGCAGCCACGACGAACTACTGAGATAGCATGAGCAAGAACAAAGAGACACTCGAAGCGCTGAGCAAGGAGTACCGTGACACGATACCGGCGGACCTCCGGAAGACGAACACGTTCGACTGGTATCTACAACAGTTGTACGACGAACCGACGATCGCCCGCAACGCCCACCAGCGCGTGGCGGACATGTTCGACTACTACGGCAAGACCTACGACGAGGAGGCCGGCGTGGTCGAATACGAACTGGCGAGCGAGGACCCGCTCAACGACGGCGAGAACACCTTCTACGGGCGGGTCATCCACGAGGCAATCCACGAGTTCGTCAACAAGGTCAAATCCGGCGCTCGCGGCCTTGGCCCCGAGAAGCGCATCAAACTCCTCCTGGGGCCGGTCGGGTCGGGCAAGTCCGACTTCGACCGCCAGGTCCGGCGCTACTTCGAGGACTACACCAGCCGGGACGATGGGCGGATGTACACCTTCCGCTGGACGAACCTCTGTGACGTCATCCACGACCAGGACCCTGCCGACGACGTGGTCCGGTCGCCGATGAACCAGGACCCGCTCGTGCTCCTCCCACAGGAGCAGCGGGACAAGGTCATCAAGGACATCAACGAGGCCCTCGATGCGCCTTACACCATCCGGAACGAGCAGTCGCTTGACCCCGCCTCGGAGTTCTACATGGACCGGCTGCTGGCCGAGTACGACGACGACCTCCAGTCCGTTCTGGAGAACCACATCGAGATCATCCGCTTCGTCGCGGACGAGAACCAGCGCCGCGGTATCGAGACGTTCGAGCCCAAAGACAAGAAGAACCAGGACGAGACGGAGCTCACCGGCGACGTCAACTACTCGAAGATCGCCATCTACGGCGAGAGCGACCCGCGGGCGTTCGATTACTCCGGGGCGTTCTGTAACGCCAACCGCGGGATATTCTCCGGTGAGGAGCTGCTGAAGCTCCAGCGGGAGTTCCTCTATGACTTCCTCCATGCCAGTCAAGAACAGACAATCAAGCCCAAGAACAACCCCCGAATCGACATCGACCAGGTCATCGTCGGCCGGACGAACATGCCCGAGTACCGGGACAAGAAGGGTGACGAGAAGATGGAGGCGTTCAACGACCGGACCAAGCGCATCGACTTCCCGTACGTCCTCCAGTACGCGGCCGAAGCTCAGATCTATGAGAAGATGCTGCGCAACGCCGACCTGCCGGACATCCAGGTCGAGCCCCACACGCTAGAGATGGCAGGCCTGTTCGGCGTCCTCACCCGTATCGAAGAGCCGGACAACGAGTCCATCGACCTCGTCCAGAAGGCCAAGGCCTACAACGGCGAAATCGACGAAGCCGACGACGTCGACGTGAAGAAACTCCGCGAGGAGGCCGAGAAGATGGCCGACATCGGCGAGGGGATGGACGGCGTCTCCCCGCGGTTCATCGGCGACGAGATCGCCGAGGCCATCATGGACTCGATGCACCGGAGCCGGGACTTCCTCTCGCCGCTGACGACGTTCAACCACCTCGAAGGCAACCTCGAAAACCACGGCTCCATCGACGAGGAGTCGTTCAGCAAGTACTACCGCTTCCTCGAACTCGTCCGCGAGGAGTACAAGGAGCGGGCCATCGAGGACGTGCGCCACGCGCTGGCCTACGACATGGACGAGATCCAGCGCCAGGGCGAGAAGTACATGGACCACGTCATGGCCTACATCGACGACGCGACCGTCGAGGACGAACTCACCGGCCGCGAACAGGAGCCGGACGAGCAGTTCCTGCGCTCCGTCGAGGAGAAATTGAACCTCCCCGAGGACCGCAAGGACGACTTCCGGCAGGAAGTGTCGAACTGGGTGTCCCGGCGCGCCCGCGAGGGTGACACGTTCAATCCACAGGACAACGACCGCCTGCGCCGCGCCCTCGAACGCAAGCTCTGGGAAGACAAGAAACACAACATCAACTTCTCCGCGCTGGTCTCCAGCTCGGAGATGGACGACGAGGAGCGCAATCAGTGGGTCGACGCCCTCATCGAGCAGGGCTACTCCGAGGAGGGCGCCAAGGAAGTCCTCGAGTTCGCCGGCGCGGAGGTCGCCAAAAGCGAGATGGAAGAGTAATGACCGGCGAGGAGTACATCGACCGCGCGGACGAGTCACTCGACGCCGCCTACGAGGCCCCGATGAGCCTCGCGGAGTACGTCGACACCGTCCTCGAAACGCCCCAGGTCGCGGCGCATGCCTCGAAGTACCTGCTCGACGCCATCGAAGCGGCGGGCACGCGGATGGTCATCGAGGAAGGCGAGGAGAAGGAGCGCTACCGCTTCTTCGACGATCCGTACAACGACGGCGAGCACGCCATCCTCGGTAACACCGAGGTCCTGAACGCGTTCGTCGACGACCTCCGCTCTATCGCGGCGGGTCGCGGCAAAGACGAGAAGATCATCTGGCTCGAAGGGCCGACAGCCACGGGGAAATCCGAACTGAAGCGCTGTCTCATCAACGGCCTTCGGGAGTACTCGAAGACGCCCGAAGGCCGGCGCTACACCGTCGAGTGGAACGTCGCCGGGGCCGGCGGCAGCGCCACCAGCATGACCTACGGGAACGCAGCCGTCGAGGACGAGGACGACTGGTACGAGAGTCCCGTCCAGGCCCACCCGCTGACGGTGTTCCCCGACGACGTCCGTGCGGACCTGCTCGCCGAGGTCAATGAACGCCTCGACGACCACATCCCAATCCGCGTCGACGGCGAACTCGACCCGTTCTCCCGCGAGGCCTACGACTTCCTCGAAGAGCAGTACCGCCGACAGGGCGAGACGGACCTGTTCTCGGCGGTCACTCAGCCGTCCCACCTCCGGGTGAAGAACTTTGTCGTCGACGTGGGCCACGGCATCGGCATCCTCCACTCCGAGGACGAGGGGACGCCAAAGGAGCGACTCGTCGGCTCGTGGATGCACGGGATGCTCCGCGAACTCGATTCGCGGGGCCGGAAGAACCCGCAGGCGTTCAGCTACGACGGCGTCCTCTCGCAGGGCAACGGCCTGCTGACCGTCGTCGAGGACGCCGCCCAGCACGCCGACCTGCTCCAGAAGCTGCTGAACGTGCCCGACGAGTCCCACGTCAAACTCGACAAGGGAATCGGGATGGACGTGGACACGCAGCTCATCATCATCTCGAACCCGGACTTGGAGGCCCAGCTGAACAAGCACGCTGACCGCGAGGGCCAGGACCCGCTGAAGGCGCTCAAGCGGCGACTGGACAAACACGAGTTCACGTACCTGACGAACCTCTCGCTCGAAGCCCAGCTCCTGCGGCGGGAACTGACCAACGAGACGCAGGTGTGGGACCCCGAGACCTGGGACGAACTGGAGACGTGGATCCAGGAGCCCCTGACCATCTCGGTCCGTGACCAAGTCGAGACGGCGACCGACAAGGAGCTGGCCCCACACACAATCGAGTCCGCGGCGCTGTACGCCGTCGTCTCGCGGCTCGATAGCGCCGAAATCCCGACCGGGCTGGACCTCGTCGACAAGGCCCTGCTGTTCGACCGGGGCTACCTGATGGAGGGCGACGAGCGCGTCGACATCGAGGACTACGACCTGGAGACCACCGCCGAGGACGGCGACCACGGCATCCCGGTCACCTACGTCCGAGATATCGTCGCCGACCTGCTGCACGAACCACAGGACCGCCACCATCCCGACCTCCCGGTCGAACACGTTCTGATGCCCCGAGACGTGCTCAACGCCGTCGCCGAGGGACTGGTGGATGCCCCCGTGTTCTCCACTGGTGAGGCTACCGAGTACGAGGAGCGTGTTGTGACTGTCAAGAACTACATCTTCGGCCAGCAGGAACAGGACGTGCTCGACGCGATGATGCGGGACAAGCGCGTCGACGAGGCGACCGTCGAAGAGTACATCGAACAGGTCTACGCCTGGGAGTCCGACGACCAAATCGAAAACGAGCGGGGCGAACTCGTCGACCCGGACCCGCTGAAGATGAAGGTGTTCGAGATCGAACACCTGGGCCGCTTCGACGAGAAGAACTACGACGGCAACGAGCCCGACCACGCCGTCGAGCAGTTCCGCACCGACAAAATCATCACCGCCCTGAACCGCCACGCGTGGCAGCGCCGCGACGAGGAGTTCCGCGTCGGCGACGTCAACCCCAAGGAGATTCCGGTCATCAACACCGTCCTCGGGAGCTACGACTGGGACGACATCCAGCGGACCTACGCGGACTTCGAGCCCGGGCAGTGGGACAACCCCCCGTCCGGCACCGAGACGGCCCGCCTCAAGGACAAGACGCTGGATAACATGGTAGAGATGTTCGACTACACGCCGGCGTCGGCCGAACTGACGAGCCGTCACGTTATGAGCCAGGTGAGTTACAGATGGGACTGAAAGACGACCTCGAGCGGTACCGCGACGTGGGCGAGGAGCGCCGACAGGACCTCGCCGAGTTCATCCAGTACGGCGACCTCGGCCAGTCACGCGGGGACTCGGTCCGCATCCCGATCAAGATCGTCGATCTGCCCGAGTTCGAGTACGACCAGCGCGACCAGGGCGGCGTCGGCCAGGGCGAAGGCGCCGAACCGGGCGACCCGGTCGGCCAGCCACAACCCCAGCCCGGCGACGGCGACGGTGACGAGGACGGCGAACCCGGCGAGGAGGGCGGCGAACACGAGTACTACGAGATGGACCCCGAGGAGTTCGCCGAGGAACTCGACGAGCAACTGGGGCTCGACCTCGAACCGAAGGGCAAGAAAGTCATCGAGGAGAAGGAGGGCGACTTTACCGATATCACCCGAACCGGCCCCTCCTCGACACTCGACTTCGAGCGGCTGTTCAAGAAAGGGCTCAAGCGGAAGCTCGCGATGGACTTCGACGAGGACTACGTCCGCGAGGCGCTCAAAGTCGACGGCTGGGGCCCTGCCACCGTCTACGAGTGGACTCGCGAGCAGAATATGCCCGTCTCGAAGGCGTGGATCGACGACGCCTACGAGGAACTGCCCGACGACGAGAAAGGCGTCTGGGACTCCATCGAGGAGATGGAGGACAACGTCGAGAAGGTCGAGACGTCCCAGCGCATCCGCCGGGAGGGCGTCGACCAGATCCCCTTCCGCCGCGAGGACGAGCGCTACCGCTACCCCGAGATCGTCGAGGAGCGCGAGAAGAACGTCGTCGTCGTGAACATCCGGGACGTCTCCGGGTCGATGCGCCAGAAGAAGCGGGAACTCGTCGAGCGGACGTTCACGCCGCTTGACTGGTATCTCACGGGCAAGTACGACAACGCCGAGTTCGTCTACATTGCCCACGACGCCGACGCCTGGGAAGTCGAGCGCGACGAGTTCTTCGGCATCCGTTCGGGCGGGGGCACCCGCATCTCCAGCGCGTACGAACTCGCGGCGGAGATCTTAGAGGAGGAGTACCCCTGGAGCGAGTGGAACCGCTACGTGTTCGCGGCGGGCGACAGCGAGAACTCCTCGAACGACACCGAGGAGAAAGTCATCCCGCTGATGGAACAGATCCCGGCGAACCTCCACGCCTACGTGGAGACCCAGCCGAGCGGGAACGCAATCAACGCCACCCACGCCGAGGAGGTCGAACGCTCCTTCCGCGACGCCGACAACGTCGCGGTCGCGTACGTCTCCTCGCCGGAGGACGTGGTCGATGCCATCTACGACATACTCAGTACGGAGGACCAATGAACGACGACAGATTCGCGAAACAGCGCGTCGCCGACGAACTCGACGAACCGGTCGAAGAGGCCGGTAACCTCGCCAGAAAGCTCGGGCTGAAACCGTACCCGGTGAACTACTGGATCGTCGACTACGACGAGATGAACGAACTCATCGCCTACGGCGGGTTCCAGCAGCGGTACCCGCACTGGCGCTGGGGGATGCAGTACGACCGTCAGCAGAAGCAGGGCCAGTTCCTCGGCGGCAAAGCCTTCGAAATCGTCAACAACGACGACCCGGCCCACGCGTTCTTACAGGAGTCGAACACGCTGGCCGACCAGAAGGCCGTCATCACCCACGTCGAGGCCCACGCGGACTTCTTCGCCAACAACGAGTGGTTCCGGATGTTCACCGACGGCTCCTCCCGGACGACGACCGACGAATCCGGCGAGGACCGCCGCCGCGGGCCCGATGCCGCCGGGATGCTCGCCCGCCACGGCGACACCATTCAGGAGTACATGCAGGACCCCGACATCGAGCGGGCCGAGGTCGAGCGGTTCATCGACCACGTTCTCTGTCTGGAGGACAACATCGACCAGCACGTCCCGTACAGCCCGGTCGAGACGGTCCCCGAGGAGTTCCAAGACATCGAAGGGGCAGACGTGACCGACCAGCTGGAGGACCTGGACCTCTCCGAGGAGGTCAAGCGTCAGGTGTTCGACGACGAGTGGCTCGACGCCCAGCGCGACGACGACGAGAACGTCTCGTTCCCCGCCGAACCGGAGAAGGACGTGCTCGGCTTCCTCCGGAAACACGGCATGCAGTACGACGAAGACGCCGAACGCGCCACTGAGATGGACGACTGGCAGAAGGAGCTGCTGGAACTGCTTCGTCGGGAGGCCTACTACTTCGCGCCACAGAAAATGACGAAGGTGATGAACGAGGGGTGGGCCTCCTACTGGGAATCCATCATGATGACCGGCGAGCGGTTCGCCGGCGACGACGAGTTCATCCTCTACTCCGACCACATGTCGAAGGTGCTGGGGTCGGGCGGGCTCAACCCCTACAGCCTCGGCCTGGAGATCTGGGAGTACGTCGAGAACACGGAGAACCGCCGGGAGGTCATCGAGCGCCTGCTCCGCGTCGAGGGCATCACCTGGCGGAACTTCGACGAAAGCGTCGACTACGAGACGGTGCAGGACCACCTGCAACCGCCGGCGTGGCTCACCGACGTTCCGGGCCACCTCGACGACCTCGACCCCGAGGACCCCCGCGTCGATAGCGACGGGCTGGCGGCGGCCCGCGACGGCGAGTTCGACGTGGAACAGTACCCCTGGAAAGTCCTGACCTACGAGGGGCTGGCCCAGCGGCACTACTCGCTGGTCAAGCCCCAGTACCGCGGCTTCGTCTCCCGAGTCGGGCAGGAGGAACTGGAGCGGACCGCCCGCTACATGTTCGACGACTCGCGCTACGACAGCGTCGAAGACGCACTCGACGACGTGGACTACACCCGCGGCTGGGAGCGCATGCGCGAGATCCGGGAGAGCCACAACGACGTGACGTTCCTCGATGAGTTTCTCACCCAGGAGTTCGTCGACGACAACGACTACTTCACTTACGAGTACACGCACGCCTCCGGCGACTACCGCGTGACCTCGACGGACCACGAGGACGTCAAGAAGAAGCTGATGCTGCAGTTCACCAACTTCGGGAAGCCAACCGTCGTCGTCGAGGACGGTAACTACCAGAACCGAAACGAACTGCTGTTGGCCCACCAGTACAACGGCGTGATGCTCGACATCGGCCAAGCCAAGGAAGTCCTGAAGCGGACCTTCGAACTCTGGGGCCGCCCGGTGAACCTTCTGACCATCGTCAAGGAGTTCGACGACCACGACGTGGAGGTCGCCAAGCGCCGCGACCGCGAACCCGAACCAGAAGAGGTCGGCAAGCGCATCCGCTACGACGGCGACGAAGTGACTGTCACCGATGTCGACTGGTCCGAGGTCGAACACCTCACAGCAACTGACATCGACTACAACACCAAGCCGGACGAGTGGCTTGCCTGAAGCGCGGAGTTTGAACGAGGCCGGGTTTTCCGACCTGTGACGCTGAGCGTAGCGGTACGCTTGAGTCCCGTCCGCTCGTGGGCGGAGATATGCCAACGAATCGGTTCACTGTCGCGACTGACGACCAGCTCTCGGTAGTCGACATCACCGAGCGAGTCAGGGACGTGATTCCCGAAGACGCCGAGGGGACCTGCACCGTATTCGTCCGTCACACTACCACGGGCGTCACGGTCAACGAGGCCGAGCCGCGGCTACTCGGCGACCTCGGTGACGCACTCGGCGACCTCGTCCCGGACAGCGGATGGGACCACGACGAACTGGACGGCAACGCGGACGCACACGTCCGGGCGATGCTCGTCGGGCCGAGCGAGACGATTCCCGTCCGCGACGGAGGGCTCGATATGGGGACGTGGCAGTCCGTGCTGCTCGTCGACTGTGATGGTCCGCGCGAGCGGGCCGTTGACGTGGTCGTCACGGACTGAGGCGGCGACAGCAGTACTTGCGACCATCAGTCAGGCTACCTCGACCTGCTGCTCGCCGTATATCTCTGCGAGTTTCTCGCGGTACGCGCTGCGGATGTTGCGGCGCTTCTTTTTCATCGACGGCGTGAGCAAGTCGTTCTCGGCGGTCCACTCCCGGGAGACGAGCGCGAACGACTTGATCCGCTCGACGCGTTCGAGTTCCTCGTTGACCGCGTCGACGGCAGTCTGGACCCACGCGTGGACGCGTTCGTCCTCGACCAGCGCTTCGTGGTCGTCGGGGAGGTCGACGCCCTCGCGGTCGGCCCACCGGCGGAGTTCCTCGAAGTTCGGGACGATTATCGCGCCGACGAACTTCTGGTCGTCGCCGACGACCATGACCTGATCGACCCGGTCGCTCGTCGCGAACTGGTCTTCGATGGGCTGTGGCGCGACGTTTTTCCCCGTCGAGAGGACGAGCAGTTCCTTGAGGCGGTCGTGATAGATGAGGAAGTCGTCGTCGGTCCGTTCGACGATGTCGCCGGTGCGGAACCACTGGGTGCCGTCGATTTCGGTGAAGGCCCGCGTCGTCGCGTCGGGCGCGTTCCAGTACCCCTGCGTGACGTTCGGGCCGTCGACGAGTAGTTCGCCCACGTCGCCAGTGACGTCGTCGAACTCGCTGGCGTCGACGACGCCGGTATCGATGTGAACGTCGACCTCTGTCAGCGGAGCACCCAGGGTTCCGGGACGGACGTCCTCCGGCGGGTTCACCGTCAGAACCGGTGAGGTCTCAGTGAGACCGTACCCTTCGAGTATCGTCAGTCCCATCCCGAGGAACGTCTCACAGAGCGTTTTCGAGAGGCTCCCGCCGCCGCTGACCATGAACTCGATGTTCCCGCCGAGCCGTTCTTTGACAGTGCTGTAGACGAGGCGGTCAGCGAGCGAGTGTTTCGCAGTGAGTATCGGTCCCGGGTCGTCAGTCCGAGCGTAGTCGCGGGCCACGTCCATCGACCAGTCGAAAATCCGCTTTTTGAGCGGGGACTCGCTGGCCTGCGTTCGCATATTGTCGAAAATACGCTCGTAGACTCTGGGGACGCTCAGTCCGGTCATCGGCTCGACAGTCTGGAGGTCGTCGGCCAGCGTATCCGGGCTTTCGGCGTAGCTCACAGCCGCGCCGGAGGCGTACATGAAGAAGTGGCCCGCGAGGCGCTCGAAGACGTGCGCCAGGGGGAGGAACGCTATCGACCGCGTCTCGGCGGTGACGGTCGGCAGGTCCGAAGACTTGTCGGGCCGTGGCCCGATTCGCCTGCGGGCCTGATTGACGTTCGCTCGGAAGTTGCGGTGGGTGAGTTGGACCCCTTTCGGCTGGCCCGTCGTCCCGGAGGTGTAGATCAGACTCGCCAGATCGTCGGGGTCGCGGTCGTCCAGCCAGGACTGGTACGCCGACTCGCTGAACGTCTCCTCGCCGCGCCTGTACACTGTTTCGAGTGTGTACACGTCCTCGCGGTCCACGTCAGTGTCGTCCATGACGACGATGAACGAGAGCGACAGGTCGTCCTCGATAGCCAGGACACGGTCCAGCATCTCGGCGTTCTCCACGACGACGGCGCTCGCCTCCGGGTCCGAGAGGAGATACTGCACCTGTTTCGGCGAGGAATCCGTGTACACGGTCGTCACCACCCCGCCCGCAGACAGAACGGCAAAGTCGCTCAGCGCCCACTCCATCCGCGTGTCGGCCAGAATACCGACCCGGGCGTCCGGGCCGACACCGAGGTCACGGAACCCTGCGGCCAGGTATTTGACCAGGTGATGCATCCGCTCGTAGCTGATCTCGGCGTAGTCGCCGTCGGGAGCCGCCGGTATCACGTCGTCAGTCAGTGACCGATCGTAGACGCCACCCTTGTACAGTTGGGCGGTCGTGTCGGCGTTCCGGACCGCGCTTGCGGCAAACATTTCGCCCAGCGTGTCGTCGCCGATGACGTCATCAGTGTGCGCTTCCTCGGCCGTCCGCCAGTCAGAGTGATTGCCCGCAGTCATGTCATACCGCAGTGTTCACTAGGCCAGCCCAAATATGTGCAGGATGTTAACACTCAATTGGTTTGTCGGAGTTGATTCCGTCAACGGTTTTGGAAGAAGGGGCGACGAGTGGCAACCTGTCGCACCAAAGCTTTGTCATGAGAGCGAGATAGCCATCACATGGTCGTCTCGACGGAACCAGCCTGGGGTGATGCCGTGGAGCAGTTCGTCAAAGAGTACGAGAGCGCCATCGTGTACGCCGATATCGAGCAAGAGACAGTCCTGCACGAGGGAGCGGTTCGCGTCCTCGCAAACGGCTGGGTCGAACTACCCACGGGGCGACTCCTCTCACCAGACGCAGTCCACCACATCGATGCGCAGGTGGACTGAAAAGAGCGTGCGAGTTTGCCAGCGAAGGGATGCACCCGAACGGCCGGAGTCGCGGGTGCGCACCCGGAAAGCGGTACACCGTCCGGAAGACAGTTAGAACAGACGTGTTACTGCCACTCTAGTCGGCAGTCCTCGTTGCAAAAGTGGGCGGTTTCGACGCTGCCGTCTTCTATCCATGTGATGACGCGGTGTGTCACTTCGTTAGCGATAGCGTCGCCGCAGGTAGCACACACCGGTGCCTCGTCCTCGTCGATATTCTCGTGGTGATCTGATGTCGGGTCGACCATCTTAGTTGAGAGTGTCTTTCACGCCACTTAATCCCACATACTTGCACTGAACGTCACGAACGTACACGAATGTCGAATCGGTTACAGAAGGCTAGCTACACGTAGTTACCGCAAACAGACGCTCGATAGAAGATGCCCGCTATCGGTCTCGCGTGACGGATTCGCCGGGGATAGTCGTCGCGCCCGACGAGAGGACGACGCCGGCGTTCAGACTGGTGTTGATGGCCGTTTTCGCGCCGTCTCCCGCGACGACGCCGAACTTCCGCCGCCCCGTCGAGACGCGGTCGCCTTTCACCGTCATCCGGACCGGGTCGCCGTCGTGGCGGAGGTTCGCCACCTGCGTTCCCGCGCCGAAGTTGACCTCACGGCCGATGACGCTGTCACCGACATAGGAGACGTGGGGCACGTTCGAATCGGCCATCAACACCGTGTTCTTGAGTTCGACGCCGTGGCCGACGTGGGTATCCTCCCCCAGGAGGGTCGCCCCGCGGACGTAGGCGTTCGGGCCGACGTGTGCGCCCGAGCGGACCAGCGCCGGTCCCTCGATGACGACGCCGGGTTCGACGACTGCGCCCTCCTCGACGACGACTTCGCCACGCAGGTCGGCGTCGCCCCGCACCTCGCCGTCGAGTCGGCGGTCCAGTTGGCCCAGTTTCCACTCGTTGGCCGCAAGCAGTTCCCAGGGACGGCCCACATCCAGCCAGCGGTCGACCTCGACGGCGGTGACCGTCGATTCCTCGATGACTTTCGCGAGCACGTCCGTTATTTCACGCTCCCCGCGGTCGCTGAGCGGCACGTCCAGCCAGTCCCGCGCTTCCGCCGGGAAGACGTACGCCCCGGCGTTGGCCAGGTCCGTCGGCGGGTCGGCCGGTTTCTCGACGATGCCGGTGATGGTGTCGCCCTCGGTCGACAGCACGCCGTAGCTCGTCGGATCGTCGACGCGATAGGCGGCGACCGACGGCGCGGCGTCGAAGAGGCCGCTGAGACTCGCAGCGTCGTAGAGGTTGTCGCCGTTGAGGACTGCGAAGGGGCCGTCGAGGTGCTCCCTCGCAGCGGCCACCGCGTCGGCGGTCCCCAGTTGCTCCTCCTGAACGGCGAAGCTGACCGGGACGCCGTTGTACTCGTCGCCGAAGTACGAGCGGACCGCCTCGGCCTCGTAGCCGACGACGAAGATGAGTTCGTCGGCCCCCGCCTGGATTGCCGTGTCGGCGGTGTGTGCCACCAGCGGCCGGTCCGCGACCGGGAGCATCGGCTTCGGTGTGTGGTCTGTCAACGGCCGCATACGCGTCCCCTGGCCTGCCGCGAGTACGACTGCTTGCATGGTCGGTCCGTTGCTCGGACCCGAAAAATACCTACCGCTGTTGACTCGTTCGGGAGGCGGATTAGCGAGAAGTCACGCTGCTTCGGTCGTGGGGAAAACCGTATCTACACCTATTCCACGGCCTCGAACGTCCACTCCGCCCCGAATGGCGTCGTCCGGTAGTCCCACCGCCTGTCCGCGTCCGGTTCCGTCACCAGTTCGATGGTTCTGGTTTCCCCAGCGGGAATCCGCTGCGTGTAGGGGCCATCAGAGTCAATGTACCACGTATCTGCGGAATAGCCAGCAAGTATGCCTGGTTCCTCGGGTGTCTTGAACTCGAAGATGGACTTGAACATCCCTGCGCTGTCGCCCACGTTCTCGACCTCCATCTCGACTATCGCTTCATCGCCCGTGACGTCCTCCGGCGGAACGTCGATGTTCGCCAGTTCGAACTCGGGGAAGCCACCGGGCGACTGAAGCGGGATTTCGATATCAGCGACTGCACTCCCTTCTGCGAGATTTATGCCGAACGTGAGGTCGTCGATCTTGGCCTTCGGGACAGCGTAAATCAGATGGCCGCTGTAGGTCTGCCCTGGGTTGATGTTCTCCCCGGCTGCGTTCGTCCCGTCACGACCTGCGGCCGACTCGCTCACGAAGCTCGATTCGGGAACGACAAAGTCGTCTTTCGACACCGTCTTCGCCTCGCCAGTTCCGTTCTCGAACGTCACGCTCAGAATCAGGAGGATATTATCTGAGACCGTTTCGCGAATGGCATGGACAGTGTTATCGCCCAAAGCCCGTTCGCCAGAGGGGAGCTCGTAGGTGATCATCTGTTCGTAGGACATATCAGACACTGTGGCCTGAACGCCGCTCGCAAGCTCGATGGTTTCCCCAGTGCTCCCCCGCTTCGGGAGGACCGACACGGTTGATGTGACCGTATCGTCGACGGCGTAGAAGTCCGACGACGGTTCAAACGCCCACGCGCCGGCGTACTCGGCGTCGACACGATAGCTATGCGAGACTTCTTCGCCGGACGCCAGTCCGTCAGCGTTGACTGTGACTGTCTGTGGCTCAGTGTCAGCTGCTTCCGAATGGACGAACTCTATGGTTGCATTCCCGGATATCGGCTCACCACCGACGTTGACGGCAGTCACGTCACCCTCGATGGTGTCACCGAACGCGACCTCCTTTGGCCCATTCACGGAGAGCAGTTTCAGCCGTGCCGGTGCCTCCTGATCTACTTCATACGTTGGTTCCGGCGTTGGTGTCGACTCACTGGTTCCGTCTCCGCCGTCTCCGTCTCCCCCGTCGCTCCCACTACATCCTGCGAGGCTGAGTGCAGCGATGCTGCTTCCGATCGTACGTACGTATGTTCGCCGTTTCATATACTACTGGCTTCATATACATATATAAATATGTGTTCTTTTATCCACATAACTGTCAAATATTAATACACAGAGCGACGATACTGCGAAGCTCGGAGGTTGAATTCGCGGCTACGTACGGGCCGGTCAGAATATTGACGCGTCGAACAGCGGGCACAGCAGCCGCTCACTGGTTTGTTTACGACAGTAATGTGCTCGGTCAGGGATTTGAACCCTGGTCCTCGGCTCGAAAGGCCAAGATGATTGGCCGGACTACACCAACCGAGCGTACTCTTGCGTTCCGGGTGCACCAATTTAACCCCATCGAAATAGACGCTACCTGTGGATGCGTACCACTCACAGAGATACCCCGGTGTGGTGACAGGTGCCATCACACTTTATTCGGCCGACCGACTGTTCCCCTGATATGACCCTCAATTCGTTCATCAAGAGCAACTTTCTGGCTGGGCTCGTTCTCGTCGGGCCGCTCGTGGCAACCATCGCCATCGTCCGTATCATCCTGGGGTGGGTCGGTGGATTCCTTGACCCGCTCATCCGCGGGACGCGGCTGGCAACGGTGACGGCGAACAACGTTCTGCTCGCACAACTGCTGACGCTCTCGGTTATCGTCGCACTCATTACGGTTCTCGGATACCTCGCCCAACGGAGCGTCGGCCAGCACCTCTTCGGGAAGACGGGGCAGCTAGTCACGTTCGTACCCGTCGTCCGGACAATTTACGGAAGCATTCGACAGATGACCACCTCTGTGGTCAATCGGCAGTCGGACTTCGAGTCCGTCGTGTACGTGGAGTATCCCCGCGAAGGCGTCTACCAGTTGGGTCTGAAAACAGGGACGAGCCCCACAGACGTTTCCGAAGCGGCCGGCGAGAGCGCGTCGAGTGTGTTCATCCCCGGAAGTCCCAATCCCACGCAGGGGATGCTCGTGATGGTTCCCGAGAGTCAGACCTACGAGTCCGAACTCAGTGTCCGGGCGGCCATCCGCCTGCTGATGACGACCGGCATGGCCCAGTCCGACGACATCATCCGGCTCGACGAAACAGAGGTCGGCGGCGGAGCGACCGGCCAGCAGGTAGAGTAGTCCCAGCAGTAAAAACGGCCGACGGTCTGCGCGCTTACTTCCCTTCGAAGTTCGGCTCCCCGTCACCCATGAACGCGTTGATGCCCTCCATCACGTCGTCGGTCCCGATGAGATGACCGAAAGCCTGTGATTCGACTTCGAGGCCGGCATCGATGTCGTCGCGGCCGGCGAGCATCGCGCGCTTGGTGAGTTTCTGTGCGACCGGCGGGCCGGCGGCCATGTCTTTGGCCAGTTCGAGTGCGTGCTCGTGGAGGGCGTCGTTGTCGACGACCTCGTTGATGAAGCCGTATTCGGCCATCTCGTCGGCGTCGTAGCGGTCGCCCGTGAAGATAATCTCCTTGGCGCGGCCCTCGCCGACGATGCGGGCGAGGCGCTGCGTGCCGCCCCAGCCCGGCAGGAGGCCGAGGTTGTGTTCGGGCTGGCCCAGTTCGGAGCGCTCCGAGGCCACGCGGAGGTCGGCACAGGTCGCCAGTTCCATCCCGCCGCCCAGCGCGTAGCCATCGATCCCGGCGACGACCGGCATCGAGCACTCTTCGAGCTTCCCGAAGGTCTGCTGGCCCTTGCGGGAGAGTTCGATGGCGTCCAGCGGCGTCGCGTTCGAGGCCATCGCCTGCACGTCTGCCCCGGCGGAGAACGCCTTGTCGCCGGCCCCAGTTAGCAGAATGGCACGCACCTCGTCGTCGTCTTCGAGCAGGTCGACGGCGTCGGCGAGGTCGTCCATCAGCTCAGGGCTGACGGTGTTCATCCGGTGTGGGCGGTCGAGTTCGATGTGACCGACCATATCACCGGGATATTCGACGGTGACATTATCGAACTCGGCGTCGCCCTCGTCTTCGCTGCCGTAGAAGCCACCTTCCGCCGAGGCCTCTCGGAGGCCGTCAGAGACAGCATAGCGCTCCGCGCCGGCCTTCTCGTGGGTTTCTTCAAGTGTGTCGACAAGCGTCTCCAGACCAGTCTTGTCGGCTATCTTCGCGGGACCGTCCGGGAAGCCGCCGCCGAGCTGGACGGCCTGATCGATGTCCGCAACCGGGGCCACGTCGTTCTCGACGAGCTTCCCGACCTCGTTTGCCATCACGGCGACGAGGCGGTGCTCGACGTCTTCGCGGCCGGCGTCGGTCGGAATGTCGACGCCGCCGTTCTCGTAGTCGTAGAAGCCTTTGCCGGTCTTCTTCCCGAGTTCCTCGTTCTCGACTTTTTCCTCGAGCAGGGGACACGGGGCGTAGGGCTCGCCCAGCACTTCGTGCATATATTCGAGGACGTGGAGGCCGACGTCGTTACCCACCTGGTCGGAGAGCTCGAACGACCCCATCGGCAGGCCCATGTCGAACTTCGTCGTCGAGTCCACCTCGGCGATGGTCGCTTCCTCGCCGTGGACGAGCCACGCGGCCTCGTTCATCAGCGGGACGAGGATGCGGTTGACGATGAACCCCGGTGAGTCCTTGCGGACGCGGACCGGCGTTTTGTCGAAGTCTTCGGCGAGCGCCCCGATGGCGTCCAGCGTCTCGTCGCTGGAGTGTGCGCCGGAGATGACCTCGACCAGCTGCATCCGGACCGGCGGATTGAAGAAGTGCATCCCACAGAACTGCTCGGGGCGCTCGGTCACTTCCGACAGCTCCGTGATGGAGAGGCTGGACGTGTTCGTGGCGAAGATGGCGTCCTCGGGCGCGTGTTCTTCGACCTCCGTGTACACGTCCTTCTTGATCTCCATTTTCTCCGGCACGGCCTCGATGACCACGTCGACGTCGCTGACCGCTTCCTCGACGTCGACAAGCGGCGTCACGCGGTCCAGTGCCGCGTCGGCCTCGTCTTGCGTGAGCTGGTCTCGCTCGGCCAGCTTGTTCAGCGACCATTCGATGTTGTCGTAGCCGTCCTCGACGAACTCGTCTTTGATGTCCCGCATCCGCACGTCGTAGCCTGCGATGGCGGCCACTTCGGTGATTCCATGGCCCATGTTCCCGGCACCGAGCACGGCGATAGTGTCAATATCCTCGAAATCCATGACATATCGTTCCACTGCCGGCCGAGGCTTCAACGTTTCTCTCATTAGAAAACCACTCTCAAGTTTATTTCGGATTACAAACCATTAATGCATTTCACGTCAACACACCACATATGGACTTCGAACTGACAGAAGAGCAGCGACAGATACAGGACGAGATCGCCCGGTTCGCGGAAAACGAAATCAAGCCCGTCGCGACCGAGTACGACACGGAAGAGAAGTTCCCTCGAGAGATCGTCGAGAAGGCCGCTGAGATGGGGCTGACAGGCGCGAACATCCCGATGGAGTACGGTGGCGCAGGCTACGACACGCTGACCAACGCTATCATCGCCGAGGAGCTGTTCGCAGCCGACCCCGGTATCGGTCTGAGCATCCAGTCGGCCGCGTTCGGTGCTGACGCCCTCATCGGGTTCGGCTCAGAGGCCCAGAAAGAGGAGTACTTAGAGCCCGTTGCCACGGGCGACGCCATCATGGGTGCGGCCATCTCCGAACCCGACACCGGCTCGGACGTGTCGTCGGTGTCGACACAGGCGCGCAAGGAGGGCGACGAGTGGGTCATCAACGGCAACAAGATGTGGATCACCAACGGCTCGGTCGGCGACTACTTCGTCGTCCTCTGTGAGACCGACCCCGACGCGGAGGGGCGGTACAACGGCTTCTCCCAGATTCTCGTCGAATCCGACCGCGACGGGTTCGAGGCAGAGAAGATTACGGGGAAGCTCGGCATCCGTGCGTCGGACACGGCAGAACTCATCCTCAACGACGTGCGCGTCCCCGAGGACAACCTCGTCGGCACGCGCGGGGCCGGCTTCCTCCAGATAATGCAGTTCTTCGACGAGACCCGAACTGGCGTGGCCGCCCAGGGCGTCGGTATCGCCCGCGGAGCCGCCGAGCGCGCCCTGGCGTACGCCCAGGACCGCGAGCAGTTCGGCCAGTCCATCTCGGAGTTCCAGGCCATCCAGCACAAGCTCGCCGAGATGTTCACCGAGATCGAGGCGGCGCGCCAGCTCACGTACAAGTCCGCCTGGAGTGTCGACAACGCCGACGACCAGCTCACACAGCTCGCGTCGATGGCCAAGGAGAAGGCTTCCAGGGTCGCCGTCGAGACGGCCGACGAGGCCGTCCAGATTCACGGCGGCGCCGGCTACGTCAACGACTTCGACGTCGAGCGCTTCTACCGCGACGCCAAGATCACCCAGATCTACGAGGGGACGACCGAGATCCAGAAGAACATCATCGCTCGGGAGCTGCTCGGGAAAGGCATGACCTGAGCAGTAGTCGCAGCGGGAGCTCACCAGTGGACATTCCATTCATTCCAGCCGGTACGCCGGGTTCTCCAATCACTGCTTTTTAAGCTACCGAGCGACGTAGTTGGACCAACCATGGGCGACCGAGTCCCACGTCGCGCTACTCGCCCGCTTCGGACCGCGATCAGTTGCCGCTCTTCCCGTTGCTGTTGTCGTCCCCAGTAACTCCCGTCCAGTGGTTCGGACCGCGACCGACAGTCTCGTGCGCAGACGACACGCTCTCCCCACAACACACACCATGTTTGACCGACTGAAAGCGGATATCCGTACAGCACTCGCAAAGGACCCGGCAGCGACGAGCGCCGTGGAGGTCGCACTCACGTACCCCGGCCTGCATGCCATCTGGGCCTATCGCGTCGCCCACTGGCTCTGGGCGAACGACCGGACGCTGCTCGCCAGGCTCGTCTCCCACGTCACGCGGTTCCTGACCGGCGTCGAAATCCACCCCGCCGCAGACATCGGCGAGCGCGTGTTCATCGACCACGGGATGGGTATCGTCATCGGCGAGACGGCCGAGATCGGCGACGACGTGCTCCTGTACCACGGGGTGACGCTCGGCGGAACGTCAATGCGTCGGGAGAAGCGCCACCCGACAGTCGAGGACGGTGCGACCATCGGCGCTGACGCGTCGATAATGGGGCCGATAACCGTCGGCGAGAACGCCTCCGTCGGCGCTGGCGCTGTCGTCGTCGACGACGTGGCCCCGGACACGACAGTCGTCGGCAACCCGGCGGAGCCAGTCGGCGCGGCTGGTGTCGCCTCACCACCGCCCGACCCGATCATCGCCGACGGCTGACGGCGACAGACACGTTCTTTTCGGTCGAGCCAGTATCACAGCGCAATGAGTGACTCGCCACACGAGGCGTTACGTGCGGACCCAGACATCGGGCCGCTGGTCGAGACACACGGCGAACTCACGCTCGACCCGTCGTCGGACCTGTTCGAACGGCTCGTCGTCTCGATTCTCCGCCAGCAGGTGTCCATGGCCTCGGCCGCCGCGACACGAGAACGGCTGTTCGACGCCGTCACCGTGACGCCCGAGGGCATCAGGGATGCTGACAACGACCTCCTCCGGGACGCCGGCCTCTCCAGACAGAAGACCCGCTACGTCAACGAGGTCGCCGACGCGTTTCTGGAACACGGCTACTCGCTGGAAACGTTCGAGGACGCCGCCGACGAGGAAATCCACGAGGAACTGACCGCCATCACGGGCGTCGGCGACTGGACCGCGAACATGCAACTCCTGTTTGCCTTCGGCCGCGAGGACGTGTTCCCGGTCGGCGACCTCGGCATCCGCAAGGGATTCGAGGCCGTCGTCGGCGACGGGTACAGCCGCGCGGAGATGCGGGAGTACGCCGAGCGCTGGTCACCGTACCGCAGTTACGCGAGCCTGTATCTGTGGCGGGCCAGCGAGGACATCGCCGAGAGCGTCGCGGAAGTGAGTGAGGACTGAGCCGGTTCGGAAGCTGGTACCGGCTCGTCGCTACTCTTCGCTCTGTTCCTCTTCCTCGGTGTCCACTTCCGATTCGTCGTCCGCGCGGCGATTCACGTCGACCTGGTAGTGTTTGAGGATGTCCCGCCCGAGCAAGAGTGGGTAGTCCATGTGCCCGCGGTCTTCGACGCTGGCCGTGACGGTGTGCTGGGTCCCGCCGACGCCGACGACGAGGTCGACGACCGGGCGTGACCGACCGGACTTGAGACTCCCGGATTTGATCTTCACGATGTCGAGAATCGGCCCCGTTCCGATTTCCGCGGCGAGCTTGGCGTCGATACTGGTCCGGGTCGCGCCGGTGTCTGACTTCGCGAGGACGGACTTGGTCCCCTGCGTTCCGGTGACGACGACTTCCTCGATGTAGCCGACGACGACGTTCTCCTGTGCTTTCGGCTGTGGCTTCTTCGGCGTGCACGCGGGCTTTGAGTCGTCGAGCCGGTCGGAGAGCCGTTCGACGGTTTCCTCGTCGACGCTTCCGCCGGCCCGCTCGATAGCGAGCTGAGCGATGTAGGGGGCGGGACTGACGCCGCTGGCCTTGAACAGGCCGCGGAACCCGGCGGTGGGGTTCACTTCGAGCACGTAGTAGCCGTCGTCGCTCTGGACGATGTCGACGCCGGCGTAGTCCAGGCCGATGGCCTCGACCGAATCGAGCGCGATCTCCCTGACGCGCTCGGGGAGTTCGCCGGTCATGTCTTCGACCTCGCCGCCGAGCGCGACGTTCGTCCGCCACTCGCCTTCGGGCGCGTAGCGGTTCATCGCGCCGACGATCTGGTCACCGACGACGTACACGCGGAGGTCGTGGTGGCGCTTCTCGTCGTGTTCCATGTACTCCTGTAAGAAGGCGTAGCGGCCGCCGACCTGTGCGTTGACCTGGTTTTCCAGATCGACCATCCACGTCCCGCCGCCGTGGGTACCAATGGCCGTCTTGTACACTGCGCGGTCACCGAACCGGTCCCGCTCCTCGTTCAGCAGGTCGCTCGACAGGGCGAGCAGCGCGTCCGGGACCGGGACGCCGGCGTCGGCCAGCGCGGCGGCGCTGGCGAACTTGTGCAGGGCCGTCGTCGCCGCCATCGGTTCGTTCAACGTCGGTGCGAGCCGACTGATAGTCATCCCGAGCCCGATCCCTTCCGCGGGGTGTTCGTTGCTGGAGAGCAACAGACGGTTCGCGACCACGTCGACATTGGGTTCGAGTGTCATCTCGCCGTCGGTAACGCTGATCGCGGTGTTTTCGGTGCGAAGCCACTCCGTGTCGTAGCCCATCTCGTCGACCGCGTTCAGGATGGCCTTCGACTCCTTGCTGGAGTGGAGGCTGAGAACGCCAACTGTGATATCCTGGTCGCTCATGCTGTCGTCTTCTGTCGGGCACAGTATAGATGTACGGATACTCGCTTGTCCCGGAGGGGTTTTAGCCGCCGACTCTCGTTGTGATGGCATGGAAGAGGCCAAGCCGTTCACCTTCGACGGCGGCCGCGTCAAGCCGGGGGAAACCCGCAACGTTCGCTACACGGTCAGCGAGACGTATCTGGGGGACGCCGTCCGGATGCCGGTTACCATCGTCAACGGCAAGCGGCCCGGTCCGACAGTGTTTCTCACCGCGGCTGCACACGGCGACGAACTCAACGGTATCGAGGTCGTCCGGGAGGTGGCCCACGAATGGAACCACGACGGACTCGCGGGGACGCTGATCTGTCTGCCGGTGCTGAACGTCCCAGCGTTTCTGGCACAGGAGCGATATCTGCCGATCTACGACCGGGACCTGAACCGTTCGTTCCCCGGCAACCCCGAATCGACGAGCGCGAAACGGATGGCCCACGAGATCTTCCGGAACTTCCTGGCCCCGTGTGACGTGGGCCTCGACTTCCACACGTCCACGCGCGGGCGGACGAACATGCTCCACGTCCGGGCGAACATGGACGACCCCGAGGTCGCGCGGGTCGCGAACGCCTTCTCGTCGAACGTCATCATCTCCTCGGAGGGTCCGTCGGGGTCGCTCCGACGGGAGCTGAGCGATGCGGGCGTCCCGACGATCACGATAGAGATGGGCGAAGCCCACCGTTTCCAGCGGCCGCTCATCGACTCGGCCCTGGAGAGCGTTCGGTCGGTGCTCGCGGAGTTCGGCCTCCGAGACTCTGATACGGTCCGGTGGCCGGGCTGGCGGACAGTCATCGACGACAGCGGCGAGAAAACCTGGATCCGTGCGGACTCGGGCGGCCTGGTAGAGATGCACTACGACCGCGGCGACCTGGTGTACGAAGACGACGTGATATGTACGATCACGAACCCGTTCAAGACGGAGAACACGCTGATGCGTGCGCCGTTTACCGGCCTGTTGGTCGGCATCCTCGAGAACCCACTGGTGTACCCCGGCAACCCCCTCTGCCATCTGGTCCGACTTGACGACCGGACACAGCGGGCTATCGAGTGGAACCGACGATTGGACGACGACGATTGGTAACTGTGGAGTAGTCAATTGACGAACGTCTTCGGGCGGGATTCCGGCGATACGCGTCCGCTGTAGAAACTACTATCTGTCCCCGGACTAACCCCCCAGTGTATGAGTCAGTCTTACAATCGCGGCACCGTCGAGGACTTCGGACGGTGGCGGGAGTTCACGGCCGGGATGTGGGCCTGGATCTTCCACAAGTTCACCGGCTGGGTACTCGTGGGCTACCTGTTCACCCACATCGCGGTGCTGAGCACTGCAGTCGGCGTCGATCCGGCGAGCGCGCAGGCAGGCAGCGACCTCTACACCAGCACGATCAGCGGCCTCGAATCGCTGCTTATCGTCCGGTTCCTCGAAGTCGGTCTGCTGGCCGTCGCCGTCTTCCACATCCTCAACGGCATCCGATTGCTGATGGTTGACCTGGGTGTGGGGCTGGAATCGCAAGACAAGAGCTTCTACGCGTCGCTCCTGTTGACGGGCGCTATCGTCGTCGCCAGCGTGCCGACGTTCCTCGGGGGGAAGCTAGCCTGATGGCTGAACACTACTCCTCCTTCGACCGTGGCGGGCGTCGCTGGCTGTTCCAGCGGCTGACGGCAGTGTTCCTCGTCGGCGTGCTCGCGTTCCACTTCATGCTGTTGCACTTCGTGAACCACGCCGCCGACCTCACCTTCCTGGGTACGCAGGCCCGAATGAACCGACCCTGGTATCTCATCACGATGTGGCTGTTCCTCGTCACCGCCACGTTCCACGGCGTCAACGGCGTGTACAACGCGCTGGTCAACCAGGGGCTCACCGGCTCCCGGAAGAACGCAGTCAAGTACCTGCTCGGCATCGCCGGCATCCTGCTCATCGTGCAGGGGACCCGCGTGTCGCTGGCCATGACAACCCTCGTCTGAACTATGAGTACGCAAATCGAACAACAGGAGACCGAGACGGAGGCCGACGAAGAGACAGAGCCCGAGGTCGAATCCCCGGGCGACCGTCGGCGCGCACAGCGAGACGAACGACAGGCACAGGAGCAGGCCCAGCGGGAAGTCGAAGAGGAGACGCTCGACGACGAGGACACGATTACGCTGAAAGTGTTCCGTTACGACCCCGAAGTCGAGGGGAAGCAGGAACCTCGCTTCGACGACTTCCGCGTGCCGTTCCACAAGGGGATGACCATCCTCGATGCGCTCATCTACGCGCGGGACCACTACGACTCCTCGCTGACCTTCCGACACTCCTGCCGGCAGGCCGTCTGTGGCTCGGACGCGCTGTTCGTCAACGGGCGACAGCGCCTCGGCTGTAAGACGCAGATATCGGAGCTTGACGACCCCATCCGCATCGAGCCGCTGCCCCACCAGGAGGTCGTGAAGGACCTCGTCGTCGACATGGAGCACTTCTACGACCAGATGGAGGCCGTTGAGCCGTACTTCGACGCCGACGAGACGCCCGACGACAAGCTCGAAGAGCAGCGCCAGACCCGGGAGAACCGCGAGAAGGTCAAGATGTCCACGCGGTGTATCTGGTGTGGTGCGTGCATGTCCTCGTGTAACATCGCCGCCGGCGACAACGAGTACCTCGGCCCCGCCGCCATCAACAAGGCCTACCGCTTCGCGATGGACGAGCGCGAGGGCGAGAACCGCAAGCAGGAGCGCCTGCGCATCATCGAACAGGAACACGGCGTCTGGCGCTGCCAGACCCAGTTCTCCTGTACCGAAGTGTGTCCGAAGGACATCCCGCTAACCGAACATATCCAGGAGCTCAAGCGGGAAGCGGTCAAGAACAACCTGAAGTTTTGGTAACGCGATTCGACTGGCTAGTTTTCAGGTTCGCGTTCGGAGTCCGACAGCGGCAGCGAATGTGAGTCGAGCCGAATAGCTACAGCGGTCTATACCCGCGCGCGGAACTGGGTGAGATGGGTTTTGGAGGGGATCACAGGCACGAGCGCAGAACTCAGTTCAGCTATCGCGGCAGATGAACTCGAATCGCGCACCGCCGCTTTCGCTGTCAGTCGCGATGACCTCCCAGTTGTGTGCGTCGACGATCTGTTCGACGATGCAGAGGCCGAATCCGGTCCCCTCATCGGCCGTCGAGTAGCCGGGTTCGAACAGGTCCGCGGTGCCGTCGGAAAAGCCCGTCCCGTCGTCCGTGACGTAGAACCCCCACGATTCCGTCCCGACAGTGACAGTCACGTCGTCGCCACCGTGTTCGATAGCGTTCCGAAAGAGGTTCTCGAGTAGTTCCAGCATCGCCCCCTCGTCGGCTTTGATGCTGTCGGCGGCCTCAGTTTCCAGCGTCGCGTCCTGTGTGTCGACCATCGACCAGGCCCGTTGCGAGAGGGTGCTGAGGTCGACTGTCTCGATCTCCTCCGGGTCGACGCCCTGTTTGGCGAGCACGAGCAAGTCGTCGATGAGCGTGTACATCCGGTCGATGCTCCGTTCGGCGCGCTCGAAGTGCGCGTCTTCCCCTGTCTCACGCGCGAGTTCGAGCGAGCCATCGAGGACGTCCAGCGGGTTCCGTAGGTCGTGACTAATCGCGTCCGAGAACCGCTCGAGGCGCTGGTTCTGTCGCTCGAGTTCCTGTTCGCGCTGTTTCCGCTCGGAGATGTCGCGAGTCGTCACGACGACGTGGTCTTCCAGCGGGCCGCTCTCGACCTGCTGGCCGCGGGACTCCGCCCAGATCCAGTCGCCGTCTGCGTGGCGATAGCGGTGTTCGATGACGGCGATATACCCCGGGTCGTCTATCATCTGGCCGAACTCGGTGAGCGCGTTCGAGAGGTCGTCCGGATGCACGTACTCGAAGAGGTCCGAGTCCTGCATTTCGTCTTGGTCGTAGCCGAGGACGCGTTCCACGGACGGACTGATGTACTCGACATTGCCTTGCTCGTCGAACACAGTGAGCACGTCGGAGGTGTGGGTGACGAACTGGTGAAACCGGGCCTCGAAGCGCGGTCGGTCGCTGACGTCGCGGGAGGTGAACACCAGGCAATCGCGGTCTGTCTCGGTGTCCGATGAGACGATGGTTTCGAGCCAGACCCAGTCGCCATCGGCGTTCCGGAACCGGTACTCGGCCCCGTCGTCGTCCCGTTCGCCCGCAAGCGTGGCAAGAACGCGATCCGTGTCCTCCGGGTGGACGAGATCCAGCCAGTTCGTGCCGACGAGCGACGCCATATCGTACCCTAACACGCGTTCGATCGCTGGGCTCACAAACCGTATTATCAGTTCGCCATCAGTAACTGTCAGTACTGATGGTGCCTCGGCTAACACCGCTTCGAAGTCATCAGTTGACGTGAGATACTGGTCTGGCATCAGGTTTGAGACGGGTCAGCGCCCGTAGTGGGACTATCCGTCGGGTCTAGTATCAGTAGTTGGTTCCTAAGTATTCACAGCGCGTGATATAATTCCATCGGATAGGTCAAGAATGCAGTCTCCCTGACAAGACGTCCCGATATCAGGAGCGAGATGCAACCCACTAGTGGAGCCATACTCGGTAACGCAACAGGGAGGCTTAAGTTTGGCTAATCCTAAGCCGAAACCACGCCAAGAGACACTCTCACAATGTACGAACACGATGTCATCGTGGTCGGCGCGGGTGGCGCTGGCCTCAGGGCGGCTATTGCAGCGGACGAAGAGGGTGCAGATGTGGCCCTCGTGACCAAGCTCCATCCAGTTCGGAGCCACACTGGTGCCGCGGAGGGTGGAATCAACGCCGCCCTTCAGGAAGGGGACTCCTGGGACCTCCACGCGTACGACACGATGAAGGGGTCAGACTATCTCGGCGACGCCCCTGCCATCGACACCTTCGCCAAGGACGCCCCGGAAGAGGTCATCCAGCTCGAACACTGGGGGATGCCCTTCTCCCGCGAGGACGACGGCCGCGTCTCCCAGCGGCCGTTCGGTGGCCTCTCCTATCCGCGGACGACGTACGCCGGTGCCGAGACCGGTCACCACCTGCTGCACACGATGTACGAGCAGGCGGTCAAGCGCGGCATCGAGGTGTACGACGAGTGGTACGTGACCCAGCTCGCGGTCACTGACCACGACGACCCCGAGGACCGCGTCTGTCACGGCTGTGTCGCCTACGACATCAAGTCCGGCGAGATTCAGGGCTTCCGCGCGAACAACGGCGTGATTCTCGCAACCGGCGGACTGGGCCAGGCCTTCGACCACACCACGAACGCCGTCGCCAACACCGGCGACGGCTGTGCGATGGCCTACCGCGCCGGCGTCCCGATGGAGGACATGGAGATGATCCAGTTCCACCCGACCACGCTGCCATCGACGGGCGTCCTCATCTCCGAAGGGGTCCGCGGCGAGGGTGGGATCCTCTACAACGACGACGAGGAGCGGTTCATGTTCGAGCACGGCTACGCCAACAACGAGGGGGAACTGGCCTCCCGTGACGTGGTCGCGCGTGCCGAACTGACTGAAGTCAACGAGGGCCGCGGCGTCGAGGACGAGTACGTCGATCTCGACATGCGCCACCTCGGCGAAGAGCGCATTCTCGACCGCCTGGAGAACATCCTCCACCTCGCGGAGGACTTCGAGGGCGTCGACGGCCTCGACGAGCCGATGCCGGTCAAGCCCGGCCAGCACTACGCCATGGGCGGCATCGAGTGCGACGAGAACGGCGAGACGTGCATCGACGGCCTCTACGCGGCCGGCGAGACGGCGTGTGTCTCGCTACACGGCGCGAACCGGCTCGGGGGTAACGCCCTGCCGGAACTGCTCGTGTTCGGGGCCCGCGCCGGCCACCACGCCGCCGGCAAGGACATGAAGACCGCCGAGATCCAGACCGGCCCCTCCGCCAAGAGCGAGCCCGGCGACGTGCAACCGCCGGTCGAACCCGGTGCCATCGACGCCAGCAGCGACGACGTCGCCGCCGACGGGGCGGCTGTCGAGCCAAAGGCGGTCCTCGAAAGCACCGTCGAGCAGGAGCGCCAGCGCGTCGAGACCCTCATCGAATCCGACGGCATCAACCACGCCGAGGTCCGGGCCGACGTCCAGGAGACGATGACCGAGAACGTCAACGTGTTCCGGACCGAAGCGGGTCTGGAGAAGGCCCTTCAGGACCTCCGGACGGCGCGCAAGGAGTACGAGAACGTCGCCGTCGAAGACCCGTCCCGGACCTACAACACGGACCTCATCCACACTATCGAGACCCGCAACATCCTCGACGTGGCAGAGGCCATCACGCTCGGCGCGCTCGCACGCGAGGAGTTCCGTGGCGCACACTGGCGTGCGGAGCACCAAGAACGCAAGGACGACGAGTGGATCAAGCACACGATGCTCGCCTGGAACGAGGGTACCCCCGAACTCTACTACAAGCCCGTCATCCTCGAAGGCGACGAGGAGACCTACGAGCCGAAAGTCCGGTCGTACTGACGACCTGACCACCGGCGACGATATCTGTTTCTGCGAGTTTCAGGGTGCGCCGACGAGGACGAACGTGCTCTCTGTGTCGCCGTTGTGAATCGTTCGCTCCGCTTCCGGCGGGAGACTGATCGCATCGCCAGCAGCGAGGGCCACATCTTCGCCGTCAACCTCGACAGTCGCTTCTCCCTCGATAAGGACGTACACCTCCTCGTGGCCCTCGTCGGCGTGGTCGTGCGGTTTGCCGGTCCAGCCGGGGTCACAGTCCAGCACAGTGACGCCGACCTGCTCACAGTCCAGCGGGTCCCGGAGGAAGTGCATCGCATCGGCGACCGGTTCCACGTCGGTATAGTTGACTTTCGTGTAGCTCACAGACACGGGTGTCGCCGGCCAACGCAAAATAAGTTGTTGTTACCCCAACAGGACACAGTGACGTACGCGAAACCCGATCCGTCCGGAAGCCGCTGCTGGGGACATGGAGACCGGCGCAAGCGCAGCCAGCGGGAGGCGTCGGCTCGCGGAAACACCCGGAATCATCACTTACTTGGTTGTCAGGAGCGTATTATAGATAGCTTGGAAGGGTGGCTCAGTGGTAGAGCGCTACCGACCAACATGCCAGAATCGGTTGGTGGTTACCCCGCAAAGGGCTCCGCGTGGTTCGACTCCCGCCCCTTCCATTTTCCGTCGGTTCGTCGTGAGCGGAGTAGCCGGCGCCGTGTGTGCCACACTGGCAAGTCGGATCTGACAGTTGAGCTGCCTGGAACTACCGTAGTGGGGGTGACTATGAGCTATCGGGTACGAAAACCGTCGGTGTGGAAGCCGACGCCTCACCAGAAGTGGAAAGGTAAGGAATGTGGGGGTGGGGGGTGGGGTGGTGCGGCACCAGTGTGGTGCCTATTGTGAGAGATGGGGGGAGATGTATAAAAAGCCATTGCTGCAATTATCATAGTTGATATCAGGGTGGGATGCTGTTGCCGGATTCCACACTACTGCGTAGAGAATTGGCGGAGAACCAACGGGATGACACTTGTCCCGGCAGTTACTTGTGGGTAAACAACACGACGTTCCCGTCGTTGATAGTCGTACAGAGGTCCATCTCGAAATCGAGATTGAGGGAGGTGAACTCCTGCTTGCAGACGACCATATCGTCGAACGGTTCTTCACAGGATGGACAGGCCACAGCCGTCGTGTTCTGGTAGGAAGCGATCGCCTCGTTGTCCTCGCGCGGGGTCAACGACGAGAGGAGTTCGTCAAAATCGTCCATGTTCGGGGAACCGCGGCCGTGCGGTATAAATCATGCGCCGCCCCAGCACCAAGATATTAAAGTTGACTTGTGATAATACAACTACAATGACTTCACCCGGTGGCGGAACACGCTTTGCGCTCGTCGCAGGAACGACCGAAACCGCGGGTCGGGCGGGGATTAGCGCCGCCGGAGCCGACCCCGAACTGATGTCGGTAACGCCCGCGGCAGACGCGGAGTTAGTGACCTACGGCACGCCAGTTCGGACGAGTGTGACACCGGTCAGTCCGAGCGGCTGTCCGACGCCGGCGCTGGTGACACGAGCCGTCCGGGACGTCCTGGGATTTGACGTCACAGTCGTCGACGGCGGACTGGCCGAGAAAACGGGGGCGCCGACAGTCTCCGTCGGGGCACGCCCGGGAAAGGACATCGCGGAGCAGGACCCGGTGTCGACAGCCCATGGAGCGTTCGCAGCCGCCCGACAACTCGGCCACGAGCTCCCGGCCGACGAGTTGTATCTGGGCGAAACCATTCCCGGCGGGACGACGACAGCCCTCGGGGTCTTTCGAGCGCTGGGCGAACCGGGAATGGTCTCCTCGTCGCTGCCGGAGAACCCGACCGAACAGAAGGAGAAACTGGTCGCCGAGGGCCTGCAGGCCAGTTCGCTGTCACCGGGCGACGCCGCAAACGAACCGAAGCGGGCCGTCCGCCGGATGGGTGACCCCGTCCTGGCAACGCTCGCTGGGCTGACCGCCGGAGCCGTCGAGAGCGATACCGCCGTAACGCTTGCCGGCGGCAGTCAGTGCGTCGCCGTCGCCGCGCTGGTCCGCCACGGCGGCTACGAGGGACCGCTTGGACTCGCGACGACGAGCTACGTGGCCGACGACGACAGCGCCGACGTGCGGGCGTCGGCTGACCGACTCGACCTCGACCTGACAGTAACGGACCCCGGCTTCGACCAGAGCGATCACGTCGCGATGGAGCGGTTCGTGGCCGGCGAGGCCAAGGAGGGGGTCGGCATGGGCGGCGCGCTGGCGCTCGCCGACCGCGCCGGCATCCCGATGGCGGAGGTTCGCGACCGCTTCGCGGCCATCTACGACGACCTGATCGGCGACGCGCCCACAGCGACGGCCGAGGAGGGAACGTGACGATGGAGGGGGTCGTCCTCGCCGGTACGAGCTCCGGCGTCGGCAAGACCGTCGCGACGCTGGCTACCCTGACAGCGCTCGAAGACGCCGGGTATCAGCCCCAGCCGGCCAAGGCCGGCCCGGACTTCATCGACCCGAGCCACCACGAGGCGCTCGCCGACACGCCCTCGCGAACGCTCGACCCCTGGCTCGCGGGCGAGGACGGGATGCGCCGGACCTACTGGCGCGGCGCGGGCGACATCTGCGTCGTGGAGGGCGTGATGGGCCTCTACGACGGGAGCAAGACGTCGACGGCAGCGGTCGCCGAGGGGCTGGACCTCCCGGTCGTTCTGGTCGTCGATGCGAAAGCCGGCATGGAGAGCGTCGCCGCGACGGCGCTGGGGTTCGCGCAGTACGCCGACCGCATCGGTGTCGACATCGAGGTGGCTGGCATCCTCGCACAGCGCGCCCACGGCGGCCGACACGCCGACGGCATCAGGGACGCGCTCCCCGAGGGCCTCACCTACTTCGGTCGGATTCCGCCGATGTCGGACCTAGATATTCCGGACCGCCATCTCGGGCTACACATGGGCTCGGAGGCCGGGCTCGACCGCGACGCGCTCTCGACGGCGGCGGAGACCATCGATATCGAACAGCTGGTCGACGTGGCACGGGAGCCACCGGAAGTCGCAGCTGCGGAGACGAAGAGTGACGGTTCGGCGGCCGACCGCCGCGTCGCCGTCGCACAGGACAGCGCGTTCTGTTTCACTTATCCCTCGGTGCTCGAACGGCTGCGGTCCGAGGCGGCCGTCGAGCCGTTCTCCCCGGTCGCCGGTGACTCGGTGCCCGACGCCGACGCGATATATCTGCCCGGCGGCTATCCGGAACTCCACGGAGAGTCGCTCGAAACCGGCGGCACACTCGACGAGATAGCCCGTCGTGCCGCCGACGGCGTCCCGGTCTACGGCGAGTGCGGCGGCCTGATGGCGCTGTCGGAGTCGCTGACGACGACCGACGGCGACACCTACGAGATGGCTGGCGTCCTCCCAGCAGAAATCGAGATGCAGGACCGGTATCAGGCGCTCGACCACGTAGAGCTAGCGGCGCAGTCAGACACCGTTACGGCTGCCGCCGGGAAACGACTCCGCGGACACGAGTTCCACTACTCCGCTGCGACCCTCGGCAGCGACGCGTCGTTCGCCTTCGACATGGTTCGGGGCGACGGCATCGACGGCGAACACGACGGGCTCACGGAATACAACACCGTTGGCACGTACTGCCACTGCCACGGAGAGAGCGGCGCGTTCGACCGTCTGCTGGCAGTACCCTCGAAGGATATCTGACGCGGTGCCCCACCGTCGGACGCGTGGCTGACTGCCCGCAACCTTTTTTTCGACAGACAGCGTCGTTCTGATAATGAACGAGTTGCGCGACCTGCTCGGAGACCTGGTCGCAGACGTCGACGCCGTGTTCCTGTTTTCCCCGAACGCGTCGTTCTTCGAGGAGTTCGACGACGTTGACGAGGAAATCGTCGTCGTCGGCCCGGAGAACACCCTCGATGCGGAGCCGTTCGTCGAACTACCGATTGATTTCACTGACCTCGAAGGCCGTCTCCGCTTTGGTATCGAGGGCGCACTGGAGCAGGGCATCGTCGACGAGGGCGACGAGGTGCTCTGCGTGACAGAGGTGCTTGATGGGGCCGAGAACACGCTCGTGCGGGTCCAGACCAACGACTTCTCGCCCTCCGGCGTGTACGACATGTTCGTCAACTCCAGGGCGGACGCGAGCGTCGTTCGCGACGTCTTCGAGGTCGCTATCGAACTGGGGAAGAAAGGCCAGAAGGGCAAGCCAGTCGGCGCCCTGTTCGTCGTCGGCGACGCCGGCAAGGTGATGAACAAGTCCCGGCCGCTGTCGTACAACCCCTTCGAGAAATCGCACGTCCACGTCGGCGACCCCATCGTCAACGTGATGCTCAAGGAGTTCTCGCGGCTCGACGGCGCCTTCGTCATCTCGGACGCCGGCAAGATCGTCTCCGCGTATCGGTACCTCGAACCCTCCGCGGAAGGGGTCGACATCCCCAAGGGACTCGGCGCTCGGCACATGGCGGCCGGCGCGGTCACCCGTGACACCATGGCGACGGCTATCGTTCTCTCGGAGAGCGACGGGCTCGTACGGGCGTTCAAGGGCGGGGAACTGGTCCTCGAAATCGACCCCGAGGAGTACTGAGGATGCAGTTTGGTTTCGACTGGGCCACGATCATCCGGCAGGTGTTCTCGCCCCAGGGGACGTTCGTCTTTTCGCTCGTGGTACTGGCGGTGGGCATCGTTCTCGGCTATCTCGTCTGGCGCTCGTCCCGCCGGTTCATGCGCGAACTCGGTGTGCCGGAAGCGGTGGAGGGCACACCATTCGAGCGGACGGCAAGGGGGCTCGGAACGTCGACTGTCGGCATCGTCTCGAACCTTGCGGCGCTGTTCATCTACATCACGACGGTCACCGCCGTCCTCAACATCGCACAACTGACCGACCCAGAACTGTACTGGGCTCGCTTCACCTCGTTCCTCCCCGACCTGTTTATCGCCCTGTTCGCCGTTATCATCGGCCTCATTGCGGGCGATAAGGCCAAGCTCGTCGTCTCCGAGCGACTGCGCAGCGTCAAGATGCCGGAGGCGACGGTGCTACCCGAACTCGTCAAGTACAGCATCTTCTATCTGGCAGTGCTCATCGCGCTCGGGCAACTGGGCGTCGAGACCCTCGCCCTGCTCATTCTCCTCGGAGCGTACGCGTTCGGGCTGGTGTTCGTCTGCGGGCTGGCGCTGAAAGACATCCTGCAGGCCGGTGCGGCCGGTCTCTACCTCTTGCTGACAGAGCCATACAGCATCGGCGACGAGATCGTCATCGGCGACCAGAGCGGCATCGTTCAGGAGGTGGATATCCTCGTCACGCGTATCGAGAGCGACGGCGAGGAGTACATCATCCCGAACAAGCGTGTGTTCAATACAGGCATCGTCCGTATCCGGAGCTAAGCGGAGTTACGTTCCGTCAGTCGCCGCGTCGTCCTCGCCGAGCGGTTCGGCCGGGACGCCGGCGACGGTCGTTTCTGGGGGCACATCGTCTGCTACGAGCGAATTCGCCGCAACCTGTGCGCCCGCCCCAATCTCGACGCCGGGAAGGACGATTGCGCCCGCCCCGATCATCGCCCGTTCTCCGACGACGACCTCACCGGTGCGGTACTCGTCCTGCAGGAACTCGTGACACAGCAGCGTCGCGTCGTAGCCGATGATGGCGTGGTCCTCGACAGTGATGAGTTCCGGCCAGAACACGTCCGGCGTCGACTCCAGACCCCAGGCGACGCCGTCGCCGACGGTAACACCGAGCCGCGAGAGCAGCCAGTTCTTCAGCCGGAGGCTCGGCGAGATACGACAGACGAGGATGACGACGTAGTTGACCATCACCCGGAGCGGGTGTTTGGCGTCCGGCCACGGGAACAGCGAGTTGTGCGGGCCGGGCGTCGGGTGCTGGGTCAGGCCGTCGTGTCGTGGACCACTCACGTCCGTCGTGTACGGGGCCGCGGTAATCAAACCCGTCGGCTCGCCGGCAGTCAACGCGTCCAGAACGTCGGTGTCAGCAGTACCAGCACGGGGACGATTTCGATTCGGCCGACCCACATCAGCAGTATCATCAGCACCTTGCTCGACCGGGCAAAGCCCTCGTAGGTCCCGTAGGGGCCGGCCTGTCCGAACGCCGGCCCGATGTTGAAGAACATCGACGCGGCGGCGCTGAGCGCCTCGAACTCAGTTATCGGTGCGCCCGCCCGCTCGCCGTCGGCCACGAGCAGGACAGTACCGAGTATAAAAAACACCAGCGCGACCAGCGTGTACGCATACACGTCGCGGACGGTGTCCTCATCGACGATTTCCCGTCCCAGTCGGACCGGGCGGACACTCCAACGGTGGGCCGAGACGTTCAGGTCCCGCCAGAAAGACTTGGTGACGATGAGCCAGCGTAGCGTCTTGATAGAGCAGGTGGTGCTCCCGGCCATCCCGCCGATGAACATCATCACGAAGAGGACGTTCTTCGCGCCGGCCGACCAGGTGTTGAAATCCGTCGAGGCGTAGCCCGTCGTCGTGATTATCGCAGCGGTCTGGAAGACAGCGTGGCGAACCGTCGCCCCGACGCCGCCGGTGAATCCCTGGTCGAGCACGAGCAGGCCGCCGATGAGCAGAGTACCGACCCCGAGAATCCCCAGGTAGAAGTGGAACTCCTCGCTGTTGCGCAGACGGTCGGTATTGCCCCGAACCAGTGCGTACAGCAGGATGAAGTTCGTCGCGCCGACAATCATGAACAGCGTCACCGCCCACTGGACGGCCGGCGAGAACGCGCCGATGCTCTCGGCCCGCGGGGAGAAGCCGGCCGTCGCGATGGCCGTGAAGGCGTGGGCGACTGCGTCGAAAAGCGTCATCTCCGGCGCGAGGCCGCTCGCACCCAGCGCGAATAGAATCGCCGCTGCGGCGGCTGTCAGGCCCAGGTACAGCAGGCCGAGGATGCGCGCGGTGTCGCCGATATCGGGGGTGAGCTTCGTGACGTTCTCCGTCCGCGTCTCGGTCTCCATGAGCTGTGCGCCGGCAACCGAGAGCCGCGAGAGCACTGCTGTCGCAAGGAGGAGGACGCCCAGCCCGCCGAGCCACTGGAGGACCTGCCGCCACATCAGCAGTGCCTGCGAGTGGATGTCGAAGTCCCGGATGACCGTCGCGCCCGTGGTGGTGATGCCGCTCATCCCCTCGAACAGGGCGTTGACCGGGCTGGCGAACACGCCCGTCCCCTCGATGTACAGCGGTATCGCGCCGACGACAGCGATGGACAGCCACGTCAGCGAGACAATCAGAAACGCCTCGCGGTCCTCGATGCGGTCGCGCTGGAGGCGAGCGAGCGCCGTACCGACGCCCAGCGTAATCGCTATCGTGGCCAGATACGGGACCGGTGACTCCCCGTAGATGACGGCGACCAGAACAGGAATCGTCAGCGGGACGGCCAACCACTGCAAAATGGCACCGAGGACGTTCAGCGACGACCGGACATCGACAGTGGTCAGCGCCACCGGCGCTCACCGCCCGGGGGGTCGCCGCCGCGTGACCGGTGACGCTGCCACCACGCGCTCAGTCCGCGCCGCCGCGGATGTCGTTCATATGGTCGATACGCTGCTGGACGAGGTCGGCCGTGCCGATGTCGTGGCGGACCCGAAGCCCCTCCGTGCCGGCCCGCTGGAGTGATGCCTCAGCGATGGCCTCTGCGTCGCCAATCGTTTCGGCCAGGCCGACGACGGCGTAGGAGCGCGACGTGGTCGTGTAGATGCCGTCCTCGCGGTCGTCGACGCTGGCGTAAAACAGCAGCGCCTCCGGGGCCGTCTCCGCGTCGTCGCCGGACTGCTCGCGGTGGTCCTGCACGACTTCCGCGATGACGTCGTCGTCGATGGTCACCTTCGCACCGGCGTCGGGATCGGTCGGGTAGCCGTCCGGGACGGCGTACTTGCAGACGGTCGCCATCGGGCGGAAAGAGAGTTGTGGCAGCGGCTCCTCGTCGCGTGCGGCGGTCAGTACGTCGAGGAAGTCTGTGTTGAGCACCGGCAGCGTGTTCATCGCCTCGGGGTCGCCGAAACGGGCGTTGAACTCCACGACCCGCGGCCCGGTCTCGGTGAGCATGAACTGGCCGTAGAGAACACCTTTGTAGCCCTCAAGCGCGTCGACGGTCGCCCGGAGCACGTCGACGGCGTCCATGTAGTCATCCTCGTCCATGAACGGGAGGTGGAGGCTGGAGTCCGAATAGCTCCCCATCCCGCCGGTGTTCGGCCCTTCGTCGCCCTCGTAGGCGCGCTTGTGGTCCTGCACCGCCGGCGTGACGCGCAGTTGGCCGTTCGCGACGAACGCCTGGACGGTAAACTCCTCGCCGACGAGACGCTCTTCGAGGACGACGCGGTCGTAGTCGGAGCTCCGGAGATACTCCTTTGCCTCCTCGGCGGTACACTGGTCGCCGATGACACGGACGCCCTTGCCGCCGGTGAGGCCGGCGGGCTTGACCGCGAGGTCGCCGTCGTACTCGTCGATGTACTCGCAGGCGGCGTCCATGTCCTCGAACGTCTCGAAGTCCGGGCAGCCGGGGATGTCGTGCTCCCGCATGAACCGCCGCTGGAACGCCTTGTCCGTCTCGATGCGAGCCTCCGCCTCCTGTGGCCCGAAGGTGTAGACGCCGGCGTCGTCCAGCGCGTCGGCGACCCCGGCTGCAAGGGCCGCCTCGGGGCCGATGACGGCCAGCGTGGCGTCGACCTCCCGAGCGTAGGTCGTCACGGCCTTCGGATTGGTCGTGTCGAGTGCCTCGAAGCCGTCGGCGAGGGCGACGATGCCCGGGTTTCGGTTGCCGGCACAGGCGTACAGCTCCCCCGGTGAGTCCGCGAGCGAGCGCGCAATCGCGTGTTCCCGGCCGCCGCCACCCACGAGCAGCACTGTCTCTGACATACCCGAAGGCCGGATGGGCTCTCACGTAAGTATTGTCTTTTCGCCGGTTTTCGCTGACTGCGACGGTCGTTTCTATATCGGAAGCACTGGCGTGTACGGTCCGCCGGACCGAGACCGGGAACTACTTTGTCCACCCTTGTGACGGACGGGTGCATGCCCTCTGGCCCCTTCATCGACTCCGCCACAGGAGACGTAAACACGGCTCAGATTATCTCAGAGGCCGTTCCGCTCGCGAAACTCATCGGCGTGTTCGTCGCGGGGAGCCTCGTTCCCTACGCCATCGTGTTCTTCGGCTCGGAGAGTTCCGCACTGGGTGCATTACTGGCCCTACTCGGGGATTTTATCCTCGCCGTCGGAGCCGGCGTCGTTCTCATGTATGTCATCGCCCGTGGCATCCAACTGGCTGGCGAGTGAGGCACCGCTGCCGGCGTCGCGTTCCTTTTCACCGCGGCGCTCCCAGCCAGAGGTATGAGCGACGCCACGGACCCGACGGCCCGAAACCGACTCGACGAGGCGGAGAGTCCGTATCTCCGCCAGCATGCGGACAACCCCGTCAACTGGCAGCCCTGGGACGAAACGGCCCTGGAAGCCGCCAAAGAGCGGGGCGTGCCCATCTTCCTGTCCATCGGTTACGCGGCGTGTCACTGGTGTCACGTCATGGAGGAGGAGAGCTTCGAGAACGAGGCCATCGCCGAGCAACTCAACGAGAACTTCGTCCCGATAAAGGTCGACCGCGAGGAACGTCCGGACCTCGATTCGGTGTACATGAGCATCTGCCAGCAGGTGACCGGCGGCGGTGGCTGGCCGCTGTCGGCCTGGCTCACGCCCGAGGGCGAGCCGTTCTACGTCGGGACCTACTTCCCGCCCGAGGAGAAGCGCGGCCAGCCGGGCTTTGGCGACCTGCTCCAGCGCCTCGCGGACTCGTGGGCGGACCCCGAACAGCGCGAGGAGATGGAGAACCGCGCCCGGCAGTGGACCGAGGCCATCGAGAGCGACCTCGAAGCGACGCCGGCCAACCCAGAGGACCCAGCGGAGGATATCATCCAGACCGCCGGAACCATCGCCCACCGCGGCGCGGACCGGCAGGACGGCGGCTGGGGCTCCGGCGGACCGAAGTTCCCCCAGAACGGACGGCTGCACGCACTGCTGCGAGCCTATTCCGATGGTGGTCAGGAGGACCACCTGAACGTCGTTCAGGAGACGCTGGACGTGATGGCCGACCGGGGGCTGTACGACCACGTCGGCGGCGGCTTCCACCGCTACGCGACGGACCAGCAGTGGGCCGTCCCGCACTTCGAGAAGATGCTGTACGACAACGCCGAGATCCCGCGGGCCTTCCTCGCCGGCTACCAGGCCATCGGCTCGGAGCGCTACGCGTCGGTCGTCCGGGAGACCTTCGAGTTCGTTCAGCGCGAACTGCAACACCCCGACGGGGGCTTTTTCAGTACGCTGGATGCCGAAAGTATCCCACCTGAAGATCCGGATGGCGACAGCGAGGAAGGGCTGTTCTACGTCTGGACGCCCGAGCAGGTCCACGACGCCGTCGACGACGAGACTGACGCTGACATCTTCTGTGACTACTACGGCGTCACTGAGCCGGGCAACTTCGAGGGGGCGACGGTGCTCGCCGTCCGGAAGCCGGTGTCGGTGCTGGCCGAAGAATACGAGCGAAGCGAGGACGAAATCACGGCGGGCCTCCAGCGCGCCCTAAACGAGACCTTCGAAGCCCGAACGGACCGGCCGCGACCGGCCCGTGACGAGAAGATCCTGGCCGGCTGGAACGGCCTGATGATCCGGGCGCTCGCTGAGGGCGCTATCGTGCTGGACGACGCCTACGCTGACGTGGCCGCCGACGCCCTCTCGTTCGTCCGGGAGCACCTGTGGGACGAAGACGAAAACCGGCTCAATCGCCGGTACAAGGACGGCGACATGGCCATCGACGGCTATCTGGAGGACTACGCGTTCCTCGGCCGCGGCGCGCTGACGCTGTTCGAGGCGACCGGCGACGTGGACCATCTCGCGTTCGCGATGGACCTTGGCCAGGCCATCACGGAGGCCTTCTGGGACGACGACGAGGGCACGCTGTTTTTCACGCCGACCGGCGGCGAATCACTGGTCGCGCGGCCGCAGGAACTGACCGACCAGTCGACGCCCTCCAGTACCGGCGTCGCCGTCGACCTCCTGCTGTCGCTGTCACATTTCAGCGACGACGACCGCTTCGAGGAGGTCGCCGAGCGGGTCCTCCGGACCCACGCCGACCGCGTCTCCTCGAACCCCCTCCAGCACGCCTCGCTCACGCTGGCGACGGACACCTACGAGCAGGGCGCGCTGGAGCTGACGCTGGTCGGCGACCAGTCCGATTATCCGAGCGTGTGGACCGAAACCCTCGCCGAGCGCTACGTTCCGCGCCGCCTGCTGGCTCACCGACCGGCCGACGAGGGCCGGTTCGAGCAGTGGCTCGACGCGCTGGAACTGGACGAATCGCCGCCGATCTGGGCCGGCCGCGAGCAGATCGACGACGAGCCGACGGTGTACGCCTGCCGGAACTTCGCCTGTTCGCCGCCGAAACACGATCTCGGGACGGCGTTAGACTGGGGCGCAACGGCCGACGAAGCAGAGTAACCTCACGCCATCGCGTCTTCGATCTGGTCGGCGAGCGACACCGCGATGGGGACCGGCTCTTCCTCGACGAAGCGGGCTATCTCCTCGCCGTCGTGTTCGACGACGACGGTCGGGATGAGTTCGATGTCGTACTCCTCGACATGTGGGCCGGTCTTCGAGCCGTCGTCTTCCTTCTCGACGGGGTAGTGGTGAATCTGGGCGTCCGGGATATGGGCGGCTTTCAGGGCCGCCCCGAAGTCGGGGAGCTGGGCCCGGCAGTCCTTGCACCAGTCGCCGCCCCATATCTTGTACTCGAATTCGTCAGCGTAGCGTGTGAGAACGTCGACGGTGTCGGAGTAGGCGTCTTCGACCCACACCGGATTCGGCTCCATGGTTTCGAGCGTCTGACTCATGGCTGGCTGTATGTATTCAGGGGGCTTGAAATCCCCGGCCGTAGATTTTGCGCTTCAGACGCGCTCCAACCGTTAAATCGTCGTTTCAGTCGATAGCGAGGCAGACGCGCTAGCGGTCGACTGTCGCAGTCGTCCGAATATCCCGCGAGGACCGGCCGATTTCGACTGTGTAGGTCCCGGTATCGACTGTCCAGCCGGAATCCGTGTCGTACCGCGAAAACGCCAGATCGTCCAATGTCAGTTCCACCGTCTGTCGTTCGCCGGCGTCCAACTGCACGGCTTCGAACCCGGCGAGTTCGCGCTCCGGGCGGTCGGCGACAGCCGCGGACGGCGGTCGGACGTAAGCCTGGACGACCTCTCGGCCCGGCCTGTCGGCGACGTTCTCGACGGGGACTGCGACTGCCTGCTCGCCTGTGGTTTCGGCCTCGCCGTATTCGAACGTCGCGTACGAGTGGCCGTGGCCGAACGGATAGGTCGGGTCCACGTCCGCGTCGTCGAAGTGCCGGTAGCCGACGAACACGCCCTCGTCGTAGTGGACTTCGTCGTCAACGCCGGGGTAGCGGCGGTCGCTCCCCGCGGTCGGGTACTCGCTTTCCGGGGCGAAGGTGACCGGGAGTCGGCCGCTCGGGTCGCGGTCGCCGTAGAGGACGGCGGCCACCGCGTCGCCGTCCGCCTGGCCGGGGTACCACTGTTCGAGGACCGCGGCCACGTCCTCCCGCCACGGAAGTTCTACGGGGCCGCCGGACCTGATGACGACCACGGTGTTCTCGTTGGCCGCGGCGACGGCCGAAACGAGTTCGTCCTGCTGGCCCGGCAGCGCCAGCGATTCGCGGTCCCGCGCCTCCGTCGTCGCGTCGCGGACGAACACCACGGCGACATCAGCGTTCTCGGCGGCCGTGACAGCGTCGTCGAGCGACGGCTCCCGGTCGGCTGTGTCGCCAGCCGCACCGTCGGCTTCGTCGTCCTCGCCGACGAACGGCAGGAGGTCGAACAGCGAGACGGAGTCGATTCGCGGCACGCCGAACGCCGACGAGACCGCTCCCTCGGCGCGAGAGTCGATCCCGTCGACCGGGGTAACCGAGTGGACCGGCGTCGTCTCAGAGGACCCGCCACCGCCCAGTTTCGGCTCGTCGATGTTCGGCCCGATGACGGCCACGTCCGCCCCGTCATCCAGCGGCAGGACGCCGTCGTTGTCGAGCAACACGGTTCCGCGGGCCGCCACGTCCGCGGCGATATCCCGGTGCCGCTGGCTGTCGAGTTCGCCCGCCAGCGCGTCGCTGCTTTCACCGGCTTCGGCAGCAGTCCGATTACTGTCCAGCCGCTCGAATCGGTCCATCTGGCCGAGAATCCGCCGAACCATGTCGTCCAGCCGGCCGGCCGTGACTTCGCCGCCGTCGATGGCATCGGCGAGCGGGTCGCCGAACAGGCCCGCCCGCGTTGCGTCCGGGATGCCGTCGGGCCACTCGAACTCCTCGTCGCCATCCGCGGTGTCGCTGTCGGCGGCTTCCGCTGCGCCGGGGGCCGCCACGCCGGGCATCTCCAGGTCCATGCCTGCATTCGCCGCGCCGACGGTACTCTCCAGTCCGTACCAGTCCGAGACGACGTAGCCGTCGAACCCCCACTCGCCTTTGAGCACGTCTCCGACGAGGCGCTCGTGGTCACTCATGTGCGTGCCGTTCACGCGGTTATACGCCGTCATCACCGAACCGACGCCGGCGTCGACGGCCGCGCGGAACGGCGGGAGATACAGCTCCCGGAGCGTGCGCTCGTCCACTTCGGCGCTAACGGTCGTGCGGTGTGTCTCCTGGTTGTTCGCGACGAAGTGTTTCACCGTCGCAACGACATCAGCGGACTGGATGCCGTCGATGAGGCCGGCCCCGACAACGCCGGCGTGGACGGGGTCCTCGGAAAGATACTCGAAGTTGCGACCGCAGTGTGGAACACGAATGATGTTCACGCCCGGCGCGAGCAGCGCGTCCTGTCCGAGCGCCACCGCTTCGCGGCCCATCGCCGCGCCCTGTCGCCGAGCCAGGTCGGGGTCGAACGTCGCCGCGGTCGCAATCGACGCCGGAAAGGCGGTCGCACACTGTCCTTCGGCTCGGATGCCCAGCGGCCCGTCGACGAGGCGAAACGGCGGAATCCCGGCCGCCTCGACGCCAGAGATGTATCCCGTCGCTGTGCCTTCCGGGTCGGTTGCGCCGCGAACGAGGGCGAGTTTCTGTTCGCGGGACAGCCGGGCGAGTACCGCACCAATGTGGTCGTCGTCAGCCATATCGCAGTTCACAGCCGAGCGGGCCTTATACTGTCGGCTGCTCAGGACGTCGTCTCAGACAGCTGTGTCGGCTTTGTTTCGAGCCCCGAGATAACGAGTTTCGCGCCGCCAGGCTGGCTCTCCGTCATCTCGACGTCCCACCCGTGGGACTCGACGACGTGCTGGACGATGGCCAGTCCGAGGCCGGTTCCCGACTCGGAACTGGTGACGCCGTGCGTGAATATCTCTTCTCGTTCCTCGGGCGGCACGCCGGGGCCGTTGTCGCTGATCGTGAACCCGTCCGGGGTGGCGTCAACGCGTATCGTTACCCCCGCGCCGCCGTGTCCCACACTGTCGTCGGCCCCCGTCCGACTGCTCGTGGAACCATGTTCCACACTGTTCCGGAACACGTTCTCGAACAGTTGGAGGAGCTGGTCGCGGTCCCCGACGATCACCCTGTCGCCGTCGATTCGCAGGGTCGCCTCGCCGGTGTCGACGTGGCCCCAGGCCGCCTTCGCCAGCGCCGAGAGCTGTAGCTCGACCCTGTCGGTCGTCTTTTCGTCGCGGGCGAAGGCGAGTACTTCGTCGATGAGGCTACTCATCCGGTCGTGGGCCTCCTCGACACGGTCGAACTCCTCGGGGTCGTTTCGTTCCCGGGCCAGCGCCAGTCGACCAGAGGCCACGTTCAGCGGGTTCCGCAAGTCGTGGGAGAGGACAGCGGCGAACTGGTCGAGTTGCTGGTTCCGGCGTTCGAGTTCCCGCTCGCGCTCTTTTTGCTCGGTGATTTCGTGAATGAGAAACACCCGCCCGACCAGCGCGTCGTGGGAGTCATACAGCGGGGTGAGTTGGACGTCGAAAAACCGGTCGCGCTGCTCGATGACGGCCTGCGTTTCCTCGGCGTCGTCGTTCAGACCGCGGTACTTTTCGAGTAGCTCGGGCGACGTTTCGAGCGCGTCGTCGACGGACTGCCCGACGATAGTTTCGTCTCCGAGCAGTTTCCGGCCGACGTCGTTGGCCTCGATTATCGTATCGTCCGTATCGACGACGAACACGGCGCTGTTGAGGGACTCGACGACCTCCCGGTAGGCGACCGGCGAGATGTCAAGCAGTCGCCCTTTGAAAAACGCCCACGAGAGGATCATCCCGGTCCCTGCCAACAGCAGTGGCGTGAGTTCGATTCGGGTGCTGGCGAAGATGCTGACGACGCTCCCGAACCACGGGAGCACGATAGCCAGTAGGACGGCGTACACCTGCTTTCCGTAGAGGTCCCCCGAGTTGAGCGCGTAGTGAATGATGAGCGCGCTCGAAACAGCGATGAGGATATAGGAGTACACGAGATGGCCCCAGAACACCGGCCCGCCAACGATTTCCCAGCCGTATATACCCGTTTCCGTTGGGCCGGATACAGTGTATATCAGCCCGTCAGGGCCGGTGAACAGCGCAGTAAAGAACGTGATTGGCTCGATACTCAGGAGTGCGTAGGTCCACCGATTGAGATAGCGGGCGCGGTCGGTGTAGGCCAGCGCGAACACGAACAACCCGGCTATCGCGGGCATCACGCCGACGTACAGGCCGTACGCGAAGAGGAGGGCCACGTCGGTCCCGCGTGTCAAGACGCCGACTGCGACACAGAGGTCCCATATCGAGAGCCCGGCGAGCAGAACAGAGAGCGCGGTCCCGCCGGGAGAGTCACGCTGGCTCCACGCGTACACCGACAGCGTCCCGAGGACAACGGCCACAATAAGCAGGGAAAAGGCATATGCAACGAGCAGCGTGGCCATTGACGTATAATCCGGCCCTGCGAGTAAATGGGTTCCGCCCAGTTCGAGGGATTTACCCACTCGCTCGGCATACCGGCGGGTATGCCTGTCGACAAGCAGGAGTTCGACGAGATACTGTCGTTCGAGCTCCACGAACCCGCGGACATTCTCGACGCCGACAAACTGTACACCATCCCGGAAATCGCCCGCCTCCTGCAGGGCCTCCCGGCGGACGCCGAACTCAGCGAGGCCAACGAGTCGGTGTTCATCGACTGGGCCATCCCGTGGATGATCTTCAATCAGGACGACCTCGTCATCGCCGACCCGCAGGACGACGACGTCGTCGGGCTGTACGGCCTCGCTGAGTCATGAAGCTCCTCGTTGCCGGCAGCGACCGGGTCGACGCGGGCAAGACCACGTTCAGCGTCGGCCTCCTGGAACGAACCAGCGCTCAGGGGTTCAAGCCCAGAGCGGGCAACAACTACTGGTTCGACCACGACGACTATCAGCGAGCGACAAACGAGGGGCGGCTGTACGGCAAGGACGCCAAGCGCCTCGCGGCCGCGTCACCGAGCGATGTCGCACCGGAAGAGATCAATCCGATTCACCGCCTCTGGCACCCCTCACCGGGAGCCGAGACGGGCCTGCTCGGCAAGGAAAACCAGCAGTTCGTCGTCGACCGGGTCGGCCGTCCGAGTTCTGAAACCGGGGTCGAATACGTCGTCAACGGGACCGTCGACCTGCCGGAGTCCGTTGCCGAACGACTCCCGGTTGCCAACGCGCCACGGGTCACCTCAGTCGCCGATTTCAACGACCTGATGCGGGTGATGCACGTCGAGGCACTGGAGTCACTCGCCGCAGACATCGAGACGACGGACCGGGCGGTCGTCGAGTCCTACGGCGACGTGGCCCGGCCGCTGTCGGGCATCGAACCGGACGCCGTGGCCGTCGTCGAGCCGGGACGAGCACGCATCTACGACGGCGACCGGTACAGCAAGGCCTGTCAAATCGCCACCGGTGGTCCCGGCGACGGCCAACTGGAGGAACGGGTGCCGAACGTCGTCGACCTTATCGAGCAGGTCGCCGCGGTGCGCCTGCCCGCGCTCGACAGCGAGCAGCGCGGTGACCCGGCGGCTGTCGCCGATGCGTACGATCACGCCTACGACGCGCTGCTGGCCTGTGCGTTCGACTAAAACTATCGCTCAGCCGCAGCCTCAGAACTTCGCGGCCTGCAGGGCCAGTTCGATGTCCTGGTACGGCGCGTCGGTGACGCTCGGCCCGTGGCCAGTGTGCATCTCCTGTAGGTCCTCGTCGACAACCGACAGCACCCGCTCGATACTGTCGACGAGCAGACTACGGTCGCCTTCGTCGAGGTCGGTCCGGCCGAAGCTCCCGTTGGCGAATACGAGGTCGCCGGCGAACAGGACGCCGGCTTCGTCCGAGTAGAAGCAGAGGTGGTCGTTCTTGTGGCCGGGCGTGTGTAGCGCTTGGTAGTCGTGGTCGCCCAACTGTATCGTTCCGTCGTCGGCGATGGCGTGCTCGACGCCGTCCTGGTCCGTGTCGTAGCCGTACACCGGCACGTCGAAGGCGTCGACGACGCTGTCGAGGTTCTCGACGTGGTCGTAGTGGGTGTGGGTGACCGCGACAGCGTCGATGTCGTCGACGTGTTCTTCGACGGCCGACACCACGTCGAACTCGTTGCCGACGTCGACCAGAACGGTTCGGTCCCCGGTGACGAGGAACACGTTGCTCGTGAAGGCCTGCTGTCCACGGGCGAGGTTTCGAATCATTACCCGCCTATTGGCCGTCGTCCCGGATGTGGGTATCGTTCTGTCACCGGCCGAGACACGCTGCACGCCCGCACCCACAGGGCTATGTACGTGGATATGCAAACGGGGGATAGTAGAACATTATGTCAGATTCGGACCTACCTGTGGTGCTTATCGTCGAAGACGAACCAGATGTTGCCGAGACGTACAAACTGTGGCTGCAACAGGAGTACGAGGTCCGCATGGCACAGAACGGCGACGAGGGCCTGGAGCAACTGGACGCGGATGTCGACGTCGTGCTGCTCGACCGGATGATGCCCGGGCTCTCCGGGGACGAAGTGCTGGAGCGTATTCGCGAGCGGAAGCTGGGCTGTCGGGTGGCGATGGTCACCGCCGTCGAGCCGGACTTCGATATTCTGGAGATGGGCTTTGACGCATACCTCTCGAAGCCGATCCGGAGCGAACAGCTCCACGAGACGGTCGACAATCTACTCGACCGCTCTGAGTACGACTCTCTGCTGCAGGAGTACTACGCGCTCGTCGAGAAGCAAGCGACGCTGGAAGCGACGAAATCGAGCGCAGAGCTGGCGGAGAGCGACCAGTACGACGAACTGACCCAGAGAGTCGCGGAGATGCGAGACGACCTCTCGGAGACACTCGGTGGCATCGAAGACGACTCCGATTTCATCGCAACGCTTCGCGGACTGAGCGACGATGAAGACAACTGAGCGACAAACAATGTATGATCTCACCTCAGTACTAGAGTTCGATGCGCTCAGTGAGGTCCGGCCAGGGTCCAGCATCCTGATCTCCGGCCCAGCAATGAGCGGGAAGGAACGACTCGCATACGATATTCTCGCCGATGGTCTGCGAAAGGACGACGGCGCAGTGGTCGTGACGACCGGTGACGGCGCGGGGAGCGTCGTCGAAGAGTTCCGGTCGCTCGTGCCCGACCTCGACGACTCCCAGCTCGGTGTCATCGACTGCCGGGGCGAAGGTGGCACGGACGAGGCGGCAATCGGCAACGCCCACGCCCACCACGTCTCTTCGCCCGGTGATCTCACCGGCATCGGTATCGGCATCACGAAGGCGCTGGAGGGGCTGCACAACGCCGGCAACGAACAGGGCCGTCTGGCTCTCGTCTCGCTGTCGACGATGCTTACCTACACGGACAAGAAGACCGTGTTCAAGTTCTGTCACGTGCTGTCCTCGCGGCTGGACTCCGCGGGCTACATTGGCGTGTTTACCATCGACTCGGGAGCCCACGACGACCAGACACTGCAGGTCATCAAGCAGGCGTTCGACGGGATGATCGACGTGCGCGACGCCGAGGGCGGCGGCCGCGAGGCCCGCGTGCTCGGCCTCGCCGGCGAGCCGACCGACTGGCAGGACATCTGAGTACGTCGCCATCCGCAGGCGGTCCGAACCCCGTGTCGGTCCGGGAAGGAAGTATTTTGCCGCTCCGGTTCACCCACCCGATATGGACGTAAAGCTGCTCGAAGCGACAGACGACCCCGAGGATCTCATCTGCAAGGCTGCACGCAACGACTACAGCGACACCTCCGTCGGCAGCCAGTCGTTCGAAGCGACAATGGCTGAGGTCGACGGGGATACCCTTGACGATAAAAAGGAGACGCTCATCGGCCACCTGCTCGACCACGGCCACTTCGGCCCGTTCGAGCACGCGCAGGCGACCTTCGCCGTGGAGGGCGTCTCCCGCTCCTGTATGGCCCAGATCACCCGCCACCGACACGTCTCCTTCGACGTGCAGTCGATGCGGTACGTCTCCTTCGACGACGTGGACCCCGAAGCCGTCCGCGAGGGCGAACTGGTCGTGACGCCGCCGTCCGCGACGGACCCGGACTGGATCGGCCGGAACCAGCAGAAAGCGAGCGTCTCCGACGAGGAGTTCGAGAAGCGCACGGAAATATTCAAAGACACCATCGAACAGGCGGTCGAATCGTACCAGGAGCTGCTCGAACTGGGAATGCCGCCGGAAGACGCTCGGTTCGTGCTGCCAATCGGCACCAAGGTGAACATCGTGATGTCGATGAACGCCCGGATGCTGATGCACGTCGCGGACATGCGAGCCGCGGCGGACGCACAGTGGGAGATCAGAGAGATGACCGAGGAGATGCTCGACCTGGCGGCCGACTGGTGTCCCAAGACCTTCGACTACTACGAGCGGGAGATGAAGGGACGCAAGAACCGGCTCGCACCCTGACAGATCCGGCACTTCTCGCGGTGGTTCAGAACAGCTGTCTCCGGTCGCGGGCATCGACAATTGTTGAATCGACCTTGATACTCACAACGGCAATAGCGAGACACGAGCCGTTTTGTTGCGTCAACGACCGGATCTCAGAGTATCAAAAGACGAAACGAGTACGACACATTCATTACCGCACATCCTAGATAAACAATTGTGTCTTACGAGGTTGAACGTCCCACCCGTCGGTCGGGCACTGCGTCTGATGTGATGTGTGCTGTCGACGATGTCGACGGCCAGCAGCGGTTCGTCATCGCCGATATTGCCCACGATGACATCTGGATTTCGATGGTAGCGGACGAGACCTGTACACTTACAGCCTGGCGATAGCGGGCCACCACCGGCTGTGACGGATTCTTGTAGATAGCTCCGGATCGTGCCGACCTCTGGGTCGACACAGACCGGGAAATCGCTCAAACAGTCCGTATGAAAAGTTTTTGTTGACCGCTCTGTGACGTAGGAGTATGGAATACGACGACATGCTCGACCGGGCGATGGAGGAGACGCCCGAGATTGACGGCACAAGCGAGCGGTTCGAGGTCCCCGATCCAGACGTCCGACAGGAAGGGAACGTCACCGTCTACGAGAACTTCCAGTCGACGTGTTCCCGACTCGGACGCGAGGACGACCATGTGATGAAGTTCCTCCAGAACGACCTCGGGACGAGCGGCCACATCGACGAGAGCGGTCGAGCGCGCCTGACCGGCGAGTTCGATGCCGACCGTATCGAGGCGTCCATCGACGAATACGTCGACGAGTTCGTGCTCTGCTCGGAGTGTGGCCTGCCGGACACGCAACTGGAACGGGAACAGGGCGCGCTACTGCTCCGCTGTGAGGCGTGTGGCGCACGCTCGGCGACGAGCGAGTAGTTACTGCAGCCCTTTCAGCGTCTGCAAGTCGTTTTCCGTGCGGGTGAAAACGGCGAGCCGATGGCTCGCGTGACAGTTCGGGCAGTGGAACGTCGTGTCGTGTCGCGGCAAGTCTGTCGGCGTCGACTCCCAGTCTTTCTTACACTCAGGACAGAGCAATCGAACGTACGCTTCCTCCATGTATGTTACTCACACACATATTCAACGATAAAAAGCCTTGGCGTCTCCCCATTAGTCTGCCTTCACCCGGGCGTCAGGCCGGAAGGTCCTCGGCTTCGAGGAGTTCCTTGTACCGGTTTCGAATAGTCACTTCGGAGATGTCGGCGACGTCGCTGACTTGACTCTGTGTGACCTTCTCGTTGGTCAGCAACGCGGCGGCGTAGACGGCCGCTGCGGCGATGCCGACCGGCGATTTGCCGGAGAGCATCCCCGACTGGCGAGCACCTTCGATGAGGTCCCGTGCCTGCCGCTGGGTCTCCTCGCTGAGTCCGAGGTCGGAGATGAACCGCGGGAGGTAGTGTTCCGGGTCCGCCGGCTGGACTTCGAGGCTGAGTTCCCGGACGATGTATCGGTAGGTCCGCGTGAGTTCCATTTTTTCGACGCGGGAGACACGGGCCATCTCGTCCAGTGACCGGGGGTTTCCGGCCATGCGAGCGGCCGCGTACAGCGCGGACGTCGCGACGCCCTCGATAGAGCGTCCCGGGAGCAGGTCGTCACCGAGCGCGCGGCGGTAGATGACGCTGGCCGTCTCGCGGACGTTCTGGGGGAGCCCGAGCGCGGAGGCCATCCGGTCGATTTCACCGAGGGCCTGCTTGAGATTGCGCTCCTTGGAGTCACGGGTACGGAACCGCTCGTTCCAGGTCCGGAGCCGCTGCATCTTCTGGCGCTGCTCGCTGGAGAGGGAACGTCCGTAGGCGTCCTTGTTCTGCCAGCCGATGTTGGTCGAGAGGCCCTTGTCGTGCATCATGTTCGTCGTCGGCGCGCCGACGCGGGACTTGCGGTCCTTCTCTGCGGAGTTGAACGCCCGCCACTCCGGCCCGTGGTCGATCTCGTCCTCTTCGACGACCAGCCCACAGTCCTCACAGACTGTTTCGCCGTGTTCGGAGTCCGTAACGACGTTACCACTACATTCGGGACAGGACTCTACGGCTTCCTGCTCTGTCGGTTCGGATATTTGCTCGTCTCGTTCTCGTGTGCTCGTCCGCGTTGGTGATTCACTCATGATTGGGAGTTCTGTTCTGCCGGGTGCAGAAATTTTAAGACTGTTTGGGGAAACTGTCTTACCCTATAGTTAGTCCGTAAAGTATATAAATCTTTCGCCAAATTTCCGCGGGAACCGCCGGACAGCGGAGTGATAGGGTATGACATGGCCCGCCGTACGGCTATATAATCTTGGTGGTTATCGCCGCCGTCCGTGCACAACGCATAAATGGGGGGCTGCACCCCCGTGTGACTCCATGTGTGCTCCGTCGAACGACCAGGCCTCACCTCGATACGACCGCTCCTGATCGGTCGGGGGCGGGTGGGTCCCGGAATTACCGGGTCAGCGGGAGTCACCGTGTGGTTCCGCACATCGTGGGGGAGTGATGAGATATAAAAAGCGATGTTACCAGCCGATACATTTTACTTACAATTACATACCAGATACGTACATCCATGCGACGACAGAGCTCATTTGAGGGATGCCGCGGCAACCGCTCAATCGAGCGAGATCCAGGCCAGAAACAGCAGCCCTCCGAGCTCCAGTATCGCGACGAACGTCATCACGCGACCGGCGACGGGGCGATGGTTCGCAACAGTACGGCGATCTGCGGGTCAAGCACGCAGTAGGCGAACAGGCAGTACTCGGCGAACAACGGGTATTTATCGGTCAGTTCGGAGTTTCAGACAGTGAACAGGTGTCCCTCGGTCGGAACGTCGAAGAGTCCGATGCGTGCGCCCGCGTCCAGCCACGCATGCCCGTACGAGAACGATGCCAGCGCGTTTACGAGGTCGTCGTCGTCTCTGAAGTGGCGACCGTCCGCCAGATACGCCGCCGCCATCTCTTCACACTCCAGAGCGGCGTCGTGCATCGGCGTCCCTTCAGGTGGCGCGACTGATGCCGCGTCAAGTGCCTCCGCGAGCAGTCCCTCGTAGCGGTCGGTCTTCTCTTCGAGATCTGCGGCCATACCCTCAGCGAACGGTGGCAGCGGCCTAAGCGTGTCGTCCCGATGCGAGTTCGGCGCACGACAACACAAGCTAAATACGGCCCGGTAGTCTAACTTGGCTAATGACAGAACCGGTCGAACACCGACGACTCATCGTCGCTGGCACGGGCGCAGCGGGACTGACAGCGGCAATCTATGCAGCCAGAAGCAACAACGACCCACTCGTTCTGGAAGGCGACGAACCGGGCGGCCAGCTCACGCTGACCAGCGAAGTCGAGAACTTCCCCGGCTTCCCCGAGGGGCTCTCCGGTCCGGACCTCATCAACAACATGAAAGAGCAGGCCGAGCGGTTCGGCACCGAGCTGAAACACGGCATCGTCGCCGACATCGACGACAGCGAGCGGCCGTTCCGCGTGGAACTGTCGAACGGCGACGTCTACACCTGCGACGCCTTCATCGCCGCCTCCGGAGCCAGCGCCCGGACGCTGGGCGTCCCCGGCGAGGACGAGCTGATGGGCTACGGCGTCTCGACGTGTGCCACCTGCGACGGCGCGTTCTTCCGCGGCGAGGACATGCTCGTCGTCGGCGGCGGCGACGCGGCCATGGAGGAGGCCCACTTCCTCACGAAGTTTGCCGACACCGTCTACATCGCCCACCGCCGCGAGGAGTTCCGTGCCGAGGACTACTGGATCGACCGCGTCCAGAAGAAGGTCGACGAGGGCGAGATCGAGATCATGCGGAACACCGAACTGCTGGAGATGCACGGCTCGCCCGAGGATGGCGTCGACCACGTCACCCTCGCACAGAACGACGAGGGCCATCCCAGCGAGAAGCTCGACGACGACGGGACCGAGACCTTCGACTTCGACGTGGGCGCTGTCTTCATCGCCATCGGCCACACGCCCAACACGGAGTACCTCGAAGACACCGGCGTCGAACTGGACGATACCGGCTACATCCAGACCCACGGCGGCACCGGCGGCGACCAGACCGCCACCGACGTCGACGGTATCTTCGGTGCCGGCGACGTGGTCGACTACCACTACCAGCAGGCCGTCACCGCCGCCGGAATGGGCTGTAAGGCCGCCATCGACGCCGACGAGTACCTCGAATCTGAGGCCGAGGCCGCCGCTGACACCGAGTCCGAAGCCGCTGCGGAAGCCGACGACTGACGGCCAACCGAACGTTCTGGTGTTTCGTTCCCACATCCACAGACCCTTTAGGATAGCCCCCGGAGTCGATGGCATGGCAACTGACACTGTCACGCTGACTATCGACGACGGCGAGGAAAGCGACGAACTCACAGTCCCGAGCGAACTCGTTGACATCCTCCGAGAGTCGCCGGACGAGACGGACCCGCAGGTCGTCGGCGACATCGCGATGTTCGGCATGACCCAGCGGATTCACAGCGCCGTCCACCACGCCCAGGGCGAACCGGACGAGCAGATCGTCGCGCTCGAAGAAGAGACGAGCGAACTGTTCGAGGAGCGCTTCGGGCAGTCCTTCGCCGAGCTGACGGGCCACGACCACTAACTTCCGGCTGACTCAGTTTCTAGAACTGCCAGTGGAGGACGATGCCGTCGTCGACCCGTTCGACGCCGGCCAGCTCCGGCTCCGGGAAGTCCTCGATGAAGCCGTCGCCGTCGGCCAGCGTCGGCGCGTCCCGGCCGCCGATGACCTTCGGGCCGATATAGGCGAACAGTTCGTCGACCAGTGCCTCCTCCAGCAGGCCGAAGATGAGTTCGCCGCCGCCTTCGACCATGAGCTGGTCGATACCGTCGCCCTCCAGTTTCGCAAGCGTCGTCGTCAGGTCGACCTGGTCCTGACCGGCGGCGATGACGTACGCGCCGGCGTCTTCCATCTCTTCGATGAAGTCCGGCGGCGCGGCTTCGCTGACGAGGAGGTAGGTCTGGGCGCGGCCGTCCAGCACTGTCGCATCCGGCGGCGTTCGGATGCGGGAATCGGCGACGACGCGTGCGGGGTTTTCCGGCTCGCCGCGATCGGCTCGGGCGGCGCGGCGGTCGGCGTCGTCGACGGTCAGTGAGGGGTCGTCAGCGAGAATCGTACCGACGCCGACCATCACCGCGTCGCTGTCAGCTCGAAGCTGGTCGACGCGGTCGAAGTCGTCCGGGCCGGAGATAGCGATCTGTTCGCGGCGGCGGGAGGAGAGCTTCCCGTCGACACTCATGGCGGCGTTGACGACGACGTGCATACTCGTTCGTGCCGGCGACACGTCAAACGGCTTTTGGGTTACAGTCAGGAGGACGTTGTTTCGGGGCGCTTCGACAGCTTCCGGACGTCGAGTTTCTTCACGGTGCCGTCGGCGGTTTGCAGCTTCAGCACCGTCTTTTTCAGTACGAGTTCCTCGACGTCGAGCGTCGTCTCCGTGCTCCAGCCCCGGAGCCTGACCATCCCCTCCTCGTCGATTTCGAGGAACGTGCGGGGCTTGCGCTGGGACCCCATCGTCCACTCCTCGTCGCCGACGGAGAGTTCCTGCCCGCCGCTTTTCGCCCAGCGGAACACGCAGGCGAACTGCTCGCGGGGCTCGTCACCGCGATCGTGGTCGACGCGGGTCCACTGCTCGAAGTCGACGCCGAAGTGGGCCGCCCACAGCTCCAGATACTCGAAATCGAACTTCTTCTTGCCGTCGTTGTTCCGACCGCTCCGCCAGATGACGTGGGACTCTGACGGCTTCGACCCGAACATGCTACCCATAGTCAGGCCCCCGGGCGGCTGCCGTCATTATTTAATATGATACCATGATTCGCGACCGGTCTAGTATCGCTAATGACGTACTTTTTGGCCGTTTGAAACGTCCCAACACAGTCAGCGCACATACCGTGAGAGATTACAGTATCACAAATAAGAATTGTGGGCGATTTTGCCCGGACGTGAGACACCGTCGCTCGTACGGCCGGCCGAAAACGCTTTTGAGTGCTCCCGTCGAACCGTCAGTCGATGTCTCTCGAAGACCATGCCGAGGAGCTCGCCTCCGACCTCGGTGTTGACAAAGAGGAGGTCACACGCGACCTGGAAAACCTCGTGAACTACTCCGTCCCGATGGACGAGGCCAAGCAGAGCCTCAGACGGAAGTACGGCGACGGCGGCTCGGGCGGCGACGGCACGCCGTCGAGCAAGGCCATCAGCGAGGTGTCGACCGACGACTCGAACGTGACGGTCACCGCGGTGGTGCTCACGTCGGGTCGTCGCTCCATCCAGTACAACGGGGAACAGCACGTCATCCGCGAGGGCGAACTCGCCGACGAGACGGGGAAGATATCCTACACGGCCTGGGACGGCTTCTCGGGCGACCTCCAGCCCGGCCAGACCGTCCGGCTCGGCAACGCCGGTGTCCGCGAGTGGGACGGCCAGCCGGAGCTCAATCTGGGCGACAGCACCGACCCCGAGGTCGTCGACGAGACGCTCGACATCGACTACGATGTCGGCGGCCGCGCCACGCTGCAGGACCTCGCACCGGGTGACCGCGGCATCACTGTCGAGGTACAGGTCCTCGAATGTGAACAGAAAGTCATCGACGGCCGCGACGGCGAGACGACGATTCTCAGCGGCGTCCTCGGCGACGAGAGCGGCCGGCTCCCGTTCACCGACTGGGAGCCTCACGACGAAATCGAGGAGGGGGCGTCCGTGCGCCTCGAAGAGACGTTCGTCCGCGAGTTCCGCGGCGCACCCTCGGTGAACGTCTCCGAGTTCTCGGCGGTGACCGCGCTTGACCGCACTGTCGAAGTCACCGAAGACGCGCCGCGGCTATCGATCCGCGAGGCCGTCGAGAGCGGCGGGCTGTTCGACGTGGAACTGGCCGGCAACGTCATCGAGGTGCGGGACGGCTCCGGCCTCATCGAGCGCTGTCCGGAGTGTGGCCGCGTCATCCAGAACGGCCAGTGTCGATCCCACGGCGCGGTCGAGGGCGAGGACGACCTGCGGACGAAGGCCATCCTCGACGACGGGACCGACACTGTCACCGCAGTACTTGATGACGAACTGACCGCCCGCGTGTACGGCGGCGACCTCGACGACGCCCGCGAACACGCCCGCGACGCGATGGACAAGGAAGTAGTCGCCGACCGCATCGGCGACCGCATCGTCGGCCGCGAGTACGTCGTCCGCGGGTCGCTGTCGGTCGACGAGTACGGCGCTAACCTCACCGCCTCGACCTTCGTCGAGGCCGACGACGACCCGGCGACGCGTGCGCGGACCCTCCTACAGGAGGCAGACGCATGAGCGAATCCGGCGACAGCGGCCCCGGCCGCCGGGAGGTCGCCCATCGGCTGTTCGCCGCGGAGTTCGACGACGCCGACTTCTCGTACTCCGAATCCGACGAGGAACGCGCGCCGAACTACGTCGTCACGCCGACCGGCGCGCGAGTCAACCGCCTGTTCCTCGTCGGCGTCCTCACCGAACTCGAACAGGTCAACGACGACGTGCTCCGTGCCCGCGTCGTGGACCCGACCGGCCCGTTCGTCGTCTACGCCGGGCAGTACCAACCCGACGAACTGGCCTTCCTCGAAGCCGCCGACCCGCCGATGTTCGTCGCCGTCACGGGCAAGGCCCGCACCTTCCAGCCCGACGACAGCGACCGGGTGTTCACCTCGGTCCGGCCCGAGAGTATCAGCGAGGTCGACGCGGACACGCGGGATCGGTGGGTCGTTCAGGCCGCCGAACAGACCGTCTCGCGCATCGGCCGGATGGCCAGCGCGAAACAGGCCGGCCTGGCCGGCGACGAACTCAGGCTCGCGCTGCTCGACCAGGGCATCGACGAGAGCGCCGCGGCCGGCATCACGCTCGCACTGGACCACTACGGCACGACCGGCGATTACCTCGACGCGCTCCGAACGACGGCGCTCGACGCCGCTCGCGTCGTCGCTGGCGACACGGACGAAGCGGAAGGATTGTCGCTGTCGCCGGACGACGGGACCGACGACCCGATTCCACTGCTCGCCTCCCTCGACCTCGATACTGACGTTTCCACGCCGGAGACGACGACGGACGAGACAGGTATGGACACGATGGCCGACGAACCGGCAGCAGAGTCGGAAGTCAGTGAGTCTACCACGGAAACGACGACGGAGACGACGGCAGACGAGCCTGCAGCAGAGCCATCGATGGAGACGGCATCCGATGACGCCACGGCCGAAACGACAATCGACGAGGAACCGACAGTCTCGGAAACGCCGTCTGGTTCGGAATCCGAAACCGTAGCGAACGAACCTGAAACGTCGACGACTGCGTCCGCAAGCGAACCGGAGCCGTCGTCTGGAGCCGAGGGCGACCTGACCGACGACACGTTTGGAGACGGCGAGTCGGGTACCGACACAGCCGAACCGGAGGCGACCACGTCGACGGCCGCTGACACCGGCACAGCGGAGGCGGACGAGGACCTCGGCGAGTTCGATCCGGAGTTCGAACTGGACGAGGACGAGCGCGAGGAGATCGAGCAGGAGTACGGCACTGCCTTCCAGACGGGGACCGAGGTCGACGAGCCCGGCGAAGCCGGCATCGAGACGCCGGACCCCGACGAGGAGGTGCCCGCCGAGGCGGACACGGGCACGGAAGTCGACAGCGAGCCGGAGACGGAGCCCGCCTCCGCAACCGAATCAGAGCCAGCGTCGGAGTCGGAACCGGAGGTAGCGACAGAAACAGCACCGTCGACTGAAGAGGACACTTCGTCGTCCGCAGCAGAGACGACCGCAGAACCGGCGGCCGAAAGTGACGAGGATGACGACAGCGGCGCGGAGCCAGCCGAGGACGTTGACCTCGAAGACGCCGTCATGGAGGTCATGGAGGACCTCGACGACGGCAGCGGGGCCGACCGCGAGGAACTGCTGGCAGCGGTCGTCGACCGCTACGGGGCCGACGCCGACGCGGTTGACGACGCCATTCAGGACGCTCTGATGGGCGGTCGGTGTTACGAGCCCGACGACGGCAAGCTCACACCGATATAAAACCGACGGCGGTTCACAGCCGGTTCCGAGACCGACTCGGAACCGAGCCGCGGTGCTTTTCTCGCCAGACGGCCAACACAGGATCGATGCGTGTTGAACCGCTGCCCGGCGCTCCAGCGGCCACCGTCGATACTGACGGGGAGCGACTGCTGGCGGTGGCCGATTACCACGCCGGCATCGAAGCGGGGCTCAGATACGAGGGCGTCGAACTCCAGTCGGCCGCCGAGGACCGCCGCGAGCGGTTGCTGACGTGTCTGGACCGCGCCCGTGCCGACCGGCTGGTGGTCATTGGCGACCTGGGCAACGCCATCGGCGACCCGTTCGACGACGAGCGGGCGGAACTCGCGGCGCTGTTCGACGCCCTCGACGTGCCCGTGACGCTGGTGAAAGGGAACCACGACGGCAGCCTGGAGCCGGTTCTGGCCGACCTCGACGCCGATATCGAGGTGACGCCGGGACACGGGACCCGCATTGGTTCGGTCGGGTTCGCCCACGGCCACACCTGGCCCGCACCGGACGTGCTCGAAGCCGACGTTCTCTGTGTCGGCCACGAACACCCTGTCGTTCGACTTGAGGACAGTGTCGGCGGCGCACAGAAAGAGCGGGCCTGGCTCCGCGGCTCACTGGCGACTGATCCCTTTGCCGAGCAGTTCGACCAGCCGGTCGACGACGCGCCGGATATCGTCGTCTTTCCTGCCTTCAACGACCGCTCCGGGGGGACGTGGGTCAACGTCGACGGCCAGGAGTTCCTGGCTCCGTTCCTGCCCGAGGGCATGACGGATGCCGAGGCGTTCCTGCTCGACGGCACGCGGTTAGGGGCCTACCAGCGGGTCTGAGCGGGACACAACCTTGGAGTGGTTTTCGATGTGTGGCTCAAATTCCCGGTAAATGTGTGATAGATAAAACAGCAGGCCGGAGGGTAGGAGTGGCAGCCGTCTCCTTTAGACGTCGCCGTTGATGATGTCCGCGATGTGCTGGCGGTCAAACATCTGTTCGCTCTCCGGAACGGACTCACCGGGTTCAGGGGGGGAACCGAAGATATCCGGATAAATCTGTTTTGCCGTAAGCTCGATCTGAAAGAGATTGAAAATCGGCCCCTGAGTCGTCGTCCCACCGAGATACACCCGGTCGTTCTGAGCAGCCGTGATGTTTTTCCCAATCGGGTGGCTGCTGAGCGCTAAGAACTTCTCAGAACGGCCACCGGGACTAACCCACTCGTGATTGTAGATGACCACGTCAGGATCAGTTTCGACCATCGCCTCCATGGAGAAACTTCCCGAACCGTCCGCGAGTTCCATATCTTCAAACGCCCCATTCGCACCCAGAGGTCGAGTATGCGCTTTCCCCCATCCCGGACCGTTCAGCTTGTGACGTCGGAAGGTGTCTTTTGTTGGACTGTAAGTTACAAGCGCAACTAGCGGCCGGTCTTTCTGTGGCGGTAGTTCCGCCTGTATCTCCGCCACCATTTTATTCCGAACGCGAGTTAGCGCCTGACTTCTCTGACGTACCTGATATACCTGTGCGAACTTGTCAAGGAGTTCCCAGAGTGAATAATATCTATATGGTTGGTCTCCTTGATATCCGTGAGCACGGCTGTACCAGTTGTTGAAGAACGGAGCGACGTTTCGCTCGACTTCGTCAATAGCAGCTTGCGACAAAGAGTTCGTTTGCGTTCGAAAGACTGGATCGATGTGATGGACATCGGCATCCAACTCGTATAACAGCTCCTTGGAGAACGACCCACCCAGAAGTTGTGTAAGGTCGCCTGTCTCGAATTCGACACCCGGCAACTCGTCATAAAATCCAGTGTAGTACTCCTCGGGATATCCGAGGGTGATAATTCGGTCCTGCTGACCAAGAGCAACAAGATGGTCGGCAACATTGTTGGAGATCAGGACCGCTGTTTCAGGGACACTATCGAACTCCACTGTTCCGACTGGGGCCATCCTCACCGAGTACGAGTCGCCCGCCGTGGATGTCGTGGCTCCTGTTACGGTATTGGTCGGTGTTGACGCCTCTGTGGTCGGCGTGTCATCTACCCCTGCGTTCTGACTTGCAGCACAGCCTGCAAACAAACCGCTAGTGGCGATCACACCGCTATACTTCAGGTACTCCCGTCGAGTCGTTCTCTCGTGGCTGTTATCGTCGCACGGCATATATTTTAGGCTAGCCTAAAAAGACTTAGTCTCTTCTGTTCTAGCTGTCTGGAAAGATTACAATCGAGACCAAGTAGATAGAACCCCTTCGCATGTCATTGCTTCCGTTGTCCCAACCAGCCCACAAATTCTATTTCTATTCAGATTCACTGGGAGGTCGCGAGGAATGATATCTGGAGTGTGTTCGGATGGCGAGACAGTGGCTCCAATCCGAAACACTTCTTCAAGTAGTTCTGCCGTCGGGATCTCCTCGGGCACGAACCGGTCCGTCTCTGAGTGCGACCATTCGGTCGGCGGAGCGTGCCGCCTGTGTAATATCAAAGTTCACCCAATTTCTCCTTCTTTCGCATCAGATAGAGGAAGTACGGTCCCCCGATAAGACCGGTTACAATACCAACCGGAATCTGAACAGGACTTAGCGCTAAACGAGCACCGACGTCGGCAGCCACCATCATTGCCGGTCCGGCGAAGACACAGCCGATAATGAGTTTCTTGTACTCACTTCCGACAATGTTGCGAACTACGTGTGGAACGATCAGTCCGACAAACCCGACTAACCCCGCTACAGTGATACTTGCAGCGGCCGAAAGCACCGCTATACCTGCCATCGCAAACCGAACTCTTTCAACGTTCATTCCGAGAGATCCTGCCGTATCCTCTCCGAGCAAGAGTACGTTGAGCTGGCGAGAACTGACCAGCGAGAGCAGAATACAGATTCCGGTAAACGGCAACGCCATCCGGACCTGTGCCCACCCCGCTCCAACCAGAGAGCCCTTGGTCCACTGCATCGCGGACTGAATTATTGTGATGTCCTCCGCGAAAAAGAACAGTCCAGATTGAACTGAGCCGAATATTGTCCCGACGATAGTCCCCGCCAGTATTAGACGCACCGGTGAAGTCCCGTTTTTCCATGCGATCGCGTAGACAAGCAAGAACGCACCGGCACCACCAACCGCGGCGAATATTGGTAGCAACATGAGCATTCCCGGGAAGACGACCAGTACAACGAGGATCATCAGCCCCGCACCCGAAGAAACGCCGAGGATGAATGGACTGGCCAGCTCGTTTCTCGTGATTGCCTGGAATATCGCTCCCGAAACGCCGAGGTTCATCCCGACGAGGATAGCAACGAACACGCGCGGCAGCCGACCGTTCCAGATAATCGACTCACTGTTGCTCAAACCATGCACAGGTTCCCCGAAAAAGAGTGATTTCATGACTTCAAAATTGAACAGTATATCTGGGTCAAGTACAGTTTGCCAGGCCTGTGAAACCGTCATTTTGTACGCGCCGAAGGTGACCTGAGCAAGTCCACACGCCAGGATGATGAGAACACTTCCAAGACAAACCGTAGCTAACTGCCCGTCTACCCACCAGAGCCATCTCTCCCGGCGACTGGCTGGGCCCGACCCGGTTGAAGTCTCAGTAGCCATGACGACACCCCTTTCTCGGCCGCGAAACAACCTGAATGATAGTACAGTCCATATCTTTAGGGTTGCCTAAATAGTTCATATGCCTTGCGGATTTAGGCCAACCAAAAGGAACGGTAGTTCGTCATCGGCGCGCCAGAAGGCCTGGACATCAACAGCTCTGATCAGAGATGGCCAGTCTACAGTGAGACACACTTAGTCGTCGTTCGCTTACAGTGCGTGTGTCGAACCAGCCGTTTCGGCATTGCTACCCCTGACTGAGCGACGGATCTCTCCCGTGGCTCGCCGATAGGGAGTGGTGCCGCTCTGTTGCAGCACCGGACCCCGCGTACTTTCCCACGGTCACTCCGTCCAGAACGGACAGAAATCGAACGGTTCGTCGAGATACATACTCTGAATCTACGGAGAAATAGTTCGATGGTCGCCTATCTCCCGAGGCTGTGGGGGACATCTGGACTCGGTTACGTCTCTGAAAGGTCCGCTTCGAGTTCGTCGACCAGTTCGGTGTTGCCGAGGAACGTCGGCGTCCGGTCGTGGATACCGTCCGGTTCGACGTCGAGTAGGGACTGCGAGCCGTCGCTTGAGGCCCCGCCGGCCGCCTCGACGAGGTACGCGAGCGGCGCTGACTCGAAGTGGACCCGGAGCTTGCCGTGTGGATACCCCGTCGTCGCCGGATATCCGAACAGCCCCCCGTACTCAAGCACCTGCGCCAGATCGGCGACAGTCGCCCCGCCGTAGCGGAGCTTCAGGTCCCGCTCGAAGGCCTGGGCGATGTCGTTGAACTCGTCGCTGCGCTCGCCGGTCTTGCCCGCCAGCCCGACCACTGTCGGCTCCGCCGGCAGTTCGAACTGGCCCCAGCGCTCGCTGTGACCGTCCCGGAGGAGGTGCTCCTGAACGACATCGCGGTCGGACCGTGCGATTGTCAGCGTCGTGTACGGGCCGTACAGTACCATCAGCGACGCAACCATCGAGCGCCCGCTCGCCGGCAGTTCGGCGTCGTAGACCCCGATTATCGTCCCAACGGAGTTGTTCGAGGCGAGGTTCGAGGAGCCATCGAGCGGGTCGATAGCGATACTGTAGCCCTCGCCGCAGTCGACCACGTCGCTGCGCTCCTCGCTCGCGTACGCGCCGATACCGTCGATGTGTGCGAGCGCGTCGAAAAACAGGTCGTCGGCCCACACGTCGCCACCGACCTGTTGCTCCCCGCTCGGGTTCTCGCCGGCCGACCTGTTGGCGTAGTTCGCCAGGTTCCCGCTGACGTAATGTGCCGTATCCTTCACCGCCCGTTCGATCTCGTCGAGCGTGTTCACGGTACATCACCGACCGCAGTTGTACAGGCGTCAGTCATGGTCGACATATCCCATGGCAACGACATAAGGCTGTACCCGGCGCTCCCCTGCAACGCGGACAGCGCCTCGATTTGTGACCGCGTGCGAGAAGGGGTGACACAACGTGTTTAACCCGGAGTAGTCGCTAGAGAGGGGCGATGACTGACGGGGTCGCTCGCGGCGATGACGCCTTTACCGCACTCGGTCCGGCCGTCCGCAGTGCGCTCTCCGAGCGCGGCTTCACGACGCCGACCGACCCCCAGCGGAAGGCGATTCCGACCCTGGCCGCCGGCCGGGACGCGCTGGTGGTCGCCCCCACCGGAACAGGAAAGACGGAGACGGCGATGTTGCCCGTCTTCGACGCACTGGCCGAATCCGAAGACCGATTCGGCATCGGCGCGCTGTATATCACGCCGCTGCGGGCACTCAATCGCGATATGCGCCAGCGCCTCGACTGGTGGGGCGAGACGCTCGGCCTCGAAGTCGACGTCCGCCACGGCGACACGACGGACTACCAGCGCCAGAAGCAGGCCGACGACCCGCCGGACGTGCTCGTGACCACCCCCGAGACGCTCCAGGCGATGCTCACCGGGTCGAAGCTTCGGACGGCGCTCGAAGACGTGAACCACGTCGTCATCGACGAGGTCCACGAACTCGCCGCGGCCAAGCGGGGTGCGCAGTTGACAGTCGGCCTCGAACGGCTCCATGAACTGTCCGGGCAGTTCCAGCGTATTGGTCTTTCGGCGACCGTCGGTGACCCACACGAGGTCGGCCGGTTTCTCACCGGCGGGCGGACGTGTGCCATCAGAGAGGTCGACATCGGCAGCCGGCTGGACATCGAGGTGGTCCGGCCTCAGATCACCGACCGCGACGAGGAACTGTCGAGCACGCTCGTCACCGATGCAGGAACGGCCAGCCACGTCCGCTACATCGCGGACCTCATCGACGAGAACGAATCGGTCTTGCTGTTTGTCAACACTCGACAAACAGCGGAGGCGCTTGGCTCGCGGTTCAAAGAGTTGGGAACCGATCTCGGCGTCCACCACGGCTCGCTGTCGAAGGAGGCTCGCATCGACGTGGAGGACCGGTTCAAGGCCGGCGACCTCGACGCCCTGCTGTGTACCTCCTCGATGGAACTGGGCATCGACGTGGGCCACGTCGACCACGTCGTCCAGTACGGCAGCCCCCGGCAGGTGTCCCGCCTCGTCCAGCGGGTCGGCCGCGCCGGCCACCGCCGCGACCTCGTCTCCTCGGGAACGGTCGTCACGACAGACACCGACGATACGCTGGAGGCGCTGGCGATAGCGAGACAGGCCGAAGCCGGCGATGTCGAACCCGCCGAGATCCACGACGGGAGCCTCGACACGGTCGCCAACCAGATCGCCGGGCTGGTGATGGACACCGGCGAAATCCGGGCGATGCGCGCCTTCGAGATACTGACCCGCGCGTACCCGTTCCGGGACCTCGACGAGGCCCAGTTCAAGCAGGTCATCGAGGAACTCGCGGCGAACAACGTCATCTGGCTGGACGAGGACCGAGACACCCTGGAGAAGCGCCGCGGGACCTGGCAGTACTTCTATCAGAACCTCTCGATGATCCCTGACGAGGCCACCTACGACGTGGAGGACGTGGCCTCGGGCCAACAGGTCGGGACCCTCGATGAGAAATTCGTCGTCAACTTCGCCACGCCCGGCGAGGTGTTCGTCCAGCGCGGGGAAATGTGGCGCATCACGAACATCGACGAAGAAGAGGAGGTAGTGACCGTCTCGCCTATCGAGGACCCCGCCGGCGAGGTGCCCTCCTGGGTCGGCCAGGAGATTCCCGTTCCGAGGGCCGTCGCCGCGGAGGTCGGCGAACTCCGTCGCGTGGCCGGCCGGCAGCTCCAAGACGGCGCGGACACCGACGCCGTCGCCAGGGACGTGGCGACTCGCTACGCCGCCGGCCCGGAGACCGTCGCCGAGGGACTTTCGCAGGTCGAGAAGCACGAGGGGCCGATTCCGGACGACACGACCATTCTGGTGGAGTTCCACGGCCGGGAGGTCATCGTCAACGCCTGCTACGGACACAAGATCAACGAGACGCTGGGGCGAATCCTCTCGGCGCTGCTCGGTCAGCGAGCGGGCGAATCAGTCGCGATGGAGGTCGACCCCTACCGGATTACGCTGGAGGTCCCGCGCCGGATCACCGCCGGCGATGTCATCGAAGTCATCGAGGACACCGACCCCGACCACCTCCCGGCGCTGATCGAACTCAGCCTCAAGAACGCCGACGCGCTGAAGTTCAAGCTCGCGCAGGTGGCGACGAAGTTCGGGTCGCTCAAGCGCTGGCGGGGCCGCGGGTCGACTGACTTCGGCCGCGACCGCCTGCTGGCAGCGCTTGAGGACACGCCGATGTACGACGAAGCCCTGCGCGAGGTGCGCCACGAGGACCTCGCTATCGAGGCGACGGCCGATCTCCTCCGAGACATCCAGCGCGGCGACGTCACGCTCGAAACCGTCGGCGAGCACACGCCCATCGGGACCGGTGGCAGTTCCTCCGGGCGGGAACTCCTCTCACCGGAGAACGCCGACGCGAGCGTCATCAAGACCGTCAAGGAGCGCATCCAGAGCGACCGCGTCATCCTCATGTGCCTGCACTGCAAGGACTGGGACCGCAAGCAGCAGGTCAAGCGCGTGCGGGAGCAGCCGACCTGTCCGCAGTGTGGGTCCACCCGCATCGCCGCGCTGAATCCCTGGGCCGAGGAGGTCATTTCGGCGGTCCGGACCGACGACAAGGACGACGAGCAGGAGAAGATGACCGAGCGGGCCTACCGCTCGGCCTCGCTGGTCCAGAGCCACGGGAAGCGAGCGGTGGTCGCGCTGGCCGCCCGCGGCGTCGGGCCGCACAACGCCGCCCGCATCATCAACCGCCTGCGTGAGGACGAAGACGAGTTCTACCGGGACATCCTCCGGCAAGAGCGGGAGTACGCGCGCACGCAGTCGTTCTGGGGTTGAGGGCGGCAACGTACGCCAGCGGGCTAACTCAGTTCCCGAATCGCTTCCGCGAGTCGTGGCTCGATAGCGTCAGGCTCCGGTGCTTCTATCGTGAGTCTCGTGTGTCGCTCGTCGGCGTCGGTCACCTCCGAGAGCAGGCCGGCGCTGCGGTCGACCTCCAGGTACACCGTGAGCCCGTCGTCGTCGAACACCGGGACGATCTCGACCTCGTCGACCTGATCGGAGAACTCGCCGCGCTGTGGTCGGAACTCGAACTCCTGGGCGAAGTTCGCAGAGGTAGTGAACAGACTGCCAGCCGTCGCCTCACAGGCCGAGGCGTGGAGCGAGAAGCCGAGCGAATCCAGCGCGTCGAACACCGCTTGCGTGCGGTGTGTCGGTTCGACTTCGATGTAATCCTCGTCGCCGGGGTCGACCGCCATCGAGATGTCGAGGCCGGTCTCGATTTCGACGGCCGTCGAGCGCGTAGTCACCGGCGTCTCCCGGGGAATCTCGATAGTGGTCTCGAAGCGTCGTTCTTCGCCTGCTTCGATAGTGAACGGCTCGGTGAGTTGCCACTGGTCGATGATGGCGTCCTTGTACCCTTCGTCGGACTTGTATTCGGTTTCCAGCGCGAAGTAGACCGCGTCGACGTCCTGATCCGTCGACCCGCCCTCGACGTGGACCTCGGCCGGGACGGATTCGCCGGCTCTGACGGTATCCGTCGGCAGAATCGTGTCTACTGTGGCCGAGCCGATGCCGATTCTGGAGAGCACGTCTTTCATTGGTGTTGTGTAATTCGACCGTCACAGAGTATAAAGTTCAGGGAGTGACGCTATCGAAAGAATGGGGTTACGAGAGTGCCCGGGCACGTCCGGCACCGGGCTGAGAGAGCCAGTTGGGACCGTTTCACCCTGACATAGCCGTTTGGAGCCGTCGGTTCCACAGCGAACGCAACCGATCAGTCGTCTGATATACGCTGACCTATCATGACGACTCCAGCCGTGTTGCCGTCCAAGTCGGTCAGAGAGCGGCCGCTGAACTCATACGTACGGCGGTGCCCGCCGTTGGTGAGTAGGTCGGCCGTAACGGTAGCTCGCCCGGGACCGAGAGACCGATCGACCGCGTCGGTAATCGCTTCGCGCTCGGCTTCGGGAAACAGGTCGGTGATCGGCAGCCCTTCGGCTGCTTGTCCGGTGTGGCCTGTAAGCTCACCCGCCCGTTCGTTGCAGTGCTCGATGTGCCCATCTGTACTGAGGACGAACAGTGGATGCTCCAGCGCATCGAGTGCTTGCTGGATGACCGCACGCTCTTCCAGCAGTTCCTGCTCACGGTTGTGTCGCTCGGTGATGTCAGTGAACGCAACGACCAGTTGTTCGACCTGGCCGTTCGAAATTATCGGCGTAGTACTGACCTCGTGGATGACTTTCCCGACCGGGTGGTCCAGTGTCAGCGTATATTCGATTGTCTCGCGCGTGATGACGCACTTCCGATACGCGCCAGCAATCTTCTGACTGTTTTTTTCGCCGAGTGCTTCCAGTGGAGTCTTGCCGATAAGCTCCGACTCCATAAGATCAGTAAACTCAAGCACTCGTGAGTTGCATCGCCGGAATCGAAACCCGTCTTCTTCGACATCAACGAGGAGGAGTCCGTTCCGCGTGTTCTCGAAGACAGCGGCGTACTCTTCTCTGGTCTGCTGCAACTGTTTTTCTGAGCGATACTGCGTGACAACATTATTGATCCGGTTGGCCAGTAGCTCGTACTGCTCGGTCCCGGATTGTTTTTGTAAGTAGTCGGTTGCACCGGCAGAGATAGCGTCGCTGGCGACTGCTTCGCTCCCCCGTCCGGTAAATAAAATAAACGGCAGTGTCTGGTGCTCTTCCCGAACAGCGTGCAGAAACTCAAGCCCATCCATCTCGGGCATCTCAAAGTCAGAAACGATACAATCGGGGAGGGTATCGTCGAGATACTGGAGCCCCTCGGCGGCACTTGTCGCAGTCTCGACGGTAAACCGGTCGTCTTTTCGTTCGAGCAGTTCGGCCGTCAGCTGCGCGAATCCTTGTTCATCATCTACATGTAGAATGCCAACGTCCCCCATATACATCCACAGGGACGGAATGGATTATTTCTTTCCATAGTTCACATCGAACGGGCAACAGAATGGTTACTGCGGCGACGGTGAATTCAACCATCTGAGTCGCTCTGAAGGGTGTGTAGCCATCGAACGGTCCGGTTACCTATGAGAGCTAGAGGGGAAAGTAGCCGGACCACTCAAAGCGCTCGGCGTGCAATGGGGGATATGACCGAGTGGCGCGATGCGTCGGACCCCGCCTGCCCGGAGTGTGGCGAGCCGCTGGAACCCACAGCGATGGCCTGCCCACACTGTGACGCGTCGTTACTCACCGACGAACAGACTGAGATGCTTGACGAACGCCTGACCGAGACGCTTGAGTCGATGGACTCCGGTGCGCCGACGTGGGCAGTCACGCTCACAGGGCTTTCGCTCGGTATCGCCATTGCGCCGCTCGTGCTGTACGCCGTCGTCATCCTCGTCGGCGATCTCTCGCTTCCCGTGGCCGTGGGTGTCCTGCTGGCCGGCTGGCTCGGTCCGGCCGCGTATCTCTCGCGGCTCCGCAACCCCAGCGAGGTGCTTGCCCGCGGGCTGTATCTCGTCGTCGCCGGTGTGGCCGTCGTCGTGCTCGCAGTCGGCTACGAAGTGCTCCTGTCGGATGGCCCATCAGTCGTCTCCGAACAGACCGCGCTCGTGTCGCTCGGTCTTGCGATTCCGGCGGCGCTGGGCGCACTCATCGCGCGCCGTGCAGCCCGTCGGGCTGACCGGCAGGCCCGCGGGGAGCCGGGGCCGCTGCACGAGCGCTTCGGTATCGACGACGACGAGCCCGACAACTGAAAACGCCTAAGCGGGCCGCCGTTGTCCACCCGTGCATGCGACTGGAGGAGTACTGGGGCATCGGCCCGAAGACGTCAGAGCTGCTCACCGAGGAGCTGGGCGTCGAGCGGGCCATCGAGGCCATCGAGTCGGCGGACACACGAGCGCTAACCACGGCCGGCCTCTCCCGGGGGCGAGCGACGCGCATCCTCCGGCGGGCGACCGGGGCCGAGTCGATGGACCTGCTCGCCACCAGAGATACCCGCGACGTGTACAAGGAACTGCTCGACCTCGCCGAGGAGTACGCGGTCACCGAGGACGCGGCGGACAGCATCCGCGTGCTGACGCCGCTGCCGACCCGCGAGGCCATGGACGAGCGGCTGGACGACGTGCTCGAAGCGCGGGACACCTGGGCCGACCTCTCCGAAGGAGACCAGCGGGCCGTCCTCGACGCGTTCGACGCCTACGACGCCGACGGGGGCGAACTGGCCGCGGTCGACGTGGCGCTGGCGCTCCGGGACACCGGCATCGAGAGCGGCGTGTTCGAGCCACTGGCGACCCTCGACGGCGAGTCACTGACGGCTGGCCGGGCGGCGCTCGCCGGCCTCGCGGGCGACGGCGAGTCCGTCGGCGAAGGGGCCGACGAGGAACTCGACCGCCTGCGCGATCAGCTTGGGCAAATCGAAGACCTCGCAGCAGCCTCGATGGAGGTCGTCGAGGCCGTTCAGGAGGGCGCACGGCGGCCCGACGAGTTCCAGGACGCGCTCGTTCGCCACGTCACGAGCGAGACAGGCATCGACGCCGCAAGGGTCCGCGACGCGATGCCCCGCGAAGCGACCGACGCACGGGATTTCGTCGACGTGGCGCTCCGGAAACTCCGTAGCACGCTCCGAAGCGACGTGCAAGAGCGCGAGGGGGCGGTCGCCGACCGGCTGGAGGACGACCTCGCGGACGCCCGCGAGGACATCGACGCCGCCGTCGCGGCGGTGGACGACATCGCGTTCTCGGTGTCGCTCGCCCGCTTCGCCATCGCCTTCGATCTGACGCGGCCCACCTTCGTCGAGGACCGCAAGACAATCGCGGTCAAGCGAGCCCGGAACCTCACCATCGCCGACGTGGAGAGCGTCCAGCCGGTCACCTACGCCATCGGCGACCACACGCTGGACCTGGATCGGGCGAACCAGCCGCCAAGCGGCGACCGGGTGGCTGTCCTGACCGGCGCGAACTCCGGCGGGAAGACGACGCTGCTGGAGACGCTGTGTCAGGTGCAACTGCTCGCACAGATGGGGCTGCCAGTCCCCGCCGAGACCGCCGAGGTGGGCATCGTCGACACCGTCGTGTTCCACCGCCGGCACGCCTCGTTCAACGCCGGCGTCCTCGAATCGACGCTGCGGTCGGTTGTGCCGCCGCTGACCGAGAGCGACCGGACGCTGATGCTCGTCGACGAGTTCGAGGCCATCACCGAACCCGGCTCCGCCGCCGACCTCCTCCACGGGCTCGTGACGCTGACCGTCGACCGCGACGCGCTGGGTGTGTTCGTCACCCACCTCGCGGACGACCTCGAACCGCTGCCCACCGAAGCCCGCGTCGACGGCATCTTCGCCGAAGGGCTGAATCAGGACCTCGACCTGCAGGTCGACTATCAGCCCCGCTTTGGCACGGTCGGGAAGTCCACACCGGAGTTCATCGTCTCCCGGCTGGTCGCGAACGCCACGGACCCCGTCGAGCGCAACGGGTTCGAGACGCTTGCCACAGCTGTCGGCGAAGAAGCGGTCCAGCGGACGCTCTCGGACGCGCTCTGGACCGACGAGTAGCGCAGTTACGACAGCGAACCGCCGACGACTTGCTCCGCCCCTTCGACCGCCTCGGCGACGTTGTCCAGCAGCCGCCGTACCTCCCGGCGGTTGTACCACCTGATAAGCGGCGCGAGGAGAACCTCCGGGAGTGGCCCGGGGACCTCGTACTCGGCCGCGTATGTGAGCCGCGTGCCCCCGCGCTCCGGTTCGAACCGCCAGGCTATCCGGCCCGTCAGGTCGCCGCTCATCTCGTAAACGATACGCTCGGGCGGCTTGTACGTCGAGGCACGGACCTCACCGGTGAAGGTGATTCCGAACATTTTGTACTCGTACGCAGCGCGGTTTCCGCTGTTTGGCAGCCGCTCGATGCGTTCGGCGCGGGTAAGGCTCGGCGTGACGGCCGCCTGGTTCGACGGCTCGTCCATGAACGTGAACACTGTCTCGACTGGTGCATCGAGCCAGCGGTCGTCGGACGTATGGACCGTCATGTGTCCTGCTTCGCACTCCAGTATCTTACACGCTCGGCCACACAGTGACAACAGACCAGTCTGGGGGTCAGGAACTAGTGCGACCGGTCCCGGCGGCTACAGCCGACGGGTACGGCGTGACTGTGCTCGGCTCTTCGAGTCGCGTCGCCGCCTACCGATGACAGCGGCGAGATATATTCGATGCATGGGTGTGGACTTCCCGGCAGGAGTTGAACCTGCGCCGGGCGAGAGCCCGGGTCCGGTTGGGATATTCGGGAAGACGGGAGAGAGTGGAGGGCTGCGCTTACGCGTCACCGGTCACGTCGACGCAGTTGACTGCCATCACGCCGAACCCCGCTTGCAGGAGTTCGGTGCGGCCGTCGGCAGTGTTCCGTTCGTCGTCGACCCGCAGTGTCAGCGACACATCGGCGTCGACCCGGATGTCGGTCCAAGTGGGACGCACGCTTGTCACACGGTCAACGGCCACGTCTTCGACGCCGTCGACGGCCGCAAGGACGCCGGCGACACCGGCTTCGAGGGTCTCGGACCCGCCACGCGGAACGCGCAGTGATACGTCGGCCGATACCTCGGTCGGGGGAGTCGCCTGCAGCGACATAACGCCGACGGCCGGAGTCGAACCGGGCCGGGAGGGCACTCACCAATCGAGTCGCGTCGGTCAGGGACTGCGCGGGCGGCGGGCGCGTACGTCCGGCCCGGAGCGGCCGGTACAGGATTCCCACACCGGCACGATGGGGAACCCGAGAGCTGGACAGCAAGGTGGCTACACGATACGGTAGGGGTAACAGGGGCGATGGCGGCACGCCGAGAGGCCACACTGTGCGGTGCAGGCCTCGCAGACGGACCAGCCGAGCAGGAGGCAAAGCCCCACCGCTCGACAGTAAGCCCGGTCGAATCGCCGCCGCAGTGCGGCGTCCGTGAGTGGGACGCCGGTCCCACGGCAGCGAACCAGTCTATGGTGCCACGGGCGGAATTTTCACCGAGCGGGTGTCCGCAGTGGCCCGTTCCCCAATAAGGGATGCGTACTCGACCGTAGCGTCAAGGCTACGTTCGATAGCCGACCGCCCGCTGTAGAGCCAGCGAGCGAACGACGTTGGCGCGGGAACGGGAATTGCGTAGGTCATGGGTCACCACGTCGGTGAATGCGACGTATCTGTAACCTGAACCGGTGATATATTAAATCTGTTTCAGACATGGTACCAAATGACAAGCCTTTGAGCGGTCGCCGGCACAACAGCACGGCTTCAGTCGGCCGCTGCTGGTTGCTGCGTCGCAGTCGGTCCCTCGGCACTCGCCTCGCTGTATGTGGCTGTTCCCGCCAGCGTCCGCGTGGAGTTCCCCACGACGAGCAGGCTGCTGGCTGTCATCGCCAGGGCCGCGAACAGTGGGTTCAGGACGCCAAGCAACGCGAGCGGGAGCGCCACGGCGTTGTAACAGAACGCCCACGCGAGGTTCTGTCGGACCCGCGTGCGAGTTGCGGCCGTCACGGCGAACATGTCAGGAACGGCGCGCAGGTCGTCTGTTGTGACGACCGCGTCGGCCGCATCGGCGGCCAGTGACGTGCCTGACGCCATAGCGATGCCGACGTCGGCGGCAGCCAGGGCCGGGGCGTCGTTACTCCCGTCGCCGACCATCGCGACAGTCCCGCGGGACTGCAGTCGCTCGACGACTTCGGCTTTCGCCTCCGGCGGCACCCCGGCGAACACTTCGTCGACGCCGTCGTGGCGCTCGAACGGGACGGCGGCCTCCGGGCGGTCGCCCGTGATGACGACGACATCGCGGTCACGGGCGAGCGTCGAGACGACCGACTCCCAGTGCGGGCGGAGCCTGTCCCCCGCAACGAGTACATCCCGTGCCTCGCCGTCCCAGCCGACGAGCGCCGGGACGCGCCCGTTATCGGTCGCACGTTCACACCGGGTCCGGAGGCCGGCGGGCACGTCAAACCCGAGGTCGTCGAACAGCGCTTGCGTCCCGACGACAACCCGGTCCCCGTCGACCGTCGCACTGACGCCCTGACCAGGGTGTTGCTCGAACTCGGAGACAGTCACGTCGGGGACCGACACGGCGTCCGTCACCGCTTCGGCGATGGGATGCTCCGCGAACTGCTCGACCGCGGCCGCCTTGGCCATCGCCCGCTCGTCGGCCTGCTCCAGCAGTTCCATCTCGCCCGTCGTCAGCGTCCCCGTCTTGTCGAAGGCGACCACGTCCGCGTCGGTCGCCGTCTCGAACACCGCGTCGCCGGTGACGACGGTTCCGCCGTCCAGCGCCCGACGGATGCCGGCCGCGGTTGCCAGCGGCGTCGCCAGCCCCAGCGCGCAGGGACAGGAGACCACGAGTACAGCCAGCCCGGTCAGCATCGCGTCCGTGGGTGTCGCTCCGGCGACGAGGTGCCCGCCGGTGGCGAGCACAGCCAGGACGACCACCAGCGGGACGAAGACGGCGGCGATGCGGTCGACCAGCCGCTGGACGCCGCCGCGCGTGCTCTGGACCTCCCACAACAGGTTCGTCAGCCGGTCGACGGTGCTCTCGGCGTCCGGCCCGACCCGGACGACGACGCCGCCCTGCGTAACCAGGGACCCGCCGATGACCTCGTCGCCGTCCGTCTTCCGGACGGCTAGCGACTCGCCGGTCACGAGCGACTCGTCGACGGCAGCGGTCCCTTCCACGACGGTGCCGTCGACCGGGACGCGATCCCCGGACCGGACGACGACTTCGTCGCCGGCCGACAGCGCCCCCACGTCGACCTCCTCGTGGCCCCCATCGGTGCGTCGCCGGGCGCTATCGGCCCGCTGTGTCGTGAACTCCGTGAGGCGGTCCAGCGCGCGCCGCCGAACCCGGTCCTGATAGTAGTCGCCGACCGAGACGGCCATCACGATGACCGTCGCCACGTCGAAGTACACCTCTGTATGTCCCAAAATGACGGCGACAACGCTGTACAGGAAAGCGGTCACGGCAGCCATCGCCACCAGCAGGTCCATGTTCGGCCGGCCGGCCCGGAGGCTGACGTAGGCCCCGCGAAGCAACGGCCACCCGGTGTACCCGACCACAACACCGGTCATCACGGCCATGTTCCACAGCAGGTAGTCCCCCGCCTGCCCCGCCGGGTCGAACAGCAACAGCGACGGGTCGACACCGAGGTAGGCCGGGTAGAGAAAGAGGATGTACCACAGCATCGTCATCATCCCGAAGAAGCCACCGACGATGAGACGCCCCTCCAGTTCGTACTCGTCGTCGGTCTCCGTGGCCTGCAGACTGGCGTCGTAGCCGGTGCCGGCGACCGCGTCCGCGAGGTCCGTCTCCGAGAGCGCGTCGGCGTCGTAGGTGAGTTTCATCGTCCCCGTCGGATAGCTGGCCGATGCGGCAGCGACGCCGTCGTGGTCCGTGGCCCGCGCTTCCAGAAACGTCTCGCAGGTCGCACAGTGCATCCCGTCGACAGAGAGGAACGCCGTCTCGCCGTCGGCGTCGTCCGGGTCGGGTCCAGTGTCGGCCGCGTCGCGGGTCTCCGTCGCCGGGTCGTCGAGCGTCCGCGCGACTTCCAGACAGCCGCGACAGCAGAACGTCCCCTCGACCGCGTCGTCGGTGACCGGGGCATCGACCGGCAGGTCACAGAGCGTACAGTGGGTCATGTCCAGGGCATCGGCAGGGGTGGTTTCGGGATAGCGATACCGAACGCCGCCAGCCCGTTCGACAGCGGGACGAGCGCGAGCGCGATGAAGACGACCCCGAGCACCCGGTGTAGCGTCGCGCGATGGCCCGGCGACAGCGTGCCGAAGGCGGTCCCGTAGGCGAACACCAGCGGGAACGTCCCGAGGCCGAGTGCGGCCAGCGAAAGCCCGCCGGTGAGCGCGGAGCCCGTCGCGAACGCATACAAGAACGCCGGGTAGAGCAACGGACAGGGGAGCAGCCCGTGCATCGCGCCCAGCGCGACCATCCCCGGACCGTCGACCCACCGGTCGACTCTGGCGACGAGCGACGCGGAGAGGCGCTGGAACAGGTTCCCGACCAGCGGCAGCGACCGGGCGACATCGACGGCGCGCCCACGCGAGAGATACCCGATACCGACAGTGATGATCGCGAGGCCGACGAAAACCCCGACGGCTCCACGGACAGCGGTCCCGAGGCGTGCTAAGCCGGCCACGTCGTACAGAACGCTGCCAGCAGCGCCAAGCACCGTCCCGACGAGCGCGTAGCTCAGTGTCCGACCGGCGTTGAACAGCGCGTGCTGACGTATCTCGTGGCCGGACACCGGCCCGCCGTCGTCAAGTCTATCGGCGTAGGTGGTGACTAACGGCCCGCACATCCCGAGGCAGTGGACGCTGCCGACGAGTCCCAGCCCGACGAACGCCGCGAGGCCGGCCGTCTCACCGGAACTCAGCCCCGCCGTCCCGAACTGCATATCAGACGGTACTCGACTCGGTTGGTTTTGTCATCCAGAACAGGCTGCCGGCGATGATGACGACGCTGACCAGCGAGAGCGCGACGATGGAGCGTCCGGTTCCCTGCATGTAGTACGCGACCGGCGCGAGCCCGAGCAGCGCCAGCAACGTCACGAGCCGAGGGCTTGACGCAGACATATCTGGCCGTACGTTAGAGGGATTATAAAAAGAAACGGGTCGTTCCTGCCGGCTGAAAACACCATCAGGGGTTTTTTTAGGTAATCTGCTATTCTCCCAGATATGGTACGGCACGAAGCTAGAAGCAGCCAGCTGCCAGATTCGCACGACGCGGTGGGGGTGCGACGATGGCGCTGAGTCGGCGACAGTTCGTCGGTGCCGCAGCCGGGACGGCGGCGCTGGCCGCGACCGGCACGGCGACAGCACAGGAGGAACCGGACTACGGCGGCTGGTTCGACGACGTGTCGAACTACGACGGGACCGCCGACAAGCGAGGCCAAGACACTGTTACAATCACCGTCGGCGCGCAGGGCAACAACGGCGCGTTCGCATTCGACCCGCCGGCAGTGATGGTCAGCCCGGGCACAGAGGTCGTCTGGGAGTGGAACGGCGAAGGCGGCGGCCACAACGTCGTCTCCGACGGCGACGGCCCGCTCGACTCCGGGGGCGCGGTCAGCGAAGCCGGCACGACCTACAGCCACACCTTCGAGTCGGAGGGGATGTTCAAGTACGTCTGTGTCCCCCACGAATCGCTCGGTATGAAAGGCGCAGTCGTCGTTCGGCCCGGCGGCTCCGGCGGCAGTGACTCCGGCGGCCAACAGCAACAGGGGCCGCCCGAGAACCCCGATTACGGCGGCTGGTTCGACGACGTTTCCAACTACGACGGAACGACGGTCGACAGAACCGACGCCGATAGCGTCGAGATATCGGTCGGTGCACAGGGTAACAACGGCGCGTTCGCCTTCGACCCGCCTGCGGTTCGGGTGACGCCCGGCACCGAAGTGACGTGGACCTGGACCGGCGAAGGCGGCGGCCACAACGTCGTTTCCGACGGCGACGGCCCACTTGACTCGGGCGACCCCGTCAGCGAATCCGGGACCACCTACAGCCATACCTTCGAAGAGACGGGTGTGTACAAGTACGTCTGTACGCCCCACGCATCGCTCGGCATGAAGGGTGCGGTCGTTGTCGGCGGCCCACTTGATGGCGGCAGTGGTGGCAGTGGCGGCGGAAGCGGACAGGAAGGCGGCGGTATCGAACTCTCCGGCCCGCAGTGGCTCCTTTCAGGCTCGGTCCTACTGGCGTTCTTCTCACCGCTGTTGTTCGCGGTTGCGATGCGACGCCGCCAGAACGGGCGGCCACCACAGACGGGTGAGGGTGGCGAGCTACGGCGGGCGAGCGGCCCGGAACCTGTTGAAGAAGCCGCTGAAACTGAACCGGCCGTCGAGCTTGGCCACGACGAGTACGACCCGAAGGGAACGGCGGCGCTGGTCGCGTTCTACTTCGTGCTCATCGCCCTGCTATGGGTGTTCATGTACTTCGTCGAGTTCCTCGGCCGTGTCTCAATAATCGGGTGATATCATGCAGGTTCATAGATTCGAAAAAGTCTGGCTCGGTGCAGCGCTACTGCTCATCGTCGGGTTCATCGCAACTATCGCCTACGGCTCGGTCGGCGTTGGCGTCGGGATGGTCGACGATACGGGCGGACAGATCAGCGCAGAAGCGGTACAGAACGGTAACACTGACACCCAGTTCGACGACCCCGGTGTCGTCAAAGAGGACGGGCAGTACGTCGTGTACGTCGTCGCCCGGCAGTTCCAGTTCGTTCCCGGGACCGGGGACACGCCGATCCGTGTGCCCGCGGGTGCGAACGTCACGTTCAAAGTAACCAGTGCGGACGTGACACACGGGTTCTCCGTGGTTGAAACCAACATCAACACGATGGTCATCCCGGGACAGGTCTCGGAAGTCTCGGCCCGGTTCAACGAGCCCGGCACCTACGGACTCGTCTGTCACGAATACTGCGGGGCGGCCCATCACACGATGGGTGGCTCCGTCGAAGTCGTCCCGCCGGAGGAGTACGATATGCAGCAAGAGAACATCGACCAGTCCGCAGATGACGCACAGGCTCAGGAGGAGGCGGATCAGTAATGGTGTTCGTCGACTCCTATCCGAAAACGTCGAAGCTCGTCCGTAGCGAGTTCCTCGTCTCGTTCATCGCGCTCGGAATCGGTGCGCTGTTCGGCGTCATCCAGGCGCTCCATCGGACCGGCGTGTTCCGGGGCTTCGTCAGTTCAGCCGATTACTACACGATTCTGACGGGCCACGGCGTCCTGCTGGCGCTCGTGTTTACCACGTTCTTCATCGCGGGACTGTTCACATGGGCTGTCGCTAACAGCCTCGAACGCGAGCTGCCACATCGCATCGCCTGGTCGGCCTTCTGGATAATGCTCACGGGGACGGTGCTTGCGGCCGTGTCCATCATCGGCGGCATCGTTGGCTCGCCGTCGATTCTGGGTCACGACCTCGAAGCGGACGTGCTGTTCACCTTCTACGCCCCGATGAAGGCGCACCCGGCGTTCTACATCGGCGCTGCGCTCATCATCGTCGGCTCGTGGGTCGCCGGCCTCGCGTACTTCAAGTCTCTGTGGGAGTGGCGCTCTGAGAACCCGGGTGAACGCATTCCCCTGCAGACGTTCATGGTCCTGACGACGATGCTGATGTGGTACATCTCCACCATCGGCGTCGCCGTCGAAGTCGTCGCCTTCCTCATTCCGTGGTCGCTCGGACTCATCCAGAACGTCGACCCGCTGCTGACGCGGACGCTGTTCTGGTACTTCGGCCACCCAGTCGTGTACTTCTGGCTCATGCCGGCGTACCTCGTCTGGTACACCATCCTGCCGAAGCTGGCCGGTGGGCGACTGTTCAGTGACCCGCTGGCCCGCGTCGTGTTCGTCGCCTTCCTGCTGCTCTCGACCCCGGTCGGCTTCCACCACCAGTACACCGACCCCGGCATCCCATCGGGATATAAATTCATCGCGATGACGAACACGATGTTCTTGCTGTTGCCCTCGCTGCTGACCGCGTTCACCGTGGTCGCCTCGGTCGAACACGGCGCTCGCCAGCGGGGTGCAAAGGGCTACCTCTCATGGCTTCGAAATCTGCCATGGGGGAAACCGGCCTTCGCCGGCTGTATGCTCGCCGGCCTGATGTTCGCAGCGGGAGGCTTCTCCGGCATGATCAACGCCGGGATGAACATCAACTACCTCATCCACAACACCATCTGGGTGCCCGGCCACTTCCACCTCACCGTCGGGACTGCGTTCGCGCTGACGGCGATGGCCATCAGCTACTGGCTGGTTCCACAGATTACAGGCAAGAAACTCCGACAGCGCACCATCGCCACGCTCCAGCCGTACGTCTGGTTCGTGGGCATGGCGGTGATGTCGAACGCCATGCACCGCGCCGGCCTCGCCGGCATTCCGCGACGGACTGCCGAACCGACGTACGACGAGTTCGCGTTCGAGGGCGTCGCCGGAACGGTCGGCGAAATGCGCATCCAGATAGCAATCGGTGGCTTCCTGCTGTTCGTCGGCGCGGCGATGTTCCTCATCGTCATGGCCGACACCCTGCTCGCTCGCCGCGGCGGGACGCTGTCGGTCAACGGCCACATCCCGGAACCGCTGTCCGGCGCGGACCACAGCCCGCGTATCCTGGACAACTACAAGCTCTGGACGGCGATTGCCCTGCTGCTCATCGCCATCGCCTACGGGCCGCCGCTCGCCAGCATGGTCGCTGATGGACTGTTCGCGCCCGGTAGCCCGCCGATCCCGGTCTAACACAACTTCACTACTCTCTCATCATGTTCGACGACGTCGACGGTCCGGAGCAGAAAACGCTGCTACGACTCCTCATCATCGTTGGAATCGGCTTGCCGATCCTCATCGAGGTCGTTACCTTCGGGAGTATGATGGGGCATCATTTGACCGGGGACACCGGTGGGGAGGCGGTCCCCGAAACGCCGACTGCGGAGCCGGCCGGTGCCGGCGTCGGCGACCCGATTCTGGAATCCGCGAACGTCTCAGCCCGCATCGATGCGGCGTCTGTCGTCACCGCCGACGAGGGGTGGCGGTTCACGCTCACGGTGAACGTGACGAACACCGGGTCAGACCCCGCGGCAGTTCGTCTCGACAGCGTCACCACCCGCAGCGGCGAGACGATTGCGGAATCCGCGAGCACCGGACAGCTACCAGTGAATCAGACTGACGACGTGACCAAGTCGTGGCTACTGCCCCCCGGCGAACGGCCGGACACCGTCTCTGTAACGGTGCTAGTGTATCCGGACGGGGGCTCGGTACAATCGACGCAATACACCGTTGCGCTCGGTGACATCCCCGTTTCGAACCGCTGACCGTCTCACCCGTCCACGGGGTCGCCACAGGACGGGCAGGCGGTAGCGTCGGGCGGGAGCGACTCGCCGCACTCGCCGCAGTACGACTGTCCGGCGTCGCGGCCGCCCGGCGTGAAGACGGACGTATCGTCCATCCATGCCTCGTCTGTCGCCGAGGCAGCCTCATTCGAACTGTCCGTCCCGGCCGTCTCCGATTCCGTTTCTGTACCGCTGTCGTCGACCGGCGTCTCCGGTTCCGCGTCGTCGTCCGACGGCTGCGCGTTGTCCTGTTCCGATCCGTGAGCGGGCGGTTCCGCCGCCGGGACCTCGTCGGGCGAAAACACTCGGGTCCCGGTGTGTCCCGGTGGCTCCTCGTCGCTGTCAGCATCTTCGGTGTCGGTCCCCGCTCCAGTCTGTTCCCGGGAGTCCGGTGCGGCGTCCACAGCCCGTTCGGTAGTCGGACTCTCGTCGCCGTTTTGTGAGCCGCCGACCGGTGGCATGATAGGGAACCGCTGGTCCGGACGGCGCTGCGGGTTCGAAAGCGGCGCACGGATTCGAACGACGGTTCCAGCGAGCAATTGGAACAGGAGGTACGCGCTCGCCAGCACGCCGGGGACGGCGATGAACAGAGGTGTGGCTTGCGATGGCTGTACGCCCGTCAGTTGCAGCGCCGTCTCCGCCACGGGACCGACGCCCGCCCGCGCCAGCCACAGGGACAGCGACGACGACACGCCGGGTGCGACGACCGGCTGTGTCAGCCACCCAGTCCCGAGAGCAGCGGCGCTTACGAACACCAGCAGCGACAGGAGTGGTGGGGCCGAGAGCGTGTACACGCGGTGTCCGTAGGCGACGGTCCGGACGACGAGATGCACCGTCCCGAACAGTGCAACTACCGTGAGCAGACGTTGCTGGCCGAGCGTGACACTGAGCAACAGGCAGCCCAGAAGCACACTGCCGGGGATAGCGAGCAACAGGCTTGGATGGTCCAACCGGTACGCGTCGGCGAGGTTGCCGTAGCTGTTCCGAAGCCGTCGGTTGACGAGGACAACGGTCGCCAGCGACGGACCGAGGAGCCAGAGACCGGCGGCGAGTACAGTGCGTAGCGAGATAGTCCGGCCAGCAAGTGTCACAAGAACAGTACCTTCGAGCCATGGGAACTGCGCCAACAGCAGCCCCGTCGCGAGCACCCAGCCACCGTAGACGAGCCATGCCAGACCCACACCCACAAATAGCCAGGTTTCAGTTCGCAGTAGTGCGGCGGACTCGCGGAGTTCCAACCCCAGTCGACCACGCTCCATCAGCCTGATATTTCCCGACCGACCGCTTAACTGTGGGTGGTCACGCCGCCCGAATTGTCATCGTGGCGACGCCCGACAGTTCGAGTTCGTCGCCCGGTTGGATCGGTTCCCGGTCGCCTTTCTGCAACTGGGTCTCGTTCAGCCGCGTCGGGTTGTCCCCGAGGTCAACCAGATAGTACCCTTCCGGCTGGCGGTCGAACCGGACGTGTTCGCGGTGGATCCGAACCGCTTCGTCTTCCGGTCGCCCGGCGTCCAATAGTGCCGCCCGGATCTCCCGGCCGATGCGGTCTCCATCTTCGATGGTGATGTCACGCCCCTCGACCGAGAGGACGAGTTTGTCCGGTACCGCCGCGTCGTCGGTGGACTGTGACGCGAGTGTGTCGACGGCGTTGCCCGTGGCTGCTGACTCACTCTCCGTCTCGTCGGCGGTCGACGACCCTGTCGAGTCAGCCGTCGGCGTGTCGCTCTCGCCGCGATGCGCGTCCAAGTCCTCCCCACAGTTGACACAGAAGCTGGCATCGTCGTCGACAGCGGTGTCGCAGGACGGGCACGCGTCGAGCGAGCCGTCGTCGCCCGGTGTGATATCCTGTACGTCGGCACCGCAGGCGACACAGAAATTCGCGTCGGCGTCGAGTTCACGGTCACAGTCCGGACAGGAAATCGTCGTCGCGTCGTCATCTGTCTCCGAGGTGTCGTTGGATGTCTCGGCGTCCGCATCGGAGTCACTGCTGGGCTGGTCCGGGGTTTCGTCGGCCTCGTCAGGTTCTTCCGCAGCGTTCGGCTCGGTTCCGTTTTCCGCCTCGGTGTCGGCTTCAGGCTCGTGTTCCGTCGTATCCGCCGTATCCGCCGTCTCCGCCGTCCCCACCGTCTCGTCTCCGGCCTCGGCTGCCCCAGTATCCGAGGCTCCATCCACCGATGCTTCGTCGTCGCTATCATCGGCGACAGTGTGCCCATCCGGGGCGTCGGCTTCGCCGCTAGCCCCCATCGACCGGCCATCCGTCGGGTCCGCCTCGTCCGTGCCTTCCGGTATCAGGTCGGCGTCGTCCGGCACCCCATCGTCGGTGTCAAAATCAGCAGCGCTTTCGTCAGTGTGTTGCCACTCACCACAGTCCGGGTTTGTGCACCATCCGCCCGCGACTGTCGGATCAAAGTCCTCGTCGCATATGGGGCATTTTACCGTGCGGTCGGATTCAGGCATGGGTTTCGTTAGAGACTATAGAGTCGAGAAATAAAATACTTGTCCCACGAAACTTTCTCTCTACTCGTCTGTCATAATAACGGTATCCCGTTCGGAAATGTCGAGATCAGGGTCGATATCTCGAACTGGCATCCCGCCGCTTTCCGGTGTTTCCGGAAGCGCACTGTCGGCAAACAGGAGCACGGAGATGTTGTCCTTCCCGCCGCGGTCGTTTGCCAGCGACACGAACTCCCGACTCGCCGCGTCGAGGGACGCTGCATCGAGGACCACGTCACGGATCTCGTCGTCGGTGACGGCCGCTTCGCGGATACGCTCGGCCACTGAATCGGCGTGGTCCGAATCGACGTACTCCTCGTACAGTTCCGGCGCGTCGGTCTGTGCGTCGATGAGTCCGTCGCTGGTCGCCAACACCGTGTCCTCCGCGTACAGCCTGACCGTTCGCGTGTCCACCCCGACAGTCGCCTCGTCGGGGTCCTCGTAGCCGGACCCGCCCAGCGCGCGGGTGATCTCGTTCCCGTTCGGGTGGACGTGTGCCTCGACGGGGTCGATTTCGTCGTTGTCGACCCATTCCTGAACGACGGCGTGATCTCTGGTCAGCGGTGAAATCGTCTCGCGGGCGCTGTTGACGACGTAGGCCCGGCTATCACCGACCCAGCCGTAGTGGAGTTTGCCGTCGGCGTAGATGCCCGCGACGACCGTCGTGTAGGATTGGGTCCCGGTCTCGTTTGCGTACCGGATGATCTCGCGGTGGGCCGCCGTAATCGCCTCCGCCACGGCAGTTTCGAGTTCCCGCTCTCCGGGCGGGTCCGGAAGGACATCACGGGCCACGTCGACATCGAAGCCACCGGGATAGCTCCGAGCCGTCCGGATCGCCACGGGAGCAAGCTGTTCAGCCACGATAGTGGTCGTAATGTACGACGCAATGTCTCCGGCGTCGTGTCCGCCAGCCCCGTCGGCGACCACGAACACGCCGGCCGAGCGGTTCATCGGGTGTCCGCTGTCATCAGCGCCGGACGTATCCGCGTCCTCAGCGTCGGCTGTGTCCGTGTCGTCATCGGCATCCGCCGCCTCAGTATCAGATGGTTCGTCTGGCGCGTCCGCTGTCTCGTCGCCGTCCGCTGTGGCCGTGTTCTGCGACTGCGGTCTGTCTTGCCCGCGGTAGCCGTCCCGATGGCCCTCCTCGAACACCGTCAGAGAGACGCTGTCCTCGTTGATGCCCTGTCCTCGCTTCCGCTCGCCGATGTCGTAGTTCGTGCTGTATCTCATGACTCCTCCGGATGGAACTCGAACGTGACCCCGTAGGTCGGATGGACCAGCGACACCAGGTCGCCGTCGGTGAGTGTCACCGACTCGGGTGGAACGTCGCCGTGTCTGTCGGTCGGGTCCTCGCCCTCGGAGCGCAGACGGTTGCGTCCGGGTTCGGAGAGGACCCGCTGCCAACCGGCCCCTTTCTGGACGAACGTCCCGTTGAGGCTCCGGTCGTGGAGGGACCACTCGCCGTCCTCGATATCGAACTGTACCTGCACCGAGGAGATGTACTCCCCCTGCGGGTCTTCGATTGTTATCGATGCCGGGGGACCGCTCGCGCCCTGTCGCCCGATAGTGTCGCCCGGTTCGACGGTGAACTGCCTATCAGCCTGGATGTACGTCACCGACGCCGTCGCGGGCGGCGTTGGATCGCGCCGTTCGAGGACCTCCTTGAGGACCGTCGCGTTCCGGTATCGGTCGCGGTAATGTGACTGTGTGGCCCGTTCGACGATTTCGGCCAGATAATCGTCGCAGTCTGCCCCGAACGCCTGCGGGTTCACGCCGTCTTTCTTCGGGACGCTCCCCTTGAGCAAGAATAGGAGTATCTTCCCGATGGAATACACGTCCGACCAGGGACCCTGCCGAACGTCGGTGCGGCTGGCCTCGGCGACTTCGCGGGGCTTGAACGGCCCCAGAATCGTCGTCCCGGTGTTCCCCGAAGAAGGGTCCCCGGAGGCGTCGAAGCCCGTCGCGGTGTTGAAATCGATCAGTGTGGGCGTGATGTCGGGCGTGAGCATCACGTTCTCCGGTTTCAGGTCCCGGTAGACGATCTCGTTCTCGTGGAGAAACCCCATCGCGTCACAGAGGTCGATGCCGATCTGGCGGACCTGCTCGCTGTCGTCGATCGGGCCGTGCTGGTCGATGACTTCGTCGAGTTCGATGCCGTCGACGATCAGCTGGACGACCAGAAACGGAACGTCACGCTCCGTGACCTGGTCGTAGTAGTCCATCACGTTCTCATGACCGCCGGCCCGGCGGATGCGCTCCAGTGAGCCGACCTCCTTTTTAAAATACTCCTCGATGATGTCGGGGTCGTTCTGGGATTCGGTGTAGTTGGGGTACTTGACGGCGACCGACTCGCCTGTCTCGGTGTCTCTGGCGCGGAACGCCTTCGCGAACCCTCCCTTGCCGAGGAATTCCTCGAGTTCGTACTGGCCGGCGATGACATCACCGCTCTCAGGTTCCCAGTTCATGGATCACCCGTTTCTCCGGCCAGTGGCAGCCCTGCCGACACTGCAGGTCGTTGCGGTCACTTCTGGATGCCCTCGTCAGTGACGATCTTCGTCGCCTTGTTCTGTTCCTTGCGTCCGCCCTCCATCACGATACGCGTCTCCCGCTCGGCTGTCTGGACGGCCTCGGTGTCCTCGCCGTGGATACGCGTCATTCGCTCCAGTTGGGTCTGGGCTTCGGCGACGTTGCCCTTGCCGAGTTCCGTCTTGATAACGGTCTGTCGGTGGTCCACGTCGACCTGTTCGTTGTGCTCGGCCAGTTTCGCCTCGTCGTCGGTGTAGTCGACGGTGATCGATTCCCGCGTCGTCTCGCCGCCAGCGTGCAGCGTGACATCCGCCACGGACACGGCGTCTTGCGGGTCGTTGGCCGGCGCGTGTATCTTCAGCACGACTCGCTGGGTCTCCCGCTCAAGCAGGTCGGGCAGCGGCACGACAGCCGCGTTGTCCTCCCAGTTGGGGTCTACAGACTGAGTCTGTGGCAGCGAACGGTACACTTCGCTCACCTCGACGCCGTCGGCCACGTCGAGTTCGAGACGGGCGTCGGGAGCGACGACGGTCCCGGCCTCCTCGACTGCGTCGCCGAAGAACGACTCGATGTCACCGGCGGCGTCCAGGTGTGTCCATTCGCCGCGGGCGACGGTACCGAGCGTCCGAATGGTTTCCTCGCGGTAGTCGCTCCCGATACCAGCCGCCTTGATTCTGATGCCCTCGGTGTCGATTTCGCGTGCTAGCGTCCCGAACGCTTCCGGGTCGTGGGAGTTGTCCTTCCCATCAGAGAGGAGCAGGACCCGCCGAGCCGTGTTGTCGTCTGTCGGCAGATCCTGCAGGGACGCCTTCGCTTCCAGCAGGCCGCTGTACATATCGGTGCCCCCGCCAGCGGAGATGTCAGCGACCGCGTCCACTGCCGTTTCACGCGAAATAGTCCCCCACCGGGTCGGTGCAAGAACCGTCGTGACCTCGTTGTCGAAGGCGATGATCGAGATGTAATCGTCCTCGTCGAGTAGCCCGAACACCCATTCAGCGCCAGCGCGGGCCTGTTCGATGTCTTCGCCGGCCATCGATCCACTCGCGTCGATACAGAGAGCAATCTGTCGCGTGGGTGGCTCCTCCAACCGTCCGGGCTCGACTTCGATTTCAGCGGTCAGTTTCGCCCCGCCCGTCGGCACGTAGGGTCGGTTGACCTCGCTCACGACAGTAGCGGTCATACTGGTAGATGGGTCGTACGGAGTAATTATATGTTTCCCTCAAATCGAGGGAAAAAAGTTCCAACCGCTACCTGGACCGGTAGCCTGTAGTTACTAGCTACCCCCCGGTAGTAGGAACAATCTACGTCGCCTGTCACGCTGGCTCGACTCGGCTGCCGACCCAGAGAAGGGTTCCGAGCAGTGCCACGACAGTGATCGGGAGGAGCCACTGGAACAGCGAGAGAAGCCCAGCGCTCGCCTGCACGCCGACGACGAGCAGGATAGTGGGGCCACAGCAGGCGAATCCGGAGAGCAGTCCCGGCAACCCCGACACAGCCCCTGCACCCGGGCCGAGACGGCAGGCCGATGGGCCGCGCCACGCGACGACAGAGACAGCGAGGTTGAGTCCGACCAGCGATGCCAGGACGGCACCGAGAAGCACGTTCAGCGGCGAGACGAGTAGTTCGACTGGGCCGACGACGACCAGTGCAATCGGTTCCCACTGAAACGGCCCGACCTGCCGGAACGCACGGGTAAGCGGGTTACTGACGACAGAAACCTCGTAGCCGGCTGGGCCGAAACCGAGGTGTCTGAGACCAGCGAGGTACAGCAGGAAGTACGCCAGTCCAGACACACCCAGAAGCAACTGACCGTCGCGGCGGGTGAGCGCTCCCCGGACCGCAACCGCAGTGTGCCGAAGCAAGCGTTCGATGCGAGCGGACACACTGGCCCCGTCGGCTACACTATCAGTCGACATACGCACTCCCCGGATAGAAGCCGGCCCAGGCGAACCACATGGCGTCGAAGGCCAGCGAGCGGTCCAGCGGAAGGGAATCGGCCTCGTGTGTGGTCCCGTCGAGCGTGTAGCCGTCGTCCGCCGCCTCGACCGCCGCTGACTCCGGGTTCGCGTACACGTAGCCCGTTGTGAGGTCGGTGTCGGCGACGGCGACGTACGGCGTGTCGCCGATGTTGCCGGTCAACACGCGCTGGTTCAGTAACGTCTCCTTGTCGAAGGCCACCGTCCCCGTCTCCGTCCGGGTCCCGATGACGACGGCCTTTGGGTGTGCGCGGCTGTCGCCCTGCAGCGGCTCAAACAGCGTCCGAGTGCTCGAATAGTAGCCGCGTTTCTCGTTGTACTGGCCGTATGGATCAGTGCCGTAGCGCCGCGAGAAGCCGGTATCCTCGGTCAGAACGGTCGTTTCCGGATAGGTACTGGACCAGCGGTCCCACGTCGTCCAAGTGACCCGGAACTCCCGCAACGACTCGCCAGTTAGTGGGCCTGTAATTGCCGTCGCGAGCATCTGTGGCCACCAGCTGTCGGTGCCCCGGTCGTACATCGTCAGGTTCGAGTTCACCAGTCGACCGGAGACGCCGAACTCCACCGGGCCGCGCTCAAAGCCCTGTGCGGTGCCCGTCAGCGGACAGTACGTCACAGCGACGGGGTCGCCGGCGACGGTGTCGTTCACGATTTCGTGGTGGACGAGAATGTACTGCGGATAGGCTTTCGCCTCCCCGTCGCGGACCACGCCGAACACCGGGTCGTCCGGAGCCAGTATCTCTGGAGGCGTCTCGGCGAACGTCGGGTCGTCGATGGACGGAATACCGTCTTTACGAACGCCGCCGCTGACGATCTTCTCTTCGAGCGTCCCGATCTCGTAGTCTAGATGCAGGCGACCATCAGCCGTCGGTGGCTTCGACCCGTCACCTCGATCGGTGGCCGTCGATGGCGTCCCGATTCCGCTGCCGGACCCGGCCACTGAACTCGGCCCAGTAGTCGAGCCGTCATCTCCCGCGCAGCCTGCGCCGCCGAGTGTCACACCGGCTCCAACCGTCGCGAGAAGCCGTCGGCGGGAAAGGTCCATGCCATGTGTAGTCTTTCCAATCACTAAGTCTCGCGGTGAGGGGCCGGTAACTCCCTGTTGGCACGCTCAGCGAGGCTATCTCGGTGTACGAACCAACGCTCGGACTGCCTAATTGACGAGGGTGGCGGCCAGCGACGAGACGTACGCCAGTTCGTCCTCGTTCACGCCGTGGCCCATCCCCTCATAGATGCGTTCCTCCACGTCCCCGTTCAGTTGCTCGAAGACCGAGGCCGTGACGTGAACGCGCTCTTCGGGGATATGCGGATCGACGTCGCTACAGCCCAGGAACACCGGCGTTTCCTCGATGTCGCCCTCGTACTCGCTCTCGTCGATGGTCTCGCCGATGAGGCCACCACTGAGAGCCACGAGCCCGCCGTAGCGCTGCGGGTTACGGGCGACGAACTCGCTCGCGAGACAGGCCCCCTGGGAGAAGCCCAGGACGAGCACACGATCGGTTGGTATCCCGGCTTCCTCGGCCTTCGTGACGGCGTCCTCGATAGCCTGCAGTCCCGATGTCCGCCCGGGTTCGTTCTGCTCGACCGGCGAGAGGAAGGAGTTAGGGTACCAGGTGTTCCGCGCGGCCTGTGGGGCGAGCAACGCCAGCCCGTCCTGTTGGAACTCTGCCCCCATCTGGACGATGCTCCGGGCAGTCGCACCCCGGCCGTGGACCAGCACTGCCGCCGCGCTCGCCTCCGATAGCGCGGTTCCCGCGGTCACGAGTTGCTGGCCCTGATGAGGGCCGCTCATCGCTCTCCTCCCGGTCGCCGGCTGTACCCTGTCATGCCCGTGCAGTCGGTTTCTCTTCCCGTTCGCCCGCCTGCCGTAGGCAGCCACCGTGTCGTGTGCATACCCCAGATAGCGCACGAAGACACTTGACTTGGCACATCGGTCAATCGGTCGAGATATTCCGTGTTCAGGCCCGCAATCGGAGTTCGATGTCGCCACCGTCGCGCACCGTGAGACCAGTATCGGTTTCGGAGACAGCATAGTCGGACCGACGGAGGCATTTGGTCCATACCGATGGAGACATATACAGCCCATAATCTTGGGAACCAACCGTAGACACCCGTACCGAACACGACGACGTGTTTAGGGAAATGGTAAAATTTAGTGTAAAATACATAGAATATACTTCGCACCGCGAATTATGCATAAACTATTACGTATTACTGGCAGAGACGTGTGTTAACCTTCATCAGAGTAGTACTATAACCTTCGAGTTGTTACCTTGGGTTGACTATGAAAAAGCAGGAGCTCATCCACCTTCACGGCCTGCTTGCACAGGTACAGAACCACTACGAAGCCGAATCCGGGACAGAAGTGGACCACGACGAATACGAGGAACTGGGCGTCAAGCCGACATCGATTCACAAGTCGAAAACAGACCACAAGGCCGCTGTCTTTGCGATTGCTGACGGTATTGCCTCCGAGATGGCTGACGAGACCAAAGAGCCTGTTTCTGCCGCCGCGGACTAACAGTTCTCCGTCGTTTCTACGCAGTTCTCCCGACGAGCAATGCCATTAGTGGCTGTATAACGGCTGTCGGATACATATCATAGACAGAATACGTCGAGGGTGTTGAACAGAGACAGCCCTGTTGCTCGGTGGCTGGGCTTACTCGTCGATTAATTCCTCGAACTCGGGTAATACGTCGTCCGAGTCGTCGGCCTCAGCTGTCGACTCTGTCGACGAAGACTCGTCGTCCGTCGTTTCGGCAGACTCCTCCGGGATCTCCTCGATTTCGAGCACGTCGAGCGGGATGTTCTCGAGCCGTTGCCCGATCTCCTTGCGGGCGATTCTGGCGGCGTGTTCGTCCCGTTCGACGTTGAACACGGTCATCTCCAGTTCGAGTGCGACGAGACTCTCATCGGCCGCGAGAAAAGCCGGTTCCAGTGTCTCGCCGCAGTGCGGGCAGTGCCGGTCGCCCATGTTGATCTCGACGTAGTTGAGGTCGGGGTTCAGCATTTCCCCCGTCTTCGAGATGGCGATGCGAACTGCCTCGTCCGCAGATGCCACGTCGTACACTGGGACTGCGGCCTCGACAACAACTCGGCAATTCATGCTAGTATGTTTGTTTCCCAATATAATGAAGGTTAGCCCTGAAACAGGCATCACCTCTCGCCCCATATATCGTGGTATAGAGAGTCAGAAAGCCCCGTTGAGCCGCACAGACACAAGTGAGAGAAAACGTTACGACGGCGAAAAGCAGTGACAGCTCAGACGGATATGAGCGTCCGCTATAGTAACAATTGAAACGATTTACACACTGATCGCACTGCCGTCGTGCGATCAGGTGTGCATTGACTTTCAATGGCTACTATAGTCGATAGAGACTCCAACCCGTGCGAGCGGAACTCGTAACGCCATTACCTCCGGGTCCGTACACACGGACAATGGAACAGGGCGTCATCGACGTCGGGTCGCTGGCCGGCGGTATCGACCTCCAGGCAACTGTCGAGAGCGGGCAGTCCTACCTCTGGAACCGGGAGGACGGCGAAATGTACCAGCGCGACGGGGCAACCGGGGGCGACGCGTGGTACTGGACGACAGTCCGCCGAGACGGGTCACCAGCAGTCATCCGCGTCCGGCAGCGGGACGGTGTCCTCGAATGGGAGTCCACGATCGACGCCGAGGCGGACCTCAAGCGACTCCTGCGGCTTGAGGACGATCTATCCGCGATTCGGACGACTGCACCGGCCGACGACGTGGTCCAGTCAGCCTACGATAGGTTCTGGGGGATGCGTCTCGTTCAGGACCCACCGTTTGGCTCCCTCATCTCGTTCATTTGCTCGGCCCAGATGCGCGTGGCTCGGATACACAGTATGCAACAGGCGCTCCGTGACGCGTTCGGCGAGACGGTCGAGTTCGACGGGCGGACGTACAACGCCTATCCGACGCCGTCAGCGTTGGCCGAAACGACCGAAGAACGCCTCCGGGACCTCGGGCTGGGCTATCGAGCGCCGTACGTCCAGCGCACCGCGGAGATGGTCGCAGGCGGCGAGGCCGACCCCGAGGAAGCCGTCGGCCTCGACTACGAGGACGCCAGGGAGTCGCTCACCCGCTTCGTCGGCGTCGGCGACAAGGTCGCGGACTGCGTGTTGCTGTTCTCGCTTGACTACCTCGAAGCGGTCCCGCTAGACACCTGGATCCGGTCGACTATCGAGGAGTACTACCCGGAGTGTGAGCGAGGGAACTACACCGACACGTCCCGGGCCATCCGGGCCGCGCTCGGCGGCGAGTACGCCGGCTACACGCAGACCTACTTGTTCCATTATCTCCGGACGGGCAGCGACGAAAACTGACGCGGGTGGTGGAAGGCGACAGTATAACGGAGTCCGCCGGCAAACCCTCGGACATGGCTCGCACGCGAGCACATGTGTTCGTCTCCGGTCGTGTCCAGGGCGTCTATTACAGAGCGACCACGCGGGAGCGCGCACAGGACCAGGGGGTCGACGGGTGGGTCCGGAACCTCGACGACGGCCGCGTCGAAGCGGTGTTCGAGGGCCCAGAAGCCGACGTGGAAGCGATGGTCGAGTTCTGCTACGAGGGGAGCGAACGCGCGAACGTGACCGACGTCGAAATCGAGTACGAGGAGCCGGAGGGCATCGACGGCTTCGAGGTCCGCTGGTAAACCGCCGTCCCGTAGCATTACTTCACTGGCGAACGAACCCGTGAGCATGCTCACCGGCTCCGAAATGGGTGTCATCGACGAGAACGCCGCCGCACTCGGCGTCCCGCGCAAACAGTTGATGGAGTCGTCCGGCCATGCCGTCGCCCGGGCGGTCCGTTCCCTCGCGGACCCCGGCAACCGGGTCACCATCGTCGCCGGGCGGGGGAACAACGGCGGGGACGCGCTCGTCACCGCCCGCTTTCTCGACGACTACGACCTCCGCGTCCTGTTGCTTGGCCGCCCGAACGCGATCTCGACATCAATATCCAGAGAGAACTGGGAGGCGCTCCAGAGCGCTGAGTATCCCACAGAAACAGTCAAAGATTCTACGGCGTTCGACCTCGGAACTCCCGATATCGTTGTCGATGCAATGCTGGGAACCGGTGTCGCCGGCGACCTCCGGGAACCCGAGGCGACGGCTGCGGCGGCAATGAACGAGAGCGACGCGACCGTCCTCTCGGTCGATGTCCCGTCCGGCCTCGACGCCGAGACGGGACGGTTGGCCGACAACGCTGTCGACGCCGACCACGTCGTCACGTTCCACGACACGAAGCCCGGACTCCCAGACCTTGAGGTGCCAGTTACCGTCGCCGACATCGGCATCCCCGACGCGGCGGAGCTGTTCGTCGAGCGGGGCGACCTCACCCGACTCGAACGGGACCCCGCCAGCCACAAGGGTGACAACGGCGAAGTACTGGTCGTCGGGGGCGGTCCCTACACCGGCGCGCCGGCGCTGTCGGCCCAGGCCGCGCTCAGAGCGGGTGCAGACCTCGTCCGGGTCGCCTGTCCGGAGGTCGTCGCGCGGGAAATCCAGTCCTACAGCGAGAACCTCATCCTGCGACCGTTCGACGGGGACCACCTCGCGCCACCCCACGTCGACAGCCTCGCCGAACTGGCGGCGGAGCACGACACGCTGATCGTCGGACCAGGGCTCGGGGACGCCGACGCGACGCTGGAAGCGGTCGCGGACCTGCTGTCCGGGTTCGAGGGGACGGCCGTCGTCGACGCCGACGCCCTGTCTGTGGTTCCGGACATCGAAACGGACGCGGAACTCGTCTGTACGCCCCACCAGGGCGAACTTCGCGGGATGGGTGGTGAGACATCGGAGGACTGGCGGGAGCGGGCGGACCTCGTGGAGTCCTTCGCATCGGAGGTCGGCCAGACACTGCTGGTCAAAGGGCCGTACGACGTCGTCTCCGACGGCGAGCGGACCCGCGTCAGCCGTACCGGCAATCCGGGGATGACGGTCGGCGGCACCGGCGACGTGCTCGCGGGCGTGACGGGCGCGCTCGCCTGCATTCAGGACCCGATCGACGCGGCCGCCATCGCCGCCTACACCGTCGGCACGGTCGGCGACCGGGTCGTCGACGACCGCGGCTACGGACTGGTCGCAACAGACCTGCTAGACGAGATACCGAGCGTGCTGTGGCAGCGCGAAGCAGAAACGTAACCTCCGCAGTCAGGCTGACGCACCGACCAGCTCCCCGGCTTTCGCCCGGGACTGCTCGATGATCGCCGGCCGCGCCTCGAACTCGATGACCACCTGGTCGCCGTAGTCGACCGTCTCGACGCTGGCGTGGTCGTGAATCCACGAGACGAGGCTCATCGTGTCGTCGGTCATCGGGAGCACGAGCCGTTCGCGCTCGTAGTCCGGCAGTTCGTGGTCGATGCGGTCCGCCAGGTCGTCGATGTTGAGTCCCTGTTTGGCGCTGACGGCGACGGGGTTCGGGGCCAGCGACGAGAGTGCGTCTCGCTTGCGACGGACCTCCTCGTCGTCGACCATATCGGTCTTGTTGAGGACCGTGACGATGGGTGCCTCGTTGCGCTCGTACAGCGTGTCGTGGCTCGTCACCAGTTTCTCCCGGATTTCCTCGACCGACTCGGAGACGTCGACGACGAGCAGGACGAGGTCGGCGTGGTACACCGACCCCAGCGTCGACTTGAACGACTCGACGAGCCAGTGCGGGAGGTCCTGGATGAACCCGACGGTGTCGGTGACAAGCACCTCGCGCTTGCCGACCGCCGCGCGGCGGGTGGTCGTGCCGAGCGTCGTGAACAGACGGTCCTCGCTCTCGGCCGTGGTATCGAGGTCGGGATGCAAGTCATCGTTCTCGTCGACGTCGAGGTCGTCCGCGAGGCGGCGCAGGAGCGTCGACTTCCCGGCGTTGGTGTAGCCGGCCAGCGCGACGAGGTCGAAGCCGGACTCGCGGCGCTGTTCCCGGCGGTGCCGCTCGGTCTCCTCGATGGATTCCAGTTCGTCCCGGATGTTGGCGATCTGCTTTTTGATGTCTTCTTCGCGGGACTCGTCGTACTCGCCGAGGCCCATGAACCCCGGCCGCTCGTCGCGTTTGGCCAGGCTCGCCTTGGCCTCGGCGCGCGGGAGTTCGTAGCGCAGTTCCGCGAGTTCGACCTGGAGCTGGGCTTTCCGCGTCTGGGCCCGCTGGCCGAAGATTTCGAGGATGAGCCGGAAGCGGTCGATGACGCGCACCCGCTCGGGGAGTTCGTTTCCGATGTTGTACGTCTGGTACGGGCCGAGCTGATTGTCGAAGATCACGACGGCGGCCCCTTCGCGAGCGACCGCGTTGCTCAATCGCGTGACCTTCCCCTCGCCGAGGTGGTACGCCGGGTCCTCCGTTCTGGTCTGTGTGATCTCGTCGACGACCTCGTAGCCGGCCGCCCGAGCGAGGTCCCGGATCTCTTCGGTGTCGGCGGTGCCACTGTCGACGCGCTTCGCGATGACCGCCCGTTCCGTGGTGTGTGTCGCCGTCACTCGTTGGAAAACTACGGCGTCCGATTATTTAACCCCCCGGGAGGGACTCACACTCTTCCGGGGGTCGGTGGTTGGCCGGTAAAATGGCAGATACTGAGCGATTCCTGCAGCCGGCTGGCGAAACTAACGACTTCGATACCCGCTCGAAGGCTGAAATGCAGCCAGCAAAGCGGTAGCGGTCAGTCCGGCTTATTCGAGATCGAAGCGGTCGAGCTTCATGACCTTGTTCCATGTGTCCACGAAATCGTGGACGAGCTTCTCTTCCGCGTCGGCAGAGCCGTAGACTTCCGAGATTGCCCGGAGCCGGTCGTTCGAGCCGAAGACGAGGTCGATGCGTGTGGCTTCCCACTTGACCTCGCCGGTGTCACGGTCGAGCCCTTTGTAGACGTGTTCGGAGTCCGACGCCGGCTCCCACTCCGTGCCCATGTCGAGCAGGTTCACGAAGAAGTCGTTGGTCAGCGTCCCCGGTTCGTCGGTGAAGACGCCGAGGTCGGTGTCCTTGTAGTTCGCACCGATCGAACGCATCCCGCCGATCAGGGCCGTCAGTTCCGAGGCCGTCAGGTTCAGCAGGTCCGCGTTGTCGACAAGCACTTCCTCCGCCGGTCGTGTGATGTCGTCCTGGATGTAGTTCCTGGCCCCGTCGACTTTCGGCTTGAGAGCATCGAAGGAGGCGGCGTCGGTGTGTTCCGGCCCGGCGTCGACTCGTCCGGGCTCGAATGGAATCTCGACATCGTAGCCGGCGTTCGCTGCCGCCTGTTCGACGGCCGCGTTGCCGCCCAGCACGATCAGGTCAGCGAGCGAGACCTGCGTCCCGTCGGAGCGCGAGTCGTTGAACTCCGTCTGGATGTTTTCGAGCGTCCCCAGAACCGTCTCCAGTTGCTCCGGCTCGTTGACTTCCCAGTTTTTCTGGGGTTCGAGTCGGAGGCGTGCGCCGTTGGCGCCGCCGCGCTTGTCGCTGTCGCGGTAGGTCGATGCCGACGCCCACGCGGTCTTGACGAGCTGGGAGAGAGAGAGGTCCGAGTCGAGGATTTCGGCCTTGAGATCGGCGATTTCCTCGTCTCCGATCAGGTTGTAGTCAGCGTCCGGGAGCGGGTCCTGCCAGATCATCTCCTCGTCAGGAACCTCCGGACCGAGGAACCGCTCAGGCGGCCCCATGTCGCGGTGGGTCAGCTTGTACCAGGCCTTCGCGAAGTTCATCCCGAACTCCATCGGGTTCTCCTGGAAGGTTTCCATGACCTCTCGGTAGTCCGGATCCCGCTTCAGGGCGATGTCCGTCGTGAGCATCATCGGCGTCTGCTTTTCGTCCGGGTCGTGGGCGTCCGGCACGCTGTTTTTCAGCTCCTCGCTCTTGGGTGCCCACTGCCACGCGCCGCCGGGACCCTTCTCCGGCTCCCACTCGTAGTCGAGCAGGTTGTTGATGTATCCCATGTCCCACTCGGTCGGCGACTGGGTCCACGGCCCTTCGATACCGCTCGTGATCATCTCGCCGCCTTTGCTGTTCCCGTTCTCGTTTTGCCAGCCGAGGCCCTGCTGCTCGATGGGGGCCGCTTCGGGCTCGGGACCGAGGTTCTCCTCGGGGTCGTCAGCGCCGTGGACTTTGCCGAACGTGTGTCCGCCGGCGATGAGTGCGGCCGTCTCCTTGTCGTTCATCGCCATCCGGTCGAACGTCTGCCGGATGTTCTTCGCCGACGCCTCCGGATCAGGGTTGCCGTCCGGTCCTTCCGGATTCACGTAGATGAGGCCCATCACGGAGGCACCGAGCCCTTCTTCGATTTCGCCGGGCTCGTCGAAGCGCTCCTGGGTTTCCATCTCGTCTTCCGGTCCCCAGTTGACAGCCTTGTCCTCCTCAAAGGCGTCCTCGCGGCCGCCGGCGTAGCCGAACGTCTTGAATCCCATCGACTCGATGGCGACGTTCCCTGCGAGGATCATCAGGTCGGCCCATGAGATCTTTTTGCCGTACTTCTGCTTGATCGGCAGGAGCAGCCGTCGCGCCTTGTCGAGGTTCGCGTTGTCCGGCCAGCTGTTGATAGGTGCAAAGCGCTGTCGGCCGCCAGCCGCGCCACCGCGACCGTCGGCGGTCCGGTACGTCCCGGCGCTGTGCCAGGCCATCCGGATGAACAGCGGGCCGTAGTGGCCGTAGTCGGCCGGCCACCAGTCCTGCGATGACGTCATCAGCTCTTCCAGATCCGACTTCACCGCTTCGAGGTCGAGCTTCTGGAACTCCTCCGCATAATCAAAGTCGTCCTCCATCGGGCCGACGTCCCGGGCGTTCTGGTCGAGAATCTCCAGATTCAGCTTGTTTGGCCACCAGTCCTGATTAGATTTCGGTCGCTTCGAACGTCCGCCTTCGGCACCGCTCATATCGGAATTCGGTGTTTCTGCCATCTTAACAGTAAGTAAGATTCGTCGGTAGCATACAAATCTTTGGATATGAGTAAAGAAATGGCATCGTGTGAAAAATATCGCCCCGAATTCTTTGGGACACCGGGTCGCAACGACGCCCCGTTGCTGTGGCGGAAGCGGTGTATAAAAGCGGAAGCGCCAGAGGGAGCACAAAGGATTTAAAAACAGGCGGTCAGGTACGCGGTATGGGTGAGTTCGTACTCCAACTAGATGGGTTGGGCCTCCAGCAGATGGGCCTCGAATTCGGTGGCGGCGGCCTTATCGGCGGGATCATCGGGTTCGCCGCCAAGAAGGTCGCAAAGCTCATTGCCGTCATCATCGGCATCGAGCTGGCACTGTTCAAGTTCCTCGAGACGCGTGGCATCCTCCAAGTGAACTGGGACGCGATAGGTGGGGCCGCACAGAACGCGACCGGCACCGCCGGGAACGCGGCGTCGGCGCAACCGCCGTCCTGGGTCACGTCGCTGCTCTCGGCGCTGCCGGTCAGCGCTGGTTTCACTGCCGGGTTCTTGGTCGGCTTCAAGAAAGGGTAACGCGACGCCGCGGCGTTAGCGCGTACTGATGTCGTCTTCGTCTTTGATGATGCGAGTTTCCGCTTCGCCGCTCGTGTGTTCGTTCACCACGTCGTAGAAGTCGTTTTGCAGGCCGGCCGGGAACGTCATGACGCCGACCCACGAGCCGTCGGACTGCCACTCCTCGCGTTCGAGGTCGCCGAACTGCCGGATCTGTGCCTGGGCGCTCCCGGCGTAGTCCGCGGGGACCTGCACGGCGACGGTGACCTCGTCGAACCGGATCGGGATGACCGGCCGGAGCGCATCGAGGGCGTCGTCGACCTGCGCCTCGACGGGTTCCATCGGGTCGACTCTGAAGTCCGTCTCTTCGAGCGCGGATTCGATGCGCTCCGGCGGGTGCGGCGCGTCGTCCATCTGTGGGTTAACCGCGTTGCGCGTGATCCGCTGGATGAGCTGTTTGTGCTTTTGTTCCTGCATCTCGCGGCGCTGGTCGGCCGTGATCTGTATCTCCCCCCGCTTGATGACTTCGGGGATGATGGCCATCGGATCAGTGGTGTCAAACACCTCTTCGAGCATATTCTCGGGCGGTCGGTCCCCCCGCGAGGCGTCCTCGAACACGTCCTCCGCGGCGATAACGTCCTCGAGATCGCCGTCGAAGTCATCACGTTTTATCGCTAGCGCCGCGTCCGGATCCACCAGTACCTCGAACCGCTGGCCGTGGGATTCGAGGCGCGCCGTCACCGCCTCGTCAAGCGATATCATACCCGTCGGTAGCAGTGGGCCAGTTAAAGGCCTTACTGCGTAGTCGAACAGAAAAGAACCCAGTCGCCCGCGGAGGCCGTCGGAAGCGTTACTCTTCCTCGGTGTCTTCCTCGTCCGCGTCCTCGTCGTCGCCGGTGTCGAGCAGGTCGGCCTCCGCGAGATGGGTCTCCTTCTCCTCGTCGGTCAGCTGGCCGAACGTCTCCGTTTCGACGTCGACCGTGGCGACGCCGATGCCTTCCGGCGTCAGTCCGTCCTCGTTGACCGACGCGAGGGCGGCCAGCGCGAGGTCGACGCCGTCGGCGAGGTCCATCCCTTCGTCGTAGTGTTCTTCGAGGTAGTCCCGGATGTCGCCGCGGTCGGCCCCGACAGCGAGGGCCTTCCACTCGTAGGGCGTCCCGGAGGGGTCGGTCTCGAACAGGCGCGGCTCGCCGTTGACGATGCCACCGATGATGAGCGCGACGCCGAACGGGCGCGCGCCGCCGACCTGCGTGTACTGCTGGATGTAGTCGGTGATTTCCTTGGTGAGGGTTTCGACGCCGACCGGCTCGCCGTAGCGCAACTGGTTCACCTGCGCCTGACGGCGGGCGAAGTCGATGAGCTGTCGGGCGTCGGCGACGTGGCCGGCCGAGGCGATACCGATGTGGTCGTCGGCCTTGTGGATCTTTTCGACCGAGGAGCGCTCCATCAGCGGCGACCGGATGCGCTTGTCCACGGCCAGAACGACGCCGTCGCTCGTTCTGACGCCGATGCTTGCTGTGCCGCGTTTGACCGCTTCGCGGGCGTACTCGACCTGGTAGAGGCGTCCGTCCGGCGAGAAGATAGTGATCCCGCGGTCGTAGGCCTGCTGTTGGTTTTGTCCCTGCATAGTTATCGGAAATCGAGTGCTGTCGCGCCGACGAACGCGCCGCCGGAGGCCGCTTCGACATCGTAGCGCGGAGGTCGAACAGTAGCGCTCCGGTCTGCGTTCTCGAACACGACGTGTCTCTGTTCAGTGGCTTCCGGCGGCCCGCGTATATACTTTTCTTCACAGGCGCGCACGGTGCCGCTAATCCCCCGGACGCGGACCCGAACCTCGTCGTCGTCGATGCTGTCGACACAGGCCAGCGCGGCCCGGGCCGGGTCCGTCTGGCCGCGTCTGGTCCGGACGATGGCCTCGGCCGTGCCGTCGTAATCGTGGAACTGGAGGACGGTCATGTCCGTCTCGGCGCTGCCGGTGTCGCCCAGCAGGTTCTGGGCGGCGTACCACACCGCCCGCTGGAACGCCCGACGGTCGAGCGACGCCGTCGGCCACGTCTCGACGCCGACGGCGAGGTAGCGCCACCGCGGCCGGAGATGTTTCGGGAGGTGTTTCATACGCCAGCGTTGGGGCGGAGGACAATGAGCGGTGTGGTGTGGCGATCGGTCAGGATGTCGATAGTGGGGCTACTGCCCGTCATCGTTGACGGCGTCTACGTCGCCTTCCAGTCGGACGCCCGGTTCGATGACAGCGTCGCTCTGGCGCTCGCGGTTGCGCTCCGCGACTCGGCCCCACTCCGCCAATCCCTCGCGGACGGTGTCGGCGTCGAAGCCGACGGTCTTCCCGACCGCGATGAGATCCCGCGGTGCGCGAATCTGGAGATGGTTACTCGGCGACGCCGAGACGACGAACGGTGCGCCGGCGTCCTCGACCAGTTCCCTGAGCTTCCGGAGTTCCTTGATAGCCCGGACGCGAGTGCCGCCGGAGGCCCGGAGCACCGGGCCGAAGTCGAACTCGACGCGGACGCCGTTGTCGGCCGCCGCGTTCGCCAGGACGTGGTTGAAATCGCCGTCCTCGCGCATCGGGTGGGCGAGCACGTCGACGGTCGGTTGCTCGACCGCGAACCGGTTGATGCGGCGGTCGCCGCCGTGGACGACGACGACCGTCCGGTCGCTCCGGTAGTTCCCGACGAAGCCGCTCGCTCGCGAGGGGTCGTCCGCCCGGACCTCGACACCGGCCGCGACGTCGATGTCGTACGCGTCGCTGATGGCGTCGGCGTCGTAGTCCGCCTGCACGTCGCCGTGGTTCCTGACGACGATGCCGTCGTAGCCCGAATCGGCGGCCGTCAGCGCGTGCCGGGCGACGGTGCTGTCACCGTCAGGGTGGGCGTAGACGGCCTCGTACATCACAACTCCTCTAAGAGTTCGCGGGCGTTAGCGACGGCTTTCTCCCGCTTTGCGGGGTAGGCCTCGACTTTCGCCCGGAGCGTGATGCCGTCGCCGCGCTCGACGTCGCCGCCGAACGCGGCCTGTTTGTCGAAGGTGAGAAAGAACGAACAGTTGTCGTCGACCCGGTCGTCCAGTTCCGCACGCACCGCGTCGATATCCGGCGCTGACGCGACCTGCGTGAGTACGTGCCGGATGTCGTCAGCGTTCTCGACGCGAGCCGAGAGGACGACGATCCGGTCGCCGTAGTGCCCCTCGCTCTGTGCGCGCTCGATAGGGTAGTCCTCCGGGAGGAACGTCCGGAGCGCTCCCTCGACACGCTTGTCGTCCTCTGTCGCGTAGCAGAAGGTCCGGAGGTCGACGTAGTGGAACGGAACCGACGACATCGAGGCCCTACTCGTCCTCGGCGGCTTCGAGGTTGTCCTCGGGGACGCCCTGCTCCTGTCCGTCCTCGAAGGAAACCGTGTAGTTGGCGTCGCCGAACATCGTCTCGACGACCTGCGTGATGGTGCCTTCCTCGCCGTCGTAGTCGCTGTGCTCGTCGTGGAGAATAACGCTGTCGTCCTCTTCGAATGCCATACCGTGCGGTACTCGGTGGCTCGTCAAAAAGGGACTGATTCGGATTTGCTCGGCCCAGTCGCGGACGTGGTGGGAAAATGTCCCTGTGACACGGCCCAGATCTGACAATCAGGACAGCGACAAACCTCGATCAGCCCAAAGCCAGGGGTACGCTGATCAGGGCTGACCGATCTTGTTGTTCCCTGTCGCTTCCGTTGCGAAAGGCATGGCCATGATTAGACTTGTCTAAATATTTCCTTAGATAAGTAGAATTAAGTGTCAGATCATTCTACAGTCACATGCGTTCCGTCAACCACGGAACGCAAAGGCGTACAGATCGAGTGGGTAGAACAATCCGTCAGGTCGTCGAAACAGCCAATGAGTTCCTGCTACACGGGAGCGTGGCTATCCTTGTTCGGGCCTCTTCCCGTGTTTGGCTGCGAGTGAGTCGGACCAGACGTGTATCCGCGTCTGCAGCTTCTCCACCGGTGTCAGTGGCACAACGGATTCGGTTGCGAAACCCCCTGAGATACGCCACGGCAGCCGATACGTCACAACAACTGTTATGGGACTCTCTCGACTAACTATCGACATGATCAGTCCACCGCTCTCCCCCGTCAAGACGGTTGTTTCGTCGAGGTGTCAGACACAGATAGGACACAGATGACGAGCGTCGACGACCTGTGGTACCTCTCCGACGGGGCGTGTCAGACCGCCGAGCAGACGTATCACCAGCTCCGGGAGCAGTACAGCGGCTACGTCGAGTTCACGCGCCACCGTAACGTCCCGCGGAATCGGTTCCGGGACGTGGCCGCTGTCGCTCGGGACCACGGCGCACCGTACGGGGCGCACACGCTCGCCTACCGGCCCACTGGTGAACTCCTGCTCGTCCGCCACGAGGGTGTCGATATGTGGGTTCTGCCCGGCGGCGAACTCGATGCCGACGAGTCCTTTCAGGAGGCCGCACTGCGGGAGTTAGGCGAGGAAAGCGGTATCGAAGCGACCATCGAGGGACTGGGGATGCTCGGACGGGTCGAGTTCTATTGTGACGGCAACATGGCCTGGGGCGTCCTTCCGGTGTACGAGGCGCGAGCGGAGACGACCGACGTCGCCGTCGACGACCCGGACCACGAAATCAGCGAGGCGCGATGGTTCGACGAGCTGCCGGCCGATACGCGCGACCGCGAGGAGATTCTACAGTGGCGCGGACAGCGGTTCGGCGGCGGGGCGTAACCCGCCGACACCCAACGCATTACTCCGGCCCGAACGACTGGCCTTCGCGAGCGTCGGCGTTCATCCGCCGGATGGTCGCGCGGGCGTTGCTGGCGTCGTACCCGAACAGCACGGTCTCGGCGTACTCCTCGGCCACCTCGACGGCCTTCGAGAGGTCGTCGACGTCCACGTCGACGGCGTACAGTTCGATGCTGAACGGGGTCGTGAGTCGGTCCTGCCAGCCCTTTGCGAGAATCTCTAGCCAGTAAGTCGTCGAGTACGCCATGTCGTAGATGGGGACGACGAACTCGTCGACGTACTCGGCGATGTCGTCCACGGCGACGCCCGAGCGGGCTTCGAGGTGGCCGGGATAGGGGTCAGGATACAGCGTGAGGTACATCTCACCGGGCACGCGCTCGCGAGCCTCGGCGACGAACTCCGTGATGACGTTACTGCGCCAGGCCGACCAGTCATCGAACTCGCTGTCGGCGAAACGTTGCTCGCAGCGGTCACAGTGGCAGTACTCGTCCCGGGGGAAGCCCACGTCGTCGAGGCGAACGTCCTCGTTGACGGCCGCCGCCTCCTCGATGATGTCGAGCAGGCCCTCGCGGTAGCGGTCGTGGGTCGGGCAGACGTACGTCCAGTCGAAGTAGGGCTGGTTCCGGGTCGCCGGCGTCCCCTCGTCGTCGAACGCGAGCAGGTCCTCCTCGCTCTCGACCGCGTTGTCGCCGAAACAGGACACCATGTTCACCGCGCCGGCAATCGGTTCGACAGCGCGGCCGGTCACGTCCTTGACCTCGTAGAACGCCCGGTCGAATTCGGACCACTCCGTCTCCTCCTCGTTACGGGTGACAACGCCGTACATGCACGCTGGTACGGCCGTTCGCCGGGTAAGGGTTCGGAAAGCGACGGCGCTGTCGCTGACAGCGCAGAGACCGAGAGAATACTGCCGGCCATCGGGATACCCCACCCGTACGACGCCGTTGAGGACCAGTAGGCAGGGCGGCCGACAGTAGATTCAGAGGGCGATACAGTCGATTCGCGCAGCCTTACCGCTTGACGTAGTACGCGAGGGCAAGTGCCATGACCGCGACAAGGGCGATGACTTTCTTTTGCATCGTTTCAATAAACGAACACCGATTATAAAGAACTATCGCCGTGCTAATCGTCGGCACGCCCCTCTGTATCAGCGGGCATATCGGCGTCAGGGCCGGGGATATCGGCCTCGTCGTGGGTACCGACGGGCGGCCGGTTTACCTCCGCCGCTGACGACTCTTCGAGGGCAGTCCGGTCGTCAACGTCAGCCTCGATCGTCTCCATCTCACCGTCTTCCCGCGCGTCCTGGTCGATCCGCATCGAACAGAACTCCACGCCGCACATCGAGCAAAAGCGCGCCTCTTTGTAGTTGTCACCGGGGAGCGTCTGGTCGTGGTACTCGCGGGCGCGGTCGGGATCTAGCGCCAGGTCGAACTGCTCGCGCCAGTCGAAGGCGTACCGGGCTTCCGAGAGCGCGTCGTCCCAGTCCTGCGCCCCCTCGCGGCCGTTTGCCACGTCGGCGGCGTGAGCGGCGATGCGATAGGCTGCAAGCCCGTCCCGCACGTCGGACTTCTCCGGGAGGCCGAGATGCTCTTTGGGAGTCACGTAGCAGAGCATCGCCGCACCAGCACGGCCCGCCTCCGTCGCGCCGATGGCGCTCGTGATGTGGTCGTAGCCCGGCGCAACGTCGGTCACGAGCGGGCCGAGGACGTAGAAGGGCGCGCCGTCACAGACCTCTTGCTGACGTTCGACCTGCCCGGCGACCTGATCCATCGGGACGTGGCCCGGCCCTTCGACCATCACCTGCACGTCGTGTTCCCAGGCGGTCCGCGTGAGTTCCCCGAGCGTGTCAAGTTCGGCGAACTGCGCGTCGTCGCCGGCGTCGGCGAGACAGCCCGGCCGGAGGCCGTCGCCGAGGCTGAAGGTCACGTCGTACTCGCGGAATATCTCGCAGATGGCCTCGAATTTCGTGTACAGCGGGTTCTCCATGCCGTTCTCCTCGATCCACTGGGCGAGGATAGAGCCGCCGCGGGAGACGATACCCGTTTTCCGGCCGTCGGTCAGCGGCAGGTGTTCCATCCGGACGCCGGCGTGGATGGTCATGTAGTCGACGCCCTGCTTCGCCTGCTTCTCGATAACGTCAAGCAGCAGTTCGTGGGTGATCTCGCTCGGGTCGCTGGCGCGCTTGACCGCCTCGTAGATGGGGACCGTGCCGATGGGGACCGGCGAATGCTCGACGTTGGCCGACCGTATTGCGTCGAGGTTACTCCCAGTCGAGAGGTCCATCACCGTGTCCGCGCCGTAGTGGACAGCGGTGTGGAGCTTCTCCAGTTCGCCCTCGATATCGCTCGTCTCCTCGCTGTTGCCGATGTTTGCGTTGACTTTCGTCGCGAACTCCCGCCCGATAATCATCGGGTCCAGTGAGTCGTGACCGACGTTTGCGGGAATCACCGCCTGGCCATCGGCGACTTGCTGGCGGACGAACTCCGGTTCGACACCTTCGCGCTCTGCGACTCGCGCCATCGCCTCGGTGACGGTCCCGTTCCGGGCCGCTGCTAGCTGCGTCATAATCACTAGGTTATACTACTTGATTATAAAACTGCGGTGATCGGTCGCGGTAAAGAGACCCTGTCAATACTGGGACCGACCCCAACACCGATGTACGCGAACAGGAAATAGACGAACAATGGCCCGCCGGACCCGCCGCGCAGTACTCACGGCGCTGGGGAGTGGTATCGCTGCAACGGCAGGCTGTGGGGCGTTCGGTCGGGAGCGGGTGGACGTGCTGGTCGCAGGGAGTTTACAAAAGGCGGCCAGTGAGACGCTACAAACCCAAACAGACGTGGAGGTCGCTGTCGAAGCCCGCGGCTCTGTTCAGGCCGCGCGTCTGGTCGCCGGCGGGAAGCGCGACCCGGCTATCGTCGCGCTGGCGGATCCGACCCTGTTCGACCGGGTCATGAACACCGCCTGGCACGCCGTGGTCGCCAGCAACGAGATGGTGTTGGCGTACAACCCTCAGACGGGCGGCGGGACGCGCGTCGCGGAGGCGGACCCGTGGTACGTCCCGCTCCGGGGGGACAGTGTCTCACTGGGCCGCACCGACCCGACGCTCGACCCGCTTGGCTACCGGACGCTGTTCGTGCTGGCCCTCGCAGCCGACTACTACGACGAACCCGGCCTAGCTGAGGCGGTTCTCTCGCCGGACCAGACCTATCCGGAGACGCAACTGCTCGCGCAGTTCGAGACGGGAGCCGTCAACGCCGCGTTCGTCTACCGGAGCATGGCAATGGAGCGGGACTACCCGTTCCGGGAGTTCCCAGCCGAAATACACCTTGGCGACCCCGCGCACGCCGAGCAGTATCGGACCACCAGCTACGAACTGCCAAACGGCACGGCAGTCGCCGGCAACCCAATCGAGTACGGAGCCGTCCGCCGTGACGAACAAGAAGCGACGCGTACAGCCTTTGAGACAGTCCTGTCCGGCGACTGGCTCACACCACACGGATTTACCGTCCGTCAGGCGTATCCTCGACTAGTGGGAGATGTCCCGAGTACTGTCACGCGGTGAGACCAGGGCCGGCCACACGGTCGGCGTGCGCGAACTCGTGCCCGTCCTGGGAGCGGTGCTGCTCCTGTATTTCGTCGTGCCGGTGCTGGTGCTCGTGCTCACGTACTCCCCGGCAGCACTGCTGACAAGTCTGACTGAAACGTACGTCATCAACGCCGCGATTACCTCCCTCGTCGCCGCGCTCGGCAGTACCACCATCGCCGTCGTGTTCGGCCTGCCGCTGGCCTACTGGCTCTCGAAGAACACCGGCGCGCTGGCGACCGCCGCGATGGGGGTCGTCGTCCTGCCGCTCGTCCTTCCACCGATCGTCAGCGGGATGTTGCTGTTGACCGTCGTCGGCCCGAACGGACTCGGCGGCCTCACAGACCTGGCGCTGACGCGGTCGCTGCTGGGGGTCGTCGCCGCCCAGACGTTCGTCGCGTCGCCGTTCTTCGTCGTCACCGCCAAGGCCGCCTTCGACGGCATCGACGACCACCTCGAAGAGGCGTCGCGGTCGCTGGGCCGTGACTGGGTCGGGACGATGCGCTCGGTGACGGTGCCGCTCGCAAAGCCCGGCCTGCTCGCCGGTCTCGTGCTGACCTTCGCCCGTGCGATGGGCGAGTTCGGCGCGACGATGATGCTGGCGTACTACCCGCGGACGCTGCCGGTCCAGATCTGGGCCTCGTTCATTTCGGACGGACTGGACGCGGCGCTTCCCGTGGCAGTGGTCCTGCTGAGCGTCGCGCTCGGGACGCTGCTGATAGTCCATGCGCTCCGGGCGACGCCGTGGCGGTAGCAGTCGGTATCGTGAAAACAGCGCCGCCGACTCACCGCTCGTGTGCCCAGAACTCCTCGTCGACGGTGACTTCTTTCTTGAACAGCGGCACCTCCTCCTTGAGACGGTTGATGCCGTCTTCGACAGCACCGAACGCCTCGCCCCGGTGGCCGGCCAGGATGACGACGAAGACGATGTCCTCGCCAGCGTCGACTACCCCGGTCTTGTGGTGCAGGCGAACCGCGTGGACGCCGTCCCGCGCTTCGAGGTCCCGCCGGAGCGCGGCCATTTTCTCGGCAGCGACCTCGTCATAGCGCTCGAACTCCAGAAGCTCCGTCGGCTGGTCCTCCGGTCCCTCCCGTGCGCGGACGCGCCCGGTGAAGGTCGCAATCGCGCCGGAGTAGACCTCGTCCGGGTCCCGCTTTACGTCCGCCACGAGCGTCTCCAGCGTGATGTAGGGGTCCCGTTCCTCCATCGCCGCGACGATGTCGTCGAGATCGGCGTCCGCGCCGTGGGGTGCGCGATGCACGACGGGGTCGGCGACCTCGCGGTCGGCCAGAACGACCTTCGGGATGCTCGCGTCCGAATATCCCTCGACAAGTGCGTAGTCGTAATCGGGCGCGAGCGCGTCCAGCGTCTCATCGAGCGTTCGGGATTCGCCCGTCGCGTACCACTCGCCGTCGTCGGTAAGCGCGACCGTCTCGGCCGCGCCGGCGTCGCGGTGGCGAGCCGTGTCTTTCCCGTCCGTGTCGACGTCCGGGGGGTGCGTGCAGTGTTTGACCGTCGCGACACGTCCGGACCCGGAGAGCCGCTGGGTCAGCCGCTCGACCAGCGTGGTCTTCCCCGACTCGGAATGGCCGACGATACCGAGGACTTGCATGCACACCGGTAACAGGGCGACGTAGATAGACCTTTTTCATAGGAGCGGCGAAGGTGCCGCCGGTAGCTGCTCTTCACCGGTCGACGGTCTTCTCGACCACGCGGATGTCTTCGATGGCCGTCGCGGGGTACTCGCCGTCCTCGTCTTTCTCGTTTGCCTTCACCATGTCCCAGACGACGTTGAGGCCGGTCGTCACGCCCTCCAGCGCCTCCATCTCGCAGCCGGTCTTGCCGACCGTCTCGACGGCGACCGTGATTTCGACGGCCTCGTCGCCGACGGTGAACTCGACTTCGACGTTCGTGATGGGAATCTGGTGGCACATCGGCACTGTCTCCCAGGTGTGTTTGACCGCCTGAATCGCGCCGATGCGGGCCGTCGTCAGCACGTCGCCTTTCTCCACCTCGTCGGCATCGATGGCCGCCAGCGTGGATTCTGTGAGCCGAATCTGTCCGCGCGCGACCGCGCGGCGCTGGCTCTCGGCCTTCTCGCCCACATCGACCATCTGTGCGTCCCCGTCCTCGTCGACGTGCGTGAACTCCTCGGGCATGCGTCCCTGTAGCCGACGCCGGCCCAAAACCGTGCGGGTCCGCGTTACCGACGGACGAGGCCGAGTAGGTGGCCCACCGCTGGCGCGACGAGTTTCTCCGCGCCCGTCCGAGCGGCGTTCTCGCTCCCGGGCAGACAGAACACCAGTCGGTCGTCGACAACGCCGGCGGTTGCCCGCGAGGCCATCGCCATCGGCCCGACCTCCTCGTAGGAGAGCCAGCGGAACAGCTCGCCGAAGCCGGGAATCGGCCGGTCGAACAGCGGTTCGATGGCGTCGACGGTCACGTCGTCGGGCGTGAGTCCGGTCCCGCCGGTCGTCAGGACGACGTCGACGCCGTCATCCAGCAGGTCGGCGACGGCGTCCTCGATTGCATCCGTCTCGTCGGCGACGAGGCGGCGCTCGACGATTTCGTGGCCCGCGTCCTCGCAGGCCGTGGCGATGATGTCGCCCGCCGGGTCGTCGTCCAGCGTTCGCGAGGTCGAGACCGTGAGGACCCCTATTTCAACCCCTTCGGCGTCGTGGGCGTGATGATCGTCGTAGTCGTGCTCCCCATGACTGTGGTCGTGGTCACTGTCATGGCCGTGCTCTCCGTGTTCGTGGCCCGCCTCGCTGTCGCTGGCTGCCTCGTCATGGTCGTGTCCCATACCCGAAACGACAGTCGGCGGAGAAATATACCCTCGGCTGTCTGGCCGGTGACCGGCGGTCGGACGGCGGCCCCGGCACCGCACCAAGCCAGGTCTGGGCTGAGAGGACAGCGGCTTACTCGTAGTACGGCAGGCGCTCGACGACCTCCGCGAAGGCCACGTTCTCGCGGACCTGCTCCATCTCGACGCGGAGGCGCTCCCCGACATCTGCGTCAGAGACGATGACGACGTACCCGCCGTCGATACGCGCGACGCCGTCGCCTTTGTCGCCGATGTTTTCGATCTCGACCACGCGCGTTTCACCCTCGGCAACTGGCGGGGACGACGGTGCGAACTCCGGTTCCCTGCTCCGCCCGTCGGACCGGGAATCGGACTGGGTCTCAGACTTAGATTGGGAATTGGACTGAGGCTCGGGCTCCGATTGGGAATTAGAGCGAGGCTCGGGACTGGAATGAGACTGTGGCTGGGGAGTGGGTGCCGCAGCCGCCGACTGGAACAGTGCGATCCGGTACAGCGTCTCGGGGGCCAGCGTTCCCAGTTCGACTTCTTGTTTCGGAATCTCGACCACGTACGAGTCGTTCTGCTCCTCGACGGAAGCCGTAAAGAGACAGTGAAGATCTGAATCGGTCGCCATTAGTATAATTGGTTCAGCTAGCACCGGAACTGCATTGATTCTGGTGTTTTCGATCCGCCGGGCCGACCGCTGCTGGAAGGGGTGACAGACAGGCTGTGCACGCCCGCTATCGAGCGATCCGTCGGGCAGAACTCGGGGTTACTCGAACTCGAACAGCCGACGGAGCTCGCGCTCGATGGCGTCGGTGAACGCCGACAGCACTGTGTCGAACGTCGCTTCGTCGCCCGGCAGAGACTGTGCACGCGCCGCAGTGTCGTCGGGCAGCCGGATGCTGAACGCCCCGTCCCCCTCGTACACCGGCTCGCTCTCGCTGAGAATCTGCCGGTCGATCCCGCGAAGGACCTCGGAATCGTACTGCCCGTGTAGCTCCTGGTACGCGTTCGAATACGCCGTTTCGAGCTCCTCGAAGTAGTGGACGTACTTCTCGTCGAACTTCTCGGCGTCGAACTCGGTCATAGATGCAGTGTCGCCGGGGCGAGGGTAAAGGGTTCCGTGCCTCAGAGATGGATTTCCCAGCCGAAACGGCTGCAGCGTCAGTCGGCATCAATGCGGTCGGATTCGGGCTCCGCCGGTCGAGGGTCTATCGGCCACGACCGGACGCCGCTTACCACTCCCCCGTGCCTCCGATTTCACCGTCGAATCGAGTGAAAAACTCGTCCATAAATTCCCGACGAGTCCGACCGAGACGGCGGCCGGGGTGGGTGTACAGCATATCTAGGCGTTCTCGGGCCCATTCCCGAAGCAGCGTGATATCCGGATGATCCGACGATTCGAGGTCAGTATCTGACGTGTCATCGATGACAGCGTATTTCTTACCCGTCCGCCCAGATCGCTCGCCGACGATACAGGCCAGTCGGACGAGTCCGCGTGCCCCGGCAGCGTCCAGTTTGTCCGCATCGAAGAGGAGTTTCGCCTCCAGCGTTCTCGGCTCCGGAGAACTCGCGCGGATACTGTGTGCTCGGATACAGTGTTTGACACAGTCGATTCGGTCGGGTTCCACGTCTTCAGCCGCGAGTAGCTGTGCGGCTTCCGCCGTGGCCCATTCGTCGTGGTCATCGATTTCACCGGCCCGCTCCCGGGGCCGACCAATATCGTGGAGCCACGCCGACGCGGCAAGGACATCCCGGTCGACCGAGCCGTCGCAGTGGCCCGCGAGCCGAAGCGCGACGTCTCGGACTCGCTTGGCGTGAAACTGGTCGTGCGCTGGGAGGGCGTCTTCGTAGTACGGGACCGACAGTGTTCGAGCGAGGGGACCAAGTTCCTGTGTCATTGGCGGCGGTGGCACCTCGCGTGCCGGCTGGAATAACTGCTGTGAAATGCCTCTGTATCGCTGACATGAAGCGGAGCGGTCCCACTCAGCGGGAGTCAAGCAGGTCGTCGAGGAGTTTCCGCTGGGCGGCGGCGAGATGTTCGGTGAACGTCGAGGTGGAGATGTCAAGCGCTTCGGCCACGTCGCCGGCAGTCGCATCGCGCGGATGCTCGAAGTACCCCATCTGGTGGGCCTGGCTCAGCACCTCGCGCTGGCGATTGGTCAGTTTCGCGCGGTCGAGCACGACCGGCTGATCCGTCTCCGTGGACGTGTCTTCGAGTAGCCGCCGTAGTTTGACAGTCTCGCCTTCCGACTGGAGGTCGGCAACGATATCCCGCAGAGTCGGCATATCGTCGACGAGAAACGTGACAACGATGGATTCGGTATCCGCCGTGAACTTCTGGACGACACAGCCGGCCGCTTCGATACGTTCACAGACACAACCCTGTTCGGCCGCCCGGGACACCTGGAAGACGTGTCGCTGGTCGTAAGCGAAGACATGGTCCACATTCGGGAGTTCGCTCTGTAGCGCTCCCGGGTGGTCATCACCGCCCTTGAGCGTGAACTCTTCGAGGACGCGGTCGGCATCACCATTCGTTGCGCTCCGAGAGACCGACGACACTGACCACTCCTCGTCAGCGTGTGGCTGTACTTGACAGGACCGAGGACCGAACACTTCGACCTCGGCGAGCATTCGGCCCGACATACACGGTAGATGTGCCGGCTTCCATAAGAAAGGGCAGGCGAACATGTTCGTATAAAAAACCGCCATATAATGGGCCTAAGATGTCGGGCTGGCAGTTCATCCGGGTTCTGGGACAAACCCCGAACACAGCGACACAGCGCAGCCGTTCGAATCGCTGGCGAACCGAGATAACACAAGATTATGAGACGCAACACGATACTCATCGGTCTGTTGATAACAGCGGTGTTGCTGCCGATGTGGTACGTCGCCTTGCACGGCGAGCCACCGTCGGAAGAAATCGCTATCGACGAGAGCGTCAGCGACATCCGGCCGCTCGAAAGCCCAGTAGAGACGCCGAACAAGCTGTCACCGAGCCAGGTCGGTGTCGTCGTCTGGGTCGCCCTGTTCGGTCTCGTGGGCGTGTTGACGGCCGCCCACCAGTTCATGAACAGGGCGGTCCGGCCGCCTGACGACGCCGAGCCGGTCACCGACGGCGGGACCGTCTCGCTGCCGTGGCTCAACACGGAGCACCGCTGGGTTGTCGAGTACCACGACGCCTCGGACGCCATAGAGGGACTCGTCGCCATGAGCGGGCTGACAGTCCTGTCTATCGTCTTCGCGGCGCTGTTCACCGGCGAGTACCTCACGCTCGCCCGCACCCAGTACTTCGGGCTGTACGCGACCGGGATGTTCCTCTCGCTCGCGCTCTCGACGGTCGCGTACTACGCCTGGTTCATGCCACACGTCGAAGTCGCCGAAATCAGGGGGCACGAATGATAGACTATCCGAAACCCGATGACGACGACGAGGAACAGGGCGACGACTGCTCGTGTGACGGGGCCACCGGTACATCTCCCACACTGTATGGGGACGCCCGCGCGGAACTCCGCCGCCGGGACTTCGCGAAGTTCCTCGCGACCGTCGGCGGCCTGACCGCCGTCGCCAGCCTCACCGCGCCGCTTGCCAGCACCACGCAGGTGTTCGAGCGGGGATACAACGGGCCGGTGTACTCCGACGGCATCCACCTCGTCGACAGCGAAGGCGAGCGCATCACGGAGAGCCGGCTCTCCGAGGGCGAGCACATGACCGTCTTTCCGGAGCCCCGACCCGGCATCGAGGACGCACCGACGCTGCTGGTGCGCTACGCCGAGTCCGACTACGGCAGCGACATCTCAGAGGGGTTCACCGTCAACGGCTACGCCGCCTTCTCGAAGGTGTGTACCCACGCCGGCTGTATGGTATCGGACCGGGAGGAGGACCTGGTCGTCTGTCCCTGCCACTTCGGGAAGTTCAACGTTCTGGAAGGGGCGGCGGTCAGCGGCGGCCCGCCGGGGCGACCGCTCCCACAGCTTCCGATTACGGTGACAAGCGACGGATTCCTCGTCGCTACTGGGGACTTTGAGGGGCCAGTCGGTCCCGGAGGTGGATAATGTCCCGCGCCAAAGCCGTCTACGACTGGTTCGACACCCGCCTCGACCTGGAGAACGGCCAGACGTTCCTGGGCAAGGCGTTCCCGGCCGAGGACTCGTTCCTGCTGGGCGAGGTGGCGCTGTTCTGTTTCCTCCTCCTGATCCTGTCGGGGGTCTTCCTCGGGTTCTTCTTCGAGCCCTCGACCTCCGACGTGGAGTACGACGGCAGCGTCCAGAAGTTCCAGGGCGAGGAGATGCCCGAAGCGTTCGTCTCGGTGTTGCACATCACCTACGACGTGCCCTTCGGGATGTTCATCCGCCGGCTCCATCACTGGGCGGCCCACCTCTTCGTCGCCTCGATAGGGTTGCACATGTTACGGGTGTTTTTCACCGGTGCGTACCGCAACCCGCGGGAGCCGAACTGGATCGTCGGCACCGGTCTGGCGGCCCTCTCGATGGGCGCGGCCTACACCGGCTACGCCCTGCCGTTCGACGAGTTCGCCGCCACAGCCACGAGCATCGGCTACAACCTCACGATATCAATACCATTGGCAGGTGATTTCCTCGGCCAGGTGGTGTTCGGGGGTGAGTTCCCCTCGTCCGCCACGATTCCGCGGCTGTACTTCCTGCACGTCCTCGTGATACCGGCGGCCATCGCCGTGGGCCTGGCCGTCCACATGGCCATCCTCATCAGGCAGAAACACACCGAAGCCCCGCGGGACGGTGACGTGACGGCCGGCCGCCAGACTGTCGACGAGGACGACGACGACATCATCATCGGCCTGCCCGCGTTCCCGAACCAGGCTGCGGTGTCGGCAGTCGTGTTCTTCGTCACTGCGGCGACGCTATCGGCGCTTGCGGGCCTGCTCCCGGTCCACAACGTCGCCGAGTACGGCCCGAACGACCCCGCGGCCACGCCGGCGCTCATCATGCCGGACTGGTTCCTGATGTGGGTGTACGGCTTCCTGAAGCTCCTGCCACAGATCAGCTTCAACATCGGCCCGGCCCACATCAACGGGGAGTTCGTCGGCGGCATCGTCCTCCCGGGGCTGGTGTTTGCCGCGGTCGCCCTCTGGCCGTTCATCGACCGGACGGAGCCCACACACTTCACCGCGGACCCGCTGGACCGGGCCTGGCAGACCGGTGTGGGCGTGGCCGCCGTCGCGTTCATCATGATCGCCTCGATTGCGGGGATGAACAACATCCTCGCGGACCAGGTGCTCGGAACGACGACGAACGTGGTCAACCCCATCCTGACGGCCGCGTTGCTCGTCGTCCCGCCCGTCTTCGGCGGCATCACGTACCTGCTGTTGCGCGACGGCGAGCCCGCGCCATCACAGGAGGGCGACGTAGCCGCGGACGGCGGCGCAGTAGACGAGAGAACGGCTAGCACCGAATCGGAGGAGGACGGATGACTGCGAGCGTCAAACTGACTGCGCGGCAGTATCGCCTGCTGGATACGACGAGCAAGCTGGTCGGCCTCGTGCTGGTCGCCGCCGGCCTCGAAGTCGGCGGCAGCACGCCGACCGGCATCGCGCTGGCTATCGTCGGGGCTGCCTGCGCGACTGCGACAGTGTTCATCACCAATGAGTAGAAACGACCTGACCGACGACGAAACGGACAGTGCGGGAATCAGTCGCCGCGACTTCGTGCGCGGCCTCGGCGCCGCGTCGCTGCTTGGCGCGACGGGGCTGTCCTTCGCCGACGACGGCATGGACGGCCTCGAAGCGGTGGACGATCCCATCGGGTCGTATCCGTATCGGGACTGGGAGGACCTCTACCGCGACGAGTGGGACTGGGACTCCGTCGCCCGCTCGACCCACAGCGTCAACTGCACCGGTTCGTGCTCGTGGAACGTCTACGTCAAGGACGGCCAGGTCTGGCGCGAGGAACAGGCCGGCGACTACCCGACGTTCGACGAGAGCCTTCCGGACCCGAACCCGCGCGGGTGTCAGAAGGGGGCCTGCTACACGGACTACGTCAACGCGGACCAGCGCGTGCTCCACCCGCTCCGCCGCACGGGCGACCGCGGCGAGGGCCAGTGGGAACGGATTAGCTGGGACGAGGCACTGACCGAAATCGCCGACCACGTCATTGACGAGGTACAGGCGGGCCGGTACGACGCGATTTCGGGATTCACGCCGATTCCGGCGATGTCACCGGTTTCTTTCGCGAGCGGAAGCCGTCTCGTCAATCTGCTGGGGGGCGTCTCGCACAGCTTCTATGACTGGTACTCGGACCTGCCGCCGGGCCAGCCGATCACGTGGGGCACCCAGACGGACAACGCCGAATCCGCCGACTGGCACAACTCGGACTACATCATCGCCTGGGGGTCGAACATCAACGTCACGCGCATCCCCGACGCGAAGTACTTCCTCGACGCCGGCTACGAGGGCGCAAAGCGAGTCGGCATCTTCACCGACTACTCCCAGACGGCCATCCACACCGACGAGTGGCTCTCGCCCCACGGCGGCAGCGACACCGCGCTCGCGCTGGGGATGGCCCAGACCATCGTCGACGAGGGACTGCACGACGAGGAACACCTCAAAGAGCAGACCGACATGCCGCTGCTCGTTCGGGAGGACACCGGGAAATTCCTCCGGGCCAGCGAGGTCGGTCTCGCCGAGGACGCCGACGACCCGGACAAGGTGTTCGTCATGGTCGACGCCGACGGCACCCTCCGTCGTGCGCCTGGCTCGCTGGGTGAGCGGGACGGACAGAAAGATTACTCCGCAAGTATCGAACTCGACTTCGACCCGCAACTGTCGGTCGAGCGCAGCGTCGACACCGACGAGGGCAGCGTCGCAGTCCGGTCGGTCTGGGAGAACCTCACCGACGAACTCAGTCAGTACACGCCGGAAGTCGTCCACGAGGAGACCGGCGTCGGTACGAACACCTACCAGCGGGTCGCCCGCGAGTTCGCCGAAGCCGACGCCGCCAAAATCATCCACGGCAAGGGCGTCAACGACTGGTACCACAACGACCTGGGCAACCGCGCCATCCAGTTGCTCGTGACGCTGACGGGGAACCTCGGCGACCCCGGCACCGGACTGGACCACTACGTGGGCCAGGAGAAAATCTGGTCGTTCCACGGCTGGAAGGTGCTCTCGTTCCCGACCGGGAACGTCCGCGGCGTCCCGACGACGCTGTGGACCTACTTCCATGCCGGCATCCTCGACAACACGGACCCGGACACCGCCGAGAAGATACGCGAGTCCATCGACAAGGGGTGGATGCCGGTCTACCCCGAGGAGCGCGAGGACGGGAACCGACCGGACCCGTCCACGATGTTCGTCTGGCGCGGGAACTACTTCAATCAGGCCAAGGGCAACGTCGCCCTCGAAGAACAGCTCTGGCCCAAACTCGACCTCGTCGTCGACATCAACTTCCGGATGGACTCGACGGCGATGTACTCAGACATCGTCCTGCCGGCGGCCAGCCACTACGAGAAGTACGACCTCTCGGAGACGGACATGCACACCTACGTGCATCCGTTCACGCCAGCTGTCGAGCCGCTCGGCGAGGCCAAGACCGACTGGGAGATATTCCGCCTGATCGCGGAGAAAATACAGGAGCGCGCCCAGGAGCGCGATGTCGAGCCCATCGAGGATCGCAAGTTCGACCGGACCATCGACCTCACGACCATCTACGACGACTACGTCCGCGACTGGGAAACCGGCGAGGAAGGAGGGCTCGTCGAAGACAGAGCCGCGGCGGAGTTCATCCTCGAACACTCCGAGGAGACCAACCCCGAGGGCAGCGACGAGCAGATAACCTTCGACGACATCGACGAGCAGCCACAGCGGTTCCTCACCGCCGGCGACCACTGGAGTTCGGACATCAAGGACGGCGAGGCGTACGTCCCGTGGCAGGACTACGTCCACGACAAGAACCCCTGGCCGACCTTCACCGGCCGCCAGCAGTACTACATTGACCACGACTGGTACCTCGAACTCGGCGAGGAACTCCCGACCCACAAGGAGGGGCCCGAAAACACCGGCGGCGACTACCCGCTGTCGTACAACACGCCCCACGGTCGGTGGTCCATCCACTCGACGTGGCGCGACGACACCAAGATGCTCAGGCTCCAGCGCGGCGAGCCCGTAGTGTATCTGAACCCCGAGGACGCCGAAGAGCGCGGCATCGAGGACGGCGACACCGTGGAGGTGTACAACGACCTCGGGAGCGTCGAGGTGCAGGCGAAGATCTACCCCTCCAGCGAACCGGGGACGATCCGCCACTTCTTCTCCTGGGAGAAGTTCCAGTACCCCGACCGGGACAACTTCAACACGCTCGTCCCGATGTACATGAAGCCGACCCAGCTGGTCCAGTACCCGGAAGACACCGGGGAACACCTGTACTTCTTCCCGAACTACTGGGGGCCGACCGGGGTCAACAGCGACGTGCGCGTCGATGTCCGACCGAGCGGAGGTGACACCGAATGAGTACCGACCAACAGGACGATCAGGGCGAAGAGGACACGCTGGTCAACGTCGCCGACGGCGTCGACCACCAGGTCGCGATGGTGATGGACCTGAACAAGTGCATCGGCTGCCAGACGTGTACCATCGCCTGCAAGAACCTCTGGACGGAGGACGGCGGCAGCGAGTACATGTACTGGAACAACGTCGAGACCAAGCCCGGCGAGGGCTACCCGCGGGGCTGGGAGGACTCCGGCGGCGGCTGGGAGTCGAGCGAGCACTCGGACCGCTCGCCCGGCGAGATTCCCGACGAAGAGGACTACGGCCGCGCCTGGGAGTTCAACCACGAGGAGATCATGTACGAGGGCAGCGACGAGCCGCTGCGGCCCCGCGACGGCGCGGAGTGGGGGCCGAACTGGGACGAGGACCAGGGGGCCGGCGAGTACCCCAACAGCTACTACTTCTACCTCCCGCGCATCTGCAACCACTGCACCCATCCCTCCTGTGTCGAGGCCTGCCCGCGCTCGGCGCTGTACAAGCGCCAGGAGGACGGCATCGTCCTCGTCGACCAGGACCGCTGCCGGGGCTACCGCTACTGCGTCGAGGGGTGTCCGTACAAGAAGGTGTACTACAACACTGTCTCGAAGAAATCCGAGAAGTGCATCTTCTGTTACCCCCGCATCGAAGGGGAAGGCCCCGACGGGGAGACGTTCGCCCCGGCCTGTGCTGAGGAGTGCCCGCCACAGCTCCGCTTGGTCGGCTTCCTCGACGACGAGGAGGGACCGATTCACAAGCTCGTCAACGAGTACGAAGTGGCCCTGCCGCTCCATCCGGAGTTCCGCACGCAGCCCAACGTCTACTACATCCCGCCCTTCGCCCCCGGCCAGCACACGGAGGACGGGGAGACGGTCGACATCGACCGGATTCCCCGGCAGTACCTCCGGAACCTGTTCGGCGACGGCGTCGACGAGGCGCTCGACACTATCGACGCCCACCGACAGCGCGTCCGACAGGGCGGTGACAGCGAACTAATGGAACTGCTTCAGGACAAGAACCCGGCCAAACAGTACCGACTGGAGGTGTTCGACGATGAGTGAGCACCGCGAACGAACGTCGAGCTCGGAAGACCTGCGGTCTTCCGGCGTTCGAACGAGCGAGCGTAGTGAGCGAGTTCGAATCCGCTGGCGAATACGCCAGCGGTGTTCGACGATGAGTAGCGAGCCGCTACGCGGCTCGGAAACGCGAGCGGGCGATGCCCGCGAGCGGTCCCAGTTGGCCGCCCCTGAGCGTGCTCAGGGGGTGGTCAACGATGACTGACCACCGACGCACGCTCATACTCACGGCGGTGCTGGCGGGGCTCATCGTCGTCTCGACGGTGGCCGCGCCGATGGTGAGCGCCCGGCCAGCACACGAGATTCCGGTTTCGGAGGTATCGACGGCCGACCTCGCCGAACCGAGTGCCGACGGCTGGGCGGAGGTCCCGGCCTCGGACGTGCCGCTTTCGAGCGCCCCGAGTAGCGTCCCGAACGCTGATGACACGTCAATCGAGACGGTCGACGTCCAGGCCGTCCGGACCGACGAACGGCTGTACGTCCGCCTAGAGTGGCACGACGCGACCCGGGACATGAACGCCAGCGCCACGCGGGAGTTCGCCGACGCGGTCGCGGTCCAGTTCCCGGCGAACACGAGTTCTCGGCCGCCGATAGCGATGGGCGGCCCGGACAACCGCGTCAACGTCTGGTACTGGAGCGGATCGACCGGGACGCAAGAACTGCTGGCCGGCGGCGCTGGCTCGACCACGCCGTTCGAGAACCCGACCGTCCAGGCGAACGCGAGTCACAGCGGCACCGGCGGCAACGCCACCTGGACGGTGGTGTACTCGCGCCAGCTTGACGCGCCGAGCGAGAACCGGACCGACCTGCGGACCGACGGCGACCTCGACGTGGCCTTCGCCGTCTGGAACGGCTCTAACGGCGAGCGGTCCGGCCAGAAGGCGGTCAGCGAGTGGCACTACTACCCGTTCAGCGGCGGCCCGCAAGGACCGCCCTACGAGACGCTGCTGTGGACCCTCGCCGGCATCGCCATCGTCGCCGTCGTCGGCGTCACCAGCTTCGGCATCTACCGCACGCGGGGGGCCGAGTAATGGCGACCACGCCAACCGACCCGATGGACGACCTCGACGAGGACGCGGCCGCCCGGGGTGCGGTGTACGCGACGCTCGCCAAGGCGTTCGAGTACCCCGAGGAGTCGTTCCACAGCGCGGCGGCCGATGGGACGCTGGAAGCCGATTTGAGAGCCTGTCTCGACCGGACGGGCCTTGACGTACCCGTCCCGTCGCTCACCACCGACGACGACTACGAGACGCTCGCGGCCCGCTACAACGACATCTTCGAACTCGGCTACAGCGAGTACACGGACCGGACCGACGGCTCGCTGGAAGCGGAGGGGCCGCCGGTCCCGCTGTACGAGTCCAAATACCGGCCGGACCACTCCTGGAACGACGTGAACCTCGACCTCTCGCGGGCCTACAGCCACTACGGCCTGGAAATCGACCAGGACGAGCGGGACAACCACGACGCGCTGACCTACGAACTGGAGTTCGCGGGCTACCTGGCCCGCCGTGAAGCCGCCGTCGGCGAGGACGCCGCAATCGCTCGGCTGGACTTCCACGACCGCCACCTCGGCCATGCGGCCGCGGGCGTCGCGGACCGACTGGCAGACGAGCCCGGGACCGACATCTACGGCGGCTTCGGCGAACTGCTGGAGGCGTTCGTCCGCGCCGACCGCAACGACCTCGCGGAACGGTTGGAGGACCAGCGATGACGGCGGCGCTACAGCAACGAGTCAGACCGCTGCTGCACGGCGGGAGCCACTCGCTGGCGAACCTGGCAGTCGGCGCTGCGGCCGTCGCGGTCGCCGCCCGGTACTTCGCCGTCCTGTTCGTCAACGCACCGGGGTACGCGGGCCTCCCGGTCTCGCCTGGCCTGGCGACAGGGGTGTCCACGGCCGTCGTCGCCGCCGCGGCTATCGCCGTCGCCGTCACCGACGCCGACCCGCTCACCGGCATCGGCCTGCTGTTCGTCGGCGTGTTCGGCCTGCTGTCGCTGCTCAGTAGCGCAGCGGCGCTCCCGGCGGCCGCCGCCGTCGTCCTCGGAACGGCGACCGTCGCCGCCGTCGCGGGACGCCATCTGGACCTCGTCTCGGCCGCCGCAGTCGCCCTGCTCGTCGCGGCGCTGAGTATCGGGCTGGCCAGCGGCGTCGGCGGCTGGACGGGCCTCCGACCGGCGGCCTCGACCGTGGCGCTGCTCGGGATCGCGTCGATGCCGGCGTTCGCCGCGACGGACTGGCGCTCGCTGTCGACGGCGGACTGGGGCGCAGTAATCGGGGGACTGGCCGCCTTCACCGTCGTCTTTGCCGTCGGTCGCGCCGTCCCGTTCGTCACCGGCGCGGTCACGCTCACCGGGACCGGCGTCGTCGGGACGAGCCTGCCGGTCGTCGCGCTGGCGGTCGCCGGTGCGGTGACGGCGGCCAGCGCGGCCAGCCGAACGCGGCGATGGCCGCTGCTCGCCGGCGTCGCGCTGGTCGCGTTCGCGGGCGTCCCGGCGTCGATCCCGCGTGCGCTCCCGTTCGCGCTCGGCATCGCCGTCCTCACTGCACAGGAGGGCCAGCGATGACGGGCTGTCACGACGACGACGAGTTCGAGAAGCACCTCGAAGAGGACCCGGACCCGCAACTGGACCCCGAGCGCAGTCCGGGCCTGCACACCGACATCGAAGCGCTCGAAGACATCGAAGTATCCCGCGAGGACGTGACCATCGGCGAGGCGACGCCCGAAGAGCTGGCCGCCAGCGACACCGAGCCCGTCGAGGGCGACGCGGTGGCGTCGCTGCTGTCCGACATCGAACACGGGGAAAAGACCGACCGCCGCCGCGCCGCCCTCGAACTCAAAGACCGCGCGTCCACCGACGAAATCGTGGCGGCGCTGGCCCGCGCTGCGACGACCGACGACGACAGCGACGTGCGCCAGTTCGCCGTCGAGGCGCTGACGGCCCACGGCGGCGAGCGGGCCGCAGCGGTGGCAGTGGAACTGCTTTCCGACCCCGACCCGTGGGTCCGGGCGGAGGCCGTCGTCACGCTCGACAACGTCGACCGCGAGGCCCACGAGGACGACATCGAAGACGCAGTCCACGACGACCACCACGCGGTCCGGCGCAACGCGGCCATCTCGCTGTTCAAGCTTCGCGGTGAGGAAATGGCCGACCTGCTGTTAGAACAGAGCCGCGACGACAGCGAGCGGGTCCGCGAATGGGCCGCCCACATGCTCGGCGGCGTCGACGAGGACCGCGCCCGCGAGCGACTGCGCGAACTCACCGACGACCCGGCCACCGTGGTCCGCCAGACCGCCGAGCGGTCCCTCGACGTGGACCCCGGACGGTTCCGGCGGCAGTTCGGCGGTGCGCTGGAGAACGACGCCCGACTGCTGCCCGGCGAAGACAGACTCAATCGGATGCCCGACCTCTGACGATGACTGACGGAACGCCCACCACACTGACCGACCGCATCGAAGCCGCACTGCGAGACGTGCGCGATCCGAACGCCGACCTCTCCGTGTTCGACGCGGGCTTCGTCGAGAACATCGACGCGGCCGACGGTGAGGTGACTATCGAGGCCGACCTGACCGCGCTGGACGGCGGGACGAGTACCCAGGTCGTCCAGGCGATGCTCCACGCAGTCGACGACGTGGACGGCGTCGACAGCGTCCACGTCGAACGGACGACGCCAACGAGCGAGGGCCAGGCCGGCGTCGAGTCCTTCGACCACGTCGTGGCCGTCGCCAGCGCGAAGGGCGGCGTCGGCAAGTCGACGGTGGCCACGCATCTCGCCTGTGCGCTGGCCGCCGACAACGACGTGGCGCTGTTCGACGCCGACATCCACGGGCCGAACGTCCCCGAACTGCTGGAGGTGAGCGGCCCGGTCCACTCCAGCGAGGAGGGCGACCCGCTCCCCGTCCGAGCGGGCGACATAGACGTGATGAGCGTCGGCCTGATGGAGAGCGGCGCGCCGCTGGCCTGGCGCGGGGCGATGGCCCACGACGCGCTCGACGACCTCTTCGAGAACACCGCCTGGCGCAACGACGAGGTACTGGTGCTTGACCTGCCACCGGGGACGGGCGACGTGGTGCTGACGACGCTGCAGGAGGTCCCCGTCGACGGCGTGGTCGTCGTGACGACGCCGTTTCACGCCAGCGTCAGCGACACCAGCCGGACGGTCGAACTGTTCCGCGACAACGACGTGCCGGTGCTCGGCACCGTCGTCAACATGGCGGAGTACGTCTGTGACTGCTGTGGCGAACCGAACGACCTGTTCACTGGTGACGCGCTTTCGGACCTCGATGCCGACGTGCTGGCCGAACTCCCGTTCTCGCACGACCTGCAGGAAACGCCAGCGCCCGGCGACGTGCCCAGCGCGGTCAGCGATTTGGGGGATGCCGTGGAATCGGCCCTCGACACAGCCGGTGAGGTGGGCGTCGATCCGACCGCCGATATCCGGGGCCTGCCGCCACAGGAACGCAAGGATCTGGTTCGAGAGCAGTTCACCGCACTGGACAGCGACGAGTCGTTCGTCCTCGTCAGCGACCGCGACCCGACGCCAGTCGGGCAGTTCCTGGGCCGACTCGCCGAGGCTCCACGAGAAGCTTTCGACCCGTTCGAGGTCCGCCGAGCGACACCGTCCGTCTGGGTACTGGAGACGGTCAAGCCGTGAGTACGGTCGCTGGCAGTCGACAGTGACAGCAAGTCCCACGCCTCACGGACAGGACTAAAGGCATAATTGTCCGCACCCGTAGTAGTAGCATAATGACCGCGAAACTCGTGACAGCGGGTCGACTCGCCCGGGGTCGCTCACGCGCCGTGCCCCAGCGGGCCGGAGGGGTAACGTGACCGACCCGTTTGCGGTGATGAACGCTATCGGGCTGGTCGGGTTCGCGTTCGTCGGCGCGGCGAAGGCTGTCGAGGAGCGCTACGACGTATTCGGCGTCACGGTCGTCGGCGTGATGACGGCGCTGGGTGGCGGGACGACGCGGGACCTGCTGTTGAACCGCGTTCCGAACTCCCTGCAGTCGCCCGGCGAAGTCACCCTGTCGCTCCTCGGCGTCGCCGCGGCCGTTTTGCTCGTGCATTTCCTCGACGACGGCCACCAGCATCCGGTCGTCCTGACGGCCGACGCCATCGGGCTGGCGGCGTTCACGACCACCGGAGCGCTGCTGGGCCATCAGGCCGGCCTCCCGGTGTTTGCCGTCGTCGCGCTGGCGACGGTCAACGCGGCCGGCGGCGGCGCGATATCGGACCTACTGCTGGGCCGGACGCCGTTCATCCTCCGCGAGGACTTCTACGCGTCCTGTGCCGTCATCGGCGGCCTCGCCTTCTGGGCGCTGGCACAGCTAGGCGTGGCGGCCGGTGCGGCATCGGCCGGGTGCGCGCTCGCGGTGCTGTTGGCCCGAGGGCTGGGCATCGGTCGCGGGTGGTCGCTCCCGACGGTCCAGGCGTGGGAACGACGCGACGCACAGTAGGACCGCGCCGCCGCTCCGGGTTCTCGTCTGTCATGCCCCGCTCTCCTGCATCCGCTGGGCTTCGTCGCTGTGACCGACTGTGCGACCGCTGCGGGAGCTGTCTCTCGTACTCGTCGCGATACTGGTCGCTGACGGCGCACACGACTCTGGGGGCGTATTGTCTGCGAAGATGGGTGAGGAGACAGTCGGCCGCCGCGACGAACCCGATCAGTGCCCCGCAGGTCCGCTATTGCCCGAGCACCTCCCGGGTCGTGGCTGCCAGTGACGCGTAGAACGCTTCGCGCGTCTCTGCCTCGACGTGGCCGAGGAACTCGTCAGCCCACGCATCAAGATGCTCCGCACGGAACTGGGCAAGCCGTTCGTCGAGACCCGCTTCTGCCAGATAGGCGGCGAACTCCAGTTCGGTCGCAATGTGGTCCGGGAGGTCCGGATGGTCAGCCGCAGGCTGGACGCCGAACTCCCGGTACCAGCGCACGACAGCCATCGTAGCTGGTCCCTTGACCGGGCCGAGTTCGTCCGGGTCGTCGCCGTCGCGATAGACGCTCTCGTAGGGTGGACACGGTGGCCCTTCCGGCCCAATAAACAGCCGGGTGTACTCGGCGCTGAGACGGCGAAGGTCAACCGAGCCAACGTCGCCGACTACCGGGACCAGTTCGCCGGTCTCGACGGCTTCGACCAGCTGTTCGGTCGGTTCCCGCCAGCATTCGGCGAGGACGGCGTAGGTCGCCGCGACATCCGAGCGGAATCCGTCGCTGTCTGTGCCGCGCTCGGCTGCTCGCTCACGCTTGGCGGGAGCGTCAGTCTGTCTGTTCATTGTCGCTCCTGTCGACCGCCGTCAGTCGCGTACGACTCCGGTCTCTCGACTCGCTGAATCGGCACGTATTTCAGGCCGAGCGTGACGATGAGTGCGCCGAAGGCGACGATACCGAGGGTGACAGCCACTTCGACCAGCGTCGGGGTGTAGGCCCCCGCAGTCGCCCAGATGTCTGTCGTGATGCCGGCATACTCCCCACCGGTCGAGATACCCGGTGGGAGGGCGATGTTAGCGACTTCGTATCCCGTGAACACCAGCCGGATCCCCTCGAACATCGTGCCGAAGACCGCGAGGAGGCTCGCGGTGAAGATGACCGACACGCGCTTCCGAAGCGATGGAATCATCAGCATGACGAGCGGGACTGCCCCGCCGACGACGGTCCAGAGCCAGAAGTAGACGGACTCGCCGATGAGGAAGCTGCTGGTGATGGCCCAGAACTCGAAGTGGTTCGCCCAGGCGTGGGGCAGTCGCTCGGCCGCGAGCAAGTACACTACGTGAAGCGCGAGGAAAATGCCGAGTATCTTCCCGAGACTCGTGAGTTCCTCGCGGTCGACCTCGTAGTTCGTGAGCCGGTCTGCGAGTACCGACACGACCAGCAACAGTCCGAGCCCGGAGACGAGCGCCTTGGCGATGAACACCGGTGCGACGAGGGGACTGAACCAGTCGCCCCGACCGATCTGCGTCGCGAAAATCCACCCGGTCACCGAGTGGAGTGCGACCGCGGTCGGGAGAGCGAGTGCTGCGGTCCAGAACATGAGCGTGCGGTCACGCTCGCGCCCAGCGTCGGTATCAGCAACGCCCAGTGCGAGTCGCGACCCGCGGGCGGCCAGATCGCGGCGGGTCAGCAGCCATAGATACCAGAGGTTTAGCACGCCATAGAGGATGACGATACCGAAGTCCCACACCATCGGCGAGCGGAAGTCCGGCGAGGTGAAAAACTGGTAGAGTCGCTCGGGCCGACCGATGTCCGGGAGGATGAGCAGACCCGCGACGGTGATACAGGCGAGACTGACCAGCACGCCGAGCCGTGCGAACCCCTCGTAGCGGTGTGAATGGAAGAACTTCGGTGCACTGGAGATGATGAGTCCCCCGGCAGACAGCCCGACGAACAGGACGAACATCATGATGTACAGTCCCCACGAGAAGACGTTGCGCATCCCCGTGGCGACAAGCCCAGTGGTGAGTTGGTAGCCCCAGGCTGCCAGTCCAGCGACCATGATGGCCGCGAGCAGACCGAGCCACAGCTTTCCTTTCGTCCCGAAGGCCGGAATCGCGATCCGTGACGAGTCAGCGGCCATCAGTCATCACCTCCGGACCCCACTGCCGGGACGTGTGGATCTGCATCACTCTCGATGGAGTGGTGGCTGCCACCCGAGTCGCCACTGTCGCTTCCGTCGGCGTCAGACGGCACGTCCTCGGCTCCATCGGACCACGGAGAAACATCGTCGAGTTCGCTCTCCATTTTATCCGACGTCTGCGGCCGACCGGGACTCATCTCGCCGCTGATGTAGTGCGTCTTCGGGTCCGTCCCGCGGTCTTCGAGGAGCTGGTCCGTCTCGTACTCGTTGATGTACTTCGAGACGGTACTCCCCTCGTCGTCGAGGTCGCCGAAGATGCGTGCGTCGGCCGGGCAGTTGACGACACAGGCCGGGTCGAGTCCCTCGTCGACGCGGTGGCTACAGAACGTACACTTCTCGACGACGCCCTGTGGCCGGGCGGCAACGTCGCCCGTCCCCTCCTCGGGCATCTGCTCGGGTTCGTCCCAGTTGAACACCCGTGCGTTGTACGGGCAGGCGGCCATACAGTAGCGACAGCCGATGCACTTGTCGTAGTCGATTTCGACGATCCCGTCGTCCCGGGTGTACGTCGCGTTGACCGGACAGACCTTCACACAGGGCGCGTTTTCGCAGTGTTGGCACGCCGTCGGCTGGTACTCCATGTCCAGCGAGCCACTGCCGCCGTCTTCGGGATAGCCACCGGACGGGGTGTCAATCTTGTCGCCGCCCTCCGTCAGGACGCGGTTCCAGAACTGCCCCATCGGGACGTTGTTCTCCTGTTTACACGACACTGCGCATGCCTGACAGCCGATACACCGCTCCTGGTCGATTACTAGGCCGTAGTTCGTCATTGTTAGTCACCTCCTGCGCGCGGTGCGTCGGCACCGGCCCCGCGCGGGTTATCGGCTTCGTACTTGTCCGTATCGACGTCATCGGGGGCCGGTTCGACTTCGACACGGACGTCGTAGAACGCCATCGTCTGGCCGACCTCGCTGACCTCGTTGTGCGTGAGGTCGTTGTGGTGGCCCGCGACGTAGTCGCGTGCCCACCATCCCTGGTCAGTGTTTACCAGCCCCGGCTGGAACGCCTCGTTGTACTTCGCCTTCACGATCATCTCGCCGCGGTCGTTGTGCACTCGGACGTACTCGCCGTCCTCGATGCCGCGGGCCTTCGCGTCCGTCGGGTGGATGTCCAGCTGTGGTTCGGGGTTGACCTCACGCACCCAGTTCAGCATCTCGTACTGCGAGTGGATGCGGAACCGGCTGTGCTTCTGCATGAACATCAGCGGGTACTCGTCGGCCTTTTCGTAGTCGTCGGCTGTCCGGTCTTCGAGCGGTCGAGGAACGTCGAACGTCACGCCCTCCTCGCTCGGGGCGTCGTCGTCGTACATCTTGATTCGCCCCGTCTCAGTGGGGAACGCATCGGTGTACTTGACGATGGGGACGCTCTCTTTCTTCTGTGTTCCCTGCTCGAACAGCGTGTCGAAGTCGATATCGTCGTCTCGGCCGGCGAGTTCCCGGAGCATTTCGCGTTTCGTCTCCGGGAACCGGTCGCCAAAGCCGAGCCGCTCCGCGAGCCCGCGGATCGCGTAGTAGTCGTCTCTGGCCTCCCACAGCGGTTCCTGTACCTTGTGTCGGTAGCTGATGTGTGGATGGGACCCCCAGCTGGACGTGATATCCTCCTGTTCGAACCAGTGTGGAACCGGGAGGATGATGTCCGCGTGCTGGACCGTATCCGTGTGGTGCATGTCCGCGACCACGTACATCTCAAGGCTTCTGATGGCCTCTCTGAACCGCTGCCGGTCCGGGAACTGGTTGCCCATCATGTTCGACTCGATCGAGTAGACGGCCCTGACCTTGTGCGGGTCACCGTCGAGTATCGCGTCTGGGTATTCGGGGAAGAACAGCGACGGTCCGGGGTCAGCGTCCTCCGGCGCGCTCCAGCCACCGGTACTGAGCGTCGCACCGCCGGAGTGATGGGCGTGGATGTTTCCGTGCCGACCGTAGTCACCGGTCAGTGCCATGAGCATCGCGTAGGTCTGGCCGAAGATGTGCCCGTGTTTGTACCGCCCGATCGCGTAGCTGGGGGCGATGCCACCGGGGCCGCGAGTCGCCAGCCATCGGACTGCAGTGCGGATGTTTTCCGCGTCGACACCGGTCTTCGCCGCGACTTTCGATGGCGCGTAGTCGGCCACGTGGTCACGGAGTCTGGTCAGTGCCGTCTCGCATTCGATGCCGTCAACGGTGTACTCCCCGAAGAGCGCATACGGGCCACCGGTCTCCGGTTCGAGTTCGACCGGCGTCGTACTGCCCTGTTCGACGGCGACGACCTGGTTCTCGCCGCCGTCTTCGAAGACGTCGCTCGCCTTGAGCAACTCCCCGGTGTCCGTGCGGATCAGCGCCGGCGCGGTCGTCCGTTTCCGGAGGAAGTCCTCGTCGTACGTCTCGTCCTCGAAGACGGTGTGCATCATCGCAAGGGCGAGATGCACGTCTTTCCCGGGTTTGACCGGGAGCCACAGGTCGGCTTTCGACGCTGTCGTCGTGTACACCGGGTCAACCACGACGAGCTTCGCCCCGCTCTCGACGGCGTCGAGAACCTTCGAGGCGTCCATCTGGAACTGGCTGGCGAAGAGGTCCGACCCCCAGACGATGATGGTGTTCGCGTTCTCCCAGTCCTCCGCCTCGTTCGTCGGCGGAAGGAAGAAGCCGGTCCCAGTGACCCGGTTGAATCCACGACCGACGTTGGCGTCGATGCCCCAGGCTGACTGGGTCGAACCGAACAGGGAGGCCAGTCGATTGAACGCCGTGCTGGACTGGCCGTAGTTCCCCGACCCCGCGTGGAAGAGGACGCTCTCCGCGCCGTGGGCTGCTTTCAGCGACTGCATCTTGTCGGCGACGAGGTCGAGTGCCTCGTCCCAGGAGACGCGCTCGAACTCGGCGTCCGGACCGCGTCCGTCGGGGTTTGGCTCGTCGGGCGACCAGTCTGTGCGCTTCATCGGGTACTTCAGTCTCGTCGGGTCGTACACACGCTGGGTGTGTGAGAGGCCGAGCACACAGGCCCGCTTGTACTGCTCGTCTTCCGGCGGATGTGGCTCGACCTTCTTCACCTGGCCGTCGCGGACGTGGACGTCGATGGGACACTTCCCGCGACAGTTCGGTGAGCAGACGGTCTGGATGACCTCGTTTTGCCCGACGTAGCTCTCGATACCGGAGTCGCGGTTGGACGGCCCGGTTCCGTCTCCGCGTTCGACCAGCGTCTGGAAGAACCCGCCCCCGCCAAGACCGAGGGCAGCAGCCGCTCCGCTGGCTTTCAGTACGTCACGTCGGTAAACGCCGTCGTCGTCAGTCATCGTCGAATCCCTCAGGTTTGGTCGGCCGCTCGTCTTCACCGAACTCTGCCAGTAGCTCCTCGTGATACTTCTCGTGGAATTCGGCGTCGCTCAGTTCTCCGTTCGAGACACGAATCGCGTCACGAGCCATCCGTAGCCCCAAATCAGTGTCGTACTCGACGCCGTCAAGCATCGCTGCTGCTTCGTCTTCCCACTCATCAATCGGCGTCAACCGCGGCTGCTGTGGGTCATTCATGGCTCTAGTTACCGGTTACCCTCGAAACTCGGTAGGGAGAGCGCTGTATTGTGAAGGGATTTAAATACGGAGGGAGTGTCACCGGGAGTCTCTGTCGCTGCCAGTGCGTCCAGCCCGAAAAGGCGAGTCTACGGGTCGAAGGCGGCCGTCGCGAGTTTCGATTCGACGGCGTTCAGGCGTTGAGAGAGGGCGGATTTCGAGATGTCGAGCGTGGCCGCGAGTTCGTCGAGGGTCGTCTGCCGGGGCGTCTGATAGTACCCTTCGTCCACTGCGAGTATCGCCGCTTCCCGCTGTTTTGTCGTGAGACAGGCGAGGTCGACTGTAGTGGGCTCCGACTCGGTCGCGTCGTCCTGTCGGGATGTCAGCCGTCGCAGACGCACTCGTTTCGCGGCCGATTCCAACTGGTCGACTAGCTCGCTGATGACGCTTCGGTCTGAGACGTACGTCTCGATGAAAAGCGAGTCACCGTCTACGCGCCGGGTTCGTGGGACACACCCGACCTCGCTAAAGGCGAGACAGAGACAGGCGTCCCCGACCTGGTTTGTCGAGTGGAGAACCCGCTCGGTACCGGCCTCGTCGGTGACAGTCACCTCCGCGTGACAGACGCCGTCGTCGATCTGGTTCTGAGCGTTCTCGATGTCTGCATCCGGATCCGAAAGGGGGCACGAACAGTCATCGGGCAGTTCAATTTCGAACAGAACCTTGAGGGTTCGTTCTTTCGCGGTCCCCGATGTCGCCCCTGTAGGCCCGCTTTCGGAGTGTCCCATTCTGATTGTCACTCGACTATCTGCAGTTAAATGCATTTTGTCATCGCCGCCGAAATCCGCAGACTGCGGGCGTATTCTACCTGTTCTTCTATGTGGAGAATGGAGCCTCCCGAAGCCGCGGCGGCGTCACTCATTGCGTCGGTGACAGCGTTCGTCTGTTATCGGAGGATCGAAAATAACCGCCTGTACTGCTGTGCTGGGCCATAGTCGTCGATGAGTCGGCCGAGAGACACCGCCGTCAGGTGCACGTACAGTGGTGTCACTAGAGTCACAAGATAAATGCCGCCTCCACCTGATACACAGACAATGGTCCTCTCGGACGTTTTGCTTGCCCCCCTGGGACTGGCGGCTCTCCTCCTGGCGGTGCCGATAGTGGTGCTGTATCTCATCCGACCGGACCCGCAGGAACTCACGCTGCCGACGTACCAGTTTCTCGTCGCCGGAGAACGCCAGCAGTCAGCGACGCCGTTTCTCGAACGGATCTCGCGGAGCCTCCTCCTGCTGTTGCAGGTGCTTGTCGTGCTGGTGCTGGCGGTCGGGCTGGCGACGCCGTACGTCACCGTTTCCGAGCGAGCGACGGTCGAGGAGACGGTCATCGTCGTCGACACCAGCGCGTCCATGGGGACCGACGCCGACGGCCAGACGCGCTTCCAGCGGGCCGTCGCAACCGCCCGTGAGGAGGTGACAGGGACGACCTCCATCGTCACCACGACCAACGGTGGCGAGGTGGTGCTCCAGCGTGGGACGCCGACGGCGGCGCAGGGGACGCTGGACGGGCTCAGCCCGACGGACGCGCCGGGAGCGCTCAGCGGCGCTATCTCGCAGGCGGCGTCGCTCGCCGGCGAGAACGCCAGAATCGTCGTCCTGAGCGACTTCGCGGGCGAGGAGTGGACCACTGCGGTCACCACGGCGCGGGGGCGCGGCCTCTCCGTCGACCTCCAGCAGTTCGACGGTGGGGGCGACGCGAACGTCGGGTTCATCGACCGGCGGTTCTCCGGCTCGGCGGTGACGCTGTCGGTGAAAAACTACGGCGACTCGACCGTCACCCGGACCGTCCGGCTCGGCAACACCCAGCGAGAACTGCAGCTCGGACCCGACGACGTTGGCTCGGTGACGATGCCGGTCCCGGCCGGCGGGAGCGAGGCCCGGCTCAGCCCGGGCGACAGTTTCGCGACTGACGACAGCGTCTACGTCGCTGCACCGGCGGACGCGGCTGTCGACGTACTGGTGCTGACAAACGACCGGAACCGGTACCTGACCACCGCGCTGTCGGTCGTCGACCGGGTGAACGTGACGGTCAGGCAGCCGCCGACGACCATTCAGAATAACTACGACGTCATCCTGTACAGCAACGTCGACCAGAGTTCACTGTTGCCCGGCAACGTCGAAAGCGGGCGCGAACTGGTCGAAGACGGTGGCGGCGTGGCGGTACTGGCACAGGACGACCTCCCACAGCGGTACCGGGACCTTCTCCTCATCGAGCCCGGCGAGACCCGGGCGGGCGCGACAGTGGGCCAGACGGCACAGACACAGCTCACCCGTGGCATCGACTTCCAGCCCCCGGACGAGTACATCTCCGGCTCGCTGCGCTCCGGGTCGGCCCAGGTGCAACTGGGCGACGGGACGCCGCTCATCGCGACCGAGGACCGGAACGGCGGCCGCGTCATGTACTACGGCTACATCGAGGACCGGTCCAGTTTCAAGTTCAACTACCAGTACCCCGTGTTCTGGAAGCGGGCGGTGTATTACCTCGCGGACAGGGAACAGCTCCCGGCGCTGAACCACGAGACCGGTGAGACCGTCCGGTTCGGTAACACCACCGTCGAGGGGCCGGCCGGCCCTGTCTCCGGGAACTCGGTCCCGCTCCAGCGGGCCGGCCTCTACCGGAGCGAGAGTCGACAGGTGAGCGCGTCGCTGCTTGACGAGGGCGAGTCAAACACCAACGTCGAAGCGCTCGACCGGCGCTCCGGGACGGCCGGGAACCTCACCCGGACCGAACAGCGGTCGGTGCCACAGCCGCTGACCGAGTACTTCGCGCTGGGCGGGCTGATACTTGCGCTGGCCGAGGTCGGCTATCTGCGCCGACGGGGTGATCTCTGATGGCGGTTTCCTACACCCTCGCGGAGGGACTCACCGTCGGCGTCGAGCACCTGTGGCCGCTACTCGTCTTGCCGGTCGCCGTCGGCCTCCTCGCGTATCTCGTCCGGCGTGGCGATGGCGGGCCGCGGTCGGCCTCGAACCGGAGCCGCCGGCTCCTGCTCGCCAGCCGTGTGCTCATCGTCTGCCTGCTCGTGCTGGGCGCGATGGAACCGTACACCGTCCAGACCCGCGAGACGCCGGGCGAGCCGGGCGTGACACTGCTGACAGACGAATCCGCGAGCATGGGTATCTACCCGAACACGACCGACGAGCTGGTACAGGACATCGAGGGCGAGGGGATTCCGGTGACGCGAGCGACAATCGGTAGCGGGTCGAACTCGCGGATCGGCGACGGCGTGGCGGCAAATCTCCAAGCAAACGGGACAGTCGTCGTCGTCTCCGACGGCCGCGTCACGGAGGGCCGGAGCCTGGCGACGGCCGGCGAGGACGCCGCCGGGCTCAACGCGACTGTCCACAGCGTCACCCCGCAGTCGCCACGAACAGAGCGAGCCGTGGCGATAGCGGGGCCGTCGACGGTGAGCCGCGGCGTCCAGTCACAGTACACCGTCTCGATGCAGGGTGTGAACGTCCTCGAACCCGTCCCCGTGGAGGTAACTATCGACGGTGAGACCGCGACTGAAGGAGAGCTCCGGCCGGACGGCACGCTCACCGTCGACCACACGTTCGAGGAAACCGGGTCACACCGCGTGACGGCGACGCTGTCCGGCAACGACGAGTACGCGCGAAACGACGTGTTCTACAAGAGCGTCCGCGTCGTCGAACAGCCCGACGTGCTGTACGTCTCACAGGGCGAGTATCCCCTGCGGAACTACCTCGACTCGCTGTACAACGTCTCGACGGCCTCGTCGGTCCCGGCGGACCTCGACGACTACTCGGCTGTCGTCATGCAGGACACGCCATCGGGCAATATCGGGAACGCCACCGCACTGCAGGACTTCGTCATCAACGGCGGCGGACTGGTCGTCGCGGGCGGCGACAACGCCTACGAGAACGGCGGCTACGAAACGTCGTCGGTGGCCTCGATGCTCCCGGTCCGCGTCGGGAACGCCACCGGCGGCGAGTCGAACATCGTCATCCTCGTCGACGTCTCCGGCAGCGCCGAGAGCGGCCTCGCGATACAGAAAGCCGTCGCGCTGGACGTGCTCGACCAGCTCGGCGACGAGAACCAGGTCGGCGTCGTCGCGTTCAACCACAACGCGTACCGCGTCTCGGAGATGCAGGCGCTCGGGCAGAACCGGGCGGAAACCGAAGACAAGATCCGACGGCTGGAAAGCGGCGGCGCGACGGACATCGCCGTCGGGCTTCAGGGGGCCGACGAACTCTTGGGTGACCGCGAAGGGACGATCATCCTGCTGAGTGACGGCCAGGACCGGCTCGGCCCGCCGGCGGCCGTCGCCAATCAACTGGGCCGTGAGGGGACGCGCGTCGTCTCGGTCGGCGTCGGCAAGCGCGTGGGCGTCGCGACGATGCGCCAGATCGCAAGCGAGTCCGGCGGCTCGTACTTCGCCGCCGACGAGACCGAGCGGCTGCGGCTCCTCTTTGGCGGCTCCTCGCGGCGCTACCAGGGGGAGAACCTCACCATCGTCACGGAGGACACGTTCATCACCTCCGGCGTCGAATTGACAGCCAACCCCGGGCAGGCCAACAATGTCCGCATCAAGCCCGGGGCCGACTACCAGGTCGCCACCGCAGACGGGAAGCCGGCCATCGCCTCCTGGCGGTTCGGGCTGGGCCGCGTGGTCTCGATCACCGCCTACGATTCGGACAACACGATGGGCGGCCTGCTCGACCGGCCGGACTCGCTGGTCGTCACGAAGTCCGTCAACTACGCCGTGGGCGATCCAATGCGCACGCAAACCGGTGTCACAGCGGTCGACGATGCCCGCGTGGGGAGTCCGACGACGCTGACCTACCAGGGTGATAGCCGCCCGGACGCGGCGAACATGTCCTTCCGCCAGGTCGGCGACGGCCGGTATCGCGGCGAGTTTACACCTCGGGAAGCAGGGTATCAGACCGCACTCGACACCGAGTACGCGGCGAACTACCCCGTCGAGTACGCGTCCTTCGGCCCGAGTGACAGCCTCGATGCGCTCGTCGAAACGACGGGCGGGCAGACCTTCAGCCCGGCCCAGGGCGAACAGATAGCCAGAGAGGCGCGCCAGAAGTCCACCCGGGTCCGGACCGTTCGGGACACCTGGGACTGGCTCGCCTTGCTCGGCGCGCTCCTGCTGTTCACCGGCGAGGTGGTCGCCCGGCGTGTTCAAGTGTACCGCGGTCGCACCTCTCTGGAGAGTGGTCTCCCGTGAGCGCGATCGGCCGCCGGATTAACCTCGGGCTTGTGGTGTTCGTCGTCCTCTCGATGGTCGGTACCGGCGGAACGACGGTGCTGTACCAGGACTCCGCGAGCGAGCTTCGCTCGCAGAATCAGGAGCTCAGACAGGAAAACGCCGAGCTTCGGGGGAACCTAGACGACACCAGGAGCGAACTGGAATCCACACAAACCCGTGTCGACGAACTCCAGGAGCAGTTGGAGACGCGGTCGGAAGACGTCGATCAAGTCGCAACCAATCTGAATCAGACGGAGTCGCAGTTGAACGCCACGGAAAGCCAGTTGGCAGAGACCCGGCAGTCGCTCCGCCAGAGCGAGGGCCGCGTCGATGAACTGGAGGGGACAGTCGACGACCTTCGGGACGAGCGCGACACTCTCGAGGACGAAGTCGATGACCTCGAAACGACAATCGGCGATCTGGAGGCGGATAATGAGGAGTTAGAGGACGAACGCAACGAACTGGAGGAGCAGGTATCCGACCTGCAGGACGATATCGACAGCCTGGAATCGCGGATCGACACCCTCGAAAGCGAGATCAATGAACTCGAAAATCAGAACGAAGCGCTGAGAGACGATATCGAGACCATCTGTAACAGGATGGAGACACCGGACCCGACCTGCGAGGACTACTGATGGACGACCCCGACACAGATACCGGAGAAAACGGCGACGAAGAGCCGCCTGAAAACGGACGGGCACAGGCACGCGAACGCATGGCCGACGCCATCGCCGAGGTCAGACGCGAGGGCAAGAAGGCGGCGTTCATCTACGCCATCGTCGACGCGGTGTTGGTCTTTCTCCTGGTGAACATCTTCCTGACTGTCCTCTCGCCGACTGAACTCCCGACACAGCTGTCAGTTCCGACGGCGGTGACGGACCCGGTCGGGGCGGCTGTCGGCCGCTCGATACCTGCGCTATCGTTCCCGACGGGCGCAGTCGTCGGCATTGTCGTCGGCGCGCTCTGGTTCGTCGGCGAGTATCTGTACCGGGTCCGACAGCCACTCGTCGAGCAGTTCGAGGCGGCGAACGCGAACGTCACCGACGCGCTCCGAACGGCGCGGGACGCGGTCGAGGACGGGGCTGAAACGCGGATGGCGACCCGGCTCTACGAGGACGTGCTTGCGGGCCTGAAACGGAGTTCGAGCGTCGCCCTCGTCGACAGCCGGCGGCTTATCGGGACGCTCATCGTCATCGTCCTGCTGAGCCTGGCGACGGTCCAAGTGGCTGTCGTCGACATCGGCCTACTCGACCGCGACCCGGTCGAGACGGAGTCGCCGAACGACCGGCCCAGCGAGTACGAGGGGCTCGAAGACGGCGACGCGATACTCGGCGACAGCGAGGACGTGCAGGCGGGCGACGAGAACCTCACCGCCGAGATTGATTCGACGGGCGGCGACGAGGAAATCGACCGGAGCCAGTCGTTCCCGTCGTCGTCGGACACCGGGGGGCCGGGAAGTGGAAGTGGCACAGTCGACAGCCAGCAGGCCGGGTTCGCCGGCCAGGAAGACGTCGAGGACGCGGACCTCATCCGCGAGTACAATCTCAGGATCCGAGAGCAAGACACGGACGACGAGGACACCGACCCATGAGCTCAGAGCACGACATCGACGAACTACAGCAGAAGATCGCGAACGCACGCGAACAGATCGGCACGCGGATCGTCGGTCAGGAGGAGGTACTGGAGCAACTGCTCATCTGTATCCTGGCCGACGGCAACGCCCTGCTCGAATCGAACCCGGGACTGGGGAAGACGACGATGGTCCGGACCGTCGCGGAGGTGACCGACCTCCAGTTCTCCCGCATTCAGAACACGCCCGACCTGATGCCCTCCGACATCACGGGGACCGAGATCATCCGCGAAACCGACAGCGGCCGCGAGTTCGTCTTCGAGAAAGGGCCGGTGTTCGCCAACGTCGTGCTGGCCGACGAGATCAACCGCGCGACGCCGAAGACACAGGCCGCGCTGCTGGAAGCGATGCAGGAGAAACAGGTGACCGCCGCGGGCGAGACCTACGAACTGCCGCGGCCGTTCTTTATCCTGGCGACACAGAACCCCATCGACCAGTCGGGGACCTACGCGCTCCCGGAGGCCCAGACCGACCGCTTCATGCTGAAACTGCTGGTCGACTACCCCGACTACGAGGAAGAGCGGACCATCGTCGACATGTACACCGCCGGCGCGGAGCAGGTCCCCGTCAAGCGCTCGCTCACCCGCCCAGAGATACAGAAAATCCAGCAACTGGTCCGCGAAATGCCCATCGCCGACGACCTGCGCGACCGGGCGGTCCAGCTCGTGCGCCGGACGCGCGAGGCCGACGACATCGAGTTCGGGGCCAGTCCGCGGGCGAGCATGGCGCTCGTCCAGACGGCGAAGGCACGGGCGTTCCTCCACGGCCGCTCGCACGTCACGGGCGAGGATATCGAGGCGCTGGCCGCGCCCGTCCTCCGGCACCGGATTATCGTGGACTTCCGGGCCGAGCGGGCGGGCCGGACGGCGGACGACCTCATCGCGGACCTGCTGGAATGAGTCACCCGACGCACGCAATCTGGCGGGCGGACCCGTGGGAGGGACAGCCGTGACTATCGAACCGGATTTTCTGGACGAACTCGGCCGGTTTACCGCCGCGCTGAACCGCCAGACGACCTCGATTCGACAGGGCGATCAGCAGTCCCCGCGAGTCGGCGAGGGGCTCACGTTCAGCGACTACCGTCGCTACTCGCCCGGGGACGACACGCGCCGCATCGACTGGAAACTGTTCGCCCGGACGGAGGAGTACTTCATCAAGCAGTACGAGGAAGAGCGGAGCCTGACCGTCCACCTGCTCGTCGACACGAGCGCGTCGATGGACTACGGCGACGCGGCGAGTCACAAGTTCGAGTACGCCGCCAAGCTCGGGCTCGGCTTCGCCTACCTCACTGCCGAGGAGAACAACGACTTCCAGTTCTGTACGTTCCGCGACCGGGTGAACCGGATCGACACTGGACAATCGAACCGGGGAGAACTCCTCTCGCTCATCGACCAGTTGAACGAGGTAACGCCCGACGGGACGGCCGATTTCGAATCCGCGCTGGAGGCCTACGCCGAACGCATCCGCTCGCGCTCGCTCGTCGTCGTGTTCAGCGACTGCTTGGCCGAGCCGGAGCAACTCGAATCGGGCATCGCCGCGCTCGCACGCAACGACGCCGACGTGCTGCTGGTCCGCGTGGTCGCCCCAGCAGAACGGGACCCCGGCGTCGTCGGCGACGTGCTGTTCGCCGACCCCGAAAGCGACGAGACGCGCCGGTCGTATTTCAGCGGCTCGCTGGCCGAAACGTACCAGTCGCGGCTCGACGCACACATCGATTCGGTATCGAATCGCGTCACTGCACTCGGCGCGGACCACGTACTGGTCGATACCGGCGAAGACTACTTCGACTCGTTTGCGAGCATCTGGTTACAGTAGCCAGACGGCGGCAGGGTCGGCTTACTCCGCGAGGATGTGTGCCGGCAGGTCGTCGCGGATGATTGTATCGCAGTACTCACAGCGGACGCCGTCGTCGCCGACGGCGAAGCGCGAGTCGACGGGTTCGGCTTCGGTCGTGATGCAGTTGTGGTTCGGACACTCGAGGACGCCCTCGACGACCGAGGGCCGCTCGACGCGGCGCTTCTCGACGACATCGTAGTCACGGATGATGTTGATCGTCGCCGCGGGGGCGATGAGCGAGAGCACGTCGACCTCGTCCTGGGAGAGTTCGCGGCCCTCGACTTTGACGACATCTTTGTGCCCCAGACGGTCGGAAGGCATGTTCATCGCGACGGAGACGGAGTCACCGCTGGTCCCGTCGATACCCAAGATTGCGAGGACGTTCAGCGCCTGCCCGCCCGCGATGTGGTCGATGACGGTGCCGTTCTGGATCTTCGAGACGCGGAGTTGCTGGTCGTTGTCGCTCATTGGTCGCCTCCGAGCATCAGGTCGAGCAGCGCCATCCGTACGGGGACGCCGTTGTGGGCCTGCTGGAAGTACTGTGCGTGGGTGGTCTCGTCGACGTCGTGGGCGATCTCGTCGACGCGCGGGAGCGGGTGCATCACGGTCAGGTCGTCCTTGGCCGCGTCCAGCGTGTCGGCGTCGATCTGGTACTGGCCGGCGACTTCGCGGTACTCGCTCTCGTCGGGGAACCGCTCGGCCTGGATACGTGTCACGTAGAGCACGTCCAGGTCGGGGAGAATCTCGTCGAGGTCGGTGTGCTCGCGGATGCCCGCGCCGGCCTCGTGGAGGTCGTACCGGACCGACCGCGGAAGCTGGAGTGACTCGGGGCTGATGAAGTGCTGCCTGGCGTCGACGGTCGTGAGCGCGTGGGCCAGCGAGTGGACCGTCCGACCGTACTTCAGGTCGCCCATGATGCCGATAGTCAGGTCCTCAAAGCCCGCGTTCTCACGGATCGTGTAGAGGTCGAGCAGCGTCTGTGTCGGGTGCTGACCGGCCCCGTCGCCGGCGTTGACGAGCGGCACGTCGACGAACTCGCTCGCCATCTTCGCGGAGCCCTCCATGGGGTGCCGGAGCACGAGCGCGTCGGTGTACCCCTCGACGACGCGGACAGTGTCGGCCAGTGACTCGCCTTTCTTCACGCTGGAGGACTCGACAGAGCCCATGTCGACGATGTCGCCGCCGAGGCGTTTCATCGCCGTAGTGAAGCTCATCTTCGTCCGGGTGCTCGGCTCGAAAAAGAGGAGGCCAAGCAGCGTGTCGCTGTGCCGGTCCGCGAACGCTCCCGGGTCAGCCGCGATGTCGGCCGCGTGGTCGAGCACCGTCTCGATGTCGCCCCGCGAGAGTTGTTTCGCGCTGATGATGTGGTCGTGCCGCATTTCACTCGATACCGCGCTCCGGACGGTCTTGAATCCCCCGACACGGGAATTGAACGGTCACTTACATCGTCAGGTTCGGCTTCGGGAACATCGTCGCTGGGTTCGAAAGCAAGGCCAGAGGGAGCGTAGCGGCCAAAATAACACGACGAGGCGCCTCGTCAGGGATTGCTCTGCCAGACGTCGACGCGGGGCTCGGTGTATGCCTTGCCGACGATGTCGGGGAGACCGTCGCCATCGAGGTCGACGACCTTCGCTTCGTGGGTGGGGATGCCGGTTCCCAGTTCTTTCTGCTCGAAGTTCCCCGCCCCGTCGTTGTGGAACACGAACTGTCGCGGTTCGTGTCCGTCCTCTAGCCCCATTTCCGCGACGAAGATGTCGGGATTGCCGTCGCCGTCGAAGTCCGCTACGTCGAGGCTGTGCGGGTTCGAGAGGTCGTCGTGCAGCAGCGTCAGGTCCCACTCTGGCGGGTCAAACACGCCCAGCCTGGCCGGGCGGTCGTCGAGATACGGTTCGTCGCCCTCGACGAGAATTATTTCCAGGTCCCCATCGCCGTCGACGTCCTCGATAGCGACGCGGGTACACTGCCAGTCCTCGGCGATAGACTCCCGGTCCCAGCCGTCGGTCGTCCGATGGAAGACGTTGGGGCCGGCGATGATTTCGACCTCGCCGTCCCCGTCGACATCCTCGACGGCGACGCCCTCGACGTCGATATCCTCGGCGACAACGTGTCGGTTCGCCACCGGCCACGGTTCACGCGTTGGGTCCTCAGGGATATCGTAGTAGAACACCGTTTCGGACTCCTGAGACAGCCCGACGACCTCGTTCTGTCCGTCGCCGTCCACGTCCGCCACCGCGGTGTCGTGATACTTCTCGAAGTCGTCGGTGATGAGCCGGCGCGTCCACTGCTTTCGCGGGTCGTCCGGTATTTCGAACCACCACAGCTTGTGCTGGTGAATGTTCTGGCCGGCGACCATGTCCGGGCGGCCGTTCCCCGTTATATCGCCAAGCGAGCCACCGACGGAGAGTTCGGGTGCGCTGGCGACGTCGTGGCGCTCCCAGCCGGGGTTTTCGTACCAGAACACGTTCGTCTGGAGCCAGCGGGCCAGCGGCCCCATGCCGAACACGGACAACAAGTCGACTGACGTATCGACCAGCGGGAACTGGACCTCGTGCTCGTCGCCGAGCGCCCCGACGATGACGTCCGGTCGACCGTTTCCCGTGAGGTCGGTCGTGAGACAGAAGCTCATCGTGCTCGCCGGCGGCGAGGCTTCGATGCGCTCGTGATGGAGGTTCATGTCCCAGCCGTTCGGGTGTATCGCTATTGTTATGGCCGGGCTAACACCGACCAACGGCGATCAAGAACTCGTAGCAGGAATCCGTGTGGGACTCCGCGAAGAGCCACTTCCGTCGAGGAGGCGCTCCAGCGTGGCCGCCCCGTGATCGATCTTCGCTTCCGGGTCGCTGTCGAGTTCGTTCTCGTATATCACCCAGTCGACGCCGGCGTCAGTCGCGGCGTCCAGAACCGCGTCCATATCCACGAGCCCATCTCCGTGTGGGACATCCTCGTAGCCCTGCAACGGTCCAGCCGAGGCTACGTCCCGGAGGTGTACCATATCGATACGGTCGCCACAGAGTGAGAAGAGCACGGTCGGGTCGTAGCCGGCTTCGCGGATTTCTGCGACCTCCGGTTCAAACGTGACTTCCGCCGGAGCGGTCCGAGCGACGAGATTCCACATGGGAGTCTCGTTCGGTATCGTCGCCGATTCGGGTGCCCGAAGTCTATTCAGCAACTGGTGTGTATACCGCCCGACGGCTTCGGGTATTGGCGTTTCCTCGACGATTTTGCCCGCCGCGTCCGGAAGGAAGGGGTGGAACGCCCGCCGACCGGTATGATACCCGAGGCACATGTCACGCTCTTCGAGGCGGGCCGCTGCGTCGCGGAATCGGTGGGAGAGCGAACGGACATCGCTCCGGGTTCGAAGCGCGGACGCCGGGAGATGTGGGACAACGAGTGTGTCACATCCCACTGTTCGACACCGAACCAGCAGGTCTGATTCGCCGTCCAGCGCAGCCTCGATTTCAGGGAGGTCTGTGTGGACGGCGACTGGTTCGAGGTCGGCGTCATCGAGTGCCGCTGCGACGTCTTCGGGCGGTTCCTCGTGGAACCGGTCGGCGAATTCGACCCCGTCGTAGCCGGCGGCGCTGACACGCCGGACGATTGTAGGGAGTGGCTCGGGTAGGGTACGGATGCTGTATAGCTGAAGGGCCGTGTTCGGTCTACTATCCATACACCCCGTAGTGGTGTCTCAGGTATTGTTACACACTCGTTATTAAGACACATGGAAACGAGTTCGAACGGGGCAATTGTCGGGACCATCGCCACCGAAAGCAGAGACCTGCTACGGCCAGGGAAGTCCAGCATATAACGACCGTATAAAAGTAGGCAACGGCCAACCGACGTAAGTCAGTCCTTCCAGCCCAGTTCGGCTGTCAATGTCCTCGACTCCAGTACAAGGATTCAAAACCGATAGACGGTCCATCCACAGTATGCTCGCAATCGCTGGCGGCAAGGGTGGCTGTGGCAAAACGACCATCGCCCTCGGTGTCGGTCAGGCACTGGGGACGCCAACCAGACGGTCGCTGGTCGTGGACACCGACCGCGACATGCCGAACCTCCACCGCCGCGCTGGCGTCGATCCGACGCCCGGAATCGCTGATATCACGGTCTCGGCTGAGCCGACCACGGTTGCCAAGCGCGCCACGGCCGTCGAGAACGTCGACGTACTCCCCTGTCAGGACGCAACCGAAGCCGCTGTCGACAATGCCATCGGCACACTGCCCCAACGTGATCGCCCGGTGGTACTCGACTGTCCGGCCGGCGCTGGCCCGGACGCCGCCCGGCCGCTGCGAGCGGCTGACAGGACGGTGCTCGTGAGTGCACCAACCCGCCAGAGCCTCACCGACGCAGCCAAGACGGCGGCGATGGCCCGTGCGCTCGATGCACCGCCCGTGCTCACGGTCCTCGTCGGCAGCGACGGGTCCGTAGACCCATCCCGACTGCTGTCCTGCCCAGAGACGGTTCACGTTCCGTCGGTGTCGAAGCCGCTGGAATCGGACCGGGCAGCGGCAAAATACGTCGAGATAGCGAACGTTCTCGCCAAGCGGAATACTTAATCTCGTGGCTAAATAATTTCTCAGTGGTATGGCCAACCGGTTGCGAACGGGCATCGATGTCCTCGACAGAAAGCTCGACGGAGGCATCCCTGCCGGGAGTATCGTCGTGCTCTCTGCCCAGCCGGCCAGCCAGGCGGAGCTGTTCCTCTACGAACTCACCGCCACGCGCGGGACGCTGTGGCTGTCGCTCGACCGGACCGCCGAGTCGGTCATCGCGAGCATCGAGCAGACGCCGGCCAACACCGGGGACCCGACGGTGCGGCACATCTCCGGCGAAGCGCCCCTTGACAACGCCGGTAAGCTCGTCTCGGCGCTCCCGGAAACCTCGAACCTCATCGTCGACCCGCTGGACGTGCTGGAAGCACAGGAGCCACACTCGCGCTTTCGCGCGTTCATGAACGACCTGCAGAACCACATCGTCAACACCGGGAGCCTCGCTATCGTCCACTGTCTCGATGGCCGAGACGTGCCACCGCTTCGGGATACGACCGAGCACTTCGCTGACGTGGTGTTCCAGCTCAACACCACGACGACCGGTGACGAGGTGGAAAACCGCCTCGCGATTCCGAAGTTCCGCGGCGGGCGAGCTCCCACCGACATCATCAAACTCAATCTCGTCGAAGAGGTCAGCATCGACACCAGCCGCGACATCGCCTGAGACGGATTCTATTCGCGGCCGGGCTGTAGTTCTCTGTCCGTCGAGCCGAACTCCGTACCCACGAGTATCAACAGGAACAGTCCGAGACCGACGCCGACGCCGGCTGCCAGTCCAAGCCCGGCGCTGCCAGTCAGCACAACCGTGCCGACACCGAAGGCGATTCCGGGCGGGAGCGCGAGCAGTAGCGGGTACATCAGCGATACTCGCATGGGTAGTGATGACGTGTCGTGGATATAACCGTTCTCCCGTCTGTGCCGTCAGAAAGTGGCAGTCGCTACCGCTCGGAACCGCAAAAGCGCTCGCTGGCGCTTATCACTCAAGAATCGCTCGGCGTGCTCGCGGCGCAGTTACTCTTCGGCGCCTTCGATCTCTTCGACGATCTCTTCGGCGTCCACGTCAGCGTCTTCCAGCGCGTCTTCGATGTCAGCGCCGCCGGCACCGCCCATGCCGCCCATCATGCCGGGCATGCCCATGCCGCCGCCACCGATCTCTTCCTGCACGATGATGCGGTCGATGTCGAGCAGCTGGGTGAGCTGCTGTGCGATCTGCTGTTTGCCCATCATCCACTGCTGGTTCATCGTCAGCTGCGGCGTCGCCTCGATGTAGAGCGTCTCCTTCTCGACTTCGACGGTTTCGTACTCGGGCTCGGACTCCTCGTCCTCGTCTTCGTCGTCTTCGCTTTCGACGAGCTGTTCTTCCTCGACGGTGTCGGTCTCGAACCACACGTCGAGCTCCATGTCGAGCATCATCTGGATGATGCCCTGGGCCTTCTCCTCGCGGTCCGTGACCTCTTCGAGGATTTCGTAGTCGTACTCGACGTCCTCGCCGGCCAGCGGGTGGTTGAAGTCCACTCGTGCGCGGCCGCCGATGATGGTCTCGATATGGCCGTGCTCGCCCTCGATGTCGACGTGCGCGCCGGGGTAGCGGTCGTCCTCCGGAATCTTGTCCTTCGAGACCGTCCGGACCTCTTCCTCGTCGTATTCCCCGAAGGCGTCGGCGGCGGCGACAGTCACGTCGCCCTCGTCGCCGACCTCCTTCCCGTAGATGTCCTGCTCGACGTCCGGGAAGATGTGGTTCTCACCCAGCACGATGGTACGTGGGCCGAACTCCTGCTGTTCGGTGTCGATACCGTCGTCCTCGGCGACTTCCTCGTCAGTCGTGTCGACAAGCTGGCCGCCATCGACGGTGCGGGCGGTGTAGGCGAGCTTGACGACATCGCCCTTCTGGAGTCCCTCCGCTTGCTCTTCTTCGTCTGCGGTTTCCGCATCGACTTCAGTCTCAGACTCGTTGCTCATACCCTGTTCGTCAGTCGTGGCACTCTTAAGGACAACGTTTCCCGGTCAGTAGCAGTCGAGCAACTTCGGAAGTGGCCGACTAGTACTCGCTTTCAGCCAACAGTCGGTCGAACTTCTCGCGGTCGATGTTCCGGCCTGAAACGGGAAGGACAACCGTCTCACCCCGGAGTTCGTCGCCAGCCTCTATCGCTGCGGCGACAGCCGTCGCGCAGGCCCCCTCCATGACGATGCGGTCCGTCTCGAACAGGCGTGCCACGGCGTCCGCGATGGCGTCCTCAGATACGAGACGGAAATCCGAGAGCCCCTTCTGGAGTATGCCGGTCGGGAGTGCGAACGGCACCCGGGTCGCGACGCCCTCAGCGATGGTGTCGACGCTGTCGAGGGCCTCCAACGTCTCCTCCTGCCAAGCGCGGTACACCGCGGGTGCGCCCGCGGCCTGCACACCGACGACAGCGGCGTCGGTCATCGCCCCGAGCGTGATGCAGTACCCGGCCGCGGCGGTGCCGCCGCCGACGGGGCAGAACACGCGGTCGACATCGGGCCGTTCGTCGAGGATTTCGAGGCCCGCCGTGCCGACGCCGGCGAGCAACTTCGGTTCGTTGCCGGAGTGGACGTAGCGCGCCTCGCGCTGGGTCGCCAAGTCCTCGATGTGTTCGCGGGCCTCGTCGTAGTCCTCGCCGTGTTGAACGACCTCCGCGCCCAGTTGCTCCAGCGCATCGACCTTTCCGGCGTTGGCTTCCCTCGGGACACCGATGGTGACTGGCACGTCGAACTCGCGTCCGGCCCAGGCGATAGACTGGCCGTGGTTCCCCGTGCTCGCGGCGAGCAGTCCGGCGTCCCTGAACTCCTCGTCGAGGGACGCGACGAGGTTCACACCGCCGCGGACTTTGAACGCCCCGGTCGGGAGCGTGTCTTCCCGCTTGAGCAGGACATCCGCGTTGAGGGCATCTGAGAGGGCTTCGCTGCGGACTAAGGGCGTCTCTGGGAGGTGCTGCCGGATGCGTTGTCGCGCGTGCGCGACCGTAGCAACTGTCGGCGGCGTCAGGTCGTGGTACGGAAAGAGGGTCGTCTCGTCCGGGGAGTCGATCGGTTCGTAGCGACCGGCCATACTACTACCCGGGAGAGCAGACACAGTAAATGGCGCGGTCGACGGGAGCGTTTTTCAGCGACCCGGCCCAGCCCCTCAGTATGTACGAAGTCGAGGTGAAAGTGCCAGCGGACATCGAGGCTGTCGCGGAGCGACTCGACGAACTCGGGGCCGAGCAGGTCGATACGGTGATACAGACGGACACGTACTACGACGCCCCCCATCGGGATTTCGCCGAGACGGACGAGGCGTTCCGGGTCCGTCGCGAGACCAGAAAGGGGGAGACGAACGCGAAAGTTACCTACAAGGGGCCGCTCCTCGAAGCGGAGTCGAAGAGCCGAGAGGAGTTCGAAACAGGCGTCGAAGACGGCGACGACATCGACGCTATCGTCCAGCACCTCGGCTTCGAGCCCGCGGCGACCGTCCGGAAGAACCGCCGGGTGTACGAGGTCCGAGAATACGACGTCACGCTCGACGCTGTCGACGACGTCGGCGAGTTCGTCGAAGTCGAACGGGAGACCGACGGCGACATCGAACCCGTTCGAGAGGGGGCCTACGAGGTGCTTCAGGACCTCAGTCTGGACCCCAGCGACCAGCAGCGGACCTCCTATCTCGGTATGCTACTTAGCGATGCGAACGAGTAATCATTCCGCTATTATCTGTTCCCGTAAGTTATAGAACCCGGCCAGACGAAGTCGAGGCAATGACCGAGCGGAACATCCACGTCCAACCTGCGAGCGGGCTCGCCGTCGAAGATCAGGACATCGAAGTCGTAGAGCGCAAGGGTATCGGCCATCCGGACTCCATCTGTGACGGCATCGCGGAGACAGTGTCGCGTGCGCTGGCACAGACGTACATCGACCGGTTCGGCACAGTCTTGCACTACAACACCGACGAGACACAACTCGTCGCCGGCACTGCCGCCCCCGCGTACGGCGGCGGCGAAGTGCTTGAGCCGATCTACATTCTGGTCGTCGGCCGAGCGACGAAGAAGTTCGACGGCGAGCGCATCCCGGCCGAGAGTATTGCCCTCCAGGCCGCACGCGACTACCTCGACGAGCAGTTCCCCCACCTCGACCTCGGCTCCGATGTCATCGTCGACGTCCAGTTCGGCGAAGGGTCGGGCGACCTCCAGACCGTGTTCGGCGAGGAAGCAGCAATTCCGATGGCGAACGATACCAGCTACGGCGTCGGCCACGCTCCGCTGACAGAAACTGAAAAGATCGTTCTCAACACCGAGGAGACATTGACCGGCGAGTACGCCGAGTCCAACCCGGTCGTCGGCCAGGACGTGAAGGTAATGGGCAAGCGCGAGGGCGATCACATCGACGTGACCGTGGCCGTTGCGATGGTCGACGAACACGTTCCGGACCTCGACGCGTACAAAACCGCCGTTTCAGACGTTCAAGCGTTCGTCACCGACCTCGCCGAGGAGTACACTGACCGGGACGTCACGGTCCACGTCAACACGGCCGACGATTACGACGCCGAGTCCATCTATCTCACGACCACCGGGACCAGCGCCGAGCAGGGCGACGACGGCTCCGTTGGCCGCGGGAACCGCGCGAACGGCCTCATCACGCCGAACCGCCCGATGAGCATGGAAGCGACGTCCGGCAAGAACCCCGTCAACCACATCGGAAAGATATACAACCTCCTCTCGACGGAGATCGCACAGTCCGTCGCAAGCGAGGTCGACGGCATCCGACAGGTCCAGATGCGCCTGCTCTCACAGATCGGCTCACCGATCGACGAGCCCCACGTCGCCGACGCGACGGTCATCACCGAGGACGGTGTCGCGGTCGGCGACGTCGAAGCAGATATCCAGGCCACAATCGACGACGAACTCGCTGACGTGACCGACATCACGCGGCAGGTCATCGACGGCAACCTCTCGACGTTCTGAGGCGGCGAGGCGACACCCCTTTACTCGCCGGTAGTCAACTCGCGGGCATGCATCCACCGGACGCCGATAGCGTGCTCCTCCGCCACGGCGAACTCGGCGTCAAGAGCGATCAGGTCCGCCGGAAGATGGAGGGGCAACTGGCGGACAACCTCCGAGCGATGCTCGACGCGCGCGGCTTGTCAGGAGACATCGAACAGCGCCGGAACCGGCTGTTCGTCCACACTGACCACCCGGAGGGCGTGACCGCAGCCGCGGCCGACACGTTCGGCGTCACCTCCGCCTCGGCGGTCACGACTGTCGACCCGACGCTGTCCGCAATCGAAGATGCACTGGCCGCGACCGCGCGGGAGCAGTACGACGGCGGCGCTTTCGCTGTCAACGCCCGTCGAGCGGGGCCAGCAGAGGCACACCCCTTTTCGAGCACGGACATCGAGTCCGACGGTGGCACCGCCGTCTGGGAGGCAATCGAGGGACTGGGCGGCGATCCCGCTGTCGACCTCGACAACCCCGATTTCGAGCTGTTCGTCGAGTGTCGCGCCGACGAGGCCTACGTCTTCTGTGAGAAACGTGCGGGACCCGGTGGCCTCCCGCTCGGGACCCAGCGCCCCGTGGTCGCCCTCGTCAGCGGCGGCATCGACTCGCCCGTCGCCGCCTGGAAGCTGATGAAACGCGGCGCACCCGTGCTCCCCGTCTACGTCGACCTGGGAGACTACGGCGGCCCCGACCACCGGGCTCGAGCCGTCTCGACTGTCGAAACGCTCGCCTCGTACGCGCCCGGACACGACCTGTCGCTGTCCGTAATCGACGCCGGTGACGTCGTCACCGAGCTTTCTCGGGACCTCGGGTCGCTCCGAATGCTCGTTCTCCGCCGGTTCATGCTCGCAGTCGCCGACGCTATCGCGAACGAATGTGACGCCGTCGGCATCGTCACCGGCGAAGCAATCGGGCAGAAGTCCAGCCAGACGAGCGCGAACATCGCCGTCACGGACGCCGCGACTACGCTCCCGGTACACCGACCGAACCTCACCGTCGACAAGTCCGAGATAACCAACCACGCACGGGCCATCGGGACCTTTCAGGACTCGACGATCGACACGGGCTGTAATCGCGTCGCGCCATCACATCCGGAAACCAACGCCTCGCTGGAAGCCGTTCGGGTAGCCGAACCCGACGACCTGTTCGAGCGCGCCGAAGCCTGTGCCCGGGACCGCGCCGTCGTCCCCATCGAAAGCTAAATTTCCGGGGCGGGCCAGGGTTGAGCCATGACGCAGGTCTGTCTCGTCGGGAGCGAGGGCGTGAATCTCCGGTACGAACTCCTCTCGCGCGAGACCGCGCGGAACGCACTCGCCACCTACGACCTGCAGGAACCGTTCGCGAATACCGTCGCCGTCGACACCGTAAGCCTCGGGGCAGCAGTAGCGCTGCTCAACGATTTGAACTGGTATCTCGTCCGCTTCGCCGACGCCGCGTTCGTTCGTGATCCGTCAATTAGTGAGACGGAATGGCTCTCCCGGGACCTCGCCGCGTCAATCCGGGACGACGACGTTGCGCCCGAAGATACCGGTCGCTTTCTCAAGGTGTACGGTATTGTCGAACCGGACGTGACCAGCGAATCTAATGCCGAAGGCTCGTCGGAAGGAGAGTCGGAGCCAACGCCCGACACACAGGCCATGGAGACCGAGCGTCCACCCGAGCTTGTCGAGCCGATGCTTCTGACGCGGACCGGAGACACGATTCCCGAGTACGACCTTCGAGACGTGGACGACACGCTCATCGTCAGGGTGACCGAATCGGAGTTCGGGGCCTGATTCGGGCCACACCGCGCGCGCAGAACAGACCGGGCTCAGTCGAACATCCCGGTCGACATATACCGCTCCCCACTGTCCCAGTAGACTGTGACCACGAGCGGGTCGTCGACGCCGTCCGCGACGAGTTGTTCGGCTACCTCTCGCGCGGCGAGGTTCGACGCACCCGAGGACTGGCCGACGAGGATACCCTCCTCGTGGGCGAGTCGCCGGCACTCGTCTTCCGCGTCCGGGAGCTCGACCGTCAGCACGTCGTCCAGCAGATCGGTGTCTAAGTTGTCGCTGACGAAGCCCGGCCCCATTCCCTGGAAGCTATCCTTGCCAGTTCCCGGTTCCATCCCCGAGAGGACGGCGTTGTCCGCTGGTTCGACGGCGACGATGTCCATCTCTGGGAACGCTTCGCGCAGTCGACGACCCGTCCCGGTGATTGTGCCGCCGGTTCCGACGCCGGCCACCAGCGCGTCTACCGTCCGGTCGCCGATCTGTTCGATAATCTCCTCACCCGTGGTCTCGTAATGTGCCTTCGGGTTCGCCGGGTTGTCGAACTGCCGCAACTGGACGTAGTCGTCGCGCTCACTCAGCTCGTCCGCGCGCTCTTTCGCGTCGGAGATGTCGCCCTCGACGAGCTCTATCTCCGCACCGTAGGCCTTCATTATCTGGCGACGCTCGGGAGACTTCGAGGACGGCATCACCAGCACAACGTCGTACCCCTTCGTCGATCCGACCATCGCCATGCCGATGCCGGTGTTGCCACTCGTCGGTTCGACCAGTGTATCACCCGGTTCGAGCGAGCCGTTTCGCTCGGCGTCATCGATCATGTACTTCGCCGGCCGGTCCTTGGCGGAGCCGCCGGGATTGAACGACTCGATCTTCGCTGCAACGGTTGCCCCCTCCGGCGCGCGTACCGAGACCAGCGGGGACCCGATTGTATCGAGAATAGAGTCTTTCATCGCCGCCGGCTACGCGGCCCCGACTTAAACGCCTACTGAAGGTGCCAAACTGTTCGTGGACTCACGACCCGCGGCAGGACTTTCCGACGTCAACGACAGCTCACGAGATCATGTTGATGTCGTCGACCGGCAGGACCGAGTAATCGACAGACAGCGTATCCTTCGTCGCCCGGACTTTGCCGACGAACGCGGAGATGTCCTCCAGTTGGCCTTCCAGCACGAACAACTCCATACAGTACCGGTCCCCGACGTGGCTGTGGAAGTTCGACGCGACGATAGATTCGTGATCGTGGCGCAGATGCATCATCTTCTCCTCGACAGTCGTCGTCTCGTAGTCAAACAGGACTGTGACGACTGCCATTAGTTCGCGGTCCTCCAGTCGCTTGTCCTCGAACTCGCCCATCAGGTTCCGGACTGCCTCCCGTACGACTTCGCTGCGACCCGTATATCCGTGTTCGTCCGCGAACGTATCGATTCGCTCCTCCAGTTCGTCCGGCATCGAGATACTAACAACGCCCATGTATTAACTCGATGCCGTTGGAGTATTAATAGTTCATATCTGCCCGCACAGGCTGGAAACACTCCGGATAGCGCTGCCGCTAGCTCGTATCTTGTAAACGACGAACGACTGGCTTGGTGAGCTGACAGCTCTCGGTTTGTACAAATACAGAACGCCCACTCGGGAGAGATGTCTCTCCCGAGTGGGCTGTGAAAGGTATGAATGGTGGCGGCGAACCGGATTTCCCAGAGGCTCGCGCACTCCAGTACTCCCCGGAACGCTGGCGGGCTTATCTTCCGTGTTCGGGATGGGTACGGGAGGCAACCCCGCCG